>CAWDSI010000008.1:0-112874 GCA_963804915.1 uncultured Acidobacteriota bacterium
GAGAAGAGCCGCCGGATCTGTCGGCGACGAACAAGAACGTCCAGCCCGGGCTCGAGCGGGTGGTCCGGCATTGCCTCGAGAAGAGTCCCGGAAGAGCGGTTCCACTCGGCGCACGATCTCGCGTTCGATCTCGAGTCGTTGTCGGGGACGTCCTCGTCCGCGATCACGGCGCGACCGGCCGTGGCCTCGCGCTTCCGTCCGCTTCCCCTGCTCGCCGGCGCGCTCGCCGCGGCGGCCCTTCTCGTTGGCGGCTACCTCGTGGGCAAGTCGAAGGGGATTTCGGAACCGCCGTCCTTCAAGCAGCTGACCTATCGCAAGGGAGCGATCTGGGGCGCGCGCTTCGGATCCGACGGCAAGACGATCCTGACGACCGCGGCCTGGGACGGAAAGCCGGCCGAGATCTACGTCAGCCGGCCCGACAGCCCGGATTCGCGACCGTTCGGAATTCCGGGCGCCGACCTCGCCGCAGTCTCTTCCTCCGGCGAGGTGGCAGTCTTCCTCGGAGCGGACTTCGACACGGCGTTCACGCGTCCCGGCACCCTCGCCCGCGTCAGCGCGACCGGAGGGGCCCCGCGAGCTCTCCTCGAGAACGTCGACTACGCCGACTGGTCTCCCGACGGGAAGGAACTCGCCGTCGTGCGGATCGAGAAGGGGAAACGCCGGATCGAGTTTCCGCCGGGGAAGGTGCTGTTCGAGACCACCGGTTGGATCGGGAACCCTCGCGTATCGCCGGACGGCCGCCGGATCGCCTTCCTGGACCATGGTGCGATCAACGACGACGGCGGCTCGGTCGCCGTTGTCGATCTCTCCGGGAAAAAGACGACGATTTCGCCGGTCTACGCGACGGCGAGCGGTCTCGCGTGGTCCCCCGACGGTAAGGACGTCTGGTACACGGCGGCCGAGGTCGGAAGCAATCGCGTCCTCCGCAGCGCCACGCTGTCCGGCAAGACCCGAACGCTCGCCCGCGTCGCCGGATCGCTGACGCTGCAGGACGTCACGCGGGACGGGCGCGTCCTGATATCGCACGACACCGGACAGATCGGCGTGATCGCGCGCGGCGCCGCGGCCGACGCGAAGGAGGTCGACCTGTCCTGGCTCGACTGGAGCCTGATGGCCGACCTCTCCGACGACGGCCGATTCGTCGTCTTCACGGAAGCCGGCGAAGGCGGGGGCAAAGGCTATTCGGTCTACCTGCGCGCGCTCGACGGCTCGCCCGCCGTGCGGCTCGGAGAGGGAAGCGCTCAGTCGATCTCTCGCGACGGAAAGCAGGTGCTGGCGTTCGTCGGCTCGCCGGAGGCGCCGGAGATCGCCATCTATCCCACGGGCGCAGGCGAGGCGAAGAAAGTCCCGGCCGGCGGGCTCGCCCTGCGAGCGGCCCGGTGGCTGCCCGACGGACGGCATCTTCTGGCTGTCGGCGCCGAAAAAGGGCACGAATTGCGGACCTACGTCTTCGACGCGGAAGGCAGCGCGCCGCGGCCCCTCACCCCGGAAGGCTATCGGGGGATTCAGATCTCTCCCGACGGAAAGCGCCTCGCAGGGCGAGGACCTAAGGGCGTGACGTTCATCGTTCCGATCGAGGGCGGGGCGCTGAAGGAGGTCCCGGGCATCGAGGCCACGTGGTCGCTCACTGGCTGGCTCCCGGACGGGCGGCTGCTACTGCGCAAAGGCGGCTCCACCGAGTTGCCCGCCCGCGTGTACGCGCTCGACCCCGAGACGGGCCGCGAGGAGCTGTGGCGCGAGTTCCTGCCGGCCGACGCCACGGGGTTGAATGGCCTGATCGCATTCAAGAGCGCCCCGAACGGCGCCTACGCCTACAGCTTTTTCCGGAGCCTCTCGATCCTCTATCTCGTCGAAGGCGTTCGATGACTCTGGTTACGGGCACCCGGCTCGGCCCAGGTGAAGAAGCTCTCGGAGAGCTTCGCCACAGCGCAGGGCCTCGCCTGGACGCCGCGTGGAGAAATCTGGTTCACGGCCGCCCGGGTCGGCGGCAACCGCTCGCTCCATTCGACGACGCGGGGCGGAAAGGTTCGAGACCTCCTCGGCGTTCCGGGCAACCTGACGCTTCAGGACATCGCGCGCGACGGCCGGTCGCTCGTGACGCGGGAAACCTGGAGGAGAGAAATGATCGCTCTCCCGCCGGGCGAATCGAAGGAGCGCGAACTCACCTGGCTCGATTGGTCTCTGCCCGCCGCCATGTCCATGGACGGCAAAAGGGTTCTCTTCTCTGAGTCGGGCGAGGGAGGAGGAGCGGGCTACTCGGTTTACCTGAGAGGAACGGACGGTTCCCCGGCCGTGCGCCTGGGGGAGGGATCCGGGCAGGATCTTTCGGCGGACGGCGAGTGGGCCCTCGCGGTCGTTCACCCCACTTCTGACCCGCAGATCGTGCTCTACCCGACCGGCGCAGGCGAACCGAAGCTCTTATCGAAAGAAGGGCTTTCGGTCTATGCCGCGACCTTCACGCCGGACGGCAAGCAGATTCTCTTCAACGCGACCGAGGCCGGACACCGACCCCGGATCTACTTGAGGGGCGTTGACGGCGGAAAGCCTCGGGCCGTGGCTCCGGAAGGGTACGAAGGCGCTTTCGTGGTCCCGGACGGCAAGTGGTTCGTAGCCGCCGGGCCCGATCGGAAGACTTACCTCTACCCGCTCTCCGGCGGCGAACCGACGGTCGTCCCCGGTCTCGACCCGGGAGACCGCGTGGACCAGGTGAGCCCCGATGGTCGTTTTCTATACGTCCATCGTGGACTGGAGCTGCCCGCAAGGGTCTTCCGGCTCGAGATCGCGACCGGACGCAAGGAGCTCTGGCGGACCCTGATGCCGGCCGACGCGGCGGGCGTCAACCAGATCGGCGTCATTCCGACGCCCAATGGTGACGCATATGTCTACACCTTCAACCGGATCCTCTCGGATCTGTATCTCGTGGATGGCGTGAAGTGACACTCGGCGCAGGGACGAAACTCGGACCGTACGAGATCCTCGGCCAGATCGGCGCGGGAGGGATGGGCGAGGTCTACCGGGCGAAGGATCCGCGGCTCGGGCGCGAGGTGGCGATCAAGGTGCTGCCGGCGGCGTTCTCGCAGGACGCGGACCGCCTCGCGCGCTTCGAGCAGGAGGCGCGGTCGGCGTCGGCCCTGAACCATCCGAACATCGTCACGATCCACGAGATCGGTAAGGCGAACGGCTCCTCATACATCGCGATGGAGCTCGTGGACGGCCCGAGCGTGCGGGAGCTGCTGGCCGAAGGAGTTGTCCCGACGAAGAAGCTGCTCGACGTGACGGTGCAGATCGCGGAAGCGCTGGCGAAGGCGCACGGCGCCGGGATCGTGCACCGGGATCTGAAGCCCGAGAACGTCATCGTCTCGAAGGACGGCTACGTCAAGCTGCTCGACTTCGGTCTCGCGAAGCTCTTCGTCGCGCCGCAGGACCAGATCACCGGCGCGCCGACGGCGATCCACCAGGAGACGCAGCCCGGGCACGGTGATGGGCACGGTCGGCTACATGTCGCCGGAGCAGGCGAGCGGGAAGCCGGCGGACTTCCGCTCGGACCAGTTCGCTCTGGGCTCGATCCTCTACGAGATGGCGACGGGCAAGCGCGCGTTCCAGAAGGGACACGGGGGCGCAGACGCTGGCAGCCATCATCCAGGACGAGCCCGAGCCGGTCGCGCAGGTCAACCCGCGCGCGCCGGCGCCGCTGCGCTGGATCGTCGAGCGCTGTCTCGCCAAGGATCCCGACGAGCGCTACGCCTCGACCCGCGATCTCGCGCGGGATCTGAAGAGCGTGCGCGAGCACATCGGCGAGGTCACGTCCACGGCGTCCGGAGCGACCGGCGTCGTCGAGCCGGCGCGCCGCCGGTCCCGGGCGATTCCGATTCTGATCGCCGGCATTCTCCTTGCGGCCATCGGGGGACTCGTCCTCGGCCGCCGAACTGTCTCCGTCTCGCAGCCGACCTTCCAGCGCCTGACCTTCCAGCGAGGCACCGTCTATACCGCTCGCTTCGGGCCCGACGGGCAGACCGCCTACTACAGCGCCTCGTGGGATGGCGCGGGTCCAAGGATCTACTCCCTGCGGCCCGGCATTCCCGAGTCCTCGCCGCTGCCCGTTCCGCCGGCGAGGTTGCTCGGCATCTCCTCCGCAGGCGAGATGGCGATTCTCGTCGAGCCCAAGCTCAGCCGGTTCACGCAAGCCCTCGGCACCGTCGCGAGAGTGCCGCTTTCGGGAGGAGTCCCGAAGGAAGTCCTGCAGGACGTCACCGGCGCCGACTGGGTTCCCGGCGGATCGGAGCTCGCCGTCGTCCACCGCGTTTCCGGGAAGGACCGGCTGGAATACCCGATCGGAAAAGTGCTCTTCGAGACTGCGGGCTGGATCCAGGACCCGCGCTTCTCGGCGGACGGGAAGCGGATCGCGTTCATCGACCACCCGGGAAACGCCGACGGCGGCGGAGTTGCCCTCGTCGATCTCGCCGGCAAGAAGACCGACCTCGCCACCGGGTTTGCGACCGTCCAGGGACTCGTCTGGTCGGCGGACGGCGGTGAGATCTGGTTTACAGCCGCGCGCACCGGGATCCAGCGGGGAATCTTCGCGGTCACCTCGTCCGGCAAGCTCCGACTCGTCCGGACGATGCAGGGGACGCCGGCACTGCTCGATCTGGCCGGTCCGAACGCTCTCGTGACGGAGGACGACTACCGCTCGGGGACGCTCGCGTTTCCTCCCGGGACAACCCGAGCCGAAGGACCTGGGCTGGTTCGACTGGACGAGCGATCGGGGGATGTCGACCGACGGGAAGCTGCTGCTCTTCGATGAAACGGGCGAAGGCGGCGGCCCCAACGGTTCGGTGTACCTGCGTCCGACCGACGGATCCGCGGCGGTGCGACTGAGCGAGGGAACCGGACTGGCGCTCTCGCCCGACGGGGCATACGCGATGACGCGGACCGCCGCCGAGCCGCAGCGCTTCGCCCTCGTTCCGGTGAAAGCGGGGCAGCCGCGCGAGTTTCCGCCTGACCAATTCGGGGCGGCCGTCATCTACGGCGCGTTCTTCCCCGACGGGAAGCGTTTCGTCTTCGAAGCGAACGCACCGGGCCAGGGAGCCCGTCTCTACGTCCAGGCTGTGTCGGGAGGGGCGGCCACCGCCGATCAGCCCGGAAGGCATCAACTACAGCCGGCTTTTCGTTTCACCGGACGCGCGCTGGATCGCGGCGTTGGGCCCCGATCGAAGAATTTACCTCTACCCTTCGGCGGGCGGCTCCCCGACGGAGCTCTCGGCGTCCAGGGCCGGCGACGTTCCTGCGGGGTGGACGGCCGACGGCAAGGGCCTCTATGTCTCCAGCGGGTACCCTTGCCGCGTCGATGTGATCGACGTCGCTTCCGGAGCCCGGACGCATGTTCGAGACCTCGTCGCGAGCGACATCGCCGGGATGTTCTCCCGCGGATCGGCCCGCGTGACGGCCGACGGTCAGACGATGATGCTGGGCTTCAATCGCATCCTCTCGACGCTGTACTGGGTCCGGGATCTGAAATGACACTCGTCGCCGGAACGAAGCTCGGTCCCTATCAGGTCCTCTCGCCGATCGGCGCCGGAGGGATGGGCGAGGTCTATCGGGCGCGCGACGAGCGGCTCAAGCGCGACGTCGCGATCAAGGTGCTGCCGGCGTCGTTTTCGCAAGACCCGGATCGCCTGAAGCGCTTCGAGCAGGAAGCCCAGGCGGCCGGGGCGCTGAACCATCCGAACATCACGGCCGTCTACGACTTCGGCGAGCATGACGGCGCGCCCTACATCGTCACGGAGCTCCTCGAAGGCGAGACGCTTCGGAGCCGGCTCGGCCCGGGCGCGATCTCGCCGCGGAAGGCCATCGACTACGCGGTGCAGATCGCGAAGGGACTCGCGGCCGCGCACGAGAAGGGGATCGTCCACCGCGATCTGAAGCCCGAGAACGTCTTCCTGACCAAAGACGGGCGGGTCAAGATCCTCGACTTCGGCCTCGCCAAGCTGAAGCTGGACGGCGCGGAGAGCGGCAAGACCGACATGAAGACGGTCTCCGGCGGGACGGAGCCGGGCGTCGTGCTCGGCACGATGGGCTACATGTCGCCCGAGCAGGTGCGCGGCAAGCCGGCCGACAAGCGGAGCGATCTCTTCTCGTTCGGGACGATCCTCTACGAGATGCTCTCGGGGCAGAGAGCGTTTCGCGGCGACACGGCGGCGGACACGATCACGGCGATTCTGTCGAAAGAGCCGCCGGACATCTCCCAGACCAACAAGGACGTGCCTCCCGGGCCTCGACCGCATCGTGCGGCACTGCCTGGAGAAGAACCCGGAGGAGCGCTTCGAGTCGGCGAGGGACGTGGCCTTCGATCTCGAGGCGCTTTCGAGCGTCTCCGCGCCTTCGGTCACCGGCGTGCAAGCGCTTCCCGCGAAACGCACGCGACTGCCCTGGGCTCTTCTCGGGTTGGCGGCCGTCGTGGGCGCCCTGGTGGGGCTCTTCGCGGGCCGCCGCACCGCATCGTCGACGCAGCCGACCTTCCAGCGCCTGACCTTCCAGCGCGGCACCGTCAGCACGGCCCGGTTCGGTCCGGACGGCAGCACGGTCTACTACACGGCCGCCTGGAGCGGCGCTCCTCCTCGGATCTACTCGCTTCGACCCGGGAACCCGGAATCTTCCACTCTCCCGCTGCCGGCGGCGGAGCTTCTGTCGATCTCGTCCTCCGGCGAGATGGCGGTCCTGCTCGAGCCGAATTACAACCTCACGGGATTTGCGCTCCACGGGACTCTCGCTCGCGTGCCCCTGTCGGGCGCGGCGCCCAAGGAGGTTCTGGCGAACGCCAGCTACGCCGAGTGGGCGCCGGGAGGCTCCGAGCTCGCCGTCGTGCATCGCTAGGCGGAAAGGATCGCGACTCGAATATCCGATCGGCAAGGTTCTCTACGAAACGGCCGGCTGGCTCCAGAATCCGCGCTTTTCTCCGGACGGTCGGCACGATCGCGTTCATCGACCACTCCTCGGCGGGGGACGACGGCGCCGTGGCGATCGTGGATCGGGCCGGCAAGAAGACCGATCTCGCCGGGGGATGGGCCACGGTGCAGGGCCTGGCCTGGTCGCCGGACGGTCGCGAGATCTGGTTCACGGCGGCGCGCGAGGGCATCGAGCGCATGGTCTACGGCGTCACTCCGGCGGGCAAGCTCCGGCTCATCCGGACGATGCAGGGCACTCCGGCGCTTCTCGACGTGAGGAAGGACGGCGGCGCTCTGATCACGGAGGACGACTACCGTGCGAGCGTGCTCGTTTTCGGGCCCGGTGAGCCGGCGGGCAAGGACCTGACCTGGTTCGACTGGGCGAACGATCGCGCCCTGTCGGCGGACGGGAAGCTGATGCTGTTCGACGAATCCGGCGAAGGCGGCGGCCCGGCGGGCGGCGTCTATCTGCGGCCGACCGACGGCGCTCCCGCCGTGCGCCTGGGAGATGGCGTCGGCGATTGCTTTGATCGCCCGATTCCGCATGGGCGCTCACGCGCGAGACTTTCGAACCGATCCCACTTCGTCCTCGTCCCGGTCAAGATCGGACAGCCGAAGGCGTTCCCGCCCGGACGACCTCGGAAGAACCGCGTATGGCGATTTCTGGCCGGACGGTTCGAAGTTCGTATTCGTCGCGAATGCGCCGGGACGAGGCAGTCGCATCTACGTGCAGGACGTGGCGGGAGGTGCGGCCGAAACCGATGAGCGAGGAGGGCATCGCCGCGACGCGCCTCTTCGTTTCGCCGGACTCGCGCTGGATCGCCGCGATCGGTCCGGATAACCGCGTGCATCTCTACCCTTCGGCGGGGGGTCGCCGACGGATCTGCCGGCCTCCCGTCCGGCGGACACTCCGGCGGGCTGGACAACGGACGGGAAGGGCCTTTACGTCTCGCAGTCGGGGATCCCCTGCACGCTCGATCTCATCGATGTCGCGTCCGGTCGCCGGACCCATATTCGGGATCTCGTCCGGCAGCGACGCCGGCGGCGTGACCTCCTTCGGTCCGGTGCGCGTCACTCCGGACGGTCGGGACGATGCTCGTCGGTGTCGTTCGGGTTCTCTCGACGCTTTATCAGGTGCAAAACCTGAAATGACTCTCGCCGCCGGAACGAAGCTCGGGCCCTTACGAGATCCTCGCGCCGATCGGCGCGGGCGGAATGGGCGAGGTCTACCGCGCGCGCGATCCGCGGCTCGGGCGCGAGGTGGCGATCAAGGTGCTGCCGGCGACGTTCTCGCAGGATCCGGATCGGTTGAAGCGCTTCGAGGCTGAAGCGCGGGCGGCGGGCGTGCTGAACCACCCGAACATCACGGCGGTCCACGACTTCGGGATGCACGACGGCGCGCCGTACATCGTGACGGAGCTTCTCGAAGGCGAAACGCTGCGCAGCCGCCTGGGTCCCGGCGCGATCTCGTCGCGCAAGGCGATCGACTACGCGGTGCAGATCGCGAAGGGCCTCGCCGCGGCGCACGAGAAGGGGATCGTGCATCGCGATCTGAAGCCCGAGAACATCTTCCTGACGAAAGACGGGCGGGTCAAGATCCTCGACTTCGGGCTCGCCAAGCTGAAGATGGACGGCGCCGAGAGCGGCCAGACGGATGCGGGAACGGTCTCCGGCGGCACGCAGCCGGGCGTGGTGCTCGGGACGATGGGCTACATGTCGCCGGAGCAGGTCCGCGGCAAGCCGGCCGACAAACGAAGCGATCTCTTCTCCTTCGGCACGATCCTCTACGAGATGCTCGCGGGGCAGCGGGCGTTCCGCGGCGACACGGCGGCGGACACGATCACGGCGATCCTGACGAAGGAGCCGCCGGATCTCTCGCAGACGAACAAGGACGTGCCTCCGGGGCTGGATCGGATCGTGCGGCACTGCCTGGAGAAGAACCCGGAGGAGCGGTTCGAGTCGGCGCGCGATGTCGCGTTCGACCTCGAGGCGCTCTCGGGCGTCTCCACCCCCCGGGCCTCGACGCAGACGCACCTGCCGGTGACTCGACGCCGCCGTCTGCCGTTGCTGCTCGGCGCGGCCGTCGTGCTGATCGGTGTGGCCGCGGGTGCCTACGTGGCCGGCAAGAGGGCGGGGCATGTCGCGCCGGTGTCCTTTCGCCAGCTGACGTTTCGCCGCGGTCTGATCGGTTCGGCGCGGTTCGCACCCGACGGGCAGACGATTCTCTATTCGGCAAGCTGGGACGGAAGGCCCATGGAGATCTTCCAGACCCGCCTCGACAGCCCCGAGTCGCGCCCGTTCGGACTCCCCGGAGCCGAACTGCTCTCGATCGCTCGCTCCGGTGAGATGGCGGTCTCGCTCAACCGCCGTGCTTCGCTCCCGTTTGCGAGGAGCGGCACGCTCGCTCGGCTCGGCATGACGGGCGGAGGCTCGCCGAAAGAGGTTCTCGAGGATATTCAGTTTGCGGACTGGAAATCGGACGGCCAGAGCCTGGCGGTCGTCCGGGATCTCGGCGGCAAGGTCCGCCTCGAGTTTCCCCCCGGCAAGGTCCTGTACGAGACGGCCGGCTGGATCTCCCATCCTCGCGTCTCGCCCCGGGGAGACGAAGTTGCGTTCCTGGATCATCCCGTCCAGGGGGACGACGGGGGTTCGCCGGCGATCGTGGACCTTTCCGGAAAGCGCCGGTTGCTCTCGGAGCTCTTCGCCAGCGCCCAGGGGCTCTGCTGGTCGCCCGACGGAAACGAGGTCTGGTTCACCGTCGCGACCTACGGATCCAACCGGGAGCTCTACGCCGCGTCTCGTGCCGGAAAGGTACGGGTTCTGGCCAAAGCGACCGGCGGTTTGACCCTCGAGGACGCCTCGAAGGACGGCCGGGTGCTGATGGTTCAGGACAAGGCGCGGCTGGGAATCTCGGCACTGCTGTCGGGAGCCGAGAAGGAGCGGGACTTTTCCTGGCTCGACTGGTCGCTCATCCGAGATGTTTCGGCGGACGGGCAGACTCTGCTTTTTGGAGAGAGCGCCGAAGGAGGCGGTGCCGGCGGCTCCGCCTACGTCCGGAGGGCCGATGGCTCGCCCGCCGTGCGTCTGGGGCCCGGCAACCCTTTCAAGCTCGCCAGCGACGGCCGGCTGGCGCTCGCCATCGTGGGGGGAGCTGGAAATCAGCGGATCGTTCTCTATCCGATCGGAGCGGGAGAGCCGAAGACCTTCCCCCCAGCCGGCCTCCGCATCGACCTGGCCACCTTCCTTCCCGACGGGCGCAAGATCCTGTTCTCCGGGGCCGAGCCCGGTCGCGGCGTACGGCTTTGGCTGCAAGGTGTCGAGGAGGACAAGCCGCGCGCCATCTCTCCCGAGGGCTATCGGATGCTCTGGTCGGGATCTTCCCCGGACGGAAGCGTCACGGCGGTCACCGGGCCGGATCAGCGCTTCTACTTCTATCCGTTGAAAGGGGGCGAGCCGACGCCGATTCCCGGACTGCTCGCCGGGGACATTCCGTTTTCGATTTCGGCCGACGGCCGCTCACTCCTCGTTCGCCGGCGAGGAGAAGTTCCGGCCCGGGTCATGCTGCTCGACATCGGCAGCGGCAAAAAGGACCCGTGGAAAGAGCTCATGCCACCCGACCCCGCGGGAGTCATCACCGTCAGCCCGGTCAGCGTCACGCCCGACTGGAAGTTCTACGCCTATTCCTACCAGCGGAGTCTCGCGGACCTCTACGTGGTGGAGGGACTGAAGTAGATGACTCGACCTCAGCGGCCCGCGGACCTCTACGTCGACGGTTCCAGCCACGGCTCCCGTATAGAATCCCGCCGCTCCAAATGACACTTTCCGCCGGTAGCAAGCTCGGTCCTTACGAGATCCTCGCGCCGATCGGGGCCGGCGGGATGGGCGAGGTCTACCGCGCGCGCGATCCGCGGCTGACGCGCGAGGTGGCGATCAAGGTGCTGCCGGCGTCGTTCTCGCAGGATCCGGATCGCTTGAAGCGCTTCGAGGCCGAGGCGCGCGCGGCGGGGGTGCTCAACCATCCGAATATCACCGCGGTCTACGACTTCGGGATGCACGACGGCGCTCCGTACATCGTGACGGAGCTCCTCGAAGGCGAGACGCTGCGGAGCCGCCTGGGCCCGGGCGCGATCTCGCCGCGCAAGGCGATCGACTACGCGGTGCAGATCGCGAAGGGTCTCGCCGCCGCGCACGAGAAGGGGATCGTCCACCGCGACCTGAAGCCCGAGAACGTCTTTGTCACGAAGGACGGGCGGGTCAAGATCCTCGACTTCGGCCTCGCCAAGCTGAAGCTGGACGGCGCGGAGAGCGGCCAGACGGATGCGGGGACGGTCTCGGGCGGGACCCAGCCGGGCGTCGTGCTCGGGACGATGGGCTACATGTCGCCCGAGCAGGTCCGCGGGAAGCCGGCGGACCGGCGGAGCGACCTCTTCTCCTTCGGGACGATCCTCTACGAGATGCTCTCGGGCCAGCGGGCGTTCCGCGGCGACACGGCGGCGGACACGATCACGGCGATCCTGTCGAAAGAGCCGCCGGACATCTCCCAGACGAACAAGGACGTCCCTCCGGGCCTCGATCGGATCGTGCGGCACTGCCTGGAGAAGAACCCGGAGGAGCGCTTCGAGTCGGCCCGCGACGTGGCGTTCGATCTGGAGTCGCTCTCGCACGTTTCGACTCCGACGGGAGTGATCGCCCTGCCGGCCGCGCCGAAGCGCGCGCGCTGGATCGCCCCGGCGCTGATCGCCGCGGCCGTGGCGCTCGCCGCCGGACTCGCGGCCGGGTACCGCTACGGACTGAAAGTCGGCTTCATTCCGCCGCCGAACTACCAGCAGCTCACGTTCCGGCGCGGCGAGGTGTACTCGGGGCGCTTTGCCCCGGACGGCCAGACCGTGATCTACGCCGCAGCCTGGGACGGCAAACCCGTCGAGGTGTTCGCGACGCGCACGGACCGGCCCGAGTCGCGGGTCTTCGGCCTCGTCGGCGCGGACGTCGCGGCCATCTCGAAGGCGGGCGAGATGCTCGTCCTTCTCGACCGCCACATCGTCGAGGCTTTCATCCGCGCGGGCACGCTGGCGCAGGTGAGCGTGTCGGGGGGCGTCGCTCCGCGGTCGATTCTCAACGACGTCGAGTGGGCCGATTGGGGACACGACGGGACCAGCTATGCCGTCGTTCGTGAGGTCAACGGGCGAAAGCAGCTCGAATACCCGGCCGGCAAGGTGCTCTTCCAGTCGAGCGGCTGGATCAGCCATCCGCGCGTCTCTCCCAAGGGAGACTCCATCGCTTTTATCGATCATTCGATCCGTCGCGACGATGGCGGGTCGGTTCTCCTCGTCGATCTTTCCGGGAAGAAGCGGACCCTCGCGGGGGTGTTCTCGTCGGTCGAAGGGCTCGCGTGGACGCCGGACGGAAGGGAAGTGTGGTTCACCGGGACACGTGTCGGAGGGAATCGGGCCATCCACTCGGTGACGCTCACGGGCCGGGAACGCCTGCTCGCGCGCGTGACGGAGAGCCTCACGATCCAGGACATCGGCGAGGACGGACGCGTTCTCGTGTCCCACGACGTCATCCGGATCGGCGTGCTGGGCCGCGGGCCCGGCGATGCGAAGGAGCGAGATCTCTCGTGGCTCGACTGGTCGGCCGCGTTCGACCTGTCGCGGGACGGCAAGATGCTCCTCTTCGCGGAAACCGGCGAGGGCTCGGGCTCCGCCTACTCCGCCTTCATTCGGGGCACCGACGGCTCTCCGCCCGTGCGGCTCGGAGATGGCGTCGCCATGGCCATCTCACCCGACGGCAAGTGGGTCACGGCCAATACGCCGCGCAGCGAAAAGCCTCAGCTCTGGCTCTATCCGACCGGGGCCGGCGAGAAAAAGCTGCTGCCGACGGGAAATCTCGCCGTCGAGTCGTCGGGCGACTGGCTGCCGGACGGAAAAGGAATCGTGTTCACCTCCAGCGAGCCGGGTCGCGGCAGCCGCGTGTTCACGATGCCCGTCGACGGGGGCGCAGGACCCAAGGCCCTGACGCCCGAGGGCTACCGGCTGGTTTCCAGGACGGTGTCTCCCGACGGTAAGTCGGTGATCGTGCTCGGGCCCGACCGCAAGCGCTACTTCTACGCGCTCCAGGGCGGCGAACCGCAACCGATTCCCGGCCTCGAGCCGGACGAAACTCCCGCCGGGTGGACCGCCGACGGACGGTCCCTCTATGTCTTCCGCCGCCGGGACGTTCCGGCGCGAGTCTTCAAGCTGGACGTGACGACCGGCAAGCGCGAGCTCTGGAAAGAGCTCATGCCGAGTGACGGCTCGGGCATCCAGGACATTTCGCCCGTGATCCCGACGCCCGACGGGTTGGAGTACGTCTACGGATACTCGCGGACGCTGTCCGACATGTACGTCGTCGACGGTCTGAAGGGCGCCAGGTAGAGTCCCGCCGCTCCCCATGACGCTCTCCGCCGGCTCTCAGGGGGGCGCATGAGCGTGACCCGCGGTCGTCGTAGAATCCACCCGCCTTGACCCTTTCCACCGGAAGCAAACTCGGTCCCTACGAGATCCTCGCGCCCATCGGGGCGGGCGGGATGGGAGAGGTCTATCGAGCGAGGGATCCGCGACTCACCCGCGAGGTGGCGATCAAGGTCCTGCCGGCGACGTTCTCTCAGGACCCGGACCGGCTGAAGCGCTTCGAGGCCGAGGCGCGCGCGGCGGGTGTCCTGAACCATCCGAACATCACGGCCGTCTACGACTTCGGGATGCACGACGGCGCTCCGTACATCGTGACGGAGCTCCTCGAGGGCGAGACGCTGAGGAGCCGCCTGGGCCCCGGCGCGATCTCGCCGCGCAAATCGATCGACTACGCGGTGCAGATCGCCAAGGGACTCGCCGCGGCGCACGAGAAGGGGATCGTCCATCGGGATCTGAAGCCCGAGAACGTCTTCCTGACGAAAGACGGGCGGGTCAAGATCCTGGACTTCGGTCTCGCGAAGCTGAAGCTGGACGGCGGCGAGAGCGGCCAGACGGATGTCGGAACGGTCTCCGGCGGGACGCAGCCGGGCGTGGTGCTCGGGACGATGGGCTACATGTCGCCCGAGCAGGTCCGCGGCAAGCCGGCGGACAAGAGAGCGATCTCTTCTCCTTCGGGACGATCCTCTACGAGATGCTGGCGGGCCAGCGCGCGTTCCGCGGCGACACGGCGGCGGACACGATCACGGCGATCCTGACGAAGGAGCCGCCGGATCTCTCGCAGACGAACAAGGACGTGCCTCCGGGGCTGGATCGGATCGTGCGCCACTGCCTCGAGAAGAACCCGGAAGAGCGGTTCGAGTCGGCGCGCGACGTCGCCTTCGACCTCGAGGCCCTGTCCGGTCTCTCGGGCACGTCCACCGCGACCGGGGTGCACGCCCTGCCGCACGCAGCGCTCCCGGAAGCCCTGGCTGCTGCTCGCTCTCGCGGCCGTGCTCGGTGCCGCGATCGCCGCGCCTTTCGTCTATTCGGCCGGCAAGAAGGCCGGCTTCGTCGAGCCGCCGGCCTTTCGGCAGATCACGTTCTCCCGCGGAGAGGTGGGCAGCGCGCTCTTCGCGCCGGACGGCCAGACGATCGTCTATTCCGCGGGCTGGGAGGGCAAAGCCCTTCGAGGTCTTCATCAATCGCCCCGAGAGTCCCGAGTCGCGGCCGTTCGGGCTCGGCGCGGCCGAGGTTCTGTCGATCTCGAAGTCCGGCGAGATGGCGGTGTCCTTGAACCGCCACCCGTTGCACGCCTTCGTCCGGACGGGCCGCCTGGCCCGGATCTCGATCGCGGGCGGCGCGCCGCGGGACATCCTCGACGATGTCCAGTTCGCGGACTGGAGTCCCGACGGCCAGACCCTCGCGATCGTCCGCGAAGTCGGCATCAAGACCCGCCTGGAGTACCCGATCGGAAAGGTCCTCTTCGACACCACCGGATGGGTCGGCCAGATCCGGGTCTCGCCCAAGGGCGACGTCGTGGCCTTCGTCGATCACCCGTTTCCGAACGACGACGGCGGGCGGGTTGCGATCGTCGACCTGGCAGGCAAGAAGACCAATCTCACGCAGGTCTACGCGACGATCCAGGGGCTCGTCTGGACGCCGGACGGAGGGGAAGTCTGGTACACGGCCGCGGAGGGCGGGTTCAACCGCGCCGTCCACGCCGTGACTCGGGGTGGCAAGACCCGTCTGGTGGGCCGCGTTCCGGGCATCAGCACGATCCGCGACATCTCGAAGGACGGGCACGTGCTCATGACCAACGAGAGCGCGCGACTCGGCATCCTCGAGCGCGGACCGGGAGACGACAAGGATCGGGAGCTGTCCTGGCTCGATTACTCCCTCGTCACCGACATGTCTCTGGATGGCCAGAGGATCCTCATCACGGAGTCCGGCGAGGGCGGCGGTTCGGGGTACTCCGCGTACCTGCGCAAGACCGACGGCTCTCCCGCGATCCGGCTCGGAGCGGGGTCCACCGAGGCCTTCTCGCCCGACGGAGCCTGGGCGATCTCGATCACCTCGGAGGAATCCCCCCAGATCGTCCTCCTTCCGACGAGCGTCGGGGAGCCGCGAGCCCTGTCCCGCGAAGGCATCGATCCGATCAACGCCGACTTCCTGCCGGACGGCAAGCAGATCGTCTACACCGCGACCCAGGCGGGGCAGGGCACCCGGCTTTATCTGCGCGACGTCGCCGGCGGCAAGTCGAAGCCCCTGACGCCGGAGGGCTACTCGATGTACCGCGGCACGATTACCCCCGACGAGAAAGGCGTGGTGGTCCGAGGGCCGGATCGCAAGAATTACCTGTATCCGCTGGCCGGCGGCGAGCCGCGGGCGCTTGCGGGCCTCGGGGCGAACCATCGGCCCGTGCGATTCTCGGCCGACGGAAAGTCCCTCTATGTCCAGGAAGACCAGACGATTCCGTTGCGCGTCAGTCGCTACGACATGGCGACCGGCAAAGTGGAACTCTGGAAGGAGCTGATGGTCGCCGATGCGGCGGGTCTCAACTCGATCAGTCGCTTCGTCGTCACGCCGGACGGTCGCTACTACGCTTACAGCTATCTGCGAGTCCTCTCCTACCTGCAGCTCGTCGACGGCATGAAATGAGCCTGGCCACCGGAACCAAGCTCGGTCCCTACGAGATCGTCGCGCCCATCGGCGCGGGCGGGATGGGGGAGGTCTACCGCGCGCGGGACGAGCGGCTGAAGCGCGACGTCGCGGTCAAGGTCCTGCCGGCGGAGCTGGCGGCCGATCCGGAGCGCCGGTCGCGCTTCGAGCGCGAGGCGCGCGCGGCCTCCGCACTTTCGCATCCGAACATCCTGACGGTCTACGACATCGGCACGCACGACTCGACGGTGTACATCGCGATGGAGCTCGTCGAGGGCGGGACGCTGAAGGACCTCGTGGCGTCGGGTCCCGTTCCGGTGAAGAAGCTCCTCGAGATCTCGACCCAGATCGCCGAAGGCCTCGCCGCGGCACACGCGGCGGGAATCGTGCACCGCGACCTGAAGCCGCAGAACGTCATGGTCTCCAAGCACGGCTTCGCCAAGATCCTGGACTTCGGTCTGGCGAAGCTCGTGACGCCCGAAGACCAGGAAGTTTCGGCGCTGAAGACCGCGGTGGGGGACCCGACGCGTCCCGGCATGGTCATGGGCACGGTGGGGTACATGTCGCCGGAGCAGGCGTCGGGCCGTCCGTTGGATTTTCGGTCGGATCAGTTTTCCTTCGGTTCGATCGTCTACGAGCTCGCGACCGGCAAACGCGCCTTCGAGCGCGGGACGAACGCGGAGACGCTGACGGCGATCATCCGCGAAGAGCCGGATTCCGTGGCGCAGCTCAACCCGCGAGTGCCTTCGCCCGTGCGCTGGCTCGTCGACCGCTGCCTCTCCAAGGACCCCGAGGATCGCTTCGGCACGACCAAGGACCTCGCGCGCGACCTCGCCGACGTGCGCGACCATCTTTCCGAAGCATCCATCTCGACGACGACGGACCAGTCGGCGGCCGCGGCCGCGGCGGTGCGGGCGGGAAGGCCGAAGTGGATCTGGCTTCTCGTCGCCCTGGCCGTCCTGGCGGCGGGAGCGGCCGGCCTCTTCGGCGGCCGGCGCGTCTGGCACGTCGAGCCTCCGATCTTCAAACAGCTGACGTTCCGCCGCGGGGTGATCACGTCCGCGCGCTTCGCGCCGGACGCGCAAACGATCTACTACTCGGCGAGCTGGGAGGGCAACCCGCTCGAGATCTTCATCAGCCGACCCGAGAGCCCCGAGTCGCGCCCGTTCGGTCTGCCCGGCGCCGAGGTGCTGGCCATGTCGCGCACGGGCGAGCTCGCCCTCTCGCTCAACCGGCGTGCGGTCGACCCGTTCGTCCGCGCCGGGACGCTGGCGAAACTGTCGATGGCGGGCGGCGGGTCTCCCCGCGAAGTGCTCGATGACGTTTTCTGGGCGGACTGGTCACCGGACGGCAAACAGCTGGCGATCGTCCGAGAGGTTGGGGGCGCGCAACAGCTCGAGTACCCGATCGGAAAGGTCCTGTATCGCTCGGCGGGATGGCTCGAGAGTGTGCGTGTGTCCCCCGGCGGCGATCTGGTCGCGTTCCTGGACCATCCGGCTCGCGGGGACGACGGTGGAACGGTGGCCGTCGTCGATAAGGCCGGCAAAAAGCGGGCCCTGGGGGGAGCCTTCGCGTCCGGCCACGGTCTGGCCTGGAGCCCCTCCGGCGACGAAGTCTGGTACACGGTGGCGAAAGTCGGCGGCAACCGCGCCCTCTACGCCGCGACCCTTGGTGGGAAGGAACGCGCGCTCTACCGGATCACGGGCAATCTCACGTTGCAGGACGTCGCCGCGGACGGTCGCGTCCTCGTGACCCAGGACGTCGAGCGGCTCGGGAACCTGGGACGCGGCCCCGGTCAGGAGAAAGAGGTCGAGCTGACCTGGCTCGACTGGTCCCTGGCCAACGATCTCTCGCCCGACGGCAAGACGCTCCTCTTCAGCGAGTCCGGCGAGGGGGGTGGTCCGGGGTATTCCGCCTATACCCGCAGCACCGACGGTGCGCCCGCGGTCCGCCTGGGCGAAGGCAGCGCCCAATCTCTCTCGCCGGACGGGAAGTCGGCCGCGGGTCTGCTCGGGATCTCGTCGGGGGAGCCCCGCATCTTCATCTACCCGATCGGAGCCGGCGAACCGAAGACGCTTCCGCGCGAAGGCATCGACGTGCAAAGCGTGGCGTGGATGCCGGACGGCAAGAGGATGCTGATGACGGCGAGCGAGCCCGGACACGGGCCCCGCATTTTCCTGCGTCCCCTGGACGGAAAGCCCCGGGCCATCAGCCCTGAGGGCTACCGCACGTCGGCCCGTTCGGTGTCGCCGGACGGGCGGCACGCCGTCGCCCGAGGGCCTGACCAGCGCTGGTATCTCTACCCGATCGAAGGCGGAGAGCCGGCGCCGGTGCCCGGACTCGGGCCGTCCGACCAGCCGATGGGCTGGACCGAGGACGGCAAATCCGTCTGGGTGTTTCGGCGCGCCGAGCTTCCGGCGAAAGTGAGCCGGCTCGACATCGCGACGGGAAAGCGAGAGCTCTGGAAAGAGCTCCTCCCTGCCGACGCGAGCGGCGTCACGGAAGTGACTGCGCCGTTGCCGACTCCGGACGGGAAGTACTACGTCTATACCTACATCCGGAGGCTGTCGGATCTCTACGTCGCTCAAGGGTCTGAAGTAAGCCATGGCGATCCCGGTCCCCCGCAACGTGATGGTCGTCGGCAACGAGCTCGCGATCGTTTGGGACGACGGGCGCGAGGACTACTTCCGGCTGGACGCGCTCCGCCGCGCGTGTCCTTGCGCGATGTGCAAGGGAGAGCCGGACCTCTTCGGAAAGATCTACAGGGGACCGGACCGCCCGCTGACGCCACTTTCGGTTCAGGTCGCGGGACACCGGCACGTCGGATCGTACGCGCTTCAGATCGACTGGGCCGATGGCCACAACGACGGGATCTACAGCTTCGAAACGCTGCGGCGGATGGGAGAGGGGGAGGAGCGGTGCGGACCGAGTCCGGATGGTCGCGCGACCTGCTCGAGAGCGATCGGCGCTGCCGCTGACGTTCTGCCCATCCGGGCGCGGTGATCGCCGCTGCGGCGAGTCAGCCGCGCCGGCGGTGGCGTCGGCGGAAGGCCCGGACCTTCATGAGGTTCCCGCAGGTCGACATCGCGCACCACTGGCGGCGGTGATTGCGCGTCGTGTCGTAGAAGTACAGGACGCAGTCGGGGTTGCCGCAGCGGCGGATGAGACGCAGGTCGCGCGAGGCGAGCAGCTCCGCCGCGGCCTCGGCGACGTGGCCGAGAAGCGCGATCGGCTGGGTCGGCCGCGAAATGAAGCGGGTGCGAAAGCCGCCGCCGTGGCGCTCGAGGCGCAGGCCGCCGTCGTTCTCGGCCAGGATGAAGTTGATCGCCGCCAGGCCCTCCGAGGGCACGCCCCGGCCCTTCACGATCCCGTCGATCATGTGCCGGAGCGTCTCCCGGAAGCTGCGCGCCCGCTCGGCGATCCGGGCGCCCTCGGGCCCGTTCCCCCAGCGCCGCAGGGCGTCGGCCGCGGCCCTGGAGTCCATCGCGCCCGCCCGCCCGAGCCAGCGGACGAAGTCCTCGAGAGTGGACAGCAGCTCGACGGGCTGCTTCTTCACCACCGGCCGCGTATTCAGAAAGTCCAGGCTCGGCTGCCCGGCCACGAAGGGAAACTCCGCCGCCCTTGCGCTCACGCCGAAAGTGTAACCGCCTTCGAGCCCGGACGCCTGAATAGCCGGGCGGCTGCCTGCTGGGTGGGTCGAACCTCCGATAACCGCGGCTCGACCTCAAGTGTGGCGGAGAGGGGGATTCGCGCCGTCGGGAAGTTCCAATTACGCCGTCATCCCGAGCGATAGCGAGGGATCCCGCCACCGGCAGGCCCGGAGCCGCGGCATCCGTCGCGAGTCGAGTTCGGGATCCCTCGTCGCTTCGCGTCCTCGGGATGACGGCCAAGGAGGGTCCCGGGAGGACGGCGCAAGGGGGGATTCGCGGTATCGCCGATCTCTCGGGCCCTGTTGTAGGATTCCCCGCCCCGGAGAGGTGTCCGAGTGGCTTAAGGAGCACGCTTGGAAAGCGTGTGTACGCAAAACGTACCGGGGGTTCGAATCCCCCCCTCTCCGCCACAGTTTCCCTGCCCACGGCGCGAATCCCCCCCTCTCCGCCACACATATTTGTCTTGTGGGTATGGGCATGTGCGCCTCGGGGTCCTGCGCGGGGGTTTCCGAACTTCACCCCTCCGCGATAGCGTACTTTCCGATGGCAGACGATCCGAACGCCGCCGACCTCGAGCTGGTCCGGCGGATCAAGCAGGGCGAAGACGAGGCCTTCCGGGAAATGGTCGATCGCTACCACTCCCGGGTCTACTCGCTTTCGTACGGCGTTCTCCGCAACGCCGAGGACGCCGAAGAGGCCACGCAGGACACGTTCCTGACCCTCTACCGGAAGATCGGGACCTTCGACGAGTCCAAGAAGTTCTTTTCCTGGTTCTACCGCGTCGCGCTGAACTCGGCCTACAGCCGGGCCCGGCGCCGCAAGCCCGCCGTCAGCGTCTCCCTCGAGGACTACGTGCCCCGCTTCGGCGGCGACGAGGCGTCGCCTCAGTTCCAGGCCTGGGTCGACGGGATCGAGGACGAGGTCATCGCCCGGGACCTGGCCGAGCGCGCCGAGGGCTTCATCGCCGAGCTCCCCGACGCCTATCGGGACGCGATCTGGATGGTCGACGTCGAGGAGATGCGTCCCGTCGACGTCGCCGAGACCCTGGAGATCTCGCTTCCCGCCCTGAAGTCGCGCCTCCACCGGGCGCGTCTCTTCGTGCGCCAGCGGCTGGCCGAGGCCGCCTCGGCGCCCCAGCCCACGGGCTCGGGCGAGCGGAGGGCGGCATCGTGAGCCACGACGAGATCAATTGCCGCAAGCTGATCCTCGAGTACCTCGGCGACTACGAGGACGGCACCATGGCGTCCACCGAGCGCTCGGCCCTCGAAGCCCACCTCTCCCACTGTCCTCCGTGCGTCGTCTTTCTCAACACCTACCGCGCGACGGGCCGGACGCTCCGAATGCTCAAGCCGCGCGACATCCCGAAGAACCTGGCGGAGGCGGTCGTCAGCTTCGTCAAGGCGCGCTGCAAGGACAAGCCGTGAGCGCGGCCGCGCGCGCGGCTTTCGCGGGGGCCCTGTTTCTCGCGCTCTTCTCCGGTCTCTACACCGCGGGCTCTGCTCTGGGCGCATGGCCGCCGGCTCCGGAGGGCGGGTTCGCGGGAAGCGATCTCGCCGCGGGCTTCGCGTTCGGGCTCGTGCTCCTCGTCACGCTCCTCG
The DNA here is from genome assembly GCA_963804915.1 of uncultured Acidobacteriota bacterium. Lineage (GTDB taxonomy): Bacteria > Acidobacteriota > Thermoanaerobaculia > UBA5066 > Gp7-AA6 > DAHUXD01. The sequence continues at coordinate 21,276 of CAWDSI010000008.1, forward strand.
TGCCCCGCCCTCGCGCCGCTTCCGGGACGGGATAGAATTCGCGCTCCGGCGGCCGAAGATGAGTTCGGGCCCTGTGCGACGGAAGCCTCCGAACCTCGTCAGATCCGGAAGGAAGCAGCGATCAGGAGGCGCCCCCGGGCGCCGCAGGATCAACCTGAGCTCATCTTCGGCCGCCGGAATTCCGGATCGCGACGGGTTCATCTCGCGGCGCATACAATGACCCCGATGCACCTCGCGCTTCCTCGCAAGTGGCGTCCCCGCGTCTTCGAAGACCTCGTCGGCCAGGAGGCCGTGGCGCGGACGCTTTCCAACGCCATCGCCGATGGCCGCGTGGCCTCGGCCTACCTGCTGACGGGCCCCCGCGGCGTCGGAAAGACGTCGACGGCGCGGATGCTCGCCCGGGCGCTCAACTGCGACAAGGGCCCGACCGTCCGTCCCTGCGGCGAGTGCGCCTCCTGCCGCGAGATCCTGGAGCGCGGCGAGTCGCTCGACGTCCACGAGATGGACGGCGCGTCCAACCGCAAGATCGAGAACGCCCGCGAGCTCATCGAGACGGTCCGCTACGCCCCGCAGCGCGACCGGTTCCGGATCGCGATCATCGACGAAGTCCACATGCTCACGACGGAGGCCTTCAACGCGCTCCTGAAGACGCTGGAGGAGCCTCCGGCCCACGCGCGGTTCATCCTGGCCTCGACGGAGCTGCACAAGATCCCGGCGACGATCGTGTCCCGGTGCCAGCGGTTCGCCTTCCGCGCGCTGACGGTGCCCGAGATCGCGGGCCAGCTCGGCAAGGTCGCCAAGGCCGAGAAGATCGAGGCGACTGCCGGGGCGCTGCGCCTGCTCGCCGGGGCGGCCGAGGGAAGCCTGCGCGACGCCCTCTCCCTGCTCGACCAGGCGGCGACGCTCGCCGGCGGCAAGGTCGACGAGGCCCGCTGCGCCGAGATCCTCGCGCTCGTCGACCGCGACGTCCTCGAGGGGCTGTACTCCTCGATCGCCGGCGGCGACCGCTCGGCGGCGATCGCGGCCCTCACGCGGCTGACCGACGGAGGCTCCGACCCGAGGCACGTCCTCAAGGAGTTCGTGGGCTTTCTCCGGAAAGCCCTCCTCGCCGCGGCCGGGGCCGTCACCGACCTTCCGAAGGAAGAACGCGAGCGGCTGACCGCGCTCTCGCGCGCGATGCCCTACGAAAATCTGCTCCGGGCGGTGTCGCTGACGCTGCAGGCCGAGGAGCAGGTGCGCCGCGTGGACGATCCGGGGCTCGTGATCCAGATGCTCGTCCTGAAGCTCGCGGAGCTGCCGCGGCTCCGGGACATCGAGGCCGCGATCGCCGGAGCGCCCGGAGGCTCGTCGCGGACGGCCGGTCCGGCCCCCGCGCCGCCGCTTCCGCCGAGGCCGTCGGAGGCCGGGCCCCGCATCGTCTCTCTCGTTCCCGTCGAGCCCGAGCCGGAAGAGGCGTCGAGCGCCGCCGCGCCGCCGGGCGGCGACCCGATCGCCCGTTTCCACGAGATCCTCGATTCCAAGCGGCGCGTGACCGCCGCGCAGGTCAGCCTCGCCGAATCGATCGGCGTGGCCGGCGACGATCTCGTGCTCCGCTTCGGGATCGACCGCGCCGCGGCCAAGGAAGCGCTCGAGGAGCACGCGGCCCGGAAGCTTCTCGGCGACGCCGCGCGCGAAGCCTTCGGCCGTTCGCTCCGCATCGTGCTCAAGACGGGCCCGCCGGCCGACGGCGACCTCGGCAAGGTCGCGCGCGAGGTCCCGCGGTCGACGATCTCGCGCGAGCGGGCGAGCACCCGCGCCGAGGCCGACCCGATGGTGCGCTCCGCCATGGAGCTGTTTCACGGCGAGCTGACGGAGATCAAGGAAGAGGAGTAGCGGCGGACGCCATGAACATCCAGAAAATGATGCAGCAGGCCCAGGCGATGCAGACCAAGATGCAGGCGGAGCTCGCCGCGACGCGGATCGAGGCGAGCTCGGGCGGCGGCATGGTGACGATCGAGATGTCCGGGGCGAAGGAAGTCCTCTCCGTCAAGATCGACAAGGCCGCCGTGGATCCCGCCGACGTCGAGACGCTGCAGGATCTGATCCTCGCGGCGGCGCGGGAAGCCTCGCGGCGCGTCGACGAAGAGGTCCAGAAGAAGACGGCGTCGCTTCTCGGCGGCATGATGCCGGGGATGCGGTAGCTCTTTGCCCGGCACTCCCCGCGCCCTCGAGCGCCTCGCCGCCGAGTTCCAGCGGCTTCCCGGTATCGGCGCGAAGAGCGCCTCGAGGCTGGCGTATCACCTCCTCCGGTCTCCCGACGAAGACGCGGAGCGGCTGGCCCGCGCGATCGCCGAGTCGCGGGCCGCGGTGCGGCGTTGCTCGATCTGCAACACGCTGACCGAGCCCGATCCCTGCGAGATCTGCTCGGACCCGCAGCGAGACGCCTCGCTCCTCTGCGTCGTCGAGGAGCCCGGCAACCTCGCCTCGATCGAGAAGACCCGCGAGTACCGCGGCCGCTACCACGTCCTCTGGGGCGCGCTCTCGCCGCTGAAGGGGATCGGGCCCGACGAGATCGACGTCGCCGGTCTGGTGTCGCGCGTCACTTCCGACGTCCGCGAAGTCGTCATCGCCACCAATCCCAACGTCGAAGGCGAGGCCACGGCGCTCTATCTCGCGCGGCGGCTGAAGCCCACGGGGACGCGCGTGACGCGCATCGCCTTCGGGCTGCCGGTCGGAGGAGACATCGAGTACGCCGACGAGGTCACGATGGCGCGATCGCTGGAGAACCGCCGCGACCTCTAACCAGTCCCCGGAGAAGCTGTTAGAATAAGTCCCAACAGGAGAATCAGTTAATTCATGACGTTGCCTGACCTCGTCCTCTACGACGAGGAGTTCCGGAAGATCAAAGAGTCGTTGAACCGGCTGGCCTCGGACGCCAACGCCAACGTGGTGTTCCTGGTCGACAAGAACGGCCAGCAGATCGCGGCCGTCGGCGACCTGCAGACGCTCGACACGACGTCTCTGGCCTCGCTCACCGCCGGCAACGTCGCCGCGACCGACGGCCTCGCGCGCCTGATCGGCGAGCGGGAGTTCTCGATCCTCTTCCACGAGGGCGAGCGCGACAACATCCACATCTCGATCGTCGCCCAGCGGGTGATCCTGGTCGTGATCTTCGACGAGCGGACGTCGCTCGGCCTCGTACGCCTGCGGGTGCGCCGCGCCATGGCGGAGCTCGAGAAGATCTTCGAGGAGATCGCCCACAAGGCGGAGCGGGAAAAGCAGGCTCTCCAGGCCGATTTCGACTCGCCGTTCGCGGAGATCACGGACGAGGACATCGACCGGTTGTTCTCCGAATAGGCGGCGGACGGTTTCGACCGGACGGACGGCGGCTTCATGACTTTCATCAACTACGCGGCCCGCGAGATCAACTGCAAGATCGTCTATTACGGGCCGGGGCTCTGCGGGAAGACGACCAACCTCCAGTACATCTATGACCGCACGAATCCCGCGGCCAAGGGCAAGCTCATCTCCCTCGCCACCGAGACGGACCGGACGCTGTTCTTCGACTTCCTGCCGCTCGACCTCGGCACGGTCAAGGGCTTCAAGACCCGCTTCCACCTCTACACGGTCCCGGGCCAGGTCTTCTACGACGCCTCGCGCAAGCTGATCCTGAAGGGCGTCGACGGCGTCGTGTTCGTGGCGGACTCCCAGGAGGCGCGCCTCGAGGCCAACGTCGAGTCCATCCGCAATCTCGACAAGAACCTCAAGGAGCAGGGCTACGACATCGCGACGATCCCGTACGTCCTCCAGTTCAACAAGCGGGATCTCCCCACGACCATGCCCGCGGACGAGATGTACCGCCGCCTCAACATCAAGCGCGAGCCGACTTTCGAGGCCGTGGCGCACGACGGGAGCGGGGGTGTTCGATACGCTGAAGGCCGTCGCGAGACAGGTCTTGATGGACCTGAAGAAGCGGTAGGACGCCGGCGTCCCCCTACGAGTCCTCGCCTCCCTTACCCACCGCCGGCTCGAAACAGACCCTCTCGTCCGTGCACGCCTCCGGCAGGACGAGGTCTCCGTCCGGACCGGAGGGGCGCATGGTGCGGAGGCACCAGTACTGCGCGGTCGACGGGGACTGACGCGGATCGCCCTCGCCGAAGGCGTCGGGAGCGAACCAGGTCTTCGTCCGGAGGTAGCGGCAGAGAAACGGATCCGGCTCGGAGTCCGCCTCGCGGTTCTTTTTCGCGAAGCGCCGCATCGGACCGAGAGGATCGTCGTTCAGGCGAAGGCCTCCCGGAGCGCCCGCTCCAGCTCGATGCGCGCGAGTCGGACCTTGTAGGCGTTCTGCGACAGGGGCTTCGCGGCGCTCACCGCCGCCTCGGCCGCTCGCTTCGCGGTTTCCGGCCCGGGCTTCGAGCCGTTGAGGGCGGCTTCCGCTTCCTTCGAGCGGTAGGGCACCGGCGCGACCGAGCCGAAGAAGACGCGCGCGTTCTGGATCGAGCCTCCGGCGATCGACAGCACGACGGCGGTCTCGACGAGAGGCCAGTCGAAGGACTCCTTCTCCTTGAGCTTCCGGTAGACCCCCCGCGTCCCGGGGGCCGAGCGTGGGGATCGAAACCGACTCGATGATCTCGCCCGGCTTGAGATTGTTTTCGCGGGTCGCGTCGTCCGTCGGGCGATAGAAGAACTGGTCGATCGGGAGCGTCCGCTTGCCCTTCGTCGAAACGACGTCGAGGCTCGCGCCGTAGGCCGAAAGCGCCGTCCCCGTGGCCGAGGGGTGCACGCAGCAGCAGAGCAGGTCGGTCTCGTAAATGGCGTGGAAGCGATTCTCGCCGTCCCGGGCGAAGCATTCGGATCCGCCCTTCTTCCGGCAGTCGAACTCCTCCAGCCGGTAGTACCAGCAGCGCGGCCTCTGGCAGAGGTTGCCGCCGAGCGTCGCCATGTTGCGGATCTGGGGCGTCGCGGCGCCGACGGCCGCGGCGGCCAGCGCGGGGTAGAGCTTGATCATTCCGGGGTTCGCGGCGATCGAGGCCAGCGTGGCGAGCGCCCCGATCTTCGCCGGAGGACCGGTCTCGATGCGGTCGAGGCCGGAGACGCCTGCGATCGAGACGACGACCGTCGGATTGTCGAATCCTTCCTTCATCCGGTCGAGCAGGTCGACGCCTCCCGCCTTGAGCTCCGCATCCGCCCTGGCCGACTCTCGGGAGGCCTCGTCGAGCGAGCGGGCGTGGACGAGCGTGAACGGCTTCATGACCGGCCTCCCTGACCCTTCTCGACCGCTGCGAGCACGACCTCGGGCGTGATCGGAATCTTCGTGATCCGCGCCCCGAGGGCGTGCGAAACCGCGTTGGCGATCGCGGCCGCGGTCGGAACGGTGGACGGTTCGCCGATGCCGACCGAGTTGGTGTTGTTGATTCCGTCCCAGACCGAGACGAGCGTGACGTCGATCTGGGGGCAGTCGAGGGCGCCGGCGATCTTGTACTCCTCGACGTTGGGGTTGAGCATTCGCCCGCTGCCGGGGTCGAGAACCCGGTCCTCGAAGAGCGCGTAGGAGACGCCCTGGAGGACGCCCCCCTGGATCTGGCTCTCGGTCGTGAGGGCGTTGATCGGAACGCCGCAGTCGTGGATGGCGACGACGCGCTCGACCTTCACCTTGCCGGTCGCCGTGTCGACGAGAACCTCGGCGAACTGCGCGCCGGTCGTGAACCGCTTCCAGGCGTCCTCGTGGTTGTCGGCGCGCTCGGCGGTCGCCGAGACGCCCTGGCTGGGCAGGAGCTTGCAGGCCTCGGCCCAGGAGACGTCGAGCTTCGGATCGCCCTTGCCCTTGACCCGGCCGTTCGCGACCGAGACGGACTCGGGAGCCACCTTCCACTCGCGGGCGATCGCCTGCGCGAGGCCGCAGCTTCGCCTGATAGGCGGCGCGCCGGATCGTCGGCGCGGTCGAGGGTGTCATCGACGAGCCGCCGGAGTCGGGCCCGAACGGCAGGCGGGTGTCGCCCATCGAGACCGACACGTTCTCGAGGGGCACGCCGAGCTCCTCGGCGGCGACGATCGCGATCATCGTCCGCGCTCCGGTTCCGAGGTCCTGCCCGCCGTGCTCGACTTCGGTCGAGCCGTCGCGGTGGATGTGGACGGTGGCGCGGGGTCCCTTGTCGCCGGTGTTGTACCAGACCGCCGCGCCGAAGCCGACGCCGCGGAAGACGTAGGGGTCGTTGGTCTTGCGGCGGGCGTCGCGGTCCTTCCAGCCGATCTTCTCGGCGCCGACGCGGAACTGCTCCCGCCGCACGGCCGAGGGGTCGTTCTTGAGGCGGAGCTCGAGCGGGTCCATGCCGAGCGCCAGCGCGAGCTCGTCCATCGCCGCTTCGAGGGCGAACGCGCCCTGGGGGTGCCCGGGCGCGCGCATGGCCGTGGACGGGCCGGCGTTCGTGAAGACGTCGTATTCCTCCACCTTGAGGTTCTCGCAGGCGTAGACGTTCTTGATGGGCCCGGACGTGCCCGTGCCCCCGTTGGTGCCGCCGGTGCCGTGGACCGTCAGCTGCATGGCCGTGAGCTTGCCGTCCTTCGTCGCGCCGAGCTTGATGGTCTGGACCGAGGAGGGGCGGTTGCCGGTGGCGGTCTGCTCCTCCTTGCGCTCGAGGAAGAGCCTCACGGGCGCTCCGGCCATCTTCGCGAGGCGGGCGGCCGCGACGCCCTCGACCCGCGGGCCGAACTTGGCGCCGAAGCCTCCGCCCATGTAGTCCGTGAGGACGCGGACCTTGGAGACCGGGATCTTGAGCGACTCGGCGAGCTCGTCCCGCATGATGAAGATGCCCTGCGTGGATGCGTAGACGGTCAGCTCGTCCCCCTCCCAGTGCGCCATGAGGCCGTGGGTCTCGAGGGCGGTGTGCGTCTGGACCTGCGTCGTGTAGGTCGTCTCGACGACCTTGTCGGCCTTGCGGAAGCCGTCCTCGACGTTGCCCCGCACCGTGGAGCGCGGGCCCAGGACGTTGCCGTTGCGGGGGAGCGACTTGGCGCGCGACTCCACCTCGCCGGCCGAAGACTTGGTCTCGGCCTTCCCCTCGAAGACGAGAGGGGCGTCCGGCTTCCTCGCCGCGTCGATGCCGACGACGAAGGGCCGCGGCTCGTAGACGACCTTGATCGCGCGGACCGCGTCCTCGGCGCGCTCGGGGGTATCCGCGGCGATGGCCGCGACCTCCTGGCCGGCGAAGCGCATCTTCTCGCCGGGCTCGGCGAGGGCCAGGGCCGCCTTGACGCCCGGCATCGTCCGGCCGGGAACGAGGTCGATGGACTTCACCGTGGCGGCGGCGTAGGGACAGCGGAGGATGCGGGCGTAGAGCATGCCCGGCAGGCGCACGTCGCTCGGGTACTTCGCTTCGCCCGTCGCCTTGGCCTTGCCGTCGAGGCGGGGCACCCGACCGCCGAGGATCGAGAACTTCTGGGAAGGATCCCAGGGGGCCGGATCGCCGGCGGCAATCTCGATCTCCTTGAACTGGAAGTCGCCCTCGAAGCCGACGCGGATTTTCTCTTTCACGCCAGTCCCTCCTCATCCGCCAGAACCTCGAGGATGGCGGCGGCGACGCGGGGATCGTCCCGGAACGCGTCGCGATCGGCCGGCGAACGTCTCGGGTCCGGGCGTTCGGGCGCCGCTTCCGCGGTCCGGACGCCGGTGACCCGCTCCATGGCGTCGAAGACGTGAGGGTAGGTGCCGCAGCGGCAGAGATTCCCGGCGACCGCCGCGCGGATCTGATCGCGGTTGGGCTTCGGATTCGAGTCCAGGAGCACCTTGCAGGACATGATCATTCCCGAGGTGCAGTAGCCGCACTGGAGGGCGTCCGCTTCGATGAACGCCTGCTGGACCGCCGACAGCCGTCCGTCGGCCGCGAGGCCCTCGATCGTCGTGATCTCGCGGCCCCCGACCTCGTGGGCCAGAGTCAGGCAGGAGCAGACCGCCTTTCCGTCGATGAGCACGGTGCAGGAGCCGCAGGCGCCCCGGCCGCAGACGGACTTCGTGCCCGTCATGCCCAGCCGATCCCGCAGCGCGCTGACCAGCGTGACGCGGGGCTCGACCGAGAGCTTCTGGACGGTGCCGTTGATCTTGAGCTCGAGGGGGACAGGTCCAGGTCCGATGGCCCCGGTCTCGGCCGCGACGACCTTCGTCCCGGCGCCGACCGCGATCGCCCCGACGAGGGTGCCGCGAACGAGATCCCGACGTGTGAAACCGCTCTTGAGTTCGTCGTCGCTCATGAGCTCACCTCACTTCCGGATCATACGTCCGGAGCGGCGGAAGGATCAGCCTTTGCGACGAGCCGGGGGCGGGGAGCGGCGACGCGGGCTCGAGCTCGAGCGTGAGCCCGAGCTCGAAGGTGTCCGCTTGCGTCCGGAGAATGGGACATCGGGCGCGGTCTCTCGCGCGAGAAGCCGGCGCAACGCGTCCCGCTCCTCGACGGCCGCGCGCCTCGCGAGCCCGCGTGATCCCCCGGCCGGGGGAAGACTCCTCCAGCGATCCACCTCCGCCGCGAGCGCGTCGTCGATCTCGGAGAGAGCCCGGCGCCGCTCGGGGGAGGGCAGAGCGTCGAGAAAGGCGATCCGGACGAGGAGCGGGTCGTGGCGGCGGCCCTCGGGCGCCGGAGCGGTGAGCCACCGGGCGAGCTCCCTCCGGCCGGCGGCCGTCAGCCGATAGAGGAGCCGCGGGGGGCCGCGGCGGGGCCCGAGGGTCCGGAGAAGGACCCACCCGTTCCGGCGAAGCCGGGCCAGGGCGGGGTAGATCTGGGAGACGCCCGCGCTCCACGCCGATGCCGAGCTCCTCCTCCATCGTTCGCGCGAGGTCGTATCCGGTGCGCGGCTCGGAATGGAGGAGGCCGAGGAGGACGTGGGGGAGCGACACGCGAAAACTATATCAACATAGATATAGCCTCGGGCGGATTTCGGCCCGGGGCTGTCCTCGGGTGGGGAAAATCAAGGCACAAAAAAAGGGGGCCCGCAGGCCCCCGAGAAACCGTGTTGGAAGCTGTAAGTGCTTGACTTACTTCTTCTTCTTGGTCGCCTTCTTCGCTTTCTTCGCGGCCTTCTTCTTCGTAGCCATTCTGTCACCTCCCTCCCGACAGCCAATTGACAGCCTTCGGGCGAGGTGCTAGTTTTTCCGCCCCCGTCAAAGGGCGTATCGCCTTCGGTCTGTCGCTGCCGATTGATTCTTGGGTCATACGCTCGTCAATATCGCCGGTCGGGCTACCACCCGCCGGCGATTTGATTTTAGAAGCATCCCTCGGTCAGGTACAAGATTTTTCCTTGCAATCTCTTCTTGACTTCATTGTGGCTTTCGGCGCGACGCAAGTCAAGTCGATGCGCCAACTTCGACGTCATCGGGAGCAATAGAATCCGCGCGTGAGCTCCTCCGAGACCATCACCGTCGCGCACAGTCCCGACTCCGACGACGCGTTCATGTTCTACGCGCTCGCCGAGGGCCACGTCGACACCGAAGGGCTCTCCTTCCGCCACGAGCTCTCCGACATCGAGTCGCTGAACCGGCGCGCGATGGCCGGGGAGCTCGCGGTGACGGCGGTCTCCTTCCATGCCTACGCGCACCTGGCCGACCGCTACGTGCTCCTGCCGCATGGCGCGTCCTTCGGGGACGGGTACGGGCCCGTCGTCGTCGCGCGCGCGCCGATCTCCCGGGAGTCGATCGCGTCGGGCGACGTCGTCGTCGCGTCTCCCGGGCCGTGGACCACGGCGGCTCTCGCTCTGCGGCTGTGGGCGCCCGGAGTCTCCACCGAAGCGCTCGCGTTCGATCGGATCCAGGAGGAAGTCGCCGCGGGGCGGAAGCGCGCGGGCCTCCTCATCCACGAAGGGCAGCTGACGTTTCGCGACGAGGGGCTGACGGAAATCGTCGACCTCGGCCGCTGGTGGAAAGAGGAGACCGGGCTCCCGCTGCCGCTCGGCGGCAACGTCGTGCGGCGCGATCTCGGCGAAGAGCGCATCGGCCGCATCTCGCGGGCTCTGTCCCGCTCGATCGAGTACGGCCTGGCCCATCGTTCCGCGGCCCTGGACCACGCGATGCGCTACGCCCGCGGCCTCCCGCGCGAGAAGGCCGACCAGTTCGTCGGAATGTACGTGAACGCCTGGACGCAGGGCTACGGAGAAGCCGGCCGACAGGCGGTGCAAGCTCTCCTCGATCGCGCGCACTCGGCCGGCCTGACGCCGGCCGTCCGGGCCGAGTGGGTGGCGTGAGGTGAAGTGAGCGTCAAAGACGAAGGCCGACTCGACACCCTCGTTCTGACGCTGCACCTGGGGGCGATCGCCCTGGCCCTGGGGCCTCCGCTCTTCTTCGGCGCGGTCGTCGCGCCGTCCGTCTTCCACGTCCTGCCGACCCGCGACCTCGCCGGCGCGGTCCAGAGCCCGATCCTCACGAAGCTCTGCATCCTGGCGCAGGTGAGCTTCGGGGTCCTCTTCGCGACCTCCTGGTGGCTGACGCGCCGGGACACGCCGCGAGGCACGCGGGCCCTGCTCACCCGGCTGCCGGTCCTCGGCTTCTTCGCGGCGCTCGTGATCCAGCAGCTCCTGATCCCGCCGATCGACCGGATCCGGCGGGAGGCGCCCGGGCTCATCGACAACCTGCCCGCGTCGGACCCCTCGAAGATCCTTCTCGACCGCTACCACCGGCTGTCGACCGGCTTCTTCTCGCTCGAGATCGCCGCGGCTCTCCTGATGCTCTTCACGACGGCGAGCCTGCTCGCGGCTCGCCGGGCGGCTCCTCCTCAGGCGGCGTCGAAGCCGAAAGAGGTGGTGAGAGTCCTCGACTTGCTAGGACGTCGCCCTAGGCGCGTCTCCGCATTCCCTGGACCACCAGGATCACACCCGCCGCGACCAGCGCCCAGGGCCACATTCTCCAGACCGCCTCGACGACGTTCTCCGGGAACCGGAAGTTCGTCGCGAGGGCGGCCGCCGTCGCGATCGCGACGAGGACGATTCCCGGCGCGAGCGTCGAGGGCCGCCGCTCGCGTCCCGCCTGGCGGTCGATGGCCGCCGCGAGCAGGAGCCCGCCGCCGAGGCCCAGCAGGATCGTCGCCCAGGGCGGCATCCACGGCTCGAGCGGGTCCCTCAGCAGAAAACCGGCGCCGAGGCCGAGCAGGACCCCCGCAGGGACGATCGGCCCGCGGAAGTTCCGGAGCGCCGCGAACGTAAAGAGGATCGCGCCGATGACGAGGAGGATCGGGCCCGGCCCCGAGAGGTGGAGCTCGCGGCGAAGAAGAAAGAAGAGACCGAGGCCGACGAGCACGACGCCGATGTTGAGTCCCCGCCGATCCGGCGCGCTCATCGCTTCTTCGCGAGCTCCACGGCGCGCGGCGCGGGGCCGACCGCCTTCTCCCCGTCCCAGCGGTAGAACCCTTCGCCCGCCTTCTTGCCGGTCCGCCCCTCCGCGACCAGTGTCTTCAGGATCTCCGGGGGCGTGAAGCGGTCCGACGGAAGCTCCGCGGCGAGAGTTTCGGCGATCGCCAGCCGGACGTCCAGGCCGACGAGGTCGGTCGTCTTGAGCGGGCCCATCCGGTGCCCGTAGCCCAGCTCGAGCGCCCGGTCGATGTCCTCGGCGCTGGAGACGCCTTCCTCGACCATGCGCATCGCCTCGAGGCCGAGGGCCACGCCCAGCCGCGACGTCGCGAAGCCGGGGGAGTCGTGGACCCGGACGGCCTCCTTGCCGAGCGAGCGGACCAGCTCGAGCGCCCGCTTCTCGGTCTCGGCGGAGGTCTCCTTGCCGCTCACGATCTCGACGAGGGGCATCGCGGCCACGGGATTGAAGAAATGGATTCCGATGACCCGATCCCGCCGCCCGGTCGCCCGGGCGATGCGCGTGATCGAGAGAGAGGAGGTGTTCGAGGCGAAGATCGTCCTCGACGGACAGAGATCGTCGAGCTCCGAGAAGAGCATCTGCTTGAGCTCGATCGCCTCGGGGACCGCCTCGATCGCGACGTCCACCTCCGTGGCGTCCTTGAGAAACTGGATGATCTTGAGGTGGTGGCGCGCCGCTTCCACGGCCTCGCTCGTGAGCTTGCCCTTGTCGACCGCCCGCGCCCAGGATCCCTCGACGTGGCCGCGCACCGCGCGCTGCGCGTCGGGATCCGCATCGAAGACCCGCGTGTCGTGTCCGGCGAGCGCACAGGCTGCGGCGATCCCGCGCCCCATGGTGCCCGCGCCGATCACGAGGACGGAGGACATGGGGGGATTATATGGAGAGGTGAGGGTCGAGCGTGAGAGTCGAGCCCGGGCTCCTTCGACTTCAACTTCACTCATCCGATCACCCGCACGGCGTTCCCCCAGAGAATCCTCTCCTTCGCCGCCTCCGACAGGTCGAGTTGAAGAAAGTCCTCGACGTTCTTCTTCATGGAGGCGACCCCGGGGCTCGGGTAGTCCGTTCCCCAGAGGCAGCGGTCGGAGAGGTCCTCGAGGCGCGGCAGGTACTCGAGGAGCTTCTTCGGCGGGATGCCCGAGAGGTCGATGTGGACGTTGGGGTGGCGGCGCACCAGGAAGACCGCCGTCTCCATGTAGAGCGGACGCCCGGCGTGGGCGAGGAGGATCTTCAGCTTCGGGAAGTCCACGGCGACGTCGTCCACGGGCATCGGATCGGCGAAGCGGTTGCGCGCTCCCGGGAAGATCGAGGTCCCGGTGTGGATCGTGACCGGGCGGCCGTGCTCCTCGGCGGCGCGGTAGACCTCGGCGAGGCCGGGCAGGCTGCCGTCGACGTAGGCGTTCGCGGCGAAGAGCTGGTGCGGCGGGTGGATCTTGAGGATCCGGATGCCCTGCTCGAAGATCCGCCGCGTCTCCCCGCCCGCGTCGCGCGTGTGGCGGGGATGGAGCGAGCCCACGGCATACAGACGATCCTCGTGTCCGCGCACGTAGCGCGTGATCCAGTCGTTGACGGAGGGGCCGAAGCCCATGACCTCGGGGGCGACGTAGTTGATGAGCGCCGCTCTCTCGACGCCCTCGCGGTCCATGAGCGCGAGCAGCGCTTTCGGATCGGCGAGCAGCTCCTGGACTCCGGCCAGGTCCTTCCGTCCGGCCTCCATGAGGGCGCGGACGTCCGGCCGCATCTGCTCCCAGGGCTGGACGTGGATGTGACAGTCGAAAACGCGTGTGGCCGGCACGGGGCGTAGCCTACGACAGACACCGTTTCCGGCAACTCTGGTACCCTTTTCTCAGACCGAAATGAGTCCCCACAAACGAGCGACCCTTGTCGGCGCGTGCGCCCTGGCCCTCGGGCTTTATGCCGAAGGCGCGGCGACGCAGAAGCCGAAGGCGACCGTCCCGCCGACGCCCGCTCCGAAGCGGGCGGCGACCGCGGCGCCCACGCCCATTCCGACGCCGCTGCCGCCCGAGCGCGAGACGCGCCAGAACAAGGGCGCCGCGCCGACTGGCCGCGTCGGCCGCTACGAGAATCGCAACGTCAGCTTCTCGAAGCTGACCCGCGTCGAGGAAGTCGACCTCGACCGCGACGGCGTCTTCGAGGCCCTCGTCTCGGGGATCGGAACGTTCCGGAGCCTCCCGCCCGACATCCCCTCCGTCGGCTTCGTCTCCCGCTCGCGGCTGCCGTTCGAGAACCCGATCCTCGCCGTGTTCAAGCGCGGCAAGGGCACGGAGTGGGAGCTCCTGCTCGCGGGCCACCTGCCCCTCGAGTGCAGCCAGACCGACGACCCCGCCAAGTGCGACGAGCTCCTGGCGTTCCGCAGCGTCGACTTCCGTTTCGACGACCGGCCGCAGGTCGCCCTCCAGATCGTCCACGCCGGCGAGCCCCGGCTCTTCGAGACGCACATGTACCGGCTGGATCGGGGCCGGTTCGACACGACCTTCTCGATCGCCCTGCCGCGCTCGGCCGTCGAGGTGACGTTCGCGCCCGAGGGCATCACGCGGCGGATCGCGGTCGACACGTTCATCAACAAGGAGCTGCCGCCCCGCTACCGGAGCTTCACGCTGACGACGAGCTACGTCTTCGGCGAGCGCCGGTTCCGGATCGTCTCCGAGAGCCTCGACCCCGAATGGGCCGAGGGGGGAGGCTTCGACCTCGCGTACTGGGGCCTGGTCCACCAGCCCACGTTCGCGAACGATCTCGTGCGGCTGCAGGAGCGGCAGAAGAAGATCCCGGCCGAGGCGCCGTGGGCCCTGGATCCCCTCGAGCTCGTCAAGAAGCGCTTCCCCGACGCCCGCGATCCGCGCGTGTTCGTCAAGCAGCCCGGCCTCGCGATCGTCACCTTCGAGCGCGTCAACTGCCCGGCGCACATCGTGCTCTACCAGCCGCTGCGCGAGTGGGAGGGCGAGAAGAGCCACTGGGACTTCGCGGTGATCCGCTCGCCCGAGGAGCCGGCCTACGAGTGCCTGGCGGAGCCTCCGGTCAGCGGCAACCGCCCGCCCTAGCCGTCGCCTTCACTTGCTCGGGAGTCTGCGCCCCTGGCGCACCGGCGATCGGCTCGCGCGGATGCGCGCTCGACCGCTCGCCTGACTCCCTCGCTGCGCTCCGGCTCCCGCGGCGCGAACCTCCTCCCTCCCTCCGGTCGGGAGACTATTCGCGCCGCGAACCAAGCTCGCCCCGCCGCCCAGGCCGCGACCAGCACCGCCGCGTTGACCGCCGTGCCGACGAGCACGGGATCGCGGCCTCCATACAGCCCCGGCGCGAAGCGCCCGACCGCGGCGGCGATTCCGCCGGCGGCCATCGCGGCGATGGCGCCCCGCGGCGGCACGCGCGGAAGGCCGGGCCACAGCGCCGCGAGCACCGGGAGGATCAGTCCCGCCGCGAAGATCGAATAGCCCAGCTTCAGCGTCTCGAGGACGTCGCGGTTCATCGCGAGCGCCGTCGCGAGGCCGAGACCTCCGTAGAGCGGGGTGAGAAGTCGGGCCGCCCACAGCGGCATCGGTCGGCCGAGGATCGGGGGCGCGAGGTCGCGCGCCGTCACCGCGGTCGCCGAGAGCAGGACGACGTCGGCGGAAGTCTGCATCGTCGCGACGAGCGACACGAGCACGAGCGCCGCGAGGGCCGGAGGCGCGAAGCCCAGGACCGCCGCGGGCAGAGCGAGAGACGCGGCGCCTTCCAGCGGAGGCAGGGCCGCGCGCGCGGCGAGGGCGATCGCGGCGACGGAGAGGCCGAAGAGGACCTTGGACACCGACGCCAGCAAGGCGGATCTCCGGGCCGTCTCTTCGTCCCGGCAGGAGAGAAGCTTCAGGTAGACGTCGCTGCCCACCATGTGCGGCAGGCCGATCAGGACCAGCATCGCGAGGATGTCCGACACTCCGAAGCTCGGGGAGGTCGGAAAGCGCAGAAGCTCCGCCGGCAGGCGGGAGAATCCGCCGGCGCCGCGCAGCGCGCACACGAGGGCGACGCCCGGGATCCCGACGAGCATCAGCCCGTACTGCAGGAGGTCCGTGCGGACGACGGCGAACTGGCCGCCGAGGGCCGTGTAGGTCACGAACACGGCCGTCGCGAGCACGAGGGCGCCCGTCGGCGCCATGCCCAGCGCCGCGGTCAGCACGACCTGGGTCGTCTCCGTCAGGAGCGCGAACCACACGATCTCGGAAGCGAGGACGAGCACTCCCGCGACCCTCCGCGCCGTCTCGCCGTAGTGGCGGCCGACGATCTCCGGAAGCGTCACGGCGCCCTCGCGGCGAACCCGCCTCGCGAGAAAGAGGCCGAGGGCCGCGAGGCCGAGGGCGCCGGAGAGATCCAGCCACAGTCCCGGCAGGCCGTGCGTGTAGACGAGGGCGGCGAGCGCGACGGTCGTGGAGCCGCCGGTCGTCAGCGAGGCGAGGCCGATGAACCCCCAGAACGTGCCGAGCGAGCGGTCTGCCAGAAAGAAGGACGCCTCGTCCCGGCCGGCGCGGCGGCGCCAGGCGAGGCCGATCGCGAGGACCGCCGCAAGATACGCGGCCAGGGCGACGACCGGCAGCGTCGGCACGAGGCTGGGGCCGTCAGAGCCGCCGGGCGATGTCGCGGGCCGCGGCCTCGAGCACGGCGACGCCCACGCCGAGCGCCCGCTCGTCCATGTCGAATCGGGGAGAGTGGTGCGGCCGGGGCTCGCCTTCGGGCGCGCAACCGACGAAGAAGAAGCAGCCCGGAACCCGCTCGAGATACGCCGACATGTCCTCGCCGGCCAGCGACCGCGTGTCGGTCTCGACGTTCTCCTCACCGACGACGCGGGCGGCGGAGGCGAGGACCATCTCCGCGATGCGCGGGTCGTTGACCGTGGCGCCGTTGAGGCGGTCGTAGCGGATCCGCGCGGTCACGCCGCAGGCCGCGGCCGTGCCCTGGACGATGCGGGCGAGCTTCTCGGGAAGGGCGCGGCCGGCTTCGGGCGTGAACGAGCGGGCGGTGCCCTGGAGCGTGACCGACTTCGGGATGATGTTGAACGCGGTGCCGCCCTGGATGCGGCTGATCGTCACGACCGCGGCGTCGAGAGGCGAGATCTCCCGCGACACGATGGACTGCAGGGACTCGATGATGCGCGCCGCCGCGAGGATGGGATCCACGGTCTCGTGGGGCATGGCGCCGTGGCCGCCCGGGCCCTCGATCTCGATCGTGAACTCGTCCACGGCAGCCATGAGCGCGCCGCGGTTGAGGCCGATCTTCCCGACCGGGATCCCGCTCCAGAGGTGGAGCCCGAGAACGGCCTCGACGCCCTCGAGGGCGCCGTCGCGCACACAGGCCTCGGCGCCGCCCTGGCCTTCCTCGGCGGGCTGGTGGAGGAAGCGCAGGCCGCGCTCCGGCGCGTCGCGGGTCAGCCGTTCGGCGACGGCGAGGCCGATCGCCATGTGGCCGTCGTGCCCGCAGGCGTGCATGCGCCCCGGCGTCTTCGAGGCGAAGGGCTGCCCGGTCGCTTCCTCGAGCGGCAGGGCGTCCATGTCCGCGCGGAGCATCAGCCGGCCCCGGGACGGCCCCGAGTCCGCGAAGACGCCGGTCCGGCCGACGTCCGTGCGCGGCGCCAGACCGAGACCCGCGAGGCGACCGGCGACGATGCCCGCCGTGCGCCGCTCTTCGTAGGCGAGCTCGGGGTGCGCGTGGAAGTCGCGGCGCGTCGCCGACAGCTGCGCGAGCTCCTCCGCGGGAATCTCCGCGAGAAGCTTTTCGACGCGCGGGGGCAGGGGAGGCACGCGCGGGATTATAGGATTGCGCCGTGAACCTCGTCGCGCCCGCTCTCGACCGCTACATCCTGGACCTCCTTCCTCCGCGGGATCCCGTGATCGCCGAGATGGAGGACTACGCCGCGAAGCACGACGTCCCGATCGTCGGCCCGGCCGTGGGGACCCTGCTCGAAACGCTCGCGCGCAGCATCAACGCCGAGCGCGTCTTCGAGCTCGGCAGCGCGATCGGCTACTCGACGGCCTTCTTCGCCCGCGCGGTCGGCCGCGGCGGCCAGGTCACCTACACCGACGGCGACCCGAAGAAGGCGGAGCAGGCCCGGGGCTACCTCGAGAGGCTGGGATTTCTGGACCGGGTCGTGATCCGCGTCGGCGACGCTGCCGAGGCGCTCGAGGCCACGACCGGCTACTACGACGTCATCTTCATCGACGTCGACAAGGACGGGTATCCGCGGGCGCTCCAGGCCGCGGCGCCCCGCGTGCGGCGGGGAGGTCTTCTCATCGCCGACAACGTCCTCTGGTCCGGGAAGGTCGTCGACGAGAAGGTGCGCGACGCCGCGACCGAGGGCATCCGGCAGTTCAACAAGCGGCTCTTCTCGCTTCCGGAGTTCTCGTCGGTGATCGTGCCGCTGCGGGACGGCGTCGCCATCGCGCGCCGCGAGACGTAAGGCGCCGCTCATGCCTGCATCCGATCTTCCGGAACGGTTCCGCAGGCTCGCCGCCACGGACGCGATCGAAGAGATCGACCTCTTCGAGGGCGCGCTCCTCGTCTCGGAGCTCGTGGATCCCGACGAGGACCTCGAGGCCGCCCGGAACGCGGTCGCCGAGCTCGCGGGGCGGGTCCGCTCCCGGCGCGATGCGGGCGAGACGCCGCACGAGGCGCTCAGCGAGGTGCTCTTCACCGAGGAGGGCTTCGCCGGCGACGCCGAGTCCTACGACCAGCCTTCGAACTCTTCGGTCGCCCGCGTCCTCGCCCGGCGGACCGGCATGCCGATCACGCTCTCGATCGTGACGATCGAGGTCGCGCGGCTCGCGGGGATCCGGCTGACGGGCGTCGGGCTGCCGGGACATTTCGTCGTCGGAGGGGCGGACCTTCCGGAAGGCTCGTACCTCGATCCGTTCGACAAGGGCACGCTCTACGACGCCGGCGGCCTCGCGAGCAGGCTGGCGTCGATCTTCGGCCAGCCGGTCGCCGTCGGCCGGGACGTCCTGCAGCCCGATCCGCCGCGGGCGATTCTCTCGCGCGTGCTCCTGAATCTGAGGCGTTCCTACGAGAGGCGGGACCGCTGGGAGGAAGCCCTCGAAGCGCTGGCGTGCGCCGAGGCTCTCGAGCCCGGCGACGCGACGCTCGCCCGCGAGCGCGGCCTGATCCTCGTGCGGTGCGGCCGTCTCGACGAGGCGTTGCCCGTGCTCGAGGCCTACGCCGACGCGGCGAGCGGCAAGGAGGCCGAGATGACGCTGCGGCTCGTGGAAGCGCTGCGCGCGCACGGCGCGGAGGCCCTCGAGAATCCGGATGCCGCCTCCGAGCCCCGGCGCACCTTCACGCTCGATGAGGCGAAGGCCCTGATGCCGAAGGTGCAGGAGCTCACGGCCGACGCGGTCGAGCGCTACGCAAAGCTCCCGGGCGATCTCGAGGACGCGCGGCTGGAGGTCGTGCAGGAGTGGGCCGAGGAGCTGCGGACGCTCGGCCTCGAGATCAAGGGCCTCTGGCTGGTCGACTTCGACTCCGGCGCCGGGTACTACTGCTGGAAGTACCCCGAGCAGTCCCTGAACCACTTCCACTCCTACGAGGAAGGGTTCGCCGGGAGACTGCCGCTCAATTGACCGCGCCGCGAGCGCTGCGCGCTCGCGAAGCGGTCATCCCGAGGAGCGGAGCGACGAGGGATC
Source organism: uncultured Acidobacteriota bacterium (assembly GCA_963804915.1). Lineage (GTDB taxonomy): Bacteria > Acidobacteriota > Thermoanaerobaculia > UBA5066 > Gp7-AA6 > DAHUXD01. The sequence continues at coordinate 40,251 of CAWDSI010000008.1, forward strand.
CCGTGACTCGTGGGATCTCGCGCGCAGCGCTCGTAGAGCGGTCATCCGAGGCGCGACGAGCGGACTCCGTGCCCGAGCGGTCATCCCGAGGAGCGGAGCGACGAGGGATCCCGGACTCGACTCGCGACAGATGCCGTGAATTTCCGTCCCCGTCTCGTAAGCCTGCCGAGTTCGGGATCCCTCGCTATCGCTCGGGATGACGGCTGAAACGATCCCGGACTCGCAGTGCCGCAATCGAGTTCGGGATCCTGGTCGCTCCGCTCCTCGGATGACGGCGGTGAGGACGCTCGCTCCTCGCCAATAGCGTGTCATCCCGAGCGAAGCGAGGGATCCCGGACTCGACGAGCCGAGCCCTACACCCTCTCCCACGCCACCCGCGGCATCAGCACGCGGACGAACTCTTCCAGCCCCGCCCGGTCTTCTTCGTCGAAGCGGCCCTTCGCGGGCGCATCGACGTCGAGCACACCCCGCAGCATGCCGCCTTCGAGGATCGGCACGACGATCTCCGAGCGCGAGGCCGCGTCACAGGCGATGTGGCCGGGGAACGCTTCGACGTCGGGGACGACCAGCGTCTGGCGCTTCGCCGCCGCCGTGCCGCAGACGCCCTGGCCGAGAGCGATCCGCACGCACGCGGGCTTGCCCTGAAATGGCCCGAGCACCAGCTCTCCGGAGCGAAGCAGGTAGAAGCCGCACCAGTTGATTCCCTCGAGCGCCTCGGAGAGAAGTCCCGAGGCGTTCGCGAGGTTGGCGATCGGATCGCTCTCGCCCTCGAGCAAGGATTCCAAGGATTTCGCGAGGTCCCGGTAGAGCTCCGGCTTCGGAAGGCCGCGGTCGATGCTCGCTTCGAACATCGCGCGCGATTCTATAGGATGCGCGTCCAATGTCCGCGCTCTCCGGCCGGCGCCTCGCGATGTACATCGGCCTCTGCGCGGTCTGGGGATCCACGTGGCTCGTCATCAAGATCGGCCTGCGCGATCTTCCCCCGCTCTGGTTCGGCGGCGATCCGCATGGCGCTCGCGTGCGCGCTCCTCGCGCCGTTCGCGTTCGCGCGCAGGCGCGTCGCGCGCACGGACGCGGCGCGGAAGCGCGTCTCCTTGAGCGGCCTGCTGCAGATCGGCGTGAACTACGCCTGCGTCTTTCGTCGCCGAGGAGTGGATCGACTCGGGGCTCACCGCGCTGCTTCTTCGCGACGTTCCCGATCTTCGCCGGCGTCTTCGCCCACTTCATGCTCCCGGACGAGCCGGTGACGACCGCGGACGGCCGCCGCGGCGCTCCTCGGCCTCGGCGGGGTCATGGTCATCGAGTCGCCCGCGCTCGGCGACTCGCTCTCCGGCGACGCGACCCGGCCGATGCTCGTCGGCTCGGGCCTTGGCTCTGTGCGCGTCGCTCGTGGCCGCCTTCTCGAACGTGTACAACAAGAGACACCTCTCGGACGTGCCGCGCCATCTGGAACACCTGGCTCCAGACGCTTTCGGGCTCGACGCTCCTGCTCGTTCTCGCCGCCGTCGTTCGAGCCGCGGCGCCACGCTGCGCTGGACGCCGACGGCGATCGGCTCGCTTCTCTATCTTTCGATTCTCGGCACCGCGCTGCCCTTCGCCGGTCTCTTCTGGCTGCTGCACCGCGTGCCCGTGTCCGTCATCGGGACGATCCCGGTCGTGGACACGGTCATCGCGCTCGTGCTCGGCCACCTCATCCTCTCGGAGCCGTTCTCGCCGCGCGTTCTCGTGGGAAGCGCCCTGATCCTGGTCGCCGTTCTCCTGGCTCGCTCGGGGCCGGGCCCCGCAGGCTCAGATCGCGCCGGGCAGGAAGTAGAACGCGATCGCGGCGATCAGGTAGAGGGCGAGCAGCTGCACGCCCTCGAGCCAGTTCGTTTCGCCGTCGAGCGAGACGTAGGCGAAGATCGCCGCCGAGGCGAAGAGCGTCACGAGCTCGATCGGCTGGAAGATCAGGTTCATCGGCATCGGCGCGATGACCAGGCTCGCCAGAACGAGAAACGGCGCGACGAAGACGGCGATCTGCGTCGAGGAGTTGGCCGCGATCGAGATCGCGAGCTCCATCTTGTTGCGCCCGGCGAACGTGATGGCCGAGTAGTGCTCGGCGACGTTGCCGATGATGGGGATCACGATCAGGCCCACGAAGAATTCGGTCAGGCCGAGAGATTTCGAGACCGGCTCGACGGTGTGCACGAGGAGCTCGCTCGCGACCACCGTCCCCAGCACGGCCCCTGCGAGGACGCCGAGCGACTTCGCCAGGCTCCAGGGCTTGCCTCCGGGATGTGGATGCGCCTCCGAAGCCTCCTCCGAATGGGACTTCCTGGAGAAGTACGAGTAGTAGATGTACGCGCCGTAGGTCAGAAGGAGCAGGATGGCGACGCCGATCGAGACCTCTTCGCGGATCCAGGCATCCCGTTCGACGGTCGCGAAGACGGCGGGGAGGGCCATCGCCGACACCGCCAGGATCATCATTGCCGCGTGATGCCCGGTGTGCTTCGCGTTGAAGCGCTGCACGCCGTGCTTCCTCCCGCCGACCACGGCCGACAGCCCGAGGATCAGGAGCGTGTTCCCGATGATCGAGCCGGTGATCGAGGCCTTCACGAGGTCCACGAGCCCCCGGCGGAGCGCGAAGATCGTGATGATGAGCTCGGCCGCGTTTCCGAACGTGGCGTTCAGGAGCCCGCCGAGGGAGCTTCCCAGGCGCGTCGCGACGTGCTCCGTCCCGAGGCCGATCCAGCCCGCGAGCGGCAGAAGCGCGAGGGCCGAGGCGAGGAAGATCGTCCCGGCTCCGGACTACGGCAGCGGCCCGAGAGAGATGGCCTGGATCGCCGACACGTACATCCAGTTCCATCCGATGGAGATCGACGCGCTGGGATGCGTCACGGGCAAACCGGTCACGCAGGGGGGAATTCGAGGGCGCAGCGAAGCGACGGGGCGCGGGGTTTTCTTCGGCATCCGGGAGGCCCTTGCGGACGCGGATCTCGTTCGCCGCCACGGGCTCACGCCCGGGCTTGCTGGAAAACGCGTGGTGGTCCAGGGCCTCGGCAACGTGGGTTATAGCGCCGCCCGCTTCCTGCAGGAGGGAGGCGCCGTCCTTGTCGGCCTGGCGGAATACGAGGGTGCCATCGCCAACCCGGCCGGACTCGACGTCGAGTCGGTCGTCCGGCACCGCAAAGAGACGACCCGAATCACCGGCTTTCCGGGCGCCGTCGACCTGCCATCGAGCGCCGCCGCGCTCGAGCTCGATTGCGACGTGCTCGTGCCGGCCGCTCTCGAGAACGTCATCGGTCGTTGGCCTCGCCGGCCGGCGCAGCCCCGATCCCGGGCCCGGAAGCCGGGGTCACAGAGTCTCGACCGGGATCGAATTCGGACTTTTGGGGGGGTTTCGTGGGAATACTATCGGACCCCGGGGTGAAACCTGATCGCTGGGCGGGGGATCCGACGCTTCTCCGATTCGAAAGTCCGCGCGCCCGGCACGGTGGGCTCTGGTGTCGGAGGAGACGCGGTGCTCTCGAACCCCGCGGCTGCGCCTCGAGTCGAAAGAACGGCTACGACCGAACGAATGATCGACCTGACGCTCGAACAGTCCTTTCCGGCGAGCGATCCGCCCGGGTGGACCCTCGGCATTGACCCGGAACCGGCCCGTGACGAGACAAGCAATGGAGGAACCATGGCCGACACGCAGCTCTACCTGACGCGGGCCGACTATCAGCGCTTGAACGACGTGCTGAGAGCGAGTCTGCTGGGCCGCCGCGAGGACCTCGGAGATCTGACACGACTCCAGGAGGAGATCAAGCGCGCGAAGATCGTCGAGCCGACGGAGATTCCCGGCGACGTCATCACCATGAACTCCCGCGTGCGTCTCCGGGACCTCGACACCGGCGAGCAGATGCAGGTTTCTCTCGTCTATCCCTCCGGAGCCGACGCCGCCACAAAGAAAATCTCCATCCTGGCCCCGATCGGAACAGCGATCCTGGGCTACCGCACGGGGGACACGATCGAATGGGATGTGCCCGCCGGGGTCCGGCGCCTGAAGGTCGAAGACGTGCTCTATCAACCCGAGGCCTCGGGAGACTTTTCGCTCTAACGCGTCCGGATGGCGCGAGGGAGCGGGTCGTTGGCGCTTCCTCGCAGCGTCTCGACGCTCGTCAGGGACGGAACACCGCCTCCGAAAGCGCCGGGGACAGCCCCGGCGGCCGAGGAGACAATCCAGGAAGCGAGGAGTGTGCAGCATGAAGGACGTCACGAAGCGGAGTCTGCCGAGGAGCCCGGGCGTTCTTGCGCCGGCACGTTTTCGGTCGGTGGTCGTTGCGATCGATTTCACGCCCGCCTCTGATAGAACTCTACGTCGCCTTTCGTTGCTTCCTTTAGCCTACGGCGCCCGAGTGACGCTGCTGCACGTCGTTCCGGGGAGCCTGCCGCCGGGAGAGCGGCGGAGCGCCGAACGCGACGCGGGCAGGGCGCTCGCGGAAGAGGGGCGACACCTGCGCAAGTTGCTTCCCCGGAGTGTCCGGATCGAGCCGCTGGTGAAGCGGGGTGGCGCGGCAAGGGAGATCGGCGCCTGCGCGACCAGGGCGAAGGCGCAGTTGATCGTCATGGGCCGAGGTGGCCGGCGCGCGCTGCGCGAGGCTTTCCTCGGTACGACCGCCGAGCGGGTCATTCGGAGTGCCCGACTTCCGGTGCTGGTGGTCGGGCGAGCCCCCCGAGCGGCCTACCGGCGGCCTGCGCTCGCGCTCGATTTCGATCGGGCCGCGCATGAGGTCGTCCGTTTCATGTTCGTCTTGCTTCCACCGCCGCGTCCTCAGGTCGAGGTCATCCACGCGTTCGGGGTTCCGTATCCGAGTCTGATCTATGAGAGCCGCTCCGGGGAGGAGATCCTCGAGATCGAAGACGTGTTCCGGCGAAGGGCGACCCAGGAGGTGACACGGCTGCTCGCTTCGGCGCTGCCCAAGAACGTTCCCCCGGGGACGCGCCGTGGAGAATCCAAGTGCAGTACGGCTCGGCGAGGGCCGTCGTCGGGAGGGCCATCCGGAAGACCGAGACCGACCTGCTGATGCTCGGCACCCGCGGTTACTCGGGTGTCGCGCATGCCTTCCTGGGGACCGTCGCCGGAGACCTGCTGCGCAAGGCGACATGCGACGTGGTCGTCGTTCCACCGGTCCCCGCCGGCAAGTGATCCGGAAGTCATGAGCCGCAGGCGATCATGATTGACGCGAAGCGGACCCATCTCGATCCTCCGGTCGATGTCCACCGCGACCACGTCCTCGGAACTCCCGATGCGGAGATGACCCTCGTCGAGTACGGCAGCTATGCGTGCCCTCACTGTCATGCGGCGCACCCGGTCATCGAGGCGCTCCGCGACCGGTTCGGCGAGCGGATGCGGTACGTGTTCCGGCACCTGCCCGTCGGCGGCAGCGAGGACGCGAACCGCGCCGCGGAGCTCGCGGAGTATGCGGCGGTGACGAACGGCCGGTTCTGGGAGGTTCACGAGGCGCTGATGGAGCGTGGTCCGGCGTTCTCGCCCGGCGATTTCGCCCGGATCGCGAAGGACTTCGGTCTGCCGCCGATGGACGCCGCGCAAGACGCCGACCTCTCGGCGGCGCAGGGGCGGGTGCGCGAAGACGTCGAGAGCGCGCAGCGCAGCGGCGCGCGGGCGACGCCGACGTTCTTCATCGACGGTCGCCGCTACGCGGGCCTCTGGGACGAGAGCTCGCTCGCCGACGCGCTGCTCGCCCCGCTCGGTCATCGGATCCAGGCCGCCGCTTTCGAGTTCGTCCGCTGGGGCCCGTCGTCGGGCCTGCTCCTCGGGCTGGCGACGGTGCTCGCGCTCGTGCTCAGCAATTCGAGCTTCGGTCCCGCTTTCGCGGCGCTGTGGGACACGAGCCTGGGATTTCGTGGGGAACGCGCGACTTCACGCACTCCCTGCTCCATTGGGTGAATCACGGTCTGCTGACGGTGTTCTTCTTCGTCGTCGGACTGGAGATCAAGCGCGAGTTCACCGTCGGTCACCTGGCTACACTGCGTTCGGGAGCGCTGCCGGTCATGGCCGCGCTGGGCGGGATCGTCCTGCCGGCGGTCATCTATGCATCGATTGCCCCACCCGAGCTCCGGCACGGGTGGGGCGTTCCGATCGGGACCGACACGGCCTTCGCGGTGGCCCTGATCGTGTTGCTGCGCGATCGCGTTCCCATCGAGCTGCGCGTCTTCCTGACGGCGGCGGTCATCATCGACGACATCGTGGCGATTGCGGTCATTGCGCTTTTCTACACGGGCGCGATCCACGCGGGCTATCTCGCGGCGGCGGGCGCGGTGACCGCCCTGCTGTTTGCGCTCAACCGCGGCGGCGTGTACGCCGCGCTGCCGTACGCAATCGGCGGCACCTTCCTCTGGTTCTTCCTCCACGAGGCCGGCCTGCACGCCACTCTGGCGGGGGTGATCCTGGCTGTGCTCATCCCCGCGCTTCCGCCCGCGAACCTGAACGCGCTGCTGGCCCAGGCGTCCACGGTGATCCACCTGGAGGACAGCCACAACGGCGAAGCGATGCGGAGCGGGCCCGCCGAACCGGTCCTGCGCTCACTCGATGCGATCCACTCCCGGATCGAGTCGCCCGCCGACAAGCTGCTCCGCTCCGTCGAGCCGTGGTCGAGCTATGTGGTGCTTCCGATCTTCGCGCTGGCGAATGCGGGCGTCGCCTGGTCGCTGGATGTGTTCGAGGGCCGCGGACGGCTGATGTCCGCGATCACGCTCGGACTGGTTGTCGGGAAGCCGGTCGGAATCGTGCTGGCGGCGTGGCTCGCAGTCCGGACGGGCGTCGCCGCCAAACCGGAAGCGTACACGTGGCGTCAATTGTGCGGCGCCGGGGCTCTGGGCGGCATCGGCTTCACGATGTCCATCTTCATCTCGAGCGTCGCGTTCCCCGATCCCACGGATGACGCGGCGGCCAAGATCGCCATCTTCTCGGCCTCCCTGATCGCCGGAGGGCTCGGCACCCTGGTGTTGTGGCGGAAACCGGAGGTGAGCGACTCGTGACGTCGCGGCGGGAGCTGAGCCTGCTCGTGATCCGCGCGCGTGCTCGCGCAGGTGAATGATGAAGAACAGGACATCCATGCGAATTGAGGAGCGCGCGGGCTCGCGGAAGAGCGACCCACGGAGCCTCGGCGGAGTGCGCGTGCTGGTTGCTCTGGAGCGAGACGAATCCGCGCGGGAGCCGGCCCGATTGCTGGGAACGTTGTTTTCGCCGACCGCAGTGCGGGTGCGTGCGCTCCATGTGGCGCCCGTCGCCGTACCGCACTTCTACTTCCCGGCCGGACTGGACCTGGACCCGCTGCGCAGGGAACAGCTCGCCTGGGAGGAGAGTGCCGGCCGTCTTCTCAAACGTCAAATCGAACCGCTGAAAGACGAGGGATTCGAACTCGAAACGGAGGTCACCGCCGGGTCGCCTCTCGCGGAAATCCTCAAGCGTGCCCGGCTCTGGCGCGGCGACCTGGTTCTCGCGCGCCCGAAGCGCGGCCGGGCTGCGGCGGGCGGCCTCGGAGGCGTCGCCATCGGGCTCATGCAGGCGGCGACGGCGCCTGTCCTTCTGTACCGCAGGGTGCCCTCCGGGTACCGTGTCGGCACGATCCTCGCGCCGGTGGATTTCTCTCCCTTCTCGCGGGACGCGATCGACTGGGCGCTTCTTCTCGCGTCGTTCGCGCGGGCCCGAGTGCGACTCCTGCACGTCCTGCCGCCGGCGAGCTCGCGTTGGGCGACGCGGCTTCGGCGGGCGGCGGTGGAGATGGTCCGCGAGCAACGGCATCTCGCTCAGCGGCAGCTCCGCGAGCTCGGCGATCCGGGCACGGCGATCGAGGCCGTGGTCGTCGAGCGGAAAGATCCGGCCCGGGCGATCCTGGAGGCTCAGAAGAAGGATGTATCCCTCGTCATCCTGGGAGCCTCCGGCAGGACCGGGCTGGATTCGGTTGTCGGGAGCGTCACGCGGCGCGTGGCTCGCTCCTGTCCGTGCCCCGTGCTGGTCATTCCCGCGACGAGCCGCATTTCGGCCGTGGACGTGTGGCGACGGAGCCGGCGCGGGCGGGCCGTCTCGCGTTCGGGTGGGCACAGGGAGGAAACCCCGTGAATCCCAATGTCGAGCCCGAGCCGTCGCCGTCAGGACTTGTCAAAATCGCCGATTTTCCGGATCGACGCGACGAGCTCAAGCGGGTGCAGTCGATGGGACTCACTTCGTCGCGAAGCGTAGGGTGGAGGGGACACGGACGAAGAGGAGCGCGGCCATGAGAGCAGCCAGGTTCTACGGAAAGGAAGACATTCGCATCGAGGAATTGGAGGAGCCCCGAGTGCGCCCCGGCACCGTCAAGATCGCACCCGCCTTCAACGGCATCTGTGGCAGCGACCTGCATCTCTACCACATGGGCCCGATCCCTCCTGCGCCGACGGCCGACACTCCGCATCCGCTCTCCGGCGAGACGCTGCCGGTGGTTCTGGGCCACGAGTTCTCGGGGGTCGTCGAGGAGATCGGCGAGGGCGTCGAAGGCCTGGCGGCCGGCGACTCGGTGGTCGTCGAACCGCTCATGGTCGACGGCACTTGCCCGGCGTGCAAGGCCGACAAGTACAACCTCTGCGAACAGATGGGCTTCATCGGCATCTCGGGCCGCGGCGGCGGCCTCAGCGAGCACATCGTCGTCGAGCGCCGCTGGGTGCACCCGGTCGGCGACCTGCCGCTCGATCAGGCCGCGATGATCGAACCGCTCGCCGTCGCGCTGCACGCCGTCAAGCACGCCGGCGTGGAGGCGGGCCAGACCGCCGTCGTCGGCGGGGCCGGCCCGATCGGCCTGCTCGTGGCGGCGGTGCTGAAGGCGAAGGGGCTGACGACCATCGTCAGCGAGATGTCGACCGCGCGCCGTGAGAAGGCGCTGTCCTCGGGCGTGGCGGATGCGGTGGTCGACCCGGCGAACGAGGATCTGCGGACCGTCGTCGCCGAGCGGACGGGAGGCGCCGGCGCGGAGGTCGCGTTCGACGCCGCAGGCGTCCCCGCGGTCGTCCAGCAGCTGCTCGGAGTGCTCGGAGCGGGGGGCCGGCTCGAGGTCGTCGCCATCCACACGAAGCCGGTGCCGCTGGATATCACCGCGCATCTGACGATGCAGGACCGCGTCCTCGGCAGCTCCATCGGCTACGCGAACGATCACCCCGAGGCGATCGAGCTCGTGCGCAACGGCAATGTCGATCTCGGGCCGTTCGTGACCAGCCGCATCCTCGTCGATGACATCGTGAAAAGGGGCTTCGAGCGCCTGACCTCGCACAAAGACGAGGAGGTCAAGATCCTGGTCTCGATGCGCTGACCAGACACGATCAGCTCCTGGACTCGCTCGAACAGAACCTGTTCTACGGGCCTCTCCGTCGAGGGCATCTCCGGAATCTATTCCCCTCGAGCCGCCGTCGAGGCGCGCCTCACGAGGCGTAGATCGGCAGCCACGATCGCGTCAGGTAGTCCGAGGCCGTGATGAGGATCAGGAAGGCGAGCCACAGGATGCTCGCGAAGACCACGAAGAGGGTCAGCTTCGGCGAATAGCGCAGGTGCATGAAGATCCAGGCGACCATCAACGCCTTGGATACGGCGATCGCGAGCGCCACCGGCGTGTTCCAGACGCCGAGGTGCTGGAAGGCGGCCCAGACGGTCAGGGCCGTCAGGACCATGAGCGCCGCGAAGACGCCCAGGTACGCGCCGATCCCGGAATGCGAATCAGCCTTGCCGGTGCTCACAGCGTGTGCCTCCCCAGCAGGTACAGGAGCGGGAAGAGGAAGATCCAGACGACGTCCACGAAGTGCCAGTAGAGGCCGACCATGTCGACGGGCGTGTTGTAACGGGTCGTGAACGCTCCGCGGCGTGCCTTCACGATGAGCCAGGTGAGGAGGCCGATGCCGATGATCATGTGGAGGGCGTGGAGCCCGGTCATGCAGAAGTAGAGCGTGAAGAACATCTCGCTCTGCGGCGGCAGCGGCTGGTGCGTCTTTTCGTTGAGCGGAACGATGAAGTGCGGGCCCGGGACCTCGTGGTGCTCGAACTTCTGCTTGTACTCGATGACCTTCACGCCGAGGAAGATGCCCCCGAGGAGGATCGTCAGGATGAGGAACAGGATGATGAGGTTCTTCCGGCCCAGCGACGACGCCCAGACCGCGAGGGCCATCGTCAGCGACGACATGATCAGCACGGCCGTGTTGAAGGCGCCGAGCTTGATGTCGAGAAGGTTCGAGGCTCCCTCGAAGGCCGTGCGATAGGTCGCGCGGTAGATCGACGTAGGCGGTGAACATCCCGCCGAAGAAGAGGACCTCGGTCACCAGGAAGAGCCCACATGCCCAGCGTGGAGGCCTCCCTCTGGGCCGCCAGGTCCACGAAGTGGTGGCGGAGCTCCGGCGGCGAGTCGTGGCTGCCGGCGTGTCGCGCGCGCGCGTGCATCTCAGCCAGTGGCGGCCTCCTCGCGTCCGGTCAGGTAGTCGTAGGGCCGGCCCGTCACGGTCGGCGTGACCGCGAAGTTCTCGGTCGGCGGCGGCGAGGGCGTCTCCCACTCGAGGCCCGTGGCGCCCCACGGGTTGTCGGCGGCGGGCTTGCCATAGCGCATCGACCACGCGAAGTACACGAGCGGGATGAAGTAGCCGATGCCCAGGATCGAAGCGCCCGCGGTCGACATGACGTTGAGGACCTGGAACTCGTCGGGGTACGCGTGGTACCGGCGGGGCATGCCGAGGTAGCCGGCGATGAACTGCGGGAAGAACGTCAGGTTGAAGCCGATGAAGATGACCCACGCCGACACGCGCGACCAGTACTCGGGATAGAGCTTGCCCGAGATCTTCGGCCACCAGTAGTGGAGGCCGCCGAGGTACGCCATGATCGTGCCTCCCACCATGATGTAGTGGAAGTGCGCGACGATGAAGTACGTGTCGTGCACGTGGATGTCGAGGCCGAGCGCCGCGAGCATCAGGCCGGTCAGCCCGCCGAACGTGAAGAGGCCGATGAAGCCGATCGCGTAGAGCATCGGCGTCTGGTACGAGACGGATCCTTTGTACAGGGTGGCCGTCCAGTTGAAGACCTTGATCGCCGACGGCACGCCGACCATGAACGAGAGGATCGAGAACACGAGGCCGGCGTAGACCGACTGGCCCGAGACGAACATGTGGTGTCCCCAGACCAGGAACGAGAGCGTGGCGATCGCGACCGACGACGCGGCGATGAACTTGTAGCCGAAGATCGGCTTGCGCGCGAAGGCCGTGACGAGCTCGCTGATCACGCCCATGGCCGGCAGGATCATGATGTAGACGGCGGGATGCGAGTAGAACCAGAACAGGTGCTGGAAGAGGACCGGATCGCCGCCCTGCGCCGGATCGAACACGCCGAGATGGAAGACCCGCTCGGCCACCAGCAGCAGCAGCGTGATCGCGATGACCGGCGTGCCGAGGATCTGGATGATCGCCGTGGCGTACATGCTCCAGCAGAAGAGGGGCATCCGGGTCCAGCCCATGCCCGGGCGCCCGCATCGTGTGGAGCGTCACGAGGAAGTTGAGCCCCGTCAGGATCGAGGAGAAGCCGGAGATGAAGACCCCGACGCCCGTCACGACCACCCAGCCGTTCGAGTACACCGTCGAGTAGGGCGTGTAGAACGTCCAGCCGGTGTCCACGCCGCCGTGCACGGTGGCCCAGAGGGCGAGCAGGCCTCCGATGATGTAGAGGTACCAGGAGAGCAGGTTCAGGCGCGGGAACGCGACGTCCTTCGCGCCGATCATGAGCGGGATGAGGAAGTTCCCGAGCACGCCCGGGATGCCCGGGATCATGAAGAAGAAGACCATCATGACGCCGTGGGTCGTGAAGAGCTTGTTGTACGTCTCGGCCTGGAAGACGTCGCCCGCCGGCGTGAGGAGCTCGAGGCGGATCGCCGCCGCGTAGAGGCCGCCGATCGCGAAGAAGAACGTGACGCCGATGAGATAGAGGATCGCGATCCGCTTGTGGTCGATCGTCAGCAGCCACGACTTCACGCCGTAGCCGGTGTTCAGGTAATTCGGCCGTTCGGCGACGCGCGGGGTTTCGTCGGGAGCGGTGGCGCTCATGGCTTCGCGGGTTTCCTTTCCGCGGCGGCGGCCGCGGGCATCGGCGTGACGGCCCCCGGGGCCGCGGCCGGGGACAGGGACTTGATGTAGGCCGTCAGCTGGAGGAGCCCCTCCTCGCTGATGAGGCCCTGGAACGTCGGCATGATCGGAGGATAGCCCTCGACCAGCTTCCCGTGCGGATTCACGATCGAGTCGCGGATGTACGCCTCGTCGACCAGAACGGTCCCGCCGCCCTGCAGCCGCACGGGCTTGCCGAAGATCCCGTTGAGCGACGGCCCCCGGGCGCCCGGCTGGTCGCCGTGGCAGGTGTTGCACGCGTGCTCGACGAAACGCTTGGCGCCGGCCGCGGCGAGCGACTCGCCGGCCACGCCTCCCGAGAGCCACGCCTGGTACTCCGGCGGCGTCATCACGTAGACCCAGCCGATCATCCCCGAGTGGCGCGTGCCGCAGAACTCGGCGCAGAAGAGGTGGTACTTGCCGGGCTCCGTGGCCTCGAACCAGGCCGTCGAGAAGCGGCCGGGCACGACGTCGCGCTTGAAGCGGAACGCCGGCACGAAGAAAGAGTGGATCACGTCCTCGGAGGCCATCGTCAGCCGGATGGCGCGGTCCACGGGGACGTGCAGCTCGTTCATCTCGCGGTGCCCGTCGGAGTGCTGGATCTTCCACATCCACTGCTTGCCCGTGACGTAGATCTCGAGGGCGTCCGCCGGCGGGCGCGTGATGCGGAAGTAGACCTGCGCGCCCCAATAGAACATGACGAGGACGATCCCGAACGGGATGATCGTCCAGGCGATCTCGAGCGCGCCGGACTCGTGGACCTCGGTCGCCACCTCGTCCGGGGACTTGCGGTGGTACTTGATCGCGAAGACGACGACGAGCGTGCCGATCAGGATCGAGAAGAACGCCGTCACGGCGATCATGAAGCCGTAGAGGGCGTCGACGTGCGGCGCGAACGAGGAGGCCTGCTGGGGGAAGAACGGCAGCATCAGCGCGGGCTCCCCGATACGGAGAACGGAAGCCTGGTGGATCACGCGGAGCGCGCGGGCGCGGCGGCGGCTCATCACCACCATCGCCGCGGCGATCAGGACGACCGTGGCCAGGCCGGCGAGGCGGACCATGTTCACGACGACGGGACCGTACTTGCCGCTCGCCGGGTCGTAGTGGAAGCAGTAGAGGAGGATCGAGTCGACCGGAGTGCCGATCTTTCCCGCCGAGGCTTCGACGAGGCCCAGGCGGAGGTCGCGCGGCGCGTACTCGATGCCGTAGAAGTAGCGGGCGAGCCGGCCCTGGGGCGTCGCGACGACGATCGCGCTCGCGTGGGCGAATAATCGAGGTCCCCGTCGTAGCGGTAGCGGAACCCCGCGGCCTTCGTCAGCGCGGTGATGGAGGCGGCGTCCCCCGTCAGGAAGTGCCAGCCCTGCGCCGCGGCCGGGTGCTTGTACCGCGAGAGGTACGCCTCCTTCTTCGCGGCCGCCATCGCCGGCGTCTCGCGCGGGTCGAAGCTGACGGCCACGACGTCGAAGTCCTTCCCGGCCTCGAGCGACATCACGTTCAGCGACGCCACCAGGCCGTTGAGGACCTGCGTGCAGAGCATCGGGCAGTTGTAATAGACGAGCGCGAGGACGACCGGCCGCTTGCCGAAGTAGTCGCCGAGCGTGACCGCCCGGCCGGCCTCGTCGCGGAAAGGCAGCGCGAGGGGCAGGCTCTCGTCGAGGCGCTGGTCGATGCCGATCCCCTCGAGCGAGCCCGGCGTCTCGTTCGCCCGGACGATCCCGCCCGGCGGCGGCGCCATGGACTGGGCGGGCGCCGAGGCCGCGGCGATCGCGAGAGCCAGCAGAACAAGCCCGGTCATCCTGAGGAGCCGCGAGCGACGAAGGATCCCAGACTCGCAGCGCCGCAATCGAGTTTGGGATCCTTCGCTGCGCTCAGGATGACGGGCCCGAGCGAGCGCTGCGAGTCGGCCCGGACCCTCACTGCTTCCCCTCCACCGGTGCGGTCACGACGGGCGCCTGCGAAATCGCGACCAGCGACGGCGGCAGCGGGCCGACACCCCGCTGCAGGACGATCTCCATGGCGCGGTCGACCGGAACGTGCACGGCGCCGGCCGAGCGGTCCATCCAGCCGTAGGTCGACAGCCGCGCGTCTTCGGCGTTGCGGAACTGTCGCCAGTTCGCGACCGGGTGGATCTGGAGCCGGGGCGCCGGCGGGATCGCGTCCTGCGGCCGCTCGAGCCCCGCCTCGGCGATCTCGGCCCGGTCCTTCTTCTCCGCCCGTCCCTCGAGGGCCCGGAAGAACACCCAGACGACGAGCGCCGCGACGATGGCCGTGACCGCGAGCAGCGCGAAGAGGGCCGCCGGCACCTTCGAGGGAACGACGTCCGGCTCAACCGCGACGCCGTGAGGGTTGAAGCCCGGCTTGTGGTTATTCGCGTCCATGCGCGAGCGCCTCCTCGAATCCGGGGTCGTGCTCCGGGAGGAGCGGCCGGGTCGAGAGATTTCGAACGTAGAACGCGAGCCAGAGGCCTCCGAGCCCGATCGGCAGCGTGAGGTCGGTCCAGTGGATGACGAGCTTGCCCGCGGAGAAGGCCGGCAGCACGAGCCAGGCGGTGTCCAGGAAGCGCATGAAGACGAGCAGCCCCGCCGCGCCCGCCAGGAGCCGCGGGTTGCGGTTGGCCTCGCGCGAGAGCAGGAGCATGAAGGGAAAGACGAAGTGGAAGATCAGGATCGGCGAGGCCGATCGCTCCCCAGCCGCCGCGGAAGCGGGCCAGGTACCAGCGTGATCTCCTCGGGGATGTTGCCGGACCAGACGATCAGGTACTGCGAGAAGTTGACGTACGCCCAGATCATCACGAACGCGAACATCATCTTGCCGAGGTCGTGCCGGATGCCGGCCGCCGAGGAAGCTCCGCATCGGCTCCCACGGCCGAAAGCCGGACGACCGGCGAGCGTGGCGAGCGCGAGCGCCGCGAGGGCCTGGCTCACCATGAAGATGACGCCGTACATCGTCGAGTACCAGTGCGGCTCGAGCGACATGACCCAGTCGACGGAGGTCCAGGTGACCGTGAGGGCGTAGAGGACGAGGCCCCCGCCCGCGAGTTTCTGGAGATTGCGGTCGATGGCGCGATGGTCCGACGCGGCGTCCTGGCGCGCGGAGAGCCGGGTCAGGAAATACGCCAGCAGGATCCACACGGCGTACGCGAGCGCCGTCCGCACCAGGAAGAAGGGCTCGTTCAGGTAGAAGGTCTTCTTCCGCAGCAGCTCGTCCTGCGCGACCACGTCGGCGTGGGTCCACTCGTAGAGGCGGTGCATCCCGAAGATCACCGGCACGAAGAAGAGCGCGCAGAGCGGCAGCGTGCGCGCGGCCGCCTCGAGCGGCCGGCGGATCGCGATGCCCCAGGCGCCGCCCGTCAGGTACTGGAGCATGAGGACGGCGAGCGAGCCCACCGCCAGGCCGTTCCAGAAGACGAAGGCCAGCAGGTACGAGCGGTAGAACATCTCGGGCTTGCCCATCAATGCGGGGATGGAAGTCGCGAGGCCGAGGACGCCGACGATCAGCATCCCCCTCCCGAATCCGCGCTTGGCGGCTCCGGCCGGCCGGCTTCCATCCTCGACTCCACGCTCAGTGCTCCTTCGGATGCGCCGCCGGCGGGTTCGAGAGCTCTTCCTCGATCGGAAGGGCCTTGCGCCAGTCGTCCATGCCGGTGGGAAGAGGAAGCGGCCTTGGGCGCGGCCTCCGGGCTGTCGAGGGTGCCGCGCTCGCTCGGGCGGAACGTCGGCGAGCGATCGTGCTCTGCGAGAGCTGCAGGACGCGGACGTACGCCGCGATGGCCCAGCGGTCGGCCGCCGGGATCTGCGACGCGTAATCCATCATCGCGCCGAAGCCGTTGGTCTGGACGTCGAAGAAGTAGCCGACCGGCGAGGCCCGCAGGCGGTCGATGTTGAAGTTCGGCGGCTGGCGGTAGCCGCGCTGCACGACGATGCCCCGCCCGTCGCCCGTCATTCCGTGGCAGGGCGTGCAGTAGATGCGATAGCGGTCGCGGCCGCGCTCCAGGAGCTCGCGCGAGAGCGGCATCGGCAGCGTCGCCACGGGCTGGCCGTTCTGTTTCCCGGTGCGGAAGGTCGCATCGGCGTAGAGCTGGCCCCGCGCGACCGTCCCCTCGACCACGGGGCGCGCCGAGCGATGGTCCGTGAAGAACGCCGAGCCGCGCAGGTTCTTGTACTTGGGCTGGTCCTGCATGTCCTGGCGACAGGCAGCGACGCAAAGCGCGAGGACGAGCAGGAACGGAACGGCGCGCCGCACTACTCCTCCACGTCCATGACGACCCGCGGCCCGAGCTTGGTCAGAAACGCCCACGTGTCGTCGTGGTCGAACTTCGGGTCCTTCGACTCGATGCAGAGGAAGAAGCGGTCGCGCGAGGCGAGGGCGAAGCGGGGCGCGTTGAAGACGGGGTGGTAGGGCATGGGCAGGCCGTTGAGCGCCAGCATGCCGAACACCGCCGCGAACGCGGCGCAGAGGATCGTCGTCTCGAAGGTCGGCACGATGAAGGCCGGCAGCGCTGTGGAAGGGCTTGCCGCCGACGTTCAGGGGGTACGTCGATGACGGAGGTCCAGTAGCAGAGCGCGTAGCCGAGCAGGCCGCCGAGGATCCCGCCGCCGAGCACGACGGCGGGGAGCTTGCGGTCGTGGATGTCGAGGGCCTCCGCGAGCGCCTCGATCGGGTACGGCGAGTACGCGTCGAGCTTCGTGAAGCCCGGCCTCGCGCGCCCTCCGCGTCGCCTCGACGAGGTCGTGCGGGTTCTCGAACTCGGCCATCAGGCCGTAGAGCCGGCTCACCGGTCCTCCTCCGCTTCGCGACCTTGGCCTCGGGCAGGATCGCGCGCATCTCGAAGATCGAGATCATCGGCAGGATCCGGATGAAGAGGAAGAGCAGCGCGATGAAGAGACCGATCGAGCCCGATGAACAGTGGACCAGTCGAACATCGTGCCGTTGTACAGGCCCCAGGAGGAGGGCAGGAAGTCGCGCGAGAGGCTGACGACGATGATGACGTAGCGCTCGAGCCACATCCCGACGTTGACGATCATCGCCATGACGAAGAGCGACCGGGATGTTGCGGCGGAGCTTGCGGAACCACAGCATCTGCGGCGCGAGGACGTTGCAGAAGAGCAGCGCCCAGTACATGTGCTTGTACGGGCCCGTCGCAGGCGGTTCCAGATCATGTAGCGCTCGTAGAGGTTGCCGCTGTAGAACGCCATGAAGGCCTCGACGGCGTAGCCGTAGGCCGACGATGAGGCTCGTCGCGAGGAGGATCTTGGCCATGTTGTCGAGGTGCTTCATGGTGATGAAGTCCTCGAGGCCGTAGATCTTCCGGAGCGGGATCGCGAGCGTGAGGACCATCGCGAAGCCCGCGTAGATCGCGCCGGCGACGAAGTACGGCGGGAAGATCGTCGCGTGCCAGCCCGGCACGATGCCCGCGGCGAAGTCGAAGGACACGACCGTGTGGACCGAGACGACGAGCGGCGTCGCGAGGCCGGCGAGCAGGAGCGAGGCCGTCTCGTAGCGGTGCCAGTGCCGCGCCGAGCCGCGCCAGCCCATCGCCAGCATGCCGTAGAGGATCTTGGCCCAGAGCTTCTTCGCGCGGTCGCGCAGCGTCGCGAGGTCCGGGATCATGCCGACGTACCAGAAGAGCAGCGAGACCGTGGCGTACGTCGAGACCGCGAAGACGTCCCAGATGAGCGGGCTGCGGAAGTTGGGCCACATGCCCATCGTGTTCGGATACGGGAATCAGCCAGTAGTCGAGCCAGGGCCGGCCGGTGTGGAGCAGCGGGATAGAGGCCGGCGCAGGAGACGGCGAAGATCGTCATCGCCTCGGCGAAGCGGTTGATCGAGTTGCGCCAGGGCTGGCGGAGGAGCAGCAGGATCGCCGAGATCAGCGTGCCGGCGTGGCCGATGCCGATCCACCAGACGAAGTTGAGGATGTCGAAGCCCCAGCCCACCGGGATGTTGACGCCGAAGATGCCGACGCCCTTGAAGACGAGGTACGTGATCGTCGCGAGAAGGACCATCGTCAGCGACGAAGCCGACGGCCGCGCCGAAGAACCAGACCATCGGCGTGCGCCGCGAGAGCGCGATCGAGGCGAGCTTGTCGGTCAGCGTCGTGAACGTGTAGCCCGGAGCGAGGATCGCCCCCGGCGGCGTCGGCGGCCGCTCGCCCGTGCGGGGCGGAGTCGTCGGCGGGAGTCGGGCTGCTCATGCTTCGTGCTTCTCCGGGACGCTCGTTGCAGGAGCCAGCGACGGGCAGCGGGTTCGAAAGCGACGCCAGGTAGCTCGTGCGCGGCCGCGTGCCGAGCTCGACGAGCAGCCCGTAGCCGCGCTTCTCGGCCTTGGCGCGCGAGACCCGGCTCTCCGGGTCGTCGACGTTGCCGAACGTGATCGCCCGCGCCGGGCAGGCCTGCTCGCACGCGGTCACGATCTCGCCGTCCTTGATCGGCCGGTTCTCCTTCTCCGCCGCGTAGCGGGCGCGGTTGATGCGCTGGACGCAGTACGAGCACTTCTCCATGACCCCGCGGCTGCGCACCGTCACCTCGGGGTTGTTGACCATCTTGTGGATCTCGGTCGTGAAGTCCGAGTAGAGGAAGAAGTTGAACCGCCGCACCTTGTACGGGCAGTTGTTCGAGCAGTACCGGGTCCCGACGCAGCGGTTGTAGACCATCTGGTTCAGGCCCTCGGCGCTGTGCACCGTGGCGTTGACGGGGCAGACGACCTCGCACGGCGCGTTCTCGCAGTGCATGCAGGTCACGGGCTGGTGGAAGGTCTCCGGCGTGTCCAGGCTGCCGCGGTAGTAGCGGTCGATGCGGATCCACTGCATCGCGCGGCCGCGCTGGACCTGCTCCTTGCCGACGACGGGGATGTTGTTCTCGGACTGGCAGGCGATGACGCAGGCGTTGCAGCCCACGCAGGTCGAGAGGTCGATGGCCATGCCCCACGCGTAGCTGCCGCGGGGGAGCGCGGGATAGAGCGTGTCGTGCGGCCCCGGCGCCGGCTCTCCCATGTGCGCCACGACGGCCGGGTTCTCCCGATACGCCTCGGCCGTCACCGCGCGCACCGGATCGCGGCCCTCCATCGAGTGCTGGTGCTGCGTCGTCGCGAGCGCGTGGCGCTTGAGCGTCTTGCGGAGCTCGAGGCCGGGGGCCTCCCAGAGCGAGTGGCTCCGGCGGAGCACGTAGGCGTCGACGCCCACGCCGTCGGCGACGTGCCCGCCGCGCGTGCGCCCGTAGCCGAAGTGGAGGGTGACGCAGCCCTCGGCCTGACCGGGCATGACCCACACGGGGGCCTCGACCCTCCGGCCGCCGTAGGAGAGCTCGACGACGTCCTCGGTCGTGACGCCGAGCTTCTCGGCCGTGGCCGGCGCGATCAACGCCGCGTTGTCCCACGTCAGCTTCGTGAGCGGCTTCGCGAGCTCCTGCATCCAGCCGTTGTTGGCATACGAGCCGTCCCAGACGGTGGGATCGGGGCGGAGGAGGAGGGTGAGACGGGAGTCGGGGGTCGAGGGTCGCTTCAGGTCGTCGAGGGTCAGAGGCCCGCGAGGCTCACCGGGCGTGACGGAAACGCCGAGCCCTCGACCAGCCCGTCGTGCAGCGCCTTCTGCCAGGCGTTATCGAAGTCCGTTCCGGGCAGCTTTCCCTTCCAGTAGTCGCGGACGATGTCGTGCGAGCTCTTCTCCGGCTCGGGCGAGAACGCCGCGAGCAGCTCGTGCGCCGTCCGGCCCGAGAAGAGGGGCGCGATGAGCGGCTGCAGGATCGTCGCCGTGCCGTCCTCGGAGCGGGCGTCGCTCCAGCTTTCGAGGGCGTGCGCCTCCGCCACGCTCCAGTGGCAGAGCCGCGAGGTCTCGTCGTTGTAGAGCGACAGGCGGATCCGCAGCTCGACCTTCTGCAGGGCCTTCGTGAACTCGAGGTCCGCGGGAGCGTTGAAGACGGGGTTGCCGCCGAGGATGACGAGCGTGTCGACCTTGCCGTCCGCCATCTCGCGCGTCAGCTCGGAGAAGGCCGCCGTCTGGGCCGCGGCCGCGCCGGCCGGCGGCGCGACGTAGCGGACGGTCTTTCCCGTGTTCCCGAGCGCGGCGTTCATGGCGTGGGCCAGGGCGTGCACGGACGGAGGCTGCGTATCGCCGGCCACGACGAGGCTCGCGCCGGCGTGGGCCTTCAGGTCGGCGGCGACGGCCGCGGCGAATGGATCGGCTTCGCCCGCCGGGACGGATCCGACCCCGACTCCGGCCGCGACGGACATCGCGAAAGCCTCGAGGGCCGCCGGCGACAGCGGCCGCCGGTGGTCCGCGCGCGCTCCCGTCAGCGTCGGCGTGGATTCGACGGCGTAGAGCCGGTTCATGGACTCGCCCGACTCGCCCCGTCGCCGCGACACGAAATCGTGCACGTACCGCGGCATCGAGGGGCCCGAGCCCAGGAAGTCCGCCTCGAGCGAGAGGACGACGTCCGCCTTGTCGAAAAGCGTAGACCGGCTGCAGCTCCTCGCCGAAGGCCAGCTTCGTGCCCGGCGAAGACGTTCTCGCAGCCGGCCGGCTCCCAGGCGATCCACTTCGCTTCCGGCAGCTCGGCGAGGACGGCGGCGATCTGCGCCTGCAGCGTCGGAGAGGTGACGGTCGTCGTCAGGAAGCGCAGGCCCGAGCCGCGGCGCGCCCGCTCCTGCTCGAGGACGAGCTTGATCGCGGCGAGCAGGGCGCTCCAGGGCTTGATCTGGCCGCGCTCGGTCAGCGTCTGCGAGCGGTCGGGGTCGTACATGTTGAGGATGTAGCCCTGCGACGAACACGTCGCTGCCGCCGAGGCTCGCGGGATGGAGCTCGTTGCCGTCGACCTTGATGGGCCGGCCCTCGTAGCTCTTGGCGAGCACGCCCCGCGCGTAACCCTGGTGCAGCTGCGCCGTCGCGTAGTAGAGGGGCTCGCCGGGAACGAGCTCCTCCGGCGCCTTGACGTACGGGTAGATGCGCTCGGTCGGCTGGCGCGTGCAGCCCGTCAGGCCCGCGAGCGCGATCGACGCGCCCATCAGCGTCAGCAGCTGCCGCCGGTCGACACCGGAGTCGATCGGCACCCGGAACTCGCGGTGCAGGTGCTCCCGGAAATCCTCCGTGTCGAGGAGCTCCTCGAGCGAACGCCAGTACTCCCGCCCCTGCAGGCTCTCCAGCTTCAGACGCGCCTTCGCGATGTCCACGCCCTTTGAGCCGTCATCCTGACGACGACCGCCGTCACCCTCGACGAGCCTCGCTGACGCTGGACGCCCCTCGCCGTCATCCTGAGGCGCAGCAGCGCCGAAGGATCCCAGACTCGATTGCGGCGCTGCGAGTTCGGGATCCTTCGCTTCGCTCAGGATGACGGCAATTTCGTCCTCATCGGTGGCACGTCGTGCAATCCGTCAACTCGATCGGCGGCCGGATCTTGTACTCGGCCGCGAGCTTCTTGCCGATCTCTTCCTGGTTCCCGGCGGGCACGTAGCCCATCGTGAAGATCGCGTCGCGCGGGCGGAGATTCTTCTCCGGCTCCCGGTGGCAGTCCAGGCACCACGACATCTGGAGGGTCGGGTGCTGGGAGACGAGCGGCATCCGATCCACCCGGCCGTGGCAGGTCTCGCAGCCCACGCCCTTGGCGACGTGGATCGAGTGGTTGAAGTAGACGTAGTCCGGGAGGTCGTAGACCTTGACCCAGGCGATCGAGGCGTCGGTCCGCCAGCTCTCCCGGACGGGCTCGAGCTCCGGCGACTGCGCCCAGATCTGCGTGTGGCAGTTCATGCAGGTCTTGGTGGGCGGGATGTTCGCGAAGGCCGCTCGCTCGACGGTGGTGTGGCAGTAGCGGCAGTCGATTCCCATCGCGCCGGCGTGGTGCTGGTGGGAGAACTGGACCGGCTGGACGCGCGCCACGCCCTGCTGCGTCGTGTAGGGGGAGCGGTTCAAAGCGTCGAAAAGCCAGAGCAGGAGCGCGAGAAAAAACACGGCGCCGAAGACCGACACACGCGACACCGTGTTCGTGCTGCGGTGGAAGATCTGAGCCATGAGGCTTTTCGGAGCATATTGCAAAGGAGTTGAGGCCCGGAAGAAGCCACTCAGAATTCTCGAAGAGGCCGCCGGCCCCGCGTTTCGAGCATAGAATCCGCGCCGGAGACCTCATGAACCGACCCCGCGCCGGATTGGCGGCGCTGATTCCGCTTCTCCTGGCCCTGTTCCCCGCCACAGTCCCCCTGGCTGCGCAGTCGCTGCCCGAGCTCTTCCAGAAGGCCAAGGCGGAGGTCCGGGCCGAGAGCTGGTCCGACGCCCTCTCGACCCTCGAACGGCTCGAGTCCGACGCCGCGCGGCCCGGCAACGAATCGGCCCGGTCCCAGCTCGCCGCTCCGATCGCCTTTTACCGGGGCGTCTGCACCGCGAACCTCGGACGGGAAGAGGAGGCGCGGAGCGCCTTCGCCGCCTTCCTGGCGCTCGAGCCCAACGCCTCGCTGGACGCCTCGGCCTACTCGAAGAAGGCGGTCGCGGCGTTCCAGGCGGCGCGGAAGAGCTCGGCGCGCGCCCGACTCCTCGTACGACGAAAAGCGCCCTGCGATGTTCGTGGCCTTCCAGGAGTTCAAGCTCCCGCCCAACTCGGGCGAGCCGGTCGGGGCGGCCTGGGCGGAAGGACCGATCCAGTGGATCATGACGGCCGACGAAAAGAGGACCTGGTCCTCGCTCGCCTTCGGCGACGAGCAGCAGGAGTTCGTCGAGAAGTTCTGGGAGGCGCGCAATCCCCAGCCCGGCAACCCGGACAACTCCTACAAGAATTCGTTCGAGCGCCGCGTCGCGTTCGCGGACTCCCGGTTCTCACAGGCCGAAGGCGAGCGCGGCAGCATGACGGACCGCGGGCGGGTCTTCGTCCTCCTCGGCCCGCCCACGTACGTCGGGAGGAGGCCGATCCGTGCCGGCGACGACACGGCCGAGCCCTCCGGCGGACGGCGCGCCTTTGACGCCAGGATCGACGGGGCCATCGTCGTGAATGCGTTCCAGCCCGCCCGCGGCACCGTTTCCGAAGCCGCGAACAACATGCGGGAGGTCTGGCACTACCGCAAGGAGCTTCTCCCGAAGGGCGTCGGCTACAACCAGGTCGACTTCGACTTCATCACCAAGAAGGGCTATGGCGTCAACGTGATGCAGCGCGATCCCGTCGCCATGTCGACGCTCGAGGTCGCGCGCGCGGTCCCCCAGGCCAGAGCAAAAGTAAGAATTCTCCAAGACCTCTCAAGACCAGCTAGAATTCTCCGCGGAGGTCGCCATGAACCGTCCTGGCGTCCGTCTCGCGGCGTGTCTTCTCCTGATCGCCGTCTCTCTGCCCGCGCAGACCCTCCCCGAGCTCTTCCACAAGGCCAAGGCGCAGGTGAAGGGCGAGGCCTGGCAGGACGCCCTCAAGACTCTGGCGCAGCTCGATGCCGAGTCCGCGAAACCCGGAAACGAAAACGCGCGGGCGCAGCTCGCCGCGCCGCTCTCGTTCTACCGGGCGGTGTGCGAAGCGAACCTCGGCATGGCCGAGGAGGCGCGAGCCGACTTCGGGGCGTTCCTCGCGCTGCAGCCCAACGCGTCGATGGATCCCTCCATGTACTCGAAGAAGGCGATCGCGGCGTTCCGCTCGGCGCAGGAGAGCGTTCGACCTGCCGACGGCGACGACGAGATCAACCCGCGATGTTCGCCGCGTTCCAGGAGTTCAAGCTGCCGGCCAACCCCGGCGAGCGGGCCGACGGGAGCTGGGCCGACGGACCGATCCGCTGGATCATGACCGCCGAGGAGAAACGCCGCTGGTCCGAGATCCTCGAAGGCGGACAGCGGGTCGAGTTCGTCGAGAGGTTCTGGGAGTCGCGCAATCCGCGGCCCGGGAATCCGGACAACATCTTCAAGACCACGTTCGAGCGGCGCGTGGCGTTCGCCGACGCCCACTTCTCGCAGGCCGAGGGCAAGCGGGGCAGCATGACGGACCGCGGCATGGTCTTCGTCCTTCTCGGGCCGCCGGCGTACGTCGGCCGCAAGCCGTTCCGCCACGGCGAAGACGCCAACGAGCAGGCCGGGATGTCGACGGTGGGATCGCGCCGCGCCGCCAACGTGCAGCACTCGCTCGAGCAGGCCGGAGAGCCCGCCGGCTCCTCCGCCTCGGCCGCGGCGGATGCGGTCTTCGGTCCGGGGACGCGCGCCGTCGACTCGAGCCCGAGCTGGCGAGAGACCTGGCACTACAGAACCGAGCTCCGCCCCAGCGGCGCCCGCAACCAGCAGGTCGACGTCGAGTTCATCACCCGCACCGGCTACGGCGTTGCCGTGCTGCAGCGCGACCCGCGGGCGCTGGCGTTTCTGGACACCGCGCGCCTCATGAATGGAGTCCCGAAGTGATCTCGATTTCCGCTACAGCGCTGTAGCGCGGACCTGGAATCTCGGCCGCCATGAATCCATTTCGTGCCGCTCTTGCGGGGCTTTGTCTCGGAGTCGCCGCTTCGCTTGCCGCGCAGAGCCTTCCCGAGCTCTTCCACAAGGCCAAGGCGCAGGTCAAAGGGGAGTCCTGGGCGGAGGCCCTGAAGACGCTCAACGCGCTCGAGGTCGCGTCGAGCCAGCCCGGCAACGAAACCGCGAGCCAGCAGCTCGCCGCTCCCCTCGCGTTCTATCGCGGCGTGTGCGAGGCCAACCTCGGGCATGCGGAAAAGGCCCAGGTCGACTTCGAGGCATTTCTGTCCCTGCAGCCCAACGCCTCGATGGACCCGTCGATGTATTCCAAGAAGGCCGTCGCGGCGTTCGAAGCCGCGCGCACGAGCGCCGCTCCGCCCGACGCTCACCCCGGCCGGATGTCGATCTTTCAGGCCTTCCAGGAATTCAAGATGCCGCCGAACTCGGAAGAGCAGGCAGGCATGCACTGGGCCGACGGGCCGGTGAAGTGGATCATGACCGCCGACGAGAAGCGCCGATGGTCGGAGCTGTCTCCGGGCGCCGACTGGCAGGAGTTCGTGGACCAGTTCTGGGAGGCGCGGAATCCCCAGCCCGGCAATCCCGACAACGTCTTCAAGACGACCTTCGAGCGCCGCGCGGCCTTCGCCGATGCCCAGTTCCTCCAGGACGAAGAGACGCGAGGCAGCCTGACGGACCGCGGCATGGTCTTCGTCCTGCTCGGCCCTCCGACGTACGCCGGAAAGAAGCCGCTCCGGACCGGCGACGACACCAGCGACCATTCCGGAATGAGGAACGAGCAGATCGACCCGAGCCTCGGCCCGAGCGCCACCGGCCAGGCGCCCCGGATCTCCGCCTTCTCGGCGGCGGCGGGAGCCCGGGCCCTCGACGCCTCGAACAACTGGCGCGAGGTCTGGCATTACCGCAAGGAGCTGCTGCCCAAGGGCGTGGGGTATCAACAGGTCGACGTCGAGTTCCTCACCAAGACGGGGTACGGCGTCAACGTCATGCAGCGCGACCCCGCGACTCTGGCCACGCTGGAGGCGGCCCGCGCCGGCACTCGACGCTAGAATTGGCCTCGGAGGCCGACCATGGTTCGACTCGCCGCCGCGCTGTCCTTCCTGCTCGCCGTATCTCTCCCTGCCCAGACCCTTCCTGAGCTCTTCCAGAAGGCCAAGGCCCAGGTGAAGAGCGAATCGTGGCCGGAGGCTCTGACGACCCTCGACCAGCTCGACGTCGAATCCGCGAAACCCGGCAACGAAGCCGCCCGCCAGCAGCTCGAGGCGCCGATGGCCTTCTACCGCGGCGTCTGCGAGGCCAACCTGGGCCATGCCGAGAAGGCCGAGTCCGACTTCGCGGTTTTCCTGCAGGAGAAACCCGGCGCGACGATCGACAACGCGATGTATTCGAAGAAGGCCGTCGCGGCCTTCGAGGCCGCGCAGAAGGCCGCCGCTTTCCAGGCCGCGGGCAAGAACGTCGCCGTCGAGGCGGCGAACAAGGGAGCGGGATCGGACGGCTCTTCCCCGTTTTTCCAGGAATTCGAGAGGTTCAAGTCTCCGCCCAACATGGGCGAGAAACCGGACGATCGGTGGGCCGACGGACCGGTGAAGTGGATCATGACGTCCGAGGAGAGGGCGGCCTGGAGTGGATTGACGAGCGGAGCCGAGCGCGCCGAGTTCGTCGAGAAGTTCTGGGAGAAGCGCAACCCGAAGCCCGGCTCCGAGGACAACCCGGCCCGAACAGGCTTCGACCGGCGGGTCGCGTTCGCCGACACGTATTTTCAGCTGGACGAGCACCAGCGCGGGAGCCTCACGGACCCGGGGATGGTGTTCGTCCTGCTTGGACCGCCCACCCGGTCCGCCCGCAAGCCCATCATGGGGAATGAGGAGCGCTCGATCTCGGAAGGCGCGGGCCTCGAGCAGCAATGGTGGATGGGCGCCCGGAATTCGATTCACCTCGATGGCGCCCAGGCCACGAACGCCGACGGCTTTCGCGAGATCTGGCACTACCGTCCGGAGGCTCTGCCGAACGGGGCCTCATATCGCAAGGTGGACGTCGTCTTCATCACAAAGACGGGATACGGCCAGTTCATCCTCCAGCGCGAGCCGGCGACCCTCTCCGCTCTCGACGCGGCACGCCTGGCAAGTTCCAAGAAGTGACAACGCGAGCGGCTTCGCCGCCGCGCGTTGTCATCCCGAACCGAGCCGTCATCCCGAGCGAAGCGAGGGATCCCGACACTCGATCGCCGTCACCGCCTTCCGCGCGCACCGCTTCCCCGGGACTAGAATGACCGCCGGAGGCCTCTCGTGCGACGACCCGGTGTCACTCTCGCCGTTCTTCTCTTCTCCGCGACGCTGACCGCGCAGTCCCTCCCGGAGCTCTTCCACAAAGCCAAGGCCGAGGTGAAGGGCGAATCCTGGCGGAGCGCGTTGACGACGCTCGAACGGCTCGACGTCGAATCCGCGAAACCCGGCAACGAAGCCGCGCGCCGCCAGCTCGAAGCTCCGATGGCCTTCTACCGGGGCGTCTGCGAAGCCAACCTCGACATGGCCGAGAAGGCGCAGGCCGACTTCGAACTGTTCCTGACGCAGCAGCCCAAGGCGTCGATGGACCCCTCGATGTATTCGAAGAAAGCGATCGCGGCGTTCCGCGCGGCGCAGAAGAACGCGCCGCCTCCGGATTCCGCCGACGGCGACGATAAGCGCCCCGCGATGTTCGTCGCGTTCCAGGAATTCAAGATGCCGCCCAACGCCAGCGAGCCGGTGGGCGAGATGTGGGCGGACGGGCCGGTCCAGTGGATCATGACCGACGAGGAGAAGCGGACGTGGCAGTCGCTGGCGTTCGCCGACGAGCGGCTCGAGTTCGCCGACCGGTTCTGGGAAGCGCGCAACCCGAAGCCCGGCAATCCCGACAACTCGTATCGGAACACGTTCGACCGCCGCGTGGCCTTCGCCGACGCCAACTTCGTTCAGGCGGAGGGCACGCGCGGCAGCATGACCGACCGCGGCATGGTCTTCGTCCTTCTCGGGCCGCCGACGTTCGTCGGACGCAAGCCCATCCGCACCGGCGAGGACGTGGACGTCTCGGCCGGGGAATCCCTGGCGGGCTCCGGGGCGACCGCCTACGCGCAGCGCACCATGTCGGCGGTTGGAGAATCCTCGGGCGGCTCGGGCGCGGCCGCGGCGGAGGCTCTCTGGGGCCCGGGCATCAAGGCCGCCGACTCGGACGCGAGCTGGCGGGAAATCTGGCACTACCGCCGGGAGCTGCTCCCAAGAAGTATCCGATATCAGCAGGTCGACATCGAGTTCGTCACCCGCAAGAGCTACGGGGTCTGCGTTCTGCAGCGCGACCCCGCCGCCGTCGCGACGCTCGACGCGGCGAAGGCGAAGGGGAAGACGACGGCGTCCGCGGCGACGACGGCGACAGAAAGTCTTCATTGATCCTTAAAGGAGCCTGATCTCCCTCCCATCGGCCTCCGCGGGGCATACAATCCGACGCCGGAGGCCGCCATGAAGCGACGCGTCCCTGGTTTCGCCGCCGCTGGATTCTTTCTCTCCGTCTTTCTCACCGTCTCGCTCACCGCGCAGACACTTCCCGAGCTCTTCCAGAAGGCCAAGGCCCAGGTGAAAGGCGAATCCTGGAGCGAGGCCATGAAGACGCTCGACAAGCTCGAGGTCGAGGCCGCGAAGCCCGGCAACGAAACCGCGAACCAGCAGTTGCAGGGGCCGATGGCGTTCTATCGCGGCGTGTGCGAGGCCAACCTCGGCATGGCCGAGAAGGCGCAGGCCGACTTCGAAGCGTTCCTCGCCGTGCAGCCCAACGCGACGATGGATCCCGCGGCGTATTCGAAGAAAGCGGTCGCCGCTTTCCAGGCGGCGGAGAAAAACGTCGCGCCGCCGATCAGCACCGACGGCACGCCGTCGGTGTTCCGGGCGTTCCAGGAATTCAAGCTCCCGCCCAACTCGGGCGAGCAGGTCAACGAGAAATGGGGCGACGGGCCCGTCCGCTGGATCATGACCTCGAATGAGAAGACGACCTGGGCCAGCCTGGCGGGCGGACCCGAGTGGCAGGAGTTCGCCGACAAGTTCTGGGAGTCGCGAAATCCCGAGCCGGGAAATGCCGACAACGTCTTCAAGACCGGCTTCGACCGCCGCGTCGCGTTCGCGGACGCCAACTTCGTCCAGGCCGAAGGCACGCGCGGCAGCATGACGGACCGCGGCATGGTGTTCGTGCTTCTCGGACCGCCGACCTACGTCGGCCGCAAGCCGATCCGCACCGGCGACGACTCGAGCGAAGCCGCCGGGCTATCGACCGTGGGCTCGCAGGACCAGAACATCGCGCTCCAGAGCGCGGCTTCGTCGTCGCGCACGGGCAAGATCTCGTCGGGTCAGGCGGCCCAGATCTCGGCGGCGCACAGCGGCCCCGGAACGAAGATGATCGACACGTTCCAGAACTGGCGCGAGGTCTGGCACTACCGCAAGGAGCTGCTGCCCAAGGGAGTGGGGTACCAGCAGGTCGACGTGGAGTTCATCACGAAGGTCGGCTACGGCAAGAACGTCCTGCAGCGCGAGCCCGCGACGCTCACGACACTCGACGCCGCGAGGAAGAAGCCGGAGTAGCCGGACTCGCCTGCGGCTAGTGCGGGCGGCCGCCGTCGAGCCACACCTCGGCGGCCTCGATGGATCGGAACACGGAGCTCCGCTCGAAGTGCGCCTCCGTGAATGCCTCGAAGACGCGGGCCATCCCGAACCAGGCCTCGGTTCCGACGACGATCGCGCAGGCGCCGAACCCGACCTTGCGGCTGGCGTCGCCGGTGCGTTCCGCGGCCGCGCGGATCTGCCCGACGTTCGGAAGGTTCGTGATCTCGCGCAGATCGAGAAGCACGTCGGCGTGCGGCGGAACAGTCCGGATCGGCTTCGAGCTCGGCGAAATGCCCGAGCACTTCCTTGAGCATCGTCTCGCCGGTGCAGCGGGTCAGGATGCGGTTGAGCTCTCGGTCGATGCGGTAGGTGACGGGCATAGGGAACCGGAGTCTATTCCGGCGTCCGCTTCTTGAGAATCCCCCGGGTCAGCCGCGCGACGTAAATCGTCACGCCAGCGGTGATGAGCAGACCCGCCGCGAGCACGCCGAACGCCAGGGCGTCCGGGATCGCGTCCGTTTCGGCCTGGGTTGCTGTGTGTCCTGCCCGCCGCGCCGCGGCGCCGAGGCCCGCGTAGAGCAGCGCGAGCGGCAGCATGCCGACGGCGCTCGCCCCGACGTAGGGCCAGAAGCGGATGGCCGTCAGGCCGTACACGTAGTTCGATAGGACGAAGGGCACGACGGCCGACATCCGGAGCAGCAGCACGATCCGCCAGCCCTTTTCGGCGATCGCGCGGTCGAGCGCGGCGAAGCGAAGATCGCGCGCGGCGGCCCGCGCGACGCGGTCGCGGGCGAGGTAGCGCGCGATGAGGAACGCGGCCGAGGCGCCGAGCGTCGCGCCCGTCAGCGCGACCGCCGTTCCGGGAACGAACCCGAAGAGAAATCCGGCGCCGACCGTCAGGAGCACGGCCGGCATCATCAGCACGCTGACCACGACGTAAGCCGCGATGTAGAGCACGTATCCCGCGGGACCCAGTCCGGAGATCCAGGAGCCGAACGCCGCGAACCACTCGTCGAACGCGAACGAGCGGCTTACGACGACGAGCGCGACGACGACGGCGCCGAGGAGAACGAGGCGGAGCTTCGTGGCGCGCGTCATGCGAGGCGCATCCTCTCAGAAAAAGCGCGGGGCGAGTCGTCGCCATCGCCATCGCGGCGGGCGCGACCAAATTCTCGTCCGTCGAATCAAGGAATCGAATCCGGAAAACGCGCGGCCGGTTCCGTCCGGCGCCGCAACGTCGTCGTCCCGCGAAGCACACGTCTCGTCACGCGCGCTCGCGCGCGAGCGCATGGCAGGTTCGTTGCTCTCTCCTGCAGGCGATGAGCTGACGCAGACGACCTCTCGTCCCGCCCCCTCCCGCCCGGGAGGGGAGCCGGGACGGTTTCTCGGAAACGAAAAGCCCCGCCTCCCGGCGGGGCTTCCTCTTTCGGGGCGTCTGGCGTGAGCGAGCGGGCCTCTCGTGAGCCGTCGTCCCGAGCGCGCCACTCCGAGCCAGTCATCCTGAGTGCGATCCGAGCCTCGCTTAAGCCGTCATCCCGAGCGAGCGACCAGCGATCGGCAGGATCCCAGACTCGATCTCGCGCGCGCTCGGCGACGTGCTCGGGCCATCCTGTCGCTTCGCTCAGGATGACGGCCACGAGGCGGACTCCAGGCAGTGGCACGCCGGCCGGAGCGGCAGCGGTATCGCCGTCACCGGCAGGCCCTGAGCCGTACTATCGACTTCGGGATCCCTCCGAGGTCCAATCCCGACTGAGGTCTCTCCACTCGGGATTCAGTGCTTCGATCAAGCGCGACCCGTTCCGTGCTCTCCGCCACGCCTTGATCTGCTTCTCCCGAACAATCGCGTCCATCGGACGGCTGCCTCCTCGAAGTAGACGAGGCGGTGGCAGTTGTACGTCTTCGCGAACCCGGCACGAGACCGGTCTTGTGCTCGAACACGCGGCGCTCGAGGTCGTTGGTGACGCCGGTGTAGAGCGTTCGGTGCCGGCTGGCCATGATGTAGATCCAGTACGAGCGCACACCTGAGAGTTGTCGCGATCGCGTGCGAACGACGAGGGACCCTTGCGCGTCGCTCAGGTCCGGCTCAGGACCTGCCGGTGACGGGATCCTCGCTGTCGCTCGGGATGACGGCTCTGGAGCTCGGCCTCGCCACCGCCGTCATCCCGAGGAGCGCAGCGTACGCGAGGATCGCCTGACTCGGTCGCGATCGCTCGCGCAGTCTGGACGGACTCGAGGTCAGAGGGCGCTCAGACCGGCCGCCCCCGCCCCCAAAACAAAAAGGGCGGCCTTTCGGCCGCCCTGCTGATCTCTTGGAAACGCGCCTTACGCGCTGAAGCTCTTTCCGCAACCACAGCCACCGCCGGTGGCATTCGGGTTGGTGACCGAGAAGCCGGCTCCGCGCATGTCTTCGACGAAGTCGACCTTGGCGTCTTTCAGCATGTTGGCGCTCTGCGGATCGACGACGACCTGGATGCCGCCCGTCTCGATCACCGCATCGCCCTCTTTCTTCTCATCGAAGGTGAAGCCGTACTGGAGCCCCGAGCAGCCTCCGCCCTGGACGAAGATCCGCAGGGGCTTGCCGGCGGCATCGGGCATGGTGCCCGCGAAGTACTTGACCTTCTCGACCGCCTTCTCCGTCAGCGACAGGAGGGCGCCCGGGGTGCTGGTCGTGATCGGAGTGGGAGTAGAAGTTTCGACAGTGGACATTAGGTTCTCCTCGATCTGAATTATGTCCCGACAGGCCAAATAGATGCAACCGTCCGCGCCAACCTTTGAAGCCACGCGACTTCGCAATCGCCGACTTCTGAGGCGCCAAGGCCTTGGGCGCCTAGCTGGCCTTGGCCAGCTTCGCCCCGGCGAGCAGCGCGTCGATCGAGGCCCAGGTGGCGTCGACCCGCGGGGGAGGCGTCAGAAACGAGACCTGCTTCGCCGTCACCTCGAAGTCCTCGACGTCGGGCAGAGTCGAGCGCTCCCAGGCGCTCCTCAGCCGGCGACACTCTTCGGCATCGAGAGGTCGGCTGAAGTGACCAATCGCGAGGCGGCTTCCGTCGACCTCGAAGACCGATCGGAAGCTAACCTTCGCAGCACGAGCCTGATTGCTCCAGCCCATCTCATCCTTGGGTTGAATTGCCAGTGCTTTTCGTTTCACGCCCAAATAAACAGCAATCCGCGTGCCACTATTCCTTGCACCGGTTAGTGTGCACACCACAACATCTGGTGTTTATACTTGACGTGGCCTTCCCGGTGGACTTACCCTCGAAGGCAACACTGGCGGTTTCTCCGCATCACTCAGAGCAGTGCCAGGGTTGTGTAGGTGGGGGCGGAGCATTTTGATTTTTGTCGGTAAGGAGGAGGGGGGATGTCGACGGAAAAGGACGTGAAACAGGCTGTCGGTGAGGAAACGCAGAGGATCCAGACTGCGAGTCCGACAACGACAGCCGGCCGGTCCCTGCGGGGGCTGACCTTCGAGCGGCGGTACTCGGATCCCTCGGTGTCGCCCTACGACGCGGTGGAGTGGGAGCTACGCACAGCCGCGATCGTGTCCGAGAAGGGCGAGACGATCTTCGAGCAGAAGAACGTCGAGGTCCCGAAGTCCTGGTCGCAGACGGCGACGAACATCGTCGTCCAGAAGTACTTTCACGGCCGCATCGGCACACCCGAACGCGAAGACTCCGTCCGCCAGCTCATCGAGCGCGTCGCCGGAACGATCACCGAGTACGGCGAGAAGGGCGGCTACTTCCGCACCGCCGCCGACCGCGACGCTTTCCACGACGAGCTCGCCGCCATCCTCGTGAACCAGGTCGCCTCCTTCAATTCCCCCGTCTGGTTCAACGTCGGCATCGAAAAGCGCCCGCAGGGCTCCGCCTGCTTCATCAACTCCTGCGGCGACTCGATGGCCTCGATCCTCGGCCTCGCGAAGACCGAAGGCATGCTCTTCAAGTACGGCTCGGGCACCGGATCGAACCTCTCGTCGATCCGCGGCTCGCACGAGTCCCTCTCGGCCGGCGGCACGGCTTCCGGCCCGCTGTCCTTCATGAAGGGCTTCGACTCCTTCGCCGGCGCGATCAAGTCGGGCGGCAAGACGCGCCGCGCCGCGAAGATGGTCATCCTCAACATCGACCACCCGGACATCGAGGAGTTCATCCTCTCCAAGTCGAACGAAGAGAAGAAGGCCTGGGCGCTGATCGACGCCGGCTACGACGGCTCGTTCAACGGCGAAGCGTATGCGTCGATCTTCTTCCAGAACGCCAACCACTCCATCCGCGTGACCGACGAGTTCATGGACGCCGTCGAGAAGGACGCGGAGTGGCAGACGAAGGAAGTCCTCACGGGCCAGCCCTACAAGACGTACAAGGCGCGGGATCTGATGGCGAAGATCGCCGACTCCGCGTGGATCTGCGGCGATCCCGGCATGCAGTACGACACGACGATCAACCGCTGGAACCCGGTCAAGGCGACGCACCGCATCAACGCGTCGAACCCGTGCAGCGAGTACATGTTCGTCGACGACTCGGCCTGCAACCTGGCGTCGCTGAACCTGATGAAGTTCTTCAACGTCGACGACGGCTCCTTCGACGTGCAGACGTTCCGCCATGCGTGCGACGTCGTCATCACGGCGCAGGAGATGCTCGTCTCCAACTGCTCGTACCCGACGCCGGCGATCGAGGAGAACTCCCACAAGTTCCGTCCGCTCGGCCTCGGCTACGCGAACCTCGGCGCGCTCCTGATGGCGGCGGGGCTTCCGTATGACTCCGACGAGGGACGCGCCTACGCGGCCGCGATCACCTCGATCATGTGCGGCGAGGGCTACCTCCAGTCCGCGAAGATCGCCTCCGAGCTCGGCACGTTCGCCGGCTACCAGCCCAACCGGGACGCGTTCCTCGAGGTCATCGGCATGCACCGCCACGCGGCGTACGAAGTGCCGGCCAAGGGCGTTCCGGCGGAGCTCTTCAAGTCGCAGATGGCGGTGTGGGACGCGGCCCTCGAGGCCGGCACGCAGCACGGCTACAAGAACGGCCAGGTCACGGTTCTCGCGCCGACGGGCACGATCGGCTTCATGATGGATTGCGACACGACGGGCGTCGAGCCCGACCTCGCCCTCGTCAAGTACAAGAAGCTCGTCGGCGGCGGCACGATCAAGATCGTCAACCAGACCGTGCCCCTCGCGCTCAAGCGCCTCGGCTACGACGCGGCGGAGATCCACGACATCGTCGACTACGTCGACGAGAAGGGCACGATCGAGGGCGCGCCGAACTTCCACCTCGAGCACCTGCCCGTCTTCGACTGCGCGTTCCGCGCGTTGAACGGCACCCGCTCGATCCACTACTCCGGCCACGTCCGCATGATGTCGGCCGTCCAGCCCTTCCTCTCGGGCGCGATCTCCAAGACGGTCAACCTCCCGCCCGACGCCACGCCCGACGAGATCGCCGGCGTCTACATGGAAGGCTGGAAGCAGGGCCTCAAGGCCATCGCCATCTACCGCGACGGCTGCAAGCGGACCCAGCCCCTCAACACCGCGGCGTCAAAGAGCGACACCAAGTCCCCGACCGCCCGCGGCACTCTCGAGTACATCGGCAAGGCCACGCCGCCCGTGCCCTCGCCGTTCCGCCGCAAGCTCCCCGACGAGCGCCGCTCCATCACCCACAAGTTCTCGGTCGCCGGACACGAGGGCTACGTCACCGTCGGCCTCTTCGAAGACGGCAAGCCCGGCGAGATCTTCCTCCGCATGTCCAAGGAAGGCTCGACCATCTCCGGACTCATGGACGCCTTCGCCACCGCCATCTCCCTGACGCTCCAGTACGGCGTCCCCCTCGACGCCCTCGTCAACAAGTTCACCCACGTCCGCTTCGAGCCCTCGGGCTTCACCAAGAACCCCGAGATCCCGATCGCCAAGTCCCTCATCGACTACATCTTCAAGTGGCTCGCCTCCAAGTTCATGAGCGCCGAAGAGAAGGAAGCCGTCGGCGTCATCGCCAGGGACACGGCCTCCTCCGCGCCCATGCCCGTCACCCAGCAGTCCGTCGCGGCCCGGTCGGGAGGGGAGGGCGGAGTCTCCAAGCTCCTCTTCGAGACCTCCACCGACGCGCCGGCGTGCCACGAGTGCGGGCTCGATCATGGTCAGGAGCGCGGCCTGCTACAAGTGCATGAACTGCGGGGCGACGTCAGGCTGCAGCTAGAAACCAGTTTGGGGTGGGGCCGCTTTAGGCCGACTGCGGGCGCCGAAAGGCGCCCGTAGCTTTGCCATGTCATGAGTTGCTTCGCCTAGTATTCGATTGCGGTGAGCCAACACCCGGGACCCCGCCCGGGTTCGAGGAGGCGCGACATCGGATTTCCCGACCACGAACGCCTAGTTCGCTTGCTGCGCCAGCGCCAGCGCCATCGCCATCGACTTGCGCGCCTGAAGCAAAGGAGGTCCCGTCGTCGGGCCCAACTCCCCGTTACCAAAGTCGCCGTTCTGGAGAACTACTCCAGAAGCAGCCGGGTCCGAAACGTCCACGAGCAGTCGACCAATATTGCTTTTCCTGAGAAGTTCTCCTTCATCGAGAACCCGGACGAATCGCTATCAGTCTCGGAACAGTTTGTGGCTCATGCTCTGGGTGGCGTCAGGGTGGTGACTCTTGACCAGAGTAGATGCACGCTCCTTGACTATGATGCCGAGGCTGCGTTTAGTGCACTAGCGCTTGAGAGCGACTCCGTGAACCGTGAGGTCTCTATGGTTGTTTCTCCTGAGTCTCTCAAGACGGATGCGATGACGTCAGTGCAGCTCACCGTCACGGCCGCCGATAAATAGGAGGATGCAATGCGAACCATGCGGCTCGGATGGCTCGGTGCTGTGCTGTGTTGTCTTGCCGTCACGATGTCGGCTCAGCCGTCTCGGGCCGTGAAGGATCCCAAGGCCGCAGACTTCGGCACTTCCAACCTCACGCACGTGCGCGTCACGGCGATGGAGTTCGTCCCTCTCCAGTCGGGTCTCGCCGGAGAGTGGAAGTCCGCGGGCGGGTTCACTCGCTATCCGTCGGTGAACGCGTCCCTGTGGGCGGCGCCGCTTCATCTGCCGGGAGGATCCGTGGTTCGGCGCGTCGAGCTCGACTACTGCGACAGCAATCCCGTGGGTCACCTGTATCTGACTCTTCGGGAGTGCGACAACCAGGCGCTGAACTGCACGGATGTCGTCGAGGTCGATTCGACGAACAACGGCTGCACCTTCGTGGCCGACGACACTCTGAGCCTGCGGATCGACAATTACCACAAGGTCTACGGGCTCTCGCTGGCCTTCGGCGCCGCGGACGGGTCTGTCGTGCTGGGCGGCGCCATCGTCAGCTATCAGCTGGAGGTCTCGCCGGCCCCGGCCACGCCGACCTTCGGCGACGTGCCGAAGACGGATCTCGCCTACCAGTTCATCGAGGCGCTCTATGCCTCGGGCATCACCGCCGGCTGCGCGGGCGGCAACTACTGTCCCGACGCCCCGCTGACCCGTCGTCAGATGGCGGTGTTTCTCGCGAAGGCCCTGGGGCTCCAGTGGAGCAACTACTGACGGGAAGGATTGGCGTCAGTCCTGATTTCTGATTTCGGAAGGGTTGGGGTCAATCCTGATCTCTGATTTCGGGATCCCTCGCGCTAGAAAGCGATGGCTATGAGCTGGGCGAACTGGATGCTGGGATCGTTGGTCACGTTGTCGATCGTTGCGCCATAGATGATCGCGCTACCGAAGACGTCGACCTCGATCGAACCATTCGGCGGAACGGGTGCTCCCAGAAAAGTGGACGCGGGCAGCTGTTCGAATAGAGTCGGTCCGTAGCTTTTGGTGACGGTATGGACCACCGTCCCGTTCGCATCGCGAATCCGGAAGATCAAGTTCGCTCCCACAAACAGCGTCCGCACGCCGATGTTGAATCGCTGCGAAGCGTCGTTCGGCGGGCCCAGGAGCAGGCCCGTATATCCAGTCCGGAGGACTCGGCTGTCCGAGCCGACCACGAAAATCCCCGCTTCCGTGCATCCGTTTGTCCCCTCTGCGCCGGCGTCGTTGTAGACGCGGGCCACGACGACCGGAATGGGCGAGCCCGAAGGCACCATGACGTCCAAGGTCCCGAGGCCTGTTTGACCCATCGTCTGGATCAGGTCGTCGTAGGAGATGGTCGAATTCGGTGCCACCGAGAAGCTGAGGCTTGGGTCTGTCGGAGAGCCGGACACACCCGCGGGGTGGTAGACGAATCTGCCTCGGATTGGCTCGGTTCCCACGTTGGAAAGCTGGACAGCCGTCCGGAAGAACGAGCCGAAATTGCCGGGAGTCGAGCCGGCGACGGGGATCACCAACGCCACCGCTTCCGGGCCCACGCAGGGCCCGCCAGGAGCGGTGCCGCAACCGGTTAGGAAGACGTTGAAGTCGATTCCCTCGTCCTGCGAAGCGGAGAGACTGATGGTGAAGGCGGACCTGTCGTGAACGACGCCCGGGGTTGTCGGCGAGAAGGTGAAAACGATGGAGCACGTCCCACCGGGGGGTAGCGTCGTGGCACTGCAGTTCTCCGAGGCTGCGAACTCCGGCGTTGTGGGCGCAACGCCGAACAAGGTGAGCGGGCCAAGGTTCTGTTCTCCGGCATTGGTGATCACGGTGATCAGGCTCGGGCTTGTCGTGCCGACGGCGACATTCCCGAAGTCGTGGCTCTGCGCGGCGGCCGTGATCGGGCCGACTCCGACACCCTCCAGACCGACAGAGAAGTCCTCGCCATCGATTCGGCTCGCGGTCTCGCTGACGGTGAATGAGGAGACATCGTTGAAAACGCCCGATGACGCCGGCGAGAAGCTGTATCGGATGGTGCAGGTCCCGCCGAGGGATAGCGTGGCGCCCTGGCAAGTCTGGAACGCATTGAACTCGGGGGTGGGCGGCGCCACGCCGAACAAACGGATCGGACCGAAGCGTTCGATGCCCGAGTTGGTCAGGACGACCCCCAGTTCACGCGTGTCGCCGACGTTGACCTGATTGAAGTCGAGGCTGCTGGTAGTGATCGTTATCGGCGTGTCGACGGCCTGGGCCGCCGGCACGCCGGTAAAGCCAGCCAGGATCCAGCAGACCAGGGCCGCGGGAACACCCGGGCGAATTGTCCTGACTTGGTGCGCCACGACAGTAAGAGCCCGATCGGCCGGCCGCGTTACAACTGGGAGCTTGTTGGGGTCAGTCCTGATGGTAAGTTCGCCTACATGAGACGAAAGCTTGCGATTGCCTGTCGGCTCTGATTTTGATTTCCGTCGCAGCCCTCGCTGAGGAAGGCATCGCCGGAACGTACGTCGGCGAGTACGTCAATAAGGCAGGCAAGAGCGGCGGCTATCAACTCACTTTTACCCCGGGTCAAGGCGGCAACTGGACCGGCGAAGTCATCGCCGTGCTCGACGGGCAGCCAACGAAATCCCCCATGACCTCGCTTGTCGTGAAGGGCAACTCCATCGAGGCGGCGTACGATTTCGAGGCCAAGGGCCACAAGGCTTCCTCCCGGATCACGGGCACGAAGACCGGCCAGACGTTCTCGGGTACGTTCGAGACGTTGTACAAGGGCAAGGTCGTCGACACCGGCACCTGGACGACGAGCCTGAAGAAGTAGCAGTTGGAGGGGCCAGTCCTGATTCTTTGATTTCGCGCCCCCGGCGAGCGTGCGACAGAGTTCGTTGATCCACTCCTGCGCCGCCGAATCCAACGTCTGACCGACGGACCCTGACCGTCGCCTTGGCCCGTCAAGAAGTAGACTTTTCCCCTCGTGGCCGAGGTTGCAGTCGTTGCTCACAGCGGCAAGACGCTGGGAGGTGGTCTGGAGGAGTTGCGAGGAGCACTCGCCGATCGCGGGTATCGACAACCCATCTGGTACGAGGTACCGAAGAGCAGGAATGCGCCCAATGCGGTGCGCAAGGCAGTCAAGGACGGTGCAACGCTCGTTTTCGTTTGGGGTGGCGACGGAATGGTCCAGCGACTGCATCGATGTCCTGGCCGGATCGGAGACTGCGGTGGCGATCCTGCCTGCCGGCACCGGCAATCTCTTGGCCACCAGTCTTGGGATTCCCAGGGACGTCGCGAAGGGCGTCGAGATCGGACTCACAGGGACTCGCCGGCACCTCGACGTCGGTGTCATGAACGGAGAGCGCTTCGCGGCGATGGCTGGGACGGGATTCGACGCGATCATCGCCGACACGAAAGGCAAGGCTAAGAAGCGATTGGGTCGCCTGGCCTACTTGGGTAGCGGTCTGAAGGCGATGTTTGCGAGGCGGCTCTGGATGCGAGTCCGTCTGGACGACACGATCTGGTTCGAGGGTAGGGCGAGCTGTCTGCTCATCGGCAACATCGGTACGATTACGGGTGGGGTTCCCGTTTTCACAGACGCCTCGCCTTCCGACGGTCAGCTCGACGTTGGGGTAGTCACGGCGCGGACCGCCTTCCAGTGGTTGAGGGTTTTCTCACGAGTCGCGGAAGGTCGCCCCGAGCTTTCCCCACTCGTCGACATCAAGCAGGCAAAGAAGATCGTCGTCGAGTTCCGTCGCAAGCATGCCTATGAGCTCGATGGAAGCACCCGGGCTCCGGTGAAGCGTCTCAATGTCCATGTCGAGGCTGGTGCCATCACCGTTTGTGTACCCGGTCGGATCGAATCGGCATAGGGTCGATTGGTGGCAGCCCTGCCGCGCTGCCTCGATGGCGGCGACGTCGATCTTCTTCATCGGCATCATTGCCTCGAACGCGCGCTTTGCCTCGCCACCGCCAGCCGCAAGCGCGTCGATCAGGGTCGCGGCGTGACTGCCAGGGATTGGTAGGGGTCAGTCCTGATTTGCTGATTTCGCGGAGGCGAGCGGGGTTGGGTCGAAAAGGGTCGGTCCTGACTCACTGACTTGCTTGCCCCTGCGCCTGCTACTCGTTCACCTTCACCTGATCCGTAATCCAGTTCACTTCCCACGTCTTTCCGCCGTCCTCCGAATACGCCTGCTCGAAGTGCGGCGAGTTGGTGGTGGTCGCGGTCCAGGTGTAGCGGACGAGGATGGTGCGGCCCTTGTAGGTTTCCTGGTCGTAGAACTCACCGCGGCCGTTCTTGAAGGAGCCGATGGTGGGGAGGTCGAAGGTGCCGTTTTGCTGCGTTGGCCCAGTTGATGCTCCACTGGCGGGACCGGGGATTGTAGAGGCGCACCGCAAGGCCCTTGATGTCGCCGGTCGGGCCGTGGAAGTCGACCTCCTCGATGTAGGCGTTGCCGTCCCAGATGGAACGGCAGACTCCCGTGCCGTCGAACTCGATCCATTTCGTGGAGCCCGTGAGGGGATTCTCGAGGCGCTTCAAGTGGAACTTCCACTTGCCGAGGAGGAAGTCGAAGTCGCGCTGGCCGTCGCGTAGCGGGGGAAGCTCGGGTGCGGGTTTGGGTGTCGGCTCGGGTGCGGCCTGGGCTCGCGTGTCTCCCGCGCCGAGGAGGGCGAGAAACATCAAGGCGGTCGAGCCGATGCGGTGCCTGGTGCGCAGTCTCATGAGGACCTCCCGTCCTACGTACGAAGGGGTGACGGAAAGGTTGGGAAGTGGATCTTCGAGAATTTCCGCACGCCGCAGTCGGCGGTCCGAACCACGTGGTGAGCGCGTCAGCGTATTCGGCGGGGCCGTCGGATAGCATCCACTCCATGGGCAAACAGCCGAAATCCTCCTACGAGCTCGCCATGGAACGACTCAATGCCGCGGATCCCGCGGGCGCCAAGAAGAGTCCTCTGACCGCCAAGCAGAAGGAGGAGATCGCCGAGGCCAGGCGGGTTGCCGCCGCGCGACTGGCCGAGCGGGAGATCCTTTTCAAGGATGCCCTGAAACAGACGCACGATCCCGCTGAGCGCGAGCAGGCTGAGAGCGGTTACGTGATCGACCGGAAGCGAATCGAGGACGACTGCGAGCGAAAGGTCGACGCGATCCGGCGGGGGAAGTAGCTCGTCTTTCGCCAGGATGACTTCGCGAAACCAGGCCGCGTTGCGATGCCGCCTACAGCCTGAATCGTCAAGGGCCTGATCTACCGACCGCGCCAGGTATTCGCCCCACCACTCCGCAGAGCAAGAGGCGACTTCGTCAGCGTCCGAGCCCCGAAGTCAGCAAATCAAGACTGACCCCTGACGGCGGCCTCGATGGCAGCGACGTCGATCTTCTTCATGGGCATCATCGCCTCGAACGCTCGTTTCGCCTTGTCTCCGCCGGCCGCCATCGCGTCGGTCAGTGCGCGCGGCGTGATCTGCCAGGAAAGGCCCCAGCGGTCCTTGCACCACCCGCACTGGCTTTCCTGGCCGCCGTTGCCGACGATCGCGTTCCAGTAGCGGTCGGTCTCTGCCTGATCGTCCGTGGCGACCTGGAAGGAAAACGCCTCGCTGTGCTTGAACGTCGTACCGCCATTGATGCCGATACAGGGAATGCCCAGAACGGTGAAGTCGACCGTCAAAACGTCGCCCTGCTTGCCGCCCGGATAGTCGGCGGGCGCCTTGTGAACGCCCGTCACCTGGCTATTCGGAAATGTGGCCGAGTAGAAGCGCGCCGCCTCCTGCGCGTCCTTGTCGTACCAGAGACAGATCGTGTTCTTCGGCTTCATGTTGCATTCTCCTTCCTTGGGTTGAGGCTTTCTCGTCGCAATGCGATCCCTCCGCTGGTTGCGTGCAAGCCGGATGCCGAGGAACTCAGCGGAGATGGGGCAGTCCTGGTTGTTGACGTGCGGGATGTCCTGAATTCGCGGGGCGGGGCAAGCGCCACCACGCCGGCCGAAACGGAACTACAGAACCGCGAACAGCACGCGTGCGAACTGGATGCTCGGGTCGTTGGTCACGTTGTCGATCGTCGCGCCGTAGATGATCGCGCTTCCGCTCGAGACGCTGACCTCGATCGAGGCGTTGGCCGGAAGGGGAGCGCCGAGAAGCGTCGCCGCCGACTGCTGCTCGTAGAAGGTCGGGTCGTACTCCTTGGTGACGGTGTTGATCACCACCCCGTTCGCGTCGAGGACCCGGAAGGTCACGAAGGCCCCGGCGGTCAGTGTCCGGACGCCGATGTTGAATCGCAGCGAGGTGTCGTTCGGCGGCGCGACGAGCAGGGACGTAGATCCCTGGAAGAGGATCCGGGTGTCCGGTCTGCCGGGGTTGATCGCCTCCTCCGTGAAGCCGGATGTCCCCGCGGCGCCGGCGTCGTTGTAGACGCGGGCCACGATTTCCGGGACGTCCGAGTTGGAGAGCATCACGACGTCGAGACATCCCGAGTCCGCCCTGGCCCATCGTCTGGACCAGGTCGTCATAGGAGACGGTCGAGTGCGGCGCCACGGTGAATGTGAGGCTCGGGTCGGCCGGGGAGCCGGACACACCCGCGGGGTGGTAAACGAACCGGCCCGTCACCGCCCCGGTGTACGGGTTGGAGAGCTGGACACCCGTCCGGAAGAACGAACCGAAGTTGCCCGGAGTCGAGCCGGCGGCGGGGATGATGCGCACGACCGATTCCGTCGGCGTGCAGGGCGCGCCGCAACCGGTGAGGGTGACGGTGAAATCGACTCCGTCGGCCTGCGAAGCGGTGGCGCTGATGGTGAACGAGGAGGTGTCGTTGAAGGTGCCCGCGTGCCGTCGGCGAGAAGGTGTAATTGATGATGCACGCCGCGCCGGGAGTCAGCGTCGTGCCCTGACAGTTCTGCGACGCGTTGAACTCCGGGGTCGGCGGCTCGCCGCCGAAGATGTTGATCGGACCGAAGTTCGACGCGCTGTTGTTGCTGATCACGGTCGTCAATGCCGGGCTCGTCGTACCGACGGCCACGCTGCCGAAGTCGTGACTCAGCGGAGCGGCCGTGATCGGATTGACTCCGGTTCCCGTCAGACTGACCGAGAAATCCTCGCCATCGCCCTGGTTCGCCGTCTCGCTGATGGTGAATGCGGAGGTGTCGTTGAAGACGCCCGGTCCACTCGGCAGGAAGGTGTAATTGACGGTGCACGACGCCGCCGGCCGGCAGCGTCGTGCCCTGGCAGTTCTGCGACGCGTTGAACTCCGCGGTCG
Source organism: uncultured Acidobacteriota bacterium (assembly GCA_963804915.1). Classification (GTDB taxonomy): domain Bacteria; phylum Acidobacteriota; class Thermoanaerobaculia; order UBA5066; family Gp7-AA6; genus DAHUXD01. The sequence continues at coordinate 83,423 of CAWDSI010000008.1, forward strand.
GCGGCGCACCGCCGAAGATGTTGATCGGACCGAAGGGGTCCCCGCCCGTGTTGGTCAGCGTGACCGATATCGGCCCACCGGTGTTGCCAACGACGACCTCGCCGAAGTCGATGCTGGTGGTGTCGATCGCCATGTCGGTGTCGACGGCTTTGGCCGCCGGCACGCCGACACACAAGGCCAGGACGCCGCAGACGAAGGCGGCGAGAGCACCCGACCGAGCCGCAGGTGCGCGGAGCACTGCTGTGAGTCTAGCGCTTCGTCGAAGCGCCGCGCAATCAAAAGGCGTCACCGCCCGTCCAGGCGAGCGCCGCGCGCGGATCGTGGGCGTAGCGGTCGGATAGGATCAAATCCCCACCCGGGTCAAACCAGGGGTGGCGACGATCGCCGCTGTCTTGACTCGACACGAGTGAACGCAACTCCTCACAGGAAAGGGCCCAGCGCCATGGCAGACACCCCCACCCAAAACGATTGGACGAAGCCCGCGGCCGTGGCGGTTCCCAAGGGAGGATTCTTCAAGGACAAGGTCGAGCAGGGCCGATACGGCCCGATCTTCCCGAAAACCCCGGCGTGTTACGGCTTCTCGATCATCGCAAAGATCGTTCCGGGCACCGAGGAGAAGTTCTACGAGTACGCGAGAAACATCGAGACGGCCGTGGCGGGCAGTCCGGATGTCCTCGCGGTCCTCAGGCTGCACTACCTGCGCTGGAACCTCTTCGACATCAAGGGCGACACCTACTTCCAGTACATGGGCATCTTCGACACGGATTTCGACAAGTACACCGAGGACGCGGTCGCCATCTTTGCGGCGACGGGCCTGAACACGGTCTTCGAGAATCTCGAAGGCTTCCCGAAGGACTGGAAGACGAACCCTGCGGCGTTCATCAAGTTCGTGCGCGATCACCATCGGCCGCCCTTTCTGGAGTACGGCGAATACCCCTACATCTCGGCCGATGAGATCAAGAAGGCGCTCAAGCTGAAGGCGGCCTTCTCGACGATGCTCGATCAGATGCAGTGATTGCCGAAAAGGACGCTCCATGCTCGAGACCGACGACATCCAACACATTCTTCTGGCGCGCACCCCCGCGCTCACGGGGCGGTACGAGTTCCTGACGTTTCGGAGCGCGGCGGGGGGGCGGGCCTGGCTCACGGCCATGATCGAAAAGGTGCAGTCGGTGGCGGCGGTGAAGGCGTCGATCGCGAGCGACAAGCGGTGGGTGACCGTGGCGTTCACCTGGAACGGCCTGCGGGCGCTCGGCGTCGACGAGGCCTCGCTGTCCACGTTTCCGGAGGAGTTCCGGCAGGGCATGGCGGCCCGCGCGGAGGTCCTGGGCGACACCGGCGCGAACGCTCCGGCCAACTGGGTCGGCGGTCTCGCGAGCCCCGACCTCCACGCCATCATCATCCTGTTCGCCCGGGACGCCGCGGAGCGCGAGAGATCCGTGGCCGAGCACGAGAAGCTCCTCGCGAAATGCGAAGGCGTCGAGCGGCTCTCCTCGCTCGACCTCGAGGCGACGCCGCCCTTCGAGTACGCCCACGACCACTTCGGCTACCACGACCGGCTGTCACAGCCGGTCATCGAAGGGACGGGTGAGACGCCGACGCCCGGCACCGGCGCGCCGCTCAAACCGGGCGAGTTCATCCTCGGCTACCCCGACGAGGACGGACCTGCAGTCAATCTGCCGCAGCCCGAGGTCCTCTCCCGCAACGGCAGCTACATGGCCTACCGCCACATGGAGGAACACGTCGGCGCCTTTCGCGACTTCCTGCGGCAGAATGGCTCGACGCCCGAGGAACAGGAGCTCGTCGCGGCGAAGCTGATGGGACGCTGGCGCAGCGGCGCCCCGCTCGTGCTGGCGCCCGACAAGGACGACCCGGCGCTCGGGGCCGACCTTCAACGAAACAACGACTTCAACTACAAGGAAATGGATCCACACGGCTATGCGGTGCCGCTCGGCTCGCACATCCGGCGCATGAACCCCCGCGACACGGCGCACAACATGAACCGCCGGCGAATGATCCGCCGCGGAGCCACGTACGGCCCGCACCTGCCGGAGGGCTCGGAAGAGGACGGCGCCGAGCGCGGCATCGCGGCTTTCGTGATCTGCGCCAGCCTGGTCCGCCAGTACGAGTTCGCGCAGAACGTCTGGGTGAACGATAAGAGCTTCCACGAGCTCGGCAACGAGCGGGACCCGATCATCGGCAACCACGACGGCACCCTCGAATTCAAGATCCCGAAGCGCCCGATCCGGAAAACGATCAAGGGTCTGCCGGCCTTCACCACCGTCCGGGGCGGGGCCTACTTCTTTCTCCCGGGAATCCAGGCGCTCCGCTATCTCGCCACGCGGGACGGCGGCGCGTGAGCCGGGTGGAAATCTTCGGACGCTCCGTCACGCGTCACCGGCGATGACCGACGTCCTGGTCATCGGCGCCGGGCCGGCCGGCGTGTATGCCGCGCAGCGAGCCGCGGAGCTCGGCGCCCGCACGACGCTCGTCACGCGCGAGGAGTTCGGCGGCATGGCGGCCAACGATGGGACCGTCCCCGTGCGAACCCTGGCCCACGCGGCCCGCCTCATCCGCGAGGCCCGACAGCTCGGCCGCTACGGCATCGCGGCGGTCGAGCCGGTGCTCGACTACTCGCGCCTGCTCGCGCGCGTGCGCGAGGTCGTCGCGGATGTGCGCGCGCACTCCGCCTTTCGCCCGCAGATCGACGCTCTGGGAGTCGCGGTGCACGAAGGAGCCGGCGCGGCGCGCTTCTCCGGCAGTCACGAAGTCGAGACCGAGAGCGGGCTCCGGTTCCGGGCGGACCGGATCATCCTGTGCACGGGCGGCTCGAGCCGGCGCCTCACGGTTCCCGGCTTCGAGTGGACGAGCACGCACCAGGACGCCTGGGGCCTGGCCTCGGTCCCGCCGTCGATGCTGGTGGTCGGAGCGGGGGCGACCGGGGTTCAGGTCGCCTCGATCTTCAACGCCTTCGGCTCGAAGGTCGCGCTCTTCCAGAGAGGCTCGCGCATCCTGCCGACCGAGGACGCCGACGTCTCGGCGGCCGTCGCCGAGGCATTCCGCGCGTCGGGCGTTGCGGTGCACGAAAACCTGGATCGAATCGACTCCTTCGAGAAGACGCCATCGGGCGTCCGGATGCACTTCACTCGAAACGCCGCGCCCGAACAGGCGGAGGCCACGCTGGCGGTCGTCGCGGTCGGCTGGGAGGCCAACACCAGGGAGCTGAACCTCGCGGCCGCAGGCGTCGAGACCGACGACCGGGGCTTCGTGAAGGTCGACACCCATCTGCGGACCACCGCTTCTCACGTGTTCGCGGCGGGAGACATCACCGGGCCACATGCTCCTCGTTCCCACGGCCCTCCAGGAGGGCTACGTGGCGGCCACGAACGCCGTGCGCGGGCCGACGATGGCCGCCGGAGAGCAGGTCACCCCGACGGGCAGCTTCACGGACCCGGAGTACGCACAGGTGGGCCTCACGGAGGCGAAAGCCCGGGAGGCGCACGACGTCGTGACGGCGGTCGTTCGCTTCGATGCGACGACGCGCACCATCATCGACGGACGCACCGCCGGCTTCTGCAAGCTCGTCGTCGATCGTGCGACGTCCAGGGTCCTGGGCTGTCACGTCGTCGGCGAGCGAGCGGTCGAGATCGCGCAGGTGGCGTCGATCGTCGTCGCGGCGGGCATGCGGGTCTCGGATTTCGCGCGCGTGCCGCTCTCTTTTCCGACCTATGCGGGAATCCTCGGCCGGGTGGCCGCGGACGCCGCCCGCGAGCTCGAGCCTTCGTCGGGCCGATCGTCGGCTTCGGCGGACGCGATTCCGAGATGAGTCCGAAACCGGAAAGCCCGGGACTTACCCAAGGGGGAACGTGATGAGCTCGTCGAAGCCGCCGGCCCGAACGTACAACCAGAATCACGTTCCACGGCCTCACACGCCGGGCAAGCGGCGCCTGAGCATCTACTGGACGTGGAGCTATGCGTGGGAGGCGGGGCGCGATCCCGCGTCGATGGAGAACCGCTTCTCCACGATCACCGAGGTCGCGGAACGTCCTCTGGCCGAGCTACGAGACGCCGGAATACAGCGCCGCGCAGTTCCTCCAGGGGATCGCCGGGACCCTGGAGCTCTTCCACCGATCGACCGTTTTGTTCCAGCAGCTCGCCGCCGAAACGACGGGTTTCCCGGTCGCCGTCTTCCAGCGCGTCGACCAGGCCGGCTACCGGCTACCGATCGACGAGCGGATCCTGGCGGACACCGACACGCTCATGGTCTTCGGCCTCGACCATCTCCCCTCCGAACAGGTCGCCGAACCGGCGGAGATCCAGGCCATCTCGGAGTGGCTGAAGCGCGAGGGCACGTGCCTGCTGCTCGCGCCGCACCACGACGTCGGGTTCACCAGCGACATGAATCAGCGGCAGGTGGAATACCTCCACCACGGTGACAGGCTCGTGCCGAGACAGCAGCGATTCGGGCAGTACACGAGGTCGCTGATGAAGGCGCTCGGGGTGCCGGTCATCAACAAGTACGGTCTTCGGCCCGCCGTCGTCAAAGGCACCAAGGAGATCGCGCCGCTGACCGCATTTCGCGACCTCGACCGGCGCGGCCTGCTGAAGGACGTGACGACGTTCAACTTCCATCCGCACCTGCCGCACTACGAGCTGACCGGGAACGACGGCACGGTCGAGGTCCTGGGCAGGCAGCCGATCGATCAAGACCGGCCGCATCCGTTTACGGAGGCCGGCAACACCGAGTTCAACGTCCTGCTCTGGATGCCCCCGCAGGGTCCGCGCGCCGGGGACATCCTGCTCGTGGACTCCACGCACTTCACGACGCTCTTCGGCGGGACGGACAGTCTCTCGAACTTCTGGCGCAATCTCGCCCGGATGGCCTGATGGAGCTCCTGAGCAAGGCCGTCCCGGTCGCGATGCTCGGCTTCGTGGTCTCGAGCATGCTCGCCGTGGGCTTGAGCCTGACCCTGAAGCAGATCGCGGATCCGCTGCGGAACGTGCGGCTCGTCGCGATGGGTCTCGTCGCGAACTTCGTTCTGATGCCGTTCGTGGCGGTCGCACTCGGAAGGTTTCTGCGGCTCGACCCTCCTCTCGCCGTCGGCCTCGTCATCCTCGGAACGGCCGCCGGCGCGCCCTTCCTGCCGCTGCTCGCGAAGCTCTCGAAGGGCAACATGGCCTTCGCGGTCGGCAAGATGGTCCTGCTCATGATCCTGACGGTGGGCTACATGCCGCTCGTGCTGCCGTACCTCCTCGAGGGAGTGTCCGTCGATGCGGCGAAGATCGCCCGCTCGCTTCTCCTGCTCATGCTGCTGCCCCTCGGGATCGGGCTGGCGGTGAAGGCGCAGTGGGAGGCCGCGGCCGCGCGGATCAAGCCGGTCCTCGACCGCGTTTCCAGCGTGAGCCTCGTACTGCTCATCGTCCTGCTGACCGTGACGAACTTCGACAACATGCTGAGCGTCTTCGGGACGCGCGGCATCCTCGCCGGGATCCTCTTTCTCGCCTTCGGTTTCGCGATCGGGTACGTCCTCGGGGGACCGGCGCGCGAAACGCGCAAGGTCCTCGGGCTCGGAACTGCGCAGCGCAACATCGCCGCCGCAATCGTCGTGGCGGGCCAGAATTTCAGCGACCCGAAGGTCGTGGTCATGGTCGTCGTCGTCGCCATCGTCGGACTGCTTCTGCTCATGCCGCTGTCGCGCGTTCTGTCCCGACGCGCCTGATCGGCGTGACGACGAGCTCGCGCCTCCCGACCCGAGCGGCGGGAGCAATCGCTTTCGCGGTCCTGCTGGGCCTCCCCTCCGCGAGCACGCTCGCCCAGAACCGCGGCGTCTACCCGCTCGGAATGACCGCCACCAATTCCGGGAGCGTCGCCGCGCCCGGATTCACCTACGCGAACGCGTTCCTTTTCTACGCGCGCGACGAATCGAAGGGCCCCGACGGGGAGACGATCGCGACCGGGACGAACTCCGTTCTGATGGACATGAACACGTTCACCTGGTCAAGCGAGCCGATCGCCGTTCCGAGCGGTCCCCGGTTCGCGTTGGCGGCGACCATTCCCATCGCGAACAACTCTCTTGCATCGGACGTCTTTGGGTCGATCAGCGGCGGCGGCGGGCTGGCCGACTCTTACTACCAGCCGGTCATCCTGGGCTGGACCTTCGCGCGAGTCGATCTGCGCGCGGCATACGGATTTCTGGCGCCGACCGGCAGGTTCCACGCAGGAGCGAGCGACAACGTCGGCTCCGGCTACTGGACCCACACACTCTCGCTGGGCGAGAACGTCTACCTGACGAGGGATCGCGCCACCGTCCTCTCGGCCTTCCAGATCTACGAGTTCCACACCACCCAGGAAGGCACGGGCATCCATCCGGGCCAGACATTGAGCCTCGATTACTCCCTGACGCAGAGCATCCCGCTTCGGAAGGACGTGCAACTTCAGGCCGGATTGGCCGGCTACGGCCAGTGGCAGACGACCGGCAAGAGCGGTCCCGACGTGACGCCCCTCGAGATGGCGGCGCGCTACCGTGTGAACGCGCTCGGAGCGACGGCCAATGTGTTACTGCCCAGCCGCAGGGTCAGTCTCGGTGCCAAATTCCTCAAGGAATTCTCGAACCGGTCGACGTTCCAGGGGTACTCCATCCAGATTTTCGGCTCCATCAATCTTTGATCATCCGGTCCTTACCCTGAACCTGCGGTCTCCTGCGTCCGACTCGAGCCCTTCCGCAGGCCGCGCATCGGGAGGATGGTTCTCAGCGATGCGAGAGGAATTTCAACGGATTGATAACTCCCCCCGTGCAGCGCGCCCTTTCGGGCGCGCGACACGAGTTCGACTTGCGCCGGGCCTAAAGGGAGGCTTGGGGCGGGGGGACCGGCCGCGGTCCGGGCTCGGAGCGTGCAGCTCTGTGCTTCGGTTCATAGGTCCCGGCGGGTTGCCGAAACGCGATGTTGAGGCGATTCCAGCCGTTGATCGCCACGATGCAGAGAGTCAGATCCGCCAGCTCCTTCTCTGAGAAGAAGCGGTGTGCGAGCTCAAAGACGGGGTCGGACACCTGCCGGTCGTCCAGGCGCGTGACCGCCTCCGTCCACGCGAGCGCCGCGCGCTCCCGGTCGGTGTAATAGGTGGATTCCTCCCACGCGTCGAGGCCGTAGAGCTTCTGCTCGCTGGCTCCTTCGGCGCGCAGATCCTTCCAGTGCATGTCGATGCAGTAGGCGCAGCCGTTGATCTGCGAAGCTCTCAGCTTGACCAGGTCCAGCAGCTCCCGCTCGAGCCCGCTCTGAATCAGATATTTCTCCAGGTTCAGCATGGCCTGCAGGACGCCCGGCGCCGCCTTCATGTAATCGACTCTCTGCTCCATGAAACCTCCTCTGGTCAGAAATCCCACACTCGGCCGGATCGACCCGAAGGAGCGCGCCTGATCGGCGGCGCCCGAACGAACCGGCCGCACTCCTGTGACATCTCATATCGCAGCCGTGAAATTCCCGCGAGGAGCGCGAGTGGGCAAATCGTGTCATCCTGTCGCTCAAACGCTGACCCACACAATCGAGGAGGCAAAGATGAGCTCCCGCGGATGTTCCGGGGCCCCGAGCGCACGTCCAGGTCCTCGTCGTCCATCAGCGAATGCTGCTCCTGGTTCTCGTCGGCTTGTGCGCGGCGCTGCCGGCCGTCGGACAGCAGTCGGCGAACGAGCAGGCGGTGTGGAAGTTGGAAACCGCCTACTGGAACTACGTGAAGGCGGTCGACCTCGACGGCTATCGAAATCTGTGGCACAAGGACTTCGTCGGCTGGCCGTCGTCGAGCTCGCAACCCGCGAGGAAGGATCACATTACCGACTGGATCACCGCGTCCACCGACAAGGGCATCCAGCTCCAGTGGTACTCGATCCAGCCGGCGGCCAGTCAGGCCACGGAGAACATCGTCATTACGCACTACTGGGTGACATCGTTCTGGGCCGACAAGGCGGGTCATGGCGAGCCGCCGGAGACAAACCGCATCACGCACACATGGATCAAGACCGGCGACGGGTGGCAGATCCTCGGAGGCATGTCGAATCCACCGATTCACGGGAAATGACCGACCGCGCAACCTTGGTACGCTAGACGCCACCAGCTCGGAAGGAGACTCCAGGCATGGCGCCACGTCCCGATCAGCCCGGATCACCCGGCGGCGCCGAGGGGCACGCGCGCTGGGTCCGCGTCTCTCACTGGATCGTCACGGCGAGCGTCCTGGTGCTCGTGTTCACGGGATTCGAGATCCTGATGGTCCACCCCCGGCTCTACTGGGGCAAAGCGGGCAACGACCTGACGCCCGCGCTCCTCGAGCTGCCGATCAGCCGGAACTACAAGCACGGCGGCTACGACAAGCCGGTGCCGCTGACCGAGAACGCGTCGGGGCCGGTGAGCGCCAGCCGGACCTACGACATCTTCAATCAGAACGGCTGGGGGCGCAGCCTGCACTTTCTGGCCGCGTGGTTTCTCGTGGTGCCGGGGCTGCTGTATCTCCTGATCGGACTCTTCGGCGGACACTTCCGATCCCACATCTGGCCCCGGGTACGGGAGCTCGGTCCGCGTCAGCTCGGGCGCGACGTGGCGAATCATCTGCGTTTTCGGATTCCCGCCGCCGGCGGCGGCCCGCGGTACGGCCTGCTCCAGAAGTGCGCGTACACGTTCGTGGTCTTCGTGGTGGCTCCGCTGATGGTCCTGACGGGCCTGACGATGTCGCCCGCGGTGACGGCGGCGTTGCCGAGGCTGCTCGACCTGTTCGGCGGCTACCAGTCCGCCCGTACGATCCACTTCTTCGCGTCGGCGGTGCTCGTGTTGTTCGTGATCGTGCACGTGGTGATGGTCGTGCGGTCCGGGTTCCGGCGGCACATGCGGGCCATGACTCTGGGGGATTGAGATGAAGAAGAAGTCGACGTCCGGTCTCATCACGCGGCGAGGGGCCCTCATCGCCGGAGCGGCGACTGTCGGGGGACTGATCCTCGCGCGTCGCTTCCCGAAGGTTCTCCCGCCCACGTGCGGCAACGTCCTGCGCGCGGGCGACACGTTCACCTACGGCATGCAGCGGGCGCTCCTGTCGGATCAGTCGCTGGCCAGGGAGTACCGCCCCGAGGACCTCACGTCGTTTCCATCGACGGGCACCGTCGATCCCGGCCTCACCGTGAAAGGCGAGGCCGGCGACACGTACCGCCGCATGAAGGACGGAGCGTTCGCGGACTGGAGCCTGCCGGTCGAGGGCAGCGTGGCCCGGCCGCGCGCGTTCTCGCTCGCCGACCTGAAGCAGTTTTCGCCCCGGACGCAGATCACGCGGCACACCTGCGAGGAGGGCTGGACCGCGATCGGCCAGTGGACCGGCGTTCCGCTCTCCGCCGTGCTCGATGCGGTGGGCATCCTGCCGGCCGCGCGGTTCGTGGTGTTCCACTCCTACGACGGCTGGATCGACAGCATCGACATGTCCGACGCCCGGCATCCGCAGACGATCCTGGCCTACGGGATGAACGGTCGCGATCTGCCGATCCCGCACGGCGCGCCGGTGCGCCTGCGCGTGGAGCGGCAGATCGGCTACAAGAGCATGAAGTTCCTGCGCCGCATCGTCGTCGCCGACAAGTTCGACGACGGAGGCGAGAAGCGGCAACATCCAGAACGGCTGGGCCTGGTACACGGGGATTTGATCGGGGTCAGGACTCAGGCGGCTCGTGGGCTGACCCGCTGCGGCTTCGCGCCCCAGATCAGAAGCCAGAAGATGATGGGCACCTCGCAGAAATTGGTGAACGTGGTCAGCCGCGTGGTCAGATGGACGAACTGCGGCAAGGCGAGCTCGGCGAAGGCGTCGACGACGTAGCCGAAGCCGGCGATCATCAGGAGGATCCCCAGGAAGCGGGGGATGAAGCCGGACCGCATCACGCAGATCCCGAACGGGAACAGCCACAGACCCCAGAAGATCTCGGCCACCATGAGCTCCTGGTGATGGAGCTGCAGCGCGAGGTAGGCGAGGGCATCGCGCTGGTGCGCGTCGAGAGCCGCGAGCGCCCCGCGGCCCGGTCCGCCTCCACCGGCGAGGTGCAGCGCGGCGATCTGGTTCACGTTGCTGAAAAGAGAGATCGGGAACGAGAGCAGGATCAGGACCAGCATGGCCAGCGCGGGCCACTCGCTCGTCGGCTTGAACAGGCGATAGAGGACCAGCGGAACGAAGATGAAGAGCAGCCCGCTGGCGAGGGATGCCGCGATCCCGGCGCGGACCAGGTCCGCGTAGGTCCGGAGCCGCTCGGCGGTCGCCGCCGGGTCGCCCTCGACGAAGACCTTCGTGGGGACATAGATCAGCGCGAACGGGGCGGGGAGGCTGCTCACGAGGTAGAGCAGCCCGGCGAGACGGGCGGTTCGCTTCGTCGAAGAGTCCATGCCTTGTGGAAGGATACGCAAACCCGCGGACGGTGTTCCGGAGGATCTACCGTCCCTGGACGGCCCGACGGCCGGGGCGCGAATCAGGACGGACCCTTGATCACCGCGACTCGGCCCTGCGTGGGGTACTTCTCGAACTGGCGCGCGTCGTGGCCGGGGACGACGCGGTCCGCGGAGCCGGCCAGCTCGATCATTCGTGCCTGGTTGCGAATGTTGGCGGGGTGATCCGCTTCGCTGAACGTGGCGCTCGCCTTGTGCTCGGTGAGATTGCGGTAGAGATAGCAGTTGTCCGAGGCCAGTACGAACGGCGGGTCGCCGTCGACGCGGACGTACTGCGAAGCGTAGGTGTGCCGCGCACCGGTGTAAACGCGGATGCCCGGGAGGATCTCGACGGCGTCCCCGTCGACGAGGCGGAGGTGGCCGTCGGTGTTCTTCTGAACGAGCGCCCGCACGTCGTCGGGATCGATGCCTCCATGCTGGCCGCCCGCCTGCCACGCGTCGCCTGTGTAGTAGGCGAACTCCTGCTTCTGGATCCACACGGTGGCGTTGGGGAAGAGGTCGATTCCGCCCATGTGGTCCCAGTGGGCGTGGCTGATGATGATGTCGGTCACGTCTTCGGGCCGGACTCCGGCGAGCTTCACCGCCTCGTCCGGCCGCAGGAAGTCGGCCATGGGGAATTCCTTCAGCCAGCTCTCGCGATGAAACCCGCTGTCGAAAAGAATGTTGTGGCCGCCCCCGCGGATCAGCCAGATGACCATGGCGATGTCGATCGTCTCTCCCTCGGGCGCGCCGATGACGAGCTCGGGCACGGGGAAGGCGGCGATGGTTCCGTAGCGAATGGCCTGGATCGAGTAGCCGGGTTTCGCGGGCGGCGTGGCGCCGGACAGGGCGGCCGAGAGGGAGAAGAGGGCGAGCCCCAGGATCAGAGTCGAGGGGATGAGACGTCGCGCCACGGCGTCTATCCTGACACGCGGCGGCACCCGCCGCCGGTAAGATGCCGCGGCGGTGAAACGTCCTCGTCTCTTCGCCCCGCGCCGATCGGCGATCGCTCTCCGGAGGGTCGAGGAAGGCGAGAGCCCTCGTACCATCGCCATCGCGCTTCTGGCCAACCTCGTCATCGGCGTCGCAAAGCTGATCGCGGGTCTCGTATCCGGCTCCAGCGCGATGATTGCCGAGGCCGCTCACTCGGCGGCGGACTGCGTCAACGAGGTGTTTCTCGCCGTCGGGCTGTACCGCGCCCGGCAGCCCGCAGACGCGGAGCATCCCTTCGGGCACGCGCGGGAGCGGTTCCTGTGGGCCTTCATGGCGGCGATCGCTTCGTTCCTGATCGGAGGATGCCTGTCGATCGGCATCGCGATCCGGGATCTCCAGGAGCACCACCCGGTCGCCTTCGGCATCGCGCCCTGGATCGTTCTCGCGGTCGCGTTCGTGGCGGACGGATCGTCGTGGCTGCAGGGCATGCGGCAGGCGCGCCACCAGGCGAAGGACTACGACCTCACGGTCGGGCGCTACCTCGTCCGCGCGAGCGACCCCGTGGTGCGCGCCGTTCTGGTGGAGGACAGCGCCGCGCTCATCGGACTCGTCATCGCCGCGGGCGGTCTGCTGCTGAGCCGGATCACCGGCTCCGGCGTCCCGGACTCGGTCGCATCGTTGCTCATCGGCGTCCTGCTCGCGGTGACGGCGTTCCTTCTGGCGCGCCCGTTCGCCGATTTCCTGGTCGGCCGGTCCATCTCGGCTCCCCAGCTCGAGAGGCTGCGCGCGATCGTCGAAAGCGATCCGGCGCTCGAGGAAGTCCTGGTGCTCCAGGCGATCTACTCGGGGCCCGAGGAAGTGGTCGTCCTCGCCAAGGCCCGCCCGTCGCCGAAGCTGCAGATCGACGAGCTCGGCCGCGCGATGGACGAGCTCGATCGAAAGATCCGCGCGGCGCTCCCGTTCGTCGCGGACGTGTTCATCGACGTGACGGGAACGCAGCAGGAGCGAACCGGGTCAGTCCTGATTCGCTGAACCCATCAGGGATACGCGCCTGACTCGCCGAGTGCGCGTCAGCGAGGATCGACGAGACGGGGTGCGGGTCGGTCGTCCGCTGGAAGCAGGCGAGGGCGCCGCTCTTCGCTCGCCGTTTCGTAATCGTAGACGCCGCCGCCGAAGGTCCCCGCGTAGATTGTGCCAGCGGAAGGATCGATGGCCAGAACATTGACGATCGGATGGATCAGTCCCTCACTCATGGCGGCCCAGCTTTCTCCGCCGTCCACGGTCTTGAAGACGCCATCAAACGTCCCCGCATAGATCGTGGCCGGTGCCGAAGAGTCGATGGCCAGGGCATTGACCAATCCGTCGGTCAGTCCAGTGTTCCTCGCGGTCCAGTTTTCTCCTCCGTCGAGGCTTTTGAAGACGCCGGCGTACGTCGCGACGTAGACCGTGATCGGGTCCGAGGGATCGGTGACCAGGGCCGTGATGTGCAGGTCGGTCAGCCCAACGTTCCTGGCAGCCCAGCTGACGCCACCGTCGAAGGTCTTGAAGACCCCTTCGCTGCCCGTGGCGGCGTACAGGGTGCCCGGAGCGGATGCATCGAGGGCGAGGGCCTCCACGGAGGCGTCGGGCAGGCCGGAGTTGATGGCCGTCCAGCTCCCGCCGCCGTTGGTGCTGACAAAGACGCCGTCGAAGAGGGTTCCGGCGTAGAGCGTGGCTGGGGCCGATGGATCGATGACGAGCGTCCAGGCGGGGTTGCCGGTCAGGCCGGAGTTGATGGCCGCCCAGTCCTGACCGTCGTTGGTGCTCTTGAAGACGCCGTCGTCCGTGCCGGCGTAGAGCGTGGCCGGATCAGAAGGATCGATGGCCAGACCTCTGACGGTCGAATCGGGCTGGCCCGTGGCTGCGGGCCAGGTTCCACCGCCATCGGCGCTCCGGAAGACGCCGCCGCGCGTACCGGCGTACAGCGTGGACGGAGCCGACGGGTCGATGGCCAGGGCATACACGTAGACGTCCGTAAAACCGGAATTGGCGGCCGTCCAGCTTGCGCCGCCGCTCGAGCTCTTGAAAACGCCGACGCTTTGCGTGCCGGCGTAAACGGTCTCGGGAGCCGCAGGATCGATGGCCAGGGCACTGACGTCCTGATCGGTGAGGCCCGCATTGATGGCGACCCAGCTGCCTCCGCCGTTTTCGCTTCTGAAGATGCCGCCGCGGAACGTGCCGGCGTAGAGCGTGGACGGAGCCGACGGGTCGATCGCCAGAGTGTTGATGGAGTCGCTGGTCAAGCCGGAGTTGACGGCTGTCCAGCTCTCGCCGCCATTGGTGCTCTTGAAGACACCGCCGCCGGTGCCTGCATACAGCGTATCCGGAGAGGACGGATCTATGGCCAGAACGCGCACGTGCATGTCGGTCAGGCCGGAATTGGCGCCCGTCCAACTCTGACCACCATTGGTGGTCTTGAAGACGCCTTCAGTGGACATTCCCGCGTAGAGCGTGCCTGCGGCCGACGGATGGACCGCGAGGGTCTCTATCTGAATCAAGCCAAAGACGCCGGGCAGGCCGGAGTTGACGGCCGTCCAACTCTGCCCGCCATTTGTGGTCTTGAAGACACCCTGGGCCGCGCCGGCGTAGACCGTGGCCGGCGACGAAGCATCCACGGCCAGGGCATGGATACTCCTCCCGTCCAGGCCCGTATTGACCTCCGACCAGCTCTCGCCGCCGTTGGTGCTCTTGAACGCGCCGACGCCCGTGCCGGCGTAAAGCGTGGCCGGAGCGGAAGTGTCGATCGCCAGGGCTCCGACATAGTCGAACGGAGGTTCGAGATGCTCGATCAGCCCCTCGTTGTCGGCCGTCCAGAGCCGGCCGCCATCGGTCGTTTTGAAGACGCCGCTCGAGCGCGTGCCCACGTAGAGCGTGGACGGATTCGAGGGATCGATGACCAGAGCGCCCACGTCAGCCCCTTGCGGCCCGTGGCTCGTCCATTGGAGGACGCCGGCCTGAACGAGAGTGGATTGATAGACGACGATCATGGCCGCCAGAAACACTGCTCTTCGGGCCGGCCTGGTGTTCATCGCCCTCCGGATGTCTGGCCGGATTATCCCTCGCCCGGGAGAATTGAGCGGCAGTGGATTCGCTGTTTCTTCCGGCGACAAGCCGCGCGCTACGTCTGTATCGCGTTCCAGACGACGCGCAGCAACTCGCCCGACTCGGTCGGCGGAATCACGAGCGTCGCGCGCCCGTCCCGTCGCGAGACGGCGGCTCCGGTGAGATCGTCTCCCTGGATTCGGCCGAGCGCGACTTCGTAGCAGTACCCGGAAAGGAAGACGACGACTCGGACGAGACCGTGGCACCGTTTCACGATGGCCAGGTGATGGTCGGGGAAGGCGGCGAGCTCTTTTCCCGGAGGGATCTGCCTGGCCGGGGGAGAGTCGCTGGAGATCGTGCCGTCACGGATGAAGGCACGGATCCCGTCGAGTGAGGGCGTTCTCAGGGCGTCCGCGCCCAGGATGCAGGCCGCCGCTCCGAGCGCGACCTTCGAGACGAGCCGGAGCGCGTCGCGCCGGTGCTCGAGCCTCCGGGTCTTGCCGTCACAGTGGGAGCACGATGGGACCGCGAGCTGGAGCGCTCCGCCGAGGCTTCGCGGGAAGACGTGATCCCTCGGCGGGAAGGGCCCGCGGGCGCCGCACCAGGTGCAGGCGCCCGCTCGCGTCATGTGGCGCATGGTCCGATCGCGCAGGACTAGGGAGCCACCGGGAGGGGCAGCGGCTTCTCGCCTCGCGGCATGAGGATGCCGAGCACCACGGCCACCAGAAACAGCGCGGGCACGTCGCCCATGAGATGGCCGTGGCTGCCGGGGGCGAAGGACTGAAAGGTCATGATGAGGCCGTGGACGACGCTGGACCAGATGGTGAACTGGATGAGGCTTCGGTTCGCGAGCGGATCGCGCGCGGCGGCGATGAGGAAGAGGCCGAGGGTGGCATAGACGCCGACGATCATGAGGTAGTAGTCGGAGTAGCCGGTGTGCCACGACCAGCCGGACGGCCACACGAGCCCGAGCAGAAAGAGGCCGACGAGAAAAATCAAACCGAAGGCGACGAGGGCGACTCTCAGCCACTTCAAGCGATTGGTCTCGGACATGGACTCCTCCTTGTGAATACGGAACGCCCCGAGCTGACGTCTCCTTGCGATCAGCTAAATGCGGCCAGGGGAGCTCGCCGGCGCCGTACGATGCGCCGGTGGCTTCCAGTGCCGGGGCGAGAGTAGGAATTCGCGTACCCCGGGCGCTTGGAGAGGGGTTGGATTTTTCGTGAAGATCGGCCCGTGACATACCGCTTCGAGTCCTTCGAGCTCGACACCGACCGGTACGAGCTGCGCCGCGGCGGGAAGCCGATCGCGGTGGAGCCGCAGGTCTTCTCGGTCCTCACGATGCTGGTGGAGAACCGGCATCGCATGGTGCCGCGGGAGGAGATCATCGAGGCCGTCTGGTCGGGCCGCGCCGTCTCGGATTCGGTGCTCTCGAGCCGCATCAAGTCGGCGCGTCAGGCGCTCGACGACGACGGCGACGCGCAGAGGCTCATCAAGACGGTCCACGGTCAGGGCTTCCGGTTCGTCGGTGAGGTCGAGTCCGTCGAATCGGCGACGTCCGCTCCGTCCGCCGCCCAGGCGTGGGTCCGCGAAGTGCTGGCGCGTCCGGTTCTCGCCGTGCTGCCGTTCGAGACGGAGGGCGCAAAGAGCCAGGCCGCCGAAGACGCCTACTTCGCCGACGGCATCGCGGAGGAGCTGATCTCCGAGCTGGCCTCCTGGCGCTGGTTTCCGATCCTGTCCCGCGATTCCTCGTTCGACAAGACTCACGCGGGCCTCAAGGCGTCGGCGCGCGCGGCCGCTCTGGGCGCCCGCTACGCGGTGGCGGGGCGCCTCGTCCGCGCCGGGGGAGCCTGCCGCCTGAGCGTCGAGCTCCTGGATGCGACGACGGACACGCAGCTCTGGTCCGCACGGTACGACGTGCGAGGCGGCGAGCTCGCCCGCATGCAGTCCGAGATCGTCTCCGAGATCTTCCGCCGCATCGCGCCGGAGCTGACATCGGAAGAGACGCGCCGCGTCATGCGGAAACGCCACGAGGACCTGACGGCATGGGACCTGACCATCAAGGGCCTCTGGCACATGCACCGGCACGATTTCCCCGAGGCGCTGGCGCTGCTCGAGGACGCGACGCGGGTGGATCCGGGATTCGCGCTGCCGTGGAGCGTCATCGCGCAGACGCGTCTCGAGCAGGCGCTCGCGGGCTGGAAGCGCGGCCAGCGGGACGAGTCTTACGAGGCGTTTCGAGGGCTGCTCGAAGCCGCGAGCACGGCGGTCGAGCTCGACCCGTCGTCGTGGATGGGCCACACGCTCATGAGCGCGGCGGAGCTGTGGGTGAACCTGTCCTTCCCGCGCGCGCGGCTGCACGCCAACCGGGCGCTCGAGCTCAACCCGAGCGCGTCCATGGCGCATCACGTGTCGGGGTGCATCTGGGGCTTCGCCGGCGATCTCGACGCCGCGATCGCCGAGCAGGGCAACGTCTTTCGCGTGGATCCCCGCTACGGCCACGCCGAGGTCGTCCAGGCCGATCTCGGACTGTGGCACCTTCTTCGCGGCGACCTCGAGCAGGCGGCGGAGCACCTGCGTCGCTCGGTCAGCCTCGATCCCTCGAACGTGCGCGCCCGGCAGAGGCAGATCGTTCTCGCGGGATTCTCGAAAGACGAGGACCTCGCCCGCGAAGCGCTCGCCGCGCTCGAGAAGCTGGGAGGAACGATGGACGAGCAGTACGTCGCGGCTTCGTATCCTTTCCAGGAGCCCTCGCATGCGAAGAGGTTCCGCGAAGGGCTGCGCGCCGCGAGGAAGCTGGGAAGCTGACGACTTCCTACCTCCCGCTGCGGATCAGATCCATGAAGCGCCTCAATGCGATCTTTGGGACGAGGCGGCGCTGCTCGGCGGGCATGCGCTCGTCCATGATCCGTCTGCCCAGATCGCG
The DNA here is from genome assembly GCA_963804915.1 of uncultured Acidobacteriota bacterium. Lineage (GTDB taxonomy): Bacteria > Acidobacteriota > Thermoanaerobaculia > UBA5066 > Gp7-AA6 > DAHUXD01. The sequence goes on from CAWDSI010000008.1 coordinate 100,797, forward strand.
GACTTTCTCGGACGCCTTGCTCATGTGACCGGCGTCGAACGGCGGGTGAGGGTCGTATTCGATCGTGAGTTGAATCGCCTCGGCGCGCTCGCGGCCGGCGATCTCGCCCGCGAGCCAGAGGGCGAGGTCGATGCCGGCCGAGACGCCGGCGGCGGTGACGACCTTGCCGGCTCGCACGATGCGCTCGTCGGGCCGGGGCTGCGCGCCCATGATCGTGAGGACGCCGATCTTGTACCAGTGCGAGGTGGCGGGCAGACCCTTGAGGATGCCGGCGGCGCCCAGGATCAACGACCCGGTGCAGACCGAAGTCGTCCAGGTGGTCGTCACGTGGACCTGCCGAAGCCAGTCGAGGAGCTGGTCGTCCACCATCTGGCCCGGAGTGGTGGTCCCCCCGGGCACGAGCACGACATCGGGCGATGGAGTGTCGGCGATCCGGTGCGTGACCCCCAGCAGAAGCGTCCCGCCCTCCGTCCTCACCGGCCCGATTTCCTTGCCGACGAAGCGGACTTCCGTGTCGGGCAGGCGCGAGAACACCTCCCACGGTCCCACCGCGTCGAGAGCGGTGACGCCGGGGTAGAGCAGGATGGCTATCTGAAAAGGCCTGGTCTCTCTCACCCACCTCATGAGGTTGCCAGCAATGCGCGGGCCAATCGGGGCCGATCGGCCCTCAGTCGCGAGCGGATTCGAACAATTCGATGGGATTCCCGTCGGGATCCTCGATTTGAATCTGCCGGCCGGCAGGGCCCGTTTCCATCTCGTTGCGACAATGCACTCCGGTGTTCTTCAATTCGGCGATGCAGCCGGGAAGATCCGTCACGCTTAACACCACTCGGTTCCAACCGCCGGGCTCCTGCTGTTGCCCGTTCGGCATGGGCCGCGAACCGGACGCCCCGGGACCGCTGAGCAGAATCTGTGCATCACCGAGGGACACGTTCGCGAACGCGGGAAGTTGCTGGTGCTCCAGCTGGAATCCCAGATGCCCTGTGTAGAACGCGACGGAGCGTGCGACGTCCTTCACCTGGTATCGCACGCCGTGAACGCCTTTGATGAAGGCGTGAGGCTGAGCATTACGACGAGATGTTTCGTTTTGAGTCATAGGGCGCTCCTTGTCTGATGGGTTCCAGAGGGAAGTTCGCCCAGGCGAGCGTCGCGATGGCGACGGCGGGGACGGCGAGGATGGTCGCCAGGTACGTCTCCAGAGGAACGCCGCCGAGCCATATTCCCAGGATTCGCTCGGGGTTGTAGCTCCATGCTCTCCAGGCGAGCGCGGTCGAGTCCCAGATGCAGGCGGGGACGAGCATGGTCAGGGTGATCGCAGCCAGGAGTCGCCGGTAATAGCGCACCGTCCCGCTTGCGACCACGTACTCCAGCAGCAAAGGACCGCCTGCGCAGAGGAGGGTCATGACGAGGTGCGAATACTTGCCGAAATGCATGGAGCTATCTCGACCGCGGCCCGGTCCACCCGCGTTCCGCGCGCGCGCCGAGCACGAGGGTGAAGCTGGAGATGAGCGTCGCGGCACAGACGATGAACAGATACTCCTCCAGCGGCAACCCTCCGATCCAGAAGCCGAAGTGGGTGTCGGCCGGGAAGGTCCAGACGCGCGTCCGGATTGCCCAGCCGTCCCACGGCACGCTCAGGATGAGCGCCCAGACGGCACACATGCGGATCGCCCGACGTTGAGACCAGAGAAGCCGGAAGTGTGTCAGCCAGAGAGCCGCGAGGGGCAGGCCGAGGAAAACCGCGAGCCAGCGCAGGTAGGTCAAGATGCGCTCACCGTGCCGTGCCCGCTCCCTTCTCCGGCGGAGTGTCCTCGAGCTTCCCCTGGAATCCGAAGAAATAGCCGAAGCCGGCGGAGGGAAACAGGCCGTAGTAGGGAACCGGATCGACACCCGGAGTGCACTGGCCGCCGCCCGGGCCCCCCGGGTCCTGCTGTTGCTGCATGAAAATGCGAGTGACCGCGTCCTGAACGAAGTCGGGGTTCGACATCGCGCCGTCGATATCCAGCACTCCGAGTCGCAACGCACCGGTCGATTCCTTGCGAACGGCCATCTCCAGAAGGTGCAGGTAGAGCATGTCGACAGCCCCGACGACCGTATGGGCAAAGGTGACTTTTCCGCGCGCATAAGCGCCGAGCACCCGCAAGCGGCCTGCGAAAACGTCCCGGTTGTCGATCGAGACGTTCAGCTTGGATTGCAGGTCGTCGCCCTTCCGCTCCACACCCGCGAAGGAAATGCGAAGCACGATTCCGACCCGCGTGCGGTACTCGCTCCTGGTGTCCTGGAGTCCCAGAAGCGAGGTCGCGAGCCGGTGGACTTCGGGATGGAGGCTCTGCTCCGAGACGGTGATCGTCTTGTCCGGGAACAGGCGCCCCACGAGCGGCCTGAGGAAGCGCGGTGAGGCCTGCACTGCCACGCAATGGCAATCGTTGTCCGGCGGCGGTATCGGCCGCCGAAGCCCATCCAGAACGGGTTGTGCATCGCCGTACTTGTAAGCGCCCATGATTCCTCCTTATGGAAAGTCCACGAATGGCCGACCCGAATTCGCTCCGCACTCCGCCACGCGGACGCGGGCTCGGCGGGCGGCCTCGAGAAAGCGATACCGGCGGAAAGCCAGGATCGCGTAGCGCGAGCAGGACGGGTAATGGAGACAGCACGCGCGAGGCACCAGGCCCTTCGACACCGCCGCCTGATAGGCGGTGATGGCGACGATGGCCAGGGCGTTGAGGGGCCAGGTCAGGGAGCGGGCGCGCGGCGGTTCCCATGCACCGAGGAGACGCAGAGCGTTTTCCGGAATCGTCATGGACGGATCTGGCGAGGTCGGCCGGCCGCGGGCTGAGAAGATGAGGCCCGCGATCCTCCTGCCGACCGGGAGAGCGTCACTCAACGGAGCGCCGCCTTTCGACGTCGCGAGTCATTTCACGCTCAGGACATGCAAGCGATGATGCCCCGGATGGGACATGGGGACTGATTGTCGCGCGGCCCGAGCAGTCGGGAGGCGCCCGAATCAACGACTCAGGACTGACTCCGAGGGGCGGATCTCCTCAGCCAGCGCGCGATTCCGAAGATCGCGAGAAAGATCGGGAAGCCGTACATCGGGAGGAGAAACAGCATCCCGGCTTCGCCGAACCCTCTGGGAGCCAGGGCTTCTGCCGTTGCGGCAAGCGCGCCCATCAACAGGATGAAACCGAGAAGCGCCAGAAGCGCCGTAAGCCAGAAGCGGCGTGCGTTCCCCGCTCGCCCGGGTGGAGAGAACCGTGTAGGCGCACTGCGCGACGAGCCCGGGAAGCATCGCGGCTTTTGGAGCCGCGGCCATGATCGGTGCGGCGACCGCCCAGAGGAGTGCGGCCTGGCCGAGCGGATTCTCGAGAAACCAGCGCCGTACCTGCGCCGAAGAGAGGCCACGCAGCTTTCGAATGTCGGGACGGAGCAGAAAGTACCCGCCGGTCCCCGTTGCTGCGGCGAAGAGCGCGGCCATGACGCCTTCGCCGGTCGTGGAGTCCGGAAGATTTCCCGCGAAGATCCTCACAGCTCCGATGACGCAGATGAAGGACACGAGCAGCACGGGCGCCGCCAGGACCCTGCGGATCCAGATCATCGACCAGTGGATTCTCGCTCAATCTCCCCGTAGCGCGATGAGCGGATCCACGCGGGTGGCGCGTCGGGCGGGTACGGCGCAGGCGACGATCGCGACGGCCATCAGCAGGGCGGCCACGGCCGCGAAGGTGACCGGGTCGGTGGGCTGTACACCGTAGAGGAGGCCACTGAGCAACCGAGTGGCCCCGAGCGCGACGACGAGTCCGATGCCGATGCCGGCCGCGGCGAGGCGCGACCCGCGGCCGACGACCATGGCGAAGACCTGCCCGCGGCCTGCGCCGAGAGCCATGCGCACGCCGATCTCCCGCGTCCGTTGCACGACGGAATAGGAAACGACGCCGTACATCCCGATCGTCGCGAGCACGAGCGCGAGGCCGCCGAAGGCCGCGAGGAGCAGGACCGAGAAACGCGCGGGCGCGGTCGCGTCGTCCACGAGGCGCGTGAGCGTCGACGGGCGCGCGACGGGCAGGTCCGGATCGACGGTCTTCAACGCGCGCTTGACGCCGTCCAGGAGAGCCTCGGGCGTGACAGCCGCGTGGGCGCGCACGGCGGCCTGGAGCGTGCGCATCGGCGGCCAGATCTTGATCTCGTTCTGGGCGTAGGGGACGTACATCTCGGGCGCCGGCACTTCCTTGAGCGAGTAGTGCTTGACGTCCTCGACGATCCCGACGATCGTCCGGACCGGCCATTTCGTGTCGGCGACGCCGACCTGCCGGCCGATCGGATCCACTCCCGGCCAGTATTTCGCGGCCATCGTCTCGTTGATGATCGTCACCGGCGCGGATGCGGAGCCGTCCGTGTCCAGGAACTCCCGGCCGCTCCGCAGGCGGCTTCCGAGCGTGGCGAAATAGCCCGGGGAAGAAAACGAATAGTTCGCGTAGGGCTGGTCTTGACCGCCCGAGGCGCCGGCCCGGCCCGGAATCCGGATCGAGGTGGCGTCGGGAGCGCCTCCCATCGGGACGGCGGAGACGAGGCCGGCGCTCGTGACGCCGGGGACCGCGCGGATCGCGGCGAGCGCGCGATCGTAGGCGATCGTCATCGTCCCGGGATCGGGATAGCGGGACTGGGGCAGCGTGAGCTGGAACGTCAGCACGTGTTGCGCCTCGAAGCCGCGCTCGCTGCGAAGCATCTGGACGAGGGTCCTCGCCACGAGGCCCGTCGCGATGACCAGGACGAGGGCGAGCGCGATCTCGCCGACGAGAATCCCGTCGTGGAGCCTCTGTCCGGCTCGACCGCTTCCGGCCCCGCGCTGACCTCCGGATTTCAGGGCCTCGAAGAGTTTGCCTCCCGCCGCGGCGACCGCCGGGATGAGGCCGACCAGAACGGCGGTGACCGTCGTGACGCCGAGCGCGAACAGCAGGACCGAGCCGTCGAGCGAGACATCGCCGAGACGCGGCACGTTCGCGGGTCCGAAGGCGGCGAGCAGGCGCAGACATCCCTTCGCGACGGCCACGCCGAGGAGCCCTCCGGCGCCGGCGAGCAGAAAGCTGTCCACGAGATACCGCGCGGCGAGCCGGCCCCGGGAAGCGCCGAGCGCGCGCCGCAGGTTCAGGTCGTGCACGCGGGCCAGCGAGCGCGTGAGAACGAGGCTCGCGACGTTGGCGGAGGCGATGAGGAGGACCGCGCACACCGCCCCGAACATCAGCCACAGCGGACGCCGCGTGTCGCCCGCCGCCTGGACCGGCAGAGGTCTCGCCCTCGATCCCCACCAGCCCTTGCCTTGCGGGATCTCCCGATCGAGGCGTTTCTCGAAGAGATCGAGCTCGGCCTGCGCGCTTGCGAGCGTGACGCCGCGGGCGAGGCGCGCCACCACGGCGAGGTCCGAGGGGCCTCGCATCTGCGGAGGCAGAGCCAGGGGGAGCCACACCTGCGGCCGCCGCGGAAACGCGAGCGCGCCCGGCATCTCTTCGCCGTGGGGAAATCCGAAGCCGGGCGGCATCACGCCGACGATCACGCAGGCTTCGCCGTCCAGCGCGATCTCGCGGCCGACGGCGGCCGGGTCCGAGCCCAGGCGCTCGCGGAAGAAGGCGTCGCTGACGATCGCGACCCGGGGACCGCCGGGGGAGTCCTCCGCCGGCGTGAACGTCCGCCCCACGCGTGGCGCCACGCCGAGCGCGGGGAAGAAGCCCTTCGAGACCCGGATCCCATCGAGCCGCTCGGGATCCCCGACGCCGGTGAGGTTCACCATGGCCGGCTTGAAGGCGCCGAGCGACTCGAAGGAGCGGGCGCTCCCGGCGAGCAACTGGAAGTCCAGGGCGCCCCAGGGCAGCTCGTCGCTGCCGAAGACGCTCGCGATCGGCCAGGTCCGCCAGAGCATGACGACGCGGTCGGCCTCGGGGTAGTCGAGGGGCTTCAGGAGAATGCCGTGAACGACGCTGAAGACGGCCGCGCTCGCGCCGATGCCGAGCGCGAGGGTGCCGGCGGCGATCAGCGCGAAGCCGGGCTGGCGCCGGAGAGCGCGGGCGCTCTCCCGCACTTCGCGCGCGAGCGTGTCGAGCACCTGCAGGGGCCGCGCGTCGCGGCAGTCCTCCTGGATCTGTGCGACACCGCCGAGGGCGAGACGGGCGCGGCGAAGGGCCTCGGCGCGGGGGAGGCCATCGGATCTTCTTCCATGAGGCGATCGGCCTCGAGCTCGACGTGCTCGGCCAGCTCGGCGGAGAGGTCTCGCTCGAAGTCGCTCCCGCGCTGTGAACGCAGCCGGCGCCGCAGCGGATTCCACATAGTCAGCTCCGCTCCAGGACGAGCGCGACGGCCTGCGTAAACCGGCGCCAGGCGCGCCGCTCACGCCCGAGCTCCGCCCGGCCGCGCGCCGTGAGCTCGTAGAACCGGGCCTTCCGATTGCGGGCGGAGACGCCCCACTTCGCGCCGATCCATCCCCGGCGCTCGAGACGTTGCAGGGCGGGATAGAGCGAACCCTGCGGCACCTGCAGGACGGCGCGCGAGACCTGCTGCAGCCGTTCCGAGATCGCCCAGCCGTGCAGAGGCTCCTTGGCGAGCGTGCGCAGGATCAGAAGGTCGAGCGTTCCCTGCGGCAGATCGATGCGTGCGGCCACGATCGTTCCCCTTTCGCTTCTACAACAGGAAACCTATTCCCGGAGGTGTAGAAGCGCAAGGGGAAGAGGACGAACGGCTCGCCAGGAAGTTTCCGAGGGACGGAGACCGGGACGGGTGAGCGGCGCTCGTGCCGCTCTATTTCGCCGCGGGCTTCGCGTTCCTCGGGTCGTCGGCCGGGTTCACGTACTTGAACTCGACGGGTCCCTGCCCGTAGAGCACGATGTCCGCTCCCTCGCTTCCCGCGTAGGCGTAGTGGTTCATGTTGGTCGGCATCAGGGCATACCCGCCGACGTTGAGCGTCTTGTTGCCCGTCGCCGTCTTCGAGAGCTTGTCGCCCATGCCGAAGGTCACGGATCCCCTGGTCACCACGACGTTTTCGTCCGTGGGATGAGAGTGCGCGGGAATTGCGTAGTTCGCCGGAAAGCGGACGCGGACCGCATAGGCTCCCGCGCCCATGGGATTGCCGGAGAGAACCGCGAGCTGTGCCCCCGGGGGAAGGAAGGGCGGCGCGGGCCCGAACTTGGCGTCGTCGACCGCGCTGATGACGTGTGTCGCGGTCTGTGCGCCCGCAGTCGCGGCGCAGGTGGCGGACAGCAGGATGACGCTGAACCAGGTCGAGAGCTTCCTCATGGTGTTCTCCTCCCTTCGTGGATTCTTGGGGTGAACTTTATCAAGGGCGCCTGGAGGAAGCATGCGACCCTACGCCCCATGCCTCTTCAGAATCGCGTGGATCCCTATGGCGCGCTGCACGCGACCCCGGCACGCGGGGCCTGGATGGGCAATCGCGGCGTGCTGCACGACGCCTCCAAACAGGTCGTCGCGGCCTGGCGGCTGCGGCGATGGATCACGTGCGTCCTGAGCTTCAAGGACAGGCGCCGGGAGGTCTTTACTCCGAAACGTTACAGCGAGCTCTTCTTTCTGGATGAGGCGACCTCCCTTGCCGCCGGGCCATCGGCCCTGCGCCGAGTGCCGGAGGCGCCGCTACGAGGAGTTCCGGGCCGCGTGGGACGTCGGTCAGCGCGGGAGGGACGCGGCGCGTCGGCTTTCTCGGGGCCGAGGAGATCGATCGAGGTTCTGCATGCCGATCGGCTGGAGGCCGGCGGAGTCAAGAGAGCCTACGTCGCACTCCTGTCGTCGCTGCCGGACGGAGCGATGGTCGAGCACGCGGGCGGGGCGCACCTGCTCTGGAACGGGAGGCTCTCGCCCTGGAGCTTCTCGGGCTACGGTCTCGCGGTCGACGCGCCGCCCGAGACGGAGGTCGCCGTGCTGACCCCGCGTTCGATCGTCCGCGCGATCCGAGCGGGCTTCGTACCGCAGGTACACGATAGCGCCAGCCGGCGCTGATCGACCTCAGCGCAGCATCATCCACAGATACGCGTACTGCAGGGCCGTGACCTGCGCGGTCTGCTTGGCGACGGCGCCGCTTCCGTGGCCGCCCTCGGTGTTCTCGAAGTAGTAGACCGGGTGTCCCTGGGCTTCCATCTTCGCGACCATCTTGCGGGCGTGGCCCGGGTGGACGCGGTCGTCGCGGGTGTTGGTCCAGAAGAACGGCGTCGGGTACTTCACGTCCTTCTTGAGCAGGTGGTACGGAGACCAGGTCTGGATGTACGCCCACTCCTCGGGCTTGTCCGGGTCGCCGTACTCGGCCATCCAGCTCGCGCCGGCGAGGAGCTTGCTGTAGCGGCGCATGTCGGCGAGCGGCACCTGCACGACGACGGCGTGCATGAGGTCGGGGTAGAGAGCGAACGTGCCGCCGACGAGGAGGCCGCCCTGGGAGCCGCCCATGATGCCGAGGTTGCGGGTCGAGGTGATCTTGCGCGCGACGAGATCCTTCGCGACCGCGGAGAAGTCCTCGAAGTTGCGGATGTGGTGTTCCTTCATGGCGGCCTTGTGCCAGGCCGGTCCGAACTCGCCGCCGCCGCGGATGTTGGCGAGGACGTAGACGCCTCCGCGGGCGAGCCACGCCGACCCGAGAGCGCCGCTGTACGTGGGCACCATGGGGGCCTCGAAGCCGCCGTACCCGTAGAGGAGCGTCGGAGCGGTCCCGTCGGTCGGCGCGCTCCTTGGGTCGGACCACGAAGTACGGGATCTTCGTGCCGTCTTTGGACGTCGCTTCGAACTGCTCGGTCGTAATCCCGGTCGCGTCGAAGAACGCCGGCATCGTCTTGACCTTCGCGGGCGCGCCTCCGTTCTCGCTCAGCCACAGGGAGTCCGGCGTCGTGAAGTCCTCGTACGTGTAGAAGAAGGTTTCCGTATCGTCGTTCGTGGCCGTCAGATCCGCCGTGCCGCGGCCCGGGCGTGGGAATGTCGGCCCGCTCCCATGCCGTCGCCTTTCGAGCGTCAGAGCCGTGATGCGGCTCTTCACGTTGTCGAGCGTCTCGAGCAGGACGCGATCCTTCGTGCGCTTGACGTTCGCGAGCGACACGCGCGCGCTCGGCTCGAAGAGCACCTCGATGCGCGGCTTTCCGCTGACGATCTCCTCGACGGGCGCGGCCAGGAGCGACCCCTCGCGATAGGTCTTGCCCCCGGCGACGGGCGTCCAGTCGCTGCGCAGGGAGAAGAGGAACCGGCCGCGGAAGAAGACGCGCGGGTCGATGTCCTGGGGCAGATCCAGCTTGACCAGGCGATCGCCGCGGAGAAGGTACATGTCCTGGCGGAAGATCATCGGCGGGTAGCGCGTGACGATGTCGTACCGGCCGTCGCTCAGGATCTCGCTGGTCCCGAACGCGCCGACGTCTTCCGGCGCGGCCTCGAAAATCGTCTTCGCCGCGGAGAGCGGAGTGCCGCGCTTCCAGAGCTTCACGATCCGCGGGTACCCGGAGGTCGTCAGCGAGCCGGGTCCGAAATCCGTGCCGACCCAGACCGTGTCCTCGTCCCGCCAGGCGACGCTCGACTTGGCCTCCGGCAGCGAGAAGCCGCCGGCCACGAACTCCTTGGTCTTGGTGTCGAACTCGCGGACCACGGCGGCGTCCGAGCCTCCGGCCGACAGCTCGATCAGGCACCGCGTGTGGGCCGGGGGCAGGCAGGTCGCGCTCTTGAAAACCCAGGACTTGCCCTCGGCCTTCGCCAGCGCGTCGACGTCGAGCACCGTCTCCCACTGCGGATTGGCCGAACGATAGGAAGCGAGCGTGGTCCGCCGCCAGATCCCGCGCTCGTGGACGTCGTCCTTCCAGAAGTTGTAGATCTTGTCCCCGAGAATCTCCGGCGTCGGGATCTTCTCCTTCGAGTCGAGGATCTCGAGCGTCCGCGCGTAGATGGGCTTGTACTCGGGCCGGGCCTCCAGCACCGCGAGCGTCTTCGCGTTCTGCTCTTTGACCCACGCCAGGGCCTTCTCGCCCTGCACTTCTTCCAGCCACTGGAAGGGATCCTCGTCGCCGGGAGTGGCTCCCAGTCCGGCTCCCTGTGCGGTCAGTGCCGTCACGACGACCGCCGCCAGGGCCAGCCAGCGCCCACGGAGCTTCTCGCATTCCGTCACCTCCAAAGCGGGAGGATCTTAGGCGATTCCGGGTCAGACCCGCCCTGTCCTTGAATTGTCGCGAGCGCCGCGGGAGCTCTGCGAATCCACCGAACCGGGGCAATTGTCCCGGGTGATTCCCCTCGAATCCGGCCGATTCGGGACGGAGTTCCCATTGTCGGGCGGGGGAGCGACGCCATCGTAGGGTCGAAAAGGAGAAACCCCATGCTTTCCCACAACTATTCGTATCCGGAGATCCTGCAGAACTCGCTGAAGGTCGCCTGGACGGAGCGCCAGGTGCTCGAGGGCCGGGACTTCGACTACTCGAGGCGATTTCTTCCGAATCGGCTGTCGGGAGTGGACGGCATTCGCTGCCTGAACGACCGCGAGAAGCTCAAGCTGAATCAGATCATGGGCAACGCGTACTGCCACATCTTCGCCTACGTGGAGGAGTACATCATTCCGCAGGCCCTGGAAGCCGCCCAGAAGGACATCTACGGCGACGAGACGCGGTTGCGCACGCTGCTGCGTTTTGCCGAGGACGAGTCGAAGCACCAGGAGCTGTTCCGACGCTCGACGGCGCTCTTCGCGAAAGGGTTCGGAGTCCAGTGCGGCTTGATCCCCGCCCGCGAGGAAGTGGCCAGGGTGGTGCTCAGCAAGTCGCGGCTGTGCAGCTACCTGCTGACCAGCATGATCGAGTGGTTCACGCAGCTTCACTACGTCGAGCACGTGCGCGATCGGGGCGAGCTCGACGGGCTCTTCCGCGATCTGGTCAAGTATCACTGGATGGACGAGGCCCAGCACGCGAAGATCGATTCGCTCCTCATCGACGAGATCATCCGAGGAGATCAGCGAAGAGGATCGCGAAACGGCCGTCGACGAGCTGCTCGAGCTCGGCGGTGCGGTCGATGGGCTGCTGTCGCAGCAGGCCGATCTGGATCTGGTCGAGCCTCGAGAAGGCCATCGGACGGACGCTTTCAGACCCGGAAAAAGAGGAGATCAAGAAGAACACGCATCGCGCCTACCGCTGGACGTTTCTCGTCTCCGGGCTCGAGCATCCCAAGTTCGTCCAGATCGTGAGTGAGCTGACGAGCAGGGGACCGGCGAAGCTCGAGGCGGTCGCCAGGGCGCTGTCCCACTGACAGCCAGGACCGGAGGCTAGGACCGGAAACCGCGGTCTCGCGCGAACACGATCGCCTGCGCCCGGGTCCAAACCCCGAGCTTGTCGAACAGATTCGAGATGTGGTTGCGGACGGTCTTCTCGCTGATCGCGAGGCTCGTGCCGATGTCGGCGTTGCCGAGCCCGCGAGTGATCAGCACGAGGATCTCGCGCTCGCGGGCCGTGAGGCGGGCGAACGCGGCGTCTTCGCCGGGGTTCGGGGCCGCGAGACCCATGAAGTCGAGGACGGCTTCCTGAAAGCGCGCCCAGGCCGGCTCGTCCTCGAGAAGGATGTGGTTGCGGGAGTCCAGCTCGACGAACTGCGCTCCCGGGATTCCGGCCGCGAGGAGGCGCGCTTCCGAGACCGGACAAACCTCGTCGTCGCGGGAGTGGATGACGAGCGTCGGCACCTTGATCTCGCCGAGCAGGTCGGTCACGTCGACGGTCGAGCGCGCCTCGAGGGTCCGGGCCGCCATGTCGCCAGTGCTCGTCCGCCGGCACAGTTCGTTGTACCAGCCGATTTGCGCCTCGCTGGCGCCGGGGATGAAGCGCGACGTGAAGACCTGGCGGAAGACGGGATTCTCTTTTCCCCAGCCGACCCGCATGAGCTCCAGCATCGCGCGGTACTGGCGCACGCTCTCCGAATCGCTGCGCTGCGCCCAGCCGCGAGCGTAGCCGCCGTAGAGGATCAGCCGCGAGACCCGCTCCGGATGGCGCGCTGCGTAGGCGACGGAGAATGCGGCGCCCGAGGAGATCCCCAGCATCGCGAATGGCTCCTCGACTCCGGAGGCGGCCACCACGTCCAGCAATACGTCGT
>CAWDSI010000009.1:0-20682 GCA_963804915.1 uncultured Acidobacteriota bacterium
TGCAATCACTTCACCGAGTGCAAACCACACCCCGCACTGGCGCCAGGGGCAGACCCACGATCGCCGAGAGAATTCCCATGTAGCTCATGCCTCCGGTGTAGTCGTCGTCACGAAGTCGTAGGCGGCCACTGGTCCGATGATGCGCAGTTCCGTACGGCCCCTTGCGCTCTCGTTGAGCCGCTCCACGAGCTCCTGTAGATCCGCTTCGCGGTCCACCTTCGCCAATACGGCAACATGGACGGCATCCCACTCATGTGTCGGGTTCACGGATGCCGACCTGCTCGGCCATCTCCTTGAGTTCTTCAACCACTCGTTGCGTATCGGCCTGGCGTGCCGCCTCGATCGTGTTGGAGATGACTCGCCGAGCGCCATGCGCGAATTCCTTGCCGCCTCCTCCGGTTTGGCTTGGATGTCATCGCGAAGTTGGCGGGCCTGATCGTTCTCGGAGAGCAGGTCGCTGAGAAAGGCTTCCTCCTGATAGCGCCCTTTGACAATGAATTCGGCGTGCCCTTCCAATGCCTGGAGCGTCTGCGCAAATTCATCATGATGCTCCCGCAACAACTCGGACGCAACCGAATCGACGTCCGTCATCACGGCGCCGAACCGCAGTGGGAGCACGGGCGCAACCGAAGCGGTGCCGTCCAGCAATGCCGCATGGGCTTTCAGGTCTGCGGGCTTACCGATTGCACGATCGGTACGCACCGTACTGACCAGCGCTGCGATATCGCCTTCCCGAATGATCTCGACCTTGCCCGGCGGATCGCCGATCCCCTCCGCGTCGTCCTCGACCTCCACGTCACCGGGCACAATGCCGTACACGTAGACTGCGGAACCGGTTTCGGCGTTCTGGTCCTCGTCATGTTGCTGTTTGGTGGATGTCATCGGTCTTCCCTCCGGCTTCGCACCTTCTGGCGCTGTGGCTGCTTGTCGGAGAGGATGTCGCCGAGCTTTTCGCCGGCCGCCTCCAACACGCCACTCGTCTTGCCTTTGGAAGCGCCGTGCGTGACACCTTCGGTCACGTCGCCGACCACGTCCGGTAGTGTCGACTTCGGATCCGAACTTGCGATGTCCAGCCTGTTCACGGCCTCGGCGAACCGCAGATACGTGTCAACGCTCGCAACGACGATCCGGGCGTCAATGGTCAATACCTCGATACCAACCAGAGAGACGCGAACGTAAGCGTCGATCACGAGGCCCTTGTCGAGAATTGTGTCGATAACGTCGGCCAAGCCACTAGAGCTCGAGCCACCGGCGCTGCCTCCGGCCGGTTGAATCGCGGTGGTCATGAGCGGCTCTCTTCCTTATCTTTGACGGCGGTTTGGCGGCGGGATGGGCGTTCGCCGTTTGCGCGCTTACGAGGACTGGGTCGGTCTGCCCTCCGACGCCGCGATGAGGACGGGGAAGGCTTGGTTTCGGTGTCGTCTTCGTCTTCGGTGTCCTCGGCTTCGATGTCCTCGGCTTCGGCGTCCTTGGTTCTGGCGTCCTTGGTTCCGGCGCCCTTGGCCTTGGCGCCCTTGGCTTGTGCACCGTCTTCGGTCTCGCCTGAATCGACGACTTCGCCGTCGCGAATTTCGCCGAGCCACCCCTCGACTTCGTCGGGATGCAGCAAGGTATGCGTCATCACGTGGCGCCTGAAGTGCTTGAGTTCCAGTCGAGCTCGGCGCCCCTGGGCGCGCCAGAGATTGCCGGTCTTCTCGAACAAGCCTTGGGGATGGTATTCGAGAACGACGACGATGCGGGTGAGGTTAGGTGCCAACTCGTGGAAGGAAACCGCGCCGTCAACATGGCCTTTGGCACCTTTAGACCGCCACACGATGTGGTCATAGGGGACTTGTTCGATGATCGTCGCCTCCCAAGCCCGATGCGACCAGAAGACCTGCGCCTTCCACTGCACTTTCGTGTCGTCCGCCTGGTCGGCCTGCTCGACCTTCTTCATGAACCTCGGGAACTGGGGGTACTCCGTCCACTGCTTGTACACGAGATCGATTGGAGCACCGACATCGATGTCTTCAATGATGTTGGTGAGCTTCAATTTCTTCCCGCCGCCCTTGCCCCTTCCACCGGTCAGCGATTCCTTGATATTGCCGAGAGTGTCTTTCACTTTCTCCTTGGTCCCGGCCAACCCGGCGCTCATGGCCGACTTGAGCGGCGACCCGCCCGAAGCCAGCTTGTCGGCGCCGGTGACGGCTGCGAGCAAGCCGCTGCCGCCTCCACCCTGCGCATAGTCAGTGAGGCGTTCACTTGCCCCACTAAGGCGGTTCGATGCGGAACTCACGGCGCGCTCGGTGAATGTTCCGGCCAACTTCTGCAGGGAATCCTGCAGAGGGTTCTTTGGGCTGGCTGTATCCGACTTGCGCGGTTCGCCGTTATTTGAATGTGTCATTTCCCTTACCGTCCTCGCCGCACTGGTGCGCGCTTCGTCGCTGTTGCCGCCCGACGCCGTGGCGCACGGTCGGTGCCTCGAGCTGTAGCGCGTCGTCGTGGTCGCGCCGTCTGCGGTTCATCGTCCTCGGGCTCCGATTCCAAGTCGTCGTCCTCCAGCTCGTCGTCTTCGTCTTCGTCGATGTCCTCTTCGACGTCCAGCGGCTCGTCGTCTTCGTAGGCCTCGTCGTCCCCCTTCATAGAGGTCGTCTTCGTCATCAGGGCGGGCGTCTCGGCGCCGTTTGCGCCGAGCCCGGTGAGGGAGCGCACTGGCTCACTTGCCTGGTCGACGGTGTCGCCGACGTCTTCGAGCACCTCGTCAGCGCCCACCGTCGATGTGACGCCCTGCAGCCGATCGTTCAACGAGTCGACCTGATGCGTGGCCGCCGCGACCGCGGCCGCCCTGGCCGCGGCTAGCAGCTCGCCACGCAACTGCTGTGACAGCTGACTTACGTCCGCCGAGGCACCCAAAGACTTCAGACCTTGTGCCACAAGCTGAGTCGGACCTCCCGGAAATTTTCCGGTGACCCCTGCGGCGGCCAGCATGAGTGCCACCCGCATCTTGCGCGTCCTGCCGAGGAGATAGCCCGCTCCTACCGCCATCGCCACCTTGGCTCCATTCGCCATAATCCTTACTCCCGTCAATCAGCTGACAACCTATCGCTACCACCTGTCCGACAACGTGGACCGATGCTTAATTCGGGGCTACCCGGAAGAGCACGCAACAAATCGCGAAACGGGGCAAATTCGCGAATCTCTTTCGGCGCCCTCGCACTCGGGCTTAGGTCCGCAACGGGCGCTCAACGCTCGCTGTATGGCCACGGCATGTGCCCCGCAGGCGTGGCAACGTCCAGTTAGCTGAAACCCGGGTCGGGCGGGAGCTGCTGCACTGCCAGCGCAGGCTTAGATGTGTAACGCTCGATGCAGAAGGGTGGATAGAACTGCGCCAAACTGCCGAAGCGAGCGGAGTCCGTCTTGCGCCCATCTTCGAGTCTTGCCTCCATGCCGTATACCCGATGTTAGCCGAGGCGGGCATGGCACCGAGTATTAGCCCGTTTTACCGCCATTATTTCGAAAACAAGATCACACACTTTTCGAAACATGGGAGTTCTATTTGGTGGCGAAATTCGGGTCACTCCTCATAAGGGTTGCCTACAACCGTTCGACACAATTTGCGACAATGACGATATGTTGCCCGGTGGGTGGTTGCTGAATGCATTGTTACCGACTCGGTCGGGAACTCAGTAAATGACCCACATACCTGATTACGGCGACGCTAGACCGTGCTTCCGGAGTCCGCATTAGCCGTCCGATTCTCCGTACCGTCTCGAATTCCAGTCCGGCAATCCGATGCCCCCCGACCGGACGGACCGGTTGCACGATGCCACTGCCGCGTCGCTATTCAATCTGTTCAAGTGGATCCCCAATGCGGTCGATCGCGCGAACGGTCCGACGGTCGGCGTGGCTGATGTCTGCACTTCGCCGTCGATCGCTATCGACCGTGCGTGACTCTTCGATGCGCTTACTGCGGACAGGCGACCGCGCAATTTGACCTGGCCTCAATGTGACGGCCGCCACATTGAAGCGCACCAAAGCGGACGCGTTGCCGCGACCCGTACACGGGTCGCGGCATAACATCCCGGCACAACCTCATCGCCCTTGTTTGACGACATCCGAATTTGCACCAGCGTCAATCGACTGCACCAACTGCCGCATTCGCCCCGGCGGGCGAATGTGTTCTATCTGGCCAACGGCCGGGCCCGTACATCCCAGGAGAGCAGCCATCCGAACGTTCGTAGTCTCCGTGGCCACCCGCACCCCGGACGACAGCACCGCGACGAGCGCCTGCGGCCAGATATACCTGCCGCGAAGGCGGATGCCTCGCCCGCGCCTCGAATGTCGCAGGTCCAGATGTTGGATGCGTCGCCGCGAACGGTGTGGAAGGTGTTGCAGCACAACATCATGGGAATGTCGTGGGTGTACTTGTTAGGCGCGGCCAACACCATGGCAGAGGCGCGCCGCGGGGGTCGTGCGGTGTGAGCGGATTCGGCTCTTTTGTCGCGCTCCCCCACGGTCCCGGTCCGGTTTCGCAGATAGCGCCTGGGGGTAGTCGCAGTGTTATGAACACGCGAGGCCGGGCGAACGGCGGGAGCGGACCGCCGACCGGAACGTCGAGGCGCGGCGGGCAACGGCAAGATGACTGACAGCGAACCGGTGGCGACGGCGACATCTCGCCCGACGACGGCCGCCAGGTCGACCACGCCCGCAGCCCGGCGCGCCGAACCTCGGCGGGCGAAACCGACACCATCGCCCAGACGGCCAGATTCCACCAACGCATCAGCCTCCGATACGGTCGGGCGACGGCGTTCTGATCGCGTTTCCTCGAGACGTGTGCGGCCGGCTGAGACCGCGAATTCGGCGGGACTCGAACCGTGTACGAAAAGAAAACTCCAGCGGGTCCGTCGACGTGCGGTCCGCTGCCCGGGATCGGACTCGCCTACCGGAGTCGTCATTGTCCGAGTACGGCGGGGCGACCAACGCGCCTCTCGGCCAGGAGGCGGTCGCGGCCGTCGTCGAGTCCCTGAAAGCCTATGTCCGCCAACTCCTCGACGCGGTGCGAGACCGTGGGGAAGACTTGACCAAGAAGATTCAGGAGTGGATGGACACGCTCATCGAGGCGGTCGCACACGGTGGCGCGGGTATGCAAGCGGGACTTGCAGGAATTCGTGCTGCAGCGGCGGGTAGAGAACCCTGTTTGGCTGCCATCAAGGGTTTCGTTTCTGGATTGAGCGGCCCGGCCAAGGTCGGCCTCGTTCTCCTCCTGACCTTGGGGCTCCTACTCGGGCCGGTGGTGCTCGTGGTCCTCCTGCTGGTTCTCGTTGTTGCAGCGCTGGTTGCGGCGGTCCGGGCCCCCGCCGAGTAAGCGTCTCGATCCGCGAGAGTTTGATGAACGGCGATCTCCGAGACGGCCCTTCACGCTTTGTTTGCGACGATCTTCAAGCCAACTCTCGGCTGGGTCGAGGAATCGTCCGACGTCGGCCCAAAACTGATCAGTTCAACCATTGTGAGCAGGAGTGTTGTCCTACGGCTATCCAACTGCCCGACGCCGCACACGTGACTGATCGCCGCGTGCCCGCGTCGGCGGGAGACCGGTGGCTGGCGCGCCGTTAGGTCAGCCCGCCCGCCGGGGAAAGAATTCTCCAATGATCGGCTCATCACACTGAACCTGCTAGTGCCACTTATATTTTGGTGGATGGGGAACACCGAACCGTACGTGCGGCCGTTGATTCGCTCCGAAAGGATCGGGGCCCCAGCGCCAGCTGTGGCCGCCGAGGGCAATAGGCGTTAAAGCATTACCACGGCTCGGCAACTCGCACAGAGGCCCCGACCGACCGTCGGATAGCCACACGCGGGACAGATGGCCGTATGGGTCATCCAATACGTGTTCCGCGCACTGCGAAGGCGTCGACTGCCGGCTCCTCGCTCACAGGCAATTCGCTCACTGCAGCTTCCTTCCGTCGAAGTGCATACCCGTTCCCGGCCCAATTAACCCCGCCGTCAGTTCAGGCGTGATTGAAGGAACGACGTCACCGATTCGGCGGACCCTGCCACCCGGATTTACCGGCATCTAGTTGCCTTCGCCGCGCCGAGAATGCCCCTCGGCGTTACGGTCTCGACGCCCGCGGGCCGCCGCTAGGAACCTAGACTCCCGAGGGGTGGGACGACCTCACAGTGCCAGGAAGGCCCGGAATGAGTGGCCACCCAGGAATCGACTTGGGTCCACGTTCGGTCGAGCCAGGGGCCCAGCTCGTCCAGCAGGTCGGAATACGGGTGGTCGGTACCAAAACGGTTCGGATGGAGCATTTGCCGGTGGATGGGTAGCCGCCACCAGGGACGCGCCCGCCCATCCGCACAGAAGCCGCTGTGAGCAAGCACGAGCACGTTGGCGCGCGGTGCTCCCGCCACCGCGGCGGCAGCGCCGCCGCTGCGGCGGCGGAAGAGCTCCGGGCGGAAGTGGTTGTCCCCGCCCTCGCCCTGGATCGGCTCCAGGATCAGCGCCGCGATGTCGTCGGGCGACGCGGCGCAGGCCGCGCGGATCTCGCGCTCGACCGCCTCCTCCGCCGCGGCGACCTCGCGGACGACTTCGTCCGTCACCGGGAAGCGCAGGCGCGGGCAGGAGAGACGCGGCCAGTCGAACTTGGGGAAGTACTGGGTCTTGCGCGGGTCGGCGGTGTTGGTCATCGAGAGCGAGTAGCCGGACCGCCCGTGGAACGCGTTCTTGAAGTGGAGGACCTTCGTGCCCTTCTCGCCCTTGCCCTTCGCCAGGTTCTTGCGGATCTTCCAGTCGAAGGCGGTCTTGAGGGTGTTCTCGATCGCGAGCGTGCCGCCCTCCACGAAGAACATGTGGTCGGAGTGGCTCTTCGGGCACGGCGAGGCTCGAGAAGGTCTCGACGAACCGGGCGAAGTGCTCGGTGTAGATGTCGCTGGTCGACGGCTTCGTGAGGGCCGCCTCCATCAGCGCTTCCCGGAACTCCGGGTCGTTCATCTTCGGGTGGTTGTAGCCGATCGGAATCGTCGCGAAGCAGGAGAAGAAATCCAGGATGGGGCGATCGCTCCGCGCGTCGTAGAGGTAGGAGCCCTGGCTCCTCTCCATGTCCATGACGACGTGGTACCCGTCCACCAGGATGTGGCGGGACAGGACGTCCAGCACGTTCTTCGGCGACAGCTGCTCGTGGGTCAGGGTCGTCATGGGAGGCTCCTCAGGCGAAAAACAGGCGAAAAACTCGAGCCGGCGAAAGACCGAACCGCGGAAAGGCAACGCTAGCACGCGGGCCGAGGGGCCGACAACCCCCCGTACCGGGCCTCCGCGGAGGCCTAGCGAGAATCGCGGGCACGCGCGCGTCTTCGAGGCTCGCGGCCGTGCAGCGGTCCTTGCCGTGGTCCTTGGCGCGATAGAGCGCGGTGTCCGCGGCGCGCAGGAGCTCGTTCTTCTGCTGCTCGACCGAGGAGCCCGCCGTCGCATGCGAGCGAATCGACGAGAGGCCCAGGGACGCCGTGATGACCCCCTGAAGGTTGAGCGCGGGCTCGTTGAAGCCGTAGGGCCGGAAGAGAAAGGTCGCGCTGCGGATCGAGTGGCGGATCGCCTCCGCGA
The DNA here is from genome assembly GCA_963804915.1 of uncultured Acidobacteriota bacterium. Classification (GTDB taxonomy): domain Bacteria; phylum Acidobacteriota; class Thermoanaerobaculia; order UBA5066; family Gp7-AA6; genus DAHUXD01. The sequence continues at coordinate 7,574 of CAWDSI010000009.1, forward strand.
CCTCCATTCCCTCCTGGAGATTGTGCCCGGGGAGGATGAGGACGAACTCGTCGCCGCCGTAGCGCGTCAGCGTCGCGCGCTCGTCGGTCACCGTGCGGCGCAGGAGGTAGCCGACCTCGCGGAGCACCTGGCTGCCGGCGAGATGGCCGTGGCGGTCGTTGACGGCCTTCAGGTTGTCGAGGTCGAGGAAGACCACGCAGCAGTCTCCGCCGTCGCGGGAGATGCGCGAGAGCTCCTGCGTCAGCCGGAGGTGCAGGTAGCGCTCGTTGTAGAGGCCGGTCAGTCCGTCGCGCTTGGCGACCTCGTACGCTCGGCGCGCGTCGAGCAGGTTCTGGATCGAGATCGACGCGTATTCGGCGAAGATCTCGAGGAGCCGCCGATCCTTCTCGCGGAAGCCTCCGGGCCCCGTGCGGTTGACGAGCTCGAGCACGCCGCACACCGAGGACTCGATGCGGATCGGAACGCACAGCGCCGACTTCGTCTGGAAGCCGTCGGTCAGATCCAGGGTGGGGTAGAAGAAGGGATCCTCGACGACGTCGTCGGTCATGTAGGCGACGCCGGTGGCGTAGACGTGCCCGACGATGCCGACGCGCGCGTTCATCCGCTTGCCGAGCCGCGCCTCTCCGTTCGCGCCGTAGGTGCCGATGAAGACGAGCTCGTTCTCGAGCCGGTCGTCGGAGTTCTTGGTCATCGGATCGTCGAGGAGGATCGAGCCGGCCTCGGAGGGCACGAACTCGTTGGCCTTCTGGAGGATCTCGCGCAGGAACCGGTCGATCTCGATCTCGCCGGTGTAGGCGTAGTAGGCCTTGTGCCTCTCGAGGAAGTTCTCGAGTCGACGATTTTCAAGCGTGTGAACCTGCAACACGGTCCTCTCGATCCGAGAAAGTTTAGCATCTGATAGCCTCGAAAGCCGTGGGGTATCGCGGCGAAATGCCGCCACAGCATGAGCGTGACGGGGCCAGCTGTCGGCGAGCGCGTGCACCCGACGCGCTCGGTCCTCCGGCTCGCAAGCGCTGGGGCCAGCACTTCCTGGCGCGTCCCGAAATCGCCGAACGCATCGTCGAGGCGGCGCGCATCGCGGCGGACGACGTCGTGCTCGAGGTGGGGCCCGGCGACGGCGCCCTCACGCGTCCGCTCTCGCAGCGCGCCGCGCCCGTCGTCGCGGTCGAGATCGATCCCCTCCGCGCCGAACGGCTGGCCGCGGAGCTCGGAGCGAAGACCGAGTCGCCGTCCTCCGAGGCGATGTGATGGAGCGCACGTTCCGGGACTGGCTGCGGGAGGCCGGGCACGACGGCTCCGCGGTGCTGGTCGCGAACCTGCCGTACAACGCGGCCACGCGCATCCTCACCGCGGCCCTCGAGGATCCGGGGACGATCCGCCGCGCGGTCGCCACCGTCCAGGCCGAGGTCGCGCGGAGGTTCCTGGCGCGGCCGGGCGACGACGAATACGGCTACCTCTCCGTTCGCACGGCCGCGCGGGCGACCGGGCGCATCCTGTTCGATCTGCCGCCCTCCGCGTTCCGGCCGAGGCCGAAGGTCCGATCGAGCGTCCTCGAGCTCACGCCGCCGAGCCGGAGGCGGAGCCCGAAGCTCCGCCGCGCGCTGCGCCTCGCGTCGCTCGGGTTCCAGGCGCGGCGCAAGACCCTCGCCAACGCGCTGGCCGCGGCGGGCCCCCGCGGGCCTGGGAGCGCGCGCTCGAATCCCTGGATCTGAGCCCGCGCGTCCGGGCCGAGGAGCTGGGGCTCGACAGTTCGTGGCGCTCGCGCGGCTGGAGCCGGAGCGTTGAGCGCGCCGCTCGGAGATCGCTGCCGAGGGCGTCCGCTGGAGATCGTCCCGCTCGGCGGCGTCGGCGAGTTCGGCCGCAACGTCCTCTGGCTGCGCAGCGCCGGATCGAGCGTCCTCCTCGACGTCGGCGTCTCGTTTCCCGACGAGACGTTCCCCGGCATCGACCGCATCGCGCCGGACCTCTCGGCGCTTCGCGGCGAGAAGGTCGACGCGGTGTTCCTGACGCACGGCCACGAGGACCACATCGGCGCGCTCTCGTTCCTGCGGGAGTGGTGCGCCGCGCCGGTGTACGGGTTTCCCTTCACGCTGGCGCTCGCGCGCCGGAGGCTGGAGGAGGCGCAGGCGCTCCCTCGACGGCCTGATCGAGGCGCGTGGCCGCCAGCCGATCCGCGCCGGAGCGTTCACGGCGACCTTCTTCCGCGTCTCGCACTCGGTGCCCGACTCGGCCGCGATCCTGATCGAGGCCGGAGGCCGGCGCATCCTCCACTCCGGAGACTTCAAGCTCGACGACGACCCGCCCGACGGAGAGACGACCGACCGCGAGGGGCTCGCCGCGGCGCTCGGGGAGGGCGTCGACCTCGCGCTGGTCGACTCGACCAACGCCGAGCGGCCGGGCCGCTCGCTCTCGGAGCGGGTGGCCGGCGTGGTCTCGCGGCGGCGTTCGCGCTTGCCCGGGGCCGGATCATCCTGACGACGTTCTCGAGCCACGTCGCCCGCGTCTCGCAGGGGGTCGAGGCGGCCGTCGCTCGGGGCCGGCGCGTGGCGCTTCTCGGGCGCAGCATGCGCGCGGTCGCCGAGATCGCCGAGCGATTCGGCCGGCTGCGGCTGCCCGCCGGCGTGCGTCCGGCGGCCGCGGACCTGCGTCAGATCCCTCCCGGCCGCCTCCTCTGCCTGACGTCCGGGAGCCAGGGCGAGCCGTTCTCGGCGCTCTACCGCCTGGCGCTGAACGAGCACGCGGACCTCGAGCTCGAGCCGGAGCGATCTCGTGGTCCTCTCGGCGCGCACGATCCCGGGCCACGAGCGCTCGGTCAATCGCATGGTCGACCACCTGGTCCGGCGCGGCGCGCGCGTGCTGCGGGAGAGCGACCCGCCGGTGCACGTGTCCGGGCACGCGCACGGCGACGAGATCGCCGAGTGGCTGCGTCTGGCCTCGCCGCGCGCCGTGATGCCGGTGCACGGAGACCGCCGGATGCTGGCGGCCGCGGCCGACATCGCCGTCGCGGTCGGCATTCCCGCCGACGGCGTGCACCTGCTCGACAACGGCGACCGGCTCACGCTGACCGACGGACCCGCGCGTCGAGCGGCAGGCCGTCGCCTGCGGAACCGTCTACCTCGACGACCGGCCCGAGACCGTGGACGCCGAGGTCGTGCGCGAGCGCCGGCGGCTGGCGGAGGAGGGCGTCGTGGTGGTTCTGGTTCGCGGCGGGAGATCGACGTCGTCTCGCGCGGCGTCGCGGCGCCGGAGGAGCGCCCTCGCCGGAGAGGTGTCGCGCGCGACGCGCGAGGTGCTCGCCCGCGCCTCGCCCGAGGAGCACGCGGATCCCGAATGGCTGCGCGCCGAGATCGCGATCGCGGTCAAGCGGGCGTGTCGCCGCGTGCTGGGGCTGCGGCCCGTCATCGTTCCGGTGGTCGTCTGAGCCCGGCCGCGTGAGGAGGCTGCCGGCGATCCTGGCGCTCGGAGCCGCCGCCGTGGTCGCGCGCATGGCGTTCCACGCGGCGTTCGTGCCGGCCTTCGAGGGACCCGACGAGCCGTACCACCTCGCGCGCGTGCTCGCGTTCGCATCGCAGCCGTTCGGGAAGGCCTTCGCGGGGGCGCCGGTCGAGCCGGCGCTCGTCGACGCGGTGCGCGGCGAGCCGTGCGCCGAGAGCCTCCACCGCGTGTTCGGGTGCCCGTCGTTCGGGAAGGAGCCCGCGCGTTTCAACGTGCTCGCGCCGTCCCACCGACGCCAGCCGGTGCACGCGCTGCCTTCTCGAACACCGAGGACAACCAGCCGCCGCTCTTCTATGCCCTGGCCGGGATCTCTCTGGAGGCTCTGGCCCGGGTCCCACCCGCCCCTCTCGGCGCTCCTCTTCCTGCGGCTGCTCTCGGTTGCGTGCGTGGCGGCGGCGCTTCTGGGGCCTCTGCGCGCGCTGGCCCGGGAACGGCCGGCCGGGCTCGCGGTCGCCGTGCTGCTGCATGCTCTGACGCCGGGCGCGTCCGAGGCCCTCGCGCGCGCCTCCAACGACGCCGCGGTCTTCCTGTGGGCGGCGCGTCTCGTCGCCGCGATCGACCGGCGTCGGGCCGCGAGCCGCGATCACGCTTCTGCTGCTGGCCGCCGGTCCGATGCTGAAGCTCACGGCGCTGCCCGGTCGCGGCGTTCGCCGTCGCCGCGTCTGCTCGGGCAGCGGCGGACCCGGCTCGGCCTGGCCGGCGCCGCGGCGACGCTCGCCGTCTTTCCGGTCCAGGCGCTGCGCGGCTGGCGATGGGGCGGGACGCTCGAGTTCAACAGCGCGGCGGCGGCGCTGGGCGGCTCGGTCGGCGATCTCGTCGTCGGGCTCGCGCGGTCCGCCTACACGCTCATCAAGACGACGTTCTGGCTGGGGGAGTGGACCTTCTTCCGCGCGCCGCGGCCGCTCGTCGTGGCCTTCTTCCTGCTCCTCGCCGCGTTCCTGCTTCTGGCGCGGTCGCCGCGCGGATCCTCGCCGAGGCGCCGCCCACGCCGCCGGCGCGCTGGTCGCGGCCGGCTGGGCTCCGTGGCCTTCGCCGTCGCCAACCGTCTCTACTACGGCGACTGGGGCGGCGTCGGAGGCTGGTACGTCTGGACGTGGCTTCCGTGGCTCGCCCTCGCGGCGTCGGACGTGGCGTCGATTCCGCGGCGCGCCGGCGCGTGGCTCCTGGCGGCGCTCGCGGCGTTCGTCCTCGTCTCCAACGCGATGTGGTTCGCGGTCGCGTTCGGCGTATGGCGGGTGATACCGTGCGCCGCGATGAGCTGGTTGGACGCGATCGTCCTGGGCGTGATCCAGGGCCTGACCGAGTTCATCCCGGTCTCCTCCGACGGGCACCTCTCCGCGGCCGAGATGCTGATGCCGCGCTTCGGCCAGGTCGGTCTGCTCTTCGACGTCCTGGTCCACGTCGGGACCCTGGCGGCGATCCTGATCTACTACCGCCGGCTCCTGCGCGGAAGAGGCGAGGGTCTCTTCTCCTCCGACCGAGAGAAGCAGCGCGGCGCGTGGCGGCTGGCGATGCTGCTCCTCGCGGCGACGATCCCGACCGGCATCACGGGCCTGCTCATGAAGCACTACGTCGAGCAGACGAAGACGAACCCGCGCTTCGTCGGCGCGATGGAGATCCTGACGGGGCTCTACCTGGCCGTTTCGTACTTCCGCAAGGACGGCCACAAGACCCGCGAAGACGATGACGTACCTGGACGCGGTCATCATCGGGACGGTCCAGGGCTTCGCCGTGCTCCCGGGACTGTCGCGATCCGCGTCCACGATCGGCTTCGGCCTGCTCCTGGGCTTCACCGGACGCTGGGCCGCCGACTACACGTTCCTCCTCGCGATTCCGGCGATCGTCGGAGCGGCCGGGGTCGAGATCCTCTCGGCGCTGCGCCACCACGGCGCGGGCTTCTTCGCCACGGCGGACTTCGCGCAGGTATCTGCTGGGCGCCGCCGTCGCGGGCGTCGTGGGCTACGCGACGATCGGGTTCCTCATCCGGATGGTCTCGACCCGGAAGGTCCACTGGTTCGCGCTGTACTGCTTCGTCTTCGGGCTCATCCTGATCTTCTTCTTCCCTCGCTAGGCGGAGCCGCGGTCCGGCCCGCGCCGGGCGTGGCGGCTGCCGAGCCGGATCGCGACGTAGACGAGGACGCAGCAGAGGAAGTCGAGCAGCGAGTCCCGCGTCGATTCGCTAGGGCTCGTGGCGCAGCGACGGCGGCAGGCTCGGAAACAGCACCGCGAAGTAGATCGCGTTCCCCGCGAGCACCGCCACCGCGTACTCGATCCACCGCCGCTGCGTCACGGCCGGAATGTATCGCGGCCGATCCGTCAGGGCCGAGAGGCGCGCACGCGTGATCTCGAGCTGACGGCGGGAATCGGCGAGTCCGTCCGCGAGCCCCTGGCGCTCCCGGATCGCGATGGCTTCCTCGAGGGCCGCCGCCCCGTCCGCCAGGTGCTCCGCGCACCGCTCCGGGTCGAGCTCGGCCCGGCGCCGCAGCGCGAGCCCCAGGTTGTGCAGCGTGACGCCGCGCGCAATCTCGTGGTCGGACGTGCGCCAGGCGAGCGCGCGTTCGAAGAGCACGACGGCCTCGGCGAGCTCGGTCTCGGATTCGCCCAGGTTGGACAGCGCGGTCGCGAGGTTGTGCAGGGCCCGCGCGTGCCAGCCGCCGTCCCCGTCCTCCGTAAAGTGGCCGAGAGCGTCCGCGAAGAGGCGGCGCGCCCGCTCGAGGTCGGCCGCCGGGCCCGGGCTTCCGTAGAAGACCGCGGCGTTGTGGAGAAACCGCGCTCGCGCCTCCGGGCCCGGGAAGGGGAGCGCGGGGATGAGCTCCCAGAGATCGTCGGCGAGAGCGCGGGAGGCGTCGTCGCGGCGCTCGGAGCGAAGCTCTTCCTGGGCGCGGAACCAGTCGCGGTACGCCCCGGGCGGATCGGCGGCGAGCGCGTCGCGAAAGTGGCGGCGGAGAGGCTCCAGATCCGTCAAAGCTCAGAGGGCGTCGAAGAGCCCGGGCTGCCGGCCGGCGGATCTCCGAAACGTGCTGCTGCGCGGCTTCTCTTCTCCCGGCTCCTGGTTGATCCCGAGCCGCCGGCACTCGATGTCGAAGAGGCTCTCGATCGCGGCCCATCGGGGACCCACGCCCTCCATCCGCGCGCCGAACCGCGACTCGTTCCGCTTTCCGCCGCGGGTCTGCTCCAGGTTGGACCAGATCCGGGCCGCGCGGTCGGGAAACGCTTCGCGCAGGCGCTCTTCGAAGACGGGAAGCACTTCGGCCGGAAGGCGGAGCAGCGTGAGGAAAGCGCTGCGGGCGCCGGCCTCGCGGGCCCGGGAGAGGACCGATGCGATGTCGCTGTCGTTGAGTCCCGGGATCACCGGCGCGACGGAGACTCCCGTGCGGATGCCGGCCTCGGAGAGACGCGCGATCGTCTCGAACCGCTGGGACGCGAGGCTCGCGTTGGGCTCCATGGCCCGGCCCACGGCGTCGTCGGCGAAGGGAACGCTGACGTAGACCACGGCGGCGGCTTCGCGGGCCAGCCGGGAGAGCACGTCGATGTCCCGCCGCACGAGCGCGCCCTTCGTCACGACGCCGACGGGGTTGCGGAACTCGGCGCAGACCTCGAGGCAGCGGCGCGTCAGCGCGTACACGGCTTCGGTCGGCTGGTAGCAGTCCGTGACGCCCGAGAACACGATCGTGTCGCCTTTCCAGGAACGCCGCAGGAGCTCCCGGCGCAGCAGCTCCGGCGCGTTCACCTTCGCGACGATCTTGCGATCGAAGTCGGTGCCCGCGCCCCAGCCGAGGTACTGGTGGGTCGGACGCGCATAGCAATAACTGCAAGCATGAAAACATCCGCGGTAGGGATTCACGCTGAAACGGAAACCGACGTCGGGGCTGTCGTTCTCCGAGATGATCGACTTCGCGTGTTCCTCGAAGACCTCGAGCTCCGCCGCGGGCGGCTCGCCGAGCCACTCGGCGTGGACGGTCTGCCAGGGGTTGGGCGGGTTGGAGACGCGGGTCGCCATCCCCAACGGAGTATAGAGTCTCCGGCCGAGCCGAGATCCATGCTGATATCCGATTCGTCCGCCGGTGCGCGGCGCGCTCCGACCGGTCGCTCCCGCCGCATTCTCCGGGCGGCGGGCCTGCTCGTGGCGGCGGCAGCGGTTTTCTGGTTCGGGCTGGGCATGCATCGCGGCGTGCTGCTTTCCGAGGACATCAAGTCGCGCGTATGGCCGTGGGCGCCCGCGTTTCCGGCGAAGGAAATTGTGGCGCCTGCACTCTCGGACCCGGTCTGGCAGTTCGTTCCCTGGATCGAGATCGCACGCCGCGAGCTCGCATCGGGCCGCCTTCCGCTCTGGAACCCGTATCAGAACGGCGGGGCCCCGCTCGTGGGCAACAGTCAGTCGGCTCTGGGCTCGCCGCTGTTGTGGCCGGCGCTCGTCCTCGGCGTGGCCGGCGGGTGGAACCTGTCGCTGCTGCTCCGGCTCCTCGTCGCGGTCGTCGGCGCCTTTCTCTGGCTTCGCGATCTCGGCCGCTCGAAGAGCGGAGCCCTTCTCGGTGCGACGGCGTTCGCACTCTCGGCCCCGTTCGTCGCCTGGCTGGAACATCCGGAAACTCTGACACTTGCGCCGCTCCCGTGGCTCCTGCTCTTCACGCGGCGCGCCGTCCGGAATCCGTCGCCCGGCGCTTTCCTGGGAGTCGCCCTGACCACCTATGCCGTCATCGCCGGCGGACAGCCCGAGTCGGCTCTCCTGGCCGCATTGCTCGCTGCCGCGGTGATGCTGCGGGAGTCGCGAGGCGGCCGGGGCGCGGGGCCGGCCTTCGCCGCCGCGCTCCTCGGTGCCGGACTCGCCGCACCTTTCGTGTTCCCCTTCATCGAATACCTGCGCCTGAGCGCCGCATGGTCCGGCGAGGGCCGGCACCCTTTCGTTCTGGCGCATCGAGACCTGCTGCGGTTCGTGCTGCCCGAGCGTCCCGGGATCCAACGTCATCGAGGCGGCCGCGGCGATCTCGCTGGCGGCCCTCGCGCTCGCCCTCGTCGGGCTCTTCTGGCTGCGGCGGCGAGCGGATCTCCGGTTCTGGGCGGCTGCCGCGGCGGTGATCCTCCTCGTGACGTACGACAACCCGGCCTCGCGAGCGCTCGCGTTTCACACGCCGGTCTACTGGACGCGCGCACTCCTGCTGCTTCCGCTGGCGCTGGGCGCGCTCGCCTCGGCCGCGGCGGATGAGCTGCGCGAGGCGTGTGCGCGCCGGGGGTGGGGGAGATTGGCCGCCGCGATCGGGCCGGCCGCCGTCCTCCTCGCCGCTGGCGAGCTGCTGCTGCGCGCGCAGGGAGTCCACGGACACGCGCGGCCGGAAGACATCGGGCGTTCGACGCCGCTGCTCGATCGTCTCCGCTCCGATCCCGACGCGTTCCGAATCCTGCCGCTCCACACTTTTCTTCCGCCGGAGTCGGCGACGACGTTCGCGCTGGAAGACGTCCGCGGCTACGACGCGCTGGCACCGAGAGGCTGGCAGGAGCGCCGGCGCGAGATCGGCAACTTCATCCGGACGCCCACGGTCACGGACGTGCTCGAGCCCTGGGATATCGCTCCCGGCGGCAAGGGGCTCGACTTCTGGAACATCAAGTACCTGCTGCTGCATCCCGGGTTCGCGTTCGGCGCCGAGACCTTCCGAGCGCGCCTGGGCCTGGACCTCGAGGAGGTCTACTCCGGACCCGACGGCCGGATCCTGGTCAATCGGCGCGCACAGCCCCGGGCACGCCTGGTCGGAGCCGGAAGCGTGAAGATCGAAGAGCGGCGGCCCATGTCGTGGCGGTTCGCTGTCACCGCCGAGGAAGGGACCCGTCTGATTGTCGCCAACCCTTTCTTCCCGGGCTGGACGGCACGAGTCGACGGTCAGCCGGCATCTCTCGGCGCCCGCCCCGGTGAGCCGTTCGAAGTCGAGGTGCCGGCGGGCGCGCACCGGGTGGAGTTGCTTTACCGTCCGGTCTCATTTCTTGGTGGGTGTGCGGTCGGTCTCGCGAGCGCGCTCGCGCTCTGTCTGGCCGTTTTTCGGCGACGCTCCGCCGCGGCCCGGGCGAACCTGCCTTAGGCGGACTTGGCGGGTCCGGGCGCCTTCGCGTTCGATTTCGCCGTGAGGCGGGCGAACTGCTTGAGACCGTCCCCCGTCAGAAACGGCCGGGCGAAGCGGATCAGGTCGGCGCGGAGGCGACGGAACGTGTCGAGCGGGTCCTTCGACAGGCCGGGGTAGCGCATCAGGGCCGCGGCGCCCAGGCGCTCCATGTAATCGGGATGCGGGATCTGTCGGCCGCCGGCCGAATACACGGCGATCGTCACTCCCGAGCGGACGCGGAGCTCGAGTGCCCGGTTTCGCTTCGCGAAACGGGTCGTGGCCGTGGCGCGGCCCTCGATCTTTTCGTCGCGGATCTCCTGCGGCTTCAGACCGTGCACGGCCATGAAATCCGCGAGCACGCCCGCGCCCTCTTTCAGCAGATCGACGTCGGTGCGCTTGGGGTGGGAACGGCGCAGCGCTTCCATCAGGGAATCGATGCGGCGACGCAGCTCATCCCGCGTCGCGCGGAAGGCCTCCGCGCGCTCCTCGTCGCTCCCGCGGACGAAGCTCGGGTCCTCCACGGACCAGTGCACGAGGTGGCGGGCCTTGGGCCACGTCGGGCAGTCCGCGGCGGCGGAATCGCACACGGTCACGACGAGGTCGAAGGGCTCCTCGAGAAACTCCTCGGCGGACTTCGAGCGCGCGTGGTCCATGCGGACGCCGAGCTCCTCGATCGCGTGGACCGCCAGCGGATGGACGAATCCCGCGGGACGCGAGCCGGCCGAAACCGGATCCAGCAGATCGCCGTAGTCGAGGCGGGCGAGCGCTTCGGCCATCTGGCTGCGCGCCGCGTTGCCAGTGCAGAGAAAAAGAATCCGACGACGATCCGCAGGCATGGGCTTTCTATATCTCAATCGAGAGCCTCCTCCGACCCCCTCTGCTAAACTGGATTCGCAACTCGATGATTCCGGCCGCCCCGGCCCTCCTTCTCGGGATCCTCGGCCTGAGCCCGGCGGATCCAAAGGACAACCTCGCGAAACTCCTTGCCGCGCCGCTGTCCCCGGGCGCGGTCGCTCTGCTCTATTCTGATACGCGGGATCCGGCCGTGATCGCCCGCGTGGGCCAGGCGCTTCGCGACCCTCGCTCGGAGACGCGTGCCGCCGCGGCGAGGCTCGCGACGGTGCGTCGAATGCGCGAGCTCGAGAACGCGGTGGCGGACGTTCTCGCCGAGGAGACGGATGCGGAAGCCGCGCGCGAGGAGATGCGCGCGCTCGTCGCGATCGAGGCCGCTGCGAACGACGAGCGGCTCTACCTCGCGTCGGACCGGTTCGAACGGCGGCTCGATCCCGACCTCGCGAAGATCCTGGCACGTCAAAGGGGCCCGAGGGCGATGGCGGCTCTTCTCTCCGCACGCCCCTGGAACCTGACGCCCGGCGAATGGGCCAACGCCGTCTGGCTCGCCGCGCGGGGCGACGGTCCGAGCCTCGTGCCTGCTCTGGCGCGCGCACTGGGCACCGGGGACTCCGCACGATGGGACGCTCTTCTCCAGCTCTTCGTGCGCAAGGATGCCGTGGTGGGGCTCGATGTGGTCGCCGCGGCGCTGTCGTCCCCCGCGCCCGGCGTGGCGGGTCGAGCCGCGTGGTACGCCGCGTGGGTCCACCTGCGAGGTCCGGTCGAAGCCGACTGGGAGCCCATCTCGGAGGCGCGTGCGCCCGAGGGCGCAGACGCGGACACGGTCTTTGTCTTCGATCTTCTCGGCCGGAGCTTCGGCGGCCTGCCGGCGAAATCGGCGAGTGGGGCGCTGCGTTTCGGGACGCGAAGCATTCGCTCGTCGACGAAATGCCGCCGAAGAGTCCGTGGCTCGGCGTCATGACCGAGACCGAGCGTCAAGTCGTGCGGCTTCGCCGCGAACAGCGGAACCCGCAGCCCGCGAGCGAGGCTAAGAAGCCCGCAGCGGAAGGTTCGCCCGATCCTCTCAACCCGCCGCGCAAAGACGCCGAGAATGCCTTCAATCTGAGGGCGATGTCCGGGCTTCCCCGGGGAGTCCCGGACGACACCCTGCGCGCCGCCCGCTGCCGGCTCTCGAAGGGCAAGCTCCTCGGCCTGGTGGCCGTGCAGTACCACCCGGACGGCCTTCCGCGATCCGTGAGCCCGTTCGAGACCGACGCTTCCGACGCGTGCGAAGCCGCCGCGCTCTCGCTTGCCGTGCTGGCGCTCGCTCCGGACGACGAGTTTCCGATCGGGGGGGGCCGGTTCGAGATCGAGAAAGGCGGCATCAAGACCACGGTCGGGGGTGAGCCGAAAACCGATGTGCTCTTCGTCGTGGCGCGTCCGGACTGTGTCTCCGTGATGGAGGAGGCCGATGTCTGTCCCTCGGTCTGCCCCGAGGATCGCGACGAGGTGCGGCGGGTGGGTGGAAGGGTCGAAGCCCCCAAGCTGCGGAGCGGACGGAGCCCTTCTACTACGAGTGGCTCCGACGCGCGCGAAAGGAAAGCCAGGTCGTTCTCGAGGCCATCATCTCCGCCGACGGATGCGTCCAGGACGTGGAGGTCCTGAAGTCGGCCGACCCGGCGCTCGACCTGGAGGCCGCCCGAGCCGTGACGCAGTGGAAGTATCGACCGGCGATGCTCGATGGCAGACCCGTGCGCGTCTATCTCACCGTGACGGTCACCTTTCGCCTGAACACCAAGTAGAGCGCCGTAGCCCTTTCGCGGTTTCGACCTCATAATGGTGAGGATTGAGCGAAGGGTCCTTCTGGAAGAGCCGCCTCGCCGGTGAGGCGATCGGTGTCGTCTTGCTGCTCGCGGGCCTGCTCGCGGCGCTGGCGTTGGTGTCCTTCGACCCCCGCGATCCCAACATTTTTTCCTGGACCGCCGGCGGGGAGGCGGCCAACCCCCGGAACTGGATCGGCGGTTTCGGAGCCTCGCTGGCCACCGCCCTCTATGCCCTCTTCGGCCTCGCGGCCTGGGGCGTCACCGGCCTGGTTCTCGTGCTCGGATGGCGCCGCTTCTGGGCACGGCCCCTGCCGAATCCGGCCTCCAAGGCGGCGGGGATCGGGCTGCTGCTCTTTTCGCTGCCGATGCTTCTCTCTCTGGCCTTCGGGCGCCGCCAGCTGTACGGCGAAGAAGCCGAGACCGGAGGCATCGTCGGCCGGGCGCTCGCCGACGCGTTCCGGGGGCGCATCGGGACGACCGGCGCCGTGCTCGTGGCCGCGACGTTCGTGCTCCTCGCCGTGCCGCTGGCGACCCAGGTCTCGCTGGGCGACGTCTTCCTCAAGCTCCGGGTCCGCTTCGCAGGCCTGGCCTCGCGCCTGACGGTGGGGTGGCCCGCCAGCGCGACCGGCGGACCAAGGAGCGCCTGCGGAGAACCGTCGTCACCAAGCACCTCGAGCGGGCCAGGAAGGGCGAGATCTCGCTCGACGACATTCCGTTCGCCGCCGAAGACGCGCCGCCCATCGTGCGCGAGCTTCCCGGCCCGGGCAAGTTCTCGATCCGCAAGACGACCGTCCTGGCAGCGCCGACTCCCGCCCGCGCGAAGCCGTCCGGGCCTTCTGCGGCGCCGAAGAAGAAACCCGAGAAGGATGCT
>CAWDSI010000010.1:0-40671 GCA_963804915.1 uncultured Acidobacteriota bacterium
ACGGCGTCGCGGCCGGGGTGGCCCCGGCTCGGGCCGGCGCCGCCGCGTCGGACCGCGCAGAGCGCAGCATCGCGACCGCCGCGTAGACGACGACCGCGACGACGAGCCAGCGCAGAAGCACGAGCGGGAGCGACTTGACGATGAAGGCCGCGACGAACACGGCCGGAATCCCGCCGATCGCCAGGCCGAGCGCGGCCTTCAGGTCGTAGCTCCCCTTGGCGATGAAGCGGAGGCTGCCGATCGGCATGAGGAACGCGCAGGAGCCCATCATGATCGGAAACGCCACCTGCGGGTTCATGCCGAGCACGGCGACGAGGATCATGCACGGGGCGTAGAGCCCGATCCCGAGGGTCATCAGCGCGCCGAGGACGAAGTTGCCGACGATGCCGACCCAGAGCAGAGGCGACTTCAGGCCCATCGTGGCGCCGCCCGACGGAAACAGCCCGAGGTTCGTCATGGCGAAAAAGGTTGCGGCGGCGAGCAGCGCCAGACCCATCCCGACCTGCACGCGGCGGCGCGGCCAGGTGGCGACGACGCCGGCGCCCAGCCAGGCGCCCGCGACCGAGGCCGCGATCATGCCGATGAGCGTGGTCATGTCGACTTCGACGATCGCGATGAAGATGAAGGCCTGGGCGATCGTCGGCAGGGCATGTCCGACGTTGAGCGTGCCCGGGATCTTCTCGTCGGGCACGAGACGATTGAGCTTGAACATGGACGTCGTCGGCGCGAACGAGCCGATGCCGAGCGTGTCGAAGAAATTGGTCAGGAAGCCGATCGCGAGCCGCATCACGTCCGGCTGGCCTTCGCGGGACCGTCCGCGGGCCGAGCGAATCCAGGCGATCAGGTAGACCAGGGTCACGACGCCCAGCGCCGCGAAGAGCGCCCGTTTCGCGTTCATGGTGGCGCCCATCCTAACCTTCGCCTACAGTTCCGCTCCATGAAAATCCGGCGGATCGCGGCCTACCGGGTCGAGCTGCCGCTCCACGAGGGCAGCTACAAGTGGTCCGGCGGCAAGTCCGTCGCCGTGTTCGACTCGACGCTCGTGCGGGTCGAGACCGATGACGGCCTGGTCGGGCACGGCGAGGTCTGTCCCCTCGGCCCGGCGTACCTGCCGGCGTACGCCGAGGGCGTGCGCGCGGGGCTCGCCGTCCTTGCGCCGAGCCTGATCGGCGAGGATCCCCGGGAGCTCGAGAAGCTCAATCGCCGCATGGACGCGCTGCTCAAGGGGCATCCGTACGTCAAGTCGGGCATCGACATCGCCTGCTGGGACATCCTCGGGCAGGCCGCGGGCGTCCCGGTCGCGACGCTGCTCGGAGGGCGCTACGGCGAGGACTTCGTTCTCTATCGCGCGATCTCGCAGGAATCTCCGGACGAGATGGCGCGCCGCGTGGCCGGCTACCGGGAGGAGGGCTACCGGCGCTTCCAGCTCAAGGTCGGCGGCGATCCGGACGTCGACGTCGAGCGCATCCGGGCGGTGCGCGCGGTGCTCGCGCCGGGAGAAGTCCTCATCGCGGATGCCAACACCGGCTGGCTGCAGCACCAGGCCGCGCGCGTCGTCCGCGCCGTCCGGGACGTGGACGTCTACATCGAGCAGCCCTGCGCGACCTACGAGGAGTGCCTCTCGATCCGCCAACGGACGGACCATCCCTTCGTCCTCGACGAGACCATCGACGGCCTCGGCGTGCTCCTCCGCGCCGCGGGCGACCGCGCGATGGACGTCGTGAACCTCAAGATCTCGAAGCTCGGCGGCCTGACCCGCACGCGGCAGGCCCGCGACCTGTGCGCGTCGCTGGGCATCGCGATGACGATCGAGGATTCCTGGGGAGGGGACGTGACGACGGCGGCGATCGCGCACCTCGCGCATTCCACGCCGACGGAGCTGCTCTTCACCTCGACGGACTTCAACTCCTACGTCACGGTCTCGACCGCGGAGGGCGCGCCGCAGCGGAAGAAGGGCCGGATGGCGGCGTCGATGGCGCCAGGGCTCGGTGTGACGCCGCGGCCGGAATTCTTGAAGAAGCCCGCGGTCGACGTTTCTTAGGCAGGAAGTAAGACGCAGGAGGCAGGAGCTCGTTCTACCAGGGGATCTCGCGGCCGCGCTCGTTGAAGAATTTTCCGGAGTCTTTCGGCGCCAGACGATCCACGACCTTGAGCACGGCGCGCACGCTCTCCTCGGGCGAGAGCGGCGCGGACTGTCCGCCCATGCGGGTGCGGACCCAGCCCGGTGAGATGAGGGCGAAGATCATCTTCTCTTTCCCGAGCTCGGCCGCGAGCGTTCGGATGACCTGGTGGAGGGCCACCTTGGAGACGCGGTAAGCGACCCATCCGCCGCTCGAGTTCTCGGAGATCGAGCCGAGGCCGCTCGAGACGGCCACGATCCTGGGATTCTCGCTGGCGCGCAGGTTCGGCAGGAGGGCCTGGGTCAGCAGGAGAGGCCCGATCGCGTTGACGCGAAAGTGACTCTCGAGATCCTCCGCCGTGACCTCTTCGACGGCCGGCCCGGCGACGCCCACGGCGGCATTGTGGATGAGCAGGTCGACCGGCGCGCCCTTGAGCTTGCGGGCCAGGGCGGAAATGCTCTTCGGACTCTCCACGTCCAGCGCTTCGACCCGGACGCCCAGGCCGTTCAGCTCGCTGGCCGATTCGGGGGTGCGTGCCGTCGCGATGACGTCGTCCCCGCGCTCTTTGAGCTGGCGCGCGAGCTCGAGGCCGATGCCGCGATTGGCTCCCGTGACGAGGCTGGTCTGCGCCATATTCGCGCCTAGGCTACTATCAACGGCTCATGTCCGGAGAACCGACGCCGATTCCCCCGGAGTTCCACGTTCTCGTCGAGACCAAGAAGTTCGACGCGCTCGAGTCTCTCTGGACGAAGCAAATGGAGCAGGACGCGGATTCGCTTCCGCTCTTCTTCGGCGTCGCCGCCGCGGTCAAGAAAAAGGGCAGCGGCGCGGTCGCCCTCAAGCTTCTGCGATTTCTGGCCGAGTACCACCCGGAGGGCAGCGAGGGGCGGATCCAGACTCTCCTCGAAGTCGCGCGGATGTCGCCCAAGGATCCCGAGGTCCGCAAGGAGCTCGCGGCGTCGCTCAAGAAGCGCTTCGGCGCCCACCCGGCCTTCGGCGCGGTCGTCGCCAAGTTCCCGGTCGAGTCGGCGCCGGACCCGTCCGAGGTCGCGGGCCGCATCGCGCGCTGGCTGCGCTTCACTCCCGGCGGGATCTACTTCATGCCGGGACGCGGCGCCGGACGCCTCGTCGAGATGAAGCCGGCGCTCGACGTGATGCGCCTGGAGGTCCAGGGCACGAAGCTTCCGCTCTCGCTGGTCTCGGCGGAGAGAAACCTCGTCGAGCTGCCCGAGACGCACTTTCTTCGGCGCAAGGTCGAAGATCCGAAGACTCTCACCGATCTCGCCGAAAGCGACCCGCCGGAGGCGCTGCGACAGCTGCTCGAGAGCTTCGGCGGCAAGTCGACCGTGCAGGAGGTGCGGGACCACTTCTCGGGCCTGGTTCCGGAGGAGAAGTGGACCGCGTTCTGGTCGGCCGCCCGCAAGCACAAGCAGGTCCTGGTCTCGGGCAGCGCGAAGTCGGCCGCGGTCGTCTGGAGCGAGAGCGCGGACGCCGCCGAGGACAGCGTGCGCCAGGCCTTCGAGAAGGCGACGCCGGCCGGGAAGATCGAGCTGGCGCGAAAGCATGCGAAGCGCTCCAAGGCGCTGGCGGCTTTGATGACCGAGTCCCTGGCCGCCGAGGCGCGGCGGGCCGGCCGCGGCTCTCCGGCGCTCGCCTGGGAGCTTTCGCAGGCGGCTCTGCGGCTCGCGCCCGGCTCTCCGGAGCCGTTCCCGGCGGAGGAGCTTCTCGCGGTGTCCGATCTGCGCCGGACCGTCGCCGACATCCGGGATCAAGGCGCACGCGAGAAGGCCCTGGAGGCGGTTCGCGCTTCGCGCGCGGATTGGGCCGAGATCTTCATCGAACAGATCTCCCGGGAGGACGACGCACGCGTCCTGACCGCTCTCTTCGCCGCGCTCGGGGATCGGGCGGCCGAGCTCAGCCGAAAGATCCTCCGTTCGCCGCGCATCGCCCCGCGGGCCTTCGTGTGGCTGCTCGAGAGGATGCACGCTGAAGGCCGGGCGGATTCGACCGCGCTCTTCGTGGCCCTGACCGACGCGATGCGCATGGACGAGTTCTCGAGCCTGCGCGCCCGCCTGAAGGAGCTCTTCGAGCCCGGCGGCCTCGCGGTCGCGCTCGTGCGCGTCGCCGCCTCGGAGGAAGAGGCCCGCGACCTGCTCCTCGCTCTCGACCGTGTCGCGGGCCTCGAGGAGCATCGGCGCGCGACCGTGCGGGAAGCCCTGCTGATGAAGTTCCCCGAGCTGCGAGCGCCGGCGCGGGAGTATCTCTATGCGACGGCCGGCGCGATCGAGGCGCGGCGCCAGGAGGTGTTGCACCTGAAGCAGGTCGAGCTTCCGGCCAACGCCCAGGCCATGAAAACGGCGAAAGAGCATGGAGACCTGCGCGAGAACTTCGAGTACCACGCCGCGCGGCAGAAGCACGAGTACCTCTCGGCGCGCATTGCCACCATCGCCGACGAGCTCTCGCGAACGCGTGTTCTCGACCCGTCGAAGATCGATGCGAGCGAGGTGCGCGTGGGCACGCGCGTGCGCCTGCGCGGCGACGGCGGAGCCGAGCGCGACATCGTCATTCTCGGACCCTGGGACTCCAAGCCCGAGAACGCGGTGTACTCGTACCAGTCGGAGTTCGCGCAGCGGCTGCTGGGCGCCCACCCGGGCGACCGCGTGAATCTCGTGGAGGGACCGGTCGAGATCGTCGCCATCGCCCCGTGGGCCTGAGGCTCGCCCGGGCGGTTTCGATCCTGCTCGCCGCGACAGGGCTCGTCGCGGTCGGGTCGGCCGAAAGCGGCGAGAACGCCGCGAACATCTACCGGCTTCCGATCGGCGATCCGTCCCGACGCGACCGCGAGGTCCCGGTCGTGCTCGATGCGATCACGGACACGGCCACGGGAGCGTTGATCCTGCCGTCGGAGCTGCCGAAGCGGCTCGAAGGCGTGCGCCTGCTCCTGGTGGGGGAGAGCCATACCGACATGGACTCTCACCGGATCGAGTTGCGCGTCATCGAGGAGCTCGTGCGCTCCGGCCGCCGGGTCACGGTCGGTCTCGAGATGTATCCCTACGGCGCGCAGGCCGCCCTCGACGACTGGACTTCGGGGAAGCTGACCGAAGACGCGTTTCTCGAAGCCTCGCGCTGGTACAGGAGCTGGGGTTACCCCTGGCCTTACTACCGCGACATCTTTCTCTATGCGCGCGACCGGCGTCTCCCGCTCGTCGCGATCAACGCTCCGCGCGAGGTCGTCTCGGCGGTCCGCAAGAAGGGCTTCCAGGGACTGACGCCCGAGGAGGCCGCGCACATCCCGACCGACATCGACTCGAAGAACGCGGATCACATGCGCCTCTTCCGGGCGTCCTTCGGGGAGTCCGGCTTCCATACCGGCATGGACGACGCCGCCTGGCAGTCCATGCTCGACGCCCAGTGCACCTGGGACGCGACGATGGGCTTCCACGCGGTCCAGCCGCTGCGGGGCGATGAGGATTCGAAAGCCATCGTGGTCGTTCTGGTCGGCGCGGGCCACGTGCAGTACGGCATGGGCATCGAGCGCCAGCTCCGGAAGACGTTCCCCGGCCGGATCGCGTCGCTCATCCCCGTCCCCGTGAAGGACTCCAGGCTCGGCGCGATCGCGTCCGTCCAGGCGTCCTACGCCAACTTCGTGTGGGGCGTTCCGCCCGAAACCGATCCCCTCTATCCCGAGCTCGGCATCGCCACGCGCGTGCGGGCCGAAGAGGGCCTCCTCGAGATCCTGGACGTCGAGACGGAGTCGCCGTCCGCGGCCGCCGGCCTGAAGGCCGGCGACGTGCTCGTCTCGTTCGACGGTGCGGCCGTGAAAGACAAGGAGTCGCTCGCGAAAGCGATGGCCGGCAAGCGATGGGGAGACGCGGCGGAGCTCGTGGTGCGCCGCGAGGGAACGACGGTCACTGTGACGGTCCTGCTCCGCCGGCCGCCGCCGGCTCCAGGCCCGACGCCGGCTCCGCGCTAGCCGCCGGCGCTTCCGTCGAGCGGCCGCTGGCCGGGGGAGTACTTCAGCACGCGCGCCGTCTCGAGCGTCACGAGCCCCTCGGGCACCATCTCGTCGAGGACCGGAAGAAGCCGGTCGATGTGCTCTTTCGTGTCCACCACCTCGATGACCAGCGGGAGGTCCTGGGACAGGCGCTCGAGCATCGTGGTGTGGAGAACGCTCCGCGCTCCGAAACCGCCGATGCCGCGCAGGACCGTGGCTCCGGCGTACCCATCCTTGCGGAGGCGCTGCAGCAGCGCCATCCACAACGGCTGATGGTGCCAGCGGTCGGACTCGCCGATCAAGATGCGCATCAGAACCTGTTCGCCGTCGAGAACGCGCATGGCGTCATCCTCCGAAGAGCGAGCGGCCGAGCGCGACGCCGGCGAAACCCGCGGCGAGGCACACGGCCAGGGTCAGAACGACGTTGCCCAGAGCGAGCCGCCACGCTCCGTCCTGGATGTACCGCATGGTTTCCCAGTTGAACGTCGAGTAGGTCGTGAAACCGCCCATCACGCCGGTCGTGAGGGCGAGGCGGAGAGTCGGCGACAGGAGCGGCGTCGCGACGCCGACCTGCATCAGGAGACCGAGCAGGAACGAGCCGATCACGTTGACCGAAAGCGTCCCCCAGGGGAAAGCGACTCCGAAAGCGGCCAGCGCCCAGCCCGAGAGCAGGTAGCGCGCGCCGGTGCCGGCGGCGCCGCCCAGGCAGATCCAGAGGAAGCGGTTCACGCGGCGGCGGCCTCGAATCTCTTTCGCCGGCGCGCCGAAAGCACGCCGTGGGCCGCCATGACCGGGGCGAACAGGAAATAGCAGAAACCCGCCAGTCCGGCCATCCGGACCGGCGCCGTCACGGCGACGAGGCAGGAGAGGGCGCCGATGGCGGCCGCGAGCAGGTGCGCGACGACGCTCGCCCGCGTGTCGAAGACCTCGAGGGGAGTCAGCTCGAGGATCGCCCGACGCCGGTAGGCGTGGACGTAGAGAAGAGCCATCAGGAGGTACAGGGCCATGATGCCGGCGCCGTAGATCAGAAAGAGCGTCGGAATCTGAGCGTTCTCGATGACGCGCTCGGTGGCCCCTCCAGGGTGGGTGATCTCGGAAGGAGTCCCGGTCACGCCGGCGAAGACGAGGTTGAAGACGAACTTGAGCGGATAGACGTAGAAGAGCGTCACGAAGAGCAGGGCCGCGTTCAACCAGATCGTCGTGTTGTCCTGGAGGCCATACCGGCGGAAGAACACGTAGTGCTCCCTCCAGATCACGATCAGGAGCGCAAAGCAGACGCCGAACGCCAGAAAGCCCCGCATCGTCTCGGACAGCTCGTGGAACGTGCGCGGCACTTCGAGCGACACGACGAGGAGCGTCACGGCGAAGGCGAAGACCGCGTCCGAGAAGCCTTCGACCCTCGATATCTCGCCGCCCCGAAGGCGAAAGCCCTCCAGGCTCCCGATGCCCCTGCCGGCGAGAGACTCCCGGAAGGCTCGTGTCATCGAATTGGAAACTAGACCGGCTCCTAGGGAGGCCCAGCCTCGCCGCACAGGCCTCGGCGATGTAGAGGTCTTCGACGCCGAGGCCGGTGAAGTCGGCGACGGTGATGCCGCCGCGGTCGAAGGCGGAAGGCGCCGCGCAGAACGCCCCGATCTCGATCGCACGCGCTTTCTCGGATGGGCGCGTGCTGCAGCTCGCCGAGCTTCGCGCACTGGGCGAGCGAGTCCACCAGCAACAGCGACGCCCGCCGGAGGATCTCGGCGTCGAGCTCCTGCTTTCCGGGCGTGTCGGAGCCCACGGCGGAGACGTGCGTGCCGGGAAGGAGGTCTCCGAACATGAGCAGCGGTGCGCGCGACGCCGTCGCGGTCACGATGAGGCGCGCCGCGGCGGCGACGTCGGCGGGGGAGCGGGACGCGACCGCGCGCACCCCCGGGAGCCGCACGCCGATGTCCCGGGCGCAGGCGGCGGCCCGCTCGGCGTTGCGTCCCCACACGTGAATCTCGGAGAGCGGAAGCACGGCGCGGTGGAGCTCGGCCTGGAGGCGGGCCTGGACGCCCGTTCCCAGAATCCCGAGGACGCGATCCTCGCGCCCGAGCTCGCGGGCCACCATCGCGGAGACGGCGGCCGTGCGCAGGTCGGTCAGATATCCGCCGTCGTCGAAAAACGCGATCGTCTCGCCGGTCTCCACGGAGACCAGGACGATCGAGCCGTAGGGGCGCTTCGCGTAGGAGCCCGCGATCTTGAGCGCGAAGCGAGGTCCGCCCTTCCGATAGCTCGACTTGATGTGCACTTCGCCGCCCCCGCCCGAGGCGAGATCCAGGTGCATGGGCATCGGCGTGTCGCAGTCGCCGCGGGACTGGGCGACCACCGCCTCGCGCATCGCGGCAACGGCCTCGGCGGGATCGATCGCGCGGCGGATCTCCTCCGGGCCGACGACCCGCATCACGCGAGGATCCTCCGGATCGTCTCCAGGGCGACGTTGCGGCCCGAGACGACGGCGACGGCCGGCGCGTCGAGGCGCTCGATCTTGCGCTCGAGAATCGCGGCGATCGTGACCGCGGACGACGGCTCGATCAGGATCTGGTGGCGGTCGAGCATGAAGCGGACGGCGCCGAAGATCTGCGCCTCGGTGACCAGCGCGACGCCGTCGATCCGGTCCTTCAGCACGGCGAAGCCCGTCCGGCCGATGCCCCCCTCGACGCCGCCCGCCGTGGTCGCCACGGGGGGCAGGCGCACGACCGCCTCTCCGCGGGCGAGCGACAGCGCGAGGGCGGGGGAGAGCGCGTGCTGGCACCCGATGATGCGCGCCTCGGGGAGAACGCTCTTGGCGTAGAAGGCGAATCCGCCCGCGAGGCCCGCGCCGCCGACGGGCAGAAGAAACGTCCGGGCGTCCGGAGCCTCCTCCAGGACCTCGGCCGCGAGCGTGCCTCCGTTCGCAGCCAGGATGTCGTCCGCGTCGAACGCGGTGAGATAGACGCGGCCCGAAGAGGCGGCTTCGAGCTTCGCGAGCTCCTCGGTCTCGTCGAAGGAGTCCGTGGCCGAACGGATGACGATGGCGCCGAGCGCGAGGATCGCCCGGTACTTGGCTTCGTCGACGTTGCGCGGCACGTGGATCTCGGCGGGAATGGAGAGCTGTCGCGCGACGTAGGCCACGGCCTTCCCGTGGTTCCCGGCGGAGCAGGTCACGATGCCGCGGCGACGCTCCTCGTCGGAGAGACGCGACAGGACGAAGAAGGCGCCGCGAATCTTGAACGAGCCGGTGAGCTGAAAGCACTCCAGCTTGAGGGAGACCGGGACGCCGGCGTTCTCGGTGAGCGCCGGCGAGTCTTCGAGCGGGGTCCGCCGGATGCGGCCCTCGAGAGCGCGGCGCGCCTCGTGCACGAGAGCCAGGTCGAGCGGGGGCGAGGGCCTCATGCGGCGGGTGACACCGGTGCGCCGATCGCGCGGGCGATCTCGCCGCGGACGCGCTCGGCGAGGCGCGGAGCATCGACCGCCGTCAGCCCCGTGACCGGAATCGCCGGCAGGACCGTGACACTCGCGCTCGTGGGACGGAAGACCAGGGAATGCTTGGGCAGCGTGTTCTCCGTTCCGGCGACGGCCAGGGGGACGATGTCCACGCCGAGCTCGATGGCCAGGCGGAAGGCGCCTTCGCGGAACGGCGCGATCGAGCCGTCCAGGCTGCGGGTGCCTTCCGGAAAGACGATCACCGAGCTTCCCCGGGAGAGCCGCTCGCGCATCGCGTCGAGGGCCCGGCGCGCGCTGTCCTTGTTGCCGCGCTCGATCGGAATGTCGCGCGACACGCGCATCTGCCAGCCGAGCAGCGGGATCTTGAAGATCGACTCCTTGGAAAGGAACTTCATCTCCCACGGCAGCAGGCACAGCAGGAACACGTCCGCGAGGCTCTTGTGGTTGGCCACGAAGAGGTGGGGTCGCGAGGGGTCGGGACGCGCGTCCTCGCCCACGTTCGCCTGGAAATCCCAGAACGGGTTGATGCGGGCGGCCAGGGCGGCGGAGTGGCGCTGGAAGCGGCCGACGCGATCGCGGTTGGGATCCGAGCGGAGCGTGAAGAGGCGCATCGCCGCCACGAGCGGCGTCCAGAGGATGACGATGAGGACGCAGGCAGCCCAGAAAAGATAAGAGAGGGGCACCGCGACGATGCGCCGCTCGAGGAATCCGCGCCGCTTTTCCACGTGTCTGCTTCTTACCGGCCGCGATTCTAATTCCTGGCGGGGCGCAGGGCGCCCCCGTGCCCCCGGGCCTGTCGGGGAGCCTCTCCCCGGGCCTCAGTTGCACTTCCGCAGTCGAGGGCTCTTGCCGAAACCGGCGGTGAGAGGGTTGGGCGGCCGGGGCGGGTTCGGCCGCACGACGACCAGCGTGAGCGTCTCTCCATCCACGCGTCCCCTGTAGCGGACCGCTTCCCCCGTGTCGTCGGCTTCGTTCTCGTCCATGCGCACGGGGCCGGGCCGTTCGCGCACGAGCCGGCCGGGCACGTCGAACGCCCCGTCGGCATCGAGCGACAGCGGCGCGTCGATCGTTCCGTGGGCGCAGTCGAGCTCGATCCGCGCGCCGGTGGAGGTCACGTCGAGAGAGAGTCCGACGCCGCCCCAGCGACCGTCGGCGACGCGAGGGGCTGCGGGAGAGGGGGTGGGCGCCACGGCGAGGAATGCGGCCAGAAGCGCGAACGTCACAGGTACGCTTCGTCGACGTAGCACCAGCGCCAGTCCTCGCCGGGCTGGAAGGACTGAACGATGGGGTGCTTGGCGGCGTGGAAATGGGCCCGGGCGTGCTTGTTTTTCGAGGAGTCGCAGCAGCCGACGTGCCCGCACGTCAAACACAACCGCAGATGCACCCAGCGGTCGCCGATCTTCAGGCAGTCCTCGCAGCCCCGGGAGCTCGGCGTGACGGTACGGATCTGGTCGATGTGCGGGTCGGCGGGCATGAGAGCCTCCTGAACTCTTCGATCCTATGCCTCTCTCGCGGAAGGTTCCCGGTTCTCCGAGGCCCCATCCTGTATTCGCGGCGCGAATAGTCTCCTGAGCGAAGCGAAGGAGGAGGTTCGCGCCGCGGGAGCCGGAGCGCAGCGAGGAGACCAGGGCCGCGGTCGAGTCCGCATCCGGACGAGCCGCGGACCGGTGCCCGCAGGGCAGGTCTCCGCGCAAGCGGAGGCGACGGTTCAGTGGCACGCCCCGGTGCCGGAGTCATGGAACTTTCCCAAGGCCACGGGGATGAACTCCCAGTCGTAGGAGCCCGGGTGCAGCGTCAGTTTCAAGACGCCGTAGTCCGTGTTGTTCCGGATTTCGCTGTCATGGTCGATCCTCCCGAAGGCGTAGTGGGACCGGCCACCGGTCCCGACGACGAATTCGCGGATCCCGCGCTTCGGGTCGGCCCGATCCTCCGGGTTCTGGGGCGCGAAGCGTTCGTAGGTGTGATCGTGCCCCGTGAGGACGAGGTCCGCGTCGGCGTCGTAGAGCACCTTCCAGAGGTGCCGCATGGCTGAGTCGTCGCCGTGCTCGCCCGAGGAGTAGCGCGGGTGGTGCCACATCGCGACCGTGCACGGCCTCGGGTTCTCGGCGAGGTCCTGCTTGAGCCACTTCTCCTGCGCCGAACCGGGGCCGCAGCCGCCGATCTGGCTGCAGTTGCTGTTGAGGACCAGGACGCGCCAGGTCCCGAGGTCGTAGGCGTAGTAGCCGGTGCGCGGATCGCCGGCCGCGCCGCCGAAGTAACCGAAGTAGCCGGCGGCGCCCTGTGTGCGGTAGTCGTGGTTGCCCGGGGCGGGCCGCGTGCGCGCCTTGTGCCGCCCCCAGGAGGGGTCGTAGCACTCCAGAAACTGTTTCGCGGTTCCGTTGGGGTAGACGTTGTCTCCGAGGGTGAACACCGTTCCGTCGATCGTGTCCAGCAGCGCCGCGGTCTGCTCGTCGCCGCCGGAGTCGCACGAAGCGATGTCGCCCGCCCCGACCAGGACCGGATCGGGCGGGCGAGGCGTGGCCTCCGGCGTCGCTGCTGCCGGCGCGTCACCGGCGTCTGGGCCGCGGCGCTCGTCGCGAGCACGGCGAGAGCGCCCAGAAGGCAGAGGAGCGTGACTGTGGGTTTTTTTCTCATCCGTGGCTTTCTCATCTTCTCCAGCAACCTGCTAGATTACGCGCGTTCCTGGTCATCCTATTCCTTGGCTCCGGCGGACGAGTGTTGAAAGAGGAGGCGGGATGAGTCTTTCCCTGCGTCGTTTCGCAGGCATTGCGGCGATCTTTCTGTGCGGCGTCGCCGCGCCCGCGCTCGATGTCTCGCCCGACGTCGCCGAGGCCGGTTCGGTCGAATCGATCGCGAAGTTCACGACGGAGCCGCGGTTCTCGAGCGCATGGGTCGCCTACGTGCCCGCCTCCGCGACCGTGCCTTCGCCGACGAAGTTCCTCGGGCACCTCGTGGGCGCGCCCGGAGAGCTGTCCCATACGAGCCAGATCTACGGTTACTTCCGGGCGCTGGCCGAGGCCACGCCCCGCGTCAAGGTCAGCGTCATCGGCAAGTCCGAGGAGGGCCGCGAGATCCTGCTCGTCGCCATCGCCGACGAGGAAGGAATCCAGAGCCTCGACCGCCTGAAGGCCGCGACCGCGGACCTCGCGGACCCCCGGAAAACCACGCCCGAGGCGGCCGAGAAGATCATCGCGACGGCGCGGCCGATCTACTACTTCAACGCCGGGTTGCACTCGACCGAGACCGGCAGCCCCGAGATGGTCATGGAGCTCGCGTACCGGCTGGCGGTCTCGGAGCAGCCGATGATCAAGGACATCCGCAAGAACCTGATCGTCCTGATCAACCCGGTCTCCGAGCCGGACGGCCGGGACAAGACCGTCGACTGGTTCTACCGGTACCTGAAGGGCAAGACCGACTACGACAACCTTCCGGAGAGGACGCCGCCGTACTGGGGGTACTACGTCTTCCACGACAACAACCGCGACACGCATCAGAAGGCGCTGAAGCTGACCCAGGCCGTGCACGGGATGTTTTACGACTACCACCCGCAGGCCGTGCACGATCTGCACGAGTCGATCCCGCTGCTCCACACCTGGAACGGCACGGGCCCTTACAACACGAACCTCGACCCGATCGCGATCGGGGAGTGGCTCGAGACCTCTTTCCACGAGGTCCAGACGCTCACCTCCCTCGGCATGCCGGGCGTCTGGACCTGGGGATTCGGCGAGTCGTGGGGACTGCACTACCTCGACTCGGTCGCCTCGAACCACAACTCGATGGGCCGCGGCTACGAGACCTTCGGGAACGCCACGGCGGAGACCGTCCAGCGCACGCTCCGCCCCTCCGAGGCGCGCTACGTCGACAAACCCGTCACGGACCGGGAGTGGTATCGCCCCTGGCCGCCCGACAAGAAGTTCCTCTGGTCGCTCCGCAACAACACGAACTACATGGAGAGCGGCTGTCTCTCCATCCTCGACTGGGCCTCGAAGAACTCGAAGGAGATGCTGCGGAATTTCTACCGGAAGGGATACAACTCCTGGCAGAAGGGCGTGAAGGGCAATCCTTACGCCTTCGTGATCCCGCAGGATCAGGGCGACCGCCTGCGTGTCGCCCAGATGATCGAGGTCCTCCGCGGCCACCGGATCGAGATCGCGCGGCTCAGCGAGGCGGTCACGGTCAAGGAAGGGAGCTTCGCGAAGGGCGACTACATCGTGAAGCTCGATCAGCCTTACCGCAACTATGCGGTGGACCTGCTGGTGCCGCAGAAGTTCCCGACGGAAACGCCCTACGATCCCTACGACGACGTCTCGTGGGCCTTGAGCGTGCACTACGGCCTGACCGCGACGCGCGTCGACGACGAGAAGATCCGCGATGCGAAGGCCGACGCCCTCACGTCGGCGGCGACGCCGGCGCCGGGCCGGGTCAGCGGCACGGGGCCCGTCTATCTGCTGAAGGACACCGGGCAGGAGGCTCTCCTCGCGGCGCGTTTCCGGCTGTCGCGCTTCAAGGTGTCGATCGCGGAGAAGTCCTTCACCGTCGGCTCGACGACCTATCCCGCCGGCTCATGGATTCTCCCGGCGCAGGACGATCTCGTCTCGGCCGAGCTCGAGCCGATCGCGCGGGAGCTCTCGCTCGATTTCGACAGCGCGGCGTCGGCGCCGAAGGTCGACATGCACGACGCGCCCGTCCCGAGAGTGGCCGTCTGGCATACGTGGGTCGACACGGAGTCCGTCGGCTGGCTGCGGCTGGCCCTCGATCAGGAAAAGGTTCCTTACGACTACATCCGGGACGAGGAGATCCGCGCGGGTCGCCTGCGCGACAAGTACGACGTGATCCTCTACGGCGAGACGTCCGAGAACCTGAAAAGCCAGATCCTCGGCATCGACACGAGGTGGGGACCGATGCCCTACACGAAGACGCCGGAGTTTCCGAGCCACGGCGTGCCCGACGCCTCGGAGGACATCACCGGCGGGATCGGCTGGGGCGGCATGGCGAGCCTGCAGGACTTCCTGAACCGGGGAGGTCTGCTCATCACGCTCGGCAACGGCTCCGCGATCGCGCTCGACGGCGGTCTGGCGCGCAACGTCGGACGGGGGACGTCGGTGGATACGCCGGGCGTCGAGCTCACGGCCAAGTTCGAGCGGCCCGATCATCCGCTGGCCTACGGGTATCCCCGCATTACGTCCGCGTTTCGGACCGACCTGCCGACCTATGCGGTGCGGCCGCAATACCAGCGGTTCGTCGTGCTGCAGTGGGGCACGAAGCTGCCCAAGCGCGAACGCGATCCCGACGCCGAAAAGGCCGCCGCGGAGACGGACAAGGACAAGCCGAAGGAAGCGACGCCTCCGTTCGTGGTGTCGGGCGGCATCAAGAAGGGCGCCGACGACCTCGAAGGACAGCCCGCGATTCTCGACGTCCCGTCGGGGAAGGGCCGCGTGCTCGCCTTCAACTTCAACCCGATGCACCGCGATCTCAACCACTCGGACTATCGGTTCCTGTGGAACGGGATCCTCAACTGGAACGGGCTGCCGCCCGCCCAGCCGTAAGACCCAAAAAGGAGAAGGCCATGAAGAACACCCGAGTCCTCGCCGCCCTGGCCGGAACCGCTCTGTTGTGGTCCCTCCCCGCGCGGTCGCAGAGCATCAATCCGGGCCTTCCCGACCCGTTCCGCCTGACCGAGCCCAAGAACTTCGAGGCGTTTCGATCCTCCTCCAATAACGAGGACTGGAACTCGAACGACGACAGCAAGCGTCCGATCCCGGGCGAGACGACCGTCCTCGCGGACCTCAAGGGCCCCGGCGTCGTCACGCACATGTGGGTCACGATCGCGGACAACGAGTACGGCTGGCCGAAATTGCTCCGCCTGCGCGTGTATTACGACGACAGCCCGGTGCCGTCGGTGGACTCTCCGATCGGCGACTTCTTCGCGGTGGGCCACGGCTTCGAGGCCAAGGTCAAGTCCGTGATGGTCGTCAACAGCTCCGACGGCCGGGCCCGAAACAGCTACTGGCCCATGCCCTTCAAGAAGTCCTGCAGGATCACGGTCACGAACGAGGGCCGCCGGCGCGTCGCGAACCTCTACTACCACGTGGACTGGGAAAAGCTGCCCTCGCTGCCCGAGAACACGCCGTACTTTCACGCGTGGTACCGGCAGTCGCTTCCCGCGCCGGCCGACGGCTCGAACTACGTGTTTCTCAACGCGAAGGGCAAGGGGCACTACGTCGGCACCGTGATGTCCGTCGTCCAGGCCGAGGCCGGCTGGTTCGGCGAGGGGGACGACTTCTTCTGGGTGGACGGCGCCGCGAAGCCCTCGATCGAGGGCACCGGCAGCGAGGACTACTTCAACGATGCCTGGGGCCTCCACGTCAACGACGCCCCGTACTACGGCGTCACGGTGGCGGAAGGCACGGGGCTCGGGTCCCGCATGACGGCGTACCGCTGGCATCTCGTCGACCCGATTCCGTTCCAGAAATCGCTGAAGGCCGAGATCGAGCACAAGGGCTGGACGTTCAACGCCGACGGCGCGGTCAAGTCGGGCTTCGGCGAGCGCGTGGACCTGATGTCGAGCGTGGCCTTCTGGTACCAGGAGGGCATCGCGCAGGACCAGCCGCCCGTGCCCTACGGCGCGGCGCGACTGCCGCAGGGCAACGCCCTGCAGATCGAAGTCGAGCGCGACATGGCCGGGATCAAGGCCGAGAAGGGCAAGGTCTCGATGTTCCCGGACCTCTTCTGGTCCAAGGACGTCGTGGTCTTCGAGGGGGAAGGCCCGGGCTCGCAGGTCACGATTCCCTTCGACGTGCCCGAGGACGGCGACTACGAGCTCTACGTCGCAGTTCGCGAAGGGCTCGGACTACGGCGTCTACACCGTTCTCCTCGACGGGAAACCGCCGGTCGCGCCCGTGCTCGAGCACGAGCCCGGCGCCGACGTCCGGCCCCAGACGCAGTTCGACGGATACGCCCTCGAGACGTACGTCGGCGCGGACTACCAGGTGGGCTGGCCGCGTCTGACCAAGGGCCGGCACACTCTGACCTTCCAGTGTCTCGGCAAGCGCGAGGACTCGAGCGGTTACGTCGTGGGCGTGGACGACATCGTCCTGGCGAAGACCGGCGCCGCGGCCTGGGCCGCGGCCGCGAAGCTCCAGGAGCCGCGCGTGCCGAGCGGAAGCGTGGCCGACCTCGCGAAGGCGCTGTCGGATCCGAATCCGGTGACGCGCGGCCTCGCCGCGATGGCCCTCCGCAACGAGGGACCGAAGGCTCTGCCGGCGCTGCCGCAGCTGACGGCGGCGCTCAAGGACCCCGATCCGAACGTCCGTCTCATGGCGGGCAACGCGATCGCCGCGATCGGCCCGCAGGCGGCTCCCGCGGTGAACGCCCTCATGTCGGCCTGTTCCGTCAAGGACGAGCAGATCCACGTCCTGCGGGCCTGCGCGGCGGCGCTCGGCGAGATCGGCAAGCCGGCGGCGACGCCCGCGTTGCCGCTCCTGAAGGAGCTCGCCAAGATGCCGCGCGTCCGGTGGGCCGCGGAGAAGGCCATCAAGAACATCGAGGGGACGAAACCGTAGGCCGTCGCTTCAACGCGCCTGAGTATCGAGGGCCGACTTGAGCCCCTTCGCCAGGGTTTGGGTCGGCCCAATGCCCCAGTAGTGCAGAAAGAGGATCCGCGGATCCTCTCCGGTCATGTGGCTGTGGATCGCCACGATCTCGATGCCTGCGCGCCGCAGGGCCTTGAGCACGCCCTGCAGCTCGGATTCGAGCATCGCGAAGTCTCCGTCCACGACGGCCATGGCGTCGCTTCCGGCGAAAGCGGCCCACGTGTTGACGCCCATGGCGGCGCCGACGTCGACTCCGTGCATCCGTGCGGGTTTCGCGACGACGACTTTGAGCACCCCATCCTTGAAGTCGCCAGCGGTTCCGAGGATCGCCTCGATTTTCTTCGGCTCGAGCGTCGTCCGGGCCGGATCGATGTCGGTTCCGGGACGAGCGAGCGGGGCCTTCGCCGACTCTCCCATGCGCCGGAAGGTGGCCCCCACGGCCTGCCGCGACTTTCTCGGTGTCGCCCATTCCCGCGATGTGCATGAACAGGATCCGCGGGCTCTCGCCGATGAAGTGATTGTGGAGCGCCGTCACTTCGAGGCCGCTTTCGAGGGCGGAATCCATGACCGGCAGCCACCTGGTCTTCGCGGAGAACGAGGTCGCCCATGACCATCGTCCCTCCCGGCGTCGCCTGGAACGCCGCCCAGGACGTCAGGCCCATCGGCGGCGTCACGCGGACGCCGTCCGAGGAAACGGAAAGGTCGGTGCGCGGGACCGCGACTCGGAACACTTTTTCCTTCTCGTTCCAGGTCCCTTTGACGCCGGTCAGACGCTCGATCGCCGTCGTGTCGAGATCGGGCACGGCGGCGGCCATCGCGGCCGATACCGCGAAGAGGGAAGCCCCGCAGAGAACAGAGAATTTCATCACGCCCTCCCTGACAGTCAACGGGTGAACGTCCAGCGCAATTTCACGACGAACTGATCCACTTCCGGAGCCAGGAAATACGGGCTGCCCTCCGAGATCGGGTGTTTCCAGCCCCGGTTCCAGACGACGAAGAGGTCCCGGCCGGGTTGGATCGTCCACCGCACGCGCGCGTTCATCCCCAGGTTTTCCGATTCCGAGTCGTACTGGAAGAACGTGGCCAGGATCGAGATTCGGGTTGAAGGCATAGACGGCCTTCAGCTGCCACAGCCGCAGGATGAAGTTGCCTTCCGGCAGGTACCCGTAATCGTTCTCGGCGGAGAGGTCGAGCGCCAGATGTCCCGAGCTCTCCGTCCATTTCACGAAGGCGTTGATCTGCGTGAGATCTCCGTCGTAGAAGCTGCCGAACCAGACGGTGGCTCCGGCCGAGAGCGGGCGTGCTGTCCGAGGACTGGGCCTCCACGCGGTAGCGATGGAACTGGTAGCTTCCCGGGGGAATGACGACTCCGGGCGCGATCTCGAATGGCTCTTTGAGCCTCTGGAATTCCGGCGCGTAGTTCGCCTCGTAGTGGTCGCCCTGCTGCGTCTCGAAATTGATGGGCGCCATGAAAACGCGCCAGGTCTCCGTCTCGCCGGCGAGGTCGGTCGTCAGCCGCGGGAACAGCTCGAAGAAGAACTGGCGGACGCCGCCGAAGAAGCCGCCTTCGGGCCGCGGCTGATAGGCGGCGCCCGCGGCGTATTCGCGAATGTTGCGGCGGGGAAGAAAGCCCAGCGCCGGATCGAGCGAGTCGCCGAACTGGTTCACGGAGGCCTCGATGTCCCAGAGATCGTTCGGGTACTGGGCCTTGACGCCCCAGCCTTCTCTCGAGCCCGGTCCGACCTCTCCGAAGCTCTTCGCGCCCCAGATGCCGAAGCCGAGGTTCTTGTCGTCCTGGAACGACGAGGTCTGCCAGACGGCGTCCACCCCCGCGAGCGTGTTGCTCGTGCGCCCGTTCGGGTCCCCGTTGGTCCCGATCGCGCCCACGCGCAGGTTCTCGTTGACGTCGTAGGTCACGCGTCCGGCCGCCAGGTTCGTCCCCGGCACACCGTGGCTGTCGCGGGTCTCGACGTCGAGAGCGCCGACTCCCCACTGGCCGGCCCGGCCGACGAGCTTCAGATCCCGCCGTGATCGGAACGATCTGGCCCTCGAAGAGGCCGACGCGTCGCGAGTAGAAGGGAATGAACTGCTCTCTGAGGTCCAGGCCGAAGTCGAAGAAGTTGGCGCCGTCGGTGAAGAACGGCCGCTTCTCCGGAAAGAAGAGGTCGAAGCGCGTCAGGTTGATCTGCTCCGTGTCGGCCTCGACCTCGGCGAAGTCGGGGTTGATCGTGAGAACCGCGTCCAGCTGTGACGTCGCGTGATAGCCGACATCGCCGCCGCCCTGGACGCGCGTGAAGTCGTGGTCGGTCGTGTGGTCGATCTGGTATGCGCCCAGGGCGTACGGGGAGACCGTCAGGCCCCAGCCCTGCGACAGGCCGGCGAGGCCTTCGAGGGTTCCGGCCCGCCGCATGTCGATCAGCTTCGCGTCCAGCGTCGTTCCGCTCCAGCGCAGCGTGACGAGCTCCCGGGCGACGTATCTCTGGATGTTGAAGCCCCACTTGCCCGCTGGCCTTCGGAATCGAATGGTCTGCGCCGGCAGCACGAACTCCGCCGTCCAGCCGGTCGCCGTGATCCGCGTCGCGACGTTCCAGATCCCGTCCCAGTCGAGCGCGGCGCTCCTCCGCGTTGGGGTCCGAGATCAGGCCGTCGAGCCGGGCTCCCGCGGCGTTGGTCTGAAAGAGGTAGCCCGTCCGGTGGTCGTCGAGCGTGTCGAGAACGATTGCGATCGTGTCGTCCCCGCTCATGTTCCCGTCTCGCTGCATCGTGTGGATGGCGATGCGGGAGGGCTCCGGGTCGATGGCGGTGATCCCGAAGTAGACGTTGGCGCCGTCGGCCAGGATCCGGACTTCGGTGGGAAATGGAGTCGGCTCGCCCGGCTTGGGCGACTGCTGGGTCAGATCGGCGATGACGCCGGCCGCCTGCCAGGCGGGCTCGTCCAGGACCCCGTCGAGGCGGATCGTGCGGCGAGTGTCCCGGCGATCACGATGGCGGCGTTCGATTTCTGCAGGAGTCTGCGCCCGGATCCCGCGTCGCGAGCAGCGCCAGGACCGCGCGCGAGCGGGATCGCAGCCGGGCGCGGAGTCGCACGATCGATCCGGCTCGTCGGACCGCCGCACGGCGATGAGCGTCAGATCGTCGCCGGGCTCGGTCCCGGCCTCGTGGGCGCGGACTCCGGCCACGATCCGTTCGAGCAGCGCGCCGACGTCCGCGGGCGCCGCTTCGAGGAGCCCCACCAGGCTGTCCTCGCCGTAGAACTTGCCGGAGGGCGAGCGCGCCTCGGAGGCGCCGTCGGTGAAGGCGAGGAGGAGATCGCCCGGCGCGAGCACGGCGGTCTTCGCCGAGAACTCCATCCCGGGCATCGCCCCGACGGCCGGGCCGGTCGGCGCCAGGCGCTCGACGGACCCGTCCCGCCGACGCAGGGCCGGGGGCTCCTGGCCGCCGTTGACCCATGCGAGGGCGCCCGTCGCGGGATCGAGGATCCCGAAGAAGATGGTCGCGAACATGTTGGAGCGGCCGTGCGTCCGGGCGATGAAGTCGTTGGTCAGCGCGACGATGCTCCGCGCGGCGGGCTCCGCCGGCGTGCCGGCTCCGTGGAGCTCGGCGTGCGAGCGGAGGAGGCTGCGGAAGAGGGCCATGAAGAGGGCCGCGCCGACGCCCTTGTCGCACACGTCGCCGATGGCGAAGGCCACGCGGCCGTCGTCGAGGGCGAAGGCGTCGTAGAAATCGCCCGCGACCTGGCGCGCCGGGTGGAACGCGGCCCCGATGTCCCAGCCGGGCGGCTGCGGCAGCGACTCGGGGAGGAACTCCCTCTGGATCTCGCGCCCGATCTCGAGCTCCCGCTCGAGCTCGCGCGTGCGGTGGCGCGCGGCGTCTTCGAGGCGCTTCTTCTCGAGCGTCGCCGTCACGCGGGCCCGCAGGATGACGGCATTGAACGGCTTCGGAAGGTAGTCGGCCGCGCCGAGCTCGATGGCCTTCGCGACGGCCTCGATCTCGTCCACCGCCGAGATCATGATGACCGGGATCGTCCGGAGAACCGCGTCCGCGCGCATCCGCTCGAGGACCTCGAAGCCGTCCATCTCCGGCATCATGATGTCGAGGAGGACCAGGTCGATGGGCCGCGCGGCGAGCGTCTCGAGCGCGGCGCGCCCGTGCACCGCGGTCTCGACCTCGTGACCGAGCGCGCGCAGGCGGCGGGCGAGCAGGTCCCGGTTGGTCTCCATGTCGTCGACGACGAGGAGGCGCCCCGGTAGCGGGGCGACGAGGAGGCGTACCGGGCGGGGGCGTCACGCGGTGCGCGGAGCCACCCCGAGGAGCTGGCGGAGATACGGGATCTGCTTCTCGGCCGCGCGCTCGCCTTCCTCGATGACGTAGGGGATGCGTTCCGTGTCGAAGAGATGAATCTTGTGCTGGAACTGCGGAATGATCGGCAGGATCTCGTGGTGGTGCGCGAGGTTGTGGAACGCGTAGTTCGCCTTGAGGAGATTGTTCGACGTGATCGAGGAGAGCTGGAACGCGAAGCGCATCACGCTCGAGATGCGCGTCTGGTACGGGCTCTCGAAGCCCATCGTGATGATCACGTCGGCCCCTTCCTTGATCGCGACGCCGATGGGCATGGGGTCGGACAGGAAGCCGTCGACGTAGGTCCGCTCGTCGATCTTCCAGGGCTGGAAGATGTAGGGGATCGCGATCGAGGCGCGCACCGCGTCGACGACGC
Source organism: uncultured Acidobacteriota bacterium (assembly GCA_963804915.1). Classification (GTDB taxonomy): domain Bacteria; phylum Acidobacteriota; class Thermoanaerobaculia; order UBA5066; family Gp7-AA6; genus DAHUXD01. Next base: position 21,868 of record CAWDSI010000010.1, read on the forward strand.
TCCCGCGCGAGAAGACGGCCTGCTCTCCCGTGAAGAAATCGGTCGCCGTCAGGTAGAGGGGGATCTTCGCGTCTTCGATCCGGGCCGCGCCGAAGCCCTCGCGCAGGCGTTCCATCACGATGCCGTCGTCGACGAGTCCGAACCGTTCGTCGAAGCCGAAGACTTTGGGGAGGATCGCCGAGAGCAGCGCCCGGGTGTTGCGCTTCTTCGTGATCTCCTTCGTCCAGAGCTCGCGCGTCTTGCGCTCCGCGGTCGGCACGTCGTAGCCGAGGGCGATGCAGGCGGCGTAGAGGGCCCCGCCGCTGCAACCGACGACCATGTCGATCGGGATGGACTCCCGCCCCAGCACCTTGAAGAGTCCCAGAGCCGCGGCGCACTTCACCGAGCCCGATCCGATGACGACGGCGACCCGGACGCGGGGGTGGGGTTCGGTCACGCGCCGGTTCCGGGAAAGCTCGCCACGGCCTCCTCGACGTTCGCGTAGAGCTTGAGGATGCCGGTGAATCCGGCGAGGTCGAGGACGCGGCGCACGTCCGGCTGCACGGCGGCGAGGCGGAGGTCGCCGCCGCGCTGTCGCGCCTCTTTCACCGTCTCCAGCAGGGCGCGCAGTCCCGCGCTCGAGATGTAGTCGACGCCGGCGAAGTCGCCGACGATGCGGATGCGGCCTTCGCCGACGCGCTGGCGGAACGCCGCGACGAGGGAGGGCGCCGTCGCGCCGTCGACGCTGCCCGCGATGACCACAACCTCGACGGGGCCCCGTGCGACGACGTCGATCCGGATCTCGGTCACTTCCGGCTCCTCTTCGTGAGAATCAATCGGTTTCCCGTGGGATCCGGAACGTAATCTACCGCGTCCACGGAGTTGAGGATGAAATGCCAGCCGAGACCGCCGACCGGCCGGTCTTTCCAGTCCGAATCGACGTCGGCGGGGGCGACGGAGCCGGGCGTGAAGCTCCGGCCGTGGTCCAGGATGGTCACCCGGAGCGTGTCGTCCGTCGCATCGCAGCTGACCGCGATGGTGCCGTCCGGCCGGCCCGCGTACCCGTGCTCGATGATGTTCGTGCAGGCTTCATCGACCGCGAGCTTGAGATCGAAGCAGCTTTCGGCGTCGGCTCCGGCCCGCCGGCAGGCGTTCTCGACGAAGGCGCGCAACGTCCCGAGGCTCTCGACCCGGGCGGCGACTTCGACCCTGGTCTCGGCCCCCATCAAGCGACCTGCTAGGGCTGAGGCCGCCGCGCGAGCAGCGCCTCGATCTTCGACAACAGTCGCGGCAGCTCGACAGGCTTCGTGTCGAAGTCGTCGCAGCCCACGCGCCGCGCCCGGTCGGCGTCCTCGGCCATGGCGTGCGCCGAGAGGCCGATCACCGGGATGCCGGCCGTGCGGTCCCCGGCCTTGATCCGCCGGGTCGCCTCCCAGCCGTCGAGCACCGGCATCGCCAGATCCATGAGGATGAGGTCCGGCTCGTCGGCGCTGGCCTTCGCGATGCCCTCCTCGCCGTCGGCCGCGGTCGCGACCTCGTAGCCGCGCTTTTCGAGCCGGCGCGACAGCATGTCGCGTGAGAGCTCGTTGTCTTCGACGATCAGAATCCGGGGCATCGGCGAACCTCCTAGGCGGCGGCCCCGGCGCGGCGGCTCGCGAGGATCGCCGCCATGCGCTCGAGGTCGATGGGTTTGACGAAGTAGTCCGTGGCTCCGAGCGACAGGCCGCGGTCGCGGTCGTCGACGACGGTCACGACGACGACGGGCATGCGGGCGAGCGACGCATCGGCTCGGATCGCCGCGAGCGCCTTCCAGCCGTCCATGTCCGGCAGGACGACGTCGAGGATCACGATTTCGGGCCTGCGCTCGGACGCGAGCCGCAGGCCCTCGGCGCCGGTCCGGGCGACCGTCGACGTCGAAGCCCTCGCGCGCCCCCAGGCGCTTCATCAGGTCGCCGACCGCCGGGTCGTCGTCGATGACGAGGACGAGCGGCCGCTCGCGCGCGAGTGTCGGGACGACTGTTCCGGTCACGGCGGCGGAAGCTTGACCCCCGACTGCCGTGGTCAGCCGCACGGAGGTCGCGTCGCCGTCGAAGTTCTCGATCTCTCCCGGCAGGCGCACGGTGAACGTCGGTGCCGCGACCCGGCTCGCTCTCGACGGTGATCTCGCCGCCCATCAGGTGACACAGCTTGCGCGTGATGGCGAGGCCGAGGCCCGTGCCGCCGTACTTCTTGGTGGTGCCGGCGTCGGCCTGGCCGAAGGCCTCGAAGAGGCGCGCGGTCTGCTCCGGGGTCATGCCGATTCCCGTGTCGGTCACGCGGAAGAACACCCAGTTGCCCGCGACGCCGACCTCCCGGCGCACGTCCAGCGTCACGAGACCATCTTTGGTGAACTTGGCCGCGTTCGAGAGGAGGTTCAGGAGAACCTGCCGGACTTTCGTGACGTCCTCGCGGATGGAGCCGAGGCCCTCGGGGAGGTGCAGCTCGAGGCGGTTGCCGTTCTTCTCGAGGAGCGGCCGGGCGGTGCCGGCGGCTTCGTCGACGACGCTCTTGACCTCGAACGTCTCGAGATACAGCCGCATCTTGCCGGCCTCGATCTTGGAGAGGTCGAGGACGTCGTTGATGAGGCCGAGCAGGTGCTTGCCGGCGGTCTGGATCTTCTGGAGGTCCGGGACGATGTCGGCGTGGCCCGCGGCGGCCGCGTCCTCGGCGAGCATCTCGCTGTAGCCGAGGATCGCGTTCAGCGGCGTGCGGAGCTCGTGGCTCATGTTCGCGAGAAACGCGCTCTTCGCCTGGCTCGCCTGCTTGGCGGCCTCGTTGGCCTGGAGGGCCGACTGCAGCGCGCTCTCGATGACCGCGTACTGCTCCTGGATCCGCTCGTTCTGCGCGGCGAGCTCCTTCCTGGCCGCGAGCCAGCGTCGCGTCTGGACGTGGGACTGATAGCCGAAGATCGCGGTGTAGGAGAAGGTGCCCAGCACGGAGAGAATCGTCGTCGCGATCGACGTGGTCGTGTCGACGTGGAAGCCCAGGAAGGACCCGACGAAGAGCATGCCTGCGGCGACCGCGCCGGCGGCCCAGATCGCGAATTGTCCTCCTCCGATCGAGAGACAGGCGGCGATGATGGCCGTGATCATCATCATGCTCGGAAGCGGACAGAAGCTCATCCCGGCGGCCCAGCAGCCCAGCAGGAACGAGTCGAAGAGCAGGTTGCGCCGTTCGGCGGCGCGGCTGTCCGGCGAGAGCCGGGCCGCGAGATAGAGGATCTGCGGCCAGATGAGTGCCGTGAAGCCGATCGCCGTCCAGAGCCAGAAGCTCCTGGGGTAATTCCAGAAATAGGAGAGCAGGACCAGCCCGACGATGAACATCGCCGGCACGCGGACGCGGTAGTCCAGCGAGACGAGAGGATGGACTTCGCGGCGAGGCGTTTCCATGGATGGCGAGCGGGGAGTTTATCAGCGCCGTCGGGAGTATCATCGCGTTCGGGCGCCATGAGGGGCTTCTCCCGCCGCCGGTTTCTCTACACCGCAAGTGCGGCCGCCGCCGCCTCGGCGACCCCTGCGGCGCCGCGAGTGCTTCGCCGCCCGAGCCCCCTCGAAGGGGAATGCCATGAAGGGTTCCGAAGCGATGGAGGACGCGCTCTCGCTCCTCGCACCCACGGGGCCCGAGTACGCGGGAAAGCTCGCCAACCACGGGCCCATGGCGGCGCAGGCGCTCGTGGCTCTCGAGAGACCCGACGCCGTCGTGCCGTGGGTCGAGACTTACAGGAAGCGGCTGCTCGCGCATCCCGGCGGAACGCGGCCGATCGATCCGGCGCGGGTGGCGCGAGGCCCTCGGCGACAACGACCGCGTCGGCGACTGGATCGTGCTCTTCCGCAGGGAGCTCGAGGAGCGTCCCTGGAAGGTCGTGCTCGCGGAGTGGACCGCACGCCTCTCTCCCGGAGTCGTCGCGGCGGCTTTCCACGGCGCGATCCGTACGGCCCACGGGGTGCGCAGCCTCGAAGCGCAGGAGACGCCGGCACGAGTGCGGGAGCTCGCCGAGGGACTCGGGTACTGGGCGGCGACGTACAACGCGCTGCCGGAATCGCCCAGTCCGTCGAAGCCGCCGGCGGGACGCAAGCCCTCCTCCGCGATCGCCGCGCGTGCCGATCCTTCCGAGGGACAAGCAGATTTCCTACGGGAACATCACCGACCGGCTCCAGCCGCTCGACGCGTTCCCGCCGTTCGCCGGGGTGGCCGACGCCGTGGATCCGTCGGGCGACACGTCCGGCGTTCATGAGCGATCTCACGGAGACCTTCGCGGGGGTGTATCTCGCGAGCGTGACGCGGGGAACGCTGATCACGTTCATTCACGGCGTGACGGGGCCCGCCGCCGTGCGGACGCTTCTCCCGTACGTCTCTCCCGAGGAGCAGCGCCGGCTCCTGCGCTACACGTGGCAGGCCTGCGCGTCGTTCTCCTCGTCCGCCGGAGGCAAGACCGCGCCGCCGCCGGCTCCGGACACCAGGCTGCCGTCGCGCGAAGATCTGACCGAGCGGGCGATTGCGACCGGTGACGAGCACTCCATCAAGTTCACCGAGGCCTGCTTCCGCGAGTACGCCTTGAATCCGAAGCCCGTCTACATCCTCGCCGCGATGGACGGCGTCTCGCGCCTCGGCTGAGCTACTTCATCCCGGTCGCGAGATACAGGTCGTCGAGCACCCGCCGGTAAGAGTAGACGTAGGACTTGCCATCCGGCGCGATCACCGCCGGACCCACGACCTCGATCCCGGTCGGATCCGGAGGATCGAATTGGGTGAATCGGCTGCGCTTCCCGGTCGCGATCTCCACCACGTCGACGATCCCGGGCGGCTGGGAGAAGCGCGTGACGTACAGAGAGCGGCCGTCGGCCGTCCAGCGCAGGGGGACCTCTCCCGGTTCGAGCCCCGAAATGGGGCGCGGCTCGCCGGGCTCGGCGGGGTAGACGGCGAATCGGCCGTCCGGGCCGCGAGCCGCGATCGAGCGGCCGTCTGGCGAGATCACCTGGGCCGCGATGGTGACACCCTCGGGGCTGATGGCGCGAGCCGGGCCGCCGGCGAGGTCGGCGACGTAGAGGCGTGCGCCGCGCCCGGGTTCGCTGGCCGAGAGGAGAACCCTCTTTCCGTCCGGAAACCAGTTCGCCCACCCGCAGCGTCAGGTTGCCGACGTCGATCGTGCGGGGCTCTCCCGCCCCGGTCGGCACGAGCACGACTCTTCGGCGGTCGGGAAGTTTCAGCGTCAGCGCCCACCGCCCGTCGGGCGAGAAGCCGTAGCGCTTCGCCGTCGGCAATGCGCACGGCGGGAGACCCGTCGAGTGGACGTGTGTAGACGCCGGGCGGCGAGCGATTCTGCTCGGTGAAGAGGACCTGGGTGCCGTCGTAGGAAATGTCGACGGGGAACGACCAGTTGAGCTCGGTCAGGTTGCGGGGCGTTCCTCCGAGGGAGGGGTATCCGACGATTTCACGACGCGTCGTTCCGTCGCCCAGGAGCACGCTCCCGTCGCGAGCGATGTCGTAGATGTAGGCGTTCGGCGAGGCCCAGACCGTGCGGGTCTTGCCGGCGATCGACGTCGCCTGGATTCCTCCCCACCAGACCTCGTCGCCCTCTGGCGACCAGGCCAGGCCGTCGAAGCCGGGCACGAATGGGCCGGCGAGACGCAGTTTGCCCGTGGTGTCGATGATCTTGAGGAAGCCGTCGTTGTTGCCGCGCTGGATGTGGTCGACGAAGGCCAGGAGCTTTCCGTCGGGCGAAACGCGGACGCCGTTGACCCAACCCGGAGTTTCGTACAGGACCTTGCCGACGGGTACTCGACCCGGCTGCGGCTGCCCGACCACGCGGCAGACGGCGAGGGACTGTCCGTCGGGGGACCAGTCCGCGTCCTGGACGCTCTCGAGGATCTCGCGGGGCGCTCCGCCGGCCAGCGGGACGCGGGCGAGGGTTCCGATCGTCTCGTAACCGATGACAGCACGACGGCCGAGCGAGAGCGCGAGCTCGCCGGTGGACGAAATCGGAGAGCACGGCGGCGTCCGTGCAGGCCGAGCGAGCGGGACTCGGGGATGTCGGCCCGGGTCGAGAACAGCTCGACGGGACGGCCGCCCCAGGCCGCGCTGTAGACGATCGTCTGACCGTCGGGAGCGAATCGCGCCGATACGGATGCGGCCGCGCTGAAACGTCAGCCGCTTGAACTGGATCGGCGCGGACGGCTTGCCGGGGAGCACGGTTCGCGCGAGGAATCCGAGGCCGGCGCCGACGAGAAGGGCGAGCGAGCGCCGGAACCAGCCAGCCGTCGCCGGCGAGCCTCGCGCGGCTCCGCCGCCTCGAGCCCTCCGGAGGCCGATGTTTCCGAGAGGTGGTCGCGCAGGCTCTTCAGATCGCGCGCGAGGTCCTTGGTCGAGGCGTAGCGCTCTTCCGGATCCTTGGCGAGGCAGCGCTCGACGATCCAGCGCACGGGAGCGGGGGCTTTCGGCGCGAGCTGCGAGAGAGGCTCGGGCTCCTCGCGGATGATCGCGACGAGCGTCTCGGCTCCGGTCTTCCTCTGGAACGCGCGCTTGCCCGAGGCCATCTCGTAGAGGATCGTGCCGAGCGAGAACTGGTCGGAGCGGAAGTCGACGGACTGTCCGCTGGCCTGCTCGGGCGACATGTAGCCGGCGGTCCCGAGGACCGTTCCCGGCTGCGTCGGCGACGGCGCGGCCGTGGGAAGCACCGAGGCGCCCTCCGCGACCGGCTCGATGAGCTTCGCGAGACCGAAGTCCAGGATCTTGACGAAGCCGTCTTTCGACACCATCAGGTTCTCGGGCTTCAGGTCGCGGTGCACGATGCCGGCGGAGTGCGCCTTGGCGAGGCCCTCGGCGGTCTGGACGGCGACGTCGAGGAGCTTCTTCATCGGCACGCGGCTCGCCGGAGGCCACGAGCTCGCGCAGGGTCTTGCCCTCGACGAGCTCCATGGCGATGTAGACGGTCCCGTTGGATTGACCGATGTCGTAGATCGTCAGGATGTTCGGATGGTTGAGGGCGGAGGCCGAGCGCGCCTCCTGCTCGAAGCGCTTCCGCCGCTCGGCGTCGGAGGCCACGGCCTCCGGGAGCACCTTGATCGCGATCTCGCGCCCGAGCTTCGCGTCCTTCGCCCGGTAGACCTCACCCATCCCGCCCGCGCCGATCGGCGCGACGATTTCGTACGGACCGAGGCGTGCGTCCCGGCGACGTCGAGCGTCATCCGGACTTCACTTCAGCCCCGTCACGAGAAACAGGTCGTCGAGCACGCGGCGGTACGAGTAGACGTAGGACGAGCCGTCCGGAGTGATCAGGATCGGCGCGACCTGGAGCACTCCGGCCGGATCGGGCGGGACGATCTCCTTCCAGAGTCGGCGGACGCCCGTGACGACGTCGCAGATCTCGACTCGCGCCGGCATGGCCGCCTTGCCGAGGTAGAGCGAACGGCTGTCGGCGGTCCAGCCCCATGACTGCTCGTCGGGCTGCGCGCCCGGGCAGCGGGCGCGGCTGGCCGCCGTCGATGGGGTAGAGCACGAGCCTCCGGTCGGGGCCGATCGCGACCACGGTCGCGCCGTCCGGGCTGATCGATTTCGCCGCCAGGCGATTGCCGAATCCCTCGGGCGTGACCGGCCGAGGCTTACCGCCGTCCACGTCCTGGACGAAGAGACGGCCGGACCGGCCCGGTTCGTTCGCCCACAGGAGGAGCCGCCGGCCGTCCGGGAAGAACTGCCCCCATTGATAGATGAGGCCTGTCTTCGGGAGGACTCTCGGGCTGCCCGCTCCGGTCGGAATCAGCGTGAGCTGGTCGGCCGTTTCATTGCTGGTCAGGGCCCATCGCCCGTCCGGCGACAGGCCGAATCCCTTGGCCTTTCCGAGCAGGACCGCGGGCGAACCGTCGGTCTTCCGGATGTAGCAGAGGTAGTTCGCGCGTCCGGCCGACTGCTCGTCGAAGAGGACGAATCTTCCCGTCGTCCGAGAGGTCGTTCGGAAACGACCAGTCGAGCCAGGTGAGGTTGCGCTCGCGGGAATCGCCCGCGACGACAGCGACCATCTCGCGCCTCCAGTTCGAGCGCTGGGCGAGCAGTATGCCGTCGGGTGAGATGTCGGTTGGAAGGAACCCTCCCGGCACGTCGAGGAGCGGGCGCCCCGATCCGGAGCGCGAGACCCTCGCCAGTGCGCCGACGGCTGACCGGCCCGCGATGAGGCCGCCGCGGGGATCCCAGGCGAAGGACGAGAACCCGCCGAACGAAGGCCCTTCCGTCCGCTTCCGGCTCGCGACGTCGAGCAGGATCAGCCGGCCCGCGTTGTCTCCGCGCTCGGGATGCTCGAAGAATCCGAGCGTGCGTCCGTCGGGTGAGAGCCGGGGATGACTGAACCAGCCCGAGGCCTCGGCCAGAACGGTGCCCATCGGGTACTCCAGCCGCTCGCGATCGCCGACCCGGTGGATGACGGCGAGCTGCTGGCCGTCGGGAGACCAGTCCGCATCCTCGACGTTCTCCATGATCTCGCGGGGGGCGCCCCCGGAGAGCGGAATGCGCGCGAGCGTGCCCGCTCGACTCCCAGCCGATCGGGTGGTGCCAGCCGAGCGAGATGGCGAGGTCCCCGGTCCGTGAGACGGACAGGAGGTTGGCGGAGGGCAGATCAAGCGACTTCGACTCGGGACTCTCGGGCCGCGTCGAGATAGATCTCGATGGGGCCGCCGTCCCAGGTCGCGCCGTAAATCGACCGACTTTCCGTCGGGGGCAAAGCGCGATCCGAGGATCGAGCCGCGTCGGAAAGTGATGCGCTGGAACTGCGGCAGGGGAGGGGCGAAGAGCTGCAGGTTCTTCGCGGCCAGCAGCGCGATGCGCCGCTCCCGCGACGAGGGCCAGGAGCACGGGGAGGAGCCAGCCTCGCCGGCGGACCCGCGGGGCTTCGGCCGCCTCCAGCGCCGCCGGAAACGGAAGTCTCGGAGAGGTGGTCGCGCACGCTCTTCAGATCCCGCGCGAGGTCCTTGGTCGAGGCGTAGCGCTCTTCCGGATCCTTGGCGAGGCAGCGCTCGACGATCCAGCGCACCGGGGCGGGAGCCTTCGGTGCGGCCTGCGAGAGCGGCTCGGGCTCCTCGCGGATGATCGCGACGAGCGTCTCGGCGCCCGTCTTCCTCTGGAACGCGCGCTTGCCCGTGGCCATCTCGTAGAGGATCGCGCCCAGCGTGAACTGGTCCGAGCGATAGTCGACGGGCTGCCCGCTCGCCTGCTCGGGCGACATGTAGCCGGCCGTGCCCATCACCGTGCCCGGCTGCGTCGGCGAAGCGACGGCCGTCGGAAGGACCGAGGCCTCCTGCGACGCGGGTTCGACGAGCTTCGCGAGGCCGAAGTCCAGGATCTTGACGAAGCCGTCCTTCGACACCATCAGGTTCTCGGGCTTCAGGTCCCGGTGCACGATGCCGGCCGAGTGCGCCTTGGCCAGGCCTTCGGCCGTCTGGACGGCGACGTCGAGGAGCTTCTTCGTGGGCACCGGCTCGCCCGAGGCCACGAGCTCGCGCAGGGTCTTGCCCTCGATGAGCTCCATGGCGATGTAGACGGTCCCGTCGGTCTGGCCGATGTCGTAGATCGTCAGGATGTTGGGATGGTTCAGCGCCGGAGGCCGAGCGGGCCTCCTGCTCGAAGCGCTGTCGTCGGTCGGGGTCGGCGGCCATGGCCTCGGGCAGGACCTTGATCGCCGCCTCGCGCCCGAGCTTCGCGTCCTTCGCCCGGTAGACCTCTCCCATCCCTCCCGCGCCGATCGGCGCGAGGATCTCGTAGGAGCCCAGGCGTGTTCCCGGCGAAAGACTCATGTGGGCGTGCTCGGATTGTATGCTGCTGCTCAGAGCGCGTGATCGGCCGGACCCTCTCCCACTATCGGATCGAGAAGCCTCTCGGCGCCGGAGGCATGGGGGAGGTCTTTCTCGCCCGGGACCTCGCCCTCGGTCGCGCCGCGGCGGTCAAGGTCCTTTCCTCCGCGCTGACGGCCGAAGCGCGCGCGAGGCTCTTCCGCGAAGCGGCGGCCTGCGCCCGGCTGCAGCATCCCGCGATCGCCACGTTCTACGAGTCCGGAGACTCCGACGGAGTCGCGTTCCTGGCCATGGAGTACGTCGCGGGAGAGACGCTGCGCGATCGGCTGCGCCGCGGGCCGCTGCCGTTTCCGCAGGCACTGTCGATCGCCGGAGCGCTTCTGGAAGCGCTCGGACACGCCCACGAGGCCGGAGTCCTCCACCGGGACATCAAGCCCGAGAACGTGATGGTGACCGGCGACAATCTCGGAAAGCTTCTCGACTTCGGCATCGCGCGCGTGCACGAGGACGCCGATCCGGAGGCGGAGGCGGCGACGGAAGTCGCGCTCACGGAGCCGGGCGCCGTGATCGGCACGCTCGGCTACATGTCTCCGGAGCAGTTGAAGGGCCAGGCCCTCGACGAACGGTCGGACCTCTTCTCCCTGGGAGCCGTCCTGTACGAGATGCTCTCCGGCAGCCCCGCGTTTCCGGGCGCATCGGCCGCCGACCGCATCGCCGCGATTCTGTTGTCGGACGTGTCTCCGATTCGCGGGGAGGGAGTCTCGGCCGAGACTTCCGTTCTCCTGGCGCGCGCCCTCGCGCGGGATCCCGAGAAGCGATATCCGAGCGCGGCCGCCTTCCTCTCGGACCTGCGGGCGCTCGCCTCCGGCGAGCTGTCGGTGGCCCTTCCCGACACGCTCGCCATCGTCGACTTCGTCAACCTCTCGCGAAATCCGGACGACGAGTGGATCGGCAGCGGTTTCGCCGAGAGCCTGGCGACGGACCTCGCGCGGCTTCCGGGCGTCACGCTGGTCCCGCGCGAACGGGTCCGCCAGGCCCGCGCCGGCGGGGCGGAGGAGGCGGGGCTCGGCCGCGCCCTGGGCTGCCGCTGGGTGCTGTCCGGAGGATTCCAGCGCGTCGGCCCGCGGCTCCGAGTGACGGCGAAGCTCGGCGACGGCGCGACGGGCGACACCGTCTTTTCCGAAAAGTTCGACGGAACGCTCGAGGAGATGTTCGCGATCCAGGACCGGCTGGCTGCCCGCGCCTCCGAGGCGCTGCAGACCGGCGCCGAGCCTCGCGCGTCCCGGCCCGCGCCCCGCATCGACGCCTACGAGCGGCACGCTCGCGGGCGCCGCTTCTTTCACCGCCTCGAGAAGGGAACGATGGATCAGGCACGCATCCTCTTCGAGGAAGCGGTCGGGGTGGACCCGGACTACGCGCCCGCGCTCGCCGGTCTCGCGGCCGTACACGCGATGCGATTTCCGTTTCAGACCGACCGCCGCGAGCTCGAGATCTCCGAGAGATACGCCCGGCGCGCGATCGCGGCGGATCCCGAGCTCGCCGAGCCGCGGGTCTGGCTGGGATACAGCCTGTGTCGCCTCGGGCGGCACGACGAGACGATTTCACAGGAGAACCGCGCGATGGAGCTCGATCCCACGAGCGTCTTCGCCCCCTATTTCGCCGCGTTCTGCCTGGTCCACCTCGGGCGCCGCGACGAGGGCGTGCGCCTCTTTCAAAGGACCGTGGAGCTCGAGCCGCGCCACGGTTTCGCATGGCTCGGGCTCGGATGGAGCCACCTCGATCTGGGCCGGCCGGCCGAGGCGCTGCTGGTGCCTCGAGACGGCCGTCGCGATCGAGGGCGAGTCCGGAATGGGTCCGACGGCCGGAGTCGCGGGCTATCTCGGAGAGTGTCTGCGGCGCTCCGGGGATCTCGAGCGAGCCCGCGCTGCCTGCCTGCGCGGGCTCCTCGCCGTGGAGCGCTCGGACAACATGTACCGCGACACGTTTCGGGGTGTCTCCTTGTGCGCACTCGGCCGGACCGCGCTCGAGCAGACAGACGCGGACGCGGCCCGCGCGGCGTTCACGCAGGCGGCCGCCCATCTGCGAGGCCGGCCGCGCGCACTCGGCGGCGGCCACCTCCTGGTCCAGGCGCTGGCCGGGCTCTCCCGAGCGGGAGACGGCTCCGGAGCGCTCGACGAAGCCCTCGTCCTCTTCGAACGCCGCCAGGGCTACAGCTTCGACGTCATGTGGTGTTGCACCGAAGGCACCACGCTCCTCGAGCTGTCGCGCGCCGCGGCCGCGGCCGGACGGGACGCCGAGGCGCAGGAGCTTCGGGCGCGCGCCGTGGCCGCGGGCTCGCGCGAAGCGACGCTTCCGGCCTAGGGCAGGAGTCTCCGCGCGAGCGTGGCCGCGTGTTGCCGGAGCTCCGGCACCGCCGTCGCCTCCCAGAATCGCGCCTTCAGGAGCGGTCCGACCAGGAAGATCGATGCGGACGCCTGGCCGTCGGCGTCGAGGAGCGCGAGGTCGTCCGACACGTCGAGGCCGAGGCTCAGCGGCGTCGGGGACCGCGAGGCCTCGCTTGCAGAGAGCGTCCAGGAACCGGTCGCCCAGACGCCGCACGTCGCTCGAGGGCCCGGTGCAGTTGACGACCCGCTCGACGAAGAGCGCCTCGGTGCTCGATGCGCCGCGCGGTCGGATGACGACGCGCACTCCGTCGGACGTCGGCTCGTAGCGGATCACGCGCGCGGCGCGGATCTGCAGCTCTCCGTCTTCCCGCATCCGCTGGATCGCGTTCCAGGTCGTCGGCGCGGCCCGGTGCCGGTGCACGTCCCAGTACGGGCGCACGTGGCGCAGGAACCGCGAACGTTCGGCGAGGTAGAGCTCCTGCCAGATCCCGGGCGTGGCGCCGCGCAGGGCGCCCACGACTCCGCGCCAGTTGTTGCCCGGGGTGCTCGCCGCCTTCCGGACGGCCGCATCAGTCCGCGGGCGGTCAGGGGCAGGGACAAGAGCTCCGGCGGGGGCGGAGCGGAGATCTGGGCGGGCGCATGCGGGTGAGGCAGCAGGCCGTGGCGCGAGACCGCCCGCAGGGGCCGCGCCGCGCCGCGGCCGGCCAGGTCCAGCGCGATGTCGAGGGCGGTCAGGCCCGTCCCGAGCATCAGCACGGACTCGCCGGGGCGGACGACGTCGAGAGAGCCGCGGATCCAGGGGTCGCGCACGTATCGGTCCGAGGAGTAGAACTCGGCGCCCTGGGCGTTCGGATTCGCGGGGGAATAGTTGCCGAGCGCCAGCACCACCTTCTCGAAGTGCCGCCGCGTCCGGTCGGCGAAGGTCAGCCAGACTCCGCTTCCGTCGGGCTCGGCGTCGATGATCTCTCCGACGACGCGTTCGAGGGCGCCGTCGCGCGCCGCGCTCTCGGACTCGCGGAGGAGAAACTCGAGGTATTCGCCGTAGAGTCTCCGGGACACGAACGTGTCCGCGGCGACCTCGGCGCTGCGGCCGCGCGCCCATCGCAGGAAATGATCGGCGTCGTCGGGCAGCGCGCTCATTCCGCCGGCCGGGACGTTCAGGACGTGCGTCTCGATCCGCGTGCGGTAGGCGACGCCACGGCCGATGGGGCCGAACCGGTTCACGAGCGTGATCCGGGCGGGACGTCCGCGGCGGAGGAGATGGGCGGCGACCGCGACGCCGCTGAAGCCGCCGCCGACGACGGCGATCGACACGGGCGCGGGTGGAGCTTCGGGGTTGACCAGGGTCAGGGAGGGTCGCGGCCCCGAGCCGTCAGACGGGCGCTTCGTCGTCACTCAGCTGAGACTTTCGGGCCCGCCGACAGATTTCCGCATTCCGGCCTCCGGGCCGGAACTCTACTTCAGCGCGGTGGGGTTTTCTGTATGGCTCCGGGTCATTGCGAGAGTCGGCCACCGAAGGCAGACCCACGGCAGTAGACAACGCCGAGCCGAACGCGAGCCGCAGGCGAGCGTTTGCCTCGGCGGTAACTCGAATCTGCCAGCGGGCCATCGTGCTCATTGCAGAAGGAACGTCTTCGTGAGGAATACCGCCATCTGTCCGCGCGTGTTGTTGTTCAGGGGGCAATAGCGCGGCGGATTCGTGTCGCAGCCGCCGGTGATCTGTTCGTCCGCGAGCTGCTCGATCCAGTCGACGGCGAAGGCCCCGGGGCACGTGACGTCCGAGAAGTCGCCGGCGCATGGCGGCGGGACGTGGCCGGAGCCGTATTTGGCTTTGAGCAGGAAGACGGCCATCTGGTCGCGCCGCACGGGGTTCTGCGGACAGTAGACGCCGGTTCCGCAGCCTCCGGTGATCCCCTGATCCGCGAGGTCCTCGATCCAGTCGGCGAAGATGGACGGACACGGCACGTCGCTGAACGTTCCCGTGCACGGAGGCGGCACGTAGCAGACGCCGTACTTGCCCTTGAGGAGGAACACCGCCATCTGCTGGCGCAGCGTGGGCTGGCCGACGCCGTACTGCCCGCCGCCGGTCCCTGCGGTGATGGCGTTGCGGACGAGAGTCGTCACGAACCCATAGAAGAGGTGGAAGTTCGGCACGTCGAGAAAGTCCGCCACCCAGGCCTTCGGGAGCGTGCCCGTCGTGAGGTCGAGGTTGGTCACGGTCAGGTCGTGAACGGTCCCGGCCGCGAGCGCGGGCGTCGTCGCCGTGATCTGAGTGGAGCCGACGACGTTGATGCTGCCGGCCGGCTGGCTGCCGATCGTCACGGCCGCCCCGGCCGCGAAGTCGCTGCCCGTGATCGTGATCGCTGTCCCGCCGCCGGCGTCGCCGCTCGTGGGGAAGATCGAAAACGGCAGCCGCTGGGAGAACTCCGACGTGTTTCCGACGGCGTCGGTCGCGGTCGCTGAAACGAAGTCGCCCGGCGTGATGGCGACGGGGAGCGTGACGTCAAAGGGGGTCGATCCGGACCCGTCCGTCGTGACCTCGGCCTCGCCGAGCCAGGTTCGCGCCTCGAGGAAGTCCTGCGGCCGGGGCGTGCATCCGTCGTTGCCGTAGAAGTCGAGAGTGAAGGTCGAGGAGGGCGTGCTGCGCAGAAAACCCTGCACCCGCGTCCCGGCGCCCTGCGGGCCCGTCGAGCTGCACCGACGAGATGAGCGGGTAGTTCTGTCCGCCATTCGGGCCGGCGTCCGCGTCCCCGGCATCGTTCGGGTTCACGCCCTGGGGGTCGTTGTCGAACCCGAGACCTTCGTTGTCGAAGATCGTGTTGCCTCGCACCGTGACGCGCTGGCCGAAGCTCCAGATCCCGTGGTGATTGCCCGGCTCCGTCGTTGAACGCGATGAGGTTGCCTTCTCCCGGCCCGGTGCCGCCGATGAGCGACGTCGGTCGTATCGGCCGTGTTGAGAAGGATCGGCGAGATTGTTGGGGAGCGGCAGCGTCCCCGTGATGTCGGTGCCGAAGTAGTTGTTCTGGATCGTGGCGCCGTGGACGCCGTTGTTGAGGATCAGGCCCAGGTTGTTCCCGGAGATCAGGTTCCGCCCTGCCGGAACGGGCGTGCCGATCGTGATCGTCCCCGTGAGGTTGTTGGCGTCGATCGCGAAGTTGTTGGGCAAGCGCCTGCGTGCCCGGTGATGTCGGTGCCGATGAGGTTGCCCGCGATCAGCGTGTTCGCCGATCCGCTGCCGACGGTGACCCCGAAGCCGTCGTTGCCGGAGATGAGGTTCCCCATTCCGGCGACGGTGCCTCCGATGACGACGTCGTCGGAGTTGACGACCGAAATGCCGATCGTGTTGGCCGAGATCCAGGGCGCCGGTCGGATCGGTTCCGATGATGTTGCCGCGGATGACCGTGTTGTCCGAGCCGACGAGCTGGATGCCCGTGCCGGTCGATCCGGAGATCACGTTGCCGGCCCCGGGGTCGGTTCCGCCGATCGTCGTGTCCGGAGAGTTCTGGATCTGGAGGCCCTGCCCGCTCGAGGTCACGGTGGCCGTCGCGTTGATCCCGATGTAGCAGGCTTCGACGAGGTTGCCGCCGTTGCTGGTGAACGTCAGTTGGGCGCCGAACTCGAAGATTGCGAGGCCGCGGACGGTGCTTCCGCCGCCGCTGATGCCGAAGGCCCTGTGTCGGGGTGGACTCGGTGAGCTCGATGAGCGGCGAGTCGACGTAGCCCGGCTGGGTCGTGCCATCGATGATCACGGGATCGGTCGCGGTGGGCAGGTCCGTCGAGACGACGATCGTGTGGACGCCGGCGCCGGGTATGGCGAAGGCGATCGTGTCGAGGACTCCCACGGAAGCGTTCGAATCGATGAGCGCCTGGTGAAAGGTTCCCGGGCCGCTGTCGGCGGTGCTCGTGACGGTGAGGGTGGCGGCTCCGGCGGACGATCCGAGGCCGAACGAAACGGCGGCGAGCAGGGCGAGCGTGCGCATGCGTGTCCTTTCTGTTGGAGATCGAGCGTTTCACGATGAGCCGACCACCAGAGGCAGATCCACAGCGGGCCGGTTCGTTCATTGGAGGTTGAACGCCTTCGTGATGAACACCGCCATCTGGCCTCGAGTATTCGGGTTCGTGGGGCAGTAGTTGTTGCCGCCGCAGCCGCCGGTGATCAGCTCCAGGGCGAGCTCCTCGATCCAGTCGGCGAATTGCGAGGGGCAGGCGACGTCGGGAAAGACACCCGTGCAGGGCGGCGGCGCGTAGCCCGACCCGTACTTGGTCTTCAGCAGGAATGCGGCCATCTGGTCGCGGCGCACCGGGTTCTGCGGGCAGTAGTTGCCGCCACCACAGCCTCCCGTGATGCCGAGATCGGCAAGCGCCTCGATCCACGGCGCGAAGGTGGACGAGCACGGGACGTCGTTGAAGACGCCGGTGCAGGGAGGAGGCGTGTAGCAGAGCCCGAACTTGCCCTTCAGGAGAAACACCGCCATCTGCTGGCGCAGCGTATCGTCGTTGACGCCATAGAAGCCGCCCCCGATGCCGACCGTGATCGCGTTGCGGACGAGCGTGGTGACGTACGAGTAGAACGTGTTCGAGGAGGCGACGTCGAGGAAGTCGGCCACCCAGGCCTTCGGCAGCGTGCCTTCCGAGCCGTCCGGATTCGAGACGGTCAGGTCGTTCACGGTGCCCGCCGTGAGCAGAGGCGAGGTCGCGTTGATGGAGTTGGAGTTGTTGAAGACGACGTTGCCCGCCGCGACGCCGCCGATCGTGACCGTCGCGCCGGCCTGAAAGTCGGTCCCGGTGATCGACAGGTTCGTTCCGCCCGCCGGCGTCCCGGACGTCGGAAAGACGAAGAGCGGCAGGCGCTGGGAGAACTCCGAGGTGTTCCCGAGCGGGTCGGTGGCGGTCGCCGACACCGGATCGTTCGCGGGGACGTCGACGGGCAGCGTGACGTCGATGGCCGCGAACCCGGCGCCGTCCGTCGTCACCGAGGACGACCCGAGGTAGCGATGCCCCTCGAGGAACTCCTGCGGCCGGTCGGCGCAGGAGTCGTTGGAGAAGAAGTCGAGCTCGAGCTGCGTCGCCGCCGCGCCCCGGATGAAGCCACGGATCCGCGTCGAGGCGCCCTGAGGTCCCGAGGTCGAGGGCCGGCTCGACGGACGTGACGATCGGGAAGTTCTGCAGGAGGTTGGCGCCGGTGTCGGGGTCTCCCGGATCGTTCGGGCGTGACGCCGGTTCCACCGAGGTCGATGCCGAGGCCGTCGTTCGAAAAGATCGAGTTTCCCCGGATCGCGTTTCTCACGCCGTCGTCCATGTTGATCCCGTTGTCGTTGAACGCGATCACGTTGCCCTCGCCCGGCGCCGTGCCTCCGATGGTCTCGTCGCTCGCCTGGAGTCCGATCTGGATTCCGTCCGTGCCATTGGGCAGGGGAGAGGCGCAGTCGATCTGCGTGCCGATGCAGTTGCCCTGCATGACGTCGTGGTCCTGGCCGATGCTGCTGCCGCCGGTTCCCAGCAGGATCCCGAATCCCGAGTTGCCGGAGATCAGGTTGCACGGGAATACGCACGGGGTTCCCGCCGCGCCGGCCGCGCCGCCGATCTGCGTGCCGTCGCCCCCGTTGAATGCCCCGACGCCGGCGATCTGGTTCGGAATCGCGGCGAGGCCCGTGGCGTCCGTTCCGATGAGATTGCCCTGGATGACGAGGGCGGGCCCGGCGTTCGTGCCCACGCCGACAAAATTGGCGGAGACGACGTTCGACGCGATGAGATGTCCATTTCCGTTGAAGACCACGACGCCGTAGTTTCCGTTGCCGAGGGCCGCGAGGCCCGTCACGTCGGTCCCGATGAAGTTGCCCTGGACGGTGCTGGAGTTCCCCGCCTGCGAGAGGTTGATCCCGTGGCCCGTGTTTCCGGAGACGAGGTTGCAGGTGTTGTCGCACGGACCCGAGGCCGGCAGCGTCAGGGCTCCGCCGATCGTGTTGCCGCCCGTCCCGTCCTGAATGCCCGTGCCGTTGGGGACCGCCGCGAGGCCGGAGACGTCGGTTCCGATGCGGTTTCCCAGGACCGCGTTGGCCGTCGAGTTCAGGACGATGCCCGCGCCGTTACCGGAGATCAGGTTTCGGTCCTCCGGCGCTGTTCCTCCCACGGTGTTGCCGTTCGAAGGGGCGAAGAGATAGACGCCGTTGGCGTTGGCGAGAGCGGCCGTGCCCGCGGCATTGGTGCCGATGTAGTTCCCGACGATCGTGTTCCCGCCGACCGTGAAGCAGATGATCCCGGAGCCGTTGAACCGGTTGATCACCAGGGCGCGCACGGTGCTGCCGCCGGCCGTGATGTTGAGACCGTGCACGAAGCCGCCGGCGTTCGTGCCGTCGAGCTCGATCAACGGAGGGCCGGCGAACCCGGGCTGCGTCGACCCGTCGATCACGACCGGATCGGTGATCGTCGGAAGCCCCGAGGCCGGGACGATCGTATGGACCCCGGCGCCCGGGATGTCGAACTCGATCGTGTCCAGGGTGCCCGCGGACGCGTTCGAGTCGAGGATCGCCTGCCGGAGCGATCCGGGGCCGGAGTCGGCGGTCGTGGTCACCGTGATCGTCGCCGCCCCGAGAAGACCGGGCACCGAGAAAACCATCAGAGAAAGCGCC
>CAWDSI010000011.1:0-769107 GCA_963804915.1 uncultured Acidobacteriota bacterium
CCGGCGATGTCGTGAGGAGCGCTCGTCAGGCCGTGTAGTCGAGCGACTTGAAGCTGCAGATGTTTCACGCCCTCTGGCGCATCCGCGAGCCTACGGATGTTCGCCCACGTCTGCTTGTAGTTCGGAATGATGAATTCGTTCACGCCGGGTGAGACGACGTTCCCTTGCACGCCGTTTGCTTGCGCGAAGACCATGAAAGTCTGCTTTGGCTTCGCTGTCTGCGTCGGATAGACCATGGCCTGGGTCGAGCCGTTGTCGTTGTAAATTTCGACGAGATCGCCCTGCTTGAGCCGGAGTTCATCCATGTCTTGCGGGTTCATCTGAAGGTACGGATACGGCGTTCGATCCGTGACGAACTCGTTGTCCTGGTCGAGATAGGAGCTCTGCCAGGTGATGTTGGCGCGGCCGTTGTTGATCAGGAACGGCGAATTTCTTCATTCGTCTTCTTTGCCGGGCGCCTGCAGGCCGCGCCACTTCGTCTCCATGAATTTGGCCTTGCCGTCCTTGCTGTTGAACTTGCCGTCGGCATAGAGCCGCTTGGTGCCGAGGATCCGCTCGGCGCCGCCCGACGCGGGGACACCGCCGCTGATGTTGCGGCGCCCTTTTTCTGGACAGGCTCCTTTCCGCGGGCTCCCTCAATGGCCGGTCCCTTCAAGACCTCTCCCGTCGTTGCGCCGGTCGACGTGCCGGCGCGCGACATGACCGGTGGTTTCGAGCCCGACCGCGGGCTCTTGGAAGCCGTTCGTCCCCATGGTGCGCAACCGGGCATAGGTGACGAACTCGCCGCCCTTCTCATGCTGGTGATAGCCGTCCATGAAGGCATCCTCCTCGGTCTTCCAGTCGAAGCCCTTGAAGCGGTCGGCCACCTCGGCCTTGCCCTGTTCGCGCAGCACCTGCTCCATGTGATTGGCGATGCGCGCGGCGATCAAGCAATCGGGCATCGCCTGCCCTGGCGGATCCATGTACTTCTCGGTCAGGCGCATGCGGCGTTCGCCGTTCATCGAGGTGAGGTTCGCCTCCCCGAGGTCGCGGCCGGCAGCCAAACATGGCAGGCCTCGCCGATCTTGGTCGGGACGATGTCGACGTCGACCGCAAACAGCCCGCCTTTCTTGATCGCGTCGGCGATCGCGTCGATCATCGCGGGGCGATCGCCATATGGCGCCGTCATCATGGCGTCCTTCACCATGTCGGTACGCTTCTTGTAGGCCTGCTTGAACTTGAATGCGTTCAGCGTGGTCTTGTAGTGGTCGCATCCCCAGATGTGATGGACACCGCCCTTGCCTTCGATCAGGAGCTGGTCGACGTATGCGGCGGGCCGTCCCACATGCGCATCCGACGGCCGTGAGTAGCCTTCCTGATGTCCGCCCATGCGGACGCAACCGCCGCCGGGCCGACCAATATTCCCTGTTGCGAGTGCGACGTTCACCAGGGCGCCGTTGGTGCGATAGTTGTCGTTGCCCCAGATCAGGCCCTTTTCGTAGGCGAACATCGCTCGACGACGTGCGTTGCCCGCCTTTGGCTGCGCGATCCATTCGGCGGATTTGCGAATCTGATCGGCCGTAAGACCCGTGATCTTCGCTGCGTCCTCCAGGCTGAGTTTGTTGACGGCTTTCATCTGATCGAAGTTGGTCGTCGAGGCGTCAACGAACGCCTTATCGACCCAGCCCTTGTCCGCAATGTGCGTCATCCACGCATTGAACAACGCGAGATCCGTGCCGGGATTGATCGACAGGTGCATGACGTTGTCTTTGCCGGCCTCTACCTCGCAGGCGTTCACCGTCACCGTTCGACGCGGGTCGACAATAATGACCTTGGCGCGCTCTACGGGCTCGGAGCCGAACTCCGCCTTTTTCTTGTCGAGCGAAGTTCCGCGCAGGTTCGCGACCCAATGATTTAGGAAGTAATTGGTCTGGGTCTCAAGGGCGTTGGTGCCCACAGCGACAAGCGTGTCGGCAAGCTCGGCATCTTCGTAGCAATTGTTGAGCTCGCCCACGCCCATGTCGCGGGTGGCGTGGACTTCCGAGTTGTAGGCCGGCCGAGCCAAGGTCGCCGCGGAGGCCGCGGCGCGCAAGAAGGCCGCGCCCCACGCAGGTCGCCAAGAAGAAAGACGCCGCTCCGACTCCGGCCGCCTCCACGCGCGTCGCCGCGGCCGCGCCGGCCCAGGGCCCCGCCGCCGCTCCCGTTCCCGGCAACGCCAGCGTGCGTCTGGTCTTCGATTCGCCGATCAACGAGGGACACGTGATGGTCGCGGTCAACGACAGATCCTTCTTCGCCGGCCGTTCTCTTTCAAGAAGAGCGAAAGCCACAGCGTTCTCGGCAGCTTCACAGTGCCCTCGGGCCCGGCGACCATCAAGGCCTGGCTTTCCGGCCCCGATCTGCCGGCGGCGGCCTTCGCCACGACGAACGGGCAGATCTCCGGCGGTGAGGCGCGGACGCTCCGCCTCGAGTTCACCGGCGGAAAGCTCGCCGTCCAGTTGCAATAGCGGCACCCCGCGTCCCCGCCCTTTGCGAAAACCCCCGGAATCGCGTATAAAGCCCAACTCCGGGGCGTACGCGGCCTGGTAGCGCACTCGGTTCGGGACCGAGTGGTCGGAGGTTCAAATCCTCTCGCCCCGACCAATTCCCTCAGTCACTTGCGAGGGGATCCCTCGCTCGATCCTGACCCGAGTACGCTCAGACGGTGCAAGACCCCCTCGGACCGGTTTCCTAAACTCTAGGTCGGCGGTTCGACTCCGCCCGGTCCCACCAGCCAAGCCAGCCTGCCGGCGTCGCGACGCACTGGAGCGGCGGTTTACCCGACCACCAGTGCTAGAGCGGCTCGTCAGCGGGCAGGGACGATTCGCGGGCGTCTGGCGCGTGACGGTTGGTTCGCACCGACCACCTTGACCGGCACGTCGACGGATGCCGAGCCGTTTCTGAAGGTCAGAGTCGCTGCGCCTGGAGCGACTGCCGTGACGGTGCCCGACGCGGAAACCGTTGCGACCGTCGCGTCCGAGGTCACGATCTCCGTTCCGATGATTCCCGTAACGCGCCGGACGATGCCGTCCGCGAACGTGCCATACGCCTCGAGCTGGGCGGCTGGGGCGCCGGCGATCAGGGTCAGGGCCGCCGGCCGGCTCTCGAGCGAGACGATCGCGCCGGACGGCGTCGCGTTGAGGACCAGCGGATCGGAGAGGACGAAACCCTGGCCGTCGTCGCCGACCGCGATGACCGTGACCGGTCCCGAGGCCGTTGCGGGGATCCTCACGTCGGCCCCGAACGGCGCGGTGCCGATCTCGACCGCGTCGTCGCCTACCGTGATCAGCAGGACTCGGCGAACGTCGGCCGACGCCGCGACCCGGACGTGGATGGTTGCGCCGGCTCGTCTCAGCTCCTCCCACCAGAGGCTCGATCGCGATGCTGCTCTGCGGAATGCTCGCTTTGCGCGACGAGACTCTCGATCGCCCCATACGGCTCGCTACGGCGCCCTGGGGAGGCGTGACCTGCGGGAAGAACTGAAACGCGTCCGCAGTCACAGGCGTGTTGAGCAGACCGACGATGGCGTCCGTATAGATGGCGCTCGCCGTGACGCAGAAGTGCACGCCGTCCGGGCCGGGGATCGGCGTCGACGTCGCCTCGGACGGCAGCGGGCCATTCTCGCTGTCGAGGCCGACGACGACATCGTTCGGCTCGGTCCCGTAGATCCTCGTCAGAAGCTCGGGAACCGAGTCGTCCGCGAAGAAGGCGACGATCTTGATGAAGGTCCCGGTCAGGCCGGGACAGAAGCTTCGAAGTCCGACCCGCCCACGCCGGCGAGCGCGTGCGAGCCGACGTTGGCCGGTCCGATCGATTCGATGGGCTGGCTGAAGAACTCGAGGTCGTCGACCGCGCCGTCGTTGAGCGGCATGCCCGCCTCGTACATCGCGGCGGCGAAGACCCGGCCGACGATCTCCTCGTCGCGGATGCTCACGACGTAGGAGTCCGAGCGCGCGCCGAAGTGCGGCGAGTCGAGCGTGATCAGTTTGTGGAAGTCGCCCGCCATGAAGTTCGACGGCCTCGTGTACTGGGGACTCGCGGCCCACTGCCGGGCGAGAATCCCTCCCATACTGTGCGCGACGAAGTCGGCGCGCGTGGCGGCGATCTGCTGATCCCGGTCCCACTCCAGGACGCCTTGAACGGCCGTCTCCGGCACCAGGAGGTTCACTGCGAAGTGATCCGCGTTCGTGCTCCGGTAGTCGGCGAAGGGCGTCGGGATGTCGAGGTACGGCAGATCGATGAGCGGCATCGTCCAGACTGAGTTGTTGCTCCACAGTCCGTGGAGGAGGACGATCGGCGGCCGATAAAGTTTGAGCGCGAGAGGGACCGTGCCGT
Organism: uncultured Acidobacteriota bacterium; assembly: GCA_963804915.1. Taxonomy (GTDB): domain Bacteria; phylum Acidobacteriota; class Thermoanaerobaculia; order UBA5066; family Gp7-AA6; genus DAHUXD01. The sequence continues at coordinate 4,351 of CAWDSI010000011.1, forward strand.
ACGAGGGGCCTTCCGGGGGCGTGAACACCGCGGTGACGCTGAGCGGACGGTCGTGATCGGTGTCGTAGCCGGACGGGAGGTTGAAGTCGTCGGGGACGAGATAGACGGCAAATGCCAGGAAGCCGGCGCCGACCGCTGCGACCGGCGCGGTGACGGAGGCCGCGCGAACCGACGATCCCGGCGCCAGGAAACCGCCGGCATCGGCGGGCGTTCCCGCGGCGAGAGAGAACGTGACCTGTCCCGAGCCGGGCGCCGCGTAGCGAAAGACCAGCCGGGTCGCACCGTCCGCGGCCGCACCCACCGCGATCCGCGTCGACGCGGCCACGCGCGCCGGGTCCTGCGTGATCGTTCCGTCGGAGTCGATGAGCTCGGGGTTCGGGTCGACGACGTCGAGGCTCGCGGGGGTGTTGCGGATGGTCACGTCCGTTGTGATCGTCGAAGAGCCGGAGCTGTTCGACACGGTCAAGCGGACCGGATAGGTGCCTGGCGAGGGGAAGACGAAGGTCGGATGCGGGCTCGTCGAGTCGCGTACCCCGTTGAGGTCGAAGTCCCAGGACCAGGAGGTCGGAAATCCGCTCGAAGTGTCGGTCAGGCGCACGGTGTCGCCGGCGCGCGGTGACGCCGGGGCGAAGGCGAAGTGTGCCGCGGGCGCTCGGGGATTGCGCACGAAGTTCGCCCCGATGGCCACGGGCCCGTCCACGGCGATCGTAGTCACCGGCGCGCTCGGATTACCGACGACTCCTCCGCCGGTGGTCCAGCTCGCGAAGGACCAGCCCTCGGCAGGGATCGCCGCCAGGGAGACGGTCGTTCCGTCGAGAAAGCCGCCCCGGCAGTTCGAAGGCACCTCGGCGCGGGCGGTGCCGCCGTTCGAGGGATTGGCCACGATGGAGAGCGAGTGGCAGTCGGAGGAACCCGCGGCACGACCCCGGGCGCTCGCTGCGGACGGCACGATGGCGAGAAGGAACGCGAAGGCTGGGACGAGCCACACGGCTCTTGTCCGGATTCGCGCGCCGACGCACGGAATGAGTAGCAAGTCAGGTCGGATTATGTCAGCAGCGGGAGCGGAAGCTGCTCAGGTGGTCACTCGGTACCACTCGGTAGCAAACGGTGCAAGACCCCCTTCGATCGGTTTCCCAAGCTGGATGTCGCCCGAGCCGTTGGGTGGTTTGAGCGGGTCAGTCCCCTGTCTTTAGATCGGCGTGTCGCCATGGGGGTCACAGACCCCTGGGGAGTGAGGCCGGGATCGGACCGGCTGTCCTGGCCCACGAGCCGAGCGGGACTGCGGGACCGCCGGGCTGGGAGCGGTAATCGCTTTGTCCACCGCGCGCGAGCGATCCCTCTACCTACATATTGTCGCGAGAGGGCTCCCTGTCAGACCGGAGCTGGCCGTCCCCGCGCGAGGCCGTAACGCCGACGGATTTGAAGTCCCGCGGGGGTCAGACAGCACGAGAGACAGATGGGGTGGTCAGTCCCCTCGGCCGCTAGCGTCGAGGCGTTGGGGGGCAGTCGGGATGGGAGGAGCGACCGGGGTTGGACCGGCTGTCCCTCTTCTGTCCCACTTCTCTCGTGATCTCAGGTTCTCCTGAGAGTCGCGCTTGTTGACTTGGGGCTGATTCTCAGGTCTTTCGTGATCCCTCGTCTCCCTGTTATCGCCCGTCCAGCGGTTCGGGACCGAGTGGTCGGAGGTTCAAATCCTCTCGCCCCGACCAATCCTCTTCGCCGCGAGGCATAGAATCCTCGCAGCAGTCGGCTGATGACACTCTCAGCTGGGACTCGTCTCGGCCCCTACGAAATTGTGGCGCCCTGGGCGCGGGCGGGATGGGAGAGGTATACCGGGCACGGGATCCGCGCCTGTCGCGCGAAGTCGCGATCAAGGTTCTACCGGCGGGCCTTGCTGCGAATCCCGAGCGCCTCAAGCGCTTCGAGCGCGAGGCGCGCTCGGCATCGGGGCTTTCCCACCCCAACATCGTGACGATCTACGACTTTGGTCGCGAAGGCGACACCTCCTACATCGCGATGGAGCTGATCGGCGGCGAGTCGCTTCGGGCGGATCTTCTGGAGGGGGCCGTTCCGGTTCGGAGGCTCCTGCAGGTCGCGATTCAGGTGGCCGACGGTTTGGCGAAGGCGCACGGCCTGGGCATCGTCCATCGGGACCTGAAGCCCGAGAACATCATGGTCAGCGAAGACGGCGTGGTGAAGATCCTCGATTTCGGGCTGGCCAAGCTGACCCAGCCCGAGGAGAGCGCAAGCGGGCGGACCCAGGCGCCGACGGTTTCCGGCGCGACCTCCGAGGGCATCATCCTGGGTACGGTCGGTTACATGTCGCCCGAGCAGGCTCGGGGAGACCCGATCGACTTCCGGTCGGATCAGTTCTCCTTCGGCTCGATCCTCTATGAGATGTCGACGGGGCAGCACGCGTTTCACCGCCCGTCCGCCCCGCAGACGCTGACGGCGATCATCCAGGACGAGCCGGAGCCGATCGCGGCGCTGAACCCGAAGGTTCCGGCGCCGGTGCGCTGGATCGTCGAGCGGTGCCTGGCCAAAGGGCCGCGCGATCGCTACGCCTCGACGGAGGATCTGGCGCGCGAGCTCGCCACGGTCCGCGATCACCTCTCCGAGGCCTCGAGCGCCGTCGGTGAGCTGGCGCCGGCAAAGGCCGCACCGCGCCTCGGCAGAGTGCGGATCGCCATCCTCGCGGCGCTCGCGATCGCGGTCGCCGCTGTTCTCAGCCACTTCCTCTGGAAGCCGGCGAAGCCGCCCACGCCGACATATCACCGGCTGACGTTTCGTCGCGGAAACTTCGGGACGGCGCGCTTCGCGCCCGACGGCCGCAGCGTCGTCTACGGTGCCTCCTGGGAAGGGCAGCCGCTCGAGATCTACACGACCCGTCCGGAGGGTCCCGAATCGATTCCGATTGGGGTGAAGAGCGCAAACCTCTTTTCCGTCTCGCGCTCGGGAGAGCTCGCCATAGGGTTGAGGGGAGGGGCTCAACGTGACGACGGAAAGCCCTGGCACGCTGGCCACCGTCCCGATTGGAGGAGGAGCGCCGCGACCGATCGCCGAAGACATCGACGAAGCAGACTGGACGCCCGACGGCAAGCAGCTCGCCGTCCAGCGAAGGCTGGAGGGACGCCATCGCATCGAGTTACCTCTCGGGAAGGTCATTTACGCCACGGAGTTCATGGACAGGCTGCGGATGTCGCCGCAGGGAGACCGCATTGCGTTCTTTGAATTCACGGCGCGGGGCAAGTTACTCCGGACTGTGGACCTGGCGGGCAAGAGCAAGACGCTGGTCGAAGACACGGAACCGGACGCTATTTGTTCGCCTGGGCGCCTCACGGGGAAGAGATCTGGTTCGACGACCGCGGCGAGCACTCGGCCAGTCCTTCCTGAAGGCCGTCGACCTCGAGGGGCGCGTCCGTACCGTCTTGATCGCTCCGGTCTACCTGATGGTTCACGACATCTCGCGGGAAGGCCGGGTGCTCGTCGAAAGGGCCGTCAGTTTTGCCGGGATCCTCGGGCTGGCGCCAGGCGTAGGCGGCCGAGCGCGAGTTGTCCTGGTTCGGGAGCTCGTTCCCCATAGGCCTGTCCGCTGATGGACGGACGTTCCTGTTCAACGAAACGTCTCGAGTCGGTGGCCCCACCGACGCTTACTACCTCCGCAAGACTGACGGTTCGCCGGCCGTCAAGCTCGGAGACGGAAATGCGATCGGACTCTCCGAGGACGGCAAGTGGGTCCTCGCGAGCTCGCCCGGCTCTGAGACGAACCTGTTGCTCGCGCCGACGGGAACCGGCGCACCGATCACCCTGGAGAATGGCTTTGAGTATGTACTAGCCGCGGCCCTGTTTCCGGACGGGAACCGGCTGCTCCTCCTCGGGGCCGAGCCCGGGCGCAAGCCTCGTCTCTACGTACAGGAGCTTCCGTCCGGCAAGCCCCGTCCCATCACCGAAAGGCCGCTTTCGGTTCGCCGCGCATCCGATCTCTCCGGCCGGGGACTGGATCGCCGCACGCGGAGACTCGGCGGAAGGCCTGTTTCTGGTGCCGACAGGCGGCGGAGAACCGCGAGCCATTCCCGAGACAAAGGACCTCAGGCCCATCCGCTGGACGTCCGACGGGAAGTTCCTGTTCGCCAAGGTGGCGAACAGCGTTCCCGCGCGCGTCGTGCGAGTCGAGGTCGCGACTGGGAAGCGCGAGAGCTGGAAAGACTTGGCACCGTCCGATCCCACGAGACTCATGGGGATCAACAGCGTTTTTATGACCCCGGACGGAAAGTCGTACGTGTACGGCTACCAGCGGGCGCAAATCTCCGACCTGTATGTCGTGGAGGGGCTGAAGTGACCGCTCGCGGCGGGCGGGCGTCTTGCGCCTACGAGATCCTCCTAACGAGATCCTGTCGCCTCCGGGCGCGGGCGGGATGAGAGGTGTACCGGGCGAGGGATCGGCTCTCTCGCGAGGCGAGGGCATCTCTCGAAGCGCTGAGTGCGCGGACACCACACCAGTAGGAGGGCCCTTGGCCGAATTGAAAAACAGGGTGGACAGCGTAGCCAAAACGTAGCTGTTCTCTCGATTCCACCGGGTGTCAGGCGGTATCAGGCTTTGAAGAAACCCGCCACGCAGAGTCAGTTAGCTTCCTGCGTTTCCACGATCTTCCCGTTCGGGACCGAGTGGTCGGAGGTTCAAATCCTCTCGCGCCGACCAATCCTCTCAAAGACTTGCGCCGAAGCGCTGTCGACCGGGCTTCCCGACTAGGGTTGGTAAAGCTGGAGTCCGAACGTCTTGACCAGGAAGACCGCCATCTGACCGCGCGTGCTCTGACCGTCAGGGCAATAGAGCAGGGGAGACGCCTGGCAACCCCCGGTCACTTGCCTGGCGTAGAGCTCTTCGATCCAGGGGGCGAAGTTGTCGGCCTGCGGCACATCTCCGAACAGTCCGACGGCCGGCGGCGGAGAGTAGACGGCTCCTTCATCCGTCTTCAGGAGAAAGACGGCCATCTGCTTGCGAGTCACCGAGGCGGCCGGGCAGTAGTTGCCTCCACCGCAACCTCCGGTGATGTCCATGCCGGCGAGCTCTTCGATCCAGCTCGCGAATGGGTGTGACACCGGGACGTCGGTGAACACGGCACCGGTCGCGGGGGGAGGGACGTGGTCGGCACCAAACTTTGCCTTGAGAAGAAAGACGGCCATCTGGCCACGGGTCACGGCGCTCTCCGGGCAGTACGCGTCTGTCGAACAACCGCCGGTCACGCCGTTGTGGAACAGCGTTTCGATGAATCGATAGAAGCCATGCGACACCGCGACGTCGGTGAAGCTCTCGCCGACGTGCAGCGTCCAGGTCTTCGTGGCTCCGGTGGGCGTCACCGTCTCCAGGATCGTGCTGTCCCAGTGCGGGGCCGGACGGCTGGAGGCGGCGATGTTCAAGGAGTAGCAGTCGGTGCCGCAGCTCGCCACATCGCCGGCAGCGATGGTGCCGTAGTCGGCGGCGGCGTCGAGGATGGTGTACGTCGGGCCGGCCGGCCCGGTGAAGTTGGACACGCCGCCGGTCACGGCCATGGCCGCGGCGCTCGCATTGCGCCAGCCGGGTGCCATGACGACCGTCTCGTCGGGCTCGAGGACGCCGTTGCCGGCGGCGTCGACGGCCAGCGAGACCGGCGCGCTCGCCACGCTGAGCAAGAGAACGATGGCGTTATCCAGTCCGCTCGGCGGCAGGCCGATGGCGGCCGCGACGTCCGGCTGGCCGTCGGCGTTGAAGTCGGCGACGGTGCCCAGGCCCGGGGTATTTCCAATGCCGTAGCGCTGCTGCGGAGCCAGCGCGCCGTTGCCCGTGTTCAAGAAGACCGAGATGTCGTTCGAGGCATAGTTGAAGCTCAGCAGGTCGACGTGACCGTCGCCGTCGAAGTCGGCGACGTCGAGATCGTCGCTGATGCGGAGGGACTCGGCCGTGTTCGAGCCGCGCTGGGTCTGGGCGGGAGCGAAGCTGCCGCCGCCCAGCCCGATCGCCGTGGCGACATCGACCTCGTAGACTTCGCTCTGGTCCAGGATCATCCCGACATCCTGGCTTGCCGTCGTTGTTGAAGTCCGCCAGCTTGAATTTGTACGGGCTGGTGCTGCTGATCACCGGCATTCCGAACGAGAAGCTGCCGTTGTTCGGAAAGACGCCCATGCCCGTGGCGAGTGCGGTCACCAGGTCGAGACGGCCGTCGCCGTTCAGGTCCGCGCCCGCCATGCCGCGGGCGAACCCGGCGCTCGATTCCAGGGTGACGGCGAGGGCGAAGATCATGTTCCCGTCGTTGCGGAACACGAAGATGCGCGGCAGCGGCACGCTGGGGCAACCCTGCTCCTCGGTCAGGACCACGTCGCGATCGCCGTCCCCGTCCAGGTCGAACGCATCGATCGAGCCCTGGCCGCAGGAGCCCACCGGCTGGACGACGATGGCGGCGAACGTGCCGTCGCCGTTGTTGACGGCGGTGCCGAAGTTGTACGGCGGGTAGTCGTCGTCCGGCGCCAGCAGCATGTCGACGAAGCCGTCGCCGTTCAGGTCGCGCAGCTTGATGTCGCCGAAGTTCCGCGGGGGCGGGTACGTGTAGGAGTCCCCGGGCACGAACGTGCCGTCGCCGTTGTTCTTCAGCACCACGATCACGGCGTCGTTGGAAGCGATGTTGACCCCGTTGTTGGTCACGATGTCGAGGTCGCCGTCGTTGTCGATGTCCGCGCTCTCGACCGCGTCGTTCATCGAGGCGAGCGGGTAGCGGGTCAGGATGGGGAAGCTGCCGCTGCCCGGGTTCGCGTGGACGGTCAGCGCCGCGGAGAACCCCGCGACAGTCGCGACGTCGGCGTCGCCGTCGCCGTCGGCGTCGAACGCGGCGGCGGCGTAGGTCCACTGCTCCGCCTCGTAATAGGCAGGTGCGTCGAACGAGCCCGTCCCGTTCGATGGCAGGACCACGTAACCTTCGGACGCGCGTCCCGACGGCGTGCTGGCGATGATGTCCGCAAAGCCGTCGCCGTTGAGGTCGGCGGTTGCCAATGACCATGGATCGGAGACGTAGTTCCCCATGAGGTAGACCTCATGCGCGCCGAACGATCCCTCGCCGTCGTTGCGCCGGATGGTGATTGCGCCGGCGGTGACGATGCCGTCCTCATAAAACCCGCCGCTGATCAGATCGGCATCGCCGTCGTTGTCGAGGTCCCGGAGCGCCACCCGGGTGCGGGCGCTCGGAAATCCGCCCGGCGCGGCTTCGTACGCCACCGGCTCGGCAAAGACGCCGGACCCGTCGTTGATGAGGATGGAGACGTAGGTCACGTTGTTGTCCTGGAACCCGCCCACCGCGAGATCCAGGTGGCCGTCGCCGTCGATGTCGTCGGCGGCCAGATCCTCGACGCGCATCTCGAGCGCGATGTCCGTTTTGGGCAGGAAACCGGCGCCGGCGCCCGTTTGCCCGTTGTGCTCGAGGAAGGAGACCGTCCTGCGCGCCGAAGGCATAGTTGGCGGTCGCCACGTCCGGCTTGCCGTCGCCCGTGAAGTCGTCCACGACAATGCCGACGGGAGCTAGTCCGGTCGTGAATTCGACGGGCGCGGCCAGCGTGCCGGCGCCGTTGTTCCGCCAGACGAGCAGCTTGGCCTGGTCGTCGTTCACGCCGCGAATGGTCGCAAAGGCGTCCAGGTCGCCGTCCCCGTCGAAGTCGGCCAGCGCAACCTCGCCCACGGACCGGTCTTGCGCCAAAGCGTAGTAGACCGGTGGCAGGTAGGTGCCGTCGCCGAGGTTCTTCAGGACGGACACGCCCGGACCGCCGAAGAAGAACTGTCCGACCAGCACGTCGAGGTCGCCGTCGCCGTCGAGGTCCCCGGCGGCGAGCGAGATCGGAATGAAGCCCTCTGGATAGCTCCCGGTCACGAAGGCGCGCCAGGGCGCGTCCGGCCAGAGGGGAGCCTGGGCCCTGGCCACGGACGCCCCCAGGAATGTCGCTGCGACCGCCCATGCGATCTCGAAGCGGGCGATTCTCCCCAGGTGGGTGGACATAAGGCCCCTTTCGGCCGGGTCAAGAGCCCGGCTCCTGCACCTTGCGCGGGATCTCTCGCGTTCGCGCCGTCCCGGGACTGGTCGCTCATGAGGTCTCGCCCCGAAGGCGGAAGAGTTGTCTTCCTCCGGATTCGTTTCGGCGCCGTGGGATTTGCGGTCCAGGCTTTCGTGGCGCCGATCTCCGTTCATATCCCGATCTTCCGGCGTCTCGCCGCGTTTTACGCGCCTCTTAGATTTCCGCGATCATGGTAGTCGCCTGCTTCGAGTTCGGGACCGAGTGGTCGGAGGTTCAAATCCTCTCGCCACCGACCAATCCTCTCAGCGACTGACGTCAGGTCGCCCTGTCACCGCAGGGGCCGAAACGCCGCGCGCACTTCCACTGAAAAGATCTCCGGCTGTTCCCACGCCGCAAAGTGGCCGCCCTTGGCCAGCCTGTTGTAGTAGATGAGCTTCGGATACGCCTTCTCAGTCCAGCTCCGCGGGGCTTGATACAGCTCCTCCGGGAAGGCGCTCACGGCCGCGGGGATGGGAACGTTTTTCGGGGCAAAGAAGGGGAGCTTGCTTTCCCAGTACAGCCGGGCCGACGAGACGGCCGTGTTGGTCAACCAGTAGAGCGTGATGTTGTCCAGGACGTCGTCGCGCGTCAGCCCGTCGGACTGTCCATCGAAGACACGCGCGAGCATTGCCAGACTCTGCGCGTCGTGGTCGAGCATCCAGGCCGCCAGCCCCACGGGTGAATCCGCAAGCGCGTACAGCGTCTGCGGGCGATTCGCCATCTCGTTGGCATAGCCCAAACCATGCTTGTAAAACTCGGCGAGCTGCTCGTACGCGTGCTTCTCATCGGCCGAGAGGCCCGATGGCACGGGCGCACCGGCAAAGGCTGCGCTGTTGATCTCCGCCGGTACGGTGGCGGGCATGTTGGTGTGGATGCCGATCAATTCCGGAGCCCCAAGCAAGGCCATCTGTTCCGTGACCGCGTTCCCCCAGTCGCCGCCCTGGGCCACGAAGCGGGTGTATCCGAGGCGCTTCATCAGCACGATCCACGCACGGGCGATTCGGATCGGATCCCACCCGAGGACGGTCGGCTGTCCGGAAAACCCGTAGCCCGGCAGTGAAGGAATCACGATGTCGAAGGCGTCCGACGCACTCCCGCCGTGAGCGGCGGGATTGGTCAGCAGATCGATGATTTTCAGCTGCTCGATGATGGAGCCCGGCCATCCGTGGGTCACGATGAGGGGCAGCGCCCTGGGATCCTTCGACCGGACATGAATGAAGTGGATGTCGACCCCATCGATGGTCGTGACGAATTCCGGGAGCGCGTTGAGTTTCGCTTCGCACTTGCGCCAGTCGTACTCGGTCCCCCAGTAACGAGCGAGTTTCTGCATCGTCGCGAGAGGCACGCCTTGCGACTGATCCGAGACGACCTCCTTGTCCGGCCAACGGGTTGCCGCAATGCGTCGTTTCATGTCGGCGAGCGCTTCGTCCGGGAAGTGGACGCGGAAGGGGCGGATCGCCTGATCTCCGGTTGCGGCCGCCTTTGCGGCCTGCGCGCTGAGTGCCGTAGCGCCGGCGAACAGGAAGGTGGCAGCGAGACCGAGCCTGGCGAGTGGTCCCGAGAAGCGTTTCTCCATGTGGATGCCTCCTTCGCGACTCCAGTCTAGGCGACTCGGATCAACAGCTGTTGAATTCGCTCCAATTGCGACGCGCTGGGCGGCTGTCAGGAGCGGAGGGGACATAGACTCAGCTGTGGCCGCGATTCTGAACCCCTGGTGAAGGCCACCGATAGAAGCCGGCGCGAGGCGTCGGGGGAGGAATGGCATGAAGCGCAAGGCATCGGTTCAGTGGCGAGGGGATCTCAAGACCGGGAAGGGAACAGTCTCGACCGAGAGCAGTGTTCTGCAGGACACGCCCTACTCGTTTGCGAAACGATTCGGTGAGGAGAGAGGAACCAACCCCGAGGAACTCGTCGCCGCCGCTCATGCCAGTTGCTTCACGATGGCTCTGTCCGCCGAGCTGGGCAAAGCCAACCTGGTTCCCGAGCGCCTCAGCACGACATGCACCATCACGCTCGACAATGCGGACGGAGGCTGGAGCATCACCGAATCCCACCTGGAGCTGACGGCGAAGGTGCCGGGCGCCACGGAGGAGTCGTTTCGCAAAGCGGCCGACGCCGCCGAAACCGGCTGCCCGATCTCGAAGCTCTTCAAGACGAAGATCACGCTGGACGCCAGGCTGGAGCCGTAGCCGAGGACGAGCTTTCGTAACCCCAATCACTGCGCTGATGCCTGGAAGGGGAGCACCGCGATCAAAGACCGCGACTCCGTCTTCACCAGGTACGCGCCTTGATATCCACGGAAACCTGAGGGACTCCGACGCATGGCCCCACACCGAAGAGACGTGCTCATGGCACTCGCGGCGCCTCTGGTGGCGGGGACCGCGAGCGCCTGGACCGTAGATCGTGCCGCCGCCACGGAACCCATTCCGAACGCGAACGGGAGAGAGGCCGCCATGAACTCGCGACCCTTGATGACGGTGAGAATCGCCGCGGCTCCGCCACAAAAATTCGGCGCGGTGCCTCATGGCGTTCGCAGCTTCGTGCCGGTGACGGGAGGGGATTTCGAGGGTCCTCGACTTCGAGGCAGGATCTTGCCCGGAGGAGGGGACTGGCTGTTGGTGCGCTCCGACGGTGTTCTGGAGCTGGACCTCCGCATCACCCTGGAGACGGACGATCATGCGCTGATCTCCATGACGTTTCAGGGGCTGCGTCACGGTCCGCCCGACGTGATCGCTGCTCTCGGCCGGGGAGAGGTCGTCGATCCCGCGCGTTACTACTTTCGAACGCTACCGAGGTTCGAGACCTCGGCGGAGACATACGCATTCCTGAACCGCATCGTCAGCGTCGGTCTCGGGGAAGCTCGTCCGGACGGAGCGGTCCACCGGATCGACGAGATCCTCTGACGAGGTCGCGACGCCACGTCGGAGCCGACGCGGGATATAGTCCCGGCCAAGGGCCGAGGCACCCTCCTGGAGGGCAAGACCATGTCGCAGTTCATCTGCTGCCTGTGGTGGTTCGTACTGGGCGTTCTCGTTGGCTGGCTGCTGTCGTGGCTGCTCAACCGGTTCTTCGGACGCTCCCGGGTCCAGGCAGGTTTCCGCGCCCGCTCCGCCCCAGCCGGCGGCCGCCGTGCCTCGCGTGGACGACCTCACGAAGATCGAGGGCATCGGCCCCAAGATCGCCGAGCTCCTGCGCGGCAACGGGATCGACTCGTTCGCGACGCTGTCCCGCACCGACGTGGCAAAGCTGTGGTCCATCCTCGAGAAGGGCGGAGCGCGCTTCAGCCTGGCCAATCCCGGGACCTGGCCGGCGCAGGCCGAATTCGCCATGCGGGGCGACTGGGCCGGCTTGAAGAGCTATCAGGACAAGCTCTACGTCGGCATCCAGCTCTACGGGGACAACCCGGCAGAGGTCGTCATCGACGTGGCGGCGGCGAAGGCGGCGGGCTTCGCCCTGAAAGGGCCCGACGACCTGGAGATCGTCGAGGGCATCGGGCCGAAGATCTCGCAGCTCCTGCGACAGCACGGCATCGCCACGTTCGTCCAGCTCGCTTCGGCGTCTCCCGCCGAGGTCTCGGCCATCCTCCAGAAGGGCGGCCCCGACTTCCGCGTCGCGAATCCCGGCACCTGGCCGGAGCAGGCGGGCTACTGCGTGCGCAACGACTGGACCGGCCTCAAGAAACTCCAGGACCGCCTCACCGCCGGCCGGGAGTGAGGAGGCGCCATGCAGCTCATAAACGGCCGCACGCCCGAGCAGTGGGCAGCCTACGACCGGGCGAAGCTGATCGGCGCCGTCGTGCTCGGGCTGCTCCTCGTCGTCTTGCCGCTGGCCGGCCGCGGGCCGGCGAGTGCCGGCGCCTGCTGCGAACCGCCGGCTGTTGCGGCTGTCGCCCCTCCGGCGGCCCCGACACCCGACCACGGGTGCGTCGACGCACTCGAGAGCGACGTGCTCTTCGCCACGGACAGCGCGGAGTTGACGCCCGAGGGCCGCGCCCTGCTCGACCGCCTCGCCCCGTGCTGGAGCCATGGCCGCTTCGAGATCGACGGCCACACGGACAACACCGGGACCGATGCCATCAACCAGCCGCTCTCCGAACGCCGGGCGCAGGCCATCGTGGACCAGCTCGTCAAGGACGGGATCGACGCCGTCCGCCCTGACCGCGAAGGGCTACGGCTCGAGCCGGCCGGTGGCCGACAACGCCACGCCCGAGGGCCGGGCGCACAACCGACGGGTGGAGTTCCGCAAGCAGTAGCAGCGCCGCAACGGGAGCCGTTGCAGCCGATGACCGAGTGGTCGGAGGTTCAGATCCTCTCGCCCCGACCTTCCTCTCCATCAATTGCGAGAGGACCCTTCGCGCCAGCCCGCGCTTTCCCTGGCACTCCGAGGATTGACAGGGCCTCCAACTGGTCTATGATTGCGGGTACTTTCGTTTGCTTGTGTTTATTTGCAAGTGCCGTGCGAAGGGGGGTCTCGAGCGAGCGTCAACGGAAGCGACTTCCGTAAGGCCCCTGGCTCGCTGGCTCCTTCCCGCCCGGAAGTTCCAAGGCGGTCGGACCAAAGGAGAGGAAATGAACAACTCTCGACGTCTTCCGATCTGGCTCATCCTGCTCGGTTTCGTGGCGGTCCCGTGTCTGGCGCAGGTCGACACCGGGGGAATTCTGGGCACGGTGCGGGACCCGAGCGGCGGGGTCCTCCCGGGTGCCACGGTGACGCTGACCCATAAGCAGACGGGCGTCGTCACCCGGGCGACCACCGACAGCCGTGGCAATTACGAAGCGGTCGGTCTGCCGATCGGAACCTACAACGTGCTCGTGTCCCTTCAGGGTTTCCGAACGGCCACCCGGGAGAACGTCGACGTGCGGATCCAGGACCGGCTCCGGATCAACTTCTCCCTCGAGGTCGGAGGGGCGACCGAGGCCGTGGTCGTCACCACCGAGGCGCCGATCCTGCAGACACAGGAGGGATCTCTCGGCCAGGTCATCGAGACCAAGCAGATCCAGGAGCTGCCCGTGAGCGGGCGCAGTTTCATTCCTCTCGCCGCTCTCGCGCCCGGCGCGTTTCAGCTGGGCGGCGAGACCAACGGCAACGCGGGAGAGGAAGACACGCTGATCGTCAACGGGATGCGAGCCTCCTCGGTGAACTACCTGCTCGACGGCGTGGACAACAACAACAACGACAGCCCCGGCCACCCGATCATCGAACCCAACCTCGACGCCATCGCGGAGTTCAAGGCGCAGACATCGAACTACTCGGCGGAGTTCGGCCGCAGCGGCGGCGCCGTCATCAACATGACGATCAAGGCCGGAACCAATGACACGAAGGGCACGGCCTTCGTGTTCGGCCACGAGGGCGCGCTCGATTCGCGGGACTATTTCGCCGACCCGAACGAGCCGAAGCCGCCGTTTCCACTACTACCAGTACGGCGGAACGATCGGCGGACCCGATCAGCTCCCGGGAAAGGCGTTTTTCTTCGCCGATTTTCAGGGAACGAACCAGACGCGCTCGGACACGCTGACCTTCTCGGTGCCGACCGATCGGAGCGGAACGGGAGACTTCTCCGAAGACGGCAATCCGATCCTCATCGATCCGCAGACCGGCGAGCCTTTCCCGGGCAACGTCGTCCCGGCGGATCGGATGTCGCCTCTCGCGCGCAATTTCATCGACCTCTATCCGAGCCCCAACGCGAGAGGGCTGCGCAACAACTACGTCGTCTCGCCAACGGTCACGCAGAATACCTATCAGGGCGATCTGCGTTTCGACGACAACGTCACCGACAGCGACCAGGTCTTCGGCCGCGGCTCGTTCGTCCAGCCAGGGCGCGTGATACCGGCCCCGCTGCCGGGGATCGCCGGCGGCGGCGACTATGGGACCGGCGACACGAGCGCGGGAGACCTGGGGCGCGGCCGCCGGCTATTCGAAGACGTTCACGGAACGCACCTTCAACGAGTTGCGCGTCGGATTCAACCAGCTGTCGACGAGCGTCGGCGTTCCGATCGGGGGCACCTTCATCCCGCCGGCCAGCCTCCAGGTTCCCGGCGTCCCGCTGGATCCGAGGGTCAACGGCCTGACGGTCTTCGCTCCCGATTACTACTCGTTCATCGGCGATCCCGAGTACAACCCGACGTACACGACGAGCCAGGAGCTCGGGTTCGTGGACACGCTTCACCTACCTCGTCGGCAATCACAACGTGCGCGCCGGCGCCTCGGTGCGGCAGTCGAAGTTCGACCTCTTTCAGATTCCGCAGCCGCGCGGCGCTTTCCGGTTCAGCGGCGAGTTCACGAGCGATCCGCTGGCCGACGCGTTCCTCGGATACGCGTCGCAGACGGACATCCAGAACATCACCGACGTGACGAACACGACCTGGTACTACGCCGCGTTTCTCCAGGACGACTGGCGGATCACGGACAACCTGACGTTGAACGTGGGCCTGCGCTACGAGTACACGACCGGCACGACGGAATCGCAGAATCGCCAGAGCAACTTCGACTTCGCGACGGGCCAGATTCGAGGTGGCCGACCAGGACGGGAACTCGCGCAGTCTCATCAACGTCCAGGAGAACAACGTGGCGCCTCGCATCGGGTTCGCGTGGACGCCCGGCGGAACCGGCCAGTGGGTGGTTCGCGGCGGCTGGGGCATGTTCTACAACAACCAGGAGCCGCGAACGGCGTTTCAGCTCGGCTTCAATCCGCCGTTCTTCTTCTCGGTCAGCCGCTTCAGCGACTTCGGCGTCACGCCCGCGGCCATCGTCGATCAGGGATTCCCGTCGGTCAATCCCGACGACGCGGAGTTTCCCCTGCTGATCACCGTGGACCAGGATTTCAAGACGCCCTACTACGAGCAGTGGAACCTGGCCGTGCAGCACTACCTGTTCTGTGACATGGCGGTCGAAGTGGCGTACGTCGGAACGCGCGGGTTGCACCTGCAGGTTCTGCGCGATCGCAACCAGCCGACTCCGGCCCCGGGCGACGTCCAGGAGAGGCGGCCCTACCCGCTCTACGGCAACTTCGCGTCGATCGAGAACAACGGCCGCTCGCAGTACAACGGATTCCAGTTCAAGGTGAGCAAGCGGGCGAGCTTCGGGCTCTGGTTCCTGCTCTCCTACAGCTATGGCGTGGCCAAGAGCGATCAGGGCGAGATCGGCCTCAATTCGCCGTGGCCTCAGAACAGCCTCAACGTCGCTTCCGACTACGGGCGCTCGGACGGCGATCAGAGACACAAGGTCTCGGGCAGCTTCACCTACGATCTGCCGTTCGGCCAGGGACGCCCCTACATGAACACGACAGGCATCCAGAACACACTGTTCGGCGGCTGGCAGTTCGGCGGCATCATCACGTACGGCTCGGGGTTCCCGTTCACGCCCCTGATCGGTGTCCGACCCGTCCAACACCGGCACCTTCGGCTCGGTGCGGCCGAATCAGGTTGGGGATCCGAACGTGGCGAATCGTGGGACGAATCAATGGTTCAATCCGGCCGCGTACGAAATGCCCGGCGGACTACACGTTCGGAAACGCCGAGCGAAACAGCCTGGTCGGCCCCGACTTCTTCGACGTCGACCTCTATCTCGCCAAGCGATTCGCCCTCGACCAGGACTCTCGGCCTCGAGTTCCGCATCGAGGTCTTCAACGTCGCCAACCGCGCGAACTTCGCCCAGCCGGATCCCTTCATCGACAGCGATTCCGGCGGTACGATCACGGGCCTGGCTGGACCGATGCGCGAGATCCAGTGGGGCTTGCGGCTGTACTTCTGAGCCGGACGCCGCCCCTCGGGGTCGCGTCCCTTCTGCTTTTTGCCGCGGTGCGGCCGACCGGCGGCGAGTGCGGTCACCGTCCAGGGCAAGGGGATCGAGCTCGAGTTCGACGGCCGGATGCACGGCCGCGTCGTCGCGGTCTTCGACGGGAAGTCGCATGGAGCTCGGGCCCTTCTCCGCTTCCGAGACGGTGCAGACCGCCGCCGGAGAGCGCCAGCGATTTCGAATTCGTGAATCACACCGAGGAGCCCTTCTCGGATGCGATCGGGAGCGGCCGCCGGCATCGTCTCGTCGGCCGCGGGCCCGATCTCGAGAAGACTCTCGACATCCTGCTCTACGACGAGTGGCCGCAGGTCGCGGTGGTGCAGGCGACCTACTCCAATTCGGGGACGAAGGATGTCGCCCTACAGTCGTGGGGGCAGAGCCTCTACACGATCGCCGCCGGTCCCGGGCGACCGCGAGCCCGCGTTCTGGTCGTACCAGAGCGGCTCCTACGAGAAGCGCCCGGACTGGGTGCTTCCGGTTCCGAAGGGTTTTCGCCAGGAGAACTACCTGGGCATGAACGCCACCGATTACGGCGGCGGCACGCCGGTCGTCGACGTCTGGCGGCGCGACGTCGGGCTCGCGGTGGGCCATCTCGAGCTCACGCCGAAGAACATTTTTCTTCCGGTGTCCCGGCAGACGAGCGACCGCGCGGCGACTCTCGGCGTGAGAGCGGCCCTCGCGCGGACGCTCGCGCCCGGAGACCGGTTCACGACGCTGAAGACCTTCGTCGCCGTGCATCGGGGCGACTACTTTCCGGCGCTCGTCGCGTACCGGCAGCTCATGCTCCGGCAGGGAGTCCGCCTGCCGACGGCGCCGCCCAGCGCGTTCGAGCCGATCTGGTGTGCGTGGGGCTACGGGCGGGAATTCACGACGGACCAGGTCCTCTCGACCCTGCCGCTGGTCCGCCAGCTCGGCTTCGGCTGGGCCACGCTCGACGACGGATGGCAGGTCGCCGAGGGCGACTGGACGCCGGTCTCCTCGAAGTTTCCGCAGGGCGACGCCGGGATGAAGGAGCTCGTGGACCGGATCCACGCGGCCGGGCTCAAGGCGCAACTCTGGTGGAGTCCTCTCGCTGCGGACCCGGGATCCCGGACCGCGCGCGAGCATCCGGAGTGGCTGCTGAAGAATCCGGACGGCTCGTCCCGCGAGATCACCTGGTGGGACGCGCGCTACCTCTGTCCGGCGCTCGAAAGCGTCCGGGAGGACGCCGCGGCCTTCGTCCGCAAAGCCCTCGGGGAGTGGGGATACGACGGCTTGAAGATCGACGGCCAGCACCTGAACGGCGCGCCCGCGTGCTTCGCGCCCGCGCACGGACACGCGTCGCCGGAGGAGGCGTCGGAGGGCGTCCCCGCGTTTTTCCGCGCCATCTGGGAGGCGGCCATCGCGACGCGACCCGATGCGGTCGTCGAGATCTGCCCGTGCGGCACGGCGTACTCGTTCTTCACTCTGCCGTACCTCAACATGACGGTCGCTTCCGATCCGGAGAGCTCGTGGCAGGTCCGCCTGAAGGGCAAGACGTTGAAGGCGCTCCACGGGGATTCCATTGCGTACTTCGGCGACCACGTCGAGCTGTCCACCGGCGGCGAGGACTTCGCCTCGACCCTCGGCGTGGGCGGCGTCGTGGGCACCAACTTCGCCTGGCCCGGAGCGCCCGGCAAGAAGGACCAGACGCTCCTGCTGACCCGGGCGCGCGAAGAGAAATGGGCCTTCTGGATCAAGCTGTACCAGGAGAAGCGGCTCTCGCAGGGCGAATACCTGGGAACGCTCTACGACATCGGCTTCGATCGTCCCGAAGCCCACGCCGTCCGCAAAGGGGAGTCCCTCTACTACGCGTTCTACGCCGATCGTTTCCAGGGAAGCGTCGAGCTGCGCGGCCTCGAGGGGCGCCGCTACCGCGTTCGCGACTACGAGGCCGGCCGCGACCTCGGTGTCGTCGAGGGACCGAAGGCGACACTCGCCGCGTCCTTCAAGGACCACCTGCTTCTGGAGGCGCGGCCCGAGTAGGTCCGCGTCGGCGTCTCAGCTCACGCCGCGCGTTCGCCGCAGCCGCAGAGATCCGTCCGGCTCGAGCTTCTGGTGGCAGGCCCACCGAACGGGGTACCGCATTCCCTTGACCTGCAGCTCGGCGGCGAGGCGGAGACCCTCCCACCCCGTTCCGGTCGGCAGCGGCAGCCGCGCCTGACGGACCTTGCCCGGCACCGGACAGCCGGCGTCCACGCAGCCGCTGACGAGGATCCTTCCGGCGTCGTCGCGGAGCGTCAGCCGGAGCACGCCCGGAACTCCGGCGATGCCGTCGTTGGCGAGGCCCGAGCACGAGGCCCGTCTGACCCTTCCCGTCGTAGGCCCAGACCCAGGACGGCCGGACGCGGTAGCCGATGCGGCGGGCGATCGTGTCGATCATCTCGGGACGCTGGCGGTAGTAACGCATCACGTTCTCCGCCTTCTCGGCGTGCCAGTTCCAGAGAGACCAGTAGTTCGCGCCCAGATCGATGACGTGGGCGATCGCGTTGTCGGTCACTGTCACGCCCTCGTCGAGCTCGAGCGAGTCCGGCGTTCCGTCGGCCATGGAGACCTCGAGGATCGCGGCGACCCAGGGAGGCCGGTTGGCGAGCGCCTCGATCTGCTCGTTCTCGATGAAGATCGTGTCGGTCCGGAGCCAGTTGTGGCTGCGCACCGTCCGATCGACGAGCTCGGAGTTCCCGACGCGGCTGTAGTCGGGCTGCGTGTTCGTGACGAGCGGCGTCTTCTTCCAGTGCTCGAGCTGGACGTCGAACATCTTCACCCACGTGCGCTCCGCGGTCGCGTCGTCCGGGAAGGGATGGTTCGTGAACGGCCAGGTGTGGCCCTCGCCCCAGAAGCCGTACATGAACGTGTCGAAGTACTCGACCAGCGGGTTGCCGTCGAGCTCGGCCGCGAGGAGCGCGTTCAGCTCCCGGAAAGCCTCCTGGAAGAACGGATCGTCGTACCGGGGCTCCTCGTAGAACGGCGGCTGGCGCTCGGCCTCGCGGCCGTGGCGCTTCCACTCGCCCTGGAGCCGGACCATGGGGACGCGCTCGAGGACGAAGTCCGGCAGAGACGGCGTGCGGATGTCCGGGGAGCTCATCATCACGCGCAGTCCGACCCGCTTGCCGTGCTGTTTCGCGGCGGCGAAGGTCGCCTTCCAGTACGGCTCCGGATCGAGGCGGCCCGGTTTCTTCTGCAGCTCGCGCCAGGTGGGGCGGATGTAGAGCTTCTGGCCCATCGGGATCGCGGCGAGATCCTCGATCGCCTTCTCCATGTCCATGCCCCGGAAGGTTTCCGCGCCGAAGTCGCCGGTCACGTAGGTGACGAGCCCCATGCCGTAGCCCGGCACGATCTCGCGCGAGGGAGTCGTGGCCATCACGACTTCGGAGCCGGGAAGCACTTCTTCGGGCGGGTACTGGGGAAACGGCCCCTGGTTCAGACGGTCCGGGACTTCGGGCGCCGTGCCCCAGTCGTAGCCGTCCCATCCATGGGCCGGAACGAATGCCGGAGCGGCGCGCGGAGCGGAGGCGGCGCCTGCGGCCGCCGCCGCGAGCTGGAGGAGCCGGCGTCGGTTCACGGCCTCTTTCCCGGACGCAGGAGCGCGTCGGCGTTCTCGACGTAGATCCGCCGCAGCGTGTCCGGCGGCAGATGCATGCCGTAGCCTCGCCACCACTCGCTGTCGGCGGGCCAGAACCACTCGTCCTCGGTCTCGAGCTGTCGGACGTGCGCGGCGTACATCCCGAAGGTGGGATCGTTGTCGGTCCCGAAGAGGATCCGGCTCGCGTACGCGTTGAAGAAGCGGCGCGCCGAGTACGGCTGTCGCGCGAGCTCCCACATGCGCGCGGCGAAGTCGACCTGGACGTTCGGATGGCGATCGAGGAGCCCGGCCACCTGGCCGAGGTCGTTGGCGAGATTGAACGCGTGTACGGCGACGAAGCGGGTCTTCGGAAACCGCGAGAGCACACTCTCGAACTTCTCGAGCATCGCGGCAAAGCCGGGCGTTCCCTTCTCGTAGAGCGACCAGTTGCCCGACCGCCGCAGCTCGTTCTTCCCGTCGGCGGGATCGTAGAAGGCGGCGGGCTCGGCGATGTGAACGAACACCGGGATCCCGAGGCGGCCCGCTTCGTCCCACAGCGCGTCGAAGCGCCGATCGTCGATGAAGTACGCGCGCTCACCGACGCGGACGAAGCCGCGGCCCTTGTCGGTCAGCTCTCCCAGCGCGACCGCGCCGGCCGCGACGTCGGCGCGGACGGACTGGCGCAGGCGCTCGGGGTAATCCTTCGCGTCGACACCCTCCTGCAGCATCCCGGCGCCCATGAGGAATCGCCCGGGGTGGGCTCCCGCGTAGCGGGCCGAGACCTCCCGGAACTTCACGCCCGTCTCTCCGGTCAGGATGAGGGTGGTGCGGACGCCGATCCGGTCCATCAACGCGACCCACGCGTCGACCTGCTCGGCCGTCTCCGCGTAAGCATGGCTGTGCACGTCGACCACCGGGACGAGGAACCGCTCGATCTTCGTGCGAGGGACCACGAGCCGGCTCTCGGCCTGGCCCGGCGAGAAGCAATCGCCGGAGGGGAGATCCTGGGGGCCGGGCTCCTCATCGCCGGCAGCGCCGGCCTCCACCGGAGGCGGTGTCGGCGAGGGGTCTGGCGCGGCATTCGACGCCCACAGGGCCAGCAGGAGCGCCAGAAGCGCGGCGCTCATCCCTGCGCCGCCATGAGAGCCCGCGCCTCGGCAAGATCCGCCTGCGTGGCCGTGCCCCCGAGACCTCGTGTCGAGAGGGCGCCGCAGGCCACGCCGAGCTCGAGACAGTCGTTCAGCTCCGCGCCCCCAAGCCAGGCGTGGAGAAAGCCCGCGTCGAACGAGTCCCCGGCCCCCGTCGTATCGGTGACCTCGACCCGCGGGGCCGGAACGTGCACCGACCGGCCGCCGGCGTCGATCGCCATGGCTCCCCGGGCGCCGAGCTTCGCGACGACTTTCACGCGGGTCGAGTCCTTCTGGAGCCGCCGCACCGCCTCCTCCGGATCGTCGGATCCGGTGAGCCCTCGCAGCTCGACCTCGTTGGGGAAGAACACGTCCACGGAGTCCAGCATGTCGATCAGATCGGGGTCCCACCGCTCGCTCGGATCGAAGCCGGGATCGAGCGACGTCGTCAGCCCGGCGGCCCGAGCGTCCCGGAAAAGCTTCTCCACTCCCGGCCGCAGCGCCTCCTGCAGATAGAACGACGAGACGTGCACGTGGTCGGCGCGCGAGAAGAGCGCCCGCGGCACGTCCCGCTCGCTCATCGACGCGATCGATCCGAGGAACGAGACGAGCGCGCGATCGACGGTGGAGGTGATCGCGACCGTCACGCCCGTCTTCAGTCCGGGATCCACGACGACCGCCTCGAGGTCGATCCCTCGGGCGCGCATGGCGTCCAGGCAGAAATGCCCCGCGGGGTCGTCGCCGACCTTGCCGAAGAACGCGACGGGCGTGCCGAGCCGCGCGAGGCCCATCGCGCAGATGGCCGAGGCGCTCCCGAGCACCATCCGGAAGTCGTCGACGAGGACCTCGCGCCCGGGGGACGGAAAGGCGTGGTACCCCTGGCAGATCAGGTCGATGTTGATCTCCCCGACGACCAGGACGCGCTTGGGAGCCTTATCCATGAATCGCGAAGCCTTCGACGACCCGCTGGATGACGCCCGTGGAGGGCCGGTCGGGGCGGCCGCCGCCGTGAAGGCAGCGGAAGAAGGCGAGGAGCTGGCCCGCCACGACGTCCAGGAGGCTCAGCTCTCCGTCGTCGAAGGGCCGGCTCCCGCCGCTCACGTCGATCCGGACGTCCTCGGATTCCCCGGCGAGGTCCGGAGGAATGCGTTCGCCGACGAGGAGCCGCCACCGGCCGAGATTCTTGCGCTGGAGCTCCACGAGGACATCCCGCTCGTACGCGCGGACGACCGGGTCGGATGAGAGAAACGCGACGATGAGGCTGTCCTCGCCGACCGCGGCCATGGGACCGTGGCGCAGCCCGAGGAAGGATTCGGCCATCGTGGGCACGCGGCCGCCGTTGGATTCCAGCATCTTGAGCGCCGATTCGTGAGCGGCGCCCAGCCGGTGGCCGCTCCCCAGGTAAACGACCGCGGAGTATGGGCGGCGCGCAAGGGTCGCGAGGTCTCCCGCGCGCTCCTCGAGAAGAATGCGGGCCGCGGCGGAGAGCCTCGCCGCGCTCTCGAGATATCGCTCGTCCCATCCGGCGAGCGAGTGCGCCGCCAGAACGAGATTGGTGAAGCTGCTGGTCATCACGAGGCTCTGATCGTTCGTCTCCGGCGGCAGCACGATCGACTCGATGCGCGGCCTCGAGCCGAAACGCACGGCAAGCGCGCCGTCCCGATTGCAGGTGATCAGGAGCTGCGTGGCACGCTCTTCGTGGAGGAGGCGCTCCACGACGGCGCCGCTCTCGGGGCTGTCGCCGGAGCGCGCCAGCGAGACCAGGAGAAACTTTCCGGACGGAGGCAGCGACCCGCGCGGGTGTGTGAGGATGAGGCCGGCCGGCAGGGCGCTCGCCGTCACTCCGAGGGACTCCTGGAGTGGCCCCGCGGCGCACTCGCAGGCGTAAAAGGAGCTCCCCGAGCCGGTCAGGATCAGGCTCCCGGAGCCGTCCGCGATGCCGCCCGCGTCCAGGGCGACCCGAAGCCGATTCGCCTCCGCCGCCATCGTGGACGCGGTCCGAGGCCATGTCAGCGGCTGCTGGCAGATCTCGCGCAGTGTGTGGCCGTATCCGCGCTCGCGCTGCTCGGTCCAGGGAACGTCGACGAGCGGGGCGAAGGCGGCGACGGAGGCGAGTCGGGCGAACCAGGCCTGATCATCGCCGGGATCCTTCAGCTCCGCGCCGTCCGCCGGGCCGCGCCGGCCGTCGTGATGAGCGTCTTTCAGAATTCCCCCGCTCGACCGGACCTTCTCGACAAGGATCGCTGGCGAAGTCTAAAATATAAGGAAAGCATGCACAACCGTACGAAATCAAACGAAAACCCCCTCGCCGGGGAACCTTGAGGGCCGGCGTGGCCCGCTCGAAGTCGCCGCTCTTCCTCGAGGAGCGCCGGTCGCGCATCAACGAGCTCATCGAGAGCCGCGAGCGGGCCACGGTCCGCGAGCTCGCCAGACGCTTCGGAGTCTCGGTGGTGACGATCCGCGGCGACCTCGATGCGCTCGCCAGCGCCGGCGGCGTGATCCGCTCGCATGGAGGGGCGCTTCGCCGGGAGGAGGCCGAGGACGTCCCGCTCCTGCTCAAGCAGCGGCTCCACCGGGCCGAAAAGGCGCGCGTCGCCCAGGCCGCGGCGCGGCTGATCCGCGCGGGCGAGACGATCATCCTCGATTCCGGCACGACGACGGCGAGGATCGCCGGCGAGATTCGCCGCCGGCGCCTGCGCCCCCTGACCGTGATCACGAATGCGCTGAACATCGCCACCGCCCTCGCCGACCTCGAGGGCATCCGCCTGATCATGATCGGCGGCCTGCTGCGTCCTGTCTCTTCCTCGCTCGTCGGACCGCAGGCGGAGCAGGTGCTGCGCGGGCTGCACGCCGACCGGCTGTTTCTCGGCGTCGACAGCCTCGATCCCGAGATCGGGCTGATGACGCCCGACGTTCTGGAGGCTCAGCTCAACGCCCTGATGATCGAGGTGTCCCAGGAAGTCGTGGCCGTCGCGGACGCGTCCAAGTTCCAGCGCCGGAGCCTCTCGGTCATTGCCGGGGTCGAGAAGATCCACAAGCTCATCACCGATCGAGCGGCGAGCCCCGAGGCGGTCGAGGCGCTGCGAGCCCGGGGCGTCGAAGTGATTCTCGTCTGATTTGAAGCGGTGTAGCGGTCGAGCGATCTAGCGACGGTCCGGGGCGGCCGGCGCTGCGCGAACGGAGAGCGACACGGTGGAAAACTGGCTGACGTATGCGGTCGTCACGACCCTCTTCTGGGGCGTCTGGGGCGCCTTCATCGAGGTGCCCGAGAAACGCGGATTTCCGGCGACGCTCGGCTACGTCGTCTGGTCGCTGACGATGGTCCCGTGCGCCCTGGTCGCGCTGTCCCTCGTCGGATGGAAGGTGGAAGCGAACCCGAAGGCGGTCCTTCTCGGTGCGGCGGCCGGGCTCCTCGGCGCCGGAGGCCAGCTCGCCCTGTTCGAGGCTCTGAGACGGGGTCCGGCGTATCTCGTCTTTCCCATCGTGTCGTTGTCGCCGGCGATCAGCGTCGTCATGGCGGTCGCGTTGCTCGGCGAGTCGACGACTCCGCGCGTGTGGACGGGGATCGTGCTGGCGCTCGTGGCGGTGCCTCTGCTCTCCTATCAGCCTCCGAGCGGCTCAAACGCGGTGCGCGGGCGCCTGTGGCTCGGACTGGCGCTCGCGGTGTGTCTCGCCTGGGGAGTTCAGGCCTACGTGCTGCGCTTCGCCAACCAGGTCATGCGGAGCGAAAGCATCTTCGCCTACATGACGGTGACGGGACTCCTGCTCGCGCCGGTGGCGCTGTGGATGACCGACTTTCGCAAGCCGATCTACTGGGGGCTCCGCGGCCCGTGGCTCGCCGCCGCCATCCAGTCCCTGAATTCGATCGGGGCCCTGACGATGGTTTACGCGTTTCGCTACGGCAAGGCGATCGTCGTCAGTCCCCTCATCAATGCGGTCGCGCCCGCGATCACCGTCCTGCTGTCCCTGATCCTCTACCGCACCATTCCGAACAGAATCGTCGCCGCCGGCATGGTGCTCGCGGCGATCGCGTTTTTCCTGATGGCGTGACGGGGCCGTGCGCGCGCTGACCGTCGGCAAGCTGCGCGGCCTGCGCGAGTGCTCTGCGAGCGGGGGCACCCTGTCGCTGCTCGCCCTCGATCACCGCAACAATCTGCGCAAGGTGCTGCGGCCGGAGGCCCCCTCCGAGGTCAGCGACGCGGAGCTCACGGCCTTCAAGAGCGAAGCGGTGGCGGCGCTCGTCCCCGCGGCCACGGCGGTGCTGCTCGACCCCGAGTTCGGAGCGGCGCAGACGATCGCGAACGGAGCCATGCCCGGCGACCGGGGCCTCATCGTCGCCGTCGAGCAAACGGGATATGCCGGGCCGTCGCACGCGCGGGAGAGCCGCCTCCTCGAAGGTTGGGGTCCCGCCAAGGTCCGGCGCATGGGTGCGAGCGCGGCGAAGCTGCTCGTCTACTACCATCCCGACTCGGCCACCGCGAGGGGAATCGAGGACCTCGTCCGGCAGGTGTCCGAAGAGTGCGCCCGAGAGGATCTCCTGCTCGTGCTCGAGCCGCTGGTCTACAACCCGAACCCGGGCGCAGAACGCCTGACGCCCTCCGCCCGCCGGCACGCGATTCTCGAGGCGGCGCGACGGCTGGCGGCTCCCGGCGTCGACGTCCTCAAGTCGGAGTTCCCGGCCGACGCCGCGAACGAAACGGAGTGGCTGGCCGCCTGCCAGGAGCTCTCCGCCGCGAGCCGCGCGCCCTGGATCCTCCTTTCCGCCGCGGTCGACTTCGAGACCTTTCTGCGCCAGACCGAGCTGGCCTGCCGCGCCGGAGCGTCGGGCGTCGCCGTGGGACGAGCGGTCTGGAGCGAGGCGCCGCGCCTCACCGGCGAGGGCCGCGCCGCCTTTCTGCGCGGGGAAGCGCGCCGGCGGATGGCGGCCGTCACCGCGTGCTGCGCGGAGTGGGCGCGCCCGTGGACGGAGCTGTACTCGGCTCCGGAAATCGACGCGGGATGGTTCTCGCGCTATTGAGGGCGCGGAGCCGCGACATCCCATGAACTCCACGGCGAGCGGCGAGGTCCTCTGTGTGACGCCGAATCCTGCGCTCGACCGGACGCTGGAGGTGCCGGGGTTTCGGGCGGGGGAGACGATGCGGGCCGAGGCCGCACGGGTCGCGGCGGGTGGAAAGGGCGTCAATGTCGCGCGCGCTCTTTCGGTGCTCGGGGCCCGTTCGCTCTGCATGGGTCCGCTCGGGGGGACGAGCGGACGGATGCTGGCGGAGCTGGCCTCGGCCGAGGGGCTCGCCGCCTCCTGGACGTGGTGCAACGTCGAGACTCGCAGCTGCCTGATCCTCGTCGACTCCGTGGCGGGACAGGCGACGGTGGTCAACGAAGCCGGGCCGCGAGTTCCTGCGGATGACTGGAGGCGAACCTGTCAGGACGTCCTCGCCCGCGCTGCGCGGGCCGGAACAATCTGCTTGAGCGGCAGCCTGCCCCCGGGCGTTCCCTCCGAAGGGCTGGCGGAGCTCTGCCGCTCTCTCGTCGAATCCGGCCACGCGCCGTGGGTGGATTCGAGCGGTCCGCCTCTCTCCGCCGCGCTGTCGGTCCGAGGCGTGCGTCTGAAGATCAATCGCGAAGAGGCCCAGGAGGTGCTCGGTCTCCGCCTGGACAGCGTGTCCGCTTGCGGTGCGGCGGCGCGGCGGCTCCTGGAACGAGGTCCGCTCACGGTCGTGATCACGCTGGGCGCCGAGGGGGCTGTGCTCGCCGACGCCGCGGGATGCTGGCACGCGGCGGCGCCGCCCGTCGAGACCGACAGTGCCGTGGCGAGCGGAGATTCGTTCCTCGCCGGTCTCGTGGCGGCGTCGACCTTCGGGCGAGACCTGCGGGAGGCCCTGCGCTGGGGGGTCGCCGCCGGTACCGCGAACGCTCAGGCCAGAGGCGGAGCGCGCTTCTCCCGCGAGCAGTTCGACTCCGCCCTGGCCCGGGTTCCATCCTCGGACGTCGCGGATCTTCCGACGTAGCCGAGTCCTTAACAGGCGGCGGCGTACGGTCAGGCGCTCGCCGGCAGGCGGCGCCAGAAGAAGTACGAGAGCCCCCAGAGCACACAGGTCATCGCCGCCCAGCCCCACATCTCCGGGCCATCTCCCACCGAGAAGTGAGCGATGAGCGCCGAGGCGAGGACGATCGCGAATCCCGCGTAGGCCCACTCCTTGAGCCGCGCCGGTACGGGCACAAGCAGCAGCACCACGCCGAGGAGCTTGACCCACGAGAGCTCCACGCGGAAGTAGGCGGGGAAGCCGAGGTGGGTGAACATCTCCGCCACCTGCGGCAGCCGCAGTTGCGCATAGGCGGTGAAGCCCATCTGTAGACAGAAGAGCGCGGTGACGATCCAATTAGACGATGGTTGTCGCTTTGGGGGCGGTCCGGGTGGCCGCGAGGGCCGGCTTCTGCATTGTCGATTCCATGACGTTGTTCCTCCTGCGTTTCAGCGCCTCGGCTTCATTCCCTAAGCCTCGAGAGAGGGGAGCGATACGTGGAGCGGGTCGGGATGCCCGGTCTTGACCGGGCTATGCTGCAATGGCATATTCTCGCTGACCATTCCGGGGAGGGGGACATGCGGCTGCCCGCCACCGGTAACCCTGGCAAAAGGCGTCTCGCGGTTCGACTGGGCTGGCTCGTTGCCCTGTTGGCGCTGCTCATGGACCGACAGACCGCCTTTGCACAGACGAAAACCTGGTCGGGCGTCGTCAGCGCTCTGTGGTCGGACCCGGGCAACTGGATCGGCGGCGTGGCCCCGGTCGACGGGGACTCGCTCAGTTTCGGGTACGCCTCGTACAGCCACGCCATGTGGAACGACATCCCCGGATTGACGCTGGGGTCGGTCTACGCCGCCGGAGACTTCTCGGTCGGAGGGGAGACGGTGACGCTGACGGGCGATCTCGCCTTCTACAACTGGAACGTCCCGACGATCCTGGGAGCGTCCGTCACGATGAACGCCCTGACCGTGGGCAACGTCATCGACTTGAACGGCCACTCGCTCACACTGAGCGGCAGCACGAGCAGCGCGATCGTGGGGAGCGGGTCGGTGACCGTCTCCGACTTTCTTCAACTGCAGGACACGGCGACCGCGAGCTTCACCGGACCCTTCACGGTTTCTCCGGGAGCGAGCCTCTCGGTCTCGGGGACGATCTCGAGCTCGCCGCTCACGGTCGGAAGCGGCGGATTTCTCGGCGGCAGTGGCACGGTCGGGTCGGCGACATTGACGAATGCGACGCTCTCCGGCGGCGAGCCGTTCACGACCGGCGACCTTCACGTCCAGGGAGGCCACATCCCTTTCGAGATCCGCCTGAGTCCCGGACAGGACGGCCAGACACAGATCCGCACGCTCGGGACCGTGACGCTCGCGAGCCCGGCGCTCGAGGTGAGCCTGCCCTGGAATCCGCCGGCGATCGGCGCCCAGTTCGTCCTGATCGACAACGACGGAACCGACGCGGTCGCGGGAACGTTCGCGGGACTTCCGGAGGGAGCGGTCTTCGCCGTCGGGGACACGTCGTTCCGGATCAGCTATGCGGGCGGGACCGGCAACGACGTCGTGCTGACGACCGAGGCCTGGAACGGTCCGAAGCGCTGGCTCGGCGTCGTGAGCGCCCTCTGGTCGGTCGCGGGCAACTGGCTGGATGGGGCGGTGCCGGCGGATGGCGACTCGCTCTTCTTTCCGTACTACGGCTCGTTCAGCCACGCGATGTGGAACGACGTCCCCGGCCTGACGCTCGGCTCGGTGACTGCCAGCGCGGGACAGGATTTTTCGCTGGGCGGCGAGACGGTGATCCTGACCGGCGACCTGGATTTTCCGACGTGGAACGTTCCGACGATCCTGGGAGCACCTGTGACTATGACGGCCGCGATCGGCAACGTGATCGACTTGAACGGCCAGGCGCTGACGCTGGGCGGCGGTTACTTGAGCGGATCGATCATCGGGACAGGCTCGGTCACGGTCTCGAACTCGGTGACCCTCACCGCCAGCGCGACGTCCACCTTCGCAGGAACCTTCACGGTCCTGCCGGAAAGGCAACTCTGGGTCGACGGCACCGTCGCAGGCTCCACGCTTTCCGTCGGCGCCGACGGGACGCTCACCGGCGGCGGAACGGTTCCGGCGACGACGCTGACCAACGCGTTGCTCGTTCCGGGAGCGGTCCTCACGACCGGCGACCTTTCGGTGCAGGGAGGAAGGATTTTCCTCGAGATCAACCTGAGCCCGGGGCAGGACAACCAGACGCAGATCCGCACGGTCGGAACCGTCACGCTCGCCAACCCGACGCTCGAGATTCTGATGCGCTGGAACCCCCCGCTTCCGGGCAATCAGTTCGTGCTGATCGACAACGACGGCGCGGAGCCGGTCTCGGGGACTTTCGCAGGTCTCCCGGAGGGCGCGGTCTTCTCCGTCGGAGATACCTCGTTCCGGATCAGCTACGCCGGGGGGACCGGCAACGACGTCGTCCTGACGGCCGAGGCCCTGAGCGGACCGAAACGATGGCTCGGCACCGTCAGCGCGCTCTGGTCGGTGCCGGCGAACTGGCTGGACGGCGTGACGCCCGTGGACGGGAGCTCGGTCTCCTTCCCGTACTACGGCTCGTTCAGTCATGCGATGTGGAACGACGTCCCCGGACTCACGCTCGGTTCGGTGACGTCGAACGGCCCCGATTTCTCGGTCGGAGGCGAAACGGTCACGCTGACGGGCAACCTGGACTTTGCGGCCTGGAACGTTCCGACGATCCTGGGAGCTTCGCTGACGATGCGGGGCAGCATCGGCAACGTGATCGAGCTGAACGGCCATGCGCTGACGCTCGACGGGACTCTCTACGGGCCGATCCAGGGAACAGGCTCGGTCACGGTCGCAAACAGCCTGAACATGCAGGGCGCATTGTCGAATTTCGCGGGGACCTTCACGGTGTCCTCCGGAGGGAGCCTGTTCGTCGGGGGAACGATCACGAACTCGCCGCTCACGGTCTCAGGCGGGATGTTGAGCGGCGGGGGAACGGTGCCGGCGACGACCGTGACCAACGGAACGCTGACCGGCGAGGTCCTGACGACCGGCAATCTTCTCGTCCAGGGCGGGCACATGCTCTTCGAGATCCGCTTGAGTCCGGGTCAGGATGGCCACTCGCAGATCCGCACCCTCGGCACGTTGACGCTGGCGAACCCCACACTGCAGGTGTCGCTGCCCTGGAACCTTCCGGCGCCGGGCCAGGCTTTCGTCCTGATCGACAACGACGGAACCGACCCGGTTTCGGGGACCTTCGCGGGTCTTCCCGAAGGGGCCGTTGTGACGGGCGCGGGGTTTTCCGGCTCGGTTCCGTTCCGCATCACCTACGCCGGCGGGACAGGGAACGACGTGGTGGTGATCGCGCTCGACACGACGGCGACGACCCTCGTCTCGTCGCCAAACCCGGCGAACACGGGGGAGGCGATCACGCTGACCGCCACCGTCTTCTCCCCGGCGGGCGCGCCGATCGGCACGGTGGTGTTCAAAGAGGGATCCGTCGTTCTCGGAACCGCGGCGCTGGACACGGACGGCCACGCCTCGATCACGCGCACCCTCGCGCCCGGAACGCACACGATCGTCGCGACGTACGCGGGAGGCGGAGCCTTCGGCTCGAGCGTGAGCAATCCGCTGACCCAGATCGTGAACGGAGCGCCCGGAGCCGCCGCGACCATTCCGACGCTCGGCGGGACAGCCCTGTTCCTTCTGGCGATCGGGCTCGCCGCCGTCGGCGCGCGCCTCGCCCTGCGCTAAAGGCGCAAGTTCGAATCCAGGCTCGAATGCGGCCGGCGGACCTGGCCGCCGGCGAAGGCGATCAGGACGCGAACTTGTCCGGGAACTGCTTGACGATCCCGGCGGCTCAGCATGTCGGCCATGTGCATGATCTGGTCCTCGACACGGTCGAAGGCCGCGACGTCGCCTTTCCAGTCCTTCTTCAGGCGCATCTCCAGCTCCGTCGTCGTTGCGGCGAGATGCTCGCGCATCATGGACTTCATGTCCGCGGCGGGCCAGTTCTGCGGGTTCGCGCCGCTGAGAAACACGGCGATCTCGTCCGCGTTGGCGTTCCATTTCGTCTTGGCGGCTTCCACCTTGCCGGTGTCGCCGGCCTTGGCGCCCTTCACGATGTCCGCCGCGATCAGGATGTGCTCTCTCAGCAGTCCCGTGAGCTTCGTGCCCGCGGCGTCCCCGTAGAACGGCTTGATGGCGTTGCCGATGTCCGTCTGGTTCTGAAGGAGACGCTCGGTCGTCGCCGGGGCGTCCGGGAGATCGGACAAAGTGCTGATGATGAACAGCCGGGTCCAGACAACGTGGTCGTCCCAGAGCCGGCGCATCCCTTCCTGCAACTGGTCGGCCTTCGACGCGGTGGGGACGCGGCCCAGGGCGAGCACGGGGGCGACCAGCAGCAGGGCAGCGACGAGGAATGATCGACGCTTCATGGACGACTCCTTTCGGAAGGAGGAGGGGAGTCCCCTCCTCGATCGAATAGAGCCGCGCGGGCTTCCCGCGTGACGCTCAATATGGGAGCTACGCGGGACGAGGCCTGCGCTCTACCGCTGCAGGCTGACCTGGCCGCCGGCGAGCACCTCGGCCTCGCCCGCGATCAGGTCCTTGCGGAAATCGCCGACAGTCAGCGAGAGCGCTCCGTTTTCGAAGCGCCCCGTGACGGCGCCGCCCGTGCAGCCCAGCATCCCGACGCTGCCGGTGACCACGTTGCCGGAGATCGTGCCGCGGAACGTGCCGTCGATGCCGCAGCCGAGCGCCTTGAACGCGCCGGTGACCTGGTTGCCGTTCTGAACGAACGACGCCGACGCCATGCCATTGGCGCACACCATGGGTGTGTTCGACTGGTATTGCCCGCTCCAGTTCCCGGAGAGGTCGGCCGAGACGCCGACGGGGCCGGGGGAGGTCATGTCGTTCGAGTCGTTGCAGCCGATGAGGGCGGCCGAACCGGCGACGACGATCAGCGCGGCGGCCACGAGCGTTCCGGGATAGCGCGCAAAGACTCGCATGGGTCTCCTTCCGGTGGCGAAATCCGGCGCCACCGCCTTCTTGGAACATTCTTACCACCGTTCGCGATCGAGGGTATGAATTTGAATGAAATCTGCATCAACGTGACGGCGGACGCTTGACTTACGCCTCTTTGACGCCTATCGTGTTTTGCGAGGCCGATGGGCTGGCCCGCTCAGGCCTGCGGGCAGCCGCGGTGGTTCCCTCGGCCTTATTTTTTCTGTCTGGGGAGATCTGGCGACTAAATAAATTAGGAACTATATGAATCTCACCAAACGCCAGAAGGAAATCCTCGATTTCATCCGCAGCTACCGGACGAGCCACGGCATCTCGCCGACGCAACGCGAAATTCGCGAGACGTTCCGGCTCTCCTCGTTCGGGACGGTGCAGAAGCACCTCAAGCGGCTCGAGGAGAAAGGCGCGCTCTCGCGGGAGTGGAATCGCAGTCGGGGCATCTCGCCCAAGGAGGAGCCCAGCGGCTCGCGCGGCGTCCCGCTCCTGGGGCTGGTCGCCGCCGGCCGGCCGATCGAGCCGTTCCCCAACGAGGAGTCGATCGAGGTGCCGGCCACGCTTCTCGGCAAGGGCGATCATTTCGTGCTCCGTGTGCGCGGAGAGTCGATGGTCGAGGATGGCATTCTCGACGGCGATTACGTCGTCGTCGCCAAACGCGCGAAGGCGGAAAGCGGGCAGACGGTCGTCGCCCTCGTTCGCGGAGAAGCGACCCTGAAGCGCTACTACGTGGAGGGCGCGCGCGTGCGCCTGCAACCGGCCAATTCGGCGATGCGACCGATGACGGTCGACGCCCGGGACGTCACAATCCAGGGTGTCGTCACCGGTCTGATCCGCGACTACGCGCGGACGAGCGTCCGGTAGGGCCGGGGGGCCGGGGGCCGGGGCCCTGCGGTAGAATTCGGCCTTCAAAAGGCGACGTACCCAAGTGGTTAAGGGAGAGGTCTGCAAAACCTTTATTCGGCGGTTCGAATCCGCCCGTCGCCTCCATTTATCCGATACTCCAGGCGGCGGGTCCTACAACGCCGGAGTGGCGGAATTGGTAGACGCACGGGACTTAAAATCCCGAGGGCCACAAGGCCCGTGCCGGTTCGACTCCGGCCTCCGGCACCACTGACACGGTCATGAATGGCGTCTCGGCGGATACGGCGTCCGCCTTCCAGCAGAAGCTCGGCTACACGTTCCGAAACCTCGATCTGCTCGAGCGGGCGCTCACCCACAAGTCCTTCTCGAACGAGAATCGGGAGCTTCGCTCGCCCAACAACGAGCGGCTGGAGTTCCTGGGAGACGCCGTCCTCGGCTTCGTGATCGGCGAGCTGATCTATCGATCGTTCCCGAATCTCCAGGAGGGCGCGCTCTCCAAGATCAAGGCCCACCTCGTTTCGGCGAACATGCTGTCCACGAAGGCGCGAGCACTCGAGATCGGCCGGTTCCTCCGGATGGGGGCGGGCGAGGCGCGCTCCGGCGGCGCGGAGAAGCTGTCGCTTCTGGCCGACGCGTTCGAGGCGGTCATCGCGGCGATCTATCTCGACGGCGGCGCGTCCGCGACGGAAGGCTTCGTGCGCCGCGTCTTCGAGCACGAGGTCGCGGTCATCGACATCGGCGACCTCTCGTTCCACGACTACAAGACGACGCTGCAGGAAGCCGCCCAGAGCCTGGGACTTCCGCTGCCCGACTATCGGGTCATCGAGGAGTCCGGACCCGACCACGAAAAGGCGTTCGTCGTGGAGCTCTCGTGGGACGGCGAGCCCTTCGCGCGCGGGCAGGGACCCTCGAAGAGGGAAGCTCAGCGGAAGGCCGCCAAGGAAGCGTTGAAGAAGCTCGGCCGGCTCCCGGCCTAAGACCGTCGCCTCTGCTTGCGCGGAGAACTGCGGCCTGCGGCCGCACCGGCGAGCGGCTCGCCGGGATGCCGGCTCGACCGCTCGCCTGTTCTCCGCGCTGCGCTCCGGCTCCCGCGGCGCGGACCTCCTCCTTCGCTTCGCTCAGGAGACTATCCGCGCCGCGAACGAAAGCGACACGACGCCGGAGAAGGAAGCCGAGCGCGTCCTAGCGGGCTTGGGCGCGCTCGATCCGCTTCAGGAACGCGTCGGCATCCTCGAAGCCCACGAGGCGCAGATCCTTCTGCTCCTGTCCCGAGGCATCGAGGAAGATGACGGTGGGCACCCCGAGGATGCCGAACCGCTCGGCGAGGGCCACCGTCTGGGGCGAGCCGAGCTTCGTCATGTCGGCCTTGTAGAGATCGCGGCCGTCGAGCGCCTTGCGCACGCGCGGGTCCGAGAACGTCCGCTTCTCGAGCTCCAGGCAGGGGAGGCACCACTCCGCCGAGAAATCGATGACCGCCGGGCGGCCGGCGGCTCGTGGCGGCGCCCGAAGCGGTGCCCGCGGCGGCGCTCGACGTCGTCGGATACGGCTGCCAGCCCTCGACCGTGCGCGGGATGAAGAAGATCGCGATCGCGAGAAAGAGCGCGGCGACGCCGGCCCGCAGCGGCCATCGAAGGCCGTAGCCGCGAACCAGGATTGCGACGAGTCCGATGACCAGAACGATCGGCAGCAGCCACAGGCCCACGGGACGCGGGAGGACGCTCCGGAGGAAATAGGCGGCCATGGCGAGCAGGATCCACCCGAAGACCTTCTTGACCGATTCCATCCAGGCCCCGGCCCGCGGAAGGCGCGAGAGGCTTCCGGAGAAGGCGCCGAGGAAGAGGTAGGGGAGTCCGAGTCCGAGCGAAAGCACGAAGAAGAGGAGCAGCCCGAGGGCCGGATCCTGGCGCGCCGCGACGAAGGCCAGCAGCCCGACGATGAATCCGCCGACGCAGGGAGCCGCGACGACGCCGACGAACAGTCCCATGCCGAACGCTCCGGCCGCCCCGCGGCGCGCGCCCGCGCGATTCATCAGGAACGAGGGCATCCGGATCTCCCAGTAGCCGAACATCGACAGCGCCATGAGCACCAGGACTCCGGCGATCGCGGTCAGCACGATCGGGTTCTGCAGGAGCGAACCGAAAAGCTTGCCGGAAAGCGCCGCGGCGACGCCGAGGGCGGAGTACGTCGCGGCCATGCCGAGCACGTAGAGCGCCGAGAGGCCGAACGCCCGCGAGGTCGAGCCGCCCGCTTCGCGCGAGAAGAATCCGACCGTCAGAGGAATCACGGGGTAGACACAGGGCGTGAGGTTCAGCGCGAGACCGCCGAGGAAGACCGTCAGCAGGACCAGCAGCAGGCCGCGCTTCTCCAGCAGAGCCTGGAGCTCGCCTCCCGCGGTTCCCGCCGCCGGAGTCTCCTTCTGAACGCGACGGGCTTCGGAAAGCGGGACCGCGCCACCCGAGAGAGGAGCGTCCGCGGCGGCCGGGCCGGTCGCTGCGGCCGTTGCCGAGGCGCCCGCAGGACTCGTCGCCCCGGTGCGGAACGCGACGCTCGCCGGAGCGAGACACTGCTGGTCGTTGCAGGCCTGGAACTCAATCGTGCCCGAAAGCGGTGGAACCGCGGAGCCCGTCCACTCCACCGGAACCTCGATCGTGAAGTCGTGCGCGTAGACGGAGAGCGGGGTCTCCGAGAACGCGAACTTCTCCATCTTTCCTTCCGGGAAGCGGGGCTCGCC
This sequence comes from uncultured Acidobacteriota bacterium, assembly GCA_963804915.1. GTDB lineage: Bacteria > Acidobacteriota > Thermoanaerobaculia > UBA5066 > Gp7-AA6 > DAHUXD01. Next base: position 39,558 of record CAWDSI010000011.1, read on the forward strand.
GAACTTCACGCCCGGCTGCCCGGAGAGCGTGACGGTGGTCGGGATCAGGTAGTCCTCGGAAGGCTTGTGGCTGTTGACGTGCCACCCCGACGCGAGTGTCGCCTTCAGGGTCAGCGTGCCGCGCCCGGCCTCGTTGCCGGGTGTGACCGCGGCGTCGACCTGGAGCAGGCTCGCCGGATCGGGAACCGCCGCGAAAGCGGGCCGGGCGCCTGACGTCAGCGTCAGCGCCAGCGTCAGAGCGAACGCGAGACTTCGAAGACCGAGCGCCGCGCGTTTCACGGCGCGGGCGGGCTCGAGAGCCGCGCAATGAAAGACTGCACGCGCTCGATGTACTTCGAATTGGGGTGATCCGCCGCAAACTTCTTGTAGAGCGCCAGGGCTTCGGCGGGCTTGTTCTGCGCGAGCGGGATCTGCGCCGCGAAGAGCTCGGCGCGCTCCTTCTGATCGGGGTTCTTCGTCGTCGCGATGAGCTGGTCGATCGTCCGCCGGGACGCCGCGGGATCGCCGAGCTCGAGCTGGACGGCCGCCAGGCTTTCGAGCGCCGCTTCGCGCACGCCGGCGCCGGGATTCGGAGCGACCGAAGCGCGTTCCAGCCGCGGCAGCGCCGCCTTGGGATCCTTGCGCGCGTAGAGCTCCCGGCCCGTCGAAAGCGCCTCGTTCGCGGAGAGCGTCGCGACGTCCTGGGATTCGACCTTCTTGGCGAACTGCCGGTAGAGATCGAGATCCTTGTGGGCGTGGCGGTAGAAGTCGGGAGCATCCTTGAATCCCGACATCAGGAAGACGAGCCGGCCCTCGGGCGACGTGATCAGCACCGAGGGCGCCGTGGCGACGCCGTAGAGCTCCTGCAGCGGCTTGGCCTCCGGAAAGTCGTAGCGCAGCTTGACGGGCACCATTCCAATCAGAAGCGCTTCGAAGTCGAAGGCCGGATAGAGCAGTCCCTGCATGCGGTGGCAGTCGCCGCAGTTCGGGCTCTCGAACTCGTAGTAGACGAGCTTGTTCTCGGCCGCCGCCCGCGTGCGGGCCTCCTCGGCGGTCTTGGCCCATTCGGCATTGCCCGGGCTCTTGACCGCGCGATTGACGTCGGGATTCGCGCTCGAGGGCGGGGCGTGCTGATGCGCGTCCTGAGCAGTCGCGGTGGATCTTCCGAGAGCCGCGAAAAGGAGGCACGCGAGCGTGGCCGTTCCGCCGAGGGACCGAATTCTTGGGTACATCTTGCGACCAAACCCTCCTGCGCGTCGGGGAATTCCCGTGACGCGGCGCTTGCAGGCCCTATGATCTCGCATCATGACGGACCTGAGAAACCATCGGGTGACCTTCGGCTTCCTCGTGGCCTCGATCATGCTCCTGACCGGCGCCCCGCACCCGGCCGCGGCGGACGACTGGCTCCAGTGGGGACGCACGCCCCAGCACCGCGGCGTTTCGCCCGTGCAGGGCCAGAAGCCGGAGGTGATCCTGGATTCGGTCGTGTACGACCCGTTCGTCGCGCAGATGAAGACGGACAGCGGCGACTCCCTGCTCGCGCACTATTCCGTGCCGCTCATCCGCGAGGGCGCGATCTACATGGTGTTCAAGACGGGCCTCTACTCGGGACTCGGAAACTTCGACTCGTTGACCTGGAACGTCAAGAAGCTCGAGTGGATCGCCGGGCAGCTCGAGGCCGTCTGGAGCTTCGAAACCGATTGGAAGCCGGAGCCGCTCGCGCTGACGGCGTGGGAGTCGGTCCTTCAGCCCGCGATCTCGGGTCACGACATCTACGTGCCGGGCCTCGGCGGCACGGTCCATCGCGTCGCCACGGAGACCGGGATCTCGGAGGGGCGCGTCAATCCGTTCGCCGACGTGGATCCCACGCGCTATGTCGCGGGCGGTCTCGGCGTCGGTCCCGATGGCAGCGTCTTCTACAACGTGATCGACCTTCCGAACGGGGACGGCGACGTCGAGGGCGCCTGGCTCGTGAAGGTGATCCACGAGGGCGAGGCTTCCCGCGTGGCCTACTCGACGCTCGTGACCGGCGCGCCGTCGCCGGCTTCGGACTGCCAGGCGCAGTTTCCGAACGATCAGCGGCCGTGGCCGCCGACGCCGGATGCCGTGGCCCCGACGATCCCGTGTGGATCGCAGCGCCCCGGCATCAACGTCGTTCCGGCGATTGCCGAGGACGGCACGATCTACACGCTGAGCCGCGCGCACAACTCCGACCGCTACAGTTATCTCGTCGCCGTGCATCCGGATCTGTCGCCGGCCTGGAAGGCCTCGTTCCGCGGGATCCTGGACGACGGCTGCGGCGTCCTCCTCCGCATCGACGACACGAACCGGGGCTGCCGCACGGGCGCGCACCTCGGGGTCGATCCGTCGGTGAACGACCAGCCGGCGGGGCGCGTCCGTGACCAGGGGACCGCGTCGCCGGTCGTCCTCCCCGACGGCAACGTCCTCATCGGCGTATCGACCAGCTACAACTTCGCCCGCGGACATCTCCTGAAGTTCAATCCGCAGGGTGGCGTGCTCGCGACCTACGACTTCGGCTGGGACCTCACGCCGGCGGTGTTCGAACACGACGGCACCTACTCGATCCTCATCAAGGACAACCACTACTCGGATCCGGACGGCATCGCGTCGTACGACGTCACGCTCGCTCGACGCCAACCTCGTGCCCGAGTGGTCGTTCCTCTCGACGAACACGGAGAGCTGCGTGCGCCAGCCGGGCGGCGAGGTCGACGTGCGTCGACGATCATCCCGGAAGGCTTCGAGTGGTGCGTGAACCAGCCGGCGCTGGACGTGGACGGCACCGCGTACCTGAACGGCGAGGACGGCGTTCTCTACGCTTTCGACCCGGAAGGCCACGTCATCGGCTCCGTCTTTCTCGACACCGCCCTCGGCGCCGCCTATACGCCGCTGTCGATCGGCCCGGGCGGCATCATCTACACCCAGAACAATGGCGTCCTCTTCGCCGTCGGCGCGGCCCCGCACGAGCCGCGCGCGAATCCCGAAGTGCCGGGGAATCTCGAGCGCGCGACGAGGGTCCTCGGCCGCGACTGATTCACCTCCGGAGCTTCCGGCGCGAGCGGACGTGCCGCGGTCGCGGCGCGCGGCCGATCTGCCGAGCGGCGCCGCGTTGCCCCGCGAGCCCTGATCCGCTAGACTCCCGTTCCGTTTCCGGGTGCCCTCCGGTTCGGGGTTCTCGAACGCCCAGGTAGCTCAGTTGGTAGAGCAAGGGACTGAAAATCCCTGTGTCGGCGGTTCAATTCCGTCCCTGGGCACCATTCTTAGCTGACAGCTCCACGATGATCCTCAAAGTCGCGAAGCTCGGTGTCAAGACGCTGCGCCAGGTCTCCCGGGACGTCGACCCGAAGGCCATCTCGCGCGGCGACTACGAGCCGTTTCTCTCGGATCTCGAAGACACGATGCGCGAGTACGACGGAACGGGCATTGCCGCGCCCCAGGTGTTCACTCCCCTGCGGGCCTTCCTCTACGAGGTGCATCCCGAGACGCGGAAGCGCACGGAGCCGGATGTCGAGCTGACCGCTCTCTTCAATGCGACCTACGAAGGCGTGGGGGAGGAGATGGAGGAGGACTCCGAGGGCTGCCTCTCGGTGCCGTTTCTCTGGGGCGGCGTCGTGCCGCGCTTCGCGACGATCCGCGTCCAGGCCCTCGACCGCACCGGGAAGAAGGTCTCGTTCGAGGCTTCCGGGTACCACGCCCGCGTGCTCCAGCACGAGATCGATCACCTGAACGGGCTGGTCTATCTCGACCGCATGCCGGACATGAAGAGCCTCGCCTACACGGTCAAGTTCGGCTGATCCGGACGGCCGACGGGCCCGCGTCCGCGAGTCCCGCGGCTCTTGCAATAGAATCCGCGCCGATGGCCCTCTTCTCGAAGAAGAGCACTCTGCCCGCGCATCCTCCGCGCCGGAGCGACCGGCGAGGGCGAGTTCCTCGTCACGAAGCTCGAGGAGATGGTGTCCTGGGCGCGCAGCAATTCGCTCTGGCCGTTCCCGTTCGCCACGGCCTGCTGCGGCATCGAGTTCATGTCGGTCGCGGCCGCGCACTACGACATCGCCCGCTTCGGCTCCGAGGTCGTCCGGTTCTCCCCGCGCCAGGCGGATCTCCTGATCGTCGCCGGCACGGTGACGGACAAGATGGCGCCGGTCCTGCGGAGGATCTACGACCAGATGCCCGAGCCCAAGTGGGTCATCTCCATGGGCGTCTGCGCTTCGCTCGGGAGGCTTCTACCGGGCGTACCACGTGACGCAGGGGATCGACGAGATCATCCCGGTGGACGTCTACGTCCCGGGCTGCCCGCCGACGCCGGAGGAGCTGATCTACGCGATCCTCCAGCTCCAGAAGAAGATCCAGTCCGGCGAGAAGTCCCGCGACTCCCGCTCCGCCCGCTTCGCCGCGGAGCAGACTCCCTTGAGCTCCGGCGTCGTCGAGACGGCCACTCTGTCGCCCGCGGCGGAGAAGCTGGCCGAGCGCATCGAATCGTCGCCGGTCGCCGGGCGCGCGCGCGTCGTGGATCTCGACATGCCGACGATCGAGGTCGGGCCCGAGGATTGGGTGGCCCTGGCGCGCTTCCTGCGCGACGACCCGGGCTGCCAGTACGACCTCTTCCTGGATCTCTGCGGCGTCGACAACCTGAGGCGCCGGGGAGCGGATCGTGCCAGCCGCTTCGAGGCGGTCATCCACCTCCACTCGCTCTCGCGCAACGAGCACGCGCGGGTCCGCGTCGTGCTGCCCGGACGACCGAGAAGCCGTCGCTCCCGAGCGTCGAGAGCGTCTGGCCGGCGGCCGACTGGTTCGAGCGCGAGGCCTACGACCTCTACGGCTTCGACTTCCCGGGTCATCCGAACCTGCACCGCATCCTCTGTCACGACGCCTTCGTCGGCCATGCGCTCCGCAAGGACTACGCCCCCGGCCAGCGCTGGTTCTATGCCGAGGAGGACCTGCGGGTTCCCGAGTGGGCGAAAGACACCGACGAGAAGGCCGGGAACTTCGAGACGCAGACGATCTCGATCGGCCCCTCGCACCCCGCGACCCACGGGATCATCCACCTCATCGCGCGCCTCGACGGCGAGAAGATCGTCCGGGCCGAGACGATCATCGGCTACCTCCACCGGTGCTTCGAGAAGATGGCCGAGAAGCACCACTGGAACCAGGTCATCCCCTACACCGACCGGCTCAACTACGTCTCGGCCATGAACAACGGCGTGGGCTACGTCCGGACCGTCGAGAAGATGCTCGGGATCGAGATCCCGGACCGCGGCCAGCTCGTGCGCACGATCCTCTCCGAGTTCTCGCGGATCATGGACCACTGCGTCTGCATCGGGGCGAACCTCGTGGACATCGGGGCGCTCACGAACTTCGTCTACCTCTACCAGAACCGGGAGAACATCTACGACCTCCTCGAGGCCTGCTGCGGCGCGCGGCTGACGGTGTCGTACGTCCGGGTCGGCGGTCTCGCGATCGACGTGCCGGACGACTTCGTGCCGCGCTGCCGCCAGCTGCTCGAGACGATCCCGGCGCTCCTCGACGACATCGAGAAGCTCGTCAACAACAACCGCATCGTCCGCAACCGACTCGCGGGCACCGGCATCGTGACGCGCGAGCAGGCCGTGGCCTGGGGCCTGACCGGACCGATGCTGCGGGCCTCGGGCGTGGCCTACGACGTCCGGCGCGCGCGTCCCTACGACTTCTACGACAAGTTCGACTGGGACATCCCGATCGCGCGGGACGGCGACAACTTCGCCCGGTACCTGGTCCGGATGGAGGAGATGCGGCAGTCGCTCAAGATCATCCGCCAGGCCCTCGAGATCCTTCCGGCGAAGGGGCCGGTGAGCTCCGATGACTGGCACGTCGTCCTGCCGCCGAAGGACGCCGTCTACCACGACATGGAGTCGCTCATCTATCACTTCAAGCTCGTCATGGAAGGGATCCGGGTTCCGGCCGGGGAGCGCTACGAGTGGATCGAGGCCGGAAACGGCGAGCTCGGCTTCTACGCCGTCTCCGACGGCCGGGGCGGGCCATACCGCCTGAAGGTCCGGCCGCCGTGCTTTCCGGCCATGGCGGCGTTCGAGAAGATGGTCGTCGGCGGCACGGTGTCCGACGCCGTCGCGACGCTCGGCACCCTCAACGTCATCGCCGGGGAGCTCGACCGATGAGCGGCGTCATCGACGTCAGCGGGAAGTACCCGGAGAAGCTGACGTTTCTGCAGCGGCTCTACATTCCCGAGATCCTGCGCGGGATGAGCGTCACGATCCGCCACCTCATCCGAAATCTCGCGAACATGAAGGGGATGCCGACGATCCTGTACCCCGAGGTCCGGCGGAACTACTCGGGGCGTTTCCGCGGAAAGCACATCCTCAAGACGCGCGAGGACGGCACGCTGAAGTGCGTGGCCTGCTACATGTGCCAGCAGGCCTGCCCGGCGGAGTGCATCACGATCGTCGCGGGCGAGCATCCGAAGATCGCGTACGAGAAGTACCCGGTGGTCTTCGACATCGACATGATGCGCTGCGTCTTCTGCGGGTTCTGCGTCGACGCGTGCCCCAAGGACGCGATCTGGATGACGCGCAACTACGAGATGGCGTTCTTCACGCGCGAGGAGGCCGTCTACTCGATCGACCGCCTGCGGGAGAGCCCCGAAGAGATCGCGAAGCACGGATACGGTTACCGGCCGTACTACCCGGGCGACGGCACGACCCCGCCGGCCGACGCGGCGCTCCTGCCGGTCGTGCCGGGCTCCGGCGAGCGCGACCAGCTGCGCGAGAAGAGCGTTCCCCTCCCGGACCGCGATCCGGGGCCGGGCCCGCTGAACGCCCCGAGCCAGGCGGAAAGACCGTTCTCCGCCTGAAAGTCGCCTCTCTCCGTTTCCCGCGGCTCTGGCGCGGGCGCGGCGCGGCGGGCACGGGGAGCGCCTCGAAGATCGCCGCGCTCACGGGCCTGGACGAGGCCGGCTGGCGCGCCCTCTCCGCACGCGTATCCGAAGCTTCCGAAGGACCCGGGCCGGGCCGCGGCGCGTCGGAAAGCCAGGCTCGTGCGGCTGGCGTCCCGAGCCCTGGCCACGGGGCGATGGGATCTGACGACTCGAGGGAGACCCGCCCGGGCACGAGCCGTGCGTCTACGTGACGGCGCACATCGGATCGATGCAGGCCCTTCGCTACGCCTTGCGAGCGCGGGGCGTGCCCGCCGCCACGGTGCTGGGCCCCCACAACCTCGACCGCACGCAGGCGATCCCGCAGGACCGCGTCTTCGATCGCCGATACGCTCTCGACTTTCCACACGCGCTCCCTTCGTCGGCCACCCACCGCCTCCGATCCGCCTTGAAGCGGGGGAGTCTCCTCGCCGCCGGCGATCTGCCGGAGCGGGGCGGCGTCCCGGCGAAGGTCCTGGGCGGACCCGCGCTTCTGGACCCCCGACCGTTCCGCCTGGCGCGCGTCGCGCGCGCGGTTTGCCGGCCGGCGTTTGCGACGCTTCCCGAAGGACGCTGGACGCTGACCCTCGGCCCGGTCCTCGAGGGCGACGAGATCGCCTGCGCGGAAGCCTTCGGCCGGGTCTTCGCCCGTGTCGCGGCGGCATCGCCGCTCGACATCGACGGCGTCGTGTACGCGTACCGCGCGGGACATCCGCGATGAGCCTGTGGGAACGGGTGCGGGTGACGGCCGGGCGCGTGCCGCGGGCCCGCGCGCTCTCTGCGGGCGATCGCGTCCTCGACTATCGCGGGCTCGTCGACTCGGTCGAGCGGCGGGCCGATGCTCTTGCCCGGACGCCGGCGGCCGAATGGATCGACCTCGACGGCGCGGACGCCGTCGGGTTTCTCGTGGACCTGTTCGCCGCGGGTCTCTGCGGCCGGGCGGCCGTGGCGCACGCGCCGTCGATCCCGGCATCCCTCCGGGCGCTGCGGCGGAGCTCCCTCGAACGCCGGCCGCCTGCGCCCGGCGCGACCGTCTTCTACTCGTCGGGGAGCGTCGGGCCGGGCCGTGCGGTCCCGCTTTCCGGCGGGAACCTCGAAGCCGCGGCTCTCGCCTTCCTGCCGTGGGGAGAGCTCGGTTCCGCCGACCGGCTCGCGGTCGGGCTGTCGCCGGCGCAAGTCCTCGGGTGCGTGCGCGGCGCCCTCAACGCGCTGGCCGTGGGCGCGGAGGCTCTCTTCTTCTCGCCGCACCGCGATCCCCTCGAGGACGCCGCGCGGCTCGGCGCGACGAAAGTGCTGCTGCCGAGCGCGCTCGTGCGGCTCGCCGCGCGCCATCCCTCTCCGGTGAAGCTCGAAGCGCTTCTCTGCGGCGGAGGAGCGCCGGATGCCGCCGCGGCCGAGGCCGTGGAGCGCGTGCGCGGCGTGCCGGTGCGGGCGGGCTACGGCATGACGGAGTCCTCGGGCCTCGCCTCGCGGCAGCCGCTCTCCCGTCCCCGTCGAGCCGGATCCGCCGGCGTGCCCGCGCCCGGCCTCGAGGTGGTCATCGCGGGCGAGGACGGCCGCCTGTGTCCGCCGGGGCAGTCCGGCGAGATCCGGCTCTCCGGTCCCGCCGTCTTCTCCGGATATCTCCTGCCGGAAGACGGCTCGCCGTTCGATGAGGCCGGCCGGCTCCGGACCGGAGACGTCGGTGTCTTCGACGAAGAGGGAGAGCTCCGCGTCCGCGGACGCCTGGCGTTCGCCCTCACCGCGGGGGACCGCATCCTCTGCGTCGAGGAGCTGGAGGCGGCCCTGGCCGAGCACCCGTCGGTGTCCGAGGCGGCGGCGGCGCCCCTCGAGCGCGACTTCGGAGTCCTGGTGGTGTCGCGCGGCGGCCCGGTCGAGATCGACGAGCTGCGCGCCTACGCCGAGAAGCGCCTGCCCGCATTCGCCCGCCCTCGCCGCATCCTGACGGTGCCGGCGCTTCCGCGCACGCCGGCCGGCAAGATCGACCGGGCGGCGGCCATCCGATGGCTCACGGAATCGACCCGCGCCGTCTGAGGTCGGCCGCGGCTCGCGCGGCGAGCGGCCGTGAGACGCCCTTCTACCTCTTCGATCGCGAGGCCGCGCGCTCCCGTCTGCGGCGGCTGCGGGAGGCCGCGGGACCGGATGCCGTCCTCTTCTATCCGTGGAAGTGCAACCGCCACCCGGCGCTGCTGGATCTGGCCGATGCGCAAGGTTGCGGGGCGGAGGTCACGGCGGCCGAGGATCTCGCGGATGCCCTCCGTCGGTCGGACGGGGACCGCGTGCTCTACCAGGGACCCGCGAAGACGGAGCGGTCGCTCGACCGGGCGCTGGCCGCCGGAACGTGGCTGGTCGCCGATTCCGAGCAGGACGCGGAAGCGATCCTTGCGAGGGCACGGGCCGTCGGCGCGGCGCCGCGCTATCTCCTGCGATTCCGGGCGCGCGCCGCCGAGGCCTCGCAGCGCGCGTTCGGGCTCGCGCCCTCCCGGGCGGCCGGGCTCTGCGCACGGCTGGCGCGCGAAGGCCGGCCCCTTCCGTCCGGCCTCGCGTTTCACCTGGGAACCGGTCTGCTCTCGGCGAGGCCCTTCGTCTCCGCCGTGCGGGAGGCCGCTCGGCTGGCCGGAAAGCTCCGCAGGGTCGGCATTCCGGTCGAGGTCCTCAACGTCGGCGGGGGATTTCCCGCCCGCGGGGAGGTCCGGCGCGATACGCATCCCCGAAAGTCCCCGGGAACGGCGGAGAGCTTCGTCGGGGCGATCCTCTCGGCGATGCGCGGCGCGCCGGAGCTCCGGGACGCCCGGCTGTTCTTCGAGCCCGGCCGCGCCGTGGCCGCGGACGCGTTCCACCTGGTCACGCGCGTCGTTCGGGTGACGCCCGGTCGGGTCTACGTGGATGCTTCGAGAATGTCGCACGCCTTCTTCGTGGCGTGGGGCCGCCACGCATGGCTGCCGATTCCCAGACGCCCGGGAGACGGCGCCGTGGAGATCGCGGGCCCGCTGCCGGTGGACATCGATCGCCTCGCCGCCCGCGAGAAGATCGGCCGGCCGAGGGAGGGAGACCTGCTCGTGATCGGGTCGGTCGGGGCCTACAACGTGATCGTCGCCAACGACTGGGCCGGCCGGGCGCCGCAGATCGTCGAGGTCGGGGTCAGTGCGTCTTCGGATGGCCGTCGGTCCGGTGCACGGACTCGACGGTCACGACGATCTCCTCGTCCGAGACGCCCTTCTGCTTGAGCTGCCACGCCAGTTTCGCTTCCGAAAGGCAGATCCCGCAGCCCGCGGCGTGCTTGTCGACGAAGCAGGTCAGAAGGGTCTTGTGCTGGAACGTCGGGCTCTCCGCGCACTCGCAGAAGCAGTGGAGCCGGTCGAGCGTCGCGGGGATCTTTTTCGCGATCTCGTAGCCCTCTTTCACCTCGGCGTCCCAGCCCTTTTCGAACTGCTTCGGGTCGAGCGTGGCCCGGCGCTCCTTGCAGGCGGTGCAGGAGTTCTTCGGCTCAGCGGTCTTGCTCTTCGCGGTGTCCCCGAGAAGCGACACTGACGGAACGAGCAGGAGGATGGCCGCGAGCGTTCGGATGTTCATGCCGGGCGAAACCGATGCGGCGGGCGGCGAATTCCCGGAAACTCGATCGCCGATCCGGCGCGCTACGCGCGGGACATGCGGCCGTCATCCCGAGCGTAGCGAGGGATCCCGGCGCTCTGATTCGCGACCCCGTGCGAGTCTTGACGGGATCCCTCGGGCTTCGCCCTCGGGATGACTCGTCGGCGCGCTACGCGCGTCGACGAGTCACTTGAGGCTCTCCATGATCTCGTCGAGGGCCTTCCGGCCCGGGCGCAGCCGTTCGTCGGGCACTGCGACGATCGGCACGGAGCCGAGGCCCGAGAGCTCGAGGAAGTCTTTCTTGGAGGGCTCGACGTAGATCAGTCCGGTCAGGAACTCCTGCTTCTGCTGGGATTCCTGGCAGAGAGCGAGGGCCTGCGCTTTGTCGGTGGCGTCGTAGTCCGTCCGGAGCTTCTTGAGGCGGATGTGCGAGCCGTCGTGGAGCTCGATGTCCTGGGTCGTGCCCGGATCGTAGTCGACGGTGATGTCTTCGTAGTAGGGGACGAAGCCGATCTCCTGGATGGGGATCTCGTGGTCCTTGGCCCACTTGTACGACTTCGTCGAGGAGTCGTGGTTGTTGAACGTCACGCAGGGCGAGACGATGTCGAGCAGCGCCGTTCCCCGGTGGGCGAGGGCGCCCTTGAGCAGGCCGACGAGCTGCTTCATGTCTCCCGAGAACGAGCGCGCCACGTAGCCGCAGCCGAGCTCGATCGCGATCGCGCAGAGATCGATCGCCGGCAGGTCGTTGACGACTCCCGTCTTCAACTTGGACCCGGCGTCCGCGGTGGCCGAGAACTGGCCCTTCGTCAGGCCGTACACGCCGTTGTTCTCGACGATGTAGACCATCGGGACGTTGCGCCGCAGAAGGTGCACGAACTGGCCCGCGCCGATCGAGGCCGTGTCGCCGTCGCCCGAGACCCCGATCGAGAGCAGCGAGGGGTTGACCATCATGGCGCCCGTCGCGACCGCCGGCATCCGGCCGTGGACGGCGTTGAAGCCGTGGCCGCGGTCCGCGAAGTAGGCCGTGGTCTTGGAGGAGCAGCCGATCCCCGACATCTTCGCGACCTTGTAGGGCGGGATCGACATCTCGTACATGGCCTGGGTGATCTGTCGGGTGATGACGTCGTGGCCGCAACCGACGCAGAGCGTCGACTTGAGGCCGCCGTACTCCTTGACGGTCAGGCCGACGCGGTTGGACGGGGGAGCCTTCGGTTCGGTCGTGCCCGGAGGTGTTGCGGACATCAGAGCTTCTCCCCGGCCTCGATCCCTTCGATCACCGTTTCGGCGTCGAGGGGGAAGCCATCGTAGTGGCGGATCGACCGGAGCTTCGCGGCGTCCGCGCCGACTTCGAGTCTCAGCAGGTCGTACATCTGGCCGTCGCGGTTCTGGTCGACGACGTAAACGCGGTCATGGGCGGCGATGAACGCCGCGGTCTCGGGCGTGAAGGGCAGGGCGCGCAGCCGCAGGTAGTCGGTCGTCAGCCCTTTGCGCGCCAGGAGCGTCCGGGCCTCCTCGACGGCGAAGTCCGAGGAACCGTAGGCGATGACGCCGACCTTCGCGCCGTTTCCGGAGGAGATCACCGGCTTCGGAACGTACTCCCTGGCCGTATCGAACTTCCGCGCGAGGCGGTCCATGTTGTTCTTGTAGTCGTCGCCGCGCTCGGTGTACGTGGCCCGGTCGGTGTGGCCCGAGCCGCGGGTGAAGTACGCCGCCGCCGGCGCGTCGATGAAGCCGGGCAGCGTCCGGTAGGGGATGCCGTCTCCGTCGACGTCCCGGTAGCGGGCGAACTCGCGGAACTTCGCGACGTGGGCCTCGAACTCTTCTTTCGTCCGCAGGACCTTGCCCCGGTCGAAGGGCTTTTCGGGATACGAGAACGGGTCCGCCATCCAGTTGTTCATCCCGAGATCGAGATCCGTCATCAGGAAGACCGGCGTCTGAAAGCGCTCGGCGAGGTCGAAGGCGTCCATCGCGAGCTCGTAGCACTCCCGGATCGAGCCCGGGATGAGGAGGATGTGCTTCGCGTCGCCGTGGCCGAGGTAGTAGGTCGACGTGATGTCGCCCTGCATCGTCCGCGTCGGCAGGCCCGTCGAGGGCCCGACGCGCTGGACGTCGACGATGACCGCGGGGACCTCGGCGTAGTAGCCCAGGCCCGTGAACTCGGACATCAGCGAGATCCCGGGCCCGGAGGTCGTCGTCATGGCGCGCGCGCCGGCCCAGCCGGCCCCGAGCACCATGCCGAGCGCGGCGAGCTCGTCCTCGGCCTGCACGACCGAGAACGTGGGCTGGTCCGTTTCGGGATCGATCCGGTGGCGCCCGGCGTAGTCGATGAGCGACTCGGCGAGCGACGACGAGGGCGTGATCGGGTACCAGGCCAGGAACTGGACGCCCGCCATCATGCAGCCGATGGCGGTCGCGGCGTTGCCCTCGATGATGATCTTGCCGGCGGTGGCGTTCATCCGCTCCAGCCGGAAGGGATCGCTCTTCTTGAGGTTCTTTTCCGCCCACTCGAAGCCGCCCCGGATCGCCTTCATGTTGATCTCGACCGCGGCGGCCTTGCTCTTGAACTGCTTGGCGACGGCCTTCTCGATCTCGGCCATGTCGATGTCGAGGAGCCACGCGGCGACGCCGACGTAGATCATGTTGACCGCCAGCCGGCGGAGCTTGCCGTCCTGGACGAGCTCGAGGACGAGCTTCGAGAACGGCACGGGATAGAAGTGCACGTCGTTGCGGAGGCCGTCGAGCTTCAGGCTCTCCTCGTAGATCACGGCGGCGCCCGGAGCGACCGTCTTGACGTCATCGTGAGCCGTTTCGGGGTTCATGCAGATCAGCACGCCGATGTCCCGGCGGCGCGCGATGAACCCTTCCTTGGAAGCCCGGATCGTGAACCAGGTCGGAAGCCCCTGGATGTTGGAAGGGAAAAGGTTCTTTCCCGAGACCGGGATGCCCATCTGGAAGATGGAGCGCATCAGGATGGTGTTTGAGGACTGGCTGCCCGAACCGTTGGCCGTCGCGACGTGGATCGAGAAGTCGTTGATCACGGGCGGCCGGCGCGAGGCCTCGGTGTGTTTTTCCTCGAGGACGGCAGTCGACATGTTGCTCCTTGCCGCGGGACACTTTGTCGGTTCGTCGCTGGCTCTGCCGCGTGCCCGGCGGGGCACCGATGATACCAAACGGGAACGCAACTCAAGGGTGCGTAAGACGTTGGCCCGAAGGCGGATAGAATCCGCCGCCGGGAGGATCCCCGCATGAAGCTCGTTCGCCTGGCCGTCCTGTGCGCGCTCGCGTCCGCGCCCGCTCTGGCGGCCTCGCCGAAGCCAATCCGTTTCGAAGAATCCGCGCGCATCCGCCGCGTCGGCGGCTTTTCCGTGTCTCCCGACGGCCGCAGAGTCGCCTACGCGGTCTCGACACCCGGACGTGGAGGCGAACACCTCGCGCTCGGCGATCTGGATGGTCGCTTTGAGCGATTCGGGCGCCGGCGAGCCGCGCCGCATGACCTCCGGAGAGAAGCGGGACTCGGATCCGCGCTTCTCGCCCGACGGCCAGAGGCTCGCGTTTCTCTCGGATCGCGGAGGCTCCTCGCAGATCTGGGTGCTGGACCTCTCGGGCGGAGACCCCGTGCAGGCGACCTCGTTTCCGACGCCGGTGAACGGCTTCACGCTGGACTCCCGACGGCCGCTCGTTCGTCATCTCCTCGGACGTGTTCCCCGACTGCACCGACACCGCCTGTCTCGAGAAGACGCTCAAGGAGCGCGCCGACTCACCGACGAAGGCGCGCATCGCCGAGCGGCTTCTCTATCGCCGCTGGACCACCTGGAAGGACGGGACGCGCTCGCATCTCTGGCGGGTACCGGCCAGGCCGGACGGGGAGCGGCGGTCGACCTGACGCCGGGCGACCGCGACGCGCCGCCCTTCGCGGTCGGCGGGGGAACGGACTGGGACGTCTCGCCGGACGGGGCGGAGCTCGTCTACGCGTCGAACCCCGACAAAGACGAGGCCCTGTCGACCAACGCGGACCTCTTCCTGGTCAAGTCCTCCGGCGGCGCGCCCGCGAAGAACGTGACGGCGTCGAACCCCGCGTTCGACGGTTCGCCACGCTACTCGCCCGACGGAAAGTGGATCGCCTACCGCGCGCAGAAGAGGCCGGGTTTCGAGGCCGACCGGTTTCGCCTCATGCTCTACGAGCGTGCGACGGGCCAGATCCGCGGCCTGACCGACACGTTCGACTTCTGGGTCGAGGACTTTCGCTGGACGCCGGACTCGAAGTCGATCGTCTACGTCGCCGAGGTTCGCGGCCGGCAGGTGCTCTATCGCGTGCCGCTTGCGGGCGCCGGCGGGCAGCCCGTGCCGCTCTGGACCGGCGGCGGCGTCGGCGGCCTCGAGGTCGCGGGCTCGCGGGTCGTGTATTCGGCGAGCTGGTTGAACCGTGCCCCGGAGATCTGGGCGCTCGGCCTGGACGGGCGCCCGGCGGCCGCGGTCACGCGGGTCAACGACGCGATCTTTCAGGACCTCGCTCTCGGCGAGGTGTCCGAGCGGTTCACGACGGCTTCCGACGGCGCGAAGCTGCAGGCCTGGCTCGTCAAGCCGCCGAACTTCGATCCGTCGAAGAAGTACCCCGCGGTCTTCTTCATTCACGGAGGGCCGCAGGGCGCCTGGCACGATTCCTGGTCGTACCGGTGGAATCCGCAGATCTGGGCGGCCTACGGCTACGTCGTCTATGCGGCCAATCCGCGGGGCTCGACGGGTTTCGGCCAGGACTTCCTCGACGCGATCAGCGGCGACTGGGGCGGGCCTGGTCTACGACGATCTGATGCGCCAGGCCGACGACCTCGCCGCGCTCCCGTTCGTCGACCGGACGAAGATCGGCGCGGCCGGCGCGAGCTACGGCGGCTACATGGTCAACTGGATCGCGGGGCACACCGACCGCTTCGCCGCGCTCGTCTCGCATGACGGCACCTTCGACCTGGCGTCCGCGAACCTCGAGACCGAGGAGCTCTGGTTCCCGAAGTGGGAGTTCAAGGGCTGGCCGTGGACGTCGGACCTGTACAGGAAGTGGAACCCCATGGAGTCCGCGGGCCACTTCAAGACGCCGACCCTCGTCGTCACGAGCGAGCGCGACTACCGCGTGCCGTTCGGCCAGGGCTTGATGATGTTCACGGCGCTGCAGGTCCAGAACGTGCCCTCGAAGCTCCTCACGTTCCCGGACGAAGGCCACTGGGTGCTCAAGCCCGGCAACTCCGCCGTCTGGCACAACGTGGTCATGGACTGGCTGCACCGGTATCTGGGGGGAGCGGAGGCGGATCCGAAGGCGCTGGAGATGGTGTATCAGCGTGACGAAGTGACGAAAAGTTGAAAGTTGAAGGTTGAAGGTTGAGGTTGAGGGTCGATGGGTTCGCGACAATAACTAGGATGAGTGCAGAAGTTCGCGGACCTCGGGTCTGGCAGGCCGCCCGGCGCTCTCGCGGGCGGAGTTTATCGAGGCGACGGCAATCGGCTGCCCGGAGAAGAACGGTTCGGTCTGTCGCGCCCAGCTGCGGAGAGCGGCGGTTTCTGTGCTTGCAAACATCGCGGAAGGCTCCAAGCGCGAGCACCGGAACGACTACGCGCACTTCCTCAACATGGCCGAAGGCGTCGCTGGCGGAGATTGCAATGCCTGCTCATCCTCTGTGGCGATCTCGGCTTCTTGTTGCGAGCTCAGCAGGACTTCGCGCCGAAGCCGACCGAATCGGCGCGGATGCTGACGGCCCTGACGGCCGTGTCGCGCCTTGGGCTCGCAGTCGAAGTTCAGAGACCTTCAACCTTCAACTTTCGACCTTCAACTCTCCTCAGTCCGCCGGGACGCACCGTCCCTTGGCCCACTGCCGCAGCGCATCGACCTTCTCGGCGCGCACGACCGAGAGCGGCCGCGTGGAGCGCAGGGCGGTGAGGACGGCGGCGCTGTCGAGGGCGAAGCGGCCGGCGCGCGCCTCGTAGAGAGCCGAGACGACCGCCTGCTCGATCTCGGCGCCGGAGAATCCCTCGGCCGCGTCGGCGAGGGCTTCCGCGTCGAAGCGCGCCGGGTCCTCGCCGCGGCGCGCGAGGTGGAGCTGGAAGATTCTGGCCCGGGCGCGCTTGTCGGGAAGATCCACGAAGAAGACCTCGTCGACGCGGCCCTTGCGCATCATTTCCGGAGGCAGCTCTTCGACCGAGTTGGCCGTGGCCACGAGGAAGACGCGCGCGGCCCGCTCCTGCATCCAGGTCAGCAGCGTCGCGACGAGGCGCTTGGAGACGCCCCCGTCGGACTCGGAGGTCCGGGCCGAGACGAAGGCCTTCTCGATCTCGTCGATCCAGAGGACGCACGGGGCCATGCGCTCGACGCGTTTGAGCGCGTCGCGCAGGTTGCGCTCGGACTCGCCGATGTAGGGCGCGAGAAGCTTGCCGGCGTCGAGGGAGAGAAGCGGAAGACCCCAGCTCGCCGCGATGGACTTGGCGGCGAGGCTCTTGCCGCAGCCCTGAACGCCGAGGAGCAGGATGCCTCGCGGCGGATCCAGCGGCTTTTCGCCGGCCGTCGGCAGGAACCCGACCTTGCGCGTCGCGATCCACTTCTTCAGCTTCTCGAGGCCGCCGACCTGGTCGAGCCCCTCCGGCGCGGGAACGAACTCGAGCAGCCCGCCGCCCTCGACCAGGACCTTCTTGGTCTCCCGGATCCGGGGCCGGTCCTCCGCGGTCAGCGCCTGGTCATAGACGATCGCGCGGGAGAGCGCGCGCTCGGCCTCGAACATCGTCAGGCCCTGGAGGTCGGAGACGATGCCCTGCGCCTCTTCCGGAGACAGATCGATCCTCGGTCGGGGGACGTCGCGGGAGCTGCGCCGGATCACCCGCTTGAGAAGCTCCTCGAGCTCGGCGGGTCCCGGGAGGGCGAACTCGAAGCGGACCTGCACGTCCTCGAGCTCGGGGCGCGTGGGCATCGTCGGCCCGACCATCACGAGGGTGCGCGCGGAGCCGGCGAACTCCTGCGCCGTCTCGCGGAGCAGGCGCAGCGTGGCCGGGGTATCGAGGTGGGCCGCCGGATCCTTGAGGAGCCACGTGCCGTCCCCGGTCGACTTCCGGATCAGCCGCAGGGCGAACGCCAGCTCGGCGGATTTCTCGGAATCCGCGGGATGCGCCGGCGCCAGGCCGCTCGCCGCGCTCCAGCTCCAGAAAGGGATCGTCAGCTCGCTCGAAACCGCGCGCACGAGGGCCTCGAAGCGCTGTTCCTCCACCGTCTCGCAGACGATGAGGGGATGGCGCGACCGAAGCAGAAGAGCCAGGTCCTTGGCGGTGACGTCCAAACTGGCGCTTAGTGTAGCGAACCGATCGAGAATAGACTTGGCGGGTGCCGCCGTTGCGGGTGGTTTCCCTCTGCCCGTCGATCACGGAAACGATCGTTGCGATCGGAGGGCTGAAGTCGATCGCCGGCGTCACGCGCTACTGCACGCGGCCGAGCGGCATGCTGTGGGGCCTGCCGCGGGTGGGCGGCACGAAGAGTCCCAACCTGCCTCGGATCCTCGACCTCAAGCCGGACGTCGTGTTCGCCAACGCCGAAGAGAACCGCAAGGAGGACGTGGAGGCCCTGCGCGCCGCGGGCATCGAGGTCGACGTCACGCTGCCCAAGACGGTGCGCGAGGTTCCGCGGGCGATCCGGCAATGGGGGCGCCGGCTGGCCACCGAGGGCGAAGCCAATGCCCTCGCCGACCGCATCGAGGAGGAGATCCGCAAGCTCGAGGCGCGACCGCCCGCGGCCACGTTTCGCTATGCCTACTGGATCTGGAAGGATCCCTGGATGACGATCTCGGACGACACCTACGTCGCCGACCTGATTCGTCTCGCGGGCGGCGTGAACGTCTACGGAAACGAAAAGACGCGCTACCCGACGACCACACCCGGGGAAGCGGTGGGCCGGCGACCCGACGTGCACGTCTTTCCCAGCGAGCCCTTCCCGTTCACCGAAGAGAAGCACGGCGCTCTGACCGAGCAGCTCTTCGGGCGGGAGAGCCGCCGTCGTCTTCGTCCCCGGCGACGACTATTGCTGG
Source organism: uncultured Acidobacteriota bacterium (assembly GCA_963804915.1). Classification (GTDB taxonomy): domain Bacteria; phylum Acidobacteriota; class Thermoanaerobaculia; order UBA5066; family Gp7-AA6; genus DAHUXD01. The sequence goes on from CAWDSI010000011.1 coordinate 58,098, forward strand.
CATGGCGTCCGAACGCTCGAGGGGCTGAAGGCCGTCCAGACCTTATCAAAATTCGGTGATTAGGAGATTTTGCCTAATGAAATCAGGATACGTGTGCCTTCTGACGTCTTTCATTGCCGCGGGGAGCCTGGCCCAGGCCCCGCCGCCCGCTCCGGTGACGGTCATCCGGGCCGGGGCGCTCATCGACGGCACCTCGGCGTCGGTGCGCCGCGACCAGGCCATCGTCGTCCGCGGCAACCGGATCGAAAGCGTCGGTCCGTGGTCCGCGGCTTCGGTTCCGGCCGGAGCGACGGTGACGGACCTCTCGGGCGCGACCGTTCTGCCGGGGATGATCGATGCCCATACGCACGTCTTCCTGGATCCGAAGGAAGACGACTACGACATGCAGATCCTCAAGGAGAGCGTGGCCTTCCGCGCGGCGCGGGCGACGGCCCTCGTCGGACGGATGCTCGAGCAGGGCTTTACGACGATCCGGGACGTCGAGACGGAGGGGGCGTTCTACGGCGATGTCGGCGTGAAGCAGGCGATCGACAAGGGTTACGTGGCCGGGCCGCGGATGTTCGTGTGCACGCGGGCGATCTCGTCGACCGGCGGCTACGCTCTCGACGGCTATTCGCCGGACCACGATCTCCCCACGGGCGCGCAGCTCATCGACGGTCCCGTCGAGGCGCGCAAGGCCGCCCGCGAGCAGCTTGCGAACGGCGCCGACTGGATCAAGGTCTACATGAACCATCGCTCCTGGGTGGACGCGAAGGGCAACCTCGTCTCGCAGCCGACGCTGACCGCCGACGAGCTGGCCGCGATCCTCGACGAGGCGCACGGCCAGGGGAAGAAGGTGGCCTGCCACGCCTACAACGGCATCGGCATGCGCCGCGCGCTCGACGGAAAGTGCGACTCGATCGAGCACGGTCTCGACCTGACGGACCAGGACGTCGCCCAGATGGTGAAGCAGGGGACCTGGCTCTGCCCGACGATGATGCCGTACTTCTACGAGTGGGCGCCCGAGGGCACGGCCGCGGGAGCGAAAGACCGCAAGCGCGCCGAGGTCCACGGACCGTCGCTCCAGCGCGCCGTCAAGGCGGGCGTGAAGATCGCGTTCGGCACCGACGCGGGCAGCTTCTCCTGGGACGAGCCTCTGGCGCGCGAGTTCGAGCTCATGGTCGAGGCGGGCATGACGCCGATGGCGGCGATCCAGTCGGCGACCTCGAAGGCCGCCGAGATGCTCGGGATGACGGGACAGCTCGGGGTCGTCGCGCCGGGCGCCTATGCCGACATCGTCGCGGTCCAGGGCGATCCTCTGTCCGACGTGAAGTCGCTCGGACGCGTCGCCTTCGTCATGAAGGACGGGAAGGTCTACCGGAAGCGCTCGTAGACCAGGGGCGGCGGGCGCCCGGCCGCTCAGGATCCGCGGCGATTGAGGAGATCGAGGAACTCCTCGCGCACCGGCTTGGTATTGAAGATTCCCCGGATGGCGGACGTCACGGTCAGAGCGCCGGGCTTCTTGACTCCGCGCATCTCGACGCAGAGGTGGCGCGCCTCGATGACGACCATCACGCCCTGGGGATCGAGCTTCTCGGCCATGAAGCTCGCGATCTGCTCGGTCAGCCGCTCCTGGAGCTGGGGCCGACGGGCGTAGAACTCGACGATGCGGGCCATCTTCGAGAGGCCGACGATCGATTCATTCGGAATGTACGCGACGTGGGCGTGGCCGTAGAACGGGACGAAGTGATGCGAGCAGAGCGAGTAGAAGGGGATGTCCTTCTCCATCACCATGGAGGTGTAGCGCTCCTCGTTGGGGAAGAACGTGACCCTGGGCTCGGCGCCCTCCGAGAGGCCCGCGAAGAGCTCGAGGTACATCTTGGCGACGCGCTCCGGAGTCTCGACGAGGTTCGGATCGGCCATGTCGAGACCCAGCAGCTCGATGATCGTCCGGAAGTGCGACGCGATGTCGCGGATCCGATCCGTGTCGGCGAGCGTCGGAACACCGACCTCGCTCGTGGCGCCCCGGTCCTTCACCTTCGTCTCCCCGTTCGCGTCGGCCGGCTCAGGCCGCCCGCGCCGTCTCGATCAGCTTCGCGATGTCGCGCGCCACGGGGATGTCGCTCGGCACGATCTGCTTGATCTTGCCGTCCTTGCCGATGATGAACGCCGTGCGCGCCGAGATGCCCTTTTCGGGAAGGTAGACGCCGTACTTCTCGGCGACCGCGCCCTTGGGATGGAAGTCGGCAAGCAGGGGATAGGTGATGCCCTGCTGGGCCGCAAAGGCCTTGTGGGACCAGAGCGAGTCGATGGACACGCCGAGGACCTCGACGTCCCCCGCTCCCTTCGCGGGCAGCATGTCGGCGCATTGCTTGGTCTCGACCGAGCAGACCGGAGAGAAATCGAGCGGGTAGAACAGCAGGATGACGCTCTTCTTCCCGCGGTAGTCGGAGAGGGTCACCTTCTCGTTGACGGTGGAGGGGAGCGTGAAGTCGGGGGCGGTGTCGCCGGGCTGCAGGGCCATGGAAGTCACTCCTTAAGCACAGATCGAAGATCCGATTCGCGGCGCCGGCCGCGGGACGGGGATTCTATCCCGATGCCCGGTCCAGAGATTCGGGATCGGGCCGCCGCGACGGCGCTCCAGCCACGCGACGACCCCATCGGCGTCCCGCGTGTTGAGCACCGCCCCGGCCTCCGCCCAGCCCTTGCGGGCCATGGCGAGGCCGTAGGGCACGAACTCGAGCTCCCGCGTGGAGTGCGCGTCGGGATCGATCGCGAGCGTCGCTCCGCGCTCCACCGCATGACGGACGAGTCGCCAGTCGAGGTCCATGCGGTGAGGCGAGGCGTTGATCTCGAGGGCGCAGCCGTGCTCGGCGGCCGCGTCGATCACGGCCTCCATGTCCGCCGTGACGCCTTCGCGCGTCAACAGCAGCCGGCCCGTCGGATGGCCCAGGATCGCCACGCGCGGATTGCGCACGGCGCGGATGAGACGGGCGGTCTGCTCGTCGCGGTTCAGCCCGAAACGGGAGTGGACCGATGCGACGACGAGATCGAGCTCGCCGAGGAAATCGTCTCCGTAGTCGATGGACCCGTCGGCCAGGATGTCCGCCTCGACGCCGTGGAGGATGCGCATCTCCGGAAGGCGCCGCCGCAAGGCCCGGACCTCCTCGCGTTGCGCGCGCATGCGCTCCATGGTCAGGCCGCCGGCATAGCCCGCGGACTGGCTGTGGTCGGTGATGGCGACGTAGCCGTAGCCGGCGTCCTTCGCGGCGCGCACCATCGTCTCGAGCGCGTCCCGGCCGTCGGAGGCGACCGTGTGGATGTGGAAGAGGCCGCGCAAATCCTGGCGGGCGACGAGCACGGGCAGGCGGCCCCCGGCCGCGGCCTCGATCTCGCCGCGGCCTTCCCGCAGCTCCGGCTCGATGAAGGCGAGCCCGAGCGCTCCGTAGATCTCGGCTTCCGAGTCCGCGGGAACCCGATTCTCCCGGAGGTCGAAGAGGCCCTTCTCGTCGAGCCGGAAACCGCGGTCTCGGGCGAGAGCGCGAAGGGCGATCGTGTGAGGGCGGGATCCCGTGAAGCACAGAAGCGCGGCGGCGAACTCCTCCGGCGGGACGATGCGCAGGTTCGCCGTCAGGCCGTCGAGGAACCGGACCGCGACGACGTCCTCCTCGGACGCGACGACGTCCTCGACCTCGGGAAAATCACGGTAGGCCTTCGCGAGCTTCGCCGGGGAGCGCGACGACGCGACGATCTCGATGCTCCGAACCACTTCGCGGAGCCGGCGCAGGCCGCCCCCGAGCGACACGCTCTCCGCGAGCCCGGAACTGGTCAGGGACGCCACCAGCGCCCGGCCGCGGGCCGCGGCGGAAGAGTGGCGAAAGAAGCCCGCCGAGGCCCGAACCATGCGGATCCCGCGGAGCAGATGCGCGGCGCTCTTGTTTCCGAAGCCCCGGACGCTGGCCAGCCGGCCTTCCCGGCACGCGCGCTCGAGAGACTCCAGCGAGTCCACGCCGAGGGTGTCGTGGAGGACTTTGACCTTTCGCGCGCCCAGACCCGGAACGCGCAGGCACTCCGAGAGACCGCGCGGGAACGACGCCCGGAGCTCGTCGTACAGGGGAAGCCGCCCGGTCCGGACGAGTGTCTCGACATTTCCGAAGATCGTCGCGCCGATGCCCGGGACTTCCCGCAGCCGTCCGGTCCGGACGGCGTCTTCGAGATCTCCCGAGAAGGCCAGCAGGGCCTCCGCGGCCCGTTCGTAGGCCCGGACCTTGAAACGATTCGCACCCGCGAGCTCGAGCATCTCGGCGATCTCCGCCAGCGCGCGAGCGACCTGTCTCCGCTCCACCGCCGAAGCATGACGCAAGACCCGCGCCCGGGATCGCCGCGCGACGAGTCGGCTAGACTGCGCGGCCATGAAGCTCGACCTCCACAGCCACTCGACCGTCTCCGACGGCCTGGATTCCCCGGCGGCCCTGGTGGGCCGGATGGCGGACGCCGGCATCGATTGTCTCGCGCTCACCGACCACGACACGCTCCAGGGCCTCCCGGAAGCCCGGGCCGAGGCCCGGCGGCGGGGGATCGAGCTCATCTCCGGAGCCGAGATCTCGGCGGAGTGGGGCGGGCAGGACGACATCCACATCATCGCGCTCTTCGTCGACGAGACCAACGCGGCGCTGCAGGCGCACCTCTCGACGCGCCAGGACGAGCGGCGCACCCGCGGGGAGCGGATGGCGAAGAAGCTCGTCGAGCACGGGTACGCGATCGACCTGGAGGCCATCCGGGCGGACGTCGGCGACGGCGTCTGGGGACGGCCGCATCTGGCCCGGGCCCTGATCCGGGCGGGCTATGCGGCCAACAACGACGAGGCCTTCGACCGCTTCCTCGGCCACGAGCACCCCTGGTACGTGGCGTACGACAAGTGGAAGGCCGCCGACGTGGTGCGCGCGGTGCGTGCCGCCGGCGGCGTGACGTCGCTCGCGCACGCGGTCTGGTACAAGAACACCGACGCCCTGATCCGGGCTCTCGCCACGGAAGGCCTCGACGCGATCGAAGTCTTCCATCCCGATCACGGGGCCGACGAGGAGCAGCGCTTCGGCGCGCTCGCCCGCGAGCTCTCGCTGGCGGCGACGGCGGGGAGCGACTTTCACGGCACGGTCGAGGGGCGCAAGCGGCCGGGCGGCGTGTTCGGCGACTCGGCGATGCTGGACGCGCTGCGCGCGCGGCGGCCGTAGACGTCATCGGCGTCATCCCGAGCGATTGATCGTCATCCCGGCGAAGCATGCGTCATCCCGGGCGATTGATCGTCATCCCGAGCGAAGCGAGGGATCCCGTCACCGGCAGGCCCTGCGCCGCACTACGGTCTGGGACCTCTACGCCGTCATCCCGAGCGATAGCGAGCCGACCACCGGCAGGCCAGGCCGCCGGCGGTTCGGCATCGCCGGCCGCGCATCCTCGGGATGACGGTCTCGATGCAAGGCGCGGTTCCATCCGGCTCGTCGATGCCGAGACTCGATGACGCCGTCATCCCGAGCGATGCCGACTGCCGAGGGATCCGCCGGCAGTGCGCTTCGCGCGGCGTTCCCTACCGACACGGGGACGGAGATCCACGGCGATCCGACTCGCTTCGAGTCCGGCTCGTCGCTGCGCTCCTCGGGATGATGTCCGGGAGGACTGACGTCCTCTCGGACATCATTTGTCTCACCGTCCGGCGCTTCATGATGCTGTGGAAAACGCGGGCGACCTGTCGAAATCTCTGCTGATGACTTTGGCGGCTCGCGGGAGGAAACTCGCGGGCAATTCCCCGATGCTCGAAGAAATCACTTCCGAAAAAGGTCTGCCGCAGAATCTCGAAGCCGAGCGCTCGGTGCTCGGGGCGATCCTGCTCGATCCCGCCGCGCTCTCCTTCGTCGTCCCGGTCATCTCGAAGGAAGACTTCTTCCCGGACACGCACCGCCGCATCTACAACGCGATGCTCGAGCTCTCGGAGCGTTCGGCCGAGATCGACATCCTCACGCTCAAGGAGGAGCTCGACCGCGCGGGCGGGATCGAGAAGGCCGGCGGCGCCGCCTACCTGACGGCGCTGCTCGACGGGGTGCCGGACGTCGGCAACGTCGAGCACTACGCCCGCATCGTCAAGGAGAAGGCGACCCTCCGCCGCCTCATCCGGGCGGGCCAGAAGATCGTTCGGGACGGGCTGTCCGGGGAGCGCGACGCCGAAGCCCTGCTGGGCGAGGCGACCGGCGAGATCTTCGACATCGCCGAAGGCGCGGTCCGGGGCGGGTTCGAGGCGATCGGACAGGTCGTGCGCCACAACCTCGAGATCATCGAGGACGCCCGCGGCCGGCAGGGCATGCTGTCGGGCCTCGCGACGGGATTCACCGAGCTCGACCGGATGACCTCGGGCCTGCAGGGCACGGATCTGATCATCATCGCGGCGCGGCCGTCGGTCGGAAAGACCTCTTTCGCCCTGAACATCGCCCAGCACGTCGCCATCCGCGAGGGCCGCTCGGTCGGCTTCTTCTCGCTGGAGATGTCCAGGGAGCAGCTCGGCTTCCGCGTGCTCTGTTCGGAAGCCGACGTCGACGCGAAGAAGGTCCGCGACGGGTTCGCCTCCAAGGAGGCGATGCAGCGGCTCGTCCTGGCCCAGTCCAAGATCCACGCGACGCGCTTCTTCATCGACGACAGCGCGGCCCTCAACGTGCCGGAGATGCGGGCCAAGGCCCAGCGCCTCAAGCGGGAGAAGGGCCTCGACCTCCTGCTCGTGGACTACATGCAGCTGATGGCGGGCCACGGCCGCTTCGACAACCGGACGCAGGAAGTCTCGATGATCTCGCGCGGCTTGAAGCTCCTCGCGAAGGAGCTGCGGGTCCCGATCATCGCGCTCTCCCAGCTCTCGCGTCAGCCCGAGCAGCGCAAGGGCGAGCTCCGCAAGCCCCAGCTCGCCGACCTCCGGGACTCGGGCTCCATCGAGCAGGACGCGGACGTCGTCGTCTTCCTCTACCGCGAAGAGCTCTACGACCGCGAAACGGAGCGCAAGGGCATCGCCGACGTCATCATCGCCAAGCAGCGCAACGGCCCGACGGGCGACTTTCCGCTGGTCTTTCTCGGCGACCACATGACCTTCGCCAACTACGCCGGCGGCCCCCCCGCCGAGCCGTCGGGGCAGCCCTTCTAGACGGGTTGAGGGTCGAGAGTCTAGGGTTGAGCGTCCGGAATCGCCCGAAACGGGAGAGAATCGGCGGCGCGTGGACGCTCAACTCTCGACCCTCGACTCTCAACTCCCCGTTCGGGCGGTCGTCGATCTCGACGCGATCGCGTCCAACTACCGGTTTCTCGCGAATCGGGTTGCGCCCCGCCGCGTCTACGCGGTGGTCAAGGCGGATGCCTACGGCCACGGCGCGGTTCCGGTGGCGGCGCGCCTCGCCCGCGCGGGCGCCGACCGTTTCGCGGTCGCGAATCCGGAGGAGGGGGCGTCGCTCCGCCGCGGCGGGATTGCCGGGGAGATCCTCGTTCTCTCGCGCGTCGACCCCGAGGACGTGCCCCGGCTCGCCGCCTACGGCCTGACCCCGACGCTCTACGACGCGGCCCAGGCCGAGGCGATCGCGGCCGCCGCGGGGGGCCTCTCCGGAGCTGTCCGCTCCCGGTCCATCTCGAGCTCGACACCGGCATGGGTCGCGCGGGCTTCCGGGCTGAGGAGCTGGACTTCGTGATCGCTCTCTTCCAGCACGCTCCGGGCCTGCGGCTGGCCGGGACCTTCGCGAACCTTTCCCGCGCCGACGACCCGTCGTCTCCCGAGACCGCGCGACAGGTCGAGCGCCTGCGCGCCGCCGCGTCCCGCCTGCGCGATGCCGGGCTCGCGCCGGGCCTCGTCCACGCCGCCAACTCCGCCGCCATTCTCGGAGCGGAGCCGGCCTGGCTCGACGCCGTGCGGCCGGGTCTCGCCCTCTACGGAGTCGCGCCCCGCGGATTCTCTGAGGCCGCCGCGCTCGTTCCCGCGATGACGCTCGAGACGCGCGTGACCGCCGTGCGCCGCGTTCCGGCCGACACGCCGCTCGGCTACGGCGGCCGCTTCGTCACCGAGCGTCCCACGACGATCGCCGTGCTGCCCATCGGCTATCATGACGGGTTCCGGCGCAGCTTTTCGGGACGAGTCGCGGTTCTTCTCGGGGGGAAGCGAGCGCCCGTGGTGGGGGCCGTCAGCATGGACGTCACTCTCGTGGACACGTCGGACGCGCCCGTCCGCCGCGGCGATCGCGCAGTCTGCCTGGGCACCGACGGTCGCGACGACCGTGACGGCCTGGGAGCTCGCGGACGCCGCCGGCACGATTCCCTATGAGATCCTGTGCGGCATCGGCCCGCGCGTGCCCCGCGTCCACGTCGAGTCCGGCGAAGATCCGACGGAGTCCCGAGGGTGATCGTCCGCTTCCTCGAGACGATCGGGCGCGGCATCATCCGCTTCCTCGAGCAGCTCGGTCGTTTCTTCTCGATGCTCGGCCGGATTCTCGTGTGGGCCCCGCGCCCGCCCTATGACCTGCCGGAGTGGGTGCGCCAGATGGTCCGCGTCGGGGTCGACTCGATCCCGCTGGTGTTTCTGACGACGCTCTTCACCGGGATGGTGCTGGCTCTTCAGACCTACACGGGCTTCGCGCGTTTCAATGCGCAGAGCCTCGTCGGGGCGGTCGTGGCGCTCTCGCTGACGCGCGAGCTGGCGCCGGTGCTCTCGGCCCTCATGGTCTCCGGCCGCGTCGGCAGCGCGATGGCCGCCGAGATCGGCAGCATGCGCGTCACCGAGCAGATCGACGCCCTCGAAGCGCTCGCCACCGAGCCCGTGCAGTACCTCGTCGTGCCCCGCGTGTTCGCGTCGATCCTCATGCTGCCGCTGCTCGTGGTCATGGGCGACGTCGTCGGCATGTTCGGCGGGTATTTCGTGTCGGTGCAGCTGCTCGGCGCCAACCCCGTCACGTACTACGACAGCTCGTTCGAGTTCCTGGACATGGAGGACTTCACCGTCGGCCTCGCGAAGGCCGCGGTGTTCGGCCTGATCCTCTCGGTCGTGGCCTGCGTCCGGGGGTATCACACGGAGGGCGGGGCGGAAGGCGTGGGCCGCGCCACGACGCAGGCGGTCGTCGTCGGCAGCCTCGCGATCCTGCTGGCCGACTTTTTCCTCACGAGGCTTCTCTTTTGACCGCGACCCCCCGGAATCGGACGGCCCAGGGCCAGGCCAAGCTTCAGGCGCGGAACCTGCGGAAGAGCTTCGGCGGCCACGTCGTCCTCGACGGCGTGAATCTCTCCGTGGCCGCGGGGGAGTCGCTGGTGATCGTGGGCCCTTCGGGCACCGGCAAGAGCGTGCTGCTGAAGCACCTGATCGGGCTCCTCCGCCCCGACGCCGGGGACGTGTTCGTCGACGGCCAGAACTTCTGGGAGCTCGACGGCGTCGGCCGCAACGAGCTGCGCAAGAAGTTCGGCATGGCCTTCCAGGAGGGCGCCCTCTTCGATTCGATGAGCGTCTTCGACAACATCGCCTTTCCGCTGCGTCGCACCCGCCGCCGGAGCCCGGCCGAGGTTCGGGCGCGGGTCGAGGAGTGTCTCGAGCTCGTGCAGCTGCCCGACATCGGCTCGAAGCGGCCGTCCGAGCTCTCGGGAGGCATGCGCCGCCGGGTCGGCTTCGCCCGGGCCATCGCCCACAAGCCGGAGATCCTGCTCTTCGACGAGCCCAACACGGGACTCGACCCGATCATGACCGATATCATCGCGGAGGTGATCCTCGGGATCCGCCACCAGATGGAGCCGACCATCGTGACGATCACGCATCACATTCCGAGCGCGCGGAAGATCGGCGACCGCCTGGCGCTGCTCTTCGGGGGCCGGATCCTGTTCGAGGCGCCGCCGGAGGAGTTCCTGCATTCGAGCGATCCGGCGGTGCGGCAGTTCGTCGAAGGCCGGGCCGAGGGCCCGTTGACCGTCGAGTCGGAGAGAGCCAGGGGCAAAACCATTTCGGAGGCGCGATGAGCCAGGCAGCGAAAGTCGGAGCGTTCTTTCTGATCGCACTCGTCCTCGCGGGGATCCTCATCTGGAAGATCGAGGACCTCAACCTCGGCCGCGCTCGCGGGCCGCGGGATCTCCGTCCAGTTCGACGACGTGGCGGGCCTCAAGGAGAAATCCGACGTGCGCATGGCGGGCGTGCTGGTCGGCAAGGTCGCCAAGATCCGCCTGGTCGGGGGCAAGGCCGTCGTCGACCTCGAGCTGACCAGGGACGTGGCGCTGCGCGAGGGAGCCTCGGCCTCCATCCAGAGCCTGGGGATGCTGGGCGACAAGTACGTCGAGCTGATTCCCGGGCCGGTCGCCGCGGCGGCGCTTCCGGAGGGCGCGACCCTCAAGGGCGAGGCCCCGGTCTCCTTCGACCAGATCACGAAGCTCGCCCGGGACATCGAGGTGGACATCCGCGACATCACCTCGAACCTCAAGGACGTCCCTCGGCGGCGCCCTCGGCGAGGAACGGCTGACCGGGATCGTCGACAACGTCCTGATCCTCTCGCAGGAGCTGCGCAAGATCCTCGAGTCCAACCGCGCCAACATCGACGCCACGACCGCGAACTTCAAAGAGTTCTCGACGCAGATGACCACGCTGGTCGACCGGATCGACAAGCTCGTCGCCTCCAATTCGGGCAACGTCACCGACAGCATCTCCAACGCGAAGCAGCTGACCGGCCAAGCTCCAGACGACCGTCGACAACATGAACGCGATCACGGGCAAGATCGCCGAGGGGCAGGGCACCGTCGGCCAGCTCGTCCAGAGCGACGAGACGAGCAAGAACCTCAACGAGGCGCTGGTCGCCGTCAAGGAGGGCGTCGACAGCCTCACCGGCGCGATGACGAAGGTCAAGAAGTGGAACCTCGACCTCGGCCTGCGCGCGGAGTACCTGACCGGTCACGACAAGGGCCAGGGCTTCTTCACCGTGGACCTCGCGAAGGTCGGCGAGTCGCGCTTCTACCGGCTCGAGCTCTCGAGCGAGCCGTTCGGGGTGCGCCGCGACACGACCACGATCACGACCACGACGTACCCCGACGGCCACACCGAGACCGTCCGGCAGGACGAGGCCGAGTTCAAGGACTCCATCGCGATCTCGGCGGAGGTCGGGTACCGCCTGGGCAACTGGGTCGGGCCGGGCCGGGGTGATCCAGAACTCCGGCGGCGCCGGCATCGACTACATGACGCTGAAGGACCGGCTGCGATTCTCGGCCGAGATGTGGGACATCGGCGGCGAGGACGACCTGAACCCGCACGCGAAACTGACCGGACGCTACTACTTCTCGCCGTCGGTCTTCGTCATCGGAGGCTGGGACGACCTCCTGAACACCAAGGCCAACCGCGACTCGTTCTTCGTGGGCGCCGGCGTGCGCTGGGGCGACGACGACATGAAGTACCTGGCCGGCGCCGTGTACTAGAGCCGTGGCGCGCGCCCTGACTCTTTTCGCCTGCCAGTCCTGCGGCGCCACGGCGCCGAAGTGGCTGGGGCGTTGCCCGGACTGCGGCGACTGGAATTCCTACGTCGAGGAAGCCCGGACCCGAGCCGCCCCCGCGTCCACGCCGGGCCTCGCGTCGCAATCCGTTCCGATCGCGGAGATCGCGTCGCTCGACGGGCCGCGACGGGCGACGGGCCTGCCGGGATTCGACCGCGTGCTCGGCGGAGGGCTCGTGGCGGGCTCGGTCGTGCTTCTGGGAGGCGAGCCGGGCATCGGCAAGTCCACGCTGCTCTTCCAGGCCGGCCGCGGCCTCGCGGCGGACGGCTCCGGGGACGTGCTCTATGCGAGCGCCGAGGAATCCGCGGCGCAGGTCCGTCTGCGCGCCGAGCGGCTGGGCATTCGGGACGGCCGCCTGCTCGTGCTGCCGGAGACGGACGTCTCGCGCATCGTCGCCGAGGCCGAGGCGCGAAAGGCCTCCCTCGCGCTCGTCGTGGTGGATTCGGTGCAGGCCGTGTCGGATCCGACGCTCGCTTCCTCGCCGGGCACGGTCTCGCAGGTCCGCGCCGCGGCGGGCGAGCTGACGCGGTTTGCCAAGGCGAGCGGAGTGCCGGTCCTCCTCGTCGGGCACGTGACCAAGGACGGCAACCTCGCCGGTCCCAAGTCGCTCGAGCACCTGGTCGACGCGGTCGTCTCGATCGAAGGCGACCGGGGCGGCGCGCGCCGCCTTCTCCGAGCCACGAAGAATCGCTTCGGGCCGGTCGACGAGATCGCCCTGTACGAGATGACCGGCGAGGGCCTCGCGGAGTTGCCCGATGCGTCCGCGGTTCTCCTCGCCGAGCGCCGCGCCGGGCTGCCGGGCAGCGCCGTGACCGCGGCGCGCGAAGGCACCCGCTCGGTGCTCGTCGAGATCCAGGCGCTCGTCGGCGCGGTCTCCGCCGGCTCGCCGAGGCGCGTGGCGATCGGGCTCGACGGAGGACGGCTGGCGCTTCTGATCGCGGTGCTCGAAGGCGCCGGCCTGCCGCTCTCATCGCGCGAGGTCTTCGTCTCCTGCACGGGCGGGCTCGAAGTCTCGGAGCCCGCGGCCGACCTGGCGGTCGTGGCGGCGCTCGCGTCCTCGACGCGGAGTCAGGCCCTGCCGGAGCGCAGCGTGTTCTTCGGCGAGATCGGCCTTCTCGGCGAAGTGCGGCGCGTGCCGGCGGCCGCGTCGCGCCTCAAGGAAGCCGCGGCCCTCGGCTTTCAGACGGTCTATCTGCCCTCGGGCAACGCGGGAGACGCCTCGGCGTTTCCGGATCTCGCGTGCCGGCCCGTGGACCGCGTGACGGCCTTTTTGTCGGAGCTCTTCCGGAAATCCTGAGCGGGGGACTGGGCCTCAGGGCCTAGGGCTCGAGGTGCTCCGGCATCGCGTCCGTGAGCTTGCGGAAGGCGTCGAGATACTTCTCGCGGGTGGTCCGGACGACGCCGTCGGGCAGCTTCGGGGCCGGCGGCCGCTTGTCCCAGCCGGTCGACTCGAGCCAGTCGCGGACGAACTGCTTGTCGAAGGAGGCCTGCCCGCGGCCCGGGTTGTACTGGGCGGCGTCCCAGTACCGCGAGGAGTCGGGCGTGAACGCCTCGTCGATCCACACGATGCGGCCGTCGAGGCGGCCGAACTCGAGCTTCGTGTCCGCCAGGATGAGGCCGCGCGACGCGGCGTGATCGGCGGCGCGGCCGTAGAGCGAGAGCGTCATGTCGCGCAGGCGCTCGGCTTCGCCTTCGGGGAGCTGCCGGGCCATGGTTTCGAAGGAGATGTTCTCGTCGTGCCCGGTCTCGGCCTTCGTGGCCGGCGTGAAGATCGGCTCGGGCAGCCGGTCCGCTTCGCGCAGACCGGAGGGGAGGGCGATGCCGCAGACCCGGCCGGTCTTCTTGTACTCCGACCAGCCCGATCCGGCGAGGTACCCGCGGGCCACGCACTCGAAGGGGATGACCTCGCACTTCTTGACGATGACCGAGCGCCCGGCCAGAAGAGCCGCGTCGGCTCGGAGCTCCTCCGGGAAGCGCGCCACGTCGGTTTCGAGGAGGTGGTTCTCGACGTCGCCGAACTTCCGGAACCAGAAGTTCGACAGCTGGGTCAGGATCCTGCCCTTGTCCGGGATCCCGGGCGAAAGCACGACGTCGAACGCCGAGATCCGGTCGCTCGCGACGAGAAGGAGAGAGTCTCCGAGATCGTAGAGCTCGCGGACCTTGCCGCGGCGGGAAAGGCGCGCGCTCGAGAGGTGCGTTTCTGTGATCGTCGTCATGGGGCGGAAAACTTAGCACAATCGAGGCCTCTGCTATCGTAGGCGGCCCATGCGTATACGGCTGACGGATTCCCCGCCTCGCGTCGCCGCAGCCACCCGAGTCGTTTTTCTGTACGAAGCGCGCGACCCCGCCGCCGGATCGCCCGGGGCGTGGACGGCCGGCGTTCGCGCGGCCGTGCGCGCCACGGGATTCACGGGCAAGGAGAAGGAGCTCGTGGCCGGCGGGCCGCCGGGCCGCGACTTTCTGCTCTGCGGTCTCGGGAAGGCGCCCGCCTCGGCGGCGCGCTGGCGCTCGGCGCTGCGCAAAGCGGTCCGGCAGGCGCTCGAGAGGCCCGGCCGGCCCATCGTGCTGGCCTTCGGCGCCGGGCTCCCGGAAGACGCCTTTCGTGCCCTGCTGCCCCAGATCGCCCTGGCGGATTACGCGTTCGACCGCTACAAGTCGTCGCGCGCCCCGGGCCGCGGGCGCCGGCCGCGCGATCGTGATCCCGCCGCCGGGCGTCTCCGCGCGCTCCCTCGCCGGGGCCGTCCGGGAAGCCGAGGCGATTGCCGAGGCGGTGCGCTGGGTCCGGGATGTCGGAAACACGCCCGGCAACGACCTCGGTCCGTCCGAGCTGGCCGGCGAGGCCCGGGCTCTTTGCGAGCGCCGGCGTCTCTCGTTCCGCGCGCTCGGAAAGAAGGAAATCGAGCGAGAGCGGATGGGCGGGCTCCTCGGCGTCAACGCCGGCAGCGCGCGGCCGCCGGTCTTCCTCGTCGGCGAGTACGCGCCGCCCCGGCCGCGGGGAACCGCGGTGCTCGTGGGCAAAGGGATCACGTTCGACACGGGAGGCATCTCGCTCAAGCCCGCGCCTTCGATGGGCGAGATGAAGTACGACATGATGGGAGCCGCGACGGTCTTCGGCTGCCTCGCGGCCGCGAAGGCCTCGGCTCTGCCCGTGCGGCTCGTCGCGCTCGCGCCCGTGACCGAGAACATGCCGGGCGGCTCGGCCCAGCGCCCCGGCGACATCCTCCGGATGCGCAACGGCAAGACGGTCGAGGTCGACAACACCGACGCGGAGGGCCGGCTCATCCTGGGCGACGCGCTCTCCTACGCCGAGAAGTTCTCGCCCGACGTGCTCCTCGACTTCGCCACGCTGACGGGCGCCGTCCTGATCGCCCTCGGCCACGAGTGCGCCGCGGTCATGACGGACGACGCGGACCTCGCGCGCGATCTGGAGGCGGCCGGCGAGGCCACGGGCGAGCGGATCTGGCGCCTGCCGCTCTGGCCCGAGTACCGGGAGAACATCCGCTCGGAGTGGGCCGACATGAAGAACACGGGCGGCCGCGCCGCCGGCACGATCAACGCCGGCATCTTCCTCAAGGAGTTCGTGCCCAAGGGCGTGCCCTGGGCGCACATCGACGTCGCCGGCGTCGCCCACTTCGAAAAGGAACAGAGCGGCTGGCCGACGGGCGCCTCGGGCTTCGGCGTCGCGATGACGCTCGAGTTCCTGAAGAAGCGCTTCGGAGCGTAGAACTTGATGAGCGGAGGCGCAGGCCCCTTGACGCGCCGAAGCGACGGCTGCTACGGTTCCGCGCCATGCCCCTGAGAGATTTCGCGATCGGTCCCGTCGGGGAAGATGTGTTCCCGCGCTTCATCGCCCGCCTGGCCGAGAAGCTCGACGATCCGTCCCTCGACCGCAACGTCATCGTCCGCGACGCCCTGGCCCAGCTCTACCTCGGCCGGACGGTCGACTACGACGCCGTCGTCGGCGATCCGGACGTGCCGCTGGCGACCAAGACCCTCGTGGCGTCCTTCGATCCCCGCAACGCGACGCTCGAGGCCGAGTACTACAAGGAGATCGACCTCGCGAAGTGGGCGCCGGTCAAGCCGCTCCTCTGGTTCTGGCAGATGTTCGACCACTCTCCGGTCGGCCGGAACATCCGCCTCGGCACCCAGATGCGTTACATGCTGGCCCAGAGGGTGTTCCGGAAGTGCGGCAAGAAGGTCCGGATCTTCCACGAGGTCGAGGTCTCCTTCGGCTACAACCTGAGCGTCGGCGACGGCGTCACGATCCACCGCAACGTCCTCATCGACGACCGCGGCGAGGTCGTCATCGGCGACGACGCGTCGATCTCGGATTACGCCAACATCTACTCTCACGCCCACGCCGTCGAAGACATCCACGATGTGACGCTGGCGCGGACCGAGATCGGGGACCGTGCCCGCGTGACCTACCATTCGGTCGTCCTCTCGGGCGTCAAGATCGGCAAGGACGCGATCGTCGGCTCCATGGGCGTGGCCTCGAAGCCCGTCGAGCCCGGAGCGCATCGTCGGCGGCATTCCCGCCAAGCCCATCGCCACGAAGAGCGTCAAGCCGTAGCGGCCGGCGGAAGACGCCGGTAGACTCTCCGGCGTGCTCCGCCGGCTGACGGTCAAGAATCTCGCGATCGTCGAAGACCTCGAGCTCGAGCTGGGCGAGGGGCTGACCGTCGTGACCGGAGAGACCGGGGCCGGAAAGTCGATCCTGGTGGACGCCGTTGTCTCTCGTGGCGGGCGGGCGAGGTTCCGCCGATTTCATCCGCGAGGGCGCGGCGCGCCTGTCGGTGTCCGCCGAGTTCGACGCGGATTCCGGGGTCCGCGCGATCCTCGCGGAGGCCGGGCTTCCGGCGCCGCTTCGGCTTCGGATCGCCTGCTGCTGCGACGGGAGCTCACGCCCGACGGCCGCGGCCGCGCTTTCGTGGAAGACGAGGCCGCCTCGGTGCGCACGCTCGCAAAGCTCGGCGAGCGCCTCGTCGCGATCCACGGCCAGAGCTCCGAGCAGGAGCTGGCGGACCCGGCCGCGCCCCTCGAGCTCCTCGACGCCTTCGCGAAAACGGACTCCGAGCGGTCGGCCGTGGAGGACGCGGCCGCGGCCTGGAAGGAGGCGCAGGAGCGTCTCGACGCCCTGGAAGACTCGCGACGGCAGCGCGGCGAGAAGCTCGAGATGCTCGACTTCCAGATCCGCGAGATCGAGACGGTCGGTCCCACGGAAGCCGAGGAGAGCGCGCTTCCCGTGGAGCGCGAGCGGCTCCTGCACGCGGATCGGATCCGGAGCGCCGGAGAGGCCGCGCTCGCCGCTCTCACGGAGGCCGAGGGGGCCGCGGCCGACCGCCTCGGGGAGGCCGCGCGGGCCTTCGGAACCCTGGCGGCGATCGATCCGAGCCTCGGCGCCCACCGGGAGGAGGCCGAGGACCTCAAGCGGCGGATCGCGGACCTCGCCGCGGCCGCGCGGGACGCCGCCGAGTCCGTCGAAGGAGACCCGGCGCGGCTGACCGCGATCGAGACGCGCCTCGAACAGCTCGCCCGGCTCAAGCGCAAGTACGGCCCGAGCGCCTCGGAGCTCCTCGCCCGGCTCTCCGACATGAAGGAGGAACGCGCGGAGCTCTCGCACGTCGAAGAGGCGCTGGACCGCCGCCGCCGCGAAGCCGAGAAGTCCGCGGAGGCCTATCGGAAGGCCGCGGCGGCTCTCTCGCGAAAGCGGCAGGCCGCCGCCACCAGGTTCTCGGCGGCCGTCGAGAAGGAGCTGCGCGGCCTCGCGCTCGAGAAGGCGAAGCTGCGCCTCGCCCTCGAAACCCTGCCCGACGACCGGCCGCGGCCCGGAGGCCTCGAGACCGGCGCGTTTCTCTTCGCGCCCAATCCCGGCGAGACCGAAAAGCCTCTCGAAAAGATCGCGTCCGGCGGCGAGCTCTCGCGCCTCCAGCTCGCGATCCGCTCGGTCGCCTCCGGCCGGGGCCGGGGCCGGACGCTCGTCTTCGACGAGGTCGACGCCGGAATCGGAGGCCGGGTCGCCGAAGTCGTCGGCCGCAAGCTCCGCGCGCTCGCCGACTCGGAGCAGGTTCTGTGCGTCACGCACGTCCCGCAGATCGCCGCGCTCGCCCGGACGCACCTGCGCGCGGAAAAGCGCGAGATCGGCGGCCGCACCGTCGCGTCCGTGCGCCGGCTCGACGCCCGGGAGCGCGTGGCCGAGATTGCGCGGATGCTGGCCGGCGAAACGATCCCGGAGACGGCCATGAAGCACGCCCGCACTCTTCTCGAGGCGGCCCAATGACGGATTCGGATCGGTATTCGCGGTCGACGCTCTTTCCCGGCATCGGGACCGAGGGGCAGGAGCGGATCCGCGGTTTCTCGATCGTCTTCATCGGAGCCGGCGCCGTGGGCGCCGCGGCGGCGGAGGAAGCGCTCCGCGCGGGCGTCGGGCGACTGACGATCGTCGACCGCGACGTCGTGGAGCCTTCGAACCTGACTCGCCAGTTCCTCTTCGACGCCGACGACGCGGCACGGATCGCGCCCAAGGCCGAAGCCGCCGCGCGCGCGGCTGGCCGAGATCGATCCGACAATCCCGGTGCGCGCCGTCGTGGACGATCTTTCGGCGGCCAACGCGCGCGATCTTCTTTCCGGCCACGACCTCGTCTTCGACGCGTCCGACAACTTCGAGACGCGGCTCCTCGTGTCGGACGCCGCGCGGTCGCTCGGGCTGCCGTCCGTCTACGCCGCCTGCGTGGGCGCCGAGGGGCGGGTCGCGATCTTCCGGCCCGGGGGCCCCTGTCTGCGCTGCTACCTCGAGGCGCTCCCGCCGCCGGGCACGGGGCCGACCTGCGACACGGTCGGCGTCGTGCCGACGCTGCCGCCGCTCGTGGCCTCGATCGCGATGACCGAGGCGCTGCGGCTCGCGGTCGGGGAGGAGCCCTCGCGCGGCTTGCTCACGATGTCGGTCTGGGACGGAGGATTCGCCTCGCGCCGGTTGTTCGAGGGCGCGGCTCCCTCGCGCGCCTGTCCGGTCTGCCGGGACGGACGGTTTCCGGCTCTCGAAGGCGAGGGCGCGTCGGAGCTCGTGAAGCTCTGCGGTCGTCAGTCCGTGCAGGTGACGCCGTCGGCGCGCGTCCGGCCCGACTTCGACGCCCTGGAGCGGCGCCTCGCTCCGCTCGGACGCGTCCGGAAATCCCCGCAGCTTCTCAACGCCGACGTCGAGGACGTCAGCCTGACGATCTTTCCCGACGGCCGTTGCGTCGTGCGGGGCACGGCCGATCCGATGCGCGCCCGCTCTCTCTACGATCGCTACGTCGGGGGCTGAGGTGCGCCGGATCCCGATCGCCGAGCTCCTGGCTTCGGAAGAGACGCTGGCGGAGCTGGCGGCGCTTCTCCGGAACGGAGGCGTCGCGGCGATTCCGACCGAGACCTTCTACGCCCTCGCCGCGGACCCGACGAGCGAGGCCGGCGTCGCCCGCGTGCTCGCGGCCAAGGGCCGCGGCGAGCGGAAGCCTCTGCTCGTCCTCTTTTCCGAGCGCGGGCAGCTCGACGATCTCGGCGTGGCGGCTCCCGCCGCGGCGCTCGAGCCGTACTTCGACGATCTGGCCCGCGCCGCTGAGCGTCGTCGTGCCTCTCCGCGAGCCTCTGCCCGCTTCGCTCGGCCAGCCGAACCTCGGTGTGCGGATCCCGGCGCACGAGCCGCTGCGCCGGCTGCTCTCGCGTCTCGGCCCGGTCACCGGCACGAGCGCGAATCCGCTCCGGCCAGCGCGCGCGCGTCGATCCCGGAGAGGTCGTGGAGCTCTTCGAGAATGAGATCGACGTCCTCGTGGACGGCGGATGGACGGCCGGAGGGCTGCCCTCGACGCTCGTCGACGCGACCGTCGATCCGCCACGGCTCCTGCGCGCGGGAGCCTGGCCCTGGCCGCCGGCCGAGCGCGGAAACCGTGCTAAATTGCCCGGCTTCATGGGGATGGGAATCGTCAAGGAATACGCCGGAAAGCGGCCGCGGCTCGGAGAGCGGGTCTATCTCGCCGAGACGGCCGCCGTCATCGGCGACGTCGTGCTCGGGGACGACGTGTCGGTCTGGTACAACTCGGTCGTCCGCGGCGACTGCCACTTCATCCGGATCGGCGCGCGCTCCAACATCCAGGACAACTGCGCGATCCACGTCACGCAGGGCACGCATCCCACGATCCTCGAAGAGGAAGTCACCCTCGGCCACGGCGCGATCGTGCACGGGGCGACCGTCCGGCGCGGGGCGCTCATCGGCATCCGGGCCACCGTGATGGACGGCGCCGACGTCGGCGAGTCCGCCTTCATCGGGGCGGGAGCCCTCGTCACGCCGCGGACGATCGTGCCGCCGCGGACGCTCTGGCTGGGAGCGCCGGCGCGGAAGGTGCGCGAGCTCTCGGAGGCCGAGGTCGCCGACCTCCGCCACTACCACCTCAACTACCTGGGCTACAAAGAGGAGTACTTCAAGATCGACGGGGCCTGGGCGAGGTGAGCGTCAAGCTCCGGGCGCCCAAGGGCACGCACGACCTGCTCCCGCCCGACAGCGAGAAGTACGCGGCCGTCGAGCACGTGGCCCGGCGCGTCTTCGGGTCCTTCGGCTACGGCGAGATCCGCACGCCCGTCTTCGAATCGACCGAGCTCTTCGCCCGGTCGGTGGGGGAGACGACCGACATCGTTCACAAGGAGATGTACACGTTCCCCGACCGCAAGGGCCGCTCGCTGACCCTGCGCCCGGAGAACACGGCGGGAGTCGTCCGCGCGCTGGTGGAGCATGGCCTGCAGGAGATGCCCCGGCCCATTCGGCTCTGGTACGCCGGGCCGCAGTTCCGCTACGAGCAGCCCCAGGCCGGCCGCTATCGGGAGTTCCGCCAGATCGGCGTCGAGCTGCTGGGCGTGCGCGGGCTCCGCCGGGGACGCGGAGGTGCTGGCGATGCTCTTCCGGTTCCTCGAAGCCCTCGGCTTCACGGACCTGACGGCGACGCTCAACTGCATCCCGAGCGGCGCGGCGCGGGAGTCGTTCTCCCAGGCCCTCCGCGAGCACGTCCGGCCGAAGGCCGCCTCCCTCGGCCCCGAGGACGCCGCGCCGGCTCGAGGAAAACCCGCTGCGCCTCTTCGACTCGAAGGACCCCGAAGTCGTCACGCTGCTCCGGGGCGCTCCGTCGACCCTCGAGTTTCTGGACGAGGAGTCGCGCCGGCACCACGAGGAGCTCAAGGAGCTGCTGCGCCAGGCCGGCGTGCGCTTCACGGAGAGCGCGGCGATCGTGCGCGGCCTCGACTACTACACCCGCACGGTGTTCGAGGTCGCCTCGGAGAGGCTCGGCGCGCAGAACGCGATCCTGGGCGGCGGCCGCTACGACGGCCTCGTGGCCCATCTCGGCGGGCCGCCGACGCCCGCGGTGGGCTTCGCCATCGGCGAGGACCGGCTCGTCTCGCTGATGACGACGGACGCCCGCGCCCGAGAGGCCGCTGTTCTGGGTCGTGCCCGACTCGAAGGACGAGCTCGCCTACGCGCTCGCCGTGGCTTCCGAGCTGCGGGCCGTCATGCCCGACGCGACGGTGGAGAGCGATCTGGCGGGCCGCGGCATCGGCAAGGGGCTGTCGCGGGCGGCGCAGATTCTGCGCCGACCCGGGCCGCCACGCCCAGCGGGCGCGCGGCGTGCGCGCCGTGCTCCTGGGATCCCGCGAACGAGAGGACGGAAACGTGACGATCAAGGATCTGGCGACGCGGAGAGCAGCAGACGTTTCCGCGGACGGAGCTCGCCGAGCGCCTCGGCGCGGCGAGGGAACGATGACGCCGACGACTCGCCAGAAAGCGGGGGAGCTCCGCTCCGCCGACGCGGGCGCACCGTGCTCCTGAAGGGCTGGGTCGGCCGCCGGCGGGACCTGGGCGAGCTGATCTTTCTGTCGATCCGGGATCGGAGCGGTCTCGTCCAGGTGGTCTTCGACGGGGCGCGGTGCCCGGCGGAGGCCGTGAAGGCGGCCTCGGAGGCCCGCAGCGAGGACGTCGTCGAGATCGAGGGCGATGTGGTTCTTCGCGGAGAGGGCCAGCGCAATCGCGGAGCTGCCCACCGGGGACGTCGAGGTGGTGGCGAAACGCCTCGTGTTCCTGGCGCGTTCCGAGACGCCGCCCTTCGTGGTCGAGGACCGCACCAACGCGACCGAGGAGCTGCGGCTCGAGTACCGCTACCTCGATCTGCGCCGCCCGGCGATGCTGCAGAACTTCGTTCTCCGCGACGAGATCGCGTTCCGCGTCCGGAAGGTGCTCCACGAGCGGGGCTTTCTCGAGGTCGAGACGCCCATGCTCACGCGCTCGACTCCCGAAGGCGCCCGCGACTTCCTCGTGCCCTCCCGCGTGCACCGCGGCAAGTTCTACGCCCTGCCGCAGTCGCCCCAGCTCTTCAAGCAGATCCTGATGATGTCGGGCTTCGAGAAGTACTTCCAGATCGCCCGCTGCTTCCGCGACGAGGACCTCCGCGCGGACCGCCAGTTCGAGTTCACCCAGATCGATCTCGAGATGTCCTTTCCGACCGAGGAGGACATCTTCGACACCGTCGAGGCGTTCCTCGTCGAGGCGTTCGCGGCCGCGGGGATCACGGCGGCCCGGCCGTTCCCGCGACTGGCGTTCCGCGAGGCGATGGAGAAGTACGGGACGGACCGGCCGGACCTGCGTTACGGGCTGCCGCTCGTCGACCTGTCGAAGGCCGCCGCGGGAACCGGGTTCGCTCCCTTCGAGAAAGCGCTCGGCGGAGGCGGCACGGTGCGGGGTCTGCGCGTGCCGGGCGGCGCGGCCTTCTCGCGCAAGCGCCTCGACGAGCTGACCGAGAAGGCCCGCGAGCACGGCGCGGCGGGACTGCTCTGGATGAAGCGGGCCGGAGGCGAGATCAGCTCGCCGGCGAAGAAGGCGCTCTCCGAGGCGAAGCTGACCGAGATCCTGGCCGCCGGAGGCGTCGAGGATGGCGATCTCCTGCTCATCGTCGCCGACAGAGAGGGCGCGGCCTTCGCGGCCCTCGCGACGCTCCGCGCCGAAGCCGCGCGGGAGCTCAAGCTCGTCGACGAGTCCCGGCATGCCTTCTGCTGGGTGACCGAGTTCCCGCTGCTGGGCCGGGACGAGGCCACGGGACAGTGGTTCCCGATGAACCATCCCTTCACCGGCCCGCGGGAAGAGGATCTCGACCGCCTCGAGTCGGATCCCGGCAGCGTGCGCGCGCGCGCCTACGACGTCGTGGTCAACGGCTGGGAGCTCGGTTCCGGCTCGATCCGGATCCACCGCGCCGACCTCCAGGAGCGCGTGTTCCGCGTGCTCGGGATCTCGGCGGAGGAGGGCCATGAGCGTTTCGGCTTCCTGCTCGATGCGCTGAAGTATGGCGCGCCGCCGCACGGCGGCATCGCCCTCGGCCTCGACCGGATCTGCGCGATCGCGGCCGGAGCGACGTCGCTGCGGGACGTCATCGCGTTTCCGAAGACGACGTCGGGCATCGATCTGATGACGAAGGCCCCGGCCGACGTGCTCCCGGGGCAGCTCGCCGAGCTGGGACTCGCGCCGCCGGGCCGGCCATCGGAGTGAGCCCGACGCCCGCGACGCCCCGGGTCGAGCGGATCCCGGCGGGCGACGGAGCGATCTGGGTCGGCGAGGGGCTTCTGCGTGACGCCTCTCGCTATCTCGTCTCGCCCTCGGGCCGTTTCCTCCTCGTGTCGCCGGCCTCGGCGCGCTCGGCGTCGGATCCGATCCGCGAGGCGCTGCGGCTCCGCCGTCCTCCTCGACTTCGAGATCGAGGACGGCGAAGCCGCGAAGTCGCTGGCGAACGTGGAGAAGATCGCCGAGGCGGCGCTCGCGGCCGGTCTGCGGCGCGACGACGCCTTCGTGGCGGTCGGCGGAGGGGTCGCGACGGACGTGACCGGGTTTGCCGCGGCGATCCTGCTGCGCGGCGTGGCGTGGAATGCCGTGCCGACGACGACGGCCGGCATGGCGGACGCCGCGATCGGCGGGAAGACCGCCGTCAATCATCCTCGCGGGAAGAACCTGCTCGGCGCGTTCCATCCCCCGCGCGCGGTGCTCTCGGACCCGGCCTGCCTCGCGACGCTGCCCGACAGGGACTATCGCGCCGGCCTCGTGGAGGCGTACAAGGCGGCCTGGGTCGCGGACCCGGAGCTCTCCGCGCGCGCCTCGGAGAGCCTGTCGGCGGTGCTCGAGCGCGACGGCGCGGCCCTGGTCGCGCTGCTGGCGGGCGCCGCGCGCGTCAAGGTCGGAATCGTCGAAACCGATCCCCGGGACGCGGGACGGCGGCATCTGCTCAACTTCGGCCACACCCTCGGCCATGCGCTCGAGGGCGCCGGCCCCCTGGGGAACGCTCCGGCACGGCGAGGCGGTCGCGTGGGGCATCGCCGCGGCGCTGGAAATCTCGAAGCGGCGCGCCGGCCTGTCGGAGGAGGACGCCGCGGCGATCCGCCGGACGCTCTCCCGGCTGGGCCCTTTCCCGCAGCCCGAGCGCGACCCGAAGAGGCTCGCGCCGCTGCTCGCGCTCGACAAGAAGGCGACGGCGGCGGGCACCGCGGGGGTCCTGCTCGAGGCCATCGGGCGGGCGCGGGTCGAGCCTTCGGTGCCGATTCCGGAGTGGCTCGACGCGGCGGCTATAATGTCGTTATCGTGAGCGGGGGTTCCGGACGCCGACGGATCCGGCTGTTTGTCCTGCTCTCCGGCGCTCTCATCCTCGCCTCCCTGGTTCCGTTGCTCGTGGCCGAGGCGGTCCTCATCCGCCGCAACCGCCGGACCCTCGAGACGCTCGAAGAGAAGTACCTGACGCGCTCCTCCGCGGCCATCGCGGACCACATCTCCACCTACTACGGCGCCGCCGCCCAGCAGCTGACCAAGGCCGGCGACGCGATTCGGCTGGCGGTGCAGCTGACGGGCAAGGACCCCTTCGGCTCGACCGAGGGAGCCGAGATTCTGGGCGGAGTGCTCCAGGGCCAGAACGCCCTGGTGGCCCTCCGGGCCGTGAACCTGGATGGGCAGGGGAGCTTCGTGGGTCCCGATCTTCATTCGCCGGAGATGAACTTCGAGTTCCGGAAGGGCTTCGAGTCGGCGCGGGACGGCGTTCGCTACGCCGGCGAGCCCCTGGGCGTTTCCGAGATCGGCATCGTGGCCGTGCTCGCGACGCCCGTGGTCGACGCGAAGGGCCAGCGGATCGGAGTCGTCGAGGCGCTGGCGTCGTGGGCCCCGATCGTCAAGGAGTTCCAGGACGAGGCCCGGCGGGAAGTGCGCGCGACGCTCGTGGACCGGAGCGGCCGGATCCTCTTTCCCCCCGCGACCGGGGGCGAGGCCTCCAAGCATCCCTCGAGCCTGGTCGCCGACTTCGTCCGCTTTCCCGCGCGACTGACGCGCTCGGAATCGACGCCTTCGGGCAGCGTGCTCGCGTCGATCGCCCCGGTCGGAGATCCCCCCTGGGGCGTGCTCGTCGAGCGCGACCGGAACCTGGCGTTCGCATCGGTGGACCGCATGGTCCGGGACACGGTCGTCTGGAGCGCGGCGTGTCTCGCCGGCGCGCTCCTCCTGGGGTTGCTCTTCGCCCGGCGGCTCTCGAAGCCGATCACCCAGCTCGCCCATTCCACCCGCGCCGTCGCGCAGGGAGAGTACGGCACCAAGGTCGAGGTCGCGGGCACGGCCGAGATCGCGGATCTCTCCGAGAACTTCAACACGATGAGCGTGTCGATCCACGACGCCTTCGAAAAAGTCCAGAAAGCCGCGCGCGAGAACCAGGAGCTCTTCGTCTCTTCGATCCGGGCGCTCGCCGCGGCCATCGACGCCAAGGATCCCTACACCCGCGGCCACTCGGAGCGCGTCGCGCGGTACGCGTCGGCGATCGCCAAAGAGATGGGTCTTCCGCCCGAAGAGGTCCGAAAGACGCGGCTCTCGGCGCTCCTCCACGACGTCGGTAAGATCGGCATCGACGACCGCATCATTCGCAAGCCGACCGCGCTCACCGACGACGAGTTCGAGCTGATGAAGGCTCATCCTTCGAAGGGCGCCGCGATCATGGAGACAATCCCCCAGATGGCCGATATCATCCCGGGCATGAAGTGGCACCACGAGAAATGGGAGGGCGGCGGCTATCCCGACGGCCTCAAGGGCGAAGAGATCCCGCTGCAGGCCCGCATCGTGGCGGTCGCGGACGCGTTCGACGCCATGACGACGACACGCCCCTACCAGAAGGCGATGGAGGTCTCCTACGTGCTCGAGCGTCTTCGGGACATGTCGCAGAAACGTTTCGACGGCGCCGTGGTCGACGCGCTCGCCCGCTCGCACGCCAAGGGCGGCCTGATCCCGACCGAGGCGGCGCCGGCCGCGCGGGCGCAGGCGGCCCGATGAGGGCCCGTGGAGCGGCGCGGCTTCTCGCGGTGGCCCTCGCGACGGTTCTCGTCGCGGCCTGCCAGTCCAAGAAGGCCAAGACCTCGGCGGAGGTGCTTCTCACCGAGCGGATGGGCCAGGTCCTCCTCCGCGAGAACCGTCCCGCCGAGGCCGAGAAGGCCTTTCGCGAAGTCCTCAAGGAGGACCCGAAGAATCCCGAGGTCCAGGACGGCCTCGGACTCTCGCTGCTGATGCAGAGCCGCTTCGAAGAATCCCTGCCGTACTTCGACAAGGCGTTGGACCTCGCGCCGCACAATGCCTCCTACCGGAACAACCGCGGCGTGGCCCTCATGGAGCTCGGCAAGTACAAGGAAGCGGCAGCGGATTTCGAGGCCGCGGAGAAATCGGTGAACGTCGATGACCGCGTCTCGGCGACGATCAACCAGGGGCGCCTCCTGCAGCGCCAGGGCAACTACACGGGCGCGGAGCAGGCCTTCTCGACCGCTCTGGCCCGCGACCCGCAGTCGTTCGCCGCCGTCTTCGGCCGAGCGTCGGCACGCGAAAGCGCCGGAGATCTCGAGGGAGCGTCCGAGGATTACCTCACGGCGATCAAGCTGAACCCGACGAGCGCCGAGGCGAACCTGCGGCTCGGCCTCTGCCTCGTGACGCTGAAGCAGACCGAACTCGGCCGACGGTACCTCCAGCGCGCCGTGGATCTCGACCCGATGGGCGACACCGGCGCCAAGGCCCGCCTGCTTCTCGAGAGCTCCAAGAAAACCAGCTAGCCGCCGGCCCGGGTCTCGCGTCTCGACTTTCCTGAGTTATCTTCCCCTCCCCATGTCCGACGACCCGCGATCCGCCGAGAATCTCGACGCTCCGCCCGAAAAGCCGGCGCGCCGGGGCTTTTTCGCCAAGGTCAAGCGCGGCCTCTTCATGACCCACACCGAGATCCTGGAAAAGCTCGGCACCGCGGTCAAAGAGAGCCTGGGGATCGACGAGTCGGTCCTCGAGGCCCTCGAGGAGGCGTTGCTCGCCGCCGACGTCGGAGCGGACACGGCCTCGGCCCTGACCAACGCCGTGCGGGAGCGGGCCAACATCTCGGAGCGTAAAGACCTCGCGCACGTGCGAACGCTCCTCGGCGAAGAGATCGAGAAGCTCCTGGCCACGGCGCCGCGTCCGCCCGGGCGGACCGACGCGCCCCTCTTCGTGACCTTTCTCGTGGGCGTGAACGGCTCGGGCAAGACGACGACGACGGCGAAGCTCGCGGCCCGCGAGAAGGCGGCCGGACGCAGCGTCCTCCTCGCGGCGGCGGACACGTTCCGCGCGGGCGCCATCGATCAGCTTCAGACCTGGGCCGACCGCCTGGACCTCCCGGTGGTCCGGCACAAGGAGGGCGCCGATCCCTCGGCCGTGCTCTTCGACGCTCTCGCGGCGGCAAAAGCGCGGGGCGTCGGGGAGCTTCTCGTCGATACCGCCGGCCGGCTGCATACGAAGAAGAACCTGATGGACGAGCTCGCCAAGATGCGGCGCGTCGCCGCCCGGGAGGTCCCGGGCGCGCCCCACGAGACGCTGCTGGTCCTCGACGCGACGACCGGCGTCAACGGCCTCGTCCAGGCGCGGAAGTTCGTGGAGGCCGCCGGCGCGACGGGCGTCGTCCTGACCAAGCTCGACGGCAGCGCCAAAGGCGGCGTCATCCTCGCGATTTACCGCGAGCTGAAACTCCCGGTCCTCTACGTCGGGGTCGGCGAGGCGGTCGACGACCTCGTGCCGTTCGACCCCGCCGACTACGCGAAGGCGCTCCTCGAGGACGATGCCGCCCATTGATCCGGCCTGGCTCGAACGGGCGTTCGCGCTCGCCGAGAAGGGCCGTTTCTCGACCTCGCCCAATCCGATGGTCGGCGCCGTGGTGGTCGCTCGCGGCCGCGTCGTCGGCGAAGCGTTCCATCGGCGGGCGGGGGAGCCCCACGCCGAGATCCTGGCCCTCCGCCAGGCCGGCCGCGCTGCGAAGGGCGCCGATCTCTACGTCACACTGGAGCCCTGCTCGCACGAAGGCCGCACGCCGCCGTGCGCGCCGGCCGTCGCGGCGTCCGGCGTGCGGCGCGTCGTCGCCGCGTCGATCGATCCGAATCCGAAGGTCTCCGGCCGCGGCCTCGCGGCGTTGCGCCGGGCCGGCGTCGAGGTCGTCCTGGCTCCCGCCGCGTGGCGGCGCCGGGCGGCCGAGCAGAACGAGCGCTTCCGGACGTGGGTCGTGGAGGGCCGTCCTTTCGTCCTGGCGAAATGGGCCGAGAGCCTCGACGGAAAGACGGCGGAGGCGTCGGGACGGAGCCGCTGGATCACGGGGGAGGCGGCGCGCCGGCGGGCCATGGAGCTCCGAGAGGAATACGACGCGATCCTCGTCGGCGCCGGAACCGTGGCCGCCGACGACCCGCTCCTGACTCGCCGGCTGGGCCGGAACCGATCCACCGAGCAGTGGCGGATCGTGGTCGACGGACGACTGCGCGTGTCCGAGAAGGCGAAGCTCTTCCGCGGCCCCGGACGCCGGCTCGTCGTCACGGCTGCGCCGCTCTCGCACCCGAAGGTCGCCCGACTCGCCGCGCGGGGCGTCGAGGTCTGGAGCCTGCCGGCAGGGGCGTCGGGCTCGCGACGCGTGGACCTGCGCCGCCTCGTGTCGGAGCTCGGCGCTCGCGAGGTCACCGGCCTCATGGTCGAGGGCGGGGCGGAGACCCTGTGGGGGTTCTTTGCCGCGGACCTCGTCGATCGGGCCACCGTGTTCCTGGCTCCCCGGGTCCTCGGCGGCCGGCGGGCCCCGGGCGGCGTGGGTGGCCGGGGCTTCGCGCTGGAGCGCACGCCGACACTCCGGGACGTGCGCGTGGAGCCTCTGGGTCCGGACTGGCTCCTCACCGGCCGGGTCGCGCGCACGGACCGAGCCGGCATACGAACCCGGTCGCCCATACGAAATAGACTCGCCCGCGAAACCATGTTCACGGGCATCGTGACCGGGATGGGCCGGATCGAGTCGGTCGAGAAACGCCGGGGGGGCGCGCGGATCGTGATTGCGCCGGCCCGTCCGACGACGTACCGCTCCGGCGAGAGCGTCTCCGTCTCGGGCGTCTGTCTCACCGCCGTATCCACCTCGCGACGCCTCATCGCGGACCTCTCCTCCGAAACGCTCCGCCGGTCGACCCTCGCGGCGCTCGCGCCCGGCGACCAGGTCAATCTGGAGCGGGCGCTGCGCTGGGGCGACCGTCTCTCGGGCCACTTCGTGATGGGGCACGTCGACGGGGTCTCGCGAATTCTCTCGGCGAGGCGGGCCGGCAATTCCTGGGAGTATCGGTTCTCGATCCCGCCGGGCCTGGGGAAGCTGGTGGCCGAGAAGGGCTCGGTCGCTCTCGACGGCGTGAGCCTGACCGTGGCGGCGCGGAACGGCCGGGCGTTCTCGGTTTCGGTGATTCCCGAGACATACCGGCGGACGACGCTCGGAGCCCGGCGCCCCGGAGACGCCGTCAACTTCGAGGCCGACGTCTTCGCCCGCTATCCACGGGCCGCCGCGCTCCGGCGCGTCCGCGCGCGGCGTCGAAGTGGACGGAAGCGATGATCGTCTACGAGGGGGCCGCTGTCCCGGCGGTGCGGGTGGGCGAAGCCCTCCTCGCCGGACGACGAATCGCGGGCCGCCTCGCTCCCTGGGGGTTCGAGACCGCGGGTCTCCGATTCGATCCACTCGATCGGCGCTTCGTCTTTCCAAGAGAGCAGCCGTCGCCGCGGCCGGGTCCGTCTCTCGTCGAGGTATGGCGCGAGGCCGCATCCCGCATTCCGCCCGGACCCGTCCTGGTCGGGCCGCCGGCGACGGAGGGCGGGGGCGCCGAGCCGCTCTGGGGCGTGGGACGCGCCGCGGCGGAGGGGGCGATCGAAGCCGGCCGGCCGGTCTTCCTGCTCGATCCGGAGCCGGAGGCCATTCCCTCCGGAGCAGGCGCGGTCGCCGTGATCGTGTGCTCCTGGAGGCCCGGCCGACCCGAGCTCGCTTTTCCGGGGCTCATCCGCTTTCCGAGACTCCGCCGTTCCTCGGGCCGCCCTGTTTCCTCTGATCCCCGGATGGACGGCCGAGGAAGACGCGATCCGGGCGCTCGCCGATGCGGCCGCACGGCACGGAGCCGTCTCACTCACCGGGCTCGTCCCCGCCGCGGACGGCGAAGGGCGTCGGGCCATCGTGGATGCCCGAGCCCATGTCGAGCCGGAGCAGGCCGATCGCTTCTTCGAGGTGATCCACCACGGCGACTGGCCCGATCGGCTGGCCGGCCGCGTGGCGGCGGTCCGGGAAGCCGCCGCCAGCCGGGGTCTCCTCGCGATGCCTCCCCGGCCCGCAGGGCGGGGAGAACCGCGAGGCAACCGCGACGCGGCCGCGCGGCTGGAAGAGCGCGCGGACGCGCCGGATACGGGAGAACACCGCGCCGCGCTCCTGCACGCGGCGGTGCGATGGATCGACGAGTCTTCGCGCGACCTCTCGGCGGTCGCTCGCGAGGGGAACTTTCGAAAGGTATTTCCCTTCGACGGCCAGGTCGGAGACTGGGCGGAGGCGGCCTTCCGACGCTCGGTGTCCGAAAGCGAAACCGAAACCGAGGCCGAGGCGGGACGGTGAGCCCGCCCGGCGGGATCTACGTCCATCTCCCGTACTGCGCCTCGCGCTGCGGGTACTGCGCGTTCGTCGTGACGACGGACGGGTCGAGCCGGGACCGGTACCTCGAGGCGCTGCAGCGCGAAGCGGCCCTGCTGACCAGGGAGACCGAGGGCTCGCGGTTCGACTCGATCTACCTCGGCGGGGGGACGCCCTCGCTTCTGCCGACGGAGGCCGTGCGCCGCCTGCTGGAGGAGCTGCGGAGGGCGTTCCGGATCGACCCCGACGCCGAGGTGACGCTCGAGGCGAATCCCGAGGACGTGACGGCGGAGGCCGTGCACGCCTGGACGATCGCCGGGGTCAACCGCGTCTCGGTCGGGGTCCAATCCTTCGAGGACGCCGAGCTCGCCGGCGTCGGTCGCCGGCACGATGCGGCG
The DNA here is from genome assembly GCA_963804915.1 of uncultured Acidobacteriota bacterium. Classification (GTDB taxonomy): domain Bacteria; phylum Acidobacteriota; class Thermoanaerobaculia; order UBA5066; family Gp7-AA6; genus DAHUXD01. Next base: position 88,975 of record CAWDSI010000011.1, read on the forward strand.
CGCGCCGCCTCGGCCCTCGAGATCCTCGCGGGCGCCCGCCTGGCGGTCTCGGGAGACCTCATTCTCGGCCTGCCGGAGCAGACTCCCGAAAGTTTCGGACGGAGCGTGCGCCGGTTGATCGATTCGGGGGCGTCGCACGCCTCGATCTATCTGCTCGAGGTCGAGAAGTCGAAAACGATGGAAGAGGATCGGAGGGTGCGGCCCGAGCGCTACCCCTCGGACGATGTCCAGGCGGACATGTGGCTGGCGATGGGCGAGGCCATGGCCGCCGCGGGCTTCGTCCACTACGAGATCTCGAACTGGGCGCGGCCGGGCCGGGAGGCGCGGCACAATCTCAAGTACTGGACGCGCACGGCCAACCTCGGCCTCGGCGTCTCGGCCCACGAGCTGTGGGCGGGCCGGCGGCGGGCGAACGTCTCGACGCTCGAGGGCTACGTGGAACGGCTCTCCCGAGGCGAACGGCCGCTGGCCCTCGACCGCCCGATCGACCCGGCGGAAGCGGCGCGCGAAGAAGTCTTTCTGGGCCTGCGGCTGGCGCGGGGCGTGGAGGAAGACGCCGTGCGCCGTCAGATCGACGCGGCGGGCGACGCGCGCCTGCCCGAAGACTACGAGGTCTGGCGGGAGTCCGGGATCCTCGAAAAAGACCAGAGCCGCGTCCGGTTCACCGAACGCGGCTTTCTGGTCTCGAACGAGGTGCTGAGCCGCTTCGTCTAGAGCCGTGCGCCGAAGAGGCCGGAAACGAAACGGCCCGGCGCAAGCCGGGCCGTTCTGATTGCGGATCGCTGAAGCTCGTCTAGATGAACAGAGGAGCCAGGACCAGGGTGATCGTCGCGAGCAGCTTGATCAGCACGTGCAGCGACGGACCCGCCGTGTCCTTGAAGGGGTCGCCGACGGTGTCGCCCACGACCGCCGCCTTGTGCGTCGGGGAGCCCTTGCCCCCGTAGGCGCCCGTCTCGATGTACTTCTTGGCGTTGTCCCAGGCGCCGCCGCCGTTGTTCAGGAACGTCGCCATGATGATTCCGGTGATCGTCCCGACCATCAGGAGGGCGGCCACGGCCTCGGCGCCGACGCCGAACTGCTTGAAGATGAGGCCGACGACGATCGGCGTTCCCACCGCGACGAGGCCCGGCGCGATCATCTGCCGCAGGGCGCCGCGGGTCACGATGTCGACCGTACGGCCGTAGTCGGGCTTCTCGGTGCCCTTCATGATGCCGGGCCGCTCCTTGAACTGCGCCCGCACGTCCTGGATGACGACGTAGGCCGCCTTGCCGACGGCCTTGATCGCGAGACCCGAGAAGAAGAACACGAGCATCGCGCCGATGAGGGCTCCGACGAAGACCTCGGGCTTGGCGAGGTTGACCGAGGTCAGCTCGGCGCCGTAGTTCTTGAGCTCGTCCAGGTAGGCCGAGAAGAGAAGGAACGCGGCGAGGGCGGCCGAGCCGATGGCGTAGCCCTTCGTCAGCGCCTTGGTCGTGTTGCCGACGGCGTCGAGGCGGTCGGTCTTCTTGCGGATCTCCTCGGGCTGCTGCGACATCTCGACGATGCCGCCGGCGTTGTCCGTGATCGGGCCGAAGGTGTCCATCGCGAGGATGTACGCCGCCGTGCCGAGCATGCCCATGGTGGCGACGGCGGTGCCGAAGAGGCCGCCCCCGGGAAGGGCCGACACGCCGATCTTGTAGGACGCCAGGATCGCGGCCGAGATCGCGATGACCGGCGCGAGCGTGCACTCGAGGCCGATCGCGATGCCGGCGATGATGTTGGTCGCCGGGCCCGTCTGGGACGCCTCGGCGATCTCGCGGACCGGCCGGTACTTGTACTCCGTGTAGTACTGCGTGATGAAGACGAAGACGACCGACGTGAGGACGCCGATGATCCCGCAGATGAAGTACTTCCACCACGCGTCGGGATGCGTCGGGTTGAAGAGCATCCACTTCGTGGCGATGAAGAATCCGATGATCGCAAGGATGGAGGTGATGTAGTAGCCGCGGTTCAGCGCGGCCATCGGGTCGGCGTCTTCGCGGGTCTTGACCATGAAGATCCCGACGATCGAGGCCAGCAGCCCGAACGCGCGGGCGACCAGGGGGAAGAGCATCACGCCGACGATGCCGGCCGAGAAGGCCATGTTCTGCTTTTCGAGCGCGGCGGCGAGCGTCGCCCCGAGGATCATCGCCCCGATGTTCTCGGCGGCGGTGGATTCGAAGAGGTCGGCGCCGCGGCCGGCGCAGTCTCCGACGTTGTCGCCCACGAGGTCGGCGATGACCGCCGGGTTGCGCGGGTCGTCTTCCGGGATTCCGGCTTCGACCTTGCCGACGAGGTCGGCGCCGACGTCGGCCGCCTTGGTGTAGATGCCGCCTCCGAGCTGGGCGAAGAGCGCCACGAAAGAGGCTCCGAACCCGTACCCCACGATGAGGAGGGGAATCTGGGCCGGCGGGACCTCGGTGAACTGGCTGACCAGCCAGTAGAGGCCCCCGACGCCGAAGAGCGACATCGCGACGACGAAGAGGCCGGAAACCGCGCCGCCCCGGAGGGCCGTGCGGAGGGCGTCGTTGAGGGACGTGCGGGCGGCCGAGGCCGTCCGGATGTTGGTCCGGATCGAGATCCACATGCCGACGTAGCCGGCGACGACGGAGCAGGCGGCGCCCAGGACGAACGACAACGTCGTCCAGAAGGCGAGCTTCATGGCGGTCGGGACCGGATCGAAGTCGTGGTGGGCGCGGACGAAGCCGTAGAGGAGGAAGATCACGACCGCCAGGACCAGGGCGAGAATCCCGATCGTCGTGTTCTGGCGCCGCAGGAAGGCCTCGGCGCCCTCCTTGATGGCGTTCGAGATCGCCTGCATGGCGGACGTACCGGTGTCCCGCTTGAGGACCCAGGACATCAGATAGCCGGCCACGAAGAGCGATCCGATGGAGAAGACCATGATCAGGGGCAGGGCAAGCTCGTGAGACATTCGTCCAACTCCTGTTTTCGCGTGAATTCGAGGCCGCTGGCGAACCCCGGCGACCGGCGGGGGAGGATATCAGAAGGGGCGAGGGACGAGGGACGAAGCCGGAGGGGCCGAAGGGCCAGCCGAGGAAAGACGCCCGGGACCGGGCTCGCTCTACTGGCCGACCGGAACCGCCTCCATGACGATGCCGATGTTCTTGGCGCCGGCGTTGCGGCACAGGTCCATCACCTTGATGACCTCGCCGTAGGTCGAGGCGTCGTCCCCCGAGAAGAAGATGGTCTTGTTGGCCCGGTTCTTCAGGATTTCCGTCAGGCGCAGCGAGAGGGTCTGCGGGGTGACCTCTTCCTTGTTGAGATAGATCTTGTTCGCCGGCGTCAGGGACACGATCAGCAGGTCGGCGGGAGGCGGCTGGTTCTCCTGGGGCGGCGCCTTCGGCGGCACCTTGACGTCGTAACCCATCTGCAAGAGCGGCGTGATCACCATGAAGATGATGAGCAGCACCAGCACCACGTCGACCAGCGGCGTGATGTTGATGTCGCTCTTGTAGGCGTTACCGCCCCCTCCTCCGACTGCCATCGCCATGGTGATTGGTCTCCTTGATGGCGGGCTAGCCGCCCACGCCCTTTTGCTTCTTCTCGGCGATCAGGCCCACGTCCTGAAACCCGGCGTCCTTGGTCATCTTGAAGACTTCCTTGACGTCGCCGTACTTCAGTCTCTGGTCGGCCTTGATGACGAGCTCGGCCGACGGGTTCCGCTGATAGAGCTCGTCGAGGGCATTCTGGAATTCCGCCTTGGACATCTGCTTCGGGTTGTCCATGTAGTAGGCGGGAGGATTCGTGTACGACACCGAGATCATCTTCTGCTTGCTCGACTCCGGCTTCTTGTCCGGGTTGTCGGCCTGGGGAATCTGCACGCTGACGCCCTTCTGCAACATGGGCGTGACCACCATGAAGATGATCAGAAGGACGAGGCAGACGTCCACGAGGGGCGTGACGTTGATGTCGCTCTGAAGCTTGTCGCGGCCTCCGCCGCCTCCCATACCCATGACCGGTCTCCCTTATCCCTTCGTTCGCCAGCTAAGCCGAAAGCGAAGCGCCCGCGCCGCGGCGCTTGATGAAGTAGTCGATGAGCTCGTTGGCCGAGTTGGACATCTCGACCTGGAAGCGCTCGATGTTGTTCATGAAGATGTTGAACATCCAGACGGCCGGGATGGCCACGAACAGGCCGAGGGCCGTCGTGACGAGGGCCTCGGCGATGCCGGCGGAGACGGCCGCGATGCCGCCCGAGCCGCTCATGGCCATGCCTCGGAACGCGTTGATGATGCCGATGACCGTCCCGAAGAGGCCGATGAAGGGCGCCGTGGTGCCGATCGTGGCCAGGCCCGAGAGGCCCTTCTTCATGTCGGCGGTCGTGACGAGGGCCTCGCGCTCGATGGCCCGCTCGGCGGCCTCGATCATGTCGTGGCCCTTGATGGCCGATCCACCGCTCTTGATGTCGTGGGAGAACTCGTAGAGGCCGGCCGACAGCACGCGCGCGACGTGGCTGTTCTTGAACTTCTTCGAGGCGTCGATCGCCTCCTGAAGCTTGTCCTGCTTCAGGTACTGCGTGACCATCTTGGCGTAGGCCACCGACTGGTTGCGCGCCTTGCGGTAGTACAGGAACCGCTCGAAGGCCACGGTCAGCGAATAGATCGACATGATGATCAGGAGGACCACGACGCCCTTGGCGATCGGGGTCATCTGGTGCCACAGGTGAATAGGGTCAAAACTCATGCCACGCTCCTTCTCGTTTCGTTCGCCGTCAAGCTCGCCGCTCCAATCCTAGTTCAACCGGAAGGTCACCGTCACCGTGAGGTACACGCGTACCGCCCGGCCGTTCAGGGTCGCCGGCTTGTACTTCCACTGCTGCACCGCCCGGACGGCGGAAGCGTCGAGCAGGGGATTGACGGACTTCAGCACGCGCACGTCCTCGACGTTCCCATCGGCGGTGATGATGGCCTCCAGGATGACGACCCCCTCCATGCGGGCCTTTCGGGCCGCTTCGGGGTACTGGGGCTCGACGCGAGCGGAAAGCACCGGGGCCTTGACGTCGCCTCCGACCCGGAGGGGTTCGCCGCCCCCGCCCGCGCCTGTCCCGCCCACCACGCCGCCCATCACCCCGCCCGGGACCCCGCCCTCCACGCCACCCTCCACGCCGCCTTCCACGCCCGCGTCCGCAGCCGCCTCGGGCTCGGCGAGCGGCGCGGGCACGACGTCCGGCACGACCATCGGCTGCGCCATCTCGACGGGCTTGACGGGGACCTGCTTGGGCGCCTCGGGGGCTTTGGGAGCGGCCTTGGGAGCCGCCGGGGGCGGAGGAGGCGGAGGGGGCGCGGCCGCGTAGAAGGTCACGGGGATCGGAGGTTCGGGCACGTCGCCGACGAACCAGATCGAGGCCCCGAGAGCGATTCCGATCACGAGGCCGTGGATGAGGACGGAGACCGGGAAGGACAGCGCCTTCTTGGATCCGCCTGAGAGATGTTCCGATTCGATCAGCGAGGTTTCAAACATGGACGATCTCCCCGACCCAGTGAGACACCGGCACTACTTGCTCGGTTCCGGTGTCGGCCTGGGCGGCCTCCGCCTTCGCCTTCTCCTGCGCCGCCTTCCTCAATTCCAGCGCCTGCTGGAGGTATTTGTTCGCGAGGTCCGTGTATTCCTGCTTCTTGGCCGGATCCGTCTCCATTTTGGCCTTCTCGCGGTAGAGAAGGTTGGTGTACGAGATGGCCTCGAAGTAGCCGGGCTTTATCTCGACGGCCTTGTTGAGGGCTTCCATGCCCTCGTCGACGAGCTTGCCCCGGACGACCGGGTCGACGTCGGGGAAGTTGTAGGAGCGGTCCCAGGCCTGGACGCCGATCAGGTAGTAGACCTCGGCGCGCTCATCGTTGTTGGTGGCGACGTTGAGCCGCTCCTTGAGCCACTTCACGCCGTTTTCGAAGTCGCCCTTCTTGAAGTACAGCATGGCGAGCGACTGCATGGCCTTGCTGTCCTTCGGGTTCCGCTTGAGGATCTCGTTCTGGTAGAACGCGATGGCGTCGTCGAACCGCTCGGTGTTCAGGTACATCGAGATCAGGTACTCGAGCGCCTTGTTGTCCTCGGGATAGGCCGCGCTGTACTGCTTGAGATTGTCGATGGCCTTCTGGGCGAACTCGAGGTCCTTCGGGTGCTTCGAGCCCGGCTGGTACATCCCCATGTACGCGATGCCGATGTGCTTGTGGAGCTTGGTCTCGGACGGATCGAGGCGCAGCGCTTCCTGGTAAGCGGCGAGGGCGGGCTGGTATTGCGCCGCCTTCAGGAACTCGTTTCCGCGCTTGACCTCCTGCTTCGACTTGAGCTTGTTGCATCCGGGGAACGCGAGGACCGCGAGAAGAAGGATCGCGGCTGTGGCCGCACGTTGCCTTGCGCGTGGCATGCTGGGCTTCGCTCCTCTGTTCGTAATCCCACACACGGGCTCGATCCGGCCCGCCCCGGAGTGCCGAATTCTGTTGAATTCCCTCAGACAAAGCAACAGAGTTTTTGGGCGGGGCGTCTGCGGCCGCGCTGCTCGCGAGCCGCGTCGTCGTCGAACGTTCCGCGGCGGCTCCGACTCGGTCTCCGGCCGCGCCGCGCGACCCAAGGTGTTTCCGAGGGGCCGGGGAATAATGCCGGTCTGGCAGCGATTTGCGCTCACAGGAGGATCCCAGCTTGAGACGACTTTGTGCGTTCGCGATGCTCGCGGCTCTCGCCGTGCCCGGCCGGAGCCTTGGGCAGCAGGCGCCCCCTCCGGCGACCCAGGAGAAGCCGGCTCCCGAGAAGGCCTTCCCTCCGGTCGTCGAGTCGGTGGACGTTTCGGTGACGAGCGTCGAGGTCGTCGTCACGGATTCGAAGGGCAACCGCGTGCCCGGTCTCACGGCCGCGGACTTCGAGATTCAGCAGGACGGCATCACTCAGAAGATCACGAACTTCTACGCGGTGGCCGGAGGCAAGCTGCTCCTCGAGGACGGCACCTCGCTCGACCTCGGCTCCAAGGAGCAGGCGGCCGAGGTGCCCAACGATGTCAAGGCCAAGTACGTCTTCTACATCGACAACCTGAACATCCAGCCCATGAACCGGAATCGGATGTTCCGGCGTCTGAAGGAATTCGTGCCCACGGTCATCGGTCCCAACGCCGAAGGCATGGTCGTGACGTTCAACCGGTCGCTGAAGGTCCGGCGCGCGTTCACCTCGGACGTCAACGACATCCTCGGAGCGATCGAGAACATCGAGCTCGACACCGGCGGCGGCACGACGACCATCGGCGAGTACAAGGACACGCTCGCCCGGATCGCGGACGCCAAGACCGCCGACGCCGCGACGAGCGCCGTGCGCTCGTACGCGCAGTCGGTCCGCAACGACATGGAGTTCACGATCGACGCCATCAAGCAGACGCTCGACAGCATGGCGGGGCTCCAGGGGCGAAAGAGCCTGCTCTACATGTCGGAAGGTCTCCCGTCCATCGTCGGCCTCGAGCTCTTCGACGCCGTCCGGGAGAAGTTCCAGGATACGTCGGCGTCGATGCAGCAGTTCGACTTCGACATCAGCACGAAGTACGTGAAGATCGTCCAGGCCGCGAACGCGAACGGCGTCACCATCTACACGCTGGATGCGTCGGGACTGACGACCGCCGACGTGCTGTCGGCCGACACGAAAACAAACAAGGAAGTGCACGTCAGCGAGTTCACGGCCCGCCAGAACATGCAGGGATCGATCCGCATGATGGCCGAGGAGACGGGCGGCACGGCCGCGGTCAATACCAACGACTGGAAAACGAATCTCGACGGGATCGGGGCCGATTTCTCGAACTACTACTCCCTCGGGTTCCGGAGCGCGAAGGGCGCGTCCGACCGGCCGCACTCGATCCAGGTCAGCGTCAAGAACAAGGCTCTCCGCGTGCGCTCGCGGAGAAGCTACGTCGAGAAGTCGATCGAGACCCGGACGGCCGAAGCGGTCGTCGCGACGCTCACCTATCCCCGGACCGACAATCCGCTGAATGCGAACCTGTCGGTCGGCCAGGCCAAGCCGCATGACCGCGAGAACTATGCCCTCCCGGTGCGCATCTCCGTGCCGATCGCCCGGCTGGGACTCATCCCGTCGGGCGACCTGTACGAGGGCCAGTTCCTGGTGTACTTCGTGGTGCGCGACGCGGCCGGCAACCAGTCGGATCTGCAGGTCCAGCGGCAGGAGGTCAAGATCCCTTCCAAGGATTTCGAGACGGCGCAGCGGAAGGACTTCTACTACGACGCGACGCTCCTCGTGGTGCCCGGCGGCCAGAAGCTGGCCATCGGCGTCCGGGACTCGGTGTCGAACCTGACGTCGTACCTTCAGAAGAACGTCTTCGTCTCGGTGCTTCCGCCGGAGACCAAGCCCGAAGCCGGAAAGCCGGGCTCCTAGGCCTCGCGCGCCACGGCGTCGGTGCCGAAGCGCCGAAGCGGCAAAGCGCCAAAGCGCCGATTCGCCGGATAATCGGCGCATGGCCGAGCGTCCGGTCCTGCTTCTCTTCGCCCGGTCTCCCGTGCCGGGCCGCGTGAAGACGCGCCTGATGGACGCGGGCGCCGGAGCGCTCTCGCCGCAGCAGGCGTGCGATCTGTACCGAGCCTTCCTCGAGGATGCCTCGCGGCTGTACGGCCGCGGCACCGACTGGGACAGCGTTCTGTGCGCGGATCCCGACCCGGAGGATCCCGGTCTCTCCACGCTCTTTCCGCACCCGTGGCGCCGGCGGGCGCAGGGAGACGGTGACCTCGGCGAGCGGCTGCGGCGGGCCTTCGCGGACGCCTTCGGCTCGGGCGCGCCGGCGGCGGCCGCCGTGGGATCCGATCACCCGACCCTGCCGGTGCGGCGGCTGCGGGACCTCTTCGGCGCGCTGGCAACCGAAGACGCGGCGATCGTGCCGGCGGAGGACGGCGGCTACTGCGCCCTCGGGCTCGCGGCGCGAACCGCCGGAGCGGTCGACGAGATCTTTCGGGCGATTCCCTGGTCGACCTCCGACGTGCTCGAGACGACGCTCGAGCGGATGCGCCGGGCGGGCGTCTCGTGCCGGAGGCTCGAGCCTTTCTACGACGTCGACCGTCCCGAGGATCTGGAGCGCCTGAAGGCGGATCTTCGGGCGCGGGACCCGCGCGAGGCGGACTTTCCTTCGGCGACGGCCGAATGGCTGGGCGTGCGGCCCGACTCTCGGAAGAGAGGCGCGCTCTGATCCCCGTTCTCCGCGCGGCCGCCATGCGCTCCGCCGACGCGGCGACGATTCGCGCGGGCGTGCCGTCTGCGGTCCTCATGGAGAACGCCGGGACCGCTCTCGTCGAGGCGCTCCGCGTCCGGTATCCCGACTGGAATCGCGTCGTCGTCGTCTGCGGACCGGGCAACAACGGAGGAGACGGGCTCGTCTGCGCCCGGCTGCTCGCGTACGCCGGCGTGCGGCCGACCGTGTTCACGCTCGGCGATCCTTCCGCGTATCGCGGCGATCCCGCCGAAAACCTGGAACGGGCGCGCGCGATCGGGATCTCGCCCTCTGCCGCTCGACGACACCGCCGGCCGCCGCGCGCTCGGCCGCGCCCTCGCCGACGCCGACGGCGTGGTCGACGCTCTCTTCGGAACGGGCCTGAGCCGTCCGCTCAAGGGAGATGCGGCCCGCGCGGTCGCCGCGGTCAACGCGGCCGGCCGGCCGATCGTCGCGGCCGACGTGCCTTCCGGGCTGTCGTCGGATGCCGGCGCGGTGCAGGGCCCGACGGTGCGCGCCGCGCTGACGGTCGCCTTCGGGGCGCCGAAGCCGTGTCACCTGCTCGCTCCGGCGAGCGAAGCCTGCGGGCGCCTCGTCGTCGCCGACATCGGAATCCCTCGAAAGACGCTCGAGGCACGGGCGGAGCGCTTCTGGCTCGCGGAGGCGTCCGACGTCGACACCCGGCTGCCGGCACGTCCGCTCGAGTCGCACAAGGCCGACTTCGGGCGCCTCGCGGTCGTTCGCGGGCTCGCGCGGAAAAGCCGGGGCGGCCGTCCTGGCCGCTCGCGGAGCGCTGCGCGCCGGCGCCGGACTCGTCACGATCTTCTGTGCGGAGTCGCTGGCGCCCCTCTACGCGCCGGCCATTCCCGAGGCGATGACCGAGCCTCTGCCCGAGAGCGACGGCGCGATCGCCGAAGCGGCGGCGGCGGGGGCGATTCGCGCGCTGCGCGGTTTCGATGCGGCGATCGTCGGGCCCGGCCTCGGAACCTCGCCGGAGACGGTGGCTTTTCTCGAGCAGCTCCTGGCCGCCACGCGGATTCCGGTCGTGCTGGATGCCGACGCACTGAACGCATTTGCGGGCCGGCCGGCGAAGCTGCGAGGCCGGAGGCCCCGGCCGCTCGTCCTGACGCCGCATCCCGGAGAGGCGGGCCGGCTGCTCGGGAGGCCGAGCCGCGCCATCCAGGCCGACCGGCTCGGCGCGGCGCGCGCACTCGCGGCTCAGACGCGCGGCGTCGCGGTCCTCAAGGGAGCGCACACGCTCGTCGCCGAGCCCGGAGGCCGCGTCGCGGCCAACCCCACAGGCTCGCCGCTGCTCGCGACGGCGGGCTCGGGCGACGTGCTCGCGGGCATCATCGGCGCGTTCCTCGCCGGAGGCCTGAGTCCGATCGATGCCGCGATCTGCGGAGTGTGGCTGCACGGAGCCGCCGCGGACTCTCTCGAGCCGCGCCTCGGCGACGCGGGCCTGCTGGCCCACGAGATCGCCGACGCGGTGCCCGGTGTCCGCCGGGCCCTCAAGCTCGGAACGATGATCGAAGATCGATGACGGACGCGGCGGCGACGGCGGACGCGATCCATGTGACGCGGTCGGAAGCCGAGACGGAAGCTCTCGGCGCGGCTCTCTCGGGCTCGCTCGGACGGAACGACGTCGTCTATCTCAAAGGGGAGCTCGGCGCGGGCAAGACCGCCTTCGCTCGAGGCCTCGCCCGGGGGCTCGGCGCTCCGGCGCGCGAAGTGGCCTCGCCGACCTTTGCTCTCGTGCACGAGTACGCCGGCGATCGCGGCGAGATCGTGCTCCGGCACCTCGACCTGTATCGGCTGGCGGACGACCCCCGCGAGCTCGAGGCGCTCGGGCTGCCGGACTCGCTCCGGGGAGCGCCGGTCTGCGTCGAGTGGCCGGGCCGGGCGATCCGCGCCGCCCTTCCGCCGACCGTCGAGGTCGCTCCTGGAGCCGCAGGCGGACGAGAGCCGGAGGATCCGGATCGTCCGCGTCTAGAAGACGCCGAGAAGCGAAAGCCGTCGCCTAGAAGGCGACGATGAAGCCGCCGTTCGCGCCGCCGTTGGTCAGCCAGTTGCTCTGCGTGCAGACGTAGTACGGCCCGCAGAACACCTGGGTGTCTCCGAGGTAGGTCGAGTAGAAGCGTCCGTCGAGCCTCAGCGCGAAGTGCGGCGAGAAGAAGTACTTGACGCCGCCGCCGATGCCGGCGGTGAAACGGGTGTCGGACGACGTGACGACGTTGAGGATCTCCGGATCGAGGTTCGCGGCGCCGGCGCCGATCGTGAAGTACGGGAACCCAGCGGCGGGTGCCGAAGTTGAACGTCGCAAAGCCCATGAAGTACTGGATCTTCAGATCGCCCAGGGTCTGCCCGGGAACGAAGACGTTGTCCGGGTCCTGGTCGAATTTCGTCTTGAAGTACGGCGTACTCGAATTCGAACTCGAGCAGGCTCGACGCGTTGTAGCCGATCCGTCCGCCATAGACGACGTCGTCGTCGACGCCGAGGTCATACGGCGTGAAATCGAACTGGGCGTTTCCGAAGTTGCCGCCGAAGAGGTATCCCGCGTAGGGATTGATTTCGACGGTCCCCGCCCGGAGCTGAGCCTGCGCCGCCGCGGCGAACGCAGCGAGACCGATGGCCAAGGCGGCGACGCGGATCTTCATGGAAGGACCTCCTGGGTTTGGACGCGCGCCTCGCGGCGCCGGTTTACTTGCGCGCCTTCAACGTCTTCTCGAGGAGCTTCTTCCAGCGTTCCTCGACGTCGGGGTGATAACCCACGAACCGATCCATGAGCGTGCGGTCCGGTCCGAGGATGAAAGTCGACGGAATGCCCATCGCGGTCAGAGGACCGGCGTCCTCGGGCGACGCATAGTAGACGGGCAGCGAGATGTTGAACTGTTTCACGAAGGGCTCGACGCGCTTGCGGTCGGCGTCGACGTTGACGGCCAGGACCACGAAGTTGCGATCGCTGTAAGTGTCGTACATCCGCTGGACGACGGGCAGCTCCTTCTTGCAGGGGCCGCACCAGGTCGCCCAGACGTTCAGCAGGATGACGTTGCCCTTGAGCTCGGAGAGCCGGACGCTGCCGCCCTCGGAACCGACGAACTCGAGATCGGGAAACACCGGATTCGCCGCGGAGGTCTGCGCGTTCTGCGCGAGCAGCGCGGGGACGACGCCGGCGTACAGGGCGAGGGCAGCGAGAGTCGCGCGCATTCGGATCAGCCCAACGGCCCGGGACCGGCAATTATTCCGCAGCATGGACGTCATCCAGAATAGCAGGGTCACCCGGGATTTTTGAGATTTCCCCGTCGTACCAGCGTCATCCGCCTCCCGCGAAATCCGGGAAATCCGAAAACAACGGACCTGACCCCATAATGGGCGGCCATGCCGAAGGCTCCGCCGGTCCTGGCGCGCGTCTATCGCGGACCGCGCGTCGAGTCCTCCCACCGGGGATCGGTCGCCGTGGTCGACGAGCGCGGCGCCCTGCTCGCGGGCTGCGGCGACCCGCGCACGCCGGTGTACGTCCGGTCCGCCGCGAAGCCGTTTCAGGCGATCCCGTTGCTCGAGGCGGGCGGCGAAAAGAAGTTCCGTCTGACCGACGAGGAGCTCGCCCTCATGTGCGCCTCACACGGGGGCGAGCCGAAGCACGTGCAGACGGCCGAGCGGATGCTCCGCAAGGGCGGCTTCCGCGTTTCGGATCTCGAGTGCGGCGCGCACGCGCCGATGCACGAGGCGTCGGCCCGCGATCTCGTCCGCCGCGGTGACGCGCCGACGGCCCTGCACAACAACTGCTCGGGCAAGCACGCCGGCATGCTGCTCGCCTGTCGCCTGCTCGGGCTTCCGAGCCAGGGCTACGTCGATCCCGCGCACGCGCTGCAGCGAAAGATCCGGACGACCCTCGCCCGCTACGCGGGCATCCCGGAATCCGAGATCACCGTGGCGGTGGACGGCTGCAACCTTCCGGTGTTCCGGCTGCCGCTCTCCGCTCTCGCCTGCGCGTACGCGCGCCTGGTCGGATCCCGCGTGAGCGGGGAGTCTCCGGCCGCCGCCTCGGGGAGGGGGAGGCTGGTGAAGGCGATGTCCAAACGTCCCTTCATGGTCGCCGGGTCCGGCCGCTTCACGACGGACTTCCTCGAGGCCGGTGGCGGTCGGTGGATCGGAAAGGAAGGCGCCGAGGGGGTCTATGCCGTGGGCCTCGCCCCGGCGGCCGGCGCCAAACAGGCCGTGGGTGTCGCGTTCAAGATCGAGGACGGCTCGGCCCGACCCCGGGACGCCATCACGCTGGAGGTGCTGGCGCGCCTCGGCCGCCTGCCGGAGGCCGCGCGCCGCACCCTCGCCGCCTACGCGGAGCCCGTGGTCCACAACGCGCGCGGAGCGAACGTCGGCCGGATCGAGGCGGACGCGCCGATCGCGCGGACCGCCCCGGCGCGCCGGAAATCGAAGACATAGAAGGAGACCGCGGAGCGTGGCCTATCGCAACCTTTCGGCCTTCCTCGAGGAGCTGGAGCGGGACGGAGATCTCGCTCGCATCCGCGAGCGTGTCTCGCCGCGTCTCGAGATCTCGGAGATCGCCGACCGGAGCGTGAAAGCGGGCGGGCCGGCCCTCCTGTTCGAGAACGTCGAGGGCTCGGCGTTTCCGGTCGCCATCAATCTCTTCGGCACGCGCCGGAGAATGCTCAAGGCGCTCGAGCTCGCCTCCTGGGAGGAATGGGACGCGCGCCTGGAGTTCTTCCTCGACCCGCGTCCGCCCGAGGGACTCCTCGAGAAGCTCAAGGCGATCCCCAAGGTGACGGAGCTCGCGGCGGTGTTTCCGAAAACCGTCCGCGGCGGCCCGTGCCAGGAGGTCGTGGCCACCGGCGATGCGGTCGATCTCGGCGCGCTGCCCGTCCTGACCTGCTGGCCGCAGGATGCCGGCCCCTTCGTCACGATGCCGCTCGTCATCACCAAGGATCCCGTGTCGGGCAAGACGAACGTGGGGATGTACCGCATGCAGGTCTACGACCGCCGGACGACCGGCATGCACTGGCAGAAGCACAAAGACGGCGCGGGGCAGGCGCGCGGCTACGCCCGTGAGGGACGCCGGATGGAAGTGGCCGCCGCGATCGGGTGCGACCCGGCGACGGTCTTCTCGGCGATCGCTCCGCTGCCCCCGGGTCTCTCCGAGTTTCTGTTCGCCGGCTTCCTCCGCGGCGAAGGCGTGCCCCTCACGCCGGCGAAGACCGTGGATCTCCTCGTTCCCGCGGAAGCGGAAATCGTGCTCGAGGGCTACGTCGATCCGGCCGAGTCGCGCCGCGAGGGACCGTTCGGCGACCACACCGGCTTCTATTCTCTGGACGACGATTTCCCCGTCTTTCACGTGACCGCCGTGACGCGGCGCGAACGCCCCACGTACCTCACGACGATCGTCGGCCGTCCGCCCATGGAGGACGGCTTCATGGGGGAGGCCGTCGAGAGGCTGTTCCTGCCCCTCGTGAAGAAAACGATCCCCGAGATCGTCGACATGCACCTGCCGGTCGAGGGCATCTTCCACAACCTGATGATCGTTGCGATCGACAAGCGCTATCCGGGGCATGCGCGGAAGACCATGCACGCGATCTGGGGCACGGGCCAGATGATGTTCACGAAGACGATCGTGGTCGTCGACAAGGGCGTCGACGTCCGGGGCGGCGCGGAGGTGCTCTGGAAGGCGCTGACGGCGATCGATCCGGAGCGCGACGTCGAGATCGTCCGCGGCCCCGTCGACGAGCTCGACTTCGCCTCCCGGCTGCCGTGCTACGGCAGCAAGATGGGCATCGACGCCACCCGCAAGTGGAAGGAAGAGGGCTTCGAGCGGCGCTGGCCCGACGAGATCCTCATGAGCGCGGACGTGAAGAAGAAGATCGACGCCCTCTGGCCGGCCCTCGGGATCGGTCCGGGGCGCCGCTGAGGCGCCGGCCCCGGTGTAGAATTCCAGGTCCGGTATGAAGATCCTCGTACTCGACCCCGACGCCTCCTCCCGCGACGCTCTGCGGCAGGGGTTCGCGGCGGCGGGCGGCGCGGTCCGGGTCTTCGCCGAGGCGCGCGAGGCCGAGGAGGCGCTCCTCGGTTTTGAGCCCGACGTCGTCGTCGCCGCTCTCGACGCGCCCGGGGGAGCCGAGCTCCTCGGCCGGGCCCGGGAGGACGGATCGGGCCGGATCGTTTACGCGCTGGTCGATGGCGCCGAAATGGACCGCGGCATCGCCTCCGGCGCGCACGACTTCTTCTGGCGGCCCGTCTCGGGAGCCCGCGTCGCCCAGCTCCATGCCGCGGCCGCCGATCGCCGCCTCCGTGGCGCCGAAGCCGAGGAGGCGCGAGTCCGCCTCGCGCGGGCCGAGCTCAAGGATGCTCTCCCGGGCCGCTCGCCCCGATGGCTCGCCGCGCTCGCTTCGCTGGAGCGAGCCGCGGGGTCGAACGCCTCGGTCCTCCTGACGGGCGAGGTCGGGACCGAAAAGGACGTCGCGGCGCTCGCGCTGCACCGCCTGTCCCGGCGCGGCGCCGGGCGCTTCGCCTACATCTCCGAAGGAGAATCGCTCGAGCTCGCCGTGCGCCAGACGGGGGCCGGAACCCTCTTTCTTTCAAACGTCGAGACGACGTCGACGGCGTTCCAGGAGGCCCTGCTCGCGCAGATCGCGGCCGGCGGGCCGACGCGGTTCGTGCTCGGCATCGACGAGGATCCGCGCGAGGCGCTGGAAGCGGGCCGGCTGTCCCGGCCGCTGCGGAGCGCTCTCTCGGACGAAGTCGTGCATCTTGCCGCCCCTGCGCGAGCGCGAGGGGGACGTTGCGCTTCTGGCCCGGCGCTCTCTCGAGGAAATCGATCCCGGCCTGCTGCTCGACGCCGAGGCCCTCGACGCCCTTCAGGCGCACGATTGGCCGGGCAACGTCCGGGAGCTCAAGGAGACCCTGCGGCGCGCGGCTCGCCTCTCCGAGACGGAGATCGGCCCGACGGTCCTCCGATCGGTGCTGGCGAGGCCGCTGCCGCGGACCCGCGCCCGCCACCGCAAGCCGCCCGTCGTGCGGATCGCCGTCGGCGACTCTCTCGCCGACGTCGAGCGGCGGCTGATCTCGAAGACGCTCGAGTTCGCCCGCGGGAACAAGAAGAAGACGGCCGAGCTCCTCAAGCTGTCGCTCAAGACCATCTACAACAAGATCAAGGAGTACGGCCTCGAGCACTGAGCCGGCGCTCCGCTCGGATGCCGTGGTGCCGGAGGCCGGACTCGAACCGGCATGCCCTTGCGAGCGGGGGATTTTGAGTCCCCTGCGTCTGCCATTCCGCCACTCCGGCAGGGAGTGCAAATGATAGACGCCGGGCGCCTGAAATCCCAACGCCCTTCCGAGCCCCCTCATTCTTTCGGTTTCGACGACCGTAAGGCGTCGACCGCCGCTCGGGAGCACGTGTAGTCCTCGAACACCACGGTGGCCCAGTAGCCCTCCGACGGAGGGCAGTTCGTGATCGGGGACGCCGCCGGGCAGTTGTAGTCCTGGCGCGGAACGGTCAGACGGGATCGGACGAGGAGCACGTTCCCGCCGGCGGCGGCCGCGCGCTCCCTCTGGGCATGGAAAGGATCCTTGGATCCGGTCATCTGCAACTCGTTCATGTCGACGGGTGGATGCGAGAACAGAAGGCGGCAGCCCTCGGGCATCGGCGAGCCATCGAGCGGGGCCTCGAATACGGCCACGTCGATCTTGTCCGGTGGCGCGGATGCGCACGCGCTCGCGAACGAGAGGGCGGCGGCGACGGCGGCGACGACCGCGGCATGCAGGGGCCGGATCACGCGCTCCATCATCCGCCATGGACTTGAGTTTCGCGTGAAGCGCCCCGACGCGGGCCGGAGGCGCGGAAATCGGCAGGGGCGCGCCGTCGCTTCCTGGCACCGTTCTCCTGCGGAAGCGATTCACCCGGGGAAACGGTAAAAACCCGGGCTCGTCACGCCGTTTCGCCCTGCCGGCGTTCCAATCTCGCAACCGGCGTGCCACTTTCGGGCCGCCGGGAGCGCGCGTTGACAAGGCCGGGAGCCGGATATAGCGTGACTGTCGATCCTCGGAACGATTTCACGAGGCCACCGGAGACAGGGGAGAGTGTGACTCTATGCTCCTCTATGCGGCCATCGGGGCCTTCGGGCTTCTGTTTCTCCTGTCGATGCTTTTCCTCGGCGACCTGTTTCATGCCGACCATGATGTCCACGTCGAGGTGGGCGGCCACGCCGGGGTGGAACATGGCGACGGACCCAGCATCTTCAGCTCGAGGATCATCGGCGCCTTCCTGACGGCGTTCGGCGTGGGTGGCGTCGTGGCGCGCTATCTCGGGATGTCGCACCCGGCTGCGTCCGGGATCGGCGTCGCGACCGGGATCGTGATGGCCACGATCGTCTATCAGTTCGCCAGACTGCTCTACGCGCAGCAGGCCTCGAGCGAGATCCGGATGACGACTCTCGTCGGGCAGCCGGCCGAGGTGTCCATCGGCATTCCCAAAGGCGGGGTCGGACAGGTGACGCTGACCGTGAGCGGCGAGCGGTCCTCGCACATCGCGCGGGGCGCGGCGGGGCAGGGGATCGCGGCCGGAACCGGCGTCGTGATCACCTCGCTCTCCGGCGATTCGGTTCTGGTCGAAGCCACAGGGCCGAAGGCGCGGCCCCAGGGAGGATAGACATGTTGGAAGGACTTCCCTCGGCGACGGTCGTTCTGGCGATCGTCCTCGGGCTCGTGGGCCTCGTGGTGGCGATGGCCCTCTTCGCCCGGAACTACATCAAGGTCCCGCCCTCGATGGTCGCGATCATCTACGGCCGCAAGCACACGATCGTCGACGACAAGGGCGGTCGCTCGAAGGTCGGCTTCCGCATCGTTCGTGGCGGCGCGACCCTGCGGGTCCCGGTCCTCGAGCAGGTGGCGTATCTCTCTCTGAACATCATCTCGATCCCGCTGAAGATCCAGCGCGCCTACACCAAGGAGGGCGTGCCGGTCACGGTCGAGGCCGTCGCGAACGTGAAGATCGCGGGCGACGACGTCTCCATGCGCTCGGCGGCCGAGCGCTTTCTCGGCATGACCACGGAACAGATCAAGGGCGTGATCTTCCAGACCCTGGAGGGACACCTCCGGGCGATCCTCGGGACGCTGACGGTCGAAGAGATCAACGCGGACCGGCAGGCCTTCGCCCAGAAGATGACGGACGAGGCCGCGCTCGATCTGAAGAAGATGGGCGTCAACATCGACATCCTGACGATCCAGCAGATCAGCGACGAGCAGGGCTACCTCGACGCCCTGGGCAAGAAGCGGACCGCCGAGGTCAAGCGTGACGCCGTCATCGGCGAGGCCCAGGCGACGCGCGACGCCATGATCCAGTCGGCCACGGCGGACCGCGAAGGGAAGACCAAGCGGTACGAGGCGGATGTCGCCATTGCCGCGTCCATGCGGGACAAGGAGACGAAGCAGGCCGAGTTCGACATGATGGTGAAGGCCAAGCAGGCCGAGTCGCAGCAGGCCGGCCCCCTCGCCACCGCGATTGCGCGCCAGCAGGTCACCGAGCAGGAGGTCCGGGTCGAGCAGGTCCGCAAGCAGAACGAAGTCGCGGTGCAGCAGCAGGAAGCCGCTCGCCGCGAACAGGAGCTCCTGGCCACCGTGGTCCGCCCCGCCGAGGCCGAGCGCCAGGCGACGATCCTTCGCGCCGAGGGCGAGAAGCAGGCGGCGATCACCCGGGCCGAAGCCACTCAGAAGGAGCTGGAGTTCGAGGGCGCGGGCGAGGCCGCCAAGATCGAGCGCGTCGGACGCGCGGAGGCCGCGAAGGTGCTCGCGGTCGGCGAAGCCGAGGCCGAGGTCGTCAAGAAGAAGCTGCTCGCGGAGGCCGAGGGCCTTCAGAAGAAGGCCGAGGCCTGGAAGCAGTTCAACGAGGCGGCCGTCATCAACATGGTCGTCGACAAGATGCCCGAGCTGGCACAGGCCTTCGCGACGCAGCTGGCGGGCATCGACAAGATCAACATCATCGACATGGGCAACGGGTCCGGAGCCGGTGCGGTCGGCAAGGTCATGGGCACGGTCGGCGGCGGCATGTCGGCCATGCTGGCCATGCTCAAGGACCAGTTCGGGATCGACATCGCCCGGATGATGCAGGCCAAGACGGACGCGGCGGCCGTCGAGGCCGAGAAGAAGGCCGACAAGGCGTAAGGACCGGGGATCGCCGTCACCTCTCGCGCCTGGTTCGTCGATCGCTACGGCGGTCCGGAGCGGCTCGTCCTGCGGGAGCGTCCCGATCCGGTGCCGGGGGAAGGCGAAGTTCTCGTTCGGACGGCCGCGATCGGCCTGAACTTTGCCGACCTCTTCGTACGGTCGGGCGACTACCCGAGGACCCCAAAGCCGCCGTTCGTTCCGGGGATGGAGATCTCGGGGACGATCGATGCGATCGGGCCGAAGGTCGCCGGGCTTGTCGCCGGGGCAGTCCGTCGTCGGGCTTCCGATCTTCGGCGGCCATGCCGAGAAAGTCTCCGTGCCGGCGGCCCGCGTGTTTCCCCTCCCCGAGGGCACGGACGCGGTCGAGGCCGCGGCCGTCGCGGTCACGTTTCTCACCGCCTGGTACGCGTGTCATCGCGCGCAGGTGGCGCCCGGAGACCGCGTCGTGGTCACCGCCGCGGCCGGCGGAGTCGGGACGGCCCTGCTGCAGCTTCTTCGCGAGCGGGGCGCGGCCGCGGTGGCGCTCGTCGGGTCCGAAGCGAAACTCCCGCTGTGCCGCGAGCTCGGTGCCGCCGCGGTCGGCCTGTACGGCTCGGCGGAGGAGCTCATCGACCGAACCTTCGGCGGTCGTCCGGACGTGGTGTTCGACGCCGTGGGCGGCCGGTTGTTCACGAGGCTCTGGCGGCGCCTCGAGACCGGCGGACGGTATGTCCTCTACGGCTTCGCGGCCGCCTCCGGCGCGCGCGGAGTCGCGAAATGGACGGCCGCCCGGGAGCTTCTCGGGATGGGCTTCCACTCGCCCTACGAGGTGATCCAGTCCTGCCGCACTCTGATCGGCTTCAATCTCTCGCTCCTTCCGGACCGCTCCGGCGACCTGCGCCGAGGCGCGGAGGAGGTCTTCGCGATGTGGAAGGCGGGCCGGATTCGTCCGATTCTGGGACCGCGGTTCGACTTCGAGCGTCTTCCCGACGCCCATCGCGCGCTCGCGAGCCGGAAGACGACCGGCAAGGTCGTCGTGACCGTGCCCTGAAAAGAGAAGGCCGGCGCGTTTCCGCGCCGGCCCGATGCCCGGTCATTCACAATCCTGACGGATCCAGAGACCGCCCATCGCCAGAAACCGGTGACATGGCTCTTCTTTGCAGATCCATCGTGAAGTCCACGTATGACTTGAGGGACTCATTCAGAAAAGCGATTCCCTCTTTGGAAAACTGCTTTGTCCAGGCCTGATTGGCTTGCTTATCCAGTTTCCAGGATGCCAATCGGTCGAAGAAGGCGGCTTCCTGGGGAAGTCCCAGCCGCGAGAGAACACCGCGAAAGAAGCGATCCGGCTCATCGACCATGTGCTCGTACGCAAGGTCATGGAACTCGAACGACTTCAATGAGCCTCTCCCTTCGAAGCTCATCTCGTATCTCTTGACGTATTCCGTCAAGAGCTCGATCTCTGTCTTGCTTTCGAAGAGTTCGGGTGTGGTTTTGTATCCCCATCTCTGCTTGTAGTAGGACGCCACAACCGCCCTGGGGTCCCGATGGATGTACAGGACGTCTGCGGCTTGGCAAACACTCGCCCGAGCTCCGTCGCCCTGGCCGCTCCCGTGATCTTCGTGATGAACCTGGCTTTCCCCTGGTATCGCAGAACGTTGCGGATGGCCGTAATGCATTCTTCGGGGCGATCCTGTTGCTTGGTTCCGCGGCGGGTCTCAGGTTCGGAAAAGTGCGGAAAGTAGTAATTCCAAAACTGGTAGGCCTCTGCAGGACGAGGCCAGTATCGTTTTGAGCGACTCAACCTCTCCACCGTGTCGATCGCCATCACACGGTTGAACACGGCCAGAGACGGGTGACGGGGAAAACGATTGACGTAGCCCGATATCCATCCGAGGGCGGAATGCGTGGACAGAATCGGGCTGAAGAGGGTCGTGCCGGACCGGCCCGGTCCGTGAAGCACCACTGCATCGGAAATCTTGTCAGTCATCGTCCCGGATCCGGACGAAAGGATAACCGCCGCGAAAGCGGAATGGGGATCGCGACGCGAAACGGCAACCCCTCTCATCGCCGTGCGCGCAGCGTGGCGCGGCGTAGCGCATCGAGCCGGCGAAAGGCCATGGGCTGAGAAAGAGAAAGGCCGGCGCGTGACCGCGCCGGCCTTTGCGATTCGCATCGAGTTGAGGGCTAGCAGCCCGGGAGCTTGAAGCTCGCGATCCGCGTCTGCCAGCCGGCGGTCGAGGTCGCCTGGCCGGCGAGCCGTGTAGTACTCGTTGACGTACCAGAACGTGCAGTCGTCGGACGGATCGATGTTCATCGACGTGTAGTCGCCCCAGCGGGAGTTGGTCGTGGTCTGGACTCCCGTGCCGTTGATCACCGTCCCCTCGCCGAGGGTCATCGTGCCGAGCGCGTCGCCGGCGAGCCGTCCCGTGTAGCGAATTCCGGGGAACACGTCGTCCCGTTGACGACGCTGTAGCCGAGGGCCATGTTGCCGTTCTTGTCCTGGGCGATGCGAGCCCATCCAGCGGTGGACACCGTCGCCCGGCGCGTAGGTGCCCTGCTGGTGGATGGAGTAGGTGCTCGCCGACACGCCGGATCTCGTACCAGCGCGCTCCGGCCACGCCGGGCGTGGCTTCGACGGACTGGTTGGTGACGATCGACTCGTAGGTGTTGAAGTTGCGGTACGCGAGCCGCCAGGTCGGCCGCTGGCGGTAGGACAGGATGTCGAGGAACTGGGCGGGGTTCGACGATGCCGGGCTGCGGCAGGCAGTCGCGCGACGTCGGGGCGCACGGGAAGATCGAGTCGAACGGCGGCCGTGGGCAGTTGCGTCGCCAGCGTCGAGCGAGGCGACGGGGTTGGCCTGCCAGTGGATCTTGAGGTCCCAGATGTTCACGGCGTCGAACGTCGCACCGTACCCGGCATCGTCGTCCTGGGTGCCGACGATCGGGATGGCGGCGTCCTCCTTGGGCTGCTTCGTGCCGTCGATGTCCGCCGGGAGCAGGCCGTCGCCGATCAGGTTGAGCGGCACGACGTTCGGCGTCGAGGAAGAACTGGACCGCCCGGGCGTTCGGGTTGCCGGCGATCATCTTGTTCTTCTCGAGCGCGTAGACGCTGATGCCGTAGTCGTCGGTCAAAGCCGAAGTCGCGGGTCGTGAGCACGTAGGACTTCTTCCAGACTCCGTACTTCGGATAGTCGGGGAAGAAGTACCAGCCGGGAAGTCTCGGGTCCGGCTGCGTGATGAACGCGTAGCGGTAGTACGCGCCGGTCGGATCGCCGGTCACCGAGATCGCGACGCAGTTGTAGAAGGGCAGCGCGGATCGTCGAGGCCGCGCGTCGTGAACTGGCTCAGGAGCCAGCGGTCCTCGAGCTGGTCGTAGAGGACGACGGGGTCGCCCGAGGGATCCGTGCAGTCCTCGATCGGCGAAGCCCGCCCACAGCGTGCCGGTGTCGACCGGGCCGAGCAGCAGGTTGCCCGATCTTGTCGTAGACGGCGTAGACGAGGTTGATCATCTCGACGTAGTGGTTCGGACCGACGTCGCCGATCGGATCGGGCGGGTTGACGCGGAATCCGAAGATGTTGAAGTTGTCCTGGTTGCTCACGCCCTCGAAGTTCAGCGGAAGGACGCGGCAATCGCCAGGCTGGGCGCGAGCGAACGAGCCCGCCGGACCCTGGAGCGCGCCGTCGGGCGTGTGGCCGCGATCGCGCACGGCGCGCAGGATGCGCTCCTCCCGGATTTCCTTGAGCTCCGGAGCCACGGGTTTGTTGACGCGTCCCGAGGTCGCCATCTCCCGAAGCGGGGCCGACACGTCGAAGGCGACGGCGGACGTCCATCGAGGTTTGAGTGTGGAACCTTCGTGGCCTTCCCGCCTGACGAGCCGACCGCCGTCACCGCCGCACCGAAACAGAGGACGGCTGACGCCAGGACGGGAATCAGAGATACCTTCGCGGAGAACCGTAGAACCATGGCCTCCTCCTTACTTTGGGTTTGAAACCTTCCTTGCCTGACCAGGGGTCAATACTATTGCGCGAAGTACTACTTAAGTACGTAGTTCGAGAAAAATCTCGTGGAAGGCGGCTGATACCATCCGGGCCCTTCACCGAGGTCGCCCATGCGCATCGACCGGTTTCAGATGGAGAGGACCCAGAGCCTCTACGAGAACGAGGTCCGCTGGAACCTTTCGGAAAGCGGCGTCCTCCCCCTGAGGGTCGAGGAGCTGCTGGAGGGCGAAGCGGGCCGGGGCGAGTTCCTCGAGACGGCGCTCAAGTACCCTGAAGCCAACGGTTCGAAGCTCCTGCGCGAGCGAATCGCCCTCTTCTACCCCGGTGCGAGCCGTGGACAACGTCCTCGTGACGACGGGGACCTCGGAAGCGAACTACTCGACGCTCTGGGGACTGCTCGAGAAGGGCGATCGGGCGGCGATCATGCTTCCGTCCTATCTCCAGGGTTGGGGTCTGGCCCGAGCGTACGCGGGGAAGGCCGACGCCTTCCGGCTCGTCGAAAGCGGGACGGGCGGTGCGCGGCGATGGGCTCTCGATACGGACAGCCTGAAGAAGGCGGTGACGCGCCGGACGCGCGTCGTGATGGTGACCAACCCGAACAACCCGACCGGGGCGGTGCTGACGGAAAGCGAGATGGACGCGGTCGTGGATGCGGCCCGGAGCGTCGGAGCCTGGATTGTTTCCGACGAGGTCTATCGCGGAGCGGAGGTCGGCGTCGACGCGCCGTCGCCCTCGCCGACGTTCTGGGGCCGATACCGAAAGGTGATCGTGACGGCCGGCCTGTCGAAGGCGTTTGGCCTTCCAGGACTCCGGATCGGCTGGATCGTGGCGCCTCCCGCGCAGACGGCGCGGCTCTGGGGGTACCAGGACTACACGACCCTGACCCCCTCGATGCTCTCCGACCGGCTGGCCCGGATCGCGTTGGAGCCGAAGCGCCGGGACGAGATCCTCGCCCGAACGCGTTCGATCGTCCGGCGGCAGCTGCCCCAGGTCGAGGCCTGGGTGGGCGGACACGAAGGTGTTCTCGACCTGATTCCGCCCCGCGCCGGGGCCATCGCTCTGGTCCGGTACCGGCTGCCGATCGGCTCCGTGGCGCTTTTCGAGAGGCTGCGCAAGGAAAAATCCGTCCTGATCACGCCTGGCGGCCACTTCGGGATCGGCAAGTACCTGCGGATCGGCTACGGATACGACGCCGGCAAGGTCCGGGAGGGGCTGTCGAGGATCGACGAGCTCATCGAGGAATTCGGCTCCTGCGGCCCCGGGAACGCGCTCGTACGGGTGTCCTAGCCCGGAGACGCCGCCGTCGGATTTCGTTGCAACGGCAGGGCTTTCTGGCTGTTCCCTGTACTCTTCCTGACCCTGTGATCAGGCGCACAACCGGCCAGTAAGTTGCTGCTACAGCATAAGTTCGGGGCGCGCAAATGAGGCGCAAAGGTTGAGTTTCTCGCGCGTTTTCCCTATAATCCGCGGTTCCCGTATCAGATCTTTTTCATCTAATTTCGAGGAGGCGCGAGTGGGATTTAAGGTGGGAGAGAAGATCGTGTACCCCAACCACGGGGTCTCGGTCATCGAAAAGATCGGCGAGGGGTTCGCGACGGAGCCGGTGGCCCCGCGGAGCTTCTATCATCTCCGTCTCCTTTCCAACAATTCCCGGGTCATGGTTCCCGTCGGCAACACGAGTCTGATCGGCCTGCGCCGGTTGACCCAGCGGAAGGACATCACCGGGCTGATGAAGACACTCGGCGACGGGCGTTTCTCCGCGACCGGGGACTGGAAGGGGCGCTACAAGCAGAACCTCGACAAGATGAAGTCGGGGGAGCTGGTCGCCATCGCGGACGTTCTGAAGACGCTCAACTACATCTCGTCCCGCAAGACGCTCTCGTTCCGCGAGAAGAAGATGTACGAGCGCGCGAAGTACCTCATCGTGTCCGAGATCGCGGTGATCAACAACCTCGACGAGAAGGAAGTGGAGCGCCAGGTCGACAAGGCGCTCGCCCGTTCGGCTTCGAGCCGGGCGGCGGCCGTGTCCCGCGCGGCGGGCACCCCGGTGCTCCGGGCGGCCTCGCACTGAGACGTTTTCCCTTCGGGCTTTTTCACGGGGCGGCACGAGCCGCCCCGTTTTGTTTCTGAGAGAATGCCGTCGTGGTCGCTGAAAAATCCGCCAGATCCGTCGTGCCGAGAATCGTGCTGGCCCTCCTCGTGGGCGGCCTCGTCGGCTTCTCGGCGGGCTACTTCGCGGGCGGCGGGGGACGGCCGGGACGCGCGAGCGCCGGGGCGTCCGGTCCGGAGACTCCGGGGACCGATCCGCGCCTCGCGGAGCTGACGCGCGCGGTCGACCGCGACCCTGAGAACCCGGCGCTGCTGACTGCCCTCGGCAACTACCTCTACGATCGCGCGGAGTGGGAAGGCGCGATCGAGGCTTACGAGAAGGCGAGACGGAAGGCCCCGAACGACCCGAACCTGCTTTCGGACCTGGGCGCGGCGCACCGCAACGCGGGCGAGTTCGAGCTCGCCGTGGCCTACTTCAAGAAGGCGCGCGACGCGGACCCGGAGCACTGGCAGAGCATGCTGAACTGGGTCCTCGTGGAGGCCTTCGATCGCCGCAACGCGGCCGAGGCCCAACGGCTCTTCGAGGAGCTCCAGAAGCGGCATCCCGAGATCCCGCAGCTCGATCGCATCCAGTCCCAGATCTCCAGCCTCCGCGCGGGCTGAGGACGTCGGCCGCCAAAGTCATGGCCCGGGCCGTCCTTCTCCTCTTCGCTCTCTTTGCGTTCCTGACCGTGCTCCGCGGTCTCCGGATTTTCTTCGAGGCCGTGCGGCGCGGGAGCGCTCCCGGGCGGCCTCCATCTCCTCCGGCGCGCGAGGGGGACATGATTCGCGATCCCGTGTGCGGCACCTGGATCGATCGCCGTCTCGCCCTGCCGGTGCGGCGCGGCGGCGAGACCCTCGCGGTCTGCTCCGAGACGTGTCGCCGCTCGCTCGAGGCCGCTCCGTGACGCGCGATCTCTTCGAAGGCGAGGCGCCCGAGCCCGGCCCGGCCGGCCGCGTCGACGCCGGGTCGACCGCGCCGCTCGCCGATCGAATGCGTCCGCGCTCGCTCGACGAGGTCGAGGGCCCTGCGGAAGTCGTCGGCGCCAACGGATTTCTCCGGCGGGCCATCGCCGAGGACCGCGTCCCGTCGCTCATCCTGTGGGGTCCGCCCGGCGTCGGCAAGACGACGCTCGCGCGGCTGATCGCGTCCCAGACCTCCTCGCACTTCGTGTCCTACTCGGCCGTGGCCACCGGCGTGAAGGAGATGCGGGAGGTCCTCGAGGAGGCGAAGCGCCTCCGCTCCCGCAAGCGGACCATCCTGTTTCTCGACGAGATCCACCGGTTCAATCGCTCGCAGCAGGACGTGTTTCTGCCCTACGTCGAGTCGGGAGACATCGTGCTGGTCGGCGCGACCACCGAGAATCCGTCGTTCGAGCTCAACGGCGCGCTCCTGTCCCGCTGCAAGGTCGTGGTCCTCGAGCCCCTCGCGCCGGAGGCCATCGCCCGGATCGTCGGGCGGGCCCTCCAGGACATCGACCGCGGCCTGGGCGCCCGCGACTTCCGACTCGACGACGAGGGCCTCTCCTTCATCGCCCAGGCTTCCGGCGGCGACGCGCGCCGGGCGCTGAACCTGCTGGAAGCCGCGGGGGCCGACGGGGAGGCCTCGCGCACGAAGACCATCGACGTGGCGCGCCTGCGGGACCTGCTGCAGCGCAAGGTCCTCCTCTACGACAAGGCCGGCGAGGAGCACTACAACCTCATCTCCGCCCTGCACAAGTCCATGCGCGAGTCCGATCCCGACGCCACGATCTACTGGCTCGTGCGGATGCTGGAAGCGGGGGAGGATCCGCTGTACGTCGCCCGGCGCATCGTGAGGTTCGCCTCGGAGGACGTGGGTCTCGCGGACCCGCGGGCGCTGCGCATCGCGCTCGATGCCAAGGACGCCTACGACTTCCTGGGAATGCCGGAGGGCTCGCTCGCCCTGGCCGAAGCCGCCGTCTATTGCGCCCTGGCGCCGAAGTCGAACGCCCTCTACGAAGCGGAGGGAGAGGCCAAGCGCGACGTCGCCGAAAAGCCCGCCGAGCCGGTGCCGGCGGTCATCCGCAATGCCGTGACGAAGCTCATGCGCGAAGTCGGGTACGGCCAGGGTTACCGCTACGCTCCGGCCGAGCCCGAGGGCGTGGGCGGCATCGAATGCCTGCCGGATCGGCTTCGCGGCCGCCGGTACTACCGGCCTCGGGCCTCCGGCGAGGAAGAGCAGCTTTCGAAGCGTCTCGAGGCCGTGCTGAAGCTTCGCCAGGAGAAGTGGGCCAAGGACGCCGAGGCGAAGGAGAAGCGGAAGAAGAAAACGTAGGGGAGCGGCTCGACCCGACTCGACGCTAGCCGTCCTCTCTCCGGTAGTTCGGCGCCTCTTTGGTGATGATCACGTCGTGCGCGTGGGACTCCCGAAGTCCCGCGGAGGTGATCCGGATGAGCTTCGATTTCGTGCGGAGCTCCTCGATGGATCGGCAGCCGGCGAGTCCCATGCCCGACCGCACGCCGCCCGTGAGCTGGAGCACGAGTCCCTCGACCGAGCCCTTGTAGGGCACCATGCCCTCGATGCCTTCGGGAACCAGCTTGGAGAGGGAACCGCCGTTGCCGGATGTCACCGGGGCATCCGACTCCATCGACTCCTGGAAGTAGCGGTCGGAGGAGCCGGCCTTCATCGCCCCGAGCGAGCCCATGCCGCGGTACGCCTTGAACGTGCGGCCCTGGTAGAGGATCGTCTCTCCCGGCGACTCCTCCGTTCCGGCGAGCAGCGACCCGATCATGACGAGGTGGGCGCCTGACGCGAGGGCCTTCGTGATGTCGCCGGAGAACTTGATGCCGCCGTCGGCGATCAGGGGCACCTTGGTCCCCCGCGTCGCCTTGGCGCACTCCCGGATGGCATGAACCTGCGGGACGCCCGCGCCGGTGACGACCCGGGTCGTGCAGATCGACCCCGGGCCGATGCCGACCTTGACGGCGTCGGCGCCGCGCCGGACGAGATCGCGCGCTCCTTCCTCCGTCGCCACGTTGCCGGCGATGATGGGAGTCGAAGGAAAGCGCTTGCGGACCAGCTTCAGCGCGTCGAGCACTCCCTGGCTGTGCCCGTGCGAGGAGTCGAGGACGAGCACGTCGACCTTGGCGCCCACGAGCTCGCGCGCGCGGTCGAGGATGTCGCGGGTGACGCCGATGGCGGCGCCGACCCGCAGCCGCCCGAGCGCGTCCTTCGCGGCGTTGGGGTACTTGATCGCCTTCTGGATGTCCTTGACCGTGATGAGGCCCTTGAGGCTTCCGGCGCGGTCGACGACGAGGAGCTTCTCGATGCGGTACTTGTGGAGGAGCTCCTTGGCCTGATCGAGCGTGGTGCCGACCGGCGTCGTGATCAGGTTCTTCTTGGTCATGCGCGCGGAGATGGGCTTGTCGAGCCGCGTCTCGAAGCGCAGGTCACGGTTGGTCAGGATGCCGACGAGCTTGCCCCGCTTGTCGACCACCGGAACGCCCGAGATCTTGAAGCGGGACATGAGCTCCAGGGCCTCGACGATCGACTGCTCGGGGCGACAGGTCACGGGATCGACGATCATCCCGGACTCGGAGCGCTTGACCTTGTCGACTTCGGCCGCCTGGGCCTCGATCGAGAGGTTCTTGTGGATCACGCCGAGGCCGCCCGCCTGAGCCATCGCAATCGCGAGCCGCGACTCGGTGACCGTGTCCATCGCCGACGAGATCACGGGGATGTTGAGGCCGATGTCCGCGGTCAGGCTGGTCGAGAGATCGACCTCGCGGGGATGGACTTCCGAGTGCGCCGGAAGGAGGAGGACGTCGTCGAACGTCAGGGCCAGGGGAATCGCGTCGTCGGATCGGGTTCGGGGATTCTTCGCCATCACGCTCCGGCGGCCCGGTGATTGGATTTACCTCCGCCCCCCGGCGGCGGCCCACCCTCAGCTCCGTGGCACTTCTTGTACTTCTTGCCCGAGCCGCACGGGCAGGGATCGTTGCGGCCGACCTTGGGGGCTTGTCGCTGGACCGTCTCGACCTTGGCGTCCTGTCCGCCCGAGGCCGCGGCGCCGTAGGAGTAGTTCACGTTGGACGGCGCCCGGCGCTGCGGCATGGCGACCGGAGCCCGCCTCGGACCGGCCGGAGCTTCGCCGCCGGCTTCGGCCTCTTCCCGCGGGACGGGCTGCAGCTTGAAGAGGTACTGGACGATCTGATCTTCGATCCTCTCCTTCATGAGCGTGAAGAGCTCGAAGGATTCCTTCTTGTACTCGATGAGCGGGTCCCGCTGGCCGTAGCCGCGCAGGCCGATGCCTTCCTTGAGGTGGTCGATGGCGAGGAGATGGTCCTTCCACTGCTGGTCGACGACCTGCAGCATCACGAACTTCTCGTGGGTCCGCATCATCTCGGCGCCGAGGATCGATTCCTTTCGGTCGTAGATCGCCAGCAGGGACGTCCAGATCTCCTCGCGGATCTGCTCGCGGCTCTTGCCTTCGTAGGCGATCGTGCCGGTCTTGAGCCCGAAGTACTCGCCGAGATCGACGTCGTTGGCGGCGAGATCCCAGTCGGCGGGAGACTTCTCTTCGTTGAGGTGGCGCCCGAGGACGTAATCGAGGACCATCTCGGCGAGGCCGAGGACGTGCTCGCGCGAGAGCTCGCCCTTGAGGATGCCGCGGCGCATCCCGTAGATCTCCTCGCGCTGCCGGTTCATGACGTCGTCGTACTCGAGCAGGTGCTTGCGGGTCTCGAAGTTGCGGCCCTCGACCTGCTTCTGCGCGCGCTCGATGGACCGCGAGACCATGCCGTGCTCGATCGGCACGCCCTCCTCCATACCGAGGCGGCGCATGATGTTCTGGAGGCGGTCCGACCCGAAGATGCGCATCAGGTCGTCTTCGAGAGAGAGGTAGAAGCGGGAAGAGCCCGGGTCTCCCTGCCGGCCCGAACGGCCTCGGAGCTGGTTGTCGACCCGGCGCGACTCGTGGCGCTCGGTTCCGATGATGTGGAGCCCGCCGGCCGCGAGAACCGTCTTCTTGTCCTCGGCGCAGCTCTCGCGGAGCTCTGCGAGGCGGCGTTCGCGCTCGGCGGCGTCCTCGATGTCCTTGAGCTCGTGCGCGGCGACGGCTTCGGGGTTGCCGCCGAGCACGATGTCCGTCCCGCGTCCCGCCATGTTCGTCGCGATCGTCACGGATCCCGAGCGTCCGGCCTGGACGACGATCTCGGCTTCCTTCTCGTGGAACTTGGCGTTCAGGACGACGTGGGGGACCTTGCGCTTCTTCAGGAGCTCGGAAAGTCGCTCGGACTTCTCGATCGAAACCGTGCCCACGAGGACCGGCTGCCCCTTGTCCCGGAGCTGGACGATCTCGTCCGCGACCGCTTCGTATTTCTCGCGCTCCGAGGCATAGACCACGTCCTGGTTGTCCTCGCGGATCATGGGCATGTTGGTCGGGATGACGACCACGTCGAGCTTGTAGATCTGGTGGAACTCGGAGGCCTCGGTGTCGGCCGTGCCGGTCATGCCCGCCAGCTTTTCGTAGAGGCGGAAGTAATTCTGCAGGGTGATCGTCGCGAGGGTCTGGTTCTCCCGCTCGATCTTGACGTTTTCCTTGGCCTCCACGGCCTGGTGGAGCCCGTCGGACCAGCGCCGGCCGGGGAGGACGCGGCCGGTGAACTCGTCGACGATGAGGACCTGGCCGTCCTTGATCATGTATTCGACGTCGCGCCGGTAGAGGGCGTGGGCCCGCAACGCCTGCTCGACTCCGTGCAGCAGGTCGATGTTGGTCAGCTCGTACATGTTTTCGATGCCCAGGAACTTTTCGGCCTTCGCGACGCCCTCCTCGGTCAGCACCGCGGTGCGCGCCTTCTCGTCCACGAGATAGTCCCCGGTCGTGAACTTGTTGCCGTGCTTGTCTTTGTCCTCGGTGCCCTTGACGAGGTGCGGGATGACGCGGTTGCAGCGGTAGTAGACGTCGGTGTTCTCTTCCGAGGGCCCGGAAATGATGAGCGGCGTGCGGGCCTCGTCGATCAGGATCGAGTCGACCTCGTCGACGATCGCGAAGACATGGCCCCGCTGGACCATGCTCTCGATCTCGAACTTCATGTTGTCGCGCAGGTAGTCGAAGCCGAACTCGTTGTTCGTCCCGTAGGTGACGTCGCAGGCGTAGGCCTTCTGGCGCTCGTCGTCGAGGAGGTTGTTCTGGATGCAGCCGACCGTGAGGCCCAGGAACCGGTAGATCTGGCCCATCCACTCGGCGTCGCGGCGGGCCAGGTAGTCGTTCACGGTCACGACGTGCACGCCCCTTCCGGTGAGGGCGTTCAGGTAGACCGGCAGCGTGCCGACGAGGGTCTTGCCCTCGCCCGTCTTCATCTCGGCGATCTTGCCCTGGTGGAGGACCATGCCGCCGATGAGCTGGACGTCGAAGGGGCGCATGCCGAGCGCTCGCACCGAGGCTTCCCGCGCCACGGCGAACGCCTCCTCCAGGACCTCGTCGAGCGCTTCGTCGCGCGCCGCCTTCAGATCCTCGGCCGGGACGCCCTCCAGAGCCTTCGCGATCCGCGCCCGGAACTCGTCCGTCCTGGCGCGGAGGGCCTCGTCCGAGAGCTTCTGCATCTCGGGCTCGAGGGCGTTGATCCGCGTCACGCGGGGCGCGAGCTTCTTGAGATCGCGCTCGTGCTGCGTGCCGAAGACCTTGGCGAGGACGCGGTCGATCATATTTGGGCGGTTAACATCTGAAGGGCGGGAGTTTATTTCGGATTCCCGGGTTGCGATAGGGGCGGGATGACCCGGGTCGAGGCGGGAGGGGACTCGAAGGAAGAGTCCGGGTGAGGGTTACCGGCCTTCGAGGATGTACTCCAGCGGGTTGACCGGCCGGCCGTCGACGCGGACCTCGTAGTGGAGATGCGGCGCGGTCGAGCGCCCGGTCGAGCCGACGAGACCCACCCGATCGCCCCGGCGTATGACCTGCCCCTGCTCGACGAGCGTCTCCTGGAGGTGGCCGTAGAGGGTGACGTAGCGGTCGTTGTGCACGATCTCGATCGCGCGTCCGTATTCGCCGGCCCACCCGGAGAGCAGCACGGTGCCGTCCGCCGTGGCGAGCACGGGCTCGCCGCGGGACGTCGAGATGTCGATGCCTTCGTGCGACGACGAGCCTCCCGTGAACGGGTCGCTGCGGAGGCCGTAGCCCGAGCTCACGGCTCCCCGGACCGGCCACACCGTGGGCGTGGAGGCGATCTGGGCCGAACGGCGGGAGAACTGCTTCTCGAGAAGCGACAGGCGCGTGTCGAGCAGAGAGCTCTGGTTGCCGAAGTCGGCCGCGGTCTCGGGGGCGAGCCCCGGTCCGCCGACGCCCTGCCGCGCCGAGTCGGTCAGGCCCGCCACGATCGCGAGGCGGCGGGTGCGGGCCTCGAAGTCGGTCATCCGCTTGGAGATGCCGTCGAGACGCTGGTGGAGATCGGCGGTCGTCGAGCGGAGGCGCGCGTTCTCGGCGAGGGCGAAGCGGTACTCGCGGTCGCGTCGGGCCGACGCGAAGAAGGCCCAGGCGAAGGCGACGGCGGCCAGGAGGACGACCGCGATGGAAGCGGCGGCGAGCCCGAGGAACCGGGACGAGATCGTGAGCTTGCGGAATCGCGCCCGCGCATGCGGCACGAAAATGATCGTGTTGTACTTCACCGGTTTCCTCCTACCCGGGTCTGCGCAGGCCTCTCCCGTGTACGCCTGCACGAGCTCGGTTCGAGAGTCTGGACCGGAGTCGACGCCCCGGATCTGGTTGACATCGATCGTATGGGCCGCTCCCGATGCTGTCAACCCTGCTCGATCGGGCAGGAAATCGGCGAGGTCGGCGCCGGGCGAAAGGACAGCGCTTCGGACAGGTGTGACGAAAGGACCCTCTCGCTCTGCGCGAGATCGGCGATCGTACGCGCGACGCGCAGGGCCCGATGGATCGCCCGCGCCGACAGGTGCAGGCGCGCGACGGCCGTCTCCAGAACGCGAACGCCCGCGCCGTCGAGAGGGCAATGCTGCACAAGCTCCTGTGCAGTGAGATCCCCGTTGCGGAAGCCCGCCCTCCCGGGGCGGCGTGACGCCGCGCACATGCGCGCGGCTTCCACGCGGGCCCGGATCGCGGCGGAGGCCTCGGCCCCCGCGGAGCCGCGGAGCTCGGGCCACGGGAGGTCGCGCATCACGACGTGCAGGTCGATCCGGTCGAGAAACGGGCCCGAGAGCTTGCGCGCGTACCGCGAGCGCTCGCGCGGATCGCACGCGCACGACCGACGCGGATCCCCGGCGAAACCGCAGGGGCAGGGATTCATGGCGGCGACGAGGAGGACGTCGCAGGGGAAGACGCACGCCCCGCCCACGCGGACGACGGTGATCGCGCGCTCTTCGAGCGGCTGTCGAATCGCCTCCAGGGCGTCCCGGCGGAACTCGGGGATCTCGTCGAGGAAAAGCGCTCCGCGGTGCGCGAGCGACATCTCGCCGGGCACCGGCCGCGCTCCTCCGCCGACGAGACCGGGCGCCGAGATCCCGTGGTGCGGCGCCCGGAACGGAGGAGTGCGGATGAGCCCCGCTCCGGTGGGAAGCGTGCCCGCGACCGAGTGCACCCGCGTGACCTCGAGCGCCTCGCCGTCGGTGAGAGGAGCGAGGATCCCGGGCAGGCGTCGCGCGAGCATCGTCTTGCCGGCGCCCGGCGGTCCGGTCAGGAGCAGGTGATGCCCTCCCGCCGCCGCGATCTCGGCGGCGCGGCGCGCCACGAGCTGGCCGCGCAGATCCGAGAAGTCGGGCGGGGGCGTCGACGGGGAGGCCTCGGCGTCCGTCCGCGCCAGAGGCGCGACCGTGCGTCCCCCGAAGAGATGCGCCGCGGCGTCCGTGAGGTGCGGCACGGGGATGACCCGGATCCCGTCGACCGCGGAGGCCTCGCGGGCGCTCGCCGCGGGCAGCACGATCTCGGGGAACCCGGCGTCCCGGGCGGCGAGAGCGAGGCACAGCGCTCCGCGAATCGGCCGGACCTCGCCGCCGAGCCCGAGCTCTCCGACGATGACGCGGCGGCCGGCGGAAGCCTCACCTCCGAGCGCGGCGAGGCCCAGGGCGACCGGCAGATCGAGCGCGGCGCCGGATTTTCGAAAGTCCGCGGGGGCCAGGTTGACCGTGACCGTCCCCGATGGAAACGCGAAGCCCGAGTTCTTCAGGGCGGAGCGGACGCGCTCTCGCGCTTCGCGGACAGCGGCGTCGGGGAGTCCGACGATCGTGAAGCGAGGGAAACCGCCCGAGGCATCGACCTCGATGTCGAGCACACGGGCTTCGAGGCCGAGAGTCGCGGCGGAGTGGATCCGGGTGAGCATGCCACCTCCTCGGGGCCGAGGAGGCCTGATCGGATGAGGACGAGGACTATGGTAGCAGGAGAACGGGGGCGCGAGACGTGACGGGATCCCTCGGCGCTGCGCGCCTCGGGATGACCGTGCGCGGCGCAAGCGCGCGCACGGTCAGTTCGCCGGGATCTTGAGCTTGTCCCCCGGCTTGATCAGCCCGGAGCCGCCGAGGCCGTTGATGGCCAGGATCTCGGCCACGGTCGTTCCGTGCCGGAGGGCGATCTGGTAGAGGGTGTCCCCGGTCTTCACGCGGTAGCTCTTCGCGGTCGCTGGCGCCGGGGGTGCGGACTTCGTCGTCTTCTTCGACGTCGCGACCGCGACTTTGGGGGTCGAGGCCTTCACGGTCTTCTTGGCCTTCTCGGCCTTCGCGGGAACCATGATTTCCTGGCCGCGGGACAGCCGTGCGCGTGTCGAGAGCGAGTTCGCCGACGCCAGAGATGAGACCGTCACGCCGTAGCGTCGGGCGATCTTGGGAAGCGTGTCGCCCTTCTTCGCGACGTGCGTCTTGAACTCCGGCACGCTCGTCGTGGGAACGGCGGCGACGACGAGCGATAGCGTCTCGACGCGTCCCGTCCGGAATCCGGAGGTCGTAACCCTCGGGCTGCTGCGGCGTGACCAGGGTCAGCAGCTCGGGGTTGAGCGACTGGAGGTCCTCGAGCGGAAACTGCGACGCCTTCGAAAGGTCCTCGAGACTGATCGAACGCTCCAGGCGGACCGTGTCGTACTCGAGCGGCGGATCCGGAACGACCACGAACCCGTAGTGCGACGGGTTCTTCGAGATGAGGACCGAGGCGAGGAATGCGGGCACGTAGTTCTTCGTCTGCTTCCGGATGGCATTGGTCGAAGCGAGGTGCCAGAAGTCGCGGGCGCCGGTGCGGTTCATGGCGCGCAGGATCTTGCCCTCGCCGGCGTTGTACGCCGCCATCGCGAGATACCAGTCTCCGAAAATCTCGTTCAGGTACGCGAGGTAACGCGCGGCCGCGCGGGTCGACTTTTCGAAA
This sequence comes from uncultured Acidobacteriota bacterium, assembly GCA_963804915.1. GTDB lineage: Bacteria > Acidobacteriota > Thermoanaerobaculia > UBA5066 > Gp7-AA6 > DAHUXD01. Next base: position 124,751 of record CAWDSI010000011.1, read on the forward strand.
TCGCGCCTCTCGTCGACGATCCCGTTCGACCGGAGGCCGTACTGGCGCCCCGTGCGCGGCATGAACTGCCAGATGCCATGCGCCATCTTGTTCGAGCGGGCGAGAGGCAGGAACGAGGATTCGATGAAGGCGATCATCGCGAGGTCCTGCGGCAGCCCCTCCTCGGCGAAGACCCGGTGGATCATGGGGAGATAGCGGCCCGAACGGACCAGGCCCGCCTGGATCTTGTCGTGCAGGGCGTCGCTCTGGAATGCCGCGATCACGCGCAGGACGGAGTCGTTGACGACGATCGGGACATCCGGCACCGCGGCCGGGCGATCGGAGGCCACGGCCTCGCGCGCCGTGGCGATCGCCTCGGGGTTGGTTTCCGGAGCCTCGATCTGCGCTTCGATCTCGGGGTCGATCTCGCCGCTCGAGGTTCCGGCTTCCTCGGTCGGTCCGGCGAGCGCCTCGTACCGCTGGATGCCCTCGTACATCTCGAACGAAAAAGACTCGACGGAGTTCGAAGGCGGCGGGCCCGTCGGCGGTCGCACCGCGTCGATGGCCCGGCTGAAGCGATACCGCGCGCAGACGAAATCGCCGGCGAGGGCGGCTTCGCGACCGAGATCGAACTCGGCCGAGGCGGCGGCGATCGCGCGCTCGTCCGCGGTCGGAACGGCGGGCGGGGGAGCCGACGGCGCCGCGGACTGCTTCGGAGCCGACGCGCAGGCCGCAACGCCTGCCGTGAGCACGGCAATGCCCAGCCGCGCGATCCCCTGGATCGATCGCATGAGAGAAGGTTAGACCTGGCCTCCGCGGGATTGCAAAGGCTTTTCCGTACAGTGTGGCGAAGAGAGGACAGAGTGCGAGGCATGAACGAGTTCGGGATCCCTCGGGCCTGCGGCCCTCGGGATGACGCGCGTCGCGCGCAAGCGCGCGGATGATCAGTTGACCGGGATCTGGACGGGATCCCTCGTCGCTGCTGCTCCTCGGGATGACCCGCGTCGCGCGCAAGCGCGGGCGCGCGGTCACTTTCCCAGGATGTGGAACTTGAGTGAGAGCAGCAGGCGCTCGATGTCGCTGCGCGACTGGAGCTCGATCGAGAAGGACTGTCCCTCGCCGACTTCCTTGCCCTGCTGGTCTTCGAATCGCAACCCGACGGTGACCTGGTGCCCCTGCGTGAGCTGACGGCGCGGCACCTGGACCTCGAAGACCTTGCTGATTTCCTTGCGGTGATTGAGGCTCGACGCCAGCAGATCGTCGACCGAAATGCCGGTGGCCGGTCGGCGCGGCTTTTCGGGTTCCGGCGCGGTGGAGGTCGATGTCTTCCGCAGACGCTCGAGCTCCGCGAGGATGTCGATGTTGGAGCGGACCTTGACGTGCCGCACCTCTTCGGTAATCGCTTTCTCGGGCTCCGGTTGGGCCGCCTCGGCGAAGGACACGTCGGCGATCTCGCCCTCCGCCGGAGGGGCCGCGGAGGCGCCGGACGCCGCCGGCGCCGCTTCGGGCAGCGGCGCATCGAGCGAATCCAGGGCCTGCTCGAACTCCTGCACCGTCTCCTGGTCCGAGCCGTCGAAGGTCGAAGGGGGTTGGTTGAGCTCGTAGGCGCGCACCGGAGTCGGAGTCTTTGCGGAGAACGTGCCGGGGTCGACGTCCAGCGCCTCCTGCAGATCGTCGGCGGGCGGCGGGGGAGGCGGCGCTAGGGGGCGTCGGTTTGGCCGCGGCCTTCGGCGCGGACTTCGACGGAGCCGCGGCCGCTGCGGGCGCGGCCGTCTTTGCCGCGGGAGCCGCTTTCGGCGCGGGCGCCGACACGGGCGCTTTCTCTTCGCCGAGCATTCTCTTCTTGAGCGAACGCAGCGTGAGGCGAGAGATCGCCTTGAGGGTTTCGAAGACGCCCTGGCCGAGAACGGCGCAGGCTTCGTAGCTCTCGAAAAGTTTCGCGGGATTCAGGCTGTCTTCGAGCTCCGCGAGCGAGAGGATGTTGGCGAGGTCGCGCTTGTTGTACTGGAGCACGAGCGGAATCTCGTCGAGCTTCACGCCGATCTCGGCGAGGTTCGTCTTGAGATTCGCGAGGGACTCGACGTTCGCGTCCCGCATCGCGCGCTGGGAGTCGGCCACGAAGACGATGCCGTCGACGCCCTTGAGCACGAGCTTGCGCGTCGTGTTGTAGAAGACCTGGCCGGGGACCGTGTAGAGCTGGACCCGCGTCTTGAACCCTCCGATGACGCCGACGTCGAGGGGCAGCAGGTCGAAGAAAAGCGTCCGGTCGGTCTCGGTCTCCAGCGACACCATCTCGCCGCGCGAGCCGGGCGCGGTGCGGCCGTAGATGTGGTGCAGGTTGGTCGTCTTCCCGCACAGGCCCGGGCCGTAGTAAACGACCTTGGCCGCCATCTGCATCGTGGCGTAGTTGAAAAAAACCATGACTTTCTGAGCCCGGGCGCGCCGCGCGCGAAGCGGGGCGTTGCGACGGGCTGCGCAAATTGTAGCACCCGGAGAGGGTTACGGGCACCCCGCAGCTCGGATGGAGGATTCGGATGGAGGATCGTCGATCGTTCGCGCTCAGCCTCGCGTCAGGATTCCGCGGATCTCGTCTTCCTTTCCTCGGCCTTGCGTGCGTCGCAGGATCTCCTCGGCGAGCGCGCGATAGAGCGCGAACGCTTCGGGGTGGGGAGAGAGCGCCTCGGTGTGCGCGCGCACAGTGCCGACGTCGCGGCGCGCGACGGCTCCGGTGAACGCCTCGCGGAACGGCAGCTTGCCCGCCGCGGCCACCGCACGCTCCGCCAGGCCCGAAAGGACTTCGCGGGCGGTGTCCGCGGGCACGCCGGCGGCGATCCAGGCTTCCACGGCGACCGAGACGACGGCGGCCGTGCCACCGGCGGCGAGCGACGCGGCCGCGTGATACAGCGGCTTCGCGTCGGGCGAGAGGGCATGAGGCCGCGCTCCGACCGCGCGGGCGATCGCCGTCGCGGTTTCCGCCGCGGCCGGGTCGCCCTCGACGGCGACGAAAGCCCCGCTCCAGTCCTCGTTCACTTCGCCGGTGAAAGGCCGGACGGGGTGGAGCGAGCCCACGGCGGCCCCGTGGCGGGCCAGGGGAGCGAGGACGCCGCTCGACAGAGCTCCGGAGAGATGAAGCGCCACGCGGCAGGACACCCGGGAAGCGAGGGCTTCGCCGACGCTCTCGATGGCGTCGTCCGACACCGCAAGGACGAGAACGTCGCAGCTGCGAGTCTCGGGAGTCGAGCCCGCTTCGGGGACCGGGACGGCGGGAATCCGCGCGAGCTCGGCCGGAAGCCCGCTGGCCGACGCCGGATTGCGGACGATGAGGAAAGCGATCCGGCCGCCGGCGGCGAGCCAGGCGCGCGCGAAAGCTCGGCTCGCGCGGCCCGCTCCGGCGAGCGCGAGACGCGAGTCGAGAATCTCTGCCGCCACGGCGCGGAGTCTAACGGCCCTTTTTGGTATCATTAGCACTCTCTCGACCAGACTGCCAAAGGCGGAGCCAAAGCCCAAAAATCCCATGCCGACACTCGAACCCCGAAGCCGCGCGATCCTGAAGGAGATCATCCGCGTCCACGTGGACACGGGGCGCCCGGTGTCTTCACGGACGCTCTTCAAGTCCAACCGCTTCGGCCTGTCTCCGGCCTCGATCCGAAACATCATGGCCGACCTGACGGACTCGGGCTTTCTGGCCCAGCCCCACACCTCGGCGGGCCGGGTCCCGACCGACCGGGCCTACCGGGTCTACATCGACGAGCTCATGCGCCAGCGGAAGGTCGGCGACGAGGTCCGCGAGCAGGTCGACTCCGATCTGGATTCGGCCGGGGGCGACGTCAGCCGCCTCTTCACGGCGGCTTCACGCCTGCTTTCGCATCTCTCGGGCGAGGTCGGGTTCGTCGTCGCGCCCGACGCTCTGCATACGGTCGTCAAGAGCCTGCGCTTCCTGGCCGTCGCGCCGGGCAAGATCCTCTGCGTCCAGGTCCATGAGCCCGACGTCGTGATCTCGCGGGTGCTCGAGACCGAAACGACCTACTCGCCGGCGGAGCTGGACGCCCTCTCCGAGAGGCTGACGCGCGAATATGGCGGCCTGACGCTGCACGAGGTCCGCCGCCGCCTCGCCGCGGCCATGGAGCGCGAGCGCGCCGAAGCCGACCGGATCGGCCGGGTCGCCGCTCTCGCCCGGCAGGCGTTCGACCGCAAGGACGGCGAGGACCAGCTCTTCTACGACGGCACGGCGCGCCTGCTGGAAAAGCCCGAGTTCTCCGACGTGTACTCGATCCGCCGGATCTTTCAGGCGTTCGACGAAAAAGTCCGGGTGCTGGAGCTCGTCTCCCGCTACCTCGATTCCCCCGGCACGAGCGTGATCCTGGGCTCCGAAGACGACCGCTCCGTGGACCCGAAGCTCTCGGCCGTCTTGACCTCTTATGGCACGGGAGAGACACTGACGGGAATGTTGGGAGTCATCGGACCGGCGCGCCGGGAATACACCCGGGTCATCCCCGTCGTCGACCTGCTCGGCCGGGCCGTCTCGGATCGGCTCGACCGCCGGGAAGAGCGCCAGAAGGAGGATCGCTCCGAATGAGCGACCGCGACCGGAACAGGCGGAGACCCGATGAAGACACGCTCGAAGTGTCCGATTCGGGCGAGTCCCTGGAGTCCGCGCTGAACGAGGAGGAAGTCAACGCCCTCGCCGCGGCCGAGGACCGGCTGCGCCACATTCAGAAGGAGATCGAGGAGCTCAAGGACCGCCACATCCGCAAGCTCGCCGAGTTCGAGAACCACAAGAAGCGCAGCGAGCGCGAGCGCCAGGAGTACTTCAAGATCGCCCTCGCGGGGTTCGCGCACGACTTCCTTCCCATTCTCGACAACTTCGAGCGGGCCTTCGCGCACGCCCGTCCCGAGGACCTCACGAGCGACTTCGGGCAGGGCATCGCGATCATCGCCAAGCAGCTCGGAGAGCTGTGGAAGCGCTACGGACTGATTCCCATCGACACGTCCGGGGCGTTCGATCCCAACCTGCACGAGGCGGTCGCGACCGAGAAGACGGACGCGGTCGCGCCGAACACCATCGTCGAGGAGCTCCAGCGCGGCTACTTCCTGAACGATCGCCTCATTCGGCCGTCGTTCGTGAAGGTCGCGGTCCGCACGACGCCCGAAGACGACGCGGCGGCGGACAAGAAGTAGAAGCCAGGGAATTCAGGAGGGCGCGTGGGAAAGATTCTCGGTATCGACCTCGGAACGACCAATTGCTGTGTCTCCGTGGTCGAGGGCGCGACCCCCCAGGTCCTGACGAACCGCGAGGGCAGCCGGACGACGCCCTCCATCGTGGGATTCACGGAGGACGGCGAGCGGCTCGTGGGACAGATCGCCAAGCGGCAATCGATCACGAACCCGATGAACACGGTGTTCGCGGTCAAGCGACTCGTCGGGCGCAAGTACGACGCCGAAGAGACGCAGCATGCCCGGGAGGTCCTGCCCTACGAGATCGTGCGCGCCGTCAACGGCGACGTGAAGATCCGGGCGCGGGCCCGGGAGTACAGCCCCGAGGAAATCTCGGCGTTCATCCTCTCCGAGATCAAGGAGTTTTCGGAAGAGGCCCTCGGCGAGGAGATCACCGAGGCGATCATCACGGTTCCCGCCTACTTCGACGACGCCCAGCGCCAGGCCACGCGCGACGCCGGCCGGATCGCGGGACTCGAGGTCCTCCGGATCATCAACGAGCCGACGGCGGCGTCGCTCGCCTACGGCCTCGACCGGAAGGGCAGCGAAGTCGTGGCGGTCTACGACCTCGGCGGGGGCACGTTCGATATCTCGATCCTGCAGCTCGGCGACGGGATCTACGAGGTCAAGGCCACGGCCGGCGACACGTATCTCGGCGGCGAGGATTTCGACAAGAAGATCATGGACTGGCTGCTCGACGACTTCCGGAAGGCGACCGGCATCGACCTGCGCCAGGACCGCATGGCGCTGCAGAGGCTGAAGGAAGCCGCCGAGAAGGCCAAGTGCGAGCTCTCCACCTCGACGGAGACGACGATCACGCTGCCGTTCATCTCGGCCGACGCGTCCGGTCCCAAGCACATCAACCGCACGCTCACGCGGGAGCGCTTCGAGAGCCTCGTCGCCGACCTGATCGACCGGACGGCCGCTCCCTGCCTCGACGCTCTCTCGGCCGCCGGGCTCAAGCCCTCCGACGTCGACCAGGTCATCCTCGTGGGAGGACAGACGCGGACGCCGAAGGTCCAGCGGATGGTCGCCGAGCTGTTCGGCCGCGAGCCCAACCGCGACATCAATCCCGACGAGGTCGTCGCCATCGGCGCCGCGATCCAGGGCGGCGTCCTGAAGGGCGAGATCAAAGACGTCGTCCTCCTCGACGTGACGCCGCTCTCCCTCGGCATCGAGATGCACGGCGGCGTCTTCGAGAAGCTCATCGAACGGAATTCGACGATCCCCACCAAGAACACGAAGGTCTTCACGACCGTCGCGGACAATCAGTCCGTCGTCGAGATCCACGTCCTGCAGGGCGAGCGCGAGATCGCCAAGGACAACAAGTCGCTCGGCCGCTTCGAGCTCGTCGGAATCCCCGTGGCTCCGCGCGGCGTACCTCAGATCGAAGTGACCTTCGCGATCGACTCCAACGGCATCGTCAACACGTCCGCGCGGGACCTCGCGACGGGCAAGGCCCAGGGCATGCAGATCAATCCGGCGGGCGGCCTCTCGCAGAACGAGATCGACAAGATCATCAAGGAAGCGTCGGCGTTCGCCGAGGCGGACCACGAACGCCGCGAGATCGCGGCCATCAAGAACCGTCTGGAGGGCATGATCGCCTCCAACGAGCGCGTGCTCGGCGAGTTCGGCGGCTCCCTGGCCGACGACGAGCGCCAGCGCATCGAAGAGACGCTCAAGCGCTCGCGCGAGATCGCCACCGGCGAGTCGCGGGAGGCATTCAACGAAGCCATCTTCGACATGCAGGGCGTGTCGAAGGTGCTGACGCGGGTGATGCTGGCCCGGGCCGGCGCGGGCGGCGCCGCGGCGAGCTAGAAGACGAGTCGAGGTCGAGGGTTGAAGGTTGAAATCTGCAAGCCGCCCACCTGCTTGACGCTTCGACCTTTAACTCTCCAACTTTTCAACTCCCATGACAAAACGCGACTATTACGAAATCCTGTCCGTTTCGCGCGACGTGGACGAGCCCACGCTCAAGTCCTCCTATCGCAAGCTGGCGCTGACCTACCATCCCGACCGCAACCCCAATAATCCGGACGCGGCGGAGAAATTCCGCGAGGCGTCGGAGGCCTACGCCGTGCTGTCGGATCCCGAGAAGCGGGCGCGCTACGACCAGTTCGGGCACGCCGGCGTGGGAGCGGGGGCCGGGGCGCACGGAGGGTTCTCGGGCTTCGACCCTTCGGTCTTCGGCGACTTTTCGGATCTCTTCAACGGCATCTTCGGATTCGGAGGCGCGGCCGGGGGGCCCGCCGGCGGCAGCGATCTCGTCTACCGGATGGAGATCACGTTCGAGAACGCGGCGCATGGCGTGGAAGCGCCGATCGCGATCTCCCGCCTCGAGAGCTGCGGCGATTGCGACGGCGTCGGTGCCGCCGAAGGCACGCAGCCGCGCACCTGCCCGGGCTGCCGGGGCACCGGGCGCCAGCGCCTCTCGCAGGGATTCCTGACGGTCACGCGGCCCTGCGGGACCTGTCGCGGGGACGGGCGCGTCATCGACAAGCCTTGCGCGGGCTGCCGCGGAGAAGGACGCCGCCGGGGCAAGAAAGAATTGACGATCAAGATCCCGGCCGGCGTCGAGACGGGAACCCGCCTGCGGCTCACCGGAGAGGGGGACGCGGGCCCGAACGGCGGCCCCGCGGGCGATCTCTACGTCGTGCTCACGGTCGCGGAGCACGAAATCTTCGAGCGCGAAGGCGACGATCTCATCCTGCAACTCGACCTGCCTTTCCCCACGCTCGTGCTGGGCGGCGACGTCGAGGTCCCGACGCTCGAGGGCCCGGAGACCGTGTCGATCGCCGCGGGCACGGCCTCGGGTGCGAACGTCCGGCTCCGAGGGCGGGGATTCGGGCGGCTGGGCCGCGGCGGCAAAGGCGATCTCGTGTTGAAGGTCGGCGTCCGCGTGCCCGACAAGCCTTCGAAGGAAGAGAAAGAGCTCCTCCGGAAATACGCGGAGCTCGTCGGCGCGCCGGTTTCGGACAAGAGCGTCTTCTTCAAGCGGAAAGCCAAGAAGATTTTTTCCTGAGAGGCGGCCCGTTGGCCCGCGCGCGCTTCAGCCGCCTGCTCGTTCCGAAGAAATCCGGCGACGACGCGCTGCTCGGCCTCCTGGCCCTTCACGCGCCCCTCGGATTCGAAAGCGAAGGCCCCGACCTCGTGGCCTTCTTCCGCGAAGCGGTCGCGGCCCGGACGGCCGCGGAGTTTCTACGGGCGCGCGGGATCAAGCACGCCCTGACGACCGACATCGCGGAAGGGGATCCGCTCGAAGCCTTCCGGGCCGCCTCTCGCACTTTCGCCGTGGGCCGGAGACTCTGGATCGATCCCGGCGATCCGAGCGACGCCGAGCCGCCGAAGGGGCGCATCGCGCTGCGGCTGCCGGCCTCTCGCGCATTCGGCACCGGCGAGCACGCTTCGACGCGCCTCGCCCTCCTCGCGCTCGAGGAAGAAGCCATCGAGGGTCGTTCGGTGCTCGACGTCGGCACGGGCTCGGGCATCCTCGCCCTGGCCGCCGCAGCGCTGGGCGCCCGCGTCGCCGTCGGACTCGACACCGACTCCGAAGCCGTCTTCGTGGCCCGGGAGAATCTGCGGCGCCACGATTTCGGGGCAAAGGTCCGCCTCTACGCGGGACCCCTCGCGGCCGCGCGGGGGGTCTTCGACCTGGTGCTCGCGAACATGCTCGCGGACGAGATCCTCCCGGAAACGCCGCGGATTCTGGCGCGCGCCGGGCGTGCGGGGAGGATCATCCTCTCGGGCGTGACGCGCGAGCGCGAGAAGGACATCCTGGGGAAACTTCGTGGCCGGCGCTGGAAGCTCGCGGGCCGCCGGTCCGAGAAGGAGTGGGTCTGCCTGTGTCTGTCGCGCGCTTCGTAGTCGAGAGCCTCCCTTCCGCCGGAGCGACCTGTGTTCTCGGTCGCGAGAAGGCGGCCCACGCTCGCGCGCGGAGGCTGGCCGCGGGGGACGCGATCGTCCTGGTCGACGGGAGCGGCGCCGAAGCCTCGGGTCGGATCGCGGCGCTCGCTCGTGACCGCGTCACGATCGCCGTCGAGCGCGTCTCGCCGGTGCCGCCGGAGGACGGGCCGCCCGTCCACCTGTGCGTGGCGGCCGTGCGCCCGGAACGTCTCTCCTGGATTGCCGAGAAAGCCACCGAGCTCGGCGCGTCCTCGCTCGTGCTCGTCGTCAGCGAGCGCACGCAGAGGCCGCGCGCCGGCGCCGGCCTCGTTCCGCGGCTCCGCCGCGTGGTCGAAGAAGCCGCGGAACAATCCGAGAGCGCGCGCTGGCCGAGGATCGACGGGCCCGTGGCGTACGCCTCGGCGCTCTCGCGATTCGAAGGAGCCCAGCGGTTCCTCCTGGATCCTCGCGGCGAGCCGTTGCCGGCGGAGCTTCCGCTCCAGGACACGGCGCTGCTCATCGGTCCGGAGGGAGGATGGAGCGACACCGAGCACGCCGCGGCGATCACGGCCGGCTGGGTCGCGGCCTCGCTCGCATCGGGAAAGCTTCGGGCCGAGACCGCCGCGGTCGCGGGACTCACTCTCGTCCGGTCGGCGCTCGCGCGTGCGGCGCGGGCGCGCGGCTCGCATTGACACCCCCCCGGGTTGGGTCAATACTCGCGGTCGCATCCCGGAAGGGCGAAGCGAACAGGCGGAGGTCCCCATGTCGTACGAGGACGTCAAGAAAGTCTGGATGAATGGGCGGCTCGTGGACTTCGCCGACGCGAAGATCCACGCGTTCTCGCACGTCTTCCACTACGGCTCGGCGATGTTCGAAGGCGCCCGGCTGTACAAGAACCGCCATGGGTCGGCCTTCTTCCGGCTCGACGAGCACATCAAGCGCCTCTACGACTCCTGCAAGGTCTACCGGATGGACGTGTCGCTGTCGATGGCCGAGTTCAAGGAGGCCATCGTCGAGACCATCCGGGCCAACGGGTACGACGAGTGCTACATCCGGCCCGTCATCTACCGCGGCCTCGGCGCCCTCGGCGTCAACCCGTTCCACAGCCCGGTCGACGTGATGATCGCGGTCTGGCGGTGGGGCAAATATCTCGGCGAAGAGGCCCTCGAGCAGGGCGTCGACGTCTGCGTGTCCTCCTGGAACCGCATGGCTCCCAACACCTTCCCGGCCATGGCGAAGGCCACCGGCAACTACCTCAATTCCGCCCTGATCAAGATGGAAGCCGTGACGAACGGCTTCACCGAGGGCATCGCGCTCGACAACGCGGGTCGGGTGTCGGAAGGCAGCGGGGAAAACATCTTCGTCGTCTATGGCGGACGCCTCCTGACGCCGCCGCTCGCGGGAACCATCCTTCCCGGCATCACGCGCGACTCGATCATGACGCTCGCCCGGGACGCCGGCTTCACCGTCGTCGAGCAGCAGATCGCCCGGGAAATGCTCTACATCGCCGACGAAGTGTTCTTCACGGGCACGGCCGCCGAGATCACCCCCATCCGTTCGGTCGACCACATCGTCGTGGGCGCCGGGCGGCGGGGACCGGTCACCGAACGCCTCCAGAAGGACTTCTTCGATCTCATCCGAGGCGAAGCGCCGGATCGGTACGGCTGGCTCACGCCGCTGCCGGTCGAGGCGGCGGTGCGGTAGCTGTCAGCGTCAGTTATCCGCTTTCAGCTCAATACGTTGCAAGTGGCCTTTCGGGCGGAGCCCGGTCTGGCTGACAGCTGAGGTCGGCCCCAGGCGCCGACTGCGGAGAGCTTTCTTTCGCTCGTCGAGGGGCGTAATCTAGCCTCCAACCGAGGACACAAACCAATGCATATCAACGATCTGCTGAAGATTGCGGTCGAGCGGAAGGCGTCCGACCTGCACCTGAAAGTCGGCGCGTTTCCGGTCATCCGCGTCGACGGAACGCTGCTGCCGCTGGCCGACATGCGGCGCCTGATGCAGGAAGACACGATCGCGATGGCGTTCTCGATCATGTCGGCCCGTCAGAAAGAGAAGTTCAAGAACAACTTCGAGATCGACATCGCCTACAACGTTCCGAACCTCGGCCGCTTCCGGTGCAACATCTTCCAGCAGCGGGGCACCGTCGGCCTGGTCCTCCGCGTCATCCCGGCCAAGATCCTGACGATCAAGGAGCTCCTGCTGCCGCCCGTCCTCGAGAAGATCTGCCTCGAGCAGCGGGGTCTCGTGCTCTGCACCGGCACGACGGGCTCGGGCAAGTCGACGACGCTGGCCGCGATGATCGACCACATCAACGCGACTCGCAACGAGCACGTCATGACGATCGAGGACCCGATCGAGTTCCTCCACCGCGACAAGAAGTCGATCGTCAACCAGCGCGAGGTCGACGTCGACACCAAGGGCTTCTCCCTCGCCCTGCGCAGCGCCCTGCGCCAGGACCCCGACGTCATCCTCGTCGGCGAAATGCGCGACTACGAGACGATCGAGACGGCCCTGACGGCTGCCGAGACGGGCCACCTGGTCTTCTCGACGCTCCACACCCTCGACGCCACGGAGACGATCAACCGCATCATCGCGGTCTTCCCGCCGCACCAGCAGAAGCAGATCCGGCTGCAGCTCGGCGCGGTGCTCAAGGCCGCCGTCTCGCTCCGCCTCATGCCCCGCGCCGACGGTCTCGGCCGCGTCCCCGCGGCGGAGATCCTCATCCGGACGAACTACGTCCGCGAGTGCATCGAGAACAAGGAGAAGACCAAGTACATCAAGGACGCGATCCAGCAGGGCACGTCGCAGTACGGGATGCAGACCTTCGACCAGTCGCTGTACAGCCTGTACAAGTCGGGCCTCATCACTCTCGAGGAAGCCCTCAAGCGCGCGACGAACCCGAACGAGTTCAAGCTCAAGATCCAGGGCATCCAGTCGACGGCCGACCTCGCGCGCGAGGAGATGGACTCGGCCCTCGAAGCGCCCTCGGACTTCAACCCGATGCCGGAGGAGTCGCCGTTCGACTTCTCCAACCAGACCCCTCAGGGAAGAACCTAGAGACGGCCGGGCGGAAGTCGAGGCCCCGGGATCCGGAATCCGCCGCGTCGGCGTCCGCCGCGCGGGAACGCGCGCTGCGCCTCCTGTCCGTTCGCGCCCGCGGGCGCGCCGAGCTGATCCGGGCCCTGAAGGACCGGGGTTTCTCGGCGGCGGCCATCGCGGAAGCGGCCGACAGCCTCGAGACGGCGGGCCTCCTCGACGACCTCGCGGCGGCGCGCTCGGCCGTGCGGACGCGGGGAGCGCGCCACGGGCGCGGCCGGGTCGAGCGCGAGCTCCGCGCCCGGGGCTTTTCGAAGGACACGATCGCCGCGGCCCTGGAAGCGGAGGGCGCTTCTCAGCGGGAAGACGATGCCCTGCGGAAAGCGTTCGAGAGGCTCTGGACCTCGCGAGCGCACCTCGCGCCGCCGCTGCGGCGGCGCCGGGTGTTCGACGCGCTGACACGCCGCGGTTTTCCGGCCGAGAAGATTTCTGACATCATCCGAAACTGGTATGCAGTCGACTGAAGTTCGCGAACGATTCCTGAGTTACTTCGAGAAGCGCGGCCACCGCCGCGTTCCGTCGTCCTCGCTCATCCCGGCGGAGGATCCGACGCTCCTCTTCACCAACGCCGGGATGAACCAGTTCAAGGACGTCTTCACCGGCCGGGAGAAGCGCGACTACGCGCGCGCCACGACGGCCCAGAAGTGCGTGCGCGCGGGCGGGAAGCACAACGACCTCGACAACGTGGGCTACACCGGCCGCCACCTGACCTTCTTCGAGATGCTCGGCAATTTCTCCTTCGGCGACTACTTCAAGGACGAGGCGATCGCCTTCGCCTGGGAGCTCGTGACGTCTCGCGAGGGCTACGGCCTCGATCCCGAGCGCCTCTGGGCGACCGTCTACACCGACGACGACGAGGCGGCGCGGCTCTGGGAGCGGCACCTGCCGGCCGCGCGGGTTCTGCGGTTCGGCGAGAAGGAGAACTTCTGGGCCATGGGAGAGACGGGACCCTGCGGGCCGTGCTCGGAGCTGCACTACTACCGGGGGACGAGCCTCTCGGGCAACACGGCGGCGCTCGTGAACGGTCCCGGAGACGACACGCTCGAGATCTGGAACCTCGTCTTCATGCAGTTCGAGCGCGACGCGTCGGGGAAGATGACGCCCCTGCCGCGCCCGTCGGTCGACACCGGCGCCGGGCTCGAAAGGCTGACCGCCATTCTCCAGGGCGTCAACAACAACTTCGATACCGACCTCTTCGCCCCGATCCTCCGAAAGCTGGAGGAGCTCTCCGGCCAGAAATACCGGGGCGCCATGGTGCCCGAAGACGCGCCCTTCCGTGTCATCGCCGACCACGTCCGGGCCGCCACGATGCTGGTGGCCGACGGGGCCCTGCCGTCGAACGAGGGTCGGGGATACGTGCTGCGCCGGATCCTCCGCCGCGCGATGCGCTACGGCCGCCGGCTGGGGCTCGACCATCCGTTCCTCTACCGTCTCGTGCCTGTCGCGGTCGAAGGCTTTGCGGGCGTCTACTTCGAGCCGGGCAAGGTGGCCTCCACCGCGAAGACGGTGTCGGACGTGCTCGAGCCCGAGGAGGAACGCTTCGGGCGCACCCTCTCCGAGGGCGCCGACCGCGTCGGGGAAGCGATCGAGCGCCTGCGGCGCGAAGGCGCGACCGCCCTCTCGGGGGAGACCGTGTTCCGGTTTTACGACACCTACGGCATTCCCCTCGAGGTCATCGAGGAGATCGCCGGCGACGAAGGCGTCGCGGTCGACCGGGCCGGCTTCGAAGAGGCCATGGAGCGGCAGCGGGTCGCCTCGCGCGCGTCCCAGAAGTTCGACGCCGCCGACGCCTCCGTTTTCGAGCGGTTGGAGCTGCCGGGACCGCACTCGGTCTTTCGGGGATATCCCGAACAGGACTTCGTCAAGCTCGGGGGCGCGCGCGTGCTCGCGATCGTGCGTGACGGGCGCGAGGCCTCGCTGCTCGAGCCCGGCCAGAGCGGGGACGTGATCTTCGACCGAACGGTCTTCTATCCGGAGGGCGGCGGACAGGTCGCGGACAAGGGCGCGCTGCGCTGGGACGGCGGCGGCGCCGAGGTCGTCGACGTGCAGAAGCCGGTGCCCAATCTCATCGCCCATCGTGTCGAAGTGCGTTCCGGACGGCTCGAGCTCGGGGCCTCGGTCGACATGGAGGTGCCGGAGTGGACCCGGCGCCGCACCCAGGCGAACCACACCGGCACGCACCTCCTTCACGCCGCACTGCGGAAGGTCCTCGGACCGTCGGCGAGGCAGATGGGCTCCCTCGTGGCGCCGGAGCGGCTGCGATTCGACTATGCGGCGCCCAAGCCCACGACGCCCGAGCAGATCGCCGAGATCGAGCATCTCGTCAACGAGGAAATCCTCCGCGACCAGCCCGTCATCAAGGAAGTCATGCCGATGGAGGATGCGCGCCGCAGAGGCGCCGACATGTTCTTCGACGAGAAGTACGGCGAGCGGGTCCGCGTCGTCGAAGTGGCGGGTTTCTCGACCGAGCTCTGCGGCGGCTGCCATGTGGCCCGGACCGGGGAGATCGGGGCCTTCAAGATCGTGACCGACCGCGGCATCGCCCAGGGCCAGCGCCGGATCGAAGCGGTGACGTCGCTCGGCGCGGTGGAGCTGCTGACTCAGGACGAGCGCGTCCTCGGCGAGCTTTCCGGCGCGGCCCAGTCGCCGAGGGAGCTTCTGGCGAAGCGCTGGCAGGAGCGGGAGGAGCGGGTCAAAGCGCTCGAACGCGAGGTGGCTTCGCTCAAGCTGAAGCTGGCCTCGGGCGACACGGGGACGGACGGGAGCGCTCACCGCGTCGAGGTCGGCGGCGTGCCGGTCGTGACCCGGGTCGTCGAGGGATTGTCGATCCCGGAGCTGCGGAATCTCTCGGACACCCTTCGCTCCAAGCTCCGCAGCGGGGTTGTGGCGGTGGGAACCGTGGGCGACGGGAAGACCTCGGTCATCATCGCCGTGACGCCGGACCTGACGAAACGGCTGCCCGCCTCTCAGATTGCCGCCCGGGTGGGGAAGTCGCTCGCCGGCAGCGGCGGGGGCAAGCCCGACCTCGCGCAGGCCGGAGGGAAGAACGCCGAGCTCCTGCCGGCCGGCCTCAAGGCCGCCGCCGAGGCGGTGCGCGACCTCCTGGCGGAGCCGGTCGCGCCCCTCGCCTCCTGACGCCTCGGAGCCGCCGCGTGACCCGCATCACGCGGCGGAAGTCGTTGGGGCCGCAGGGCCTCACGTTGCCCGCCGCCCCGCGTCGGCTATAATTTCTGCTCACCAATTCATGAAGACCAGAACGCTCCTCCTGCTGGGAGTGCTTGCCGTATCCGCATCGGCGGCCAGGGGTGAAGTGCGCCTCAAGATCGAGGGCGGCCGCCACGTCATCTACAACGACGGCCCGGCGAAACTTCGCGCGAGCGAGGACTGGCTCGCGGCCAGGATGCAGAAGGCGTCCGGCTTCGACGAGCTCATCGAGTCTTCGGCCCGCGAGTTCTCGGTCGATCCCAAGCTCGTGAAGTCCGTCATGCTCGTCGAGTCCGGATTCAATCCCGCGGCGATCTCCCGCAAGGGCGCGCGCGGACTGATGCAGCTCATGCCGGAGACCGCGGCGGAGCACGGCGTCGACATGTCGAACATCCACGACCCGAGGCAGAACATCGCCGCGGGCACACAGCACCTCTCGCGACTTCTCGCGTACTACGGGGGCGACCTCGTGAAGTCGCTCGCCGCGTACAACGCGGGTGAGGGCGCCGTGGACCGCTACGGCGGCGTGCCTCCCTACGACGAGACGCAGCTCTACGTGCGCAAGACGCTGGCGGCCTACCAGGGCAAGTCCACGCTGGGCGGAGGCTTCGGCAAGCCGTCCTCGGAGACGTTCCGCGGCACTCCGTCATCGGAGGGCAAACCCGTCCGCTGGATTCGCGACGAGCGCACCAACCGCGTCATCCTGACGACGAAGAAGTCGCGCCCCGCCCGCCTCGGTTAGCGGTCAGCCGGAGCCATACCGTGGAGACCGCCGCCGACGAAGTGACCCCCGTCGATCAAGGACTGTTCCTGCTCCACCTCAATCGCGCGCGCAAGGGCGTGCGCGATGGCCAGCTCGACGAGGCCTGGGAGCAGCTCGAGCAGGCCCGGACGATCCGTCCGCGCGACGAGGACGTGATGAACCTCCTGTCGCTGCTCGAGTTCAAACGCGGGCACTACAACGAGGCGGCCAACGCGGCTCGGACGCTGCTGTCCGACAACCCGACCTCGGAGGTCCTGCGCGCGAATCTCGGCCTGATCCTCTTCAAGGCCGGCTTTCTTGCGGAGGCCGAGCTCGAGCTCCGCAAGGCCATCGAGCTCTCGCCCGGGCATCTCCGGAGCCATCTGTACCTCGGCCTGCTCTACCAGACCCGCGGAAAGCTGGGGCTGGCCCTCGAGCATCTTCGAATCGCGGGCGCGAAGCGGCGGGTCGTCGAGATCGAAGAAGCGCTGCGCCGCAACAGTCGCGAGGCCGCGGGCCGCGCGAGCCAGGCCGACACGGCGCCCACGCCGAAAGCCGAGGTCGGCGAGGTGACGATGCCCTCGGGCCGCGTCACCGTGGAGAAGATCGAGAAGATCGAGAAGATCGCGCCGGTCGCCGACGCTCCGGTGCTGCAGCCGCCGTTTCTGGACGCCCCCGACCGCTCGCGGCCCATCGCCATCGGAGCTCCCGAGGCGCGCCCCCTCTTCAAGATCCGACCGGAAGGCGGGCTCGACGTCGCGTCGCGCGGGACCGTCTTCGTGAGGAAAGGCTGCGTGGCCTGGTACAGCGGCAAGATCCGTTTCACGTCGCTTCCGGAGTTCCGCAACACGTCGCTCGAACGGATCCTCCGCGCGAGCGGAGGCGGGACGCTCCTCGTCATCGATCCCGGGCGCCGCGCCTACCGCCGGGACTTGAACGGCCAGACGCTCTTCGTCGAGGGCTCGCGGCTGCTGGCCCTCGACCACGGCCTCTCGTTCCGGATCGACGCCATCCACGACTTCCGCCGCAACCGGCGCGTGGACGTGCTCCGGGTGCAGGGTCGCGGCAGCGCGATCTTTTCGGTCGGCGGTCCCGTGCTCGCGCACGAGGTCTCGGCCGACTACCCGCTCTCGATCTCCTCGCGGGACCTGGTCGGCTGGAGCGGCGAGCTCGTGGCGTCCGTGCTCGACGACGAGTTCCTCGAAGAGGTCATGCAGCCGGACGTCTCGAGCCCGCCGAAGATCCGCTTCGAGGGGGAAGGCACCGTGCTGACCGAGCCTCCGCGTCCCCGCCGCCGGGCGTCGGACCAGGATCGGCCGGTGGACCAGAGACGAGCGCTAGACGCTAGCGGACGAAGTCTCGAAGCCTCGTCTCCGCCTCGTCGAGGATCGCGCTCATTCTCTGTCCGTCTTCATGCTCGCAGTAGAGCCGGACGAGGGGCTCCGTGCCGGAGAGCCGGTGCAGCAGCCAGCCGCGCTCGCCGAAGACGTACTTGACGCCGTCCCGATCCAGCACCTCGGTCACCGGCTCGCCCGCCATCTCCCGGGGAGGCGCGTCGCGCACCCAGGTCACGAAACGGCGGATCGTCTCGACCGGCAGCCGGACGTCGCGGCGTCCGTACTCGAAGCGGCCGAACTCCTTCGCCAGCGCCGCGAGCGCCTCTCCGAGCGTTCGGCCGGACTTCGCCAGGCTCTCGAGGAGCAGCAGGGCGGAGAGCACGCCGTCCCGCTCGGGAAGGTGAAACGCGAACGCGTAACCGCCGCTCTCCTCGCCGCCGGCCGCGGCCTCGCCGCGGTTCATCAGCTCGGCCACGTACTTGAAGCCGATCCCGGTCTCGATCAGAGGAACTCCCAGGCTCCGGGCGATGCGGTCGATCTGGAAAGACGTCGAAAACGTCTTGGCGATGCCGCCCGTGATGCCGCGGCCGCGAAAGACGTGGAGCAGCAGCAGGGCGAGCACCTGGTGCGGCGAGACGAATCGGCCCTGGTCGTCGAGCACCCCGAGCCGGTCGGCGTCGCCGTCCTGGGCCACGGCGAGGTCGAGCCCCTGCGCCCGCACGAGCGCGGCGGACTCGGTCATGTTCTCCGCGATCGGCTCCGGATGGACGCCGCCGAAGAGGGGATCCCGCGAGGTGCGGAATCCGGACACGGAGAGCCGGCCGCCCGAGAGAATCTCGGGCAGAAGCGCACCGGCCGCCCCGTGGATGGAGTCCGCGAGCACGGAAAGTCGCGCCGCCCGAATGGCAGAAAGGTCCACGAGCTCGGCGAGGCGTGCGGCATACGGATGGAGCAGGTCCGCGGTCTCGACCGCTCCGCGCCGGGCGGGCGCCGGCGTCGGCCGATCCGCCTCTTCCGAGATCGCCTCGTACGTTTCGGGCGGGGCGCTTCCGCCGAAGTGCGCCTTCACCTTGAAACCGTTGTAGCGGGCCGGGTTGTGGCTGGCCGTGATCGCGACGCCGCCCCGCAGGCCGAGCCGCCGCACGTGCCATGAAACCGCCGGCGTCGGGATCGGGCGGTCGCTCAGCAGCACGTCGATTCCGGCGGCGGCGAAGACTTCGGCCGCGGCGCGCGCCAGCTCGGGCGAGAGGAATCGCGGGTCGTAGCCGATGACGATGCGCTGCGGATCGCCCGGCCCGTCCGTCGCGGTGTACCAGCGCGCCGTCGCCGCCGCGATTCTCCGGATCTCTGAGAACGTGCAGGTGTCGGCAATGACGCCTCGCCACCCGTCCGTCCCGAAAGCGATCTTCAAGGCGTCAGAGTTTCCGGGCTCAGGGAGCGGCCGCGGGTGGCGCGCTCCGGAATGACGCGAGGCGCGCGGCGTCGTAGCCTTGCCGCTCCAGGAACTCCGAAGCGCGCGCGAGCTGGAACCCCCTGGCGGCGAGGCCGTCGAGGAGCACGTCGATCCTGGAGCTCACGGGCTCGGCGCGGTCGCTGCCGAGGTGGAGCAGCACGATGCCCCCGTTCTCGGCGTGCTGGACCAGCCGGGACAGCAGCCTCTCGGCGGAGCGATATCCCCGGGCGCTCGGATCGGTGATCCAGTCGAGCCCGTCGAGCCCCGTGCGGCCGCCGGTCCATCCGACGTGCCAGTAACCCTGCTCCGCCGCCCAGCGGCGGATCTCGGCGTTGTGCTCTCCGAACGGCGCGCGCCAGAGCGGCGCCATCGTCCGGCCCGTGGCCTCGCGGTAGAGGCGGGCCGTGCGGGTCAGCTCGCCGGCCACGAAGGCTCGGTCGATTCCGAGGCGCGTGGTCTGCCGGCCGTCCCCGGCATACGTCGTCAGGTGGGGGTGCGTGTCCGTGTGGTTTCCGACCTCGTGGCCGTCGGCCGCGATCCGACGGGCGATCTCCGGGTAGCGCCGGACGAACTCTCCGGTCACGAAGATGGTCGTGCGGATGTTCCGCTTCTTGAGCGCGTCGAGGATTTCGATCGAGCCGCGGTCGGAAGAGCCGGCGTCGAAGGAGACCAGCACTTCGCGGCGGTCGGAAGGCCCGCGCGTCATGTCCGGCGCGGCGAGGGTCCGGGCAGACGCGGCGGGCGGAGCCGCAGCGGGAGTAGGAGCGGGAGCCGCCGAAGCCGCCGAAGCCGTCGCAACGCGAGCCGGCGATAGCGGCGGCGCCGGAGCCGCCTGCGGCGGGATCGGCGAAGGCCGCGGAATCGCGGCCACCATCACGGGCGATGGAGATCGCAGCGACGAAGCGCCGGCGCTCGAAGGTGCGGACGGCAGCGAAGCCGCCGCGGATGGAATCGGCGACGCAGGCGCCGAAACGATCCGAGGCGAGGGTGCCGGCATCGCCGCCGGTGCGGGCGGAGGCGGGGGCGGTGGCTGCGGGGAGCCCAACGCGGCTTCCGCCGACAGGGACATCGCCCCGACTCGGTACGGGCCCTTCTCGCGTACGTTGTCGAACCGGAACCGTCCGTTGACGACGGGCACGCTCGTCAGGAAACGGCCGCCGGCGAAGAGAAACACGGCGGATCCCTCCGAGGCCGTTCCTTCGAGAACCGAGGCGCCTCCGGGCGCGTCCCGAACGGATTCGAGCCTCGCGGAGGGCACGAGCCGCCGGGGCGGGGCGAGCGGCGAAGGAGCCGAGAGGGCATCCAGCTGGCGGACCGTGCGGAGGGCGAGAATGACGGGGGTGCAGGCTGCGAGAGCGACGGCGGCGACCGCCAGGCGGGCAGGCACCCGGCGCACGAGGTGGCCCTGCACCGCCCGCCACACGGCGTGACGCCCCGCGTCCCGGGCGCAGCGCGTCGAGCAATAGAGGTGGCCGCGCATCGCCACCTCGCACAGCCGGCAGATGGGCTTGCGGCAGAAATGACAGCTCTTATGGGCCCGCCGGCCGGGGTGGGTCGGACAGGGGACGTTCACGCTCCTATTATGGGGGAAGCGCATTCCCGTATATTTGCCGGGACGTGTCGATCAACCTGCCCAATGCGCTGACCCTGACGCGCATATTCCTCGTCCCCTTCCTCGTGGTCGTGCTCCTGACGAAGTTCGACGAGCGCGAGACGGTCGGCCTCATCATCTTCCTGACGGCGGTCGCGACCGACTTCCTCGACGGATGGCTGGCCCGGCGGCGGAGGCAGATCACGACCCTCGGCACTCTGCTCGATCCGATCGCCGACAAGCTCCTGATCTCGGCGGCCTTCATCTCCCTCGTCGAGCTCGGGCTCGCTCCCGCCTGGATGGTCGTCGTGATCATCGGCCGGGAGTTCGCCGTGTCCGGCCTCCGCTCGATCGCGTCGGGGCGCGGGATCGTGATCCCGGCCTCGGGCTGGGGCAAGGCGAAAATGGTCACGCAGATCGCGGCCGTCTCCCTCCTGATCCTCGCCTTGCGTCACGAGCAGTTCGCGACTCCCGGACGGATCGCTCTCTGGCTGGTGGTGGCTGTGGCCCTCGCGTCGGGAATGGAGTACTTCCTGCGGTTTTTCCGGCAGATCGTTCTCGAGGGGCCGCTGCCGGGGGCGAACTCAGACCTCTAGCGGTCCGCTGGGCGGACGCCGTCCTGCGGACGGCGTCTCCTACTGCCGAGGGTCTGCCTCTGGTGGCCGACGCGCGGACCGTGGAAATGAGAGGGGAAGTCGCTTCGGGTCCCTCTCCCAGAAAACACCGTCGTTCGTAGGGCACTCACTGGCGGCGGGCGGCGAAGCGCCAGATGGGACGACCCTCGCGGGAGTACTTGAGCTCGTAGTGCGTGGGAGGCGGGGCGGGGCAGGCTCGTCCACTCGATGCGCTCGAGGGACGGAACCGTTTCGAGGAGGGGACCGAGCGATCGGCCGTAGTCGGGGTGATCGGTCGCGATGCGGAGCGTGCCGCCCGGTTCGAGACGTGCGCCGAGGAGGTCGAGAAAGATCCCGTCGAGAAGGCGGCGCTTCTTCTGCTTCTTCTTGGGCCACGGATCCGGAAAGTAGATGTGGAACGCCGCGACGGATGCGGGAGCGAGCGCGGACTCGACGAAGAGCCGCCCGTCGGAGCGGACGATGCGGACGTTGGGAAGCTGCGTGCGCGCGAGACGCTCGCGGCAGAGTCGGTAGTACGACAGCGACCTCTCGATCCCGAGGTAGTCGCGATCGGCGCAGGCCTGCGCCGAGGCGATCAGGAAGCGCGCCTTGCCGCTGCCGATCTCGACCTCGAGCGGCGCCCGCCGGCCGAAGAACGACGCCGGATCGAACGGCCGTCCGAACCAGAGCTCCTCGTCCGGTGAGCCCGGCCACCGTCCGGGCCGAATCGCTGTGCTACCCTGATTTGACAAGAACCGCGATTTTCATGCCCACGATCGTCTTCGTCAACGAGGGGAAAGCGGGCACTGTCGGGGAGGACACCACGATCCTCCAGGCGGCCCTGGACCTCGGCGTCAAGATCAGCCACGTCTGTGGCGGCAACGGGACCTGCTCGACCTGCCGCGTCGAGGTCGTCGTCGGCGGCGAAAACCTCTCGCCGGTCAATCCCCAGGAGCTCGCCTACGACATGGGCAACGGCCGACGGCTGGGATGCCAGGCGAAGGTGCGGGGAAACTGCGCGGTGAGGGCGCTGATGATTCCGAAGGTGGAGCTGTACTGAACGAGCGTTGAGAGTTGAGCGTTGAGAGTCGAGCGTGGAACGTGAGCTCGGAACGCCGCTACGCTGAACTCTTAACACTCAACGCTGAACCCTCTCCGCCACCGCCTTCGCAAACTCCCTCGTCCCCGCCGTCCCGCCCAGATCCCCCGTCTTGATCCCCGCCTCGAACGTCGCGAGAAGGGCTTTCTCGATCCGGTCGGCGAGCTCGGGAAGGCCGAGGTGGCGGAGCATGAGGATGGCGGACATGAGCAAGGCCGTCGGGTTGGCCTTGTCCTGGCCGGCGATGTCGGGGGCGGTCCCGTGGACGGCCTCGAAGATCGCTCCCAGGGTGCCCAGGTTGGCCCCGGGGACGAGCCCGAGCCCGCCGACGAGGCCGGCGGCGAGGTCCGAGACGATGTCGCCGTAGAGATTGGGCAGGAGCAGGACGTCGTACTTCTCGGGCTTCAGGACCAGGTCCATGCACGCGGCGTCGACGATGCGCTCGTCGAACACGATGTCGGGAAAGTCCTGCGCCACCCGCTGCACGCTGCGGAGAAAGAGGCCGTCGGAGAGTTTCATGATGTTGGCCTTGTGGACGGCCGTGACCCGCCGACGGCCGTGCGCTCGCGCGTACTCGAAGCCGAAGCGCGCGATGCGTGTCGAGGCGGCCTCGGTGATGATCTTCAGAGACTCCACGACCCCGGGAACCACGGTGTGCTCGAGGCCGGCGTAGAGGTCCTCGGTGTTTTCGCGGACGACGACCAGGTCCACGCCGGAGAAGCGGCTGGCGACGTTGGGGAGATTCTTCACCGGCCGCAGGTTCGCGTAGAGATCGAGAGTCTGCCGGAGCCTCACGTTGACGGACTGGAACCCCTTGCCGATCGGCGTGCCGACGGGCCCCTTGAGGGCGACGCCGTTCTTGCGGATCGATTCCAGGGCGCGCGCGGGCAGAGGGTCGCCCTCCGCGGCTTCCGCGTCGCGGCCGACGAGGACCTCTTCCCAGGAGAGGGGCGCGCCCGCCGCGTCGAGGATCGACAGGACGGCGTCGGCGACTTCGGGGCCGATGCCGTCGCCGCGGATCAGCGTGACCGTCTTCGGATTCGGATTGGGATTCAGGGCGCTCAGTGGGCCTCCCGTTTCTCCGGCGCGGCGGGCGCGACGGGCGCGACGGGCAAGGTCGGCAGGATCATCTTGATCTTCCGGATGGCCGTCGGAGTGGCGTCTTCGATCACGAAATCGGCAAACCGCCCCTTCCAGCGCTCGCCCTTCCGGGGGATGCGGCCGAATCGGAGCATGAGGTGGCCGGCGATGGTCTCGGCTTCGTCGCGCGGAAGCTTGATGCCGAACTGATCCTCGAGGGCGTCCAGCCGCAGGGAGCCGTCCAGAACGTAGGCCCGGTCGCCCGCGGGCTCGAAGCTCGGCTTCTCCTCGTCGTACTCGTCCTGGATCTGTCCGAGGAGCTCCTCGATGGCGTTCTCGATCGTGGCGAGGCCGGCCGTGCCGCCGTGCTCGTCGACGACGATGGCCATGTGGGTGTGGCGCCGGCGCATTTCGCGGAAGAGCTCCTCGGCCCGCTTGAACTCCGGCACGAGGAACGGCGGGTCGAGGTACTTCGGCAGCTCGAAAACCTTCTCTTCCTCGTCCGTCAGGTCGAAGAGATCCTTGGCGTGGAGGACCCCGACGACGTTGTCGAGCGTTCCCCGGTAGACCGGCAGGCGGGAGAGCTTGTGCTCCCGCAGCAGCATCTTGACGTCTTCGAAGCTCGCCGTCTCGGGCACCGCCACGATCTTCGTGCGCGGCACCATGATGTCGCGGACGGTCTTGTCGCCGAACTCGATGACCTTGTGGAGGAGCTGGCGCTCGTCGCGGTGGATGACGCCCTCGTCGGCGCCGAGGTTGAAGATGCTCTTGAGCTCCTCCTCGGTCAGGCCCGGCCGGTGCTCCGGAACGCCGAAGACTCGCAGCATCTTCGTCGTGAGCTTCACGCACAGCTCGGCGATGGGAGAGAGCAGCTTCGTGATCCAGGAGAGCGGAACCGCGACGGCGCGCGCGACGGAAACGGGGGAGGCCGCGGCCACGGCCTTGGGCATCATCTCGGCGAAGATGAACAGCGTAATGGTCGAGAAGAGAATGGAGAAGAGGACCGCGGCGACTTTTCCGTAGCGCGGCCCGATCCAGTCATCCGCCAGCGAGGTCGCGGTGGCCGATGCGGCGGTGATGAACAGGTTCTGGCCGATCAACAGCACCGCGAGCAGGCGCGCCGTCTGGGAGCGCAGGCCCCGAATGATCGCCGCGCGCCGGTCGCCCTTCTCCCGCATGGCCTGGAGATCGATCCGGCCGAGCGAAATGAGGGCCGTCTCGGAGCCGGCGAAGAACGCGGAGCCCGCCAGCGCCAGCACGAACGCGACGACGTAGAGGGCCGTTTGAAGGTCCATGGAGGCGTCCTTTCGAAACGAAAGCGGATCTTACAGGCTCAGAGACGAGCCCCGAGCTGGCGGAGCGCCCAGCCGGCGGCCTCGGACAGGCCGCGCTCTTCGACGCCCGCGGTCCGCTCGAGGCCCGGCCGGCTGGCCTCGTCCCGCGTCGCGCCCGCCGAGGCGGCCGCGTTGCGCTGGAGCCCCCGCCGCGCCGCGCGGTTGACGGCAGTCTTGCCGAACCGCCGGCGCCAGGCGCCCTTGCCCATCGAGAGGACCTCGGCGCGCGTGGGCGGCCGCGCGGGGGGCGTCCCCGCGAGCGAGCGAAGCGGAAGAGAGCGGACAGGCGCATTCCAGGGACAGACCTCCTGGCACACGTCACAGCCGAACACGTGCGGGCCGATGGCCGCCTTCCAGGCGTCGGGAATCGGACCGCGATGCTCGATCGTCCAGTAGGCAATGCACCGTCCGGCGTCGAGGAGTCCCGGCTCGACGAAAGCCTCGGTCGGGCACGCGTCGAGGCAGCGCGTGCAGGTGCCGCAGCTCTCCGCAACGGGAGCGTCCGCCGGCAGGTCCAGGTCCGTCAGGATCTCGGCCAGCAGCAGGTAGCTTCCATGCTCGTCGTCGATGAGGCAGCCGTTCTTGCCGATCCAGCCGAGGCCCGCGGCCGCGGCGAACGACCGCTCGGCGAGGGGCGTCGAGTCGACGCAGACGCGGGCGCTCCACACGTCGCCCAGCCTCGTCCGGGCGGCCGCGACCACGGCGAGGGCCCGCGCCCGGAGGCCGCCGTGGTAATCGGATCCCCGGGCATAGCGGGCAAAGCGCGAGCCGTCCTCGGCGATCCACGGCGTCGCGGCGTATGGCGCGGCGAGGCAGACGACGGAGCGCGCTCCCGGCAGCAGCGTTCGCGGGTCCGAGCGGACGTCCCGGGTTTCATCGAGATATCGCATCCCGGCGTGCCGCCCGGCGGCGAGCCAGTCGGCGAAGAGCGCGTGTCGCGGCGGCTCCTCCGCCCGAGCGATGCCGAATCGGACGAAGCCGGCGCGCTTCGCCTCTTCGCGGAGCACCCGCGCCGCGAAGAGCCGGTCGGGCGGCGACGCATCGTCTTGCGGCAAGCGGCCCGATGCTAGCATCCCCCGCCAGAAGCCGGCGCGCACGAGAGCCGGAGAAAGAACGGGCCGTCCGATGCCGCAGGACCGATTCGTCACGCGTGTCGTCGCCCTCGCGGTCTCCGCCGTCCTCGGCTACGTCCTGTACCTGATCTTTCGCCCGTTCATCGGATCGATCGTCTGGGCGCTGCTGCTCGCCTACCTGCTCTTCCCGCTGGTGATGCGGCTTCGCCGCCGGCTGCGCGGGCGTGACGGCCTCGCGGCCGCGATCATGACGGTCGGCGTGATTCTCGGCTTCGGCGTGCCCTCCGCTCTGATCGCCGCGGCGTTCGCCGGCCAGGCCGTCGAGCTCGTACAGCGGTTGTCGCAGATCGCGCAGGAGTATCAGATCCATGCGCCGGAAGATCTCGTGTCGATTCCGGTGGTGGGAAAGGCCGTCGAGTGGCTGGATGCGATTCTGCCGGCCAGCGCCGCGCAGATCCAGACCTGGGCGGTACGGGCACTCCAGTCGGTCCTTCAGTTCCTGCTGGCGCATACGGGCGCCTTCGTGGCCGGGGCCTTCGGGATCGTCGGCAACATCTCGGTGATGCTCTTCGTCCTCTTCTTCTTCTTCCGCGATGGCGACGAGATGCTGGAACGCGCTTTCCGACTCGTGCCCATGGACCCGAAACGAAAAGACCGGCTGCGCCGCCACCTCGGCGACGTGACTCGGGCCGTCGTGTTCGGCACGCTCATCACCGCGCTCGCTCAGGGCACGCTCATCGGGATCGCGTTCTGGATCTGCGGAATGAAGTCGCCGGTGGTCTTCGGAGGGCTCGCCTTCATCGCGTCCTTCATTCCGTTCGTCGGCACCTCGCTCGTCGTCGCGCCCGCCGTCCTGTTTCTGCTGGCGCAGGGTGTCGCATGGAAATGGATCTTCATGCTCGTCTGGGGGGTCCTGGTCGCGGGCAGCGCCGACAACTTCCTCCGGCCGGCCCTCGTGTCGGGGCGCGCCGAGATCGGCACGCTCACGGCGTTCTTCGGCGTGGTGGGCGGGATCTCGGCGTTCGGCCTGGTCGGTCTCTTCCTCGGCCCGGTGGTCCTGGCGCTCATCCAGGCCCTCCTCCAGTTCGCCGAGGAGACGCAGAAGATCGAAGCCCCGGCCCCTGCGGCGTCCCGCGGCCGCCCTAGCTAGGAGGGCTTCCGGATCCAGTCGGCGACGAAGATGTTCGTCTCGTGCGGCTTGACGCCGTTGCGGTTGGACGCGAAGACGATCCGCTTTCCGTCGCGCGTGAGCATCGGAAAGCCGTCGAAGTCGGGGCTGAACGTCACCTGCGTGAGCCCGGTCCCGTCTTCCCGGATGAGATAGAGCTCGAACTCGCGGCCCTTCGGATCCGAGAGGTTGGACGAGAAGATGATCTCGCGGCCTCCCGGAAGAAAGAACGGTGCGAAGTTGGCGGCGCCGTTCTGCGTCACGGCATGGTCGTTCGAGCCGTCGGCGTTCATGACGCGGATTTCGAGGCTCCGGGGCGCGTACGTGTGCCGCGACAGGTTCTCGCGGTAACGCTCCAGGTCTTCGGGGGCGGTCGGATGGTCGGCCCGGTAGACGATCTTCTTCCCGTCGTCCGAGAAGAACGCTCCGCCGTCGTAGCCGGGCGTATGCGTGAGACGACGGACTCCCGAACCGTCGGCGTTCATCGTGTAGATCTCGAGGTCGCCGTCCCGCGCCGACGTGAAGACGATCGTCTTCCCGTCGGGAGAAATCGTCGCTTCCGCGTCGTAGGCCGGCGACGCGAAGAGCGGCTTCGTGTCGGTGCCGTCGGCTTTGGCGGTGTAGATGTCGTAGTCGTCGAGCGCCCAGACGTAGCCGCGGGAACGATCCGGCCGGGGCGGGCAGGCCGCACCCGCGCGAAAGGTCGATGCGTAGACGACGCGCTCGCCGTCGGGGAAAAAGTACGAGCACGTCGTCTTGCCCTCGCCGTTGGAAATCCGCCGGCGGCCGGACCCGTCGGCGGACATGGCGAAGATCTGGTCGCACGGGAGGGAGCCTTCGTCGGATTGAAAGATGAGGCGCCCGCCGTCGGCCGACCAGTACGCCTCGGCGTTCTGCCCGGCGAACGTCAACTGGCGGAGGTTCGCGAGGAACTTCTCCTCCCCGGGAGCGAGCAGCGGCCGGGGTGTCGGCGAGGGCTCGGGCGCGCCGTGCGAACTCGCCGCGAAGGCGAGGCCCGTGACGGAGGCCAGGGCGAAGGCGATCGCGCGTCTCATGCGGGCGGGCATTCTAGCCGCGATTTGCCTTATCCTCGACGCATTCCGATGGATTCTTCGCAGGATCTGAAACGCGTGCTGGCGGAGGAAGTGCGCGCCGCGATTGCCGAGACGGCGCCGGACGCTTCCTCGGCCGCCGCGGGCGAAGCCGGGCGGCGAGACGCCGCCAGCGCGGAGGCGCGCTCCGCCCTGTCGCGGGCGGAGGAGGTCCTGACCCCGGCCGTTCCCGACGGCGCCCCGCTCTCCGCGCGTCAAACGCTTCGTGATCCGCGCGCTGCGCTTTCTGTGGCGAAACCAGTCGTCGTTCAACTCGCTCTCGCTCTCCGCCTCCGCCGGACTGGCCGAGGGGCTCGACCGGCTGCGGGCCGAGTCCGGCCGGGGAATCGACGAGCTCTCGCGCCGCTCCGGAATCCAGGAGTCGCGCCTGACGCTTCTCGAGGCCGCCCCGGCTGCGGCTGCGGCTGCGGCTGCGGACCGCCCGGCGGCGCCCACCTCGCCGGCGACCCCCTCACCGCAGTCGCAGGCTTCGGCGATTCCTCCCGGGGTGTACGCCCTCTTCGAAGAGCGCTTTCGAGGCAGTCCCGAGGAGATCGCCCGAGCACAGCGCTTCTACCTCGACTTCGTGCGCGACGTGCCGGGCCCGGTGCTCGACGTCGGCTGCGGACGCGGCGAGTTCCTCGGGCTGCTCCGGGCCGCGGGCATTCCGGCCAGCGGCATCGAGTCGAACCCGATCTCGGTCGAGGCCTGCCGCAAGGCCGGTCTCGAGGTGGAGTCGGGCGATGTCTTCGCGCTGCTCGGGCGCCGCCCGGCGGGAAAGCTCGGTGCGGTCGTGGCGTTCCAGGTCGTCGAGCATTGGACGCCCGATGGGATCTTCCGTTTCCTCCAGGAGGCGAAGCGAGTCCTCGCGCCGGGAGGCGTGTTGATCGCCGAGACCATCAACGCCGATTCGCTCTCCGCCCTCCGCGCCTTCTACCTCGACCCGACGCACGTGCGACCCGTGCCTCCGGAAGCGCTGCGCTTTCTCGCGGAGGCGGCGGGCTTCGCGGACATCAAGATCGAATACCGGTCGCTTCTGCCGGCGGAGGAGAGGCTCGAGGAGCGCTCGCCGAACGAGACGCGGTTGAACGCCCTGCTCTTCGGTCCGCAGGACTACGCGCTCATCGGCCGCGTGCCGGTCGTCGCTTGAAGGCGACCTTAAAGGTCGCGGCTTGAAGGCGCCGTCGAGCTCCAAAGGAAAGCCCCGGCGCGTCCTCGTGCTCGGCGTCCAGACGCCATTCGCGCGGGGAGGCGCGGAGCGGCATGTCCGCCGGCTCACCGAAGAGCTCATCGCGCGCGGCATCGAGGCCGACCTCGTCACGCTCCCGCTGGTCGAGAGAGAACGCTTCGATCTCATCCGCGGTGCGGCCGCGTGGCGGAGCCTCGATCTGACCGAGTCCGGAGGGCAGCCCGTCGACGCCGTCATCGCGACGCGCTTTCCGACGTACGCCGTGCGCCATCCCAACAAGGTCGTGTGGCTCATCCACCAGTACCGGCAGGCCTACGACCAGTACGGGACGCCCTACAGCGACCTCACCGCTTCTCCCGAAGACCGACGGACGCGCGAAGTCATCGCCGAGATCGACCGGGTCGGGCTGAAGGAGGCGCGCAAGATTTTCGCGAATTCGCAAACGGTCGCGGCCCGGCTGCTCCGGTTCAACGGGATCCACTCCGAGCCCCTCTACCATCCGCCTCCGCTCGCCGGCCGGTACCGCAACGGGAAGCTCGGCGACACCGTCCTCTGGGTCGGGCGGCTCGACCCGTGGAAGCGCCCGGGGCTCCTCCTCGAGGCCCTTCCGCACGCGCCGGAGGCGCAGGCGGTCTTCGTGGGCCGCGGGCCCGAGGAGGGGCGCCTGCGTCGCCGCGCGGAGGAGCTGGGCGTGGCCGGGCGAGTCCGGTTCCTCGAGTCCGTCGACGACGAGTCGCTGCTCTCGCTGTACGCGGACGCTCGCCTGGTCGCCGTGACGGCCACGGGCGAGGACCTCGGATACGTGCCGCTCGAAGCGTTTCTCTCGGGCAAGGCCGTGCTCACGACGGAGGACGCCGGGGGTCCGCTCGAGTTCGTGCGGGACGGCGAGACCGGCCTCGTCGTCGCGCCGCGGCCGGAGGCGCTGGGCGTCGCGCTGCGCCTGGCCTGGTCCCGCCCCGAGGCGCTCACGGCCCTGGGCGAAGCGGGACGGAGGCGGGCCGCCGCGCTCTCGTGGGACGAGCCGGTGGCGAAGCTTCTCGGAGCGGCGGGGCTGACATCGCCATGAGCGCGAGCGAACGGGATCCTCTCCGCCGGCTCGCGCAGGAGCGCGGGCGGATCCTGGGCGAGCTCGGCGTGAAGCCGGACGACGCTCGCTGGGCCCGCATGGAAGGGGAGACTCTCGCGAGCCTGCTCGCTCCGAGCCTGTCGATCCGCCTGCCGGCGGCCCTCGAGCGCCTGCGCCGCCGCCTGGCCCGGATCGTCCGCTAACGTCGCCGCGCGAGCGCGCGAGCGGTAAAGAGCCGGGCGCGGTTTCTCCCGGTGTCTTTGGCGTAGTAGAGGGCCTTGTCGGCGCGGACGAGCAGCTCCGCCCGGTCTTCGGAAGAGAGCCCGTCCGTGTCGGCGACGCCGGCCGAGACCGTGACGCGGAAGGGACGTCCGTCCTTGCTGAAAGGCTCGCGCTCGACCGTGCGGCGGACGCGATCGGCGACGCTCAGCGCCGCGCTCGCAGGAGTCTCCGGGAAGAGCACGGCGAACTCTTCACCGCCGTACCGACAGGGCAGATCGCTCGCGCGCACGGTGGCCTGGAGGATCACGCCGAATCGGTGGATGGCCATGTCTCCGGCGCTATGGCCGTACGTGTCGTTGAGCCGCTTGAAATTGTCGAGGTCGAAGAGCGCCACCGTGAGGGGAGCGCCGTAACGGCGATGCCGCGCCCACTCCTCCGAGAATCGGGTCTCGAAGTACCGGCGCGAGGAGAGCCCGGAGAGCTCGTCGGTGACGGCGATCTCCCAGTTGCGAGAGGCGTGGAGCGACGCCGTCAACGGCGCGAGCAACGCGCGGATTTCACCCTTGCGCGTCTCGTCGATCGGCTGGGGGGAGGCGAGCGTCAGGTACGCCACGAGCACGTCTCCGGAGTAGAGAGGGAGGCGGAGCTTCTGCGTGGGCTCGGACCCGGGGAGCAGCTCGGCCGGCGCGAACGAGCGGTCGGTCTCGGTGGCGGCGAACTGGAGCAGGGCCTGAGCGTCGATGCGCTCGCCCAGAAGCTCGTCGGAGGCGTCGCGTTCGGGCAGCCGCGGCTCGCCGACGAGCCCGAGGGGCGGGAGAGTCCAGACCTCGTGGATTCTCTGCGACGCGTCGACGCGATAAAGGTTGAATCCCGAGAGTGGAAGGATCTCGGCGGCCGCGCGATACGCGTGCTGGACGATCTGGCGGGGCTCCGGAGACTCGCCGAGAAAGTGCGAGCCGCGCTCGCGGGCCTGGAGCCGCGCGGCCAGGACTCGGGCGCGGCGGGCCAGCCAGGAGGCGCGGAGGCCGGCGCCGACCGCCGCGAGGAGAAGGAGGGCTTCCGCCCAGACCGGCAACACTGCGAAGGAGTTTAGCCCCCCGACTTCGAGGGACCCCGAACGGAGGCTCGGAAAAGCGGGAGGCTCAGAACGGACCTCCCGAAGCAAAAGCAAGAGGCCCCCTGTCGGGGGCCTCGAAGTTTCAAACGGGAGGTGGGTTACTGAGCGGCCGGGGTCGCGGTGGCGGGAGCGGTCTCGGTCGTCGTGGTGGTCTCGGTCGTCGTCGTAGTCGTAGCCGCGGTGCCGGTCTCCTCGACGACCGCCGGGGCTTCCGCTGCGGGCGCGGCCTCGGGAGCAGCCGCCTCTTTCTTCTGGCAGCCGGTAGCGAGAGCCATCGCCGCGACAGCCGCAAAACCCAGGGTCAGAAACTTCTTCATTTTCCTCATCTCCTTCTTGTTGCGCAAACGCTCCCTCGGAGCAAATGTAACCTCGGAAAATCGACGCGGAATGATACCCGAACGCGATCTCCTGTCAACCCGAAACCCGCCTCGACTCGCGTGCGAACCCTCGGTTATCCTGCGATTTATTTGCGCGAACAGCGCGTAACCGTCGTCATCATGAATGACGGTTACTGAAACGAGGTTCCGGTGTTCGAGTCACTGTCCGACAGGATGCAGGGCGTCTTCAAGGAGCTGCGAGGCGAGGGGCACCTCACCGAGTACCACCTCGAGCAGGCCCTCCGCGAGATCCGACTCTCGCTGCTCGAAGCCGACGTGGCCCTCCCCGTCGTCCGCATCTTCACGGAGAAGGTCAAAGAGCGCGCCGTCGGAGCGAAGGTCACGCAGCAGCTGTCGCCGGCGCAGGAGGTCACGCGCATCGTTCGCGACGAGCTGCAGACGCTCCTCGGCGGAGAAACCGCCGACGTCGCGCTCTCCGGAAAACCTGCGGTCATTGCGCTCGTCGGGCTGCAGGGCTCCGGCAAGACGACGTCCGCGGCCAAGCTCGCGCGTCACCTCAAGACCCGCGGCCGTTATCCGCTGATCGTGGCCGCGGACCTCGCGAGGCCGGCCGCCGTGGCGCAGCTCGTGACGCTCGGCCGGCAGATCGGCGTGCCGGTCTTCGAGCCGGGCGCGAACACCGATCCCGTGGAGGTGGCTCGCGCAGGAGTCCGCGAGGCCCGGCAGACCGGACGCGACACCGTCATCGTGGACACGGCCGGGCGCCTCCACGTCGACGAAGAGCTCATGGCGCAGATCCGCGCGGTCGCGGCCGCGATCGAGCCGCAGGAAATCCTCTTCGTCGCCGATGCGATGACGGGGCAGGACGCGGTGCGCTCCGCCGCGGGGTTCGCCGAAGCGCTTCCGCTGACCGGCATCATCCTGACCAAGACCGACGGCGACGCGCGCGGAGGCGCGGCGCTCACGGTCGTGAAGACGACCGGCAAGCCGATCAAGTTCGTCGGCGTCGGCGAAAAGCCCGAGGACTTCGAGGCGTTTCACCCCGATCGCATGGCCTCGCGGATCCTGGGTCTCGGCGACGTGCTCACGCTCATCGAGAAGGTCGAGGCGACCGTCGACGCCGACGCGGCCCAGAAGCTGGCCGCGAAGACGGCCGCCGGAGAGTTCACTCTCGAGGACCTGCGCGATCAGCTCACGTCGATGAAGAAGATGGGCCCGCTCGAAGGGCTGCTGGACCTGCTTCCGAAGGGCGGCGCGTTCAAGGCGCTCAAGCAGCCGGAGACCGTCGACGAGAAAGCCCTCACGCGCGTGTCCGCGATGATCGATTCGATGACCGTGGAAGAGAGACGCTATCCCCAGGTCCTCAACGGCAGCCGGAAGAAGCGGATCGCCGGCGGCTCGGGGACCTCGGTCGCCGAGATCAACCGGCTTCTGAAGCAGTACCAGCAGATGCGGCGGCTCATGAGGACGGCCAAAAAGGGCATCCGGGGCCTGGACCTCTCGAGGCTGGCGCTGCCCGGAGGCCGGCCCCAGTAGGCCGGAGGCGGGAACCGGGCCCGCGGCCGCCGGCCGCCTGCATCCCGCCTCCTGGTGTAGAATGCCCCGCTTTTGACGAGGCCAACGAAGGAACAGACATGTTGAAGATCCGCCTGCGCCGCATGGGCGCCCGTAACCGCCCCTATTACCGCATCGTCGTCTCCGATTCGCGCCGCACGGCGCGGGCGGAGGTGCTCGAAGAGCTCGGCTCGTACGACCCGGTGGTGAATCCGCCGGTGCTCTCGCTGGACCGCGAGCGCGCCCGCGTCTGGATCGGCAAGGGCGCGAGCGTCTCGCCGACCGTCCAGTCGCTCATCGATCGGCCGGAGCCGGCGCCCGCGCCGGTCGCCTGAGCCAGCGCCCGCGATGAAGAAACTCGTCGAGACCGTCGTCCGCCGCCTCTCGGATCGCCCCGACGATGCCCGGGTCTTCGAGACCTTCGAAGGCAAGACGTCCGTCTACGACATCGAGGTGCCGGAGGGAGACCGCGGGCGACTGATCGGCCGCGAGGGCCGGACGATTCGCGCGATGCGCGCCTTCGTGTCCGCCGCGGCCACCGCGCGCGGCAAGAAAGTCCTCATCCGCGTTCGCGACTGATCTCGACGCGGCGCACTGGCGTCGCCGAAGGGCGGCGCACGAAGTCCCCGCGCCGGATGCCATGGATCACCCGGAACTTCTGGTCGTCGGACGCGTCGAGCGCCCCCACGGTGTCGCGGGCGAGGTCTCTGTTTCCATCCGCACCGATTTCCCGGACCGATTCGTCGCCGGAGCCGCCTTCATCTGGCAGAACGGCGACGCGAAGCGAGTGCTGCGAGTGACCACGGCGCGGCCTCACCTCGGTCGGATGCTGCTGCGCTTCGAGGACGTCGGCGACCTCAGCGCGGCGCGCGCGCTGGCGGGCGGAGACCTCTACATCGAGTCGAGCGAGGCTCGGCCCGCGCCGCCCGGATTCTTCTACGAGCACGAGGTCGTGGGATGGGCCTGCGAGGACCGCGCCGGCCGCCGGCTGGGCGAGGTGACCGCGCTCGAGCGCACGCCGGGGGCGCCGCTGCTCTCGGTCGAGACACGGCCCGGCAAGGTGGCCCTGGTGCCCTTCGTGGACGGAATCGTGGTTTCGGTCGACCGCGAGGCGAAGCGCATCGTCCTCGATCCGCCCGAGGGTCTTTTGGAATTGGCTGAGGGCTGAGACGAGCCGAGAGCCGAGAGAGCCGAGAACTAAAAAAGTCGAAGGTCGAAAGCGTGCAGTCGAGAATGTGGGAGTCCGGCGTCCACCCTCGGCCTGGGGCCTTCGACCTTCAACCAGCGTGAGACTATAGCGCCAACAAAGCGTCGCGTTCATCCATGCAGATCGAAATCCTCACGATCTTCCCGGGCTACTTCGAAACACCGCTGCGCGAGAGCCTTCTCGGGAAGGCCATCGCGGCCGGCAAGGTCGACGTGACCGTGACCGACCTGCGGACGTTCGCCGAAGGGCGACACCGCAAGGTCGACGACGAGCCGTACGGGGGAGGGGCCGGGATGGTCATGATGGCCCCCGTGGTGGCCGCGGCCATCGAGGCCCGGAGGGATGCGCCGGGCCGTCCGCGGGCCCGGACCGTGCTGATGGCGCCGGAGGGCCGCCGTTTCGACCAGGAGGCGGCGGCCGCGCTGGCGGGCCGCGAAAGGCTCTTGATCGTGTGCGGCCGCTACGAAGGGATCGACGAACGGGTCCGGGACCTCGGGCTCTACGACGAGGAGATTTCCCTCGGCGACTTCGTCCTGCCGGGCGGCGAGGTGGCGGCCCTGGCGCTCACGGAGGCCGTCTCACGCCTGCTCCCCGGCGTGGTGGGCGCGGCCGAATCGCTCGAGAACGAGTCCTTCCTCCGGGAGCGGCTGGACTATCCCCACTACACGCGGCCCCGGGAATTCCGGGGCCTGGAGGTGCCGGAAGTCCTCCTTTCCGGCGACCACCGCAAGATCGAGGCGTTTCGCCGGGGCCGGGCCCTCGCCCGCACCCGGGAGCGGCGGCCGGACCTGCTGGCGCGGAGGCCCCCCGAGCCGGGCGAAGAGGGGAAGTGAGGCCGCGAGGCCTCCTGGACGGGCCGGCCTGGACGGGCCGGGGATCCGGGTTGCCCCGATGGACCCGGTTCGTTTAGAATTCGCGGTTTCCGGACCTTTTACCGTCACCGTCTAGCGTTCCGCAGCGGTTGGGATTTGGGAGAGCCTCGTCATGACTGACCTACTGCTCGAAGTCGAGAAAGCCTCGCTCAAGAGCGACATCCCCGAGTTCGTTCCGGGCGACAGCGTCCGCGTCTACGTGAAAGTCCGCGAGGGCGAGAAAGAGCGCATCCAGGTCTTCGCCGGCGTGGTGATCGCCCGCCGCGCGGGAGGAGCCCGGGAGACGTTCACCGTCCGCAAGATCTCGGGAGGCGTCGGGGTGGAGCGCATCTTCCCCCTGCACTCGCCGATCATCGACCGGATCGAGGTCGAGCGCCGGGGCGCCGTTCGCCGCGCCAAGCTCTACTACCTGCGGGATCGCAAGGGCAAGGCCGCGCGCATCGACGAACGGCAGGTCGATCAGTCCTGAGAGGCGAGAGGCACTCCTAACCAGGGTTGACGGTTCACGGTCCCAGTGACGCCCGATCCGCTCGCCGCTCTCTTCGCGGAGCTGGGCCGTCTCCACGACCTCGACCTCCTCGAGCTCGCGCTGCGCGAGAGGGGCTACACGCGGATTGCCGGTGTCGATGAAGCCGGCCGTGGCTCGCTCGCGGGGCCGGTCGTGGCGGCCGCGGTCATCCTGCCTGCGGGCTGCGTCCTTCCGGGCCTGGACGACTCGAAGAAGCTCGATGCCGAGTGTCGCGCGCGTCTCGCGCCCGAGATCCGCCGGCGCGCGCTCGCCGTCGGCGTCGGCGTCGTCGCGGCCCGGGACATCGACTCCGGCGACATCCTCCGCGCGAGCCTCGAAGCGATGCGGCTGGCGGTTCTCGCCCTGGCGATGTCGCCCGAGGTCCTGCTCGTCGACGCGGTCGTCGTGCCGGGAATCCGTCTCCCGCAGATCCCCATCATCCACGGCGACGCGCTTTCGGCGTCGATCGCCGCCGCGTCCGTGGTCGCGAAAACGCACCGCGACGGGCTCCTGGACGCGCTCTCGAGGCGCCATCCGGCCTATGGATTCGAGCAGCACAAGGGCTACGGAACGCCCGAGCACTGGGAGGCTTTACGCCTCTGCGGGCCCTGCGAAGAGCACCGTTTGACCTATCACGGCGTCGTCCCGGAGCCCGCGGAACCGGTGATCGAAGGCCGGGCCATGCGCCGTCGCGGTTAGAATCAATACCAGAACATGGCGGTCAACCGCGAACAGGTCCTTCAGTCCGCCGAGAAGCTGCTGGCCAAGGGTAAGCTCGATCAGGCGTTGAAGGAATACCTCCGCGTCCTGGAGGACAACCCCAAGGACATCTCGACCCTGAACAAGGTGGGGGACCTCTACGTCCGGATGAACCGGCCGGGGGACTCGATCCCCTATTTCACCCGGATCGCCGACTTCTACTCCAAGGACGGCTTCTTCCTGAAGGCGATCGCGATCTTCAAGAAGATCAACAAGATCGACCCCGCCCAGCTCGAGGTCTACGACAAGCTGGCCGACCTCTACCACAAGCAGGGGCTGGTCCAGGACGCCCGGAGCCAGTACCAGGTCCTCGCCGACCACTACCAGAAGAACAACCGGGTGGCGGATGCCATCGGCGTGTACAAGAAGATGGCGGCGATCGATCCGTCGGACATAAAGATTCAGGTCCGCCTGGCCGACCTGTACCGCTCCGCCCACCAGAAGGACGAGGCCGTCATGCAGTACGGCCTGATCGGCAACATGCTCCTCAAGCGGGGGGCGCACGACGAAGCCGCCCAGGTCTTTCAGAAGGCCCTGGAGCTCTCGCCCGACGACGTCGAGTCGCAGAAGAACCTCGTCCGCTCGCTTCTCGCCCAGAACAACACCGATGCGGCCATGGCCGTCCTGAAGGCCGCTCCCCGGACGGCGGACAGCCTCGCGCTCTTTGCCGAGGCCCAGCTCGAGATGGGGCAGCGCGCCGAGGCCGTCCGGACGGCGGAGCAGGCGCTCCAGCTCGACGCCGATGCCGAGGCGCCGCGGGTGTTCCTCCGCAATCTCCGCATCCAGGAGGGCGCGTACGACCGCGCGGTGGCGGCGATCGCTCCGGCCGTGGAGGCGGCTCTCGCGAAGAAGCAGGCGGCGCACGCGGTCGAGCTTCTCGACCCGATTCTGACGGCCGATCCCCACCACGTCGCGACGCTCGAACAGCTCGCGAAAGCGCACGAGGCCGACGGCAACCACGCCGCGCTCGCGAAGGTCTACGTCACCCTGGGCGAGGTTGCCGAGAAGCGGCAGGACCAGGCCACCGCTCAGGCGCACTACCGGCGCGCCCTCGAGGCGAGTCCTTCGAACGTCGAGGCCGCCACGAAGCTGAAAGACATCGGCCCGGCGCCCGAGGCTCCGCCGGCTCCGGCCGCTCCGGCTGCTCCGTCGTCCTCGGCATCGGCGGCCCCGCCGGCGGAGGCTCAACCCGAGTACCAGGAGTTCGTGATCGACCTCGAGGATTCGGGATCGATCCACGCTCCCCAGCCCAAGGTGCCGTCGCTCGAGTACGAGCCGGAAGCCGCGACGCCCCGGCCCGCGTCACCGCCGGCGCCGACGTCAGCCGCGCGAGTCCCGGCGCCCGCCCCTGCGCCGGCCGAGGCCACTCCGCGCGGCCGGTCCCGTCGACGACCAGCAGATCGAGACGCTCATCGTCGAGGCCGAAGTTTTTGCGAAGTACGGCCTCGTGGACAAAGCCATCGAGAGGCTCTTCTCCCTGGTGCGTCGGCGGCCGGACCTGCTCAAGGCGCGCGACCGGCTCGTCGAGCTTCTCGCCGAATCGAAGAATCCGGCGCTGCCGCGGGAAGCGGAATCCCTGGCGGCCGCGTACACCGCGGCGGCGCGTCCGGGGGACGCCTCCCGCGTGCTCGCCCTGGGTGGTCTCGGTCCGGCCGGCGAGGCGGAGCACCTGCCGGCGCCCTCACCGCCGACCGCCGCGCCCCCGATCGAGGTCGACTTCGAGGAATTCGACATCGGTCCCGCGGCGGCGCCGCCGCGGGCCGCCGAGCCCGCACCGCTCTCCGAGGACGCGCTCGAGTTCGGAGAGGCCGAGGCGTCCGGGCCGGCGCCGGTCTTCCAGAGGCTGTCGACGCCGGAGCCCGTGACGCCGAGCGAGTCCGAGTTCGTGTCCTACGGCGAGCTCGGCGATCTGCTGCAGGACGAGATGCAGAAGGCGGGCGAGGAGCCCATGGAGGCGTCGACCGAAACTCCCGCGGTCGACGACGAGAGTCTCTTCGTCGACGAGCAGAAGTTCTTCAATCTCGCCGAGGAGCTGGAGAAGGAGCTGGGCGACGAAGCCGTGGCGCCCGAGTCGGCCGAGATCTCGACGCCGCAGGGCGAGGTCTCGCTCGAGGAGATCTTCCGCGAGTTCAAGAAAGGCGTGGAGCAGCAGCTCTCGGCCGAGGACTACGAGACGCACTACAACCTCGGGATCGCTTACAAGGAAATGGGCCTCGTCGACGAGGCCATCGGGGAGTTCCAGCTCGCGAGCAAGGACCCCGGCCGCACCGTCGAGTGCTGCAGCATGCTCGGTCACTGCTTCCTCGAGAAGGGGATGCCGCAGCTCGCGATCAAGTGGTTCCGCAAGGGCCTCGAGACGCCCGCGATCGGGGAACCGGAGACCGCCGGAATGCTCTACGACCTCGCGACGGTCTACCAGGACACGGGCGACACCAACCTGGCCTACCAGACCTTTCAGGAGGTCTTCGGCCTGAACGCGAATTACCGCGACGTCCTGCAACGCGTGCGCGATCTCGAGGCCGTCCGGAAGAACTCGTGAGCCGGGCGCCCCTCCGGACGCCGGATCCGCCCGCGCCCCTGCTCCAGGTCGAGGATCTCCGCGTCGAGCTGCCGGTTCCCCGCGGCGGCAGGCGTCCCGCGGTCGATGGCATGCGCTTCGACCTTTTCCCCGGCGAGTCCGTGGCCGTCGTCGGAGAGAGCGGCAGCGGCAAGACGCAGCTCGCGCGCGCTCTGCTCGGCCTCTCGCCCGAAGGCGCGCGCGTCTCCGGCCGGATCCTCTACGCCGGGCGGCCGCTGCTCGATCTCGACGAGCGCGGCTGGCGGGAGCTGCGGGGCCGGGAGATCGGCCTCGTCTTCCAGGAGCCCGCCTCGGCCCTCGACCCGGTGCGCACGATTGGCGCGCAGATCGAAGAATCCATCCGTCTCAGTCGTCCCGGCCCGATCTCGCGCGCGAGCGCGCGGGAGGCGGCGCGCGCGGCCCTCGCGGAGGTCGCGTTTCCCGACCCGGCCGGCGGGCTCGACGCGTACCCGCACCGGCTTTCGGGCGGGCTGCGCCAGCGGGCGCACATCGCGACGGTGCTCGCCGCCGGTCCCCGGCTGCTTCTCGCCGACGAGCCCACGGCGTCGCTGGACGCCACGGTCGGAAGCGAGATCCTCGATCTCCTCGACCGGCTCCGGCGGGAACGGGCGCTCACGCTTCTGCTCATCACCCACGACCTCGGCGTCGTCGCACGCCACACGAGCCGCGTCTTCGTCGTGTACGCCGGCCGGATCGTCGAGGAAGCCGCGACGACGGATCTCTTCCGCGCGCCCCAGCATCCCTACACGCGAGGGCTCTTGCGGTCGATGCCGCGGTTGTCCGAGGGAGGCCGCGAGGCGGGAGATCGCTACGACGCGATTCCGGGCGCTCTGGCGGATCTCGCCGAGCGCGAGACCGGCGCCTGCGCTTTCGCGCCCCGCTGCCCGGAGGCTTTCGACCCCTGCACCCGACGGGAGCCGGATCTCTATGCCACGCCGACCGGATTCGCGCGGTGCTTCCTGCACGAGACGTCGTGAGCGCCCCTCTCCTCGTCGTCGAGGGCCTCGAGAAGCGGTACGGCCGTCTGCCGGCATTGCGAAGCGTCGGCCTTCGCGTGGCCTCCGGCGAGACCCTCGGCCTGGTCGGAGAGTCGGGGAGCGGGAAGACGACCGCCGGCCGCATCGTCGCCCGGCTCCTGAAGCCGGACGCGGGCCGGATCGAATTCGCCGGCCAGGACTGGCTGGCGCTGCGCGGAGCGGAGCTCCGCCGCCGGCGCCGCGAGCTCCAGATCGTGTTCCAGGATCCCCAGTCCTCTCTGAACCCGAGGATGCGTGTCGGCGACCAGATCGCAGAGCCCCTGCGCGTTCAGGGCCTCGCGCGGGGGACCGAGCTGCGCGACCGGGTGGCGGCGCTGCTCGGAGAGGTCGGGCTCCCGCCGGCGCTCGCGGAGCGCTTCCCCTCGGAGCTGTCGGGCGGCCAGCGTCAACGCGTCGCGATCGCGCGGGCGCTCGCGACGCGGCCGCGCCTGGTCGTGTGCGACGAGCCGGTGTCCGCCCTCGACGTCTCGGTGGCGGCGCAGATCGTGAACCTGCTGCTCGACCTTCGCGAGCGCTCCGGACTCTCGTACCTCTTCATCTCGCACGACGTGGCCGTCGTCGCGCGCGTCGCCGATCGGATCGCGGTTTTCTATCTCGGTCGGGTGATCGAAGAGGGGCCGGCGCGCGACGTCACGGCGCGGCCCCTGCACCCCTACACGGCGGCCCTCGTCTCCGCGGTGGCCGATCCCGATCCGGCCGGGCACACGGCGGACGGCGGAAACGGATCGTCCTCGCCGGCGGGCCACCGGATGCCCGTAACCCGCCCTCGGGATGTCCGTTCCACCCTCGATGCCCGATCGCGCGCGAGAGGTGCCGCGAAGAGCTCCCGGCGCTCCGGGAGGTCTCTCCCGGAAGGACCGCGGCGTGCTTTTACCCCGGCGAACTGCCGTGATATGAGAACTTAACCGAAACATTCATCCGCCCGCTGCGTAGAGTGGGGTGAACAAAGGAGTCTTGGCATGAAGACCTCGTTTCTGTTCCGGGGAGCCTTTGCGGCCGCGGTCGCAGGCTTCCTCATCGCGACGCCCGGAGCCCTGCAGGCCCAGCCGACACCGGCCGTGGTCAGCGCGCAGCCCGGCCAGCGCGGCGGCGTCACCGCCCCCGCGCCCGCGAGCGACGGCCTGCACCTGTCCCTGGATCAGGCCATCCGGGTCGCCCTGGCGAACAACCAGGATCTCAACGTCTCCGTGAACGCGGCGGAGGCCTCGCAGTTCTTCCTCTTTCAGAACACCGGAATCTACGATCCGCTGTCTGACGAACACCGTCAACCGGCGGCACACGGACTCGCCGCAGTCCTCGGCTCTCGGTGGCGCGGACGTGCTCCAGAACGATTCCTGGGACGCGGCCATCGGGCTCTCGCAGCTGACGCCCTGGGGCGGCGTTGTGGACTTCGGCCTGGCGGGCTCGTACAACACGACCAACAGCACGTTCGTCGACGTCAATCCGGCCATCCCCGCGAATCTCTTCTTCGGCATCAACCAGCCGCTCCTGCGCAACTTCGGAAGGAT
Source organism: uncultured Acidobacteriota bacterium (assembly GCA_963804915.1). Classification (GTDB taxonomy): domain Bacteria; phylum Acidobacteriota; class Thermoanaerobaculia; order UBA5066; family Gp7-AA6; genus DAHUXD01. The sequence goes on from CAWDSI010000011.1 coordinate 166,666, forward strand.
TCCGACCGAGCTCAACATCATGACCTCGCGCAACACGCGCGACGCCTCGTATCAGGCGTTCGTGCGGAGCGTCCAGACCGTCATCAACTCGGTCGAGCAGTCGTACTGGGACCTCGTGTACGCCCGCGCCAACCTGGCGGTGAAGCTCGAGGCCCGGGACATCGCGAAAGAGCTCAACCGCATCACGAAGATCAAGATCGACGTCGGATCGCTGGCGCCGATCGACATCGTCCAGACCGAGGTCGGCATCGCCACCGCGGAGCAGGACATCATCACGGCCGACGCCGTCGTCGGCCTCGCGGAAGACCGCCTCCGGCGCGACCTCAATTACCAGGCCGAGAGCCCCACGACGGTCCGCGTGATCCCCACCGACGATCTGGACGTCCAGCAGCGGTCGTCCTTCGATCTCGCCGAGGGCGTGCGGACCGCGCTCACGCGCCGGCCCGAGATCATCGCCCAGAACTACACGGTGGACTCGAACACGCTGCGCTACGAGTACTGGCAGAACCAGACGCTGCCGCAGCTCGACCTCGTGGCGGGATACGGAAAGAACGGGTTGGGCGGGACCCAATTCAACCAGAACGGTCAGATCGTTTCGAAGACCAACTGGTGGGACGCCGCGGACCAGCTCTTCAGCGAGAACTTCAAGGACTGGCGGGTCGGGATCGTGTTCTCCTACCCGATCTTCAATCGCACGGCGCGAGGCGCGAGGGGCGTCGCGCAGTTCAACCTCGAGACGTCCAAGGCGAACCTGACCGTGCTCGAGCAGGACATCGTCCTCGCCGTGCGCGACGCGCACCGCGTGATCGAGACGGCCGCGCGCCAGATCGACGCCCGGGCGAAGGCCCAGGAGCTCGCCGAGCGCAACCTCGATGCGGCCCGCAAGAAGTACGACAACGGCATGACGACCTCCTTCGAGGTCTCGCAGATCCAGGTCCAGCTCTCGGACGCCCAGTCGCTGTACCTGCAGTCTCTCGCGGCCTACCGGAAGGCCGTGTCGGCGTACCACAGCGCGATCGCCGACATCCTCGAGTGGAAGAACGTGCGTATCGACGGGCTGCCGACCGACAGCGAGCCTCCGTCGACGATCGAGTCGCGCGCCGCGTTCCCCGAGAGGCTTCTGCTCCGCACCGCGCCGGCCGGATCGCCATAGCCGAGGCCGCGCTCCGCGCATGAGCGAGGCGGCCGTCCCGGCGCCCGTGAAAGACCACTCCGGCGAGTCCGCCCTCGGGCGGCTCGTCGGCGTGTTCCTGTCGCCGGTGCGCACGTTCGCTTCGATCGCGGCGCGGCCGACGTGGCTCCTGCCGGTCGCGATCGGCGCGGGGCTGTCGCTCCCGCTCTCGGAGCTCATCCTCTCCAAGACCGACTGGCACGCCACCGTGACGGAGCAGATCTCCAAGAGCGGCCGGACCCTCACGGAAGCGCAGATCGATCAGGCCGTCGAGCAGGCGCAGCGCCTTTCGTGGGTCTGGGACATCCTCGCGATCGCGGCGCCGATCGTCGTGACGTTCCTGCTCGCCGCCGTCTTCTGGGCGGCCGTGCCACGCCTTCGGCTGGGAAGTGCGCTTCAAGCAGTCCCTCGGTGTGAACGCGCATGCCTTTCTGCCCGGAGTGCTCTATTCGCTGGGTCTCGGGGCAGTCCTCTGGAACCGGCCGACCGTCAACCCGCAGAAAATCAGCGATCTCCTCCCGACGAACCTGGGCTACTTCGCCGCCGGCGCAGACAAGGTCACCCACGGGATGCTGGCCTCGATCGACCTGTTCTCCTTCTGGTCCATGGCCCTTCTCGTCCTGGGCCTCTCCGCGGCCGCAAAGACGTCCCGCGGCCGGATGGCCGCCCTCGTGGTCAGCCTGTGGGCGCTCTACGTCCTCGGGAAGGCCGGAGCGAGCGCACTGATCGGCTGATCCCGGGCTCCGTCCCCGAAACAGGACGCCCGGTTTTTCGTATACCCTGACAGAGAGGGCCCTGTCCGATGCTGATCGACATCCGCGACATCACGAAGGTCTATGAGATGGGCGACCAGCAGGTCCACGCCCTCTCGGGCGTCAACCTCGGCGTCGAGAGGGGCGAGTACGTCGCGATCATGGGGCCCTCCGGCTCGGGCAAGTCGACCCTCATGAACCTGATCGGCTGTCTCGACACGCCCTCGTCCGGCTCGTACATCCTCAACGGCAAGGAAGTCGCGCGGATGACCGACGACGAGCTCGCGGCCATCCGCAACCAGGAGATCGGCTTCGTGTTCCAGACCTTCAACCTGCTCCCGCGGACCTCGGCCGTGCAGCAGGTCGAGCTTCCTCTGGTTTACGGCGGCCTCTCCCGCAAGGAGCGGCGCGAGCGCTCGGTCAAGGCGCTCCAGGCCGTGGGCCTCGGCGATCGGATGGCGCACACGCCGAACGAGATGTCGGGCGGCCAGAGGCAGCGCGTCGCCATCGCCCGCGCGCTCATCAACGATCCGTCGATCCTTCTCGCCGACGAGCCGACCGGAAACCTCGACTCCCAGACGGGCGCCGAGATCATGGCGCTCTTCGACGAGCTCAACTCCCGGGGCAACACGATCGTCCTCGTCACGCACGAGGAGGACATCGCCTCGCACGCGCGCCGCATCGTCCGCCTGAAGGACGGCAAGGTCCGCGACGACCAGGTCAACGACCGCTACGTCCCCGGCGCCGCGCGCGCCGCGGCTTCCGGCTGGAACGCCGCGGAGCCCGCCTCCTCGATCCGTCCGGTCTGAGGCGCCGCCTCAGGGCCCGCAGAGCTTCAGGCCGAACGCGCACCGAAGGACAGGTCTTCAAGGAACCCGCAGAACTCCTCGGGCCCATGAGGGGCGGTTTCGGGAGGCGAGAAGATCGGCCATCGTCCGCCGCCACTCCGGAGACGTTCGTGGGAAGCCCGGCAAGGGCTTCGCTGCCCGACAGTTCGGCAATCAGGGCGTCGCGCTCCGCGATCTCGGCTTCGACCTCCGCTGCGCGTTCGGCCGCGCGGGGCTTCGAGGCGCTCGCGATCTCGCGGGGATTGATCTGGTCGGAGCGGCGGAACGCGGCGAGGGCCTGCTCGAGAAGTCCGTTGCGGCGATAGATGAGCCCCAGGTTGTAGAACAGGACGTCATTGTTCGGCGCGGAGGCCGCCGCGATCTCGAGCTCGCGCGCGGCGCGGGGCCAGTCGCGCTCTTCGAAAGTCATGCCGAGCATCTGGTGGAAGTTCCCGATGAGGTTCTGAGTCAGGTATTCCCTGGGGACCCTCGGGTCGAGCTCGCCTTCGAGGCGGTCCTTGACGGGCGTCGCCGGAGGCCAGGGCCGGCCGGCGCGCCAGATGCGAAACGCCATGCCGACCGGGACGGCTTCGAGCTGCGGCACGCGCCAGTTGGGATGGTGCGTCGTGAACACGGGATCTTCGTCGGGGTTGAACGAGAGGGGTGGGAGGTTGGCGCCGCCGACGCCTTCGAGGATCAGGTCGACGTCGGGACGCAGCCCTTCGCCCAGGTTCAGGTACATGAGGATGAAGAGCACGTTGTCGTCCGAGGCGATGAGATGCGCTCCGGGCGGCAGCGTCGACAGCAGCGTCCGCGAGTAGTCCTCGCCGATCGCATAGCGGCTGCGGTCGTTCGCGCGCCAGCCCGTGATCACGAGAGCCAGCGGCGCGAAGAGGGCGAGCGCGGCGACTCGGGGGCGCAACCGCTCGGAGAGCGTCTGCCAGCCCCACGCGGCCATCAGCGCGAGCGCGACGTAGGACGGGATGTAGTAGCGGTGCCAGATGAACAGGTCGCTCCGCGATCCGTGGAGCGCCATCGTCACGGCGTTGGCGAGCATCACGAGAAGGGGCAACAGGACCGGCCAGCGCTTCCGTCCCGCGCCGACGACGGAGACGATCGCGACGAGCGCCAGACCGGCTCCGATCCAGGCGGACTCGGTGAGGAGGCTGCGCCCGTAGTCGGCGGCGATCGGCACGAGATCCTCCGGCCCGCGGATCCAGGCCCGGCCCCAGAAGTCGGATCGCAGGACGACCTTGAAGAAGTTGGACGGCGTGACGGGATGGCCCCAGTCGAGGAGGGGATGCGCGCGAGCGCGCAGCGGCAGGTAGACGTAGGGCACCAGGCCCGCGACCGCAGCGAGGACGCAGCCGGCGACGAGGCGCCAGCGCTTCAGGATCCCGGGGTCTGTGGCGAGGACGAAGATTCCGATCGCAATCCCCGCGACTCCCATCTCGAGGTGATTCGACGCGCCGAGCCCGCAGACGAAGGCGCCCGCGATCAGGTCCCGGCCGCGACGATCGCGCCGCCAGCGGAGCGCGAAAAAGAGTGCGAGCGCCAGAAAGAGAGCGTTCAGAGCGTAAACGCGCTGGATGTTGGCTTCGGCCCAGTAGCTCGGGCCGAACGCGAGGAGCCACGCCGCTCCCGTGGAGGGAAGCGGTCCGGCGCCCGATTCTCGCGCCGTCCGGTACAGGACGCCGGAAGCCGCCGCCGCGCACGCCGCCGAAAACAGGCTCACGCTCCAGGGCAGCGGCAGGAAAAAGAAGACGACCGACCAGAGTTTCGCAAGGAGCACGTACAGCGGATAGCCGGATGGGTGCGGAATGCCGAGGACGGCGATCGCCGTCAGGAGGTCTCCGCTGTCGCCGACGTAGGCGGTGCGGCAGGCGCCGATCGCGTAGACGACGAAGGGGACCGCGGCGACGACGATCGCGCGCCAGGTCTCCGAAGAAGTGCGCGTCGCCTTCGCCACGCGGCGTCTCAGCGTCTCGGCTTCCGACTCAGCGCTTCGCGGTCGGAGTCAGCCGGAGCCGCTTGAGATTCTCGGCGAAGAGGGCATTGCCGGGATCGACTTTGAGCCCCCGTTCGAGGGCGGCAATGGCCCCCGCCGTGTCGCCCCGGAGATAGGCGACGTTGGCCCGGTACTGGTACAGCAGCGGCAGTCCCGGCGCGATGCGGCCGGCTTCGTCGAGCTTTCGATTGGCCTCCGCGTAATCGCCCCGGCGCGCGGCGCCGGCCGCTTCCTCGGCGAGCGCCACGGCGCGCTTTTCGGCGTCCGACTTCGGCTGCTGGGGCATCTCCGCGCCCAATCGCTGCAGGGCCCGGCGCGACGGCTCGTACTGGGGGTTGTACTTGACCGCGGTCTGGTAGTCGCCGATGGCCGCCGCCTTCTCGCCGCGCCGCTCGTGGATGACGGCGCGGTTGTGGTACGCCTCGACATTGAGCGGCTCGAGCTCGATCGCCTTGCTCAGCTCCACGTAGGCAGCGTCGTACTGGCCGAGCGCGCCCAATGCGCCTGCGTAGCTCGCACGGAGCGATCCGTCTTCGGGCTTCTCGGCCACCAGGCGCGCGTACTCGCGGGCGGCCTCCTCGAAGCGGCCGGCCTCGAAGGCGACGGCGGCGAGGTTGCGGTCCCCGGTCTCCGATCGGGCGCCGATGTAGCCCAGGCTCTGCAGCTTCTTGACGATCTCCGGATCGACCTGGGAGTCGGACGACGGCGCCGTCGATCCCGCCGACGCCACGGCGTCTCCACCCGCCCCGGGCGGCTCGTAGCTCGCGACCGGCGCGGGAATCGTCAGATCCAGGGCTTCCCCGAGGACGCGTCCCGGCATGTCCGACCCGCGTCCGAGGCCATTGAGCGCGAGGACCGTCGGTGCGATGTCGAGGATCGTCGGGCGATTGAGGCGCACGCGAGGTTTCACGCGATGGCCGTACATGTAGAGGATGCCTTCGGTCGGTGAAACACCTCGCTCACGCGCCGCATGTCGCGCGTCTTCGAGGGATCGTCCTGGAGCTTGCCCAGCTCGAAACCGTGGTCCGAGAGGACGAGGAGCGTGGTCTTCCGATCCATCGCGGCCATGACGCGGCCGAGCAGCCGGTCGGCGTAGGCGTACATCTCCTCGACCGTGCGGCCGTACTTCTTCTGCTGCGCCGCGAGCTCGCCCGAGAGGTCGGCGGCCCGGAAGAGATGGCCGAAGAGGTGCGAGGTCGAGTCCACGCCCTCGATGTACAGAAGGAGGTTGTCCGGACGGTCCTGCTTCCAGAGGTCCAGTCCGATGCCGGTATAGGTCTCGGCGGTGGCCCATGCCCACTTGAAGTGGGACAGGTCGTCCTCGAAGTCGAAGGGGCGCGCGAGCTCTTCCGCGGTCACCGACACGAAGGGAGAGATCTCGCCGGCGGTCACGTCCTTCGGCTTTTTCAGATGCGACGCGATCCGCTTCTCGGCCTCGGGCGGCGAGACTTTTCCGGCGCCGCCGGCGGCCCCGGCCGCGCCTTCCTCCATCAGGAAGTGGTATGCGAAGTGATCCGAGACGATGGTGCCGCGAACCTTTTCCGCCGGCCAGGTCGCCCACCAGCCCACGACGTCGACCGACCGGTCGTGAGCCGAGAGGATGTTCCAGACCGCCTGGACGCGGCGCATCTGGCTGGTCACCGGGAGCTGCTCGCCGCTGGTCGGGTTGACGGCCACGAAGTGGCCGATGCGATGGCGATCGGGCGTCTTGCCCGTCGCGATGGTGGTCCAGATGACGGGGGAGAGGAGCGGCTTCTGCGATTGGAGAGGGGCGTAGGCGCCTTCGCGGCGCAGCTTCGCGAAGTTGGGAAGCTTCCCCTCGGACATGAGGAGGTCGACGGTCGCCGGATCGACGCCGTCGAGGCCGAGGAGGATCACGCGGCCGGGCCCGTCCCCGCGGCCGCACGCCAGAGCGGCGAGGGCCCCAAGGAGGACCGCCGTGGCCAGGGCGGAGGACCAGCGGTGGAAGCCCGGGAGGCGCGTCACGCCGGCGGATTCTATGCTGCCGTGCCTGGAGCGTTCCCGGCCGCCGGCGGGGCGCCGGGGCGGGACTATGCTTCGTTCCGTGGCCCTTCCCAACGTCGAGCGGCAGGCGGCCTCAGTCCTTCGCGAGCTCGAGCGCCGCGGCGTGCTCCTCGAGACGGATGGGCAGCTCCCGAGCCTCGTGGCCCACGTGGCGGGCGGACCCGTGCAGGGATCCTGGTGGGGACATCCCCTCGGGCACACGATCTTCGCGATCGGAGAAATCCTCTTCCAGAATCCCGACGTCCTGCTCGCCAAGCTCATCTCCGGAAAGGCGACCTGGATCCATCGTCGCCTCTGGCCGCCTCTCCTCGCCGTGGCGCTTTCGCGCGAAGCCTGGCAGATGGACCCGCTTTCGCGCGAGGCGCGGGTCCTTCTCGGCGAAGTCGACCGCGACGGAGAAGCGCGCGCTTCGGGGCCCGTGGCGCGCGAGCTCGAGGTCCGCCTCCTCGCTCGGGGAGAACAGGCGCACACCGCGAGCGGCCGCCACGCGAAGGTGCTCGAGTCCTGGCCGCGCTGGGCGGCGCGGGTAGGCGTGAAGCCGCTGGTCTCGGCGGCCGAGGGGCGCCGGCAGCTCGAAGGGGTGCTCGAGGATCTCAACGCGCGATTCGAGGGCCGGGGCCGGCTCCCGTGGCAGCGGCGGACGCGGGGTGCGCCGAGGAGCCGCGGGGCGACTTCGCCCTAGCGATTTCGCGGGTTAGAATCCGGCGCCCATGGCCGAGACCGGCAAGTTCCTGTTCCGCAAAGTCGAGAAGGCGATCGAGGCGATCGAGCGCACGGCGGACGCTTCGGCCACGATCATGCAGACGGCCTCGACGGTCATCGAGCAGTTCTCCGAGGTCCTCGGCGTGCGCGGAGGGCGCCTCTACGTCCACCGCGACGGCGGCTACGAGCTCGTGCGCACGTTCGGCAACGTTCCGGCGATCACCCCCGGTCTCTTCATCCCCGAGGACTACGTGCCCATCCAGACGGTCGTCGACGAGGGGGTGACGGTGATGGACATCTCCGCACCCGGCGTGGACGCCGAGCTCGAGCGGCGGCTCGGCGCGGAGAGGTTCGCGGCCATCGCGGTCGGGGACGACGAGTACATCCTCTCCTTCAGCGTGGATCCCGCGGCTCCCGAGGACGACCTGCTCTCCTCCCTCGGCATCCTGCGCCTCGCCGTGGACCAGAAGCTGCGGCAGGACCGCTACGTGTCGGCGCTCCAGGAAGCCCGCCGCATCCAGATGTCGATCCTCCCCAAGCGGGCGATCCGGCGGGGCTCCCTCGAGCTCGCGGGCTTCACGACGCCCGCCGAGCTCGTCGGCGGCGACTACTTCGACTTCATCTCGGTGTCCGACCGGCTCCTCGGGATCGCGATCGCCGACGCCTCGGGCCACGGCTTGCCGGCGGCCCTCCAGGTCCGCGACGTCTATGTCGGGCTGCGGATGGCGGTCGAGCGCGACTTCAAGATCGTGCGCACCGTCGAGCGGCTCAACCGCATCATCCACGAGTCCCGCCTGACGACGCGTTTCGTGTCGCTCTTCTACGGCGAGATCGAGGACGACGGCAACCTGATGTACGTCAATGCCGGGCACCCGCATCCGCTCCATTTCCACGGCATGAACGTGACGCCGCTCGTCCAGACGGGCCTCGTGCTCGGGCCGACGGCGAACGCGACGTACAGCCGCGGCTACCGGCGCATCGAGCCCGGCGACGCGGTCGTGCTCTACACGGACGGGATGGTCGAGGCCCACGGGGAGAACGGCGAAGAATTCGGCCCGGGTCGGCTGACACGGGCCTTTCTGGAGCTGCGCGAGCGGCCGTGCGACGAGATCGCCCGCGAGCTCATCCGCAAGGTCGACGAGTGGTCCGGAGGCGAGGACCCCGAGGACGACCGCACGGTCGTCGTGTTGAAGCGCCACTTCGGCCCGGCGCCGGCGGACGACCGACGGCCCACGTCGGGAACGTACCCGGTGCCGAAGGGGACGGTCTAGACGAGGTCCGGACGCGGGCGCGCGGCTCATCAGGCTTTGTGCCGGCTCCGGAAGAACTCGGCGGTCTTCTTCAGGCCGTCGGCGAGCCGGGTCCAGGGCGGGAGGCCGAAGTCCTTCCGCACGAGCGAGCCGTCGAGGACGCTCCGTTTCTGCTCGCCGGCGGGCGCGGCGACGTGGGGCGGCGTGGCCGTGTAGCCGTACTCCTTCGCGAGCAGGGCAAACAGCTCGTTGACGGAGGTCTCGACTCCGGTGCCGAGGTTCCAGACGCCGCTCTTCTCGCTTTTCGACGCGGCCGCCGCCGCTTCGACGAGATCGCCGACGAACACGTAGTCCCGTGTCTGTTCGCCGTCGCCGTTGATCTTCAGCGGCCTCGATCCGAGCATGGCCTCCGAGAAGATCGCGACGACGCCGGCCTCGCCCGTGCCGTCCTGCCAGGGCCCGTACACGTTGGCATAGCGGAAGACCTGCGTCCGAAAGCCGTGCACCACGCGGTAGTAGTGCATGTACTTCTCGATCGACAGCTTCGCGCAACCGTAGGGCGAGACCGGGTTCGTCGGATGCGACTCGGGCGCGGGGCGGCCTCCCTCGGGCTCGCCGTAGATCGCCCCTCCGGTCGAGGAGAACAGCACGTGGCCGACCCCGGCGCGGCGCATGGCCTCGAAGAGCATGAGGCCGCCGATCACGTTGGCGCGGGCGTCGCCGATCGGGTCCGCGACGCTGTGGCGCAGGTCGATCTGGGCGGCGTGATGCGAGACGAAGTCGATCTTCTCCTCGCGCAGGAGCGGCTCCAGATCCACCGATGCGATGTCGGCCTCGACGAACCGGGCCTTCTCGGGGAGCCTCTCGCGGCGGCCCGAGGACAGATCGTCCACGATGACGACGCGGTGCCCGTCGGCCAGGTGTCGCTTCGCCATGTGCGAGCCGATGAAGCCCGCGCCTCCGGTCACGAGGATGTTCATAGAATCCTTTCGATGTCCCGAGTCGCCGCATGATAGCGGACGAACGTCGCGTCCGGATCCTCGTCTCGCCTTCGATCCGCGAGCCCTGGGCCTCTCGGAGCCAGGCCGCGCGTTCTTCCGGAGAGGCACCGTGCGCGTCGCGCGCGGTCTGGTGGGCGCGTGGATTGCGCGGCGGTGGCGGGGACGCTGGTACGGCGGCCGGATCGTCGAGACCGAGGCCTACCTCGGCCCCAACGATCGCGCGGCGCATTCCTGGAACGGACGGAGGACGCCGCGCGTCGAGCCGATGTACGCCGACGGCGGCCATCTCTACGTGTTCCTGGTCTACGGCATGCACCACTGCGCCAATGTCGTCACCCGGCGCGAAGGCGTCGCCGAAGCGGTGCTGCTGCGCGCGGCGGAGGCCCCCGGGGACGCGCCGGCGCGGCTGCTCGCCGGGCCCGGCAAGCTGTGCGCGGGCCTCGGTATCAGCGTGCGGGACAGCGGGCTCGACCTCGTCTCGGACGGGCCGGTGCGCATCTTCGTTCCGCAACGCCGCTCGCGCGTTCGGATCGGCGTCTCGCCCCGAATCGGCATCGACTACGCCGGCGACGCGAAGGACTGGCCCCTGCGCTTCTTCGACTTCAATCCGCGGCCGTGTCCCGATAGCTCGCGGCGCGGGAAGTCTCCCGACCGGAGGGGAGGAGGCCCGCGCCGCGGGAGCGAAGCGCGCCGCGCAGGATCAGGCCGGCGGTCGAGCGCGCATCCGCGCGAGCCGCCGGCCGGTGCGCCACAGGCGCAGATCCGTAGCGGCGCGCGGAGTGACGGTTCAGTGCGGCAGCAGGGGCAGCTGTCCCGGGCCCGGCTCCGACGTCGCGACGACGGCGTTCTTTCCGCCGTGCTTCGCCCGGTACAGGGCGGCATCGGCCTTTTCGACGAGGTTTCGCTTCTCGTTGGCGTCGTCGGGATATGTCGCGAGCCCGATCGAGACCGTCGCCCGGAGCACCTCGCGCGAATCCGGCATCCGGAAGAGTCGTCTCGTCGACCCGTCGCCGCACACGCTCGGCCACGAGGAGCGCCTCGCTCGCCGGCGTCTCGGGCAGCACGAGGGCGAACTCATCGCCGCCGTAGCGGGCGAGGAGGTCCATGTCGCCGCGGACCTCGCTTCGGATCTCGGCCACGATGCCCTGGAGGATCGCGTCGCCGACGGGGTGCCCGAAGCGGTCGTTGATCGACTTGAAGTCGTCGATGTCGAGCATGATGACCGTCAGGGGCCTCCCGACGCGCTCGGCGCGGCCGAGCTCGCGCTGCAGGACCTCCTGGAAGTGGCGATGGTTGTAGGCCCCGGTCAGCGAGTCGCGCACCGACTGCTCGCGGGCCTCGTTGTAGGAGCGGGCCGTTTCGATCGCGGACACGGCCTGGTTGGCGAAGATCTCGAGCGAGCGGATGGTCTCGATCGTCGGGGAGGCTCCGTTCTTGGGGTCGTCGACGGACAGGCACCCGAGCAGGCGGTCCTCGGCATAGAGCGGGATCCAGAGCAGCTCGTCGGCCTGCCAGCCGCCCTCGCCGGCCGTGACCACCTTGCGCGCGGCCGCCGCGGTCGCGCCCGAGGGCGTCTGGCGCGCCGAACGATCGAGAACGTGGAAGGACTTTGAGACCCGGTTCTTTTCCGTCCAGTGGCGGGTGACCTCTTCGGCGGGCACGTCCCGCTGGCGGATCGCCGGCCACCGGTCGTCGAGGCCGCTGTGCGCGTGCGGCGTGAAGACGTTGCGCTCGCGGTCGTAGAGGGAGAGCACGACCTCGCGGAAGCCGAGGCTCTTGACCACCGCCGACGCGATCGACGCGAAGAGGTCGTCGAGCGTGCGATTCTTCTTGAGGTCGTTCGAGATCTCGAGGATCTGGTTGAGGGTCTCGGCGCGCTCCCGGTTGCGCTCGGCGAGGTCCTGGATCTGGGCGCGGATCGCCCGATCCTGGAGGACCAGGGCGATGTGGTCCGCGATCGGGCGCAGGGACGCGATCGCCTCCGCGGAATGGACGGCCGGGCTCGCGCTCTCCAGGATCAGCAGCCCCGAGTGCAGCTCGAAGGTCGAGAGCCGGATGCGGATCTGGTGATGCGTGTCGTCCGCGAGCCGGATGGGGCGCGACTCGCCGATGGCGAGCTCCTCGGGGGAGCTGTCGCGGTCGATCCGGCGCTCGTCCAGGCGGGCCCGCCGCGCCCAGGCGAGAACCTCGCGCCGGGTGACGCTCGAGCGCTCGGAGACGTGCACCGTGAAGTCTTCCCCGTCTTCGCCGGGCCACTCGACGACCGCCAGGGCCTCGACCGGGAGCAGGCGCGCGACGGCGGCGAAGACCCGTTCGTACCGGTCGACGCGGGTGCTGCCGCCGAAGCTCGTCGAGATCTCGCGCATGACGTCGAGCTCGCGGTTTCGGCGAGACACCTCCGCGACGCGGCGCTCCATCGAGGAGAGGTTGCGCACGACGAAGGAGGCGAGCACCACCGGGAAGAACGCCAGGAGCACCCCGGCGGGCCCGTAGGTCGCGTAGACGAGGACCTCGAGGATGACGATCGGCGCGAGCAGGAGCAGCGCCGTGAGCTGGAAGAGGGCGACCTCGAGCAGCCGCTCGCGGGGGGCCAGGCGGGCGAGCTCGAGGTAGGCGAAGACGAGAGCCGTGTTGACGAAAAAGAAGACGAGGAGCACTCCGGTGGCGAGCGCGGCCAGCCGGGCCCAGCCGCCGCCGGCGGAGTGCAGGGCATAGCTGAAGAGGGCGGCGGTGCCGTAGGCGAGGGAGAGCTGCGCCACGTCGAAGGCGTTCGAGAGAGTCAGCCGGCGCGGGCGGACGAAGAGCTTCGAGATGGCGTCCCCGACGACGCACACGAGCATCGCGGCGCCGGGGGAGCCGAGAATCAGGATCGCCGGGACGAGAGCGGCGGCCTCGAGGCCCACGTAGTTCTCGGCGTAGCGCACGCGAAGCCGGAACGCCACCACGGCGAGAACCGTGAAGAAGAGGAGCTCGGGCCACCGGCTCCAGGGCACGCCGGGAAGCAGGACCGCGAGCAGACCGGCGGCCGCCACGCAGACGGCGGCGAGAAAAGTCCGCAAACGTCCGGAGGGCGCGGGGCGAGCCGTGCCCGTACCCGTTCCCGTGACGGGGCCCGGAGCCGCCGCCGTCGTGGCCTCAGCCACCGCCGGCCTTCGGCTTCCAGCGAATGACGCCGTCCTTGAGGAGCTTCTGGAAGATCACGAGGACGTCGAGCTCCTTGATGGGGGAAATCTTCATGATGGATTTTACGTCCCACTGGCCGTTGATGCGGGACAGGACGAAACCTTCGTGGGGCGTGAAGGCGCGTTTCGTGAGGGCCTGCATGGCGATGGCGAGCTCCGGAACCCTGTCTCCCGAGACCCCGTCCTTGTCCAGGGCGGCCTTGATGGCCCGTTCGGCCTCGCGGAGGGCGTCGGCGGTCCGACCGTCGCCCTGATCCAGCTCGTAGGCCACCTTGAAGAGGCGGTACGCGCCGTGCGGATCGTCCTTGAGCAGGGCGCGGCCGCGCTGGAGGAAGTGGTCCACTTCGCTGCCGCCGGCGGGCAGCGGAGCGGACGCCGGGATCCGGTTCCGGGCCTCCGTGAGCCGCATCGTGCTCGTGCGAAGTCCTTCGGCCACCAGCTTGGACACCACGAACTCGGCGTTGTGCGTCTGCAGGGCGATCTCCTCGATCGACCGCTGGCCGTCGAGGTACGGGATGATGAGCTTTTCGCGGTCGCCGAGCTTTTCGATGTCGAGCGGCCGGATGATGTCGGGAACCACGCTGGAATCGGGAACCCGCTGGCGGATGAGCTGCCACTCGTCGTAGCGGCGCATGCCCTCCATGACGATGCCGGTGACGTCGAGCGACAGCGGGACCATCTTCTGATCCGGCATCTCGCCGTCGATGAACTCGAAGTTCCCCTCGGTCCAGAGAAAGACGTCGTAGATCGATTCTTCGGCCTTCTTCCGCATCAGCCGGAGGAGGTCGCTTTCGGCGATCGCGTTGATCATGACGAGGATCTTTCCGAGGAGGATCTGCGACTCCTCCTGGACCTCCATCGCCATCTTCAGCTCGTCCTCCGTGATGAATCCGTTCGACACCAGGAAGTGGCCGAGGTACTCCCGCTGGTCGGACGAGGAGGTCGACGCGATGCGCCCCTCCTGGAAGTAGATGCGCTTCTCGATGCCGTGCCCATTGATGAGCAAAGTGCCGGTCTTCGAGCCCAGGGAGAGCCACTGAAACAGCTCTCCCAGCTGCATCGTCTTGAGGTTGCCGGTGATTCCCAACGGTGGTGTCTCGAGCTGGGTATTTTAGCGCAAGAGACTGAGAGGCCGGGATTTGAGCGATGGGCGCTACGTGTCGAGTGTTGAGTGTCGAGTGTTCCGCGGGGAGCTCGGCTCGCCCACGCTCAACGCTTAACCCTCAACCCTCAACCCCATCACTCCATCGGCGGGTTGTACGACGGCACGCCCGTGACCGCCTCGCCGATGATCAGCGTGTGGATGTCGTGCGTTCCCTCGTAGGTGTAGACGCTCTCGATGTTCGCGAGGTGGCGGAAGACCGGGTACTCGTTGACGACGCCGTTGGCGCCGAGCGTCTCGCGGGAAAGCTTGGCGCACTCCCGGGCGACCCAGACGTTGTTGCGCTTGGCCATCGAGACGTGGTGGGGCTTCATCGTCTTGTCGTCTTTCATGCGGCCGAGACGCCAGGCGAGCAGCTGGCCCTTGGTGATCTCCGTGATCATCCACGCCAGCCGCTCCTGCACGAGCTGGTGCGCGGCGATCGGGCGATCCTTCCACTGCTTGCGGGTCTTCGCGTAGTCGAGCGCGGCACCGTAGGTCGCCATGGCGCTGCCGAGGGCCCCCCAGGCGATTCCGTAGCGGGCCTGCGTGAGGCAGGAGAGGGGACCCTTGAGACCCTCGACGCCGGGAAGGATGTTCTCGGCGGGGATGCGACAGTCCTCGAAGGCGAGCTGCGACGTGACCGAGGCGCGCAGCGACATCTTGCCCTTGTGCTCGAACGTCGAAAATCCCTTCGTGCCCTTCTCGACGAGGAACCCGCGCACGACGCCGTCGAGCTTCGCCCAGACGACGGCGACGTCGGCGATGGAGCCGCTCGTGATCCAGGCCTTCGCGCCGTTGAGGACGTAGGAGTCGCCGTCCTTCTTCGCCGTCGTGCGCATCCCCCCGGGGTTCGAGCCGAAGTCGGGCTCGGTGAGGCCGAAGCAGCCCAGGGCCTCCGCCTTCGCGAGCTTCGGGATCCACTTGTCCTTCTGCTCCTTCGAGCCGAAAGCGTAGATCGGGTACATGACGAGTCCCGACTGGACCGAGACGAAGGAGCGCAGGCCCGAATCGCCCCGCTCGAGCTCCTGCATGATCAGGCCGTAGGAGATGTTGTCCAGGCCGGGCAGTCCGTACTCGGAGATCGTCGAGCCGAAGAGATGCAACTGGGCCATCTCGGGAACGAGCTCGCGCGGGAAGCGGCCTTCCCAGGCCGCCTCTTCGATGATGGGAAGGACCTTGTCGTCGACCCAGGACCCCACGGTGTCCCGGACGAGCCGCTGGTCCTCGGTCAGAAGCGAGTCGATGTCGAGATAGTCCGCGTGCGCAGCCAAGGTGAGCCCTCCCGCGGCCGCTACAAAGCGCCGCAAAGGGCGGAATCGTATCCCGACACGCCCCCCCGGGGAAGCATTTGCCGGGATCCGAGCCGCGTCACGTGGGATCCGGGCCTTCACGGGTTAGACTTTTCGCAGTCATGAGCGCGTTTTTGGGGGGCTCCGCGTACAACATGGTGCGCGACATCTCGGACGGCTACATCATCGCGAGCGAGCTGACGTTCCGGAAGTTCCAGGCGCCCGACTTTCAGACCTTCGGGTTCGAGGCGGACAAGCTCATGCGCGAGATCCGCGCCAACGTGCCTCCCACCGGCGACGTCGAGGCGACGCAGAAGCGCCAGCGCCGGATGCAGCGGCTCCAGCAGGCGCTGACGATCGCCAACAACGCGCGCTCGCGGCTGCGTTGAATCGGGGATCCCGGCCCGGGCGGGAGGCGGCGCTCGCGGCGCTCTTCTTCCTGGGCTGGACCGTGGTCGCGACCTGGCCTCAGGCGCGACACATGGGCGACGCCCTCTCCGACTTCGGCGACGCCAAGCTCGTGGCGCGCGTCCTTCACTGGGACTTCGCGCAAACCCTGCGAGACCCGGGCGAGCTCTTCCAGCTGAACTTCTTCCACCCCGCGCGCTATGTCCTCGCGTTCTCGGAAAACCTGTACGGCGTGTCGTTCTTCGGCTTCCCGCTGCTCGCCTCGGGGGCGTCGGCGGTGCTCAATTACAACGTCCTGCTCCTGCTCGGGATGTTCTCGTCGGCGCTTTCGGCCTGGGCGCTCGCCCGGCACGTGACGGGAGATCCGCTCGCCTCGGCGGCCGCCGGCGTCGTGTACGCCTTTCTCCCGTGGCGCATGGAGCAGATCCCGCACCTGCAGTTCCAGTGGGGGGCGTTCCTCTGCCTGACGCTGCTCTTCCTCCTCCGCTATCTGGAGTCGGGTCGACGCCGCGATCTCGTGCTCTTCGCCGTCGCCTTCGGTTGGAACGCGCTGGCCAACGTTCACTACGCGTTCTTCTCGGGGTTCCTCGTCGCCGTGGCGCTGGCATGGGCCTGGCTTCGCGACGTGCCCGAGCGGGGGCGGCGCATCGGAACGGCGGTCGTCGCGACGGGCGTGGCCTCGCTTCCATTTCTTCCGTTCGCGGCGGGCTACCGCGCGGCGTCCAGGCTCTACGGGTTCCGGCGCGGCCTCTCCGAGATCCAGACCTTTTCGGGCCGGTGGACGGACTTCCTCTCGGCCGGGGAGAAGAACTGGATGTGGGGAGCGGTGACGGCGCGGTTCCAGGCGCCGGAGCGGCACTTCTTCCCGGGGGCCGCGGCGATCGTCCTGGCTGTCGCGGCGCTGGTCATCCTCTGGCGGCGGGGTGAGAAGCCGATCCCCGCGCCACCGGGCCCGCTCCCGTCCGCGCGGCGGCGGCGGCTCTGTCGCGAGGTTCTTCGACATCGCGCTGGCCGCGCTCGCCGTGCTCTGGCTTCTCGCAAAGCTCCAACCGGGCCTGAGCCTCGGTGCGCTTCGCCTTCGGGACCCGGGTCGGATTCTCGTGTTCTTCGCTCTCGTCGGGCTCTTGCGTCTCGCGGTCGCGTTCCCTGGCCGGAGATTCCGCAACCTCGGCGAGTTTCTGAGGAGCGGTCGCCTCGATTCGCGCGCGGCGCTGCTTCTCGGCCTGGCCGGGACAGGGATCCTGGTGGCGTTCGGCGCAAACACTCCGTTCTACCGCTTCCTGGTCCAGTCCTTCGGCGCGGTGTTCCTCGCGATCCGCGCGCCTTCGCGAGGGATCGTTCTCTTTCACATCGCCCTCGCCGTGTTCGCGGCCTGGGGACTTTCGCTTCTGACCCGGCGGAGGTCCGTGCGCGGCCGGCTCGCGGGCTGCGCCGCGGCGCTCGCGGTGCTCATGCTGGAGTACCGGGTCTTTCCGCTCCCTCTCATCCCGACACCGGGAGAGGCTTCGGCCGTGTATCGCTGGATGCGCACGGCGCGTTTTCCGGGCGCCGCGGTCGAGTGGCCCCTGGGCTTCCTCTACGACTTCGAGTACGTCCTGCGGCAGACGGCGCACGAGAAGCCCATCCTCAACGGCTACTCGGGGTTTTTCCCGGCGCAGTACTCCGAGCTCGAGACGCTGTTGAAGAAGCGGCCGATTCCGGAGACCGAGGCCTGGCCCCGGATGCAGGCTCTCGGAGCGAGCGTGCTCGTCTACCACGCGCACGAAGGACGGGGGTATCGCGCCAACGACTATTCGGCCGCCGTCCGCCGCGGTGTCTCTCAGGGCGCGCTCGAGCTCCTCGGCGGCTTCCCGCACGAGGGTCTCGGTTTCGATTTCGCGTTTCGGCTGGCGGGGTCTCCGCCGTGGCCGGTGGATGTCGTCGTCGTCGCGCGCGCCGGGCATGCCGCCTCCCGAGGCGGCGCGTCTCTTCGAGAAGGCCGCGGACGATCTCGACCGGGATGTCGCCCGACTGGCGCCACCATTCGGCGTCCTGCAGGTCCCGGCGGACGGGCAGCGTGTCTCTCCGGGGTTCTGGGCGTACGGGTGGGCGCTGGACGATTCCGGCATCGACAGCGTGCGCGTGACTGCGGAATCGGGGAGCGAGACGTTCGCGAAAATCGGCGGCCGCTGGCCGCACCTCGAAGACGTGCACCCGGGTTACACGGAGCCGGGCAACGGCGGCTACGGCTTCTCGGTGCCCTCGCTGCCGCCGGGAAAGCACACGCTCCGCATCCGATTGATCGGGCGCGACGGAGGCGAGACGACTCTCGAGCGGGTCATCGTGGTGGAGCCGGGGCCTTCTCCCACAGCGCCAGGTCCTGGTAGCTGACGAACGCGCGCGCCTCGTGCGAGCGGAGCCGGAAATGAGGGCTCCAGGCTTTCTCGAGGTACCCCCGCGAGTGAAACGTCGACTTTTCGTTGAACGTCGAGGCGCCGTGGTCCACGGCGAGGAATCCGCGATCTTCGAGACGCGCCAGTTCTTCTCCGGTCAGGCCGGAAACGGCGGGAGCGTACTCGGGCGACAGGGTCGTCGCCACGAGGAGGCCGCCGGGCCGGAGCAGCCGCCGAGCCTCGGCGAGCCAGACGAACTGCTCCTGCTCGGTGAAGTGCGTGAATATCGAGATCGCCATCACGACGTCGAAGGACGCGTCGGCGAAATCGAGCGGCGGATCGGGCCGCATGACGGAGAAGCGGCCGGACAGGTTTCGCGCGGCCCACGCGATCTGATCGGCATCGACGTCGACGCCCGTGTAGGAATGCGCGTCCCCCATCTCGAGGAGATACCGGGCGAGGCGTCCGCACCCGCAGCCGAAGTCCAGCCAGTCGGGCAGAGTCGGAATCCCGGCGCTCGCCACGGCCTGCAGGATCTGTCGGGCGCCCTCGCGGCCGACCAGCGCGAATTCCGCGCGGGAGCCGCCGAGGCCGACCCGGGCGCGCAGGCCGGGGGGCGGCATCGGCCCGCCGAAGGCCCGGGGCGCGACGGCGCAGACGAGGTCGCGGGGAAGATCGCGCAGACGGTGCGGCGCTTCGCGGGCGGCGCGGCGGAGGAGCCGGCGGGCACGCACGGGAAGGATCGCGCGTGCGAGGGAGGTCGGCGAAAGGTCCGCCACGCCCGGATTCTACGGGTACGGCGGGAGGGCCGGCCGCTCGGCGGACCCCGTATAATCCGCGCCCTCATGAACGCGGCGACCGCAACCACCACGGCGATCTCGAAGCTCGGCTCGAAGACCGGCGCCTCCGCCGTCGTCCAGGGCTGGCTCTACAACAAGCGCTCCTCGGGCAAGCTTCAGTTCCTGATCGTGCGCGATGGCACGGGCTATGTCCAGGTCGTCGTTCCGAAAGCGGACGTGCCTCCCGAGATCTGGGAGGCCGCGGAGAAAGCGACGCAGGAGTGCTCGCTCGAGGTCGAGGGGATCGTGCGCGAAGACAAGCGCGCGCCCGGCGGCTACGAAATGACGGCCTCTCGCATCACGATCCTCGGAAGCTCGCCGGAGTATCCGATCTCGCCCAAGGAGCACGGCGTCGACTTCCTCATGAACCTGCGGCACCTCTGGATGCGCTCGTCGCAGCAGCATGCCGTGCTTCGCGTCCGCTCCGAGATGGAGCAGGCCATCGCCGACTTCTTCTACGAGCGGGAGTTCGTCCGGATCGATTCGCCGATCCTGACGGGGTCCTCGGTCGAAGGGACGTCCACGCTGTTCGAGACCGACTACTTCGGCGACAAGGCCTACCTTTCGCAGTCCGGCCAGCTCTACCTCGAGCCCGCCGCGGCGGCCTTCGGCAAGGTCTACTGCTTCGGCCCGACCTTCCGCGCCGAGAAGTCGAAGACGCGGCGGCACCTGACCGAGTTCTGGATGGTCGAGCCGGAGGTCGCCTTCCTCGAGTTCGAGGGTCTCTGCGAGCTGGCCGAGGACTTCGTCGTCTACCTCGTCGAGCGGGCCCTGAACCGCTCCTCCGAGGAGCTCAAGCGTCTCGAGCGGGACACCTCGAAGCTCGAGACGATCAAGAAGCCCTTCCCGAGGGTCACGTATCGCGAGGGCATCGCCGAGCTCCAGAAGAAGGGGTTCCCGGTGAAGTTCGGCGACGACCTCGGGGCGGACGAAGAGACGGCGCTCTGCGGAGACCTGGAGAAGCCGCTCATCGTGTCGCGCTTCCCGACGGCCATCAAGTCCTTCTACATGCAGCCCGATCCGAAGGATCCCGAAGTCGTCCTGGGCCTCGACATGCTCGCGCCGGAAGGCTACGGAGAGATCATCGGGGGGTCGCAGCGCATCCACGACCTCGCGCTGCTGGAGCGGAGGCTGGAGGAGCACAAGCTCCCGCGCGAGGCCTACGAGTGGTACCTCGACGTCCGCCGGTACGGGACGTTCCCCCACGCCGGCTTCGGCATGGGCCTCGAGCGGCTGGTCGCCTGGGTGTGCGGGATCCATCACCTGCGCGAGGCGATTCCCTATCCCCGGACGCTCAAGCGGATCTATCCTTAGGCCCTGATCCCTGACCCTGATCCGCGGCCGAGGGTGAGCATGACTCTTGCAGCGGCCGGGTTCAGGACCTCCTGAGCACATGAGCGACCGCACCGGGACAGCCATTTGTCCGCCGGCTCCGGATCTCCGGCCCGACGCCGGGGAGATGGAGCGCCGGATCCGGGACCATGACTGGTCGAAGAACCCGTTGGGCTCCCCGGAGGGGTGGCCGGCCAGCCTGAAGACGGCGGTCCGGATCATGCTCGACTCGCGCTACCCGATGTTCGTCTGGTGGGGCGACAAACTCATCAACATCTACAACGACGCCTACGCCCCGGTCCTGGGCGACCGGCACCCGGAGGCCCTCGGGCGGCCCGCGCGGGAGATCTGGTCCGAGATCTGGGACACGATCGGTCCTCAGTCCGAGCTGGTGATGCGCGAGCGGCGCGCGACCTGGAACGAAGAGTTTCAGTTCGTCATGGAGCGGAACGGCTTCCCCGAGGAAGCCTTCTTCACTTACTCCTACAGCCCGATTCCCGGCGACGACGGCGGCGTGGGCGGTCTCTTCTGCGCCTGCACCGAGGAGACCCAGCGCGTTCTGGGTCGAAGGCGCCTTCGGCTCCTCCGTGCGCTCGCGGAAAGAGCGGCCGAGGCCAAGTCGATCGAAGGGGCTTGCGAGATCGCCGCCTCGACGCTGGCCGAGAACCCGAACGACATCCCTTTCGCGCTGCTCTATCTGCTGGAGCCGAGTGGAATTCGGGCGAGGCTCGCCTGCGCGTCCGGCCTCGCGTCCTCGCACCCGGCGAGTCCTCCGACAGTCGAGCTGGGAGCCGACGGCGACCCGTGGGAGTTCGCTCGCGTGGCGCTCACGGGCGAGGCGGTTCTCGTCGACGAGCTCGCGGCGCGGTTCGGACCGCTTCCCGGAGGGGTCTGGCCCGAGTCGCCGAACCACGCGATCGTGCTGCCGATGCTCCAGGGGAGCGAGAGCGCCCGGCCCGCCGGCTTCGTGGTCGCGGGAATCAGCCCGCGCCTCCCGTTTCACGACGACTACCGCGGGTTCATGGGGCTCGTCGCCGGGCAGATCGGCGCGGCCGTCGCGAACGCCCGGGCGTACGAAGAGGAGCGCCGCCGCGCCGAAGCCCTCGCCCGCCTGGACGAGGCGAAAACGGCCTTCTTCTCGAACGTCAGCCACGAGTTCCGCACGCCGCTGACGCTCATGCTCGGGCCGGTCGAGGACATCCTCGACAGGCCTCCCGGCGAGGTCACGCCCGAGGTTCGGCGGCTTCTCGAGACCGCGCGGCGAAACGGGTCGAGGCTGCTTCGTCTGGTCAACACGCTCCTCGACTTCGCGAGGATCGAGGCGGGCCGGGCCCGCGCGACCTACCGGCCGACGCCGCTGGGCATGCTGACGACGGACCTCGCGAGCCTGTTTCGTTCGGCCGTCGAACGCGCCGGGCTCCGGCTGACCGTCGACTGTCCGGAGCCGCCGGAGCCCGTCTTCGTCGATCGCGACATGTGGGAGAAGATCGTCCTGAACCTCCTCTCGAACGCCTTCAAGTTCACGCTGGACGGGGAGATCGCCCTCGAGCTGCGGTCATCTCCGGGAACGGTCGAGCTCTCGGTCCGAGACACGGGCACCGGAATCCCGGCGGAGGAGATGCCCCGCCTCTTCGAGCGGTTCCATCGCGTCCAGGGCGCGAGAGGCCGGACCCACGAAGGCAGCGGCATCGGCCTGGCTCTCGTCCAGGAGCTCGTGAAGCTGCACGGCGGTGAGGTCCGGGCCGAAAGCCGGGTCGGGCACGGGACCACGTTCCGCGTCGTGCTGCCTCTGGGCTCCGCCCATCTTCCGCCGGATCAGATCGAGGCCGCGGCGGTCTCCGCCTCTCCCTCTCCGCAGCCCAGCGCTCACGCCTTCATCGAGGAGGCGCTGCGGTGGCTGCCGGACGACGAATCCCGTCCGGTGGCCGAAGGCCTGGACCTTCCTCAGGGGATGGAGCCCCTGGACGACACGAGCTCCTCGCGCCGGGCGCGTGTCCTCGTCGCCGACGACAACGCGGACATGCGCCAGTACGTGTCGCGGCTCCTGGGCGGCCGGTATCGCGTGGAGGCCGCGGCGGACGGCGTGGAGGCGCTCGAGCTCGCCCGCCGCAAAGCGCCCGACTTGATCCTGGCCGACGTGATGATGCCGCGACTCGACGGCTTCGGACTCCTGCAAGAGCTGCGGTCGGATCCGGGGACGCGCGACCTTCCGATCATCCTGCTGTCGGCGCGGGCCGGCGAAGAGAGTCGCATCGAAGGTCTGGAAGCCGGGGCCGACGACTACCTCGTCAAGCCGTTCGCGGCGAAGGAGCTGCTGGCCCGGGTCGCGGCGCACATCCAGATCGCGCGCATCCGCCGGGAGTCGGCCCGGGAGCAGCAGAGGCTGCGCGCCGACGCCGAAGCGGCGAAAGGCCGGCTCGAGGACGCCGACCGGCGCAAGGACGAGTTCCTGGCGACGCTCGCGCACGAGCTTCGCAATCCGCTGGCCCCCCTCAGCAGCGGCCTCCAGATCATGAAGCTGATCGGCAACGACGGCGAGGCGTTCGAGCGCTCGCGCGCCATGATGGAGCGGCAGCTCGATCAACTCGTCCGGCTGGTCGACGACCTTCTCGACGTCAGCCGGATCAGCCGGGGGAAGATCGAGCTCCGGCGGGAGACGGTCGATCTCGCGACCGTGATTCGACAGGCCGTCGAGACCAGCCTTCCGCTGATCCAGGGCAACGGCCACACTCTCCACGTCCAGATTCCCTCGAGCGGCGTCCATCTGCACGCCGACGTCACACGCTTGAGCCAGGTGTTCTCGAACCTGCTGAACAACGCGGCCACGCACAGCGAGCGGGAGGGCCGCATCTCGGTCGTCGGGGAGACCCTCGGCGACGAGGTCGTCGTCCGCGTCCGCGACACGGGCCTCGGCATCGCTCCCGAGGCTCTGCCCGGGATCTTCGACATGTTCACGCAGGGCGATTCGCCCGCCGAGAGGTCGCACCGGGGGCTCGGCATCGGGCTGTCGCTCGTGAAGGCGCTCGTCGAGATGCACGGCGGATCGGTCCGGGCGCGCAGCGAGGGCCGGGGGATGGGAAGCGAGTTCGAGGTGCGGCTGCCGGTCGCGCGGGCCGAGGCCGCGGAGACCCCCGCCCGCGACCGGCGCGCCGCGGCTCCCGCGACGCCTCGCCGCATCCTGGTCGTCGACGACAGCCGCGACGCGGCGTCGGGGCTCGCGAGCCTGCTCGGCCTGATGGGCAACGAGACCCGCGCGGCCTACGGCGGCGTCGAGGCGCTCGAGGTGGGCTCGGCGTTTCGCCCGCACGTCGTGGTGCTCGACATCGGCATGCCGAAGCTGAACGGCTACGAGGCCGCCCGGCGGATCCGCCAGGAGCCCTGGGGCAGGGACGTCGTCCTCGTCGCCCTGACCGGCTGGGGCCAGGAGGAGGATCGCCGGCGGGCGCGCGAGGCCGGCTTCCAGTTCCACGTCGTCAAGCCGGCCACCCCGGCCAGCATCGAGAAAATGCTCGCCAGCCTTCCTTCGATCGGGGTCTGAGCCCCCGGCCGGCCCGCGGAACCCGCCTTCCTTACAATGGCCCTATGACAGCCGGGAACCGGACGCCGTGAGCGCTTGAGCGGAAAACTGCCGACCGTCGGGATGGTGTCGCTCGGGTGCCCGAAGAACCTGGTCGACGCCGAGGTCATGCTGGGCCACCTCCAGCGGGCCGGACACGAGATCGTGTCGGACGGGCAGGCGCGCGTGGTCGTCGTCAACACCTGCGGCTTCATCGACCGGGCAAAAGAGGAATCCATCGAGACGATCCTCGAGCAGGTCGAGCGCAAGAAACGCGGAGAGATCGACCGCGTCGTGGTCGCCGGCTGCATGGTCCAGAAATACGGCCGGGAGCTCTCCGCCGAGATTCCCGAGGTCGACGCCTTCCTCGGGCTCGACGAGCTCGAGAACGCTCCCGGAGCGGCGCATCCCGTCGCCGGCCTGCCCACGCTGCCGCGGTTCACGGACAAGCCGCTCGCGACCCGCCTCTACGACGAGCGCGCGCCGCGGGTGCTCTCGCGCCGCCGCGGGTATGCGTACCTCAAAGTCGGGGAGGGGTGCGACAACCCGTGCACGTTCTGCACGATCCCCCAGATGCGCGGCATGCAGCGGAGCCGGACGATCGATTCGCTGGTCGCGGAGGCCTCGTCGCTCGAGGCGCAGGGCGTCTCGGAGCTGGTGCTCATCTCGCAGGACACGACGCGCTACGGCGACGACCTCGGGATGGGCCGCGGCGGGCTGGCGCGTCTCGTCGAGGCGCTCGCGGCGCAGACGGGCTTCCCGTGGATCCGCTTCCTTTACGCGTATCCCAGGACGCTCGACGACTCGGTGCTCGACCTGATGGCGCGCGAGCCCCGCTTCCTCCCGTACGTCGACATTCCGCTCCAGCACGTCTCCCGTCCGATCCTGTCGGCGATGCGCCGGGGCGGCGACTCGGCGGCCTACCTGCGGATGCTCGCCCGGATGCGCGAGCGGGCTCCGGGAATCGCCGTGCGCACGACGTTCATCGTGGGCTTTCCCGGAGAGGGCGAAGCCGAATTCCAGGAGCTGTGCGAGTTCGTCCGCGAGGCCGAGCTCGACAACATGGGGGCCTTCACATACTCCCCGGAGCCGGGCTCCGGCTCCGAGCCGCTCGGCGATCCGATCCCGGCCGACGAGAAGGAGCGACGCAAGGAGTTCCTGCTCTCCCTCCAGCAGCCCATCGCGAGGAGGAAGCTCCGGGCGATCCGCGGCCGCACCGTCGAGGCCATCGTGGAGGGCCCGTCCGAGGAGCACGAGTACCTGCTCGAGGGCCGGATGCGTTCGCAGGCTCCCGAGATCGACGGCCGGCTTCTCATCACCGACGCGGGCGGCCGGGACCTCGCTCCCGGAGCGATCGTGTCGGTGAAGATCGAGAAGACCTTCGACTACGACGTCACCGGCTCCGTCGTCGGCTGAGGGCCGACCGCTGATCGCTGACAGCTCTCCGATGCAGGTCATCCGCGACCCTCTCCGCCAGACCGATCTTCCGCGGGGGGGGATCGGCACGATCGGCAACTTCGACGGCGTGCATCTCGGCCACCGCAAGATCCTCGAGACCGTCGTCGAGCGGGCACGGGAGATCGGCCGGCCCTCTTTCGCGATCACGTTCGAGCCCCATCCCATGGCGGTGCTCCGTCCCGACCGCGCGCCGCGCGGCGTCCAGACGCTGCGCCAGAAAGAGGAGGCGATCGAGGCCATCGGGATCGAGACGCTCCTCGTGATCCCGTTCACCCGGGACTTCTCGCTGACGGAGCCGGAAGACTTCGTGCGGACGCTTCTCGCGGGACGGCTCGGGGCCTCCGAGCTCTACATCGGGGCGCACTTCGCCTTCGGCCGGGGCAAGCGCGGCGACCTCGCGCTCCTCTCCCGTCTCGGCGCCGAGTGCGGCTTCGTCGCCTCGGCCGTTCCCGAGGTCCTCTACGAGGGAGAGCCGGTCTCCTCGACGCGGATCCGCCGGGCTCTGGAGCGAGGCGCGATCGGAGAAGCGAACGCCATGCTCGGGCGCAGCTACGAGCTCGACGGCCTGGTCTCGCGAGGCGATCGCGTGGGCCACCAGATCGGAGTGCCGACGATCAACCTCGAGCCGGAGAACGAGCTCCCGCCGGCCGACGGGGTCTACGTGACCGAGATCGAGATCCGCTCGTTCGGCCGGCGCTTCGCGAGCGTGACGAACATCGGGCGGAGGCCGACCCTGTACGAGGAATACCGGACCACGATCGAGACGTACGTTCTGGACTTCTCTTCCGACGTCTACGGCGAGAAGGTCCGGCTCTTCTTCCTGGACCGTCTCCGTGAGGAGCGGAAGTTCCCCTCGGTGATGGAGCTGAAGGCCCAGATTCAGCGCGACATCGCGGCGACGCGCGAGTACTTCGCGGCACGCCCGCGGCCGGAAGCGCCGACGACGCCGTGACAGAGGCCCCGGCCGGTCCGGCGCCTCCGACAGGGATTCGCCGGCTCTTCTCGGTCCTCGGCCCGGGGGTCGTGACGGGCGCGGCGGACGACGACCCCTCGGGAATCGCGACGTATTCGGTCGTCGGCGCGCGCTTCGGGACGGGTCTGCTCTGGACCGCCTGGGTCAGCTGGCCGCTCATGGCGGCCGTGCAGATGGCCTGCGCGCGGATCGGCATGGTCACCGGCCGCGGCCTCGCCGGAGCCCTGCGTCAGAAGTTCCCGCGCGGGCTCGTCGCCGCGGCGGCCGTCGCGCTGTTTCTCGCCAACACGTTGAACGTCGGTGCGGACCTGGCCGGAATGGCCGACGCGGCCGAGATGCTGACGGGCTGGGACTCGCACCTCTTCGTCGTGGCCTTCGGCGCCGGCATCGCGTGGGCGATCATCCGCTTCCGCTACCACCAGATCGCCTCGGTGCTGAAGTGGCTCGCCCTCGTCCTGTTCGCCTACATCGTCGCGGCCTTCGACACGCGCCCGGACTGGGGAGGAGTCCTGCGCGCGGCGGTCGCGCCCGGATGGCCGACCCGCGACGGCTGGGGAGCTCTCGTGGCGATCCTCGGAACGACGATCTCCCCGTACCTCTTTTTCTGGCAGGCCTCGCAGGAAGTCGAGGAGGAGAAGGCCATGGGCCGGAGGATTCTCGTCCGCCGCGAGGGCGCGTCGCAGCGCGACCTGGCCGACCGGCGCCTGGACGTCGGGATCGGAACCTTCTTCTCCAACCTGGTGATGTTCTTCGTCATCCTCACGACCGCGCGCACGCTGCACCTTCACGGCCTGACGCAGCTGGAGACCTCGCGGGAGGTGGCTCAGGCGCTGCGGCCCCTGGCGGGGCGCTTCGCGGAAGTCCTGTACACCGTCGGCATCGTGGGTGTCGGGCTGCTGGCGATTCCGACGCTCGCCGGCTCGGCGGCCTATGCGTTCGCCGAGACGTTCGGCTGGCGGCAGGGCCTGGACCGGAAGTTCGCGCGGGCGCGCTACTTCTACGGAGTGATCGTCCTCTCGACGGCGGCGGGCGTGGTGCTCGACTTCGCCGACGTGAACCCCGTCCGGATCCTCTACGGCACGGCCGTCGTCAACGGCCTGCTCGCGCCGTTTCTGCTGCTCGGGATCCTCGCGGTGGCCGCCGACCGCCGCGTGATGAGGGGACAGCCGATCCCACGACTGTCCGTCGCGCTGCTGGCCGCGACGACGGTGCTGCTCTTCGGGGCGGCGGCCGGGATGTTCCTCCTCTAGACGGCCCGTCTCAGGCGGCCGCCGGGCAGCGCGCCCTTGACCTAGGCCGCCACGCGGCCCCGGCCCGTCGCCCAGCGCACGCACGCCAGCAGCACGAGGCCGGCTCCCAGAGTCGTGACGATCGTGGCGCCGGTCGGCAGGTCCCAGAGGTACGACAGGTAGACGCCGATGGCCGAGGTGATCGCCCCCATGCTCCAGCCGATCGCGAGCCGCACGCCGAGGCGCTGCGAGAACAGCATCGCCGAGACGGCGGGAACGATCAGGTAGGAGAAAACGAGAAGGACTCCGGCGATGGGCACGGAAGAGGTCACGACGACGCCGAAGGAGCCGTAGAAGAGAAAATCCCAGAAGCGGATCGAGAGGCCCTGCCTCTCGGCTTCGGGCTCGTCCATCGAAATCAGGAGGAACTTCTTCCGCAGGGCGAAGTGGAACGCGCCCACGAGCACGAAGAGGCCGGCCGTCTTCGCCAGCTCCTTCCAGGAAACGGAGAGGATGTTGCCGACGAGCATCTCCTTGAGGTGCTCGGTCTCGCCCGTGGCCTTGGACATCGCCAGGATCGACGCGGCCGCAGCGACCGCATAGGCGATCCCGATGATGGCCTCCTGGGGAATCCGGGTGCTGCGATGCACGCGGGAAAGCGCGAACACGGCAGCGCCGATCAGAGCGAAGCCGAGCGAGAAAACGCGTCCCATGTCCGAGTGCATGTCGTAACCAGCGAGAATGCCGACCGTCGTGCCCAGCGCGGCGATCTGCGCGAGCGACAGGTCCACGAAGATGACGCCCCGCTCGACGACGTGGACGCCGAGGTACGCGAGCATTCCGGTGACGATGAGCCCGGCCACGAACGCCGGCAGGAGGACCTGGAAGACGCTCATGGCCGGGTTCCCTTCTTGGCGGCGAGCGCGCCGGCGAGCAGCTTGACGTCGTAGTCGAAGAGCGAAATGTAGTCCTTCGCCTCCGGAACGCCGCCCACGGAGGGGATGAAGGTCAGGAGCGTGGCGCCCGTCTTCTCGGCCACCGACTTCGGCGTCTTCTGGTCGAAATAGGGTTCGATCAGGATGACCGGGATCTTCTTCTCGATCATCATGTTGATCAGTTCCACGACGTGCGCGGGCGAGGGCGGCACGCCGGGCTTGGGCTCGACGTAGCCGGCCGCCACGAGCTTGAAGTGCTTGAGAAAGTTGGGCCAGGAGTTGTGGTACGTGACGACCTCCGCCCCTGCGTAGGGGCCGAGCGCCGCGTCCCAGCGCTTCTGGCCCTCGGTCAGCTTCGCTTCGAACGCGGCGAGATTGGCGGCGTAGGCCGAGGCCCCGGGCGGGTCGAGCTGCGTCAGCCGCGCCGCGATCGCCCGCGCGATGACGCGGCCGTTGTCGGGATCGAGCCAGTAGTGCGGGTTGCCGAAGGGGTGGACGTCGCCCATCGCCCGGGTCACGGTGCCGGTGGGCCGCTCGAGGATGTCGCACCCCGCCGAGGCGTCGAGGTAGCCTGGACCGCCCGGCCGGATCTTCTCGTTGCGGCTCTGGTCGATCAGCGGCGGCAAGTATCCGATCTCGAGCTCGAGGCCGGCGACGATGAGCAGGTCCGCCTTCGAGAGCTTGAGGATGAAGGACGGCTTGGGCTCGACGAAGTGTGGGTCCTGGTATCCCTTCGCGAGCGCGAAGACCTCCACGCGCGGGCCCCCGACGGCCTCGGCGATCGACGAGAAATCCTGAAGGCTGGTGACGACCTGGACCTTGGCCAGGCCCGGCGCGGCGGCCAGAAATGCAGCGAACGAAGCGAGCAGGAATCCGAATGTGCGTTTCATTTGCTCCTCAAAATGGATGGGCGCCGTGGGCGCCGATGGCGAACTGGATCTGCAGAAAGCCCTCGTTGGCCCTGACGCCGGGGGCGTATTCGCGGTAACGGTATTCGGCGCGGAGCATCGAGAACTCGCTCGGCATGAACGTGAGCGTCGCGGCGACGCCCTTGTCGCGCAGGGAGGCGTTCGACGGCGCGGTCCGAGAACTCGTAGCGCGCGCCCGTGTACCACCGCCGGCCCAGCTGATAGTCGCCGCCGACGAAGAACCCCTGCGCGTCCTGGCGGCCGTCGGGCTGCTCGCGCTGGCTCCAGAAGTATTCGCTGCGGAGGATGAACGAGCGGTAGGGCCTGCCCTGGAGAGGCTTCCAGCGGTAGACGAAATGGACGTTCTCGAGGCTCGTCGTGTTGGTCGGCGAGGTCCCGTTGTGCCCGTAGGCGTAGGAGACGCCGAGCTCGATGTTGTGATCGTCGCCGAAGTCCCGGAACGCGCGGTACTGGCCGTCGTACGAGACGTCGCCCTTGCTCGGAGCGGCGAAGAGGGGCTCGGAGCTTCCGTCGACGACCTGGAAGTAGAGCTCGGAGAACGTGTCGCCGGGCAGCTCGATGACCTTCGAAAGCGAAATCCCTTCGCCCGGCCCACGTGTCGGGAGAGAGCAGGATGTTGTCGATCGGCAGAGGCTCGTCCACCCACGGCAGGGTGT
Source organism: uncultured Acidobacteriota bacterium (assembly GCA_963804915.1). Classification (GTDB taxonomy): domain Bacteria; phylum Acidobacteriota; class Thermoanaerobaculia; order UBA5066; family Gp7-AA6; genus DAHUXD01. The sequence continues at coordinate 196,704 of CAWDSI010000011.1, forward strand.
GGAGGTGCATCGTGTTGATCTTGCCGAACTGCATCTTGAATTTGCCGCCCTTGGCCTGCATCTGCCAGGGCAGGGTCAGAAACGTGGCGTAGGCCTCTTCGACCTCGACGCCCGTGTTGCTGAACGACAGAAAGATGTCGGCGCGCGCGTAGGGATCGACGACGGCCTGCAACGAGACCTCCGACTCCTCGACCTGGAAGGCGGGGGAGGGCTGCACCGGGTTGTGGCCCACGGAGGCGAGGAAGTTGCCGATCACGGCGATCGCCGGATTGAAGAACGTGGGGTTGACGACGGCCGGAGCGGCCGCGGTTCCGGAGCCGGCGTCGGCTCGGGAGCGGGAGCGGGAGTCGGCACAGGCGTGGCGACGGGCTCGGGCGTCGGCGAGGGAGTGGGCGTCGGCGCGGGGGGGTCCTGCCCGCGCACGCCGAGCGCGCACGCGAGCCCGCCCGCGGCGAAAAGCAGAGATGTTCGGAGTCGCAAGGGGCCTCCTTCTTCAGCTTCGTTCGTAGGGACGCGAGGGCGCGAAGCGCGCCCTCCGGGCGCTACGAGCGCGAAGGAGGAGAGCGGCCGGAGAGATCGCGGCCGGCGAGCCGGCCGACGAGGGGCGAGTCTGCGGAGACACCCGGACGAGAGACGAGGGCAACCGCCGTCGGGAGACCGGCGGCCGGAGACACCAGCGCCGCGGCGTGCGTGAGGCACGCGGGACAGGCGTGGACGCCCTCGTCGGTGTGGGCGCTCGCAGAGGCCGCGGTGCGCCGAGACGCGCTCGGAGCCGAGGGGCTCCGGGTGGAGCCCGAACGAGGCGATGACCGCCAGAACGCCCGCCGCCAGCAGGATGGCGCGTGCCCGCGGTGCTTTTCTCAGTCGTTCGAACACTTCGGCCTCACAAGCGGGAGACGGGGGAATTGTATTCCTCTTCCTCGTGGGGACCTGCCGGGCCTGCATAGAATGCCCCGGTGCGCTCCGAATCCGGCCCCTTCGAGGCCCCCGAAGCGGCCCGGGCGCAAGCACCCGAGGCCCTGCGCCGGCGGATGCACTGGCTGCTCGGGCTCACCTTCGTCCACGTCTTCGGCGAAGGCGGCCTGGCGCTCTTCGAGGCCGCCCGGACGGGCAGTCTCGCGCTCCTCGCCTTCGGCCTCGAGAGCGTGATCGAAGGGGGCGCCGCGTTTCTCGCCGTGCGGCACCTGCGGCACCTCGCCGACGAAGAGGAGGACCACGCTCGCCGCGACCAGATGCTGGCCCGCTGGATCGGCGTGTCGTTTCTCCTCCTCGCGGCCTACACGCTGTCGCGCGGCGTCTTCGAGCTCATTCGGGGCAACCACGTGGAGCCGAGCCTGCTCGGACTGCTGCTGACGGTGTTCGCGACGTTCGGCATGCCCATCGTCGGATACTTCAAGTGGAAAACGAGCCGCAGCCTCGGGAGCAAGGGTCTGGCCGCCGAAGCGAAAGAGTCGATCGCCTGCTCGATCGACTCCGGCCTGACGATGCTGGCGATGATCGGCGGGCTCCTGTCCGCGCCGCACTGGGTCGATCCGGCCCTCTCGCTGCTGATGGTGCCGTGGTTCCTCCGGGAAGGCCTCGCGCACGTGCGCGGGCGTGTCCACGCTCACGTCCACTGACGTCGGCCCGGGTTTGCTAAGATGCCCGCTCTGCCGGCATGAATCCTTCGGACCCTCTCCGGCATATATCTGCGTGAAGGAGCATTTTTGATGTCGAATCCCAACGTGGCCCAGGTCTCCGACGCCAGTTTCGACGGGGACATTCTCAAGAGTCAGGTCCCGGTCCTCGTCGACTTCTGGGCGCCCTGGTGCGGTCCCTGCCGCTCCGTGGCTCCGATCGTCGACGATCTCGCGACCGTGTATGCCGGAAAGATCAAGGTCGCCAAGGTGAACGTCGACGAGTCGACGGAGATCGCCATGCGCTACCAGATCACGTCGATCCCGACCTTCATCCTCTTCAAGAACGGCGAGGTCGCGGACCGCGCCCTCGGGGCCCTGCCCCGGAGCGAGTTCGTCAAGCTCATCGACCGCAATCTCTGAGCCTCCGCCTCGAAAACCGCAAAGGGCCCGGCGACGGGCCCTTTTCCTTTTTGGGAGCGTAAGATTCGCCTCGCCGTGACGGTCGCAGGCGTTTCCGGAAGTTCCGTCGCTCTCCCTCGACACCCTCTGGTTCCAGGTCGCGGGCACCCTGTGCAACCTGGCCTGCACGCACTGCTTCATCGCGTGCTCGCCGACGAACCAGTCTCACGCCATGATGACCCGCGACGACGTCCGGGGTTTCCTCGAGGAGGCCCGCGGCCTCGGCGTCCGGGAGTACTACTTCACGGGCGGCGAGCCCTTCATGAACCCCGAGATGCTGGCGATCGCGAGCGACGCGCTGGCGCAGGGCCCGGTCACGATCCTGACCAACGGCGTCCTCCTGACGCCCGAGCGGTCGCGGCGCCTGCGCGATCTCTTCGAGCGGAGCGAGTACTCGCTCGACCTCCGCGTCTCGATCGACGGTTGGGACGCGGCCACGAACGATCCGATCCGCGGGGAGGGGACCTACGCCCGGATTCTCGAGGGCCTCCGGAATCTCGCCGCCGAGGGTCTGAACCCGGTCGTGACGGTGACCGAGGCCTGTGAGGGCGCCGCCGCGGCCGCGGGACGCGAACGGTTCCTCGACTGGGCGCGCTCCATCGGGCTCTCCCGGCCCCGCCTGAAAGTGCTCTCCCTTTTCCGCATCGGCGCGGAGGCCGAGCGGCTGCGCGGCTACGCTCCGCGCGAGACGCTCGCCGGACGGACGCTCTCGCCCGAGGAGCTCGAGGCCCTCCAGTGCTCGACGGCGCGCATGGTGACCGCCCGCGGCGTCTACGTATGCCCGATCCTGATCGATCTCCCGTCGGCGCGGATGGGGGCGACGCTCGCGGAGACGCTGCGCCCGTTCCCGCTCTCGACCGGCGCCTGCTTCACCTGCCACGAATACGGTGTGACGTGCCGGACGTGACTCGCCTCGCCTTCTTCGGCGGCGTTTACTCGAACTCCCGCGCGCTCGCGGCCGCGATCGTCGACGCCCGCCGGTGGGGAGCCGAGGGCCTCTACGCTCTGGGCGACTTCGGGGCATTCGGCCCGCACCCCGACCGCGTCTTCCCGATCCTGCTCGAGGCGGGCGTCGAGGCGATCCAGGGCAACTACGAAGAGTCGCTCTCGACCGACGCCTCCGATTGCCACTGCGGCTACACCGACCCGCGCGACAACCACTTCGCGGCTCTCTCCTACGGCTACACCGCGGAGAAGACGTCTTCGGAATGGAAGCGGTGGATGGCGACGCTGCCGAAGACGCGGCGGCTCGACGTGGGCGGCCGGCGGATCCTGCTGGTGCACGGCTCGCCGCGGAAGATCAACGAGTTCCTCTGGGAGTCGACGAGCCCGGATCCGTTTCTCGAGAAGCTCCTCTCGGACCACGACGCCGACGTCCTGGTCTGCACCCATACGGGGCTCCACTGGCAGAGGCGGCTTCCCTCGGGCCGCCTGGTGGTGAACAGCGGCGCCCTCGGCCGCCCGGCCAACGACGGCCGGACGGAGGTCTGGTACGCCCGGCTGGAGGTCGGGGTCACCACGGGGGCTCGCGCCGAGCTCTCGCCCGTGGGGTACGACTTCGAGGCCATGGCCCGGGAGATGGAGCAGGAAAAGCTGCCCGGCGAATTCGTCGAGACGATTCGGACCGGGTGGTGGACGACCTGCCTCGAGGTCCTTCCATCGAAAGAGAGATCCCGCGGGCGATACTGAAACCCGCTTCCCGCGAGCCTCATCCGTCGGATGTAATCTGGTCTCCGGCCGTCCTCTCGAGGGAACAAGGCTCCGGCGCGGCCGGTTATTGGAGCGTGATGCGTAAGAAGTCGTTTGTCTGGATCGGCGCCGCCGTCGCCGTGGTGGTCGGGGCGTTCCTCGTGCTCGGGGGGCGAACGAAGTCCGAGCCGAAGTACCGGACGGCGAAGGTCGAGAAGGGCGACATCACGCAGACGGTGGCCGCGACCGGCACGCTCTCGGCGGTCACGACGGTCAAAGTCGGCTCGGTCGTCTCCGGCAACGTCGCCGCGCTCCACGCCGACTTCAACAAGGAAGTGAAGAAGGGCGATCTCCTGGCCGAGCTCGATCCCGTGCCGTTCCAGGAACGCGTGGCGCAGGCCCGGGCGGCGCTCGAGAAGGCCGAGGTGGACGTGCGCAACACCGAGATCGGTCTGCGCCGCCAGAAGGCGCTCTGGGACGAGAAGCTCGCGGCTCAGGCCGACCTGGATCAGGCGCAGGCCAACTTCGACTCCGCGCGGGCCGCCGTCAACCAGGCGAAGGCCTCGCTCGCCCAGTCGGAGACGGACCTCCGGAACAGCCGGATCATCGCGCCGATCGACGGCGTCGTGGTCGACCGCCAGTACGACGTCGGGCAGCCGGTGGCCGCGTCCTTCACCGCGCCGACGATCTTCACGATCGCGCAGGACCTCACGAAGATGCAGGTCTCGGCGGACGTCTCCGAATCCGACATCGGGATGTGCAAGGTCGGCCAGCCGGTGCGCTTCACCGTGGACGCGTACCCCGACCAGACGTTCCGCGGAAAGATCGCGCAGATCCGCCTCAACGCCACGGTCAACCAGAACGTCGTGACCTATCCGGTCATCATCGAGGTTCCGAATCCCGAGCTGGCGCTTCGGCCGAGCATGACGGCGAACGTATCGATCGACGTCGCCATCGTGCACGACGTGCTGCGGATCCCGAACGCGGCGCTCCGTTTCCGTCCCGAGGAGAAGGAGGGGACCTCGACTTCGTCTTCGTCCCGTCATCGTCCGGCCGCGTCGCCCGAGGAGCGCGCGGCGCGGGGCGCGGGGACGGGCCCCGCCGGAGCCGCCCGGCAGTTCGATCGCTCCGCGGGCGGCGGCAAGGGGCGACGGCCCGGCCAGACCGTCTACACGCTCCCGTCGCCGCAGACGGGCGATCCCGCGCCCGTCGAGATCAAGGCCGGCATCACCGACGGCCGCTTCACGCAGGTGGCCGGAGGCGAGCTGAAGGAAGGCGCGCTCGTCGTCGTCGGTCTCGTGACGGCGAAGGCGGACGCCTCCGCGGGCCGCAATCCGATGGCGCCCGCGGGCCCCGGAGCGCCGGGCGGCGCCCGGAGATTCTGAGGACGTGTCCGACGCCGACGTCATTCGGATCGAGAATCTCGTCCGGGTCTACAAGATGGGCGAGGTCGAGGTCCGGGCGCTCGACGGCGTGAGCCTTTCGATCGGCTCCGGCGAATTCGTGGCGGTGATGGGGCCCTCCGGTTCCGGCAAGAGCACGTTCATGAACATCGTCGGCTGTCTCGACCGGCCCACGGCGGGGCGCTACTTCCTCGACGGAGTCGACGTTTCGGGCCTGGATCGGGACGAGCGCGCCGAGATTCGCAACGGAAAGATCGGCTTCGTGTTCCAGTCGTTCAACCTGCTTCCCCGGACCTCGGCCCTCGAGAACGTCGAGCTGCCGCTGATCTACTCGGCGAACGGCCACGCCGCGAAGGGCCGGGTGGAGAAGGCGCGCCGGTGTCTCGCGATCGTGGGTCTCGCCGGGCGCGAAGACCACCAGCCGAGCCAGCTCTCCGGCGGCCAGCAGCAGCGCGTCGCGATCGCGCGGGCCCTGATCAACGATCCCAAGCTCATCCTGGCCGACGAGCCGACCGGGAACCTGGACACGAAGACGTCCGAGGAAGTCATGGGAGTCTTCCAGAAGCTCAACGACGAGGGCAAGACCGTCGTGCTGATCACGCACGAGAGCGACATCGCCGAGCACGCGCGCCGGATCGTCGTGTTTCGCGACGGGCACGTGGTCGAGGACCGGCCGGTCGAGAAGCGGCGCCTCGCGGCGCCGCCGGTGGAGGCCTGAGATGCTGAAGTTCCTGACGATCCTGAAGGTGGGGCTGAAGGCGATCGCGCGCAACAAGATGCGCTCGATCCTGACGGCGCTCGGGATCATCATCGGCGTCGCCTGCGTCATCGCGATGATCGGCGTCGGGCAGGGGTCGCAGGCGGCCATCCAGGCCCAGATCTCCTCGCTGGGCGCCAACTTCCTGATGGTGTTTCCGGGCGTCGCGACGCAATCGGGCGCCCGCATCTTCACGGGGCAGTCGACGATCACCGACGACGACGTCGCGGCGGTGCGCGCCGAATGCCCGGCGGTCGCCTACGTGACGCCGGTCGCGCGCTCGGCCGCGCAGATCGTCGCGAGCGGCCTGAACTGGGGCACGCAGGTGCAGGGGGTCGGCGTGGAGTGGCCGTTCGTCAAGTCGTGGAACGTCGAGAAGGGCGGCTTCTTCGGCGAGTCCGACGTGCGGGCCGCGGCCAAGGTCTGCCTGCTCGGCACGACGGTGGCGACGGCGCTCTTCGAGGGGCAGGACCCGGTCGGGCAGACCGTGCGGATCAAGAACTTTCCCTTCCGGGTGGTCGGCGTTCTCGAGGCCAAGGGCGGCAATTCGATGGGGCAGGACCAGGACGACGTGGTCATCGCGCCGTACACGACCGTGATGCGTCTTCTCAAGAAGACGACGAAGATCGACATGTTCATGGCCTCGGCGGTCTCGCGGGATTCCGTGGAGGAGGCCCAGAGAGAGATCGAGGCGCTGCTGCGACAGAAGCACCGGATCGGCCCCGGCCAGGACGCGGACTTCATGATCCGCTCGCAGCAGGAGATCGCGCAGACCGCGGATCAGACGTCGAAGACGCTCTCGACGCTCCTGGCGTCGGCCGCCTCCATCTCGCTTCTCGTCGGCGGGATCGGGATCATGAACATCATGCTCGTGTCGGTGACCGAGCGGACGCGCGAGATCGGCATCCGGATGGCCATCGGCGCCAAGGGAAGGGACGTGCTGACGCAGTTCCTCATCGAGGCGCTGACGCTCTCGATCGCGGGCGGCGCCGTCGGCGTCACGCTCGGCATCGCCGCCTCGCGCATCCTGGCCTGGAAGGCCGGCTGGCCCATTCTGCTGTCGCCGGGAGCCGTGGCGCTCGCCTTCGGCTTCTCGGCCGCGATCGGCGTCTTCTTCGGCTTCTATCCCGCGCGCAAGGCGGCGAGGCTGGACCCGATCGAGGCATTGCGCTACGAGTAGGTAGAGGCCGGAGGCGGAGGGTCCTTCCGGCCCCGTTGCCCGGGAAGTTGCCCGTTACAATTCCTCAGTGAAGCCCCTTCCATTCGAGCGGCTGTGGCGCCATTTCGATCCGCGCGCGAGCCTGGCGGCGAGGCTGCTGCTCGCGTCGTTCCTGGCGTTTCTGATTCCGGCGGTGGTCTTCATCTTCCTCGTCCAGCGGCGGCTGGCGGGAATGCAGACGGAGGCCGGACGCGAGGTCGCGGCGGTGCGGGTCACCGAGGCCTCGATCCGCATGGCGCAGGACGCGACGTTCCGCGCCGAGTGGATCGAGCGCCGCGCCCAGGTCGCGGAGGAGGCCGGCTGGTCGATCGCGGCCGCGGTGGCGAGCGCCCTCGCCGGGGATGTTCCGCCCGGCGCGACGGCTGCCGGACCGGTCCCGGAAGGGGAGACGGCGGCCCTGATTTCTCTTCGCAGCCCGGACGCCGCCGCGGCTCGCGCCGATCTCGAGCGGACGCGTGCCGTGGTCCCTCTGATGGAGGAGGTCCGGCGCCGCCGTCCGAGCATTCGCGTCGTCGGCGTCTGGACGGTGTCGGGAGTGATGCGCCGGTCGCCGTGGATCGACGTCCATCGGGCCAACCGCGAATCCGGCGGCGAGCTCGAGAGGTTCGCATTCCAGCAGCTGGCCCGGTTTCCCGAGGCGCGTCCGGCCGCGGGCGACGTCCCGCTCTGGGTCGAAGGACACTCCGGTCCGAATCTCGGACCCGACGGAATGTCCGGTCTTCCGACGCTCTTCGTTCCGGTGCGGGACGACCGGGGGCGCCTCCGCGGCGCCGTCTCGATCGAGGTCGACGCGCGGCGCTACGTCGCCGAGGCCATGGAGACGTGGCAGCCGCCGGGCGACTTCTGGTTCGCGACGGACCTGGAGGGGCACGCGGTCTTCATGACGCCCCGGGCCGCAGCCGTTCTCGGCTGGAGCGGGGCGGGCGGGGCGCCGCTGTCCTCCGCGCCTTCCCCGGAGCTCAAGCATCTCGCGACACGGGGCCGCAGCGCCGCCCGCTCGAGCGAAGAGTACCTGGTCGACGGCAACCGCGTCCGGATTGCCTCGGCGCGCGTCGGCACGACCGGTTGGGTCTTCTACGAAGGCATGTCGCGGGAGGCCCTGGACACGATCCGCGGGGAAGCCGCGACCGCCTTCCCGCCGTCACTCTCGATGCTCCGGCGAGACGTGCTTCTCCTCTCGGTCCTGCTCCTTCCCGCCGTCTTCGTCGTGATCGGCATCGTCTCGCGCCGCGTCTCGGCGCCCGTCTCGCAGCTGGTCCGCGCCGCCGAGGACATCGGGCGCGGGCGGTCCGTCGAGGTCCCGGGCGGCGACCAGGTGGACGAGCTCGGCCGTCTCGCCACCGCGATCGACACGATGGGCAAACGCGTGTCCCGACGGGTCGAGACGCTCCGCCGGTTGCACCAGTTCTCTCGATCGGCGTACCGCATGACGGATCCGAAAGAGGTCCTGGCGCGCTCGACCCAGGCGATCGAAGCCTTCACCAACGCCGAGAGGGTGTTCTTCTACCTCTACGACCGCAACACCCACCGCCTGGAAGCCTCCCTGCCGGCGTTCAACCTGACCGAGGAGCTCGCTTCGAAGATCCGGGTCTCGGTCGACGCGCGCTCCATCGCCGGCATGGTGTTCCGAACCGGCGAGGCGTACTCCACCAACGACTTCGAGCACGACCCCCACGCCAACCGCGATCTCGCTCCGCTGCTTCAGGCGACCAACGGCGTCTTCGCTCCACTGAAGACCGAGGAGGAGACCCTGGGGGTGGCCGTGGCGCTCAATCGCGCGGAGGGCTTCGGGCAGGAGGAGGTGGATGCGCTGACGTCGTTCGCGGACCTCGCATCGCTCCTCCTCCGGAACGCCCGGCTCTACGGGACGCTCTCGGGCACGGTCGACGAGCTCCGGCGGGCGAGCCGCCTGAAGGACCATTTCCTCCAGAACGTCAACCACGAGCTCCGCACGCCGCTGACGGCCATCGTGGGCTGGACGGACCTCTTCGAGGAGGGCGACATCGACGAGCCGACGCTCCGTCGCGGCGTCCGCCAGATCCGGCAGTCGGCGCGGGTCCTGCTGGCTCTGATCGACGACCTGCTCGACCTCGCCCGGATGGATCGCGGAGCGCTGACCCTGGACCTGAAGCCCGTGTTCCTCTCGGAAATCGTGCAGCGCTCGATCGACACGGTCCGGATGATGGCCGAAGCCCGCGGCGTGGTCCTCATGACGGCGCCCCTGCCGGAGCCGATGGCGCCCGTGCGCGCCGACGCCCTCCGGCTGCAGCAGGTGCTCTGGAACCTGCTGGCGAACGCCATCCACTTCACGCCGCAGCACGGCCGCATCGTGGTGCGCGTCGAGCGGGAACCGGAGCGTTACCTCGTGAGCGTGGAGGACGACGGCATCGGCATTCCGGAAAGCGAGCTGGCCCACGTCTTCGAGCGTTTCCGCCAGGTGGACGGCTCGGCGACGCGAGGGCACGCCGGCATGGGCATCGGCCTCGCGCTCGCGCGCTCGCTCGTGGAGCTCCACGGCGGCTCGATCTGGGTCACGAGCGTCGTCGGACAGGGGAGCCGCTTCACCTTTGCGATCCCGATCCGGGGCGCCGAGAAGCGAGCGACGGATTCCGACGTCTTCGCCGCGGCGAGCGGCCGGGTGGGCCCGAGCGAGAGCGAGTGAGCGAGACGCTCAGCCGGAGGCGGCCGGGAGTCCCGTGCCCTTGAGGAGATCCTTGACGACCTTCAGCGTCTCGTCCTTGCCGGGCACGCAGAGGTTCGGGTCTTTCTCCTTGCCGCTCGCGAGCGCCGCAGCGTAACCCTCGCAGTCGTAGCCGCAGGCGGTGCAGTCCGTCTGTGCCATGGCCGCGTAGAGCTTCAGGGCGAGATTGCCGTCCTTGGCCATCTCCATGCGCTTGGGCAGAGGGATCGTCTCGTCGTGAAAGGCCGGCGCCTCTTTCTTGACCTTGGGCGCCGCCAGGACTTCTTCCTCTTCGCGGCCGGTCTCGATCCATTCCCCGTAGGAAAGGCAGATCGGGCAGATGAAGCTGTAGTCCCAGCCCTGGGGGAGAAACACCGCCGGGGTGCGGTAGACGACGAGAGGCTCGAAGTCCTGGGGGCAGGTCGGCAGCTCGCGCTCCTGGGCGTCCCGGACCATGGTCTTGAGGTGCGGCCTCGAGAACTCGATCTGCTTCGGTTTCTGGGCGAAGCGGTGCAGCTCCTTGCCGCGCGGGCAGACCATGACGACCTGGGGCTTGTAGACGCGGTCCACGAAGAAGGTCCGCATCGGCACGTCGTGCGCCGGGCAGACCGACGGGGCGTCTTTCCAGAACGAGGCGACGAGCTGGGACTTCTCGGAAAGCGACAGTCTCATCGCGCGCGATTATAGGGAGTCGCGCGATGCGAAGCGTGATCGGAGCTCTACACCCCTCACGATTGCAATTCGACATTGACCGTTCAAAGTCCAACGAACGGATTCAGCCTCTTCTCTTCGTCGATCGTGGTGGCTGGACCGTGGCCGCAGACGACCTGCGTGTCGCCGGTAAGCGGGAACAGTCGGCTACGGATCGAGGCGAGGATGGCGTCGGTGTCGCCGCCCCAGAGGTCGGTCCGTCCGATCGAGCGGCGGAACAGCGTGTCGCCGGAGAAAAGAATCGGCGAGTCGCCTTCGAGCGCGAAGCAGGTCGAGCCGGGCGTGTGGCCCGGCGTGTGGATGGCCCGCAGCGCGTACGACCCGAAACGGATGACCTCGCCGTCGGCCAGGGGCGTGTCCGGCTCGGCCGGCGCGTCGGCCCGGAGCCCGAAGAAGGCCGCCTGCTCGGGCAGAGCGTCGTAGAGAGGACGGTCGCCGGCATGCAGGCGAATGGGGGCGCCCGTGGCCTCCTTCACGGCCCGCGAGGCCGTGATGTGGTCGAGGTGCGCGTGCGTGTGCAGCAACGCGACGGCCGAGAGCTTCTCGGCTTCGAGGGCCCGGAGAATGCGTTCGGCCTCGTCGCCGGGATCGATCACGATCGCTTCGCGCGTGCGCGGGTCGGCCAGGATCGTGCAGTTGCACTGGAGCGGCCCGACAGGAAACGTGTCGATCAGAGGCCCGGCCGTCATGGATGGACCGCCACGACGGTGTCGACGTCGTGCTTCTCCCGCGCCTCCGGGTTCGCCCAGACCGTTTCCGGAGAGGCGAGGTTGAGCTGGACCGCCCACTCCTGGTTGTCCGGCCTCCGATACTCGGAGGCGAACAGCTTGCGCCGGCTGCGCGGCGTGAAGATCTCCCAGCGGATGTAGCCGAAGTCGACGATCTCCCGTGCCGAGTCGAGATGGAAGGCCGGGATCTTCTCGCCGGGCTCGATCACGGCGTCGCGGACGGTCGTCTTCGCGAACCCGTTGGCCGCGAGTCTCTCCTCGAGCTCCGCGCCGACGAGCCGGCCCTTCCACCGCAGACTGTGCCGACCGCGCGCCACGCCGCGCCCGAGGATCAGGTCGTCCAGTGCCTCCGACAGCTCCGATAGCTTCGTCCACTGCGAATACTCCGTCGCGATCTTAGCGCGGCGCCCGGGGCGATGCGGGGGAGGCCGGCGTCGGAAGGCGACGGCGACGGCATGTCGAGCCGATGCACCACGGCCCCGCCGGCGGTCGGGAAGGAGACCGAAGGAAAGTTGCGAGCCCAGCGGCGCAGCGAGGGGGACTCGGGCACGCCGGCCAGCACGAGCCAGCCCCGCGTGCCCGGCCTCCACGAAAAGCCGAGCCGGTTCCCGTCGCCGTCGAGGCTGACGATGGAGCGATTCTGAGGCATGCCTTTCGTGGCCTCCGCGAGCCAGCCGGGGCCGGCAACGTAGTACGCCGTACAGAGCTGCGTGTACTGGTTCTCGGTGAAGATGCGATCCGTCGGGCCGGTCTCGCGGCGCAGGTATTCGCCGAGGGGCCGCCAGTCGGCGCGCCCTTCCCGGAAGTACACGCGCAGGCTTCGCGCGTCCAGGACCAGAACCGCGGTCAGCAGGGCGGCGCCGGCGAGCCGCCCGGCCGGGCGCGCGATCAGCGCGGCCAGCGCGAGCGCCGCCAGGGCGGTCAGCGCGAGGCCGGCGGGCAGGAAACGCCTCGACACGTCGAAGTGGGGATGCATCCGTCCGAGGATCTCGATCAGGGCGAGACCGCCGACTCCCCAGACGGCGAAGACGCGCAGGCCGCGCGTGGCGAGCGCGAACCAGAATCCTCCGGCCAGCAAGGCCACGAACAGCCACCCCGCAACACCGAGAGGGAGATGGTCGTCGGGCGCGAACGCGAAGAAGCCCAGAACTCGCCCGAGCCGCGCGAGCGTCGCCGGCGCGGCGGCCTCCATCGGAGGGCGGAGCATGGCGGTGCGCAGCACCGGCCACCAGGGGAGATAGGCGAGCCAGAGCGCCAGGACGAAAACGGGACTCCATGCGGCAAAGCGCCGCGCCGCGCGTCGGCGGGCGGGATCTTCGGCGAAGCCGTCCTCGGCGACGAGGGCCGCGGCCGCGAGCGCCAGCACGGCGGCCGCGAGATAGAGGGCGTATGCCGTCGCGAGCGCCGCGACAAAGAGGACGGCCAGCCGCACCGGCCCGGGACGCTCCAGGAAACGGTCGAGCAGCAGAAGCGACGCCGTGAGGAGCAGGAGTCCGAGCGCGTACGGGCGGAGCTCCTGCGAGTAACGCACGTGGTAGGGAGAGAAGGCGAGGAGCGCGGCGCCGACGAGGCCCGCCGTCTCTCCCGCCCGGCGGGCCAGCAACCTCCCGAAGACGGCAATGCCGGCGGTGCCCCAGAGGACCGGCAGCAGCTTGCGGATCGGATCGGACGGTCCGAGCGGTTCGAGAATGCGACCGAGGACGTAGTCGAGCGGAGGGTGGAACGCGTCGAAGGTCAGCGCCTGCCAGAGAAAAGACCAGCTCCCATGAATCCAGTACGTCTGGAGGATTTCGTCCAGGTTGTAGGAGAAGTGATCGAGGCGATAGAGGCGCACCGCCGCGCCCGCGGCGAGGATCGCGGCGAAGAGGACGCGACGGCGCGGCGGCACGCGGGGAGGATACAGCGGGACATGCGCGCGGGCCGGTGCTGCGAGCCGCGGGCGTGCGGCTTGCGGCGGGCGCTGGACGCTGGACGCCGCAAGATAGACTGCCGCCGCTTTGGCCGCCGCCTCCCTGCTCGTGCGATTCGCTCTCGCGTTCTGGATCGGCGGAACGCTCCTCGTCGCACTGGCGGCGCCGGTCGTGTTCGGCAAGATCGGATCGCGCGATCTGGCCGGAGCGGTCTTCGGCGAGATCCTGCGCCGCTTCGAAATCCTCAAGCAGCTGCTCTCGCTGGTGCTCGTCATCGGCGTCTTCGTCGAGCTCGAACAGGGGCTGCGGCTCCAGGGCCGGTCGGCGGTCGGCGCCATCGCGATCTTCCTGGCGATCGCCACCAACGTCTACCTCGCCATGGTCCTCCGCCCCCGGATGGAGTACTTCCGGCACAAGGTCGGATCCTTCGACGCCGCGGCGCCGGAAGATCCCTGGAAGGCGCGATTCGACCGCCTCCACCGGCGATCGACGCGGATTTTCCTCCTCGGCGGGATCGCGGCGGCCGCCGGGCTCGCCCTCTGGCCCTGAGGCCGGGAGCCGGGACCTCCGGGGAGTTAGCCGAGCCTCGCGATCAGATCGATCTCCACGGCGGCGCCCTTCGGGAGCTCGGCCACCGCGACTGTCGAACGGGCCGGACGATGGTTACCAAACCGGCGGGCGTAAACCGCATTCATTGCCGCAAAGTCCGACATCCGGAGCAGGTACACGGTCGCCTTGACGACGTCGCCGAGCGACGCCCCGGCTGCGGCGAGGACCGCCTCGAGGTTGTCGAACACGCGCTCGACGCCGGCCTCGAATCCTCCGCTGACGAGCTCGCCCGTGGCCGGGTCGAGCGGGACCTGCCCGGATGCGAAGAGGTAGCCGCCCTCGACAATCGCCTGAGAATACGGGCCGATCGCCTTCGGCGCGCCTTCGGTCGCGATGGTTTTCATTGTCGCCCGCCTTTCCGCGATAAAATGCCGGGAACCGCGGAACAATACGAAATGTCCGTCGAGCGGATCCAGCTTCTCCACGAAGACTACATTCGCCTGACCGAAAGGTTCAAGGCGCTGTGGACGTTTCATCAATTCCTGCGCGGAGTCCAGAAGACGTTCTTCGCCGCGGAACCGGGCTACGCGCTGGATTTCTCCCGTCTCTACGACGACGTGCGCGCCGTGGCCGGAGCGATCGACACGACTTCGCCCGAGAAGGTCACTCCTCGGATCCGCGAGCTGTCGGAGCGTCTCGACGCGTTCTCGCGCAAGCTGCGCGACGCCGACCGCCAGATCTCGCCCTCGTACGTGCGCCGCTTCTTCGAGAAGGTGCAGCCGCAGGACGAGAAGATCGCGTTCCACCTTCTGCGGTTCTACTTCTCGCAGCCCGACGTCGACGAGGACGTCGTCGACAAGGTCGACTTTCTCGCCACGGTCGTCGCCGCGGGGCCGGGCCACGAGACCAGCGCGGGACGCGGGCGCGCGGACGCCCGGAAGTATCTGGAGTCCGCGGCCGCGACCTCGGTCTGGCCCCGGATCGATCCTTCGACGGTTCCGACCATCGCCCGGGCCTTCGATGAGCTCGCCGCGGACATGGCCCGCGCCCAGGAATTCGAAGACCTCGTCACGGCGAGACTTCTCAACAACGTGCGCCAGCTCAAGCGCCGGGTGGCCAACGGCCTCGCCCATCCCGAGGTCCTCGCGGCGGTGGCGAGCTGCAACCTCAGCACGCGCTCCGTCTTCCACCGCCTCTACGAGCGGGAGGAAAAGCGGCTCGAGGAGGCGACCGACCGCATCGGCGACCTCGAGAAGGAGCTGACGCGGGGCGGCCTGGAGGTCCCGACCTCCGACGAGTTCCGCAAGTTCCACGAGTCGCGCCAGCGCTGGGAGCGGCAGACGATGGACTCGAATCTCAAGGCCCTGCAGGTCGTCGAGCTCAAAGAGGCGATCGGGCAGGTTCTCGGCCGCTTCGAGCTCTCCGGCCTGGCGGCCGAGGACATCGACGAGGCGCTCGAGCTCGTGGAAGAGGTCGAAGGCGACGCCGAGGACACCGAGTTCTGGAAGCCGTACGTCGACCGGGTGCTCGGCGCCGTCGAGCTGTACGACGACGGGACCGGGCCGCTGCGCACCGACCATGCCGGCCTCGAGAACCTGCGCCTGGAAACCTGGGAGCTGAAAGCGGCGCGCCACGCGGTGGCCGCCGGAGGGCCCGCGCCGAGCGACCGCGATCGCACGCTGCTTCGCGCGGTGGCCCTGCGCCTGAAGGCGGAGGAGGAGACCGAGAGCCTCCGCTCCGCGGCTCCCGCGGCGCCCTCCATGGAGATGCTGCGTGCCGCCCGCGCGACGCTGGGACGCGTCCCGCTGGTCGACGCGGCGCTCTCGAGCGTGATCGACGAGGCCGAAGCCGTCAGCTCCTCCGAAGAGATCCGCTCGTGGACCCGCACGCGCTTCCGACTGCTGCGGGCCACCGCCGATCTCTGGCTGATGCAGGACTCGCCCCGGAGCGACCGCCGGGATTCGCGCTCCGAGCCGTAGGCTCCCGCCGACCGCGGCGCGTCCGCCGCGCACGTATACTCCGTCGGCGATGGCGGAGCCGGAAGTTCCCAGGGAGACGCCGGACGCGACGGCCGACCTCGTCCACAACCGGAAGGAGAACCTCGAGCGCCTCCGCGGCCTCGGTGTCCCCGTCGCGCCTGTCGAGTTCCCGATCACCGCGACGATCTCGGAGCTCGTCGAGAAGCACCGAGATGCGACCGGCGAGGAGCTCGAGAGCCGGCCGATCCCTCTGGCGACGGCGGGCCGCGTCCTCGCGCTGCGCACGGCGGGGAAGGCCGGGTTCCTGGATCTCTCGGATGGCCGGGCCCGGCTGCAGGTGTACCTCAAGCGGGACGCCGTCGGGGACACGGCGTTCGAGCTCTATCGCGCGCTGGACCTCGGCGACTGGCTGGGGGTCGAGGGCGAGCTCTTCCGGACGCGCACCGGCGAGCTTTCGGTCAAGGCGCGTTCCCTGACGTTTCTCGCGAAATGCTTCCGGCCGCTTCCCGAGAAGTGGCACGGGCTCAAGGACGTCGAGCGGCGGTACCGCCAGAGGTACCTCGATCTGGCCGTGAACCCCGAGTCCCGCGAGGTCTTCGAGCGCCGGGCGGCGATCGTCCGCTACCTGCGGCGGTTCCTCGACGGCCGCGGGTACCTCGAGGTCGAGACGCCGATGATGCAGCCGATCGCGGGCGGCGCGGTCGCCCGGCCGTTCGTCACGCATCACAACGCCCTCGACCTCGACCTGTTCCTCCGGATCGCACCCGAGCTCTACCTGAAGAGGCTGATCGTCGGCGGGATCCCGAGGGTCTACGAGATCAACCGCAACTTTCGCAACGAGGGGCTCTCGACGCGACACAACCCCGAGTTCACGATGCTCGAGTTCTACCAGGCCTACGCGCGCGGCGAGGACCTGATGCGCCTGACCGAGGAGATGCTCTCGGGCTTGTCCCGCGAGGTGACGGGGAGCCTCGCGACCCCCTGGGGCGACGCCCGGATCGACTGGACCCCGCCCTTCCGACGGCTCACGATGCGCGAGGCCGTGGTCGAGTGCACCCGGGACGATCCGCGCGGGGCCGTGCGCCTCGAGGATCTCGGCGACGAGGCCCGGCTGCTCGAGGCGGCCGCGCGCTACGGTGTCGAGAAGCCCGACCGCTTCCGGGGCCGGAAGGGCAAACTGCTGGCCGAGCTCTTCGAAGCCGCAGGGGAGGAGCGGCTCGTGCAGCCGACGTTTCTCCACGAGTTCCCCACCGAGATCTCTCCCCTCGCGCGGCAGAAGCCCGACGATCCGGAGTGGGCCGACCGCTTCGAGCTCTATGCCGGCGGCATCGAGATCGCGAACGGCTTCTCCGAGCTCAACGATCCGACAGAGCAGGCCGCCCGGTTCCGCCGCCAGATGGAGGAGCGCGCCCGCGGCGACCTCGAGGCCGCGCCGTACGACGAGGACTACGTCGAGGCCCTGGAGCACGGCATGCCGCCGACCGCGGGCGAGGGCGTCGGGATCGACCGCCTCGCCATGCTCCTGACCGATCGGCATTCGATCCGGGACGTGATCCTCTTTCCGCTCCTTCGGCCTCGCGGCTAGAGCGGCGACGCCATGCGCTTCGAGACGTCGGTCGCCCTGCGCTATCTCGCGGCGTCCCGCCGCCGCGCCCACGTCGCCCTCATCGCCACGATCTCGATCGTGGGACTCGCCGTGGGTGTCGCGGCGCTCGTGGTCTCGCTCGCGCTGTTGTCCGGATTCCAGGACCGGATCCGCCGGCAGATGGCGGAGCGCACGGCCCACCTGACGGTGTCGCCCGAGCGGGGCGTTCTCCTTCCGGATCCGGAGGCCGCGCGGCGGGCCCTCGCGGCGCTTCCGGGCGTGCGGTCCATCGTTCCCGTGCTCGAGGGCCGGGGCTGGGCCTCGGATGTCGACGGGACGAGCACGTACCCGGTGCGGTTCCGCACCCGGGCGGGCGGAGGAAGCGGAGAAGCGACGGCGCCCGACGATGCCAGTCTCGCGCGGCACCTCGCCTCGCGCCTCCGCGTGGCCGAGGACGGCCTCGTGCGTCTGACCTCCTCCCGCACGCGCCTCTCGCCCGTCGGGCCGATTCCCGTGTCGGCGGTCCTGCGCGTGGCGCAGATCCGCCGCTCGAGCGCTTTCGAGAACACGGCCGAGATCGAAGTCTCCGAAGAGACGGCGCGCATCCTCACCGGCGTGCCGGGCGGCGCCCACTCTCTGGAAGCGGTGCTCGACGATCCGGAGAGGGCGGAGGCGGCGGCCCGGCAGGTCGCCGCGAAGCTGCCCGCGGGTTATCGCGTCGCCACGTGGCGGGAGCGGAACGCGCCGCTGGCGTTCGCGCTGCGCCTCGAGAAGGTCGTGATCTTCGTGACGGTGGCGCTCGTGATCGTCGTCGCCGCGCTCAACATCGTCTCCAACATCGCGCTGACCGTCGTCGAGAAGAAGCGCGACCTCGGCGTCCTCACCGCGATGGGAGCGGCGCCCGGCTCGCTCCTGCGGATCTACCTGACGCTCGGAGCGATCATCGGGTCCCTCGGCACCGCGGCCGGCGTGGCGCTCGGCGTCGGCATCGCGGCGGCGGCCGATCGGTTCCACCTCGTGCCGCTGCCGGCGGACGTGTACATGCTGACGCATGTCCCCTTTGCCATCCACCCGGGCGAGGTCGCGGCCTGCGCGGCGTTCGCCCTCGCCACGGCCGTCGCCGCCGCCGTCCTGCCCGCGCGCGCGGCTTCGCGCCTCGCTCCGGGCGAGGCGATCCGGCTGTCGCGATGAGAAGCGGAGAGCTCATCCGATGATCGCGATCAAGGCCGACAACCTCTCGAGGACCTACACCGGCGAAGGGGCCCCGGTGAAGGTGTTCTCCCACCTCTCCTTCGAGGTTCCCGCCGGGACGTTCGCCGCCGTGATGGGACCGTCGGGTGTCGGGAAGTCCACCCTCCTGCATCTGATCGGCGGCATCGATCGCCCGGACGAAGGTCGCGTGGAAGTCTTCGGCGAGGCCATCGACGATCTCCCTCCGCGGTTGCGGGCGCGATTCCGCAACGAGAAGATCGGCTTCGTCTTCCAGTTCCACCACCTGCTGCCCGAATTCACGGCCGAGGAGAACGTCGCGATGCCGCACCGCATCGCCGGAGTTCCGAAATCGGAGGCGCTTCGGATGGCCGGCGAGATCCTGGCGCGCGTCGGCCTCGCCGATCGGCGTGCGCACGGAGCGCGCGCTCTGTCCGGCGGCGAGCAGCAGCGCGTGGCGATCGCGCGCGCCCTCGCCCGAGGCCCCGGCCTCCTGCTCGCCGACGAGCCGACCGGCAATCTCGACGCGGCCTCGGCTCAGGCCGTGTTCGATCTGCTCCGCGAGCTGCACGCCGAGAGGGGAATGACCACGATTCTGGTGACGCACAACCCGGATCTGGCGCGTCGCTGTGATAGACTTTTCATGATGACTCGGGAAGGAATCGCCGCCGCCCAGGGTTTGTCAGAGCGAGGATGAAGCCGGAGAGCTCGCTCCATGCCCCAGGAAAGATTCGCCCCCGCCGCTGAGTCCATCTCTCATGTTTGAGAAATATAACGAGAAGGCCCGCCGGGCGCTGTTTTTCGCCCGGTACGAGGCCTCGAAGCTGGGCTCCAAGGTCATCGAGTCCGAGCACCTCCTGCTGGGGATCCTGCGGGAGGGGGAAGACATCATCAAGGAGATCTTCGCCCGCTTCAACGTGAAGCCCGAGGAAGTCCGCCGGGAGATCGAGGGCGACCGGATCTTCGTCGAACGGATCTCCTCGACGGCGGAACTTCCGCTCTCCGAAGAATCCAAGAAGATCCTGGCCTACGCCTCCCATGAGGCCGAGTCGATGATGCACCCCTACGTGGGGACCGAGCACCTGCTCATCGGGCTGCTCCGGGTGGATGGCTGCGTGGCCGGGAGGCTCCTGGCCGCCCGCGGCTTCAATCTCTACGGCGTGCGCGAGGAGACGATCTCGCTCATCAAGGAGCGCGAGGTCTCCAAGCAGAAGAAGGAGCTTCCGTTCCTGGCGGAGTACAGCCGGGACCTGACGCAGCTCGCGGGGACCGGAACCTTCGACCCCCTGATCGGCCGCGACAAGGAAGTCGAGCGCATCATCCAGATCCTCTCCCGGCGGACCAAGAACAACCCGATCCTCCTCGGCGAGCCGGGCGTCGGCAAGACCGCCATCGTCGAAGGCCTCGCGACGCGCATCGTCGAAGGCGCGGTCCCGATGTTCCTGTCCTCCAAGAAAATCCTGGCCCTGGACCTCTCGCTCATCGTGGCGGGGACGAAGTACCGCGGCCAGTTCGAGGAGCGGCTCAAGGGGATCATCCGCGAGCTCCGCGAGAACCCGGACCTGATCATCTTCATCGACGAGATCCACTCGCTCATCGGCGCCGGCTCGGCCGAGGGCTCGCTCGACGCGGCCAACATCCTCAAGCCGGCCCTGTCTCGCGGCGAAGTCTCCTGCATCGGCGCGACGACGCTCAAGGAATACCGCAAGTACATCGAGAAGGACCGCAGCCTTCTGCGCCGCTTCCAGGCCATCCACGTCACCGCGCCCTCGGAGGACGAAACCTTCGAGATCCTCGAAGGAGTGAAGGACCGCTACGAGCAGTTCCACAAGGTCCGCTACTCGGCCGAGGCGATCAAGACGGCGGTCTACCAGTCCAACCGCTACATCACCGACCGCTTCTTCCCGGACAAGGCGATCGACATCCTCGACGAGGCGGGCGCCAAGGTGAAGCTCAAGCGCGTCGCCGACACCCAGAACCTGCGCAAGCTCGAGCTCGAGATTCGCCAGATCGTCAAAGAGATGAAGAAGGCGATCTCCGACAAGGATTTCGAGAAGGCCGTCTTTCTGCGCGAGCGCGAGATCGAGCTCAAGGAAGAGATCGAGCGCGCCAAGGCCCAGTCGGCGGAGAAGAGCGACGCCACGCAGGAAGTCACCCGCCGGGACATCGAGGAGATCATTTCCTCGTGGACCGGGATCCCCGTCGCCTCCCTCGAAATGGAGGAGGCCGAGAAGCTGCTCCACATGGAAGACGCGCTGCGCCGCCGCATCGTCGGCCAGGATGCGGCCATCATCGGCGTCTCCAAGGCGATCCGCCGCTCCCGCCTCGGCGTGAACAACCCGAACCGGCCGATGGGCTCGTTCATCTTCCTGGGACCCTCGGGCGTGGGGAAGACCGAGGTCGCGCGACGCCTGTCCGAGTTTCTCTTCGAGAACCAGAAGTCGCTGGTCCGGTTCGACATGTCCGAGTACATGGAGAAGCACGCCGTCTCCAAGCTCATCGGATCGCCTCCGGGCTACGTCGGCCACGAGGAGGGCGGCCAGCTCACGGAGCGGATCCGCCGCAACCCCTACAGCGTGATCCTGTTCGACGAGATCGAGAAGGCGCACCCCGACATCGCCAACCTGCTCCTGCAGATCCTCGAAGACGGCATCCTCACGGACGCCTACGGCAACCTGGTCGACTTCAAGAACACCCTGATCATCATGACCTCCAACATCGGGACGAAACACCTGGTCAACCGGACGCACGTCGGATTCGGGGGCAACCGCGAGAACCAGACGAACAAGGAGATCGAGGACCTCGTCCTCAAGGAGCTCCGCCGCGACTTCTCGCCGGAGTTCATCAACCGCATCGACGACATCATCGTGTTTCACCCGCTCGGCCGACCTGAGCTCGCCAAGATCTGCCGGCTCCTCATCGACGACGTCAACACCACGCTGGCGCCGAAGGGCGCGGTGATCGACGCCGATGACGCCGCGATCGAGTGGCTGCTGGCTCAGAGCGGCGACGATCCGAACATGGGCGCGCGACCGCTGCGGCGCGCCATTCAAAAGCACGTCGAGGACCCGGTATCGGAGCTCCTGATCGCGGCCCGCGAAGAGCGGCTCGAGGCGATCGAGGTGCGCGTCGGGCCCGAGGGGTTGCGCGTGACGGCCCGCGAGATCGAGCCGATTACACAGGGGCGCTGAGCGCTTGCGGCGGGGGAGGGGGCTGGCCGCGGTCGTTGCCGCGGCTCTGACGAGTTTTGGGGCGGTCCTCGAGTGCCGCCCGCGCCCAGGAACCTCCGCCGCTCCCCGTCCCTACGCCCCAGGCGGCTCCCCCTGCAGCCGCGCCAGCGACTCCTCCGGAAGGCGCGCCGGCGGTTCCTCCGGTCGCCGCGCCGACCGAGACCACTCCCTCCGAAGCGGCTCCGGCTCCCGTCCCCACTCCCTCTCTGACCACCGGAGCCGAGCGCATCATCGGCGTCAAGGTCGTCGGCTATCAGACGGTGTCGCCCGACACCATCGCCCATTACCTCGGCATCAAGATCGGCGACGTCTACGATCCCGAGAAAATCCGTCAGAATTTCCACGCGCTCTGGGACGTCGGCCTGCTCGAGAACGTGCACATCGAAGCCGAGCGGGAGGCCGGCGGCGTCACGCTGCTCGTGACGATCGAAGAGCGCCCGATCATCAAGGACATCGAGTTCACGGGAAACAAGAAGCTCTCGAGCTCGCAGATCCGGGACGTGCTCAAGGAAGGAAAGGCGGAGGTCAAGGTCGGCGGACCCCTCTCGCTCCGGGACATCGCGCGGGCGCGCGCGGTCATCGCCGAGGCGTACATCGCGCAGGGCTTCCGCAGCGCCACGGTGGACTACAGGATCGAAGACCTTTCGAAGACCGAGAAGAAGGTCATCTTCCAGATCGACGAGGGCGACAAGGTCAAGATCGCCTCGATCTCGTTCACCGGGAACGAGAACGTCTCCGCCCAGACGCTGCGCAACGCGATGCACAAGACCAAGGTCGCGGTCTTCTGGCGGATCCTCTCGGACAACACCGTGTACAGCCAGGCCAACTACGAGGCCGACGTCGAGAGCCTCAAGGGCGTCTACCAGGCCCGCGGTTACAAGGACGTCGTCATCAAGGACCCGATCCTCGACGTGTACGTCACGAACCCCGACGCGAAGCCCGAGAAGATCAAGCGCAAGGTGCGGCTGACGATCCCCATCGTCGAGGGCGACAAGTTCTTCACGAACGACCTCACGGTCGTCGCCGTGCGGCAGAACGGCCAGCCGACGGAGTCCGGGCAGACCGAAGTGTTCCCGAACCAGCAGCTGGTCCGGCAGTTCTACGACCTGCAGCCCGGCTCGGTCCTCAACCGCGACCGCATCGTCGAAGGGCTTGCGCAGATCGAGACGATGTACAAGTCGCGGGGCTTCATCTATTCGTATCCGAACCCCGTGTTCAAGGAGCTCCCCGACCACCGCGTGGACGTCGAGGTCCAGATCTTCGAAGGCGACAAGTTCTATCTCGGCCGCCTCGAGGTGCAGGGGAACACGATGACCCGGGACAAGGTCATCCGCCGCGAGTTCGCCCTCGACGAGGGCGACGTCATGGACATGGAAGCGGTCAAGAAGAGCGTCACCAAGATCCAGCAGCTCGGCTACTTCAAGATGACCGAGGAGCCCCAGTTCGGCGTGAATCCGGAGGAAAAGAAGGTCGACATCGTCATCAAGGGCCAGGAGACCTCGCGCAACGAGATCCAGTTCGGCGCCGGCTACTCCGGCTTCGACGGCTTCTTCGGCCAGTTCTCGTTCCAGACGCGCAACTTCCTCGGCCGCGGCGAGATCATCGGCGCCTCGGCCCAGCTCGGCAAGGTGTCCAACTTCTTCGACCTCTCGTACACGGTTCCCTGGTTCATGGACCGCAATCAGTCCGTCGGCGGGGCGCTCTTCCGCCGCAACGTCGACTACCTCTCGCAGGAAGAGAAGCGGCTGGGAGGCTCGCTGTTCTACGCGAAGGGCCTGTCCCTCTTCGACTCCGTCTCGATGCTGTACGCCTACGAGGACATCACGGCGAACTTCCCGGTCCGCTCCGCGCCGGTCCCGCCGGGCCAGCCCTCGCCTCCCCAGAAGTTCACCGAGACGACGGGAACGACCTCGTCGATCACTCCGGGATACCGCTACGACAGCCGCAACGACCCGTTCGATCCGACGCGGGGTTTCCGCCTTTCCGGGACCGTCCAGCTGGCGCCCTCCGTCTTCGGAGGGACGAGCGACTTCCTCAAGGCGATCGGCGGCGCCACGGTCTACATCCCGGTGCGCCTGCCTCGCGGCGCGATCGTCGCCCTGAACTTCGAGGCGGGCTACGTCGCCCCGTTCGGCGAGGTCGAGATTCCGATTTTCGAGCGCTTCCAGCTCGGCGGCGAACAGAGCCTCCGGGGGTTCCAGCAGGGCGCGGCCGTGCCGGTCGACCCGGACACGCTGCAGGTCTTCACCGATCCCCTCGGCCGGATCCTCGGCGGCAACAAGTTCTTCGTGCTCAACGTGGAGTACCAGTTCCTGACCATCGGCCCGGCCAAGCTGCTGGCCTTCTTCGACGTGGGCCAGAACTATTACGACACGCAGAGCGTGGGGATCGGCAACGTCCGGGCCTCGGCCGGCGCCGAGCTGCGCATCTTCCTTCCGATCTTTCAGGCCCCCCTGCGATTCATCTACGCGTTCAACCTCCACCCCATCACGCCGGTGGACCAGTTCGGCTTCCCGATCGGATACCTGGCGGAGAAACCGTCGGGATTCACGTTCTCCATCGGCCGGACGTTCTGAGCGGCGCTCGACGCGCCGACGGGCGAGAGGACATCGGCGAGTGTCCCGGCGGTCGATTCGTCAACGGGACCGACGATTCCGCCGGAAAGTGGCCTCCCGGGCCGGAATGGGCCTTTGGAGGCCCCTGTTGTGTAAGCCGTAGTTTTTGCTACACTTCCGCGCTTTCGCCAAGGGCCGAATAAGGAGAGGGAATGAAACGCATTGTCTTGACGGTGGCGGCCGCGTTCGTCGCAGCAGCCGTCCATGCCCAGGGAACCACGGCTGCGGCGCCGCAGTCGCTGAAAATCGGCGTGATCAACGTCGAGAGACTCGTTCAGGAGTCGGCGCTCGGCAAGGAGGCGTTCAACCGCGTGAAGAGGCTGAACGACCAGAAGAAGGAAGAGGGCGACAAGCTCCAGAAGGAGATTCGCGATCTGGAGCAGAAGCTGGCGGACCAGGGCTCGGCCCTCGCCGACGACAAACGGGATACTCTCCAGAAGACGTACCAGGAGAAGGCGATCGCCTTCAAGCGCTTCCAGGACGACGCCACACGCGAGCTCGACACCGCCCAGAAGAAAGAGCTCGGAGAGCTCGAGCGGCGGGTCTTCCCGGTCATCAACCAGGTCGGGAAAGACAAGGGCTACACCATGATCTTCAACAAGTTTCAGGCCGGCCTCCTGTACGCCGACGACGGCGTGGACCTGACCGACGAAGTGCTCAAGGTGTTCAACACGACCGTCGCGGTTCCCGCGAGCGCGAAGCCCGCCGACGGTTCGGCGTCCGCAAGACCCGCGCCCTCGGGCGCGAAGCCGCCGGCTCCCGGGCCGGCGCCCACGAAGAAGCCGTAAAGCGCTCAAGCCAGTTCGGACGGAATCCGAGACACCGTGGCCCGCTCGAAGAACCCGAAACGGGGACAGGGCGGGCCGCGGCGTTCTGCGCCGCCGAAACGGCGGCCGCAGGTGCGGGACGGGTTCACTCTCGCCGACGTGGCGGCGGCCGTGGGGGGACGCACGCGCGGCTCGGCGGCTCTGACCGGAGTCGCGACCCTCGAATCCGCCGGCCCGTCGGACCTGTCCTGGGTGGTCGACGAGCGCCGCGCGGCCGAGGCGTCCCGCAGCGGCGCGGGCGGCCTGCTCGTGGCGGAGGAGGCGCTCGCGGGCGGCAAGCCCTGCGTGGTCGTCCAGAATCCCCAGCTGGCGCTGGCCGCATGGCTCGAGGTGTTCCGGCCTCCGGCCGTGCGGAAGGGCGGTATCGCGCGCGGGGCGTTCGTCCATCGCTCCGCCCGCCTGGGGACGGGAGTCTCCGTGGCTCCCGGGGCGACCGTCGCCGCCGGCGCCCGCGTGGGCGCGCGGACCGTGCTCGCAGCGGGCGCGTTCGTGGGTGAGAATGCGTCCGTCGGGGAGGACTGCATACTGCATCCCAATGCCGCGGTGCTCGACGGATGCCGGATCGGCGCGCGCTGCGTGCTGCAGGCGGGCGCCGTCGTGGGGTCCGACGGGTTCGGCTACGTCTGGGACGGCGCCTCGCATCGCAAGGTCCCGCAGGTCGGCACCGTCCGGGTCGAGGACGACGTCGAAATCGGAGCGAACGCGGCCATCGACCGCGCAACGCTCGGGGAGACGATCATCGGGCGGGGGACCAAGATCGACAACCTCGTTCAGATCGGCCACAACGTGGTCGTCGGCGAGCACTCGCTTCTGTGCGGCCAGGCGGGGATCGGCGGCTCCTCGCGGCTCGGCCGCGGCGTGACGCTCGCCGGCCAGGTCGGCATTTCCGACCACGTCACGATCGGCGACGGAGCGGTCCTGACGGGCCAGGCGGGTGTGGCGAGACAGGGGAGAGTCGAGGCGGGAGCGGTGCTGTCCGGGATGCCCGCTCTGCCGCACCGCGAGTTTCTGCGCCGCGCCGCACTTCTCGGCCGGCTCGAGAAGGCGCTCGAGCGGCTGGCGAAGCTCGAGAGCCGGCTCGGATAGGAGGGCGCGTGGAGATACGCATCGGCGAGATCATGAAGATCCTCCCGCATCGCTACCCGTTTCTGCTCGTGGACCGGATCCTCGAGCTCGAGCCGGGCAAGCGCGTGGTCGGAATCAAGAACGTCTCCTTCAACGAGGAGTTCTTCCAGGGCCATTTTCCCGGCAACCCGGTGATGCCCGGAGTCCTCGTGCTCGAAGCGATGGCGCAGGTCTCCGGAATCGCGCTCCTGGGCGTCGTCCCGGACAAGGAGAAAAAGCTCCTGTACCTGTCGGGCGTCGATCGCTGCAAGTTCCGCCGGCCCGTCGTGCCGGGCGATCAGCTCCGGATCGAGGCCGAGATCATTTCGCTGAAGACCCGGGTCTGCAAATGCCGGGCGACGGCCACCGTCGACGGCATGGTGTGCGCCGAAGCGGAGCTACTCTCCGTCCTGGTGGACCGCCCATGACGGCCGTGGTTCACCCCACCGCGGTGATCGCGGAGAACGCCGTCCTTCACGAGGGCGTCCAGATCGGGCCGTACGCCGTCGTTGGCGACGACGTCGTCCTCGGGGCGCGCACCCGGGTCGGAGCGCATGCCCTGATCCACGGCCCGGCCGTTTTCGGCGAGGACAATCGCATCTACCCGCATGCCGCTCTCGGTTCCGATCCCCAGGATCTCAAGTACCGGGGCGAGACGACGCGCCTCACGGTCGGGTCCCGCAACGTCTTCCGGGAGTTCACGACCGTTCACCGCGGGACGGCGAACGGCCTGGGAGAGACGCTCATCGGCGACGACAACTACCTGATGAACTACACCCACGTGGCCCACGACAACCGGATCGGATCGAAGGTCACGATGGCGAACTCGGCGGTGCTGGCAGGCCACGTCGAGGTCGGGAACCACGCCATCATCGGGGCCTTCAATGCGATCCACCAGTTCTGCCGCGTCGGCGCGTACGCGTTTCTGGGCGCCTACACGGGCTGCCGCCAGGACGTCCTCCCGTTCTGCCGCACGGACGGCCTCGACGCGAAGACTTACGGCCTGAACACGATCGGCCTCAAGCGCAACGGCTTCTCGGACGAGCGCATCGAGGCGCTCCAGAAGGCTTACCGCATCCTCGTGAAGTCGAAGCTCAACACGAGCCAGGCGCTCGAGCGGATCGCCGAGGAGCTCAACGGCCAGCCGGACGTCGAGGAGCTGGTCCGGTTCATCAAGGCGAGCGACCGGGGATTCATCAAGTGACGGGCGCTTCCGCGCCGGTCCACCCATCGCCGGGTCTCGCGCCGGTGCGCCTCGCGATCGTCGGGGTCGGGCACCTCGGACGCCATCACGCCCGCGTCGCGGCGGAGCTGCCGGGCATCGCCCTCGTGGGCATCCATGATCACCACGAAGGCCGGGCCGAAGAGGTGGCGCGCGAGCGCGGTCTCCGCGTCCTCTCGGGGCCGGAGGAAGTCGCCGAGGCCGCCGAAGCGGTCGTCGTCGCGACACCGACGAGCTCCCACGGGGAGCTGGGCCGGTTCTTTCTGGAGCGCGGCCTCGACGTCCTCGTCGAGAAGCCGCTGGCCCCCGCCGTGGAGGAGGCCTCCGCGCTCGTGGCCCTGGCGCGCTCCCGTTCGCGGGTGCTGGCCGTCGGGCACGTCGAGCGGCACAATCCCGCGGTGCAGGCCCTCCTCGCGCGCACGGAGCCGCCGCTCTTCATCGAGGGCCTCCGCCTCGCTCCGTTCACGCCGCGGAGCCTCGACGTGGACGTCGTGCTCGACCTCATGATCCACGACCTGCAGATCGTGTCCGATCTCGTGCGTCGTCCGGTGGTCGAGATCCGCGCGGTCGGGATGCCGGTGGTCACGTCGCGCATCGACATCGCGAACGCACGGCTCGAATTCGAGGGCGGGTGCGTCGCGACCCTGACGGCCTCGCGCGTGTCCCCCGAGCGGATGCGCAAGCTCCGCGTCTTCGGGCCTTCCCTGTACTGCTCGGTCGACATGCACGCCCGGACCATCCGGGCGCGCCGCCTGGCCGACGGCGGGGGCCGGACCGCTCTGCCGGTGAACGTCGACGTGCCCGTCGAGTCGGGGGATCCGCTCACGCGGGAGCTCGAGGACTTCGCCGGGGCCGTGCGGGAGCGGCGGGACGCCCTGGTTTCGGGAGAGGTCGGCCGGGACGCGCTCGTTCTGGCGCACCAGGTGCTCGACGCCATCGCGGCGCACCGGGCCAAGTCCGGCGCGGGCGGGACCCGCGCTTGAGCCGGCGCGCCCGCATCGGTCTCGTCGGCGGCAGCGGCGTCTACGATCTCTCGGCCATCGAGGAGATCGCCGAGGAGGTTCTCGACACGCCGTTCGGACGACCGTCCGACACCTATTTCACCGGGACTCTCCGGGGCGTTCCCGTCGCGTTCCTTTCCCGCCACGGACGAGGGCACCGGCTGTCCCCGACCGAGATCAACTACCGGGCCAACATCTGCGGGTTCAAGATGCTCGGCTGCGACGCGCTGCTCTCGGCCTCGGCCTGTGGCAGCCTCCGGGAAGAATTCGAGCCCCGGCATGCCGTCATTCCCGACCAGTTCATCGACCGCACGCGGCATCGCGCCGACACCTTCTTCGAGGACGGTCTCGTCGGGCACGCGAGCCTGGCCGACCCGGTCTGCCCGGCGTTGTCCACGGCGCTGGAGGAGGGGGCGCAGCGCGGGGGACTCACGGTCCGGCGCGGCGGAACGTATGTCTGCATGGAAGGGCCGCAGTTTTCGACGCGTGCCGAGTCGCAGCTCTACCGGGCGTGGGGCGCGGACATCATCGGCATGACGAACCTGACCGAGGCGCGTCTCGCCCGCGAGGCCGAGATGTGCTACGCGAGCCTCGCGCTGGTGACGGACTACGATTGCTGGCGCGAAGCGACCGAGGACGTGTCCGTGGAGACGATCCTGACCGTGCTCTCCGACAATGCCGCCGCGGCCCGCCGCTCGCTCGCCGAGACGGTCGCGCGCGTCGATCCGTCGCGGAGGTGCGATTGTCGGGACGCGATGCGGTTCGGCATGATCACCGACCGCGCGGCCATATCGCCGGCGGCCCGGAAACGACTGGGTCCGATCGTGGGGAGATACCTGTGAAATCCGACGGGCGCATCGTGGTCACGGGCTCCGTGGCCTTCGACTACCTGATGACATTTCCGGGCAAGTTCACCGAGCACCTGATCCCCGACAAGATGTCGCGCCTGTCGGTCTCCTTCCTCGTCGATGAGATGCGGCGCGTTCCCGGCGGATGCGGGCCCAACATCGCCTACGGCCTGGCGCTGCTCGGAGAGCGTCCGCTCCTCTTCGCCACCGCCGGAGCCGACGCCGCCGAATACCGCGACCGCCTGGCCCGCGAGGGCGTCGACGTGTCCGGCCTGAGGCTGGTCGAAGACCTCTTCACCGCGTCGTTCTTCGTGTCGACCGACCAGGACCAGAACCAGCTCGCGTCCTTCTACACCGGGGCGATGGCCCGGGCGCGGGAGCTGCCGTTGAGCTCGCTGCCGCCGGCGTCGATTGCGTTCGTCGTGATCTCGCCCAACGACCCCCCGGCGATGGCCGCGCACGCGGAAACCTGCCGGCAGGCGGGCATCCCGTTTCTCTACGACCCGAGCCAGCAGGTCACGCGCCTCTCGGGAGAAGAGATGCGGAGCGGGCTGCGGGGCGCCGCCATCCTGATCGTCAACGACTACGAGTTCGGCATCCTCGGCCACAAGACCGGGCTCTCGCTCGAAGAGCTGCAGGCCGAGGCCCCGGTCGTGATCGTGACCCACGGCGCGGACGGATCCGCCATCCATGTCCGCGAGGGCGGGCGCGCGGCCGAAACCCACGCCATTCCGGCCGCGCGTGTCGAGAAAGAGGCCGTGGACCCCACGGGCGTGGGCGACATGTACCGCGCGGGCCTGCTGAGGGGCCGGCGGATCGGCGCGCCGTGGCCGGTGGCCGGCCGGATCGGCAGCATCAACGCGGTCTTCGGCCTGGAAGCCCTGGGGCCCCAACCGCCGCGCTACACGCCCGGCGAGTTCCTCGAGCGCTACCGGCGGAACTTCGGCGACGCGCCCGAACTGGCCCGGCTCTTCGGCTAGCCGTCTTCGCAGGGCGTCTTCGGTTACAATTTCCTTCCTTTCAACGAGAGTAGTCCTTTGAGCATGCGCGTTCCGCGCCGCGTGGCGGCCTCTTTCTCGCCGAGGCAGTACGAGGGAAGCCTCGATGCCGACGGACTGCGGTTCGGCATCGTGTGCGCCCGCTGGAACCCGACGGTGACCGACGCCCTGCTCGCGACGGCCCTGGAGACCTTGAAGCGGCGGGGCGCGCGGGAGCAGGACGTCTCCATCGCCCGAGTGCCCGGAGCCTTCGAGCTGCCGGCGGGAGCGAAGGCCCTGGCCGACGCCGCGAAGCCTCACGCGCTGATCGCCCTCGCGGCGATCGTTCGGGGAGAGACGACCCACCACGAGGTTCTGGGCCACGCCGTCGCGTCGGCCCTGGCGTCGCTCTCGGTCGAGACCGGGCTGCCGATCGGATTCGGAGTCCTGACCTGCGACACGATGGAGCAGGCCCGCCGGCGTTCCGAAAAAGGGGTCGAAGCGGCGGAGGCCGCCATCGAGATGGCGAACCTCCGGCGCCACCTCAAGAACGGAAAGCGGTGAGGCGCTGATGGGGGCGCGGCGCAAGGCGCGGGAGCTCGCGCTCCAGATGCTGTACGAGCACGACGTGTCGGGGACCGAGCCCCAGGAGATGTTCCGGAGGTCCGACGATCTCAAGAACGCCCCCGAGGGCATCGCGGACTTCACCCGGCGGCTCGTCTCGGGAACGCTCCTCCACCGCGACGACCTCGACGCCCTGATCTCGCGTCAGGCCGATCACTGGCGGCTCACGCGCATGCCGGTCGTCGACCGGAACATCCTCCGGCTCGCGCTGTTCGAGCTCCTCCACGAGCCCGAGACTCCGCGTCCGGTCGTGATCGACGAGGCGCTCGAGATCGCGAAGCGCTTCTCGACGCCCAAGTCCTCGCAGTTCATCAACGGAATCCTCGACGGCGTCCTGAAGGCCCGCCGCGGCGAGGTCCACGAGTCTTGAGCGCCCCGCGGAGTCGATGCGTCTTCCTGGCCGCGGCGCTGGTCGTGTCGACCGCTCTCCTGCGGGCCGACGAGAGCGCGACCTATCGCGCGTCCGGCCCGGACTCCCGACTCTTCGACCAGTACGACAACGATGGCTACTCCATGACGGTCGCCCCGCGCAGCGACGGCAGCCTCGAGCTCCTCGTGCGCGTCAGCGACGGCCCGCTCGAGAGCCGCGCGCCCTATCCGACGGCGAGCGCCCGCGATGGCGCGCTGCCGGTCTCGCCCGAGCGCGATGCCTTTGCGCGCACGCTCGCCGGGGATGCCGCGACGCAGGCCGAAGCCGTCGAACGGATCCTGTGGGGCGTCGCTTCGGCTTTGCGCTACGACGCCGATCGCTCCCGCCGGCAGGACCCGGCGTCCGTGTTCGCCTCGCGGCGCGCCCACTGCGTCGGCTACTCGGAGCTCTCGGTCGACCTGTTGCGCCGTGTGGGTATCCCGGCGCGGACCGTGCAGGGCATTCTCCGGACGAAGCCGGGCAGCGAAGGGTATGACTCGCGGATCGGGGGCGTCTATCACCGCTGGATCGAGGTCTACTATCCGGACCGCGGCTTCGTGTTCTCGGACCCCTCGGCGTCCATCAATGCCGTCGACGCACGCTACGTTCCGTTCGGGCGGCGCGCGTTCGAGCGGCCGAAGGATCTGACGGTCCTGGCGGTCGAGACCTCGGGACGCCTCGACTTCCCGGTCCGGCGGCTGCCGGAAGCCACGCTTCGCGTGCGTCCGGTCGGTAAGTCTCAGACTCTGAGCGGCCCGCTTCGCGGGCCGACGGAAAAGAGAGGGGAAGTCTCTCCCGCACCCTCTCCCTGACGATCGGCTCGACGGCGCAAGCGCCGCAACCCTTTCAGTTATATTCGCGCCGGAAATGAACGAGCGATACGCGCCCGGCGAGATCGAAGCGAAGTGGCAGCGCCGCTGGGCGGACGCGCGCGTGGCCTACGTGGACACCGCGGTCCCGGGCGACGAGTACTACATGCTCAACATGTATCCGTATCCTTCGGGCAGCCGCCTGCACGTCGGTCACGGACGGAACTACATTCTGGGCGACGCCCTGTACCGGCGGCAGCGCATGGCCGGCCGGAAGGCGCTCAACCCGATGGGCTGGGACGCCTTCGGCCTGCCGGCCGAGAATGCCGCGATCCAGAGCGGCGTCCCGCCCCGCGAGTACACGCTGGCCAACATCGGCCGCATGAAGGAGCAGCTCTACGCGCTGGGCTGTCTCTACGACTGGTCCAAGGAGCTGGCGTCCTGCGAGCCGTCGTACTACCGCTGGAATCAGTGGCTGTTTCTGAGGATGTGGGAGCGGGGACTCGCGTACCGCAAGACCGCTCCCGTGAACTGGTGTCCGGGCTGCCGAACCGTGCTCGCCAACGAACAGGTCGTCGACGGACGCTGCGAGCGCTCCGACGATCTCGTCGAGATCCGCGACCTGACCCAGTGGTTCTTCCGGGTCACCGACTACGCCGAGCGCCTGCTCGAAGGCCTGGACCGGCTCCCGCACTGGTCCGAGCGCGTGAAGACGATGCAGCGCAACTGGATCGGACGCTCCGAGGGCGCGGAGATTCTCTTTCGCGTCGACGGTCTCACCGAGCCCGTCAAGGTCTTCACGACGCGCCCGGACACGCTCTACGGGGCGACGTTCCTGGCGCTGGCTCCGGAGCATCCGGCGGTCGAGACGCTGGCGGCGCATTCGCCGCGGCGAACGGAAATTGAGGGGTTCGTCGAAAGAGTCCGGCGCGAATCGCGCCTCGACCGGGAGGCCGAGGGCAGCGACAAGGAGGGGCTCGACACGGGCGCGACGGCGCTCAACCCGGCGACGGGGGAGCCGATTCCCGTGCTGCTCGCCAACTTCGTGCTTCCGGACTACGGCACGGGGGCCATCATGGGCGTTCCCGGCCACGACCAGCGCGACTTCGAGTTCGCGCGCAAGTATGGCGTGCCGATTCGCCTGGTCTACAGGACCGAAGAAGGAGACGTGGACCCCGCGACGCTGGCCGAGGCGCGGCCGCACGGAGGCGTGCTCGTCCGGTCCGGAAGCTGGGACGGCACGGCCAACGGGCCGGAGGCCATCCGCACGGCCATCGCCTGGCTGGAGGAAAAAGGTTTCGGCAAGGGCAAGGTCGGCTACCGCCTGCGGGACTGGCTGATCTCGCGGCAGAGGTACTGGGGAACTCCGATCCCGGCGATCCATTGTCCGTCCTGCGGCGTGGTTCCGGTGCCCGACGCCGACCTGCCCGTCCTTCTCCCGGAGGACGTCGAGTTCCGCGGGGCGGAGGGAAACCCGCTCTTGCAGTCGGAAGCTTTCGTCGCGACCCGTTGCCCGACGTGCGGCGAGGCGGCGCGCCGCGAGACCGACACGATGGACACCTTCGTCGATTCCTCCTGGTACTTCCTGCGATTCCTGAATCCCGGGGACTCGGAGAAGATGGTCGACACCGAGCGCGTCGACCGCTGGCTGCCGGTCGACCAGTACATCGGAGGCATCGAGCACGCCATCCTGCACCTGCTCTACGCGCGCTTCGTCTGCCGCGTGCTCAAGGACATGGACCTGGTCCACCTCGATGAGCCCTTCGAGAGGCTCTTCAACCAGGGCATGATCACGAAACTCAACCCGGCGAGCGGCAAGGTCGAGAAGATGTCCAAGTCGCGCGGCAACACCGTCTCGCCCGACGAGCTGATCGCCCGCTACGGCGCGGACACCGTGCGTCTCGCCACGCTCTTCATCGGGCCGCCCGAGAAGGAATCGGAGTGGTCGGAGGAGGGGGTCGCGGGCGCGTTCCGGTTCCTCAGCCGCGTCCACGACCTCTGCGGGAAGGTCGCCGAACGCCTGGCCGGCGCGCCGAATGGAGACGGAGCACCGCGGGACACGCCGCTCACGCGCCGGATGCACGAAACGATCGAGCGGGTCACCCGCGACGCCGCGAGCTTCCACTTCCACACCGCCGTCGCGGCGCTCATGGAATTCCAGCGCGCGATCTCGGAGGCGCTGGAGGAGGGGTCCGAAACTCCGGAGACGCTGCGCGAGGCCGTCCGGACGCTCGTCCAGCTCCTGCACCCGATGGCTCCGCACCTGACGGAGGAGTGGTGGGAGCGCTTCGGCCAGGCGGGCTTCGTCCTCGAGAGCCGCTGGCCGGTGGCCGACCCCGAGCTCGCGACCTCCCTCGACGTGACCCTCGTCGTCCAGGTCAACGGCAAGGTCCGCGGAAAGCTGTCCGTGGCGCGCGGGGCGTCCGAGTCCGAAGCCATGGCGCGCGCCCGCGAGGACGAGAAGATCCGCGGATGGGTCGAGGGAAAAGAGATCACGCGGACCGTGTTCGTGCCGGATCGGCTCTTGAACCTGGTGGTGCGTTGAGGTCGGAGAGTCGAGGGTGGAAGCTCGAGGGTCGAGAGTTTCTTTTCGGGGCCCTCATCCTCTCGGCAGCCCTGACCGCCGCCTGCGGTTATGCCCTGGTGGGCCAGGGGTCGTCGCTGCCCGAGAACATCCGCGTCGTGGAGTTCACGACGCTCGAGAACCGGACGCAGCGGGTGGGCCTCGAGCAGCGGCTCTCGGCCGAGATCACCCGCGAGCTCGTCTCGCGCGGCCGTTTCCGGGTCCAGGCGACGGAGCCGGGTGCGGATGCCGTGCTGACGGGGTCGGTGATCGGGTTCAACCTGTATCCGGTGTCGTTCGACTCGCAGGGAATCGCGACGAATTACCAGGTGCAGATCACGGCGCGGGTGGCCCTCACGGCGCTCCCGGGCGGCGAGGCGATCTGGGAGAACCCGGCGTTCACGTTCCGGGGCAATTACGAGTTCAACGCGACCGCGGCGACGTACGTGGACCGGGAGAACGATGCGATCGACCGCGTCGCCGACCAGTTCGCGCAGAGCCTGGTGACGAGCATGCTGGAGGGGTTCTAGACCGTCGCCTTCGCTTCCGAGGGATCCCGGACTCGAAGCGCGAGGATTCCGATCGATTCCGGGATCCCTCGGCGCTGCTGCGCCTCGGGATGACCCGCGGGGGCGCTACGCGCCCCTCGGGTCACTTCGCGGAAGCTTTTTTCGCGAGGCGGGACTTGTAGCGCGCGGCGGCGTTGCGATGGATGACGCCCTTGGCGAGCGCGCGATCGATCTCGGAATGCGTGCGGGGCAGAGCCTCCGACCGCTTCTTGGCGTCGGTCTGGCCATAGCGCTTGACGGCGCTGCGCAGTCGGGTGACTCGGGCCTTGTTGCGGGCGCGCTTCTTGGCCGACGTGCGGATGCGTTTCTCGGCGGACTTGATGTTAGCCATGTGTCGCTGATTCGCTCCTCAGAAAGTCAGAGTCTAGGGTCCAGGGTCAAAGGTGCGGAACAATACCTTTTTCAGGCCAAGCTCTCAACTCCGAACCCTCGACCCTCTTCGGCCTCAGCCCCGGGTGTCGATCCCCATCGACTTGAGCCGGGCCTTGGCCAGGCGGGCCTCGTCCGAGGTCGGAAACTCGTGGATCACGTACTGCAGCTGGACCACGGCCTCGGCCTTCTGGCCGGTTTCCGCCAGGGCATACCCCTTCTTCAGGAGCGCCGCCGCCGCTTTGTCGCTGGCCGGCCAGCGCTTGAGGAGGTCGGTGAAGTCGGCGATCGCCTCCGCGTATTTCTTCTGGGCGAAGTGCGACTCGCCGATCCAGTACTGGGCGTTGTCCGAGAGGTCGGTGGACGGGTAGCTCGACAGGTAATCCTGGAATCCCTGGATGGCGAGGGCGTAGCGCCCCTTGGTGTAGTCCGCGTAGGCCGTGTCGTAGAGCTCGGCGGGCGAGGGGCCCGCGGCCCCGGGAGCCGAGCGTCCGGGCGCGGCGGAGCCCGGAGCTCCGGGGGGTGCGGCCGGCGTCGGGCCGCCCCCGGCGTCCCGGAGGCGCATGAGATCGCCCTGCGTCTCGGCGATCTGTTGCGACAGCTGTGAGAGGCGCCGATTGGTGTCCTCGAGCTTGGCCTCGAGCTGCTCCATCTTGGTCGTCAGCTCGCCCAGCTTGACGGCCATGTCGGCGTTCGACTTCAGCAGCTGCGACGTCTGCGTGGCGACGTTCTGGTTGAGCTTCTCGACCTCTTCCTTGCTCGAGGAGCGTTTTTCGAGGGTCTGGATCTGCTTCTGGATGTCGCCCATCTGGCGATGCAGACCCTCGATGTCGTTCGACGACACGCAGGCGACGCCCACGAGGGACGTCGCCAGGATTCCGAGAAGGCCGAAGAGGCCGGGGTGCCGGGGGACCTTCAAAACCAGATCTACTTGGCCGTGATCAGGAGATGCGCCCGGCGGTTCTGCTGCCAGCAGGATTCATTGGATTCCGAGCAGAACGGCCGCTCTTCGCCGTACGACACGGTCCGCAGGCGCGACGCGTCGATCCCGAGCGAGACCAGGTATTCCTTGGCGGCGTTGGCCCGGCGGTCGCCGAGGGCGAGGTTGTACGCGCCCGTGCCGCGCTCGTCGCAGTACCCCTCGATGAGGACCTGGACCGTGGGGTACTTCTTGAGCCACTCGGCGTCGGCCGCGAGCGCGGTGCGCGCGTCTTCGCGGAGATCCGACTGGTCGTAGTCGAAGTACGCGTCGGTCAGGTAGCCCTTCTTGTTGAGCTCCGTGACGTCCTGCTTGAGCACGTCCGCCGTCACGTCGCCCCTCGGCGCCGTCGAGGGCGGGGGAGCGACTTCGGTCTCGGCGGGTTTGGAGCTGACCGGCGGCCGCGCGTCGACCGTCGACGTCGGGGCCTTCTTCTTGCAACCGGCCGAAAGCGCCACCGTGGCGAGAAGGAGGATCGCCGTGAGGGTCCAGAGCTTCTTAACCATTCGGTTACTCCTTAGTCGGTGAAGCGGAGCGCGCAAAACCCGCGGTCGCGCCGCCGGAAGTCCAGTGTAGCAAAGAGCTTGTCGAAACCCCAACTCGAAACTGATCGACCCGACGCGAGGCTAGGGAACCCACGCGGGCTGCGAGTGATTGCCTCCGCGCGTGAGCT
The DNA here is from genome assembly GCA_963804915.1 of uncultured Acidobacteriota bacterium. GTDB lineage: Bacteria > Acidobacteriota > Thermoanaerobaculia > UBA5066 > Gp7-AA6 > DAHUXD01. The sequence goes on from CAWDSI010000011.1 coordinate 234,020, forward strand.
GTCTCTTGTTCTGGCCGGTCGCGTCCATCGTGTAGATCTGAGTGGATCCGTCGCGTCGTGCTTGATAGACGATCTTCTCTCCGTCCGGCGACCAGGTCGGATGCCCGTTCGAGCCGTCCGAGGTGAGCTGCACGGTCCGCCCCGACTCGAGGTCCATCACGCAGATGTTGAAGTCGCCTTCGTTGCGGCAGGCGAACGCGATCCGGGCGCCGTCCGGCGACCAGGCGCCCTCGTCGTTCCAGTTGCCCGCGAAGGTCACCCGCCGGGAGCCCGTGCCCTCGGAGTCCATGACGTAGATCTGGGGCGTGCCCGTGAGATCCGAGGTGTAGAGGATCTGCCGCCCGGTGGGAGACCAGGCGGGGGACGCCTCGAGCGCGCGGCTGCTGGTCAGACGGCGGGCGGTGCCCCCGGCGACCGGCACCGTGTAGATGTCGGAATTGCCCTTCGCCGAGCCGGCGAAGGCGATCAGGGCTCCGTCCGAGCTGAGCGAGGGCGAGGCGTTGAGGTCCACGCCCGTCGGGACCTCGCGCTTGTTGCCGCCGTCGTAGTCCATCGTCCAGAGCAGGGGAAAGAGCCGTACGTAGGAGGTGTACACGATCTTGCCGTTGGCTCCGGTCGGGCTGATGGCGATGGACTTGTGCGAGGTGAGCTGCCGGACTCCGCGGCCGTCGAAGTCCATGGCCGAGATTTCCTTGTTGTTCCCGCCCAGGTCCGACACGTAGACGATGGTGGAGAGGAAGATGCCGGGCTTGCCCGTGAAGTACTTGACGATGTCGTTCGCGAGCGTGTGGGCGATCCGCTCGACGTACGAGGCGCCGCCCGAGTATCGGCGGCCCATGATCAGCTTCCGGGCTTTCAGGTCCCAGACCCGCGCCTCGATCGAGACCTTGTCCCCGGAAACCTCGCCCCGCGTGTCGACGAGGGCCTCGGCGCCCGTGCCGAGCCAGCGGTCGGCGGCTTCCTGCGTCGAGGGATCGCGGAAGCCCGTCGGATACAGGGCCGGCTCCGCGACGGCGAACGCCCCGGCGTACTCGAGGTCGGAGCGCAGCGTCGCCGTGAACGGATCGACGACCTGGGCCTGGAGGGCGGCCGTCCCCGGCGCGAACAGGGCCGGCACCGCGATGGAGAGACGGCGCTCGGCGCCGCCCCGGATCGTGACCTGGATGTCGTCGGCGGGCGCCGGGGTCGGAGCCGGAGCCTGCGCGCGCGCTCCGGCGGCCCCGAACCAGACGATCGCCAGGAGGGCGGCGATGGCCGCGCGATTCGGGCTCGGCCGCCTCATTCGAACACGACCTGAATGCCCAGATGCGAGCCGACGTAGTCGGTGGGCAGCGGCGGCAGGGGCGAGGACGCGTAGACCGCGCGCATGGCGGCCCGGTCCACGAAGGGGAGTCCGCTCGACGTCACCAGTGCGACGTCGGTGATCGTCCCGTCTTTCTGAATCTGGAAGTGCACGACGGGATTCGTCTGCACGACCTGGGCCGGTTTGAACCAGTTGACGCTCATGATTGCCACCATCCGGTCGATGTAAATCGGGTACTTGAAATCTGCCTGGTCGATCTTGAACCCGCCGATGCCGGCCGTGCCCCCGGCGCCGGCGGCCGGACCCGTTGCGCCGGCCGACGCGGGTGTCTCTTCTTCGCCGGTCGGCAGGCTGACCGCCGGGGTATTCACCGGGCGGCCGGGGCGGCTGATCGGGGGCGGCGTCGGCTTCTTCTTTTTCGGATCCTCCTTCGCCGGCAGGAGCACCGCCTTCTCCGAGGGTTTCGGCTGCTCTTCCGGGTCGGGCGGCTTTTCGATCTTGGGCTTTTCCGCGGCCGGCGGCGGTGCCGGAACGGGGGGCGCCTGGACCTGAGGCGCGCGGATCGAGCCGGCCCGCAGAAGACGCACGGCCACGGCACGCGGCGCCGCGTACCTCATCGGCTTTGAGAACGCGGAGACGACCAGACCTCCGACAACCGCGGCGTGCAACACCAGGGCCAGGACAGTCGCCGAAGCCCAAGGCACCCGGTCCGCCTGCCGGTCGGCCAGGATGTTGCCGACGGAATCCATCTCAGCGCCGAGCCCGCCTCACTTCTTCGAGGCCCCCGAAGTGTCCGTGACGAGCCCCAGGCTCTCGATGCCCATGCGGTTGAGCAGGTCGAGAGTCTCGATGACGGTGCCGTAGGAGAGGCCCCGGTCGGCTTTCAGCAGCACGGCCTTTTCCTTGCGGCCCCGGAGGATCGCCCGCAGCCGGTCGCGCAGCAGGCCGCGCGCGACGGGAGTCTCGTTGATGTAGAAGAGGCCATCGCGCGAGATCGAGAGCACGATCGGATCTTCCAGCTGCGACTGGATGTTCGTCGTGGCCGTCTTGGGCAGCGCGACGGAGATGCCCTGGTGCAGCATGGGCGCGGTGACCATGAAGATGATCAGCAGGACGAGCATCACGTCGACGAGCGGCGTGACGTTGATGTCCGCGAGGTGGTCGAACGGGTCGCCGGACTGGCGCTGGAATGCCATATGCGATCAGGACACCGCGGCCCTAGGTGAAGTTCCTCTCCGCCAGGTTGATGAACTCCAGCGAGAAGTCCTCCATTCCGGCGCGCTGCTCGCGGACTTTGCCCATGAAGTAGTTGTAGAAAATCATGGCCGGGATCGCGGCGGCGAGTCCCGCGGCCGTGTTCACGAGCGCTCCGGAGATGCCCGGCGCGACGGCGGCGATCGACGTGGAGCCGGTCTGGCCGATGGCCCGGAAGGACTGCATGATGCCCCACACCGTGCCGAAGAGGCCGATGAAGGGGCAGGCGGACGCTGTCGTCGCGAGAAACGTCATGTTGCGCGTGAGCCGCGACATCTCGACGCCGATGGCCCGCTCGAGGGCTCGCTCGATGCCGGAAATGTTCTTGATGAGGAGCTTGCCCTGCGCGGTGGGGCCGGTCGTGGGCGACTCCTCCGTCCGGTTGGCCTTCACCTGGGCGTCCAGCTCCGCGTAACCGGCCTTGAAGAGGGTCGTCAGGGGAGTGTCGGACAGCTCCCCGGCGAACGTGTTGACCTCGGAGAATCGCTTTGATTTGCGAAAGAAGGCGACAAATTTCTCCGACTGGCCGGATACGCGTCTGAGCCGAATGAACTTGGCGAAAATTATGATCCAGCTCACAAATGAAAACAGCAAGAGGATGCCCAGAACGACCCGGTCGGCGATGCCGGCTTCCGAGAAGAAGGAGAGGATCGAGGGCTGTCCGGGAAGGTTTTCTGTGGTGACTGGCTGAAAGACGGTCCCGAGCATCAGATTCGACCGTAACATATGGGTAAGAGAGGGTCAAAGGGAATGGAGCTCCAACCCCGGGCCGTTGTGCCCAATGTGAGTCGTTTCTCGCGCCGGTGGATTGTGTGTGCAGCCGTGGGTCTGCTCGCCGCGGCGGTCGCCGCTTCGGCCACCGAAATCTTCCCGGTGAAAGAGCTGGCCGCCGGCATGCGCGGCTACACGCTGTCGGATCTCGGCGACGGCGCCGGAGTCCAGAAGTTCGACGTCGAGATCGTCGGCGTGCTCCGCAGCTACGCGCCGAAGCAGGACCTGATCCTGGCGCGCATCCACTCCGAGGCGATCGAGAAGACCGGCATCATCGCCGGAATGAGCGGCAGCCCGGTCTACGTGGACGAGAAGCTCGTGGGCGCTCTGGCCTACGGCTGGCCGTTCTCGAAGGACCCGATCTGCGGCATCACGCCGATCCAGAGCATGCTGGACATCCGCAAGGCGCCTCCGTCGGCGCCGGTGCCGATCGGCGGCGCCGCGACCAGCGCGATGAGCGCGAAGAGCACAGCCCAGTTCATGGCAGAGTTCCGCGATCGGGACTTCGTCGCACGCGCTCGACGAGCTGGTCGCGCCGCTCAAGGCCGCGCCCGGGGCGGGAGCGTTCGCGGCGCTGCCGCTGCCCGTGTCCTTCTCCGGAAACCTCGCGCCCGGCGGACTCTTCGACCGCATGGCCGGTGCCGCGGGCTGGCTCGCCGCGCCCTCGGGGGCCTCCGCGCCTGCGGCCGCAGGCTCGACGAGCCCCACCCCCGACTCCGACCGTCTGGAGCCTGGCTCGGCCGTGGCCGCCGTGCTTCTCTCGGGAGACATGGTGCTGTCGGCGACCGGGACCGTGACGTGGGTCGACGGCAACTCGATCCTCGCTTTCGGCCATCCGTTCCTCTCCATGGGCCCGGTCGACATGCCGATGGCGCGCGCCGAGGTCCTGACGGTGCTGCCGTCCCTCTACCGATCGTTCAAGTTCTCCTCGACCGGAGCGCGTCTGGGCTCGGTCTCGCAGGACCGCTCCACCGGCATCCTGGGCAGCTTCGGCAAGCCCCCCACGATGGTCCCCGTCACGATCAAGATGACTTCGGAGGACGTCCCCACGCAGACGTTCCAGTTCGAAGTCGTGCACAACGCGATGCTGACGCCGATCCTCCTGGCGCTCGCGACGGACAGCGTCCTGACGACGCTCGAGAAGCGAGCGGGGGAGCGCACGATCGTCTGGAAGTCGTCCATCGAGACCGACGACCGGTCCGTGCGATGGGACTCGGTCTTCACGGGCCTGACGGCCCGCGAAGAAGCCGTGGGCTCGCTCGCCCTGCTCACGAATTACCTGATGGCGAACGAATTCCACGACCTCTCGGTGAAGGGTGTGGAGATCGAGATCGTCCACTCCGACAAGCTGCAGAGCGCCCGCATCGTGCACGTCGAGGCGCAGAAAGAGCGCGTGCGGCCGGGAGACTCGGTGCCGATCTGGATCGATCTGGAGGACTTCCGCGGAGGGCCGCGCCGCGTCGTCATGACGGCGCGCGTTCCCGAGGACGCCCCGCCGGGCCCCCTGACGGTCTTCGTCGGGGACGGCAACGCCGCCACGGCCTACGACCTCTCTCTCTATCCGCCGGATCCGCACTCGCTCGATCAGGTCCTCGAGTTCCTGTCGCGCATGCGGCCTCCGAATACGCTGAACCTGCTGGCCTACCGCTCGGCGCCGGGCGCCGTGGTCAACGGCGAGCCGCTGGCCGCGCTGCCTCCGACACGCGCGGCGTTGCTGCGCGACCGCGGACCCGGCGACGGATCGCCCGACCTCGGCTATCTGAGGCTGCAGGCCGAGTCGATCGAGCAACCGGTGCCCCTGGCGGGCTCGGCCCGTCTCCATCTCGAAGTGCTCCCGAGGCTCTGGTGACCCGGGCGGGACGCCCCGCCCTCGCGCTCGCGATCGGCGTGTGCATGGCCGGAGCCTCGGCGATCCTGGCGCCTCGGCCCGCCTCCGCGGCGACGGTCAAGATCTGGGCCACGGACAGCGCCGCGGAGTTCTCGCAGGGAGAGGCCCGCGGCGTCTCGGTGACCGCGGACGGCGCCCTCGTGGCGGGCCGCTCGCTCGCGAAAGTCGAGGGGGTTTCGGAAGCCGTGCTCTTCGTCGCGGTCCAGGGCAAGAACGGGGAGCTCTTCGTCGGCACGGGCGACTCGGGCAAGGTCCTCCGGGTCACGGCCGGCGGCGCGGTGGAGACGTGGGCCACGCTTCCCGAGCAGGAGGTCACGGCCATCGCCGTCGGGCCGGACGGCGTCGTCTACGCGGGCGGCTCGCCGGGCGGGAAGGTCTATCGCATCGAGAAGGGCAAGGCCTCGCTCTACTACGACACGAAAGCCCAGTACGTCTGGGCGCTCGCCTTCGCCGGACCGGATCTGTACGTCGCGACCGGGCTGCCCGGGGAGATCCACCGCGTCAAGAAGGGTGGCCAGGGCGAGCCCGTGCACACCACCGTCGGACGCGCACGTCCGCGCTCTCTACGTCGACTCCGTGGGCCGGGTCTGGGCGGGCACGTCCGGCTCCGGCCTCGTGCTTCGCATCGACAAGAACGGCCGCGTGGCCACCCTCTACGACTCCTCCAAGCCCGAGATCACGGCCATCACCGGAGACGCGAGCGGACGAGTCTGGGTCGCCGCGGGCGCGGCGGACATGTCCTCGTCCTCGAGCGAGCCGATCTCGGTTCCGGTCTCGGCGTCCGCGCCTTCGAAGTCGCGCGCGGGGATCGCCGACCGACGAAGACGAGGACCGATCCCGGCCCGAGGTCACGGTCTCGGTCTCGACGCCGCGCCTCGCTCCCACCCGCGGCTCGCGCGGTGGATACTCCTCCGAGGTCCTGCTCTTCGAGGAGGGCGAGCCCGCCCGCGTCGTCTGGTCCGCCCCCGAGGAAGTCGTGTTCGATCTCGCGCGCGACGAGGCCGGAGCGGGCGTGGTGGCGGCCACGGGCCCCAAGGGCAAGCTCTACGCGCTCCTTCCCGACGGCGCGGCGCTCCTGCGCACGTTCGACGAGAGACAGGTCACCTTCGTGGCCGGGCCCGACGTCGGCCTCAACGCCGCCACGGCCCTGTACCGGCGCCGCCCCGGGGGCTTCGTCGGCGAGTACGTTTCCCCCGTGAAGGACACGGGCCGGACCAGCCGGTTCGGCGCGTTCCGCTGGGAGGGCGATGCTCCTTCCGGCTCCCGCGTGGAGTTTGCCTTCCGGTCGGGCGATTCGTCCACTCCGGACACCACCTGGAGCGGATGGTCGAACTGGGAGGGAAGCGCCCGATCCCTCGCGATCGAAGCGCCCGACGCGCGCTTTCTGCAGTGGAAGCTTCGCGTCGAGACGGACGGGAACGCCATTCCGAAAATCCGCCGCACCGAGGCGGCCTACCGCAATCGCAATGCGGCGCCGGTGATCGACAGCGTCGTGGCGCTGGAGCCGGCGGAGGTCCTCGCGCGGTCGAGCTCGAGCGGATCGAACGTCTTCGAGAGCTCGGCTCCGGACGAGAAGGGGATCTTCACGAGCCTCGAGGAGCCCAAGTCCGACAGCTCGCCCCGCAAGCTCTTCCGCAAGGGCTATCGCACCGTGCAGTGGAAGGCGACCGATCCGGATTCCGACGCGCTCGACTACGACATCGAGTTCCGGCCGGTCGGCGGATCGAAGTGGCTGGTGCTCCGGAAAGACGTCCGCGAGAGCTCGTACTCCTTCGACGCGACGTCGCTCCCCGACGGCGAGTACGTCTTCCGCGTCACGGCGTCCGACGCCGAGCCGAATCCGGGAGACGGAAAGGCGACGACGCGCGAGTCTTCGCCGGTGCGGATCGACAACACGGCGCCGGTGATCCGCAATGTCTCCCGGCAACCCGACGCCCTCCGGATCGAAGCCGTGGACGCGTCCTCGCCGCTCGCGGAGGCCGAATACAGCCTCGACGCGAAGAAGTGGACGCGCGTGGAAGCCGAGGACGGCCTCACGGACTCGCTCAGCGAGACGTTCGTCATCCGCCTGCCGAAAGGCTCCGAGGGGGAATACCTCCTCGTCCGGGTCACCGACTCCTCCCGCAACGTCGCGACGGCCTCCTTCCCGGCTCCCTGAGCTCCCCGGAGCTCTCCCGGGGAGGGCACCGGCGCGCTCCGGCATAATCCACATGCGATGAGGCGCGCGTGGGCGGCGTTCACGGTTCTCGTGCTCGCGGCCGCCTGTCGCGGCCGGTCCGAAGCGCCGCCGGCGCACGCGGACGTGGCCCGTCCCGGGACGCCCGCGTCGAGCTCCACGCCGGCGCGCGACGCCGCTGCCGAGAGCACCCCGGTCGCCGTCGACGGGGGGACGCTCCAGCGCCGGCTCCTCGGGGAGCCGACGAGTCTGAACGCGGTCCTGCAGACGAGCCTGCCGGAAGCCCAGGTCCTCCAGTACGTCCAGCGCAATCTCTTCGACTTCGATGCCGCCCTGCGTCTCGTGCCCGGGCTCGCCGCGAGCATGCAGGTTTCCCCGGACGGCCGCGAGTACGTGATCACGCTGCGGCCGGAGGCGGTGTGGGAGGACGGGACGCCCGTGACCGCGGCCGACGCCGTCTTCACCATCCGGAAGATCGCCGACCCCGGCATCCCGGCTCCGGTGTTTCAGTCTCTCTACGACGGCCTCGAACGCGTCGAGGCGCTCGACACCCGCCGGTTCCGGGCCGTGTTTCGAGAGGCCTACGCCTTTCGGGAGATGGCCTTCGTGGTGCCCGTCCTTCCCGCCCACCGTTTCGAGGGGAGAGACTTCCGGAAGGCCCCGGACAACCGCGCGCCGCTTTCGAACGGCCCGTACCGGGTCGCGGCGTGGAAAGCGGGCGAGTCGGTGGAGCTGGTGCGGAACCCGGCCTACTGGGGGCCGCGCGGCCACTTCGACCGCGTGGTCCTGCGCATCGTGCCCGACAACACGACGGCGTACCGCATGCTCTTTGCCGGGGATCTCGACGAAGACCAGATGGACGCGACTTTGAAGGCGCGGGCGGAGTCGGACCCGCGCTTCTCCGACTGCTGCCGTCTCGTCGAGTTCTACACCCTCGACTGGAGCTACATCGCGCTCAACAACCGCTCGCCGTTCTTCGAGGACGCCCGCGTCCGCCGGGCGCTGACGATGCTCTCCGACCGGGCCGCCGCGGCCCGCGACCTGTACCGGGGCTCGGCGCGCGTCATCTCGGGGCCGTGGGCGCCCGACTCGCCGGCCTACGACGCTTCTCTCCCGCCCCTCCCGTTCGATCCCGCCGCCGCGAAGTCCCTCCTCGCCGAGGCGGGCTGGCGGGATTCGGACGGGGACGGAACGCTGGATCGGGGCGGCCGGAAGTTCGCGTTCGATCTCACGGTGCCGGCGGGCTTCGAGACCGGCCGACAGGTCTCCGAGATGCTGGCCGCCGAGCTGGCCCGCGCCGGCGTGACCGCGCGCGTGCGGACTCTGGAGTGGGCCGCATTCATCGAGCGTGTGGACGCGGGCGAGTTCGAGGCGGCTTCGCTCGCCTGGTCCGCGGTCGACCCGAACCCGGATCCGTACCCGTACTGGCACTCCTCGCAGTGCCCGCCGCATGGACTCAACAACGGCTGCTACCGGAATCCCGAGGCCGATCGCCTGATGGAGGAAGCGCGCCGCGAGCTCGACCCCTCGAAACGGACCGCGCTCTTCCACCGCCTGCAACGAATCTTCCGCGACGACGCGCCCGCGATCTTCCTCGTGAACTCGACTCAGAAGTTCGGCTTCGACCGAAGCGTCCGAGGCGTCACGACGTCGCCGCTGGGCCTGTCCGGCATCTGGCCGGGGCCCGTGGGCTGGTTCATGGAGCCGACGCCCCGCGCCTCGACTTCCGTGAAGAGGCCGGCGGCATGATTCGCTACGTCCTGCGGCGCCTCGTTCTGGCGGTACCGACCCTCTTCGGGATCGTGGTCATCGTCTTCGTTCTGGTCCATCTCGCCCCCGGAACCCCGGTTTCGGGCGGAGGCGAGGCGCTGCGACGGCCCACCGGGCGCGCCGCCGAGGAGTTGCGGCGGCTCTACGGGCTCGACCGGCCGATCCCCGAGCGTTTCGGCGCCTGGATCTCGCGGGCCGTCCGATTCGACCTGGGAGAGTCGTTCGTAGATCGGCGGCCCGTGGGGGAACGCATTCGCGAGGCCTTGCCCCACACGCTGCTCCTGAACGGCGTGGCCCTGATTCTGGCTCTCGTGATCGCGGTCCCCCTGGGCGTCGTCGCCGGCGGCCATCCCGAGGGGGCGCTGGATCGCGTCTCGGGGGTCGCGCTCTTCGCCCTCTATTCGACGCCGACGTTCTGGATGGCGCTGCTCCTGCAGTCGCTCTTTGCGGTCCAGCTCGGCTGGCTGCCGCTCTACGGCGTGGCGTCCGATCCCGCTCCGTCCGGGCTCGCGGGGCTCGTCGACCGGCTCGCCCACGTGGCCCTTCCGGCGACGTGCCTGGCGTACGGAACCCTGGCGTTCGTGGCGCGGCTCGTGCGCTCGGGGATCGCCGAGACCCGCGAGGCCGACTACGTGCTCGCGGCGCGGGCGCGCGGCGCGTCGCGGCGCCGGGCGCTGTGGACGCACGCGTTTCCGAACGCGATCCTTCCTCTGCTCACGCTCTTCGGGCTGCTGCTGCCGGCGCTGCTCTCGGGGAGCGTGATCGTCGAGCGCATCTTCGCGTGGCCGGGGCTGGGCCGCCTCTTTTTCGATTCCATCCTGGCCCGCGACTATCCGGTCATCCTCGGCCTGTCGCTGCTCTCGGCCGTCGCGACGCTCGGAGCCACGCTCGTCTCCGACATCGCGAGCGCCGCCGCCGACCCGCGCGTCCGCGACGGGACGGCGACGTGAGCGCACGCCCGGCGAAGGGTCGTCGGCGGATCCTGGGCCGACTGCCCGCGAGCGGCCGGGCGGCGCTCGCGGTCGTCCTCCTGCTCTGGATCGTGGCGGCATGTTCCCCGCTCCTCGCCGAGCGGGCCGGAGCGATCCGGCTCGGCGAGCGGCTGGCACCGCCGTCGTCCGCGCACCCGTTCGGGACCGACGATCTCGGCCGCGATCTCTTCGCCAGAGTGGTCTGCGCGACACCGATCTCTCTCGCGATCGGTCTGGTGGCGGCGGCGGTCGCCCTGGGGGTCGGCTTCGCCGTCGGCGCCACGGCCGGCTGGTTCGGCGGGGCGGTCGACCTGGCGCTGTCCCGCCTCATCGAGGTCGTCCTGTGCTTTCCGGTGCTGTTCCTCCTGCTCGCGCTCGCGGCCTTTCTGCCGTCTTCGCCGCTGACCCTGATCCTCGCGATCGGCCTGACGGCGTGGCCGGGGGACGCGCGGTACGCCCGCGCCGAGGTCATGAAGATCAAGGACCTCGATTACGCGCGCGCGGCCCGGGCCGCGGGGGCCTCGACGCCGCGAATCCTGGCGCGCCACCTCCTTCCCAACGCGCTGCCGCCCCTCATCGTTTCGGCGGCCTTCGGCATCGGATGGGCGATCCTCGCGGAGGCCGCCCTCTCGTTTCTCGGAGTCGGGCTTCCCGCGCCGGCCATCTCGTGGGGCGGAATCCTCTCGGTCGCGCCGGCCTACATCGACGAAGCGTGGTGGATCGCCCTGTTCCCGGGCCTGGCGCTCTTCCTCACGGTGTCCGCCTATAATCTGCTGGCCGAGGGGCTCCGCACGGCCACGACCGATAGGGGTGCCGCATGACGGACCGCATCGCCGTCTACCCGGGTTCGTTCGATCCGCTGACCAACGGCCACCTGGACATCCTCGCGCGCGCGAGGCGCCTGGCGGATCGCGTCATCGTCGCCATCCTCGAGCAGGATCAGAAGACGCCGCTCTTCTCGGCCGACGAGCGGATCGCCATGATCCGCGAGATCGTCGGCGGCGACACGTCGATCGCGGTGGCGTCGTTCTCCGGGCTGCTCGTGGACTTCGCCGGCCGGTCGGGGGCGACCATCATCGTCCGGGGCCTGCGGGCCGTGTCGGACTACGAGTACGAGCTCCAGATGGCGCTGATGAACCGGCGGCTCGCCCCCGATATCGAGACGGTGTTCCTGATGGCCAAGGAGGAGTACTCGTACGTCTCGAGCCGGCTGGTCAAGGAGCTCGCGCGCCTCGGCGGGGACGTCACCGGCCTGGTCCCCAACTTCGTCCGCCAGCGGCTGGCGGATCGCTTTTGAGCCGGACACCTTCGGATTCGGCTTCGGCTTCGGATCGCCGCGCCGCCGGATCGGCGACGGGCCCCGTCGTCGAGTCCCGCGTGCGCGTGCGGTACTCCGAGACCGACCAGATGGGGATCGTGTACCACGCGCACTACCTGGTCTGGTTCGAGATCGGCCGCACCGAGTGGTGTCGCGCGGCCGGGATTCCCTATGCCGAGATGGAGCGCGCGGGTCTCTTCATCCCCGTGACGCGGGTCGAAGCGACCTTCCGGCGCCGGTCCAGCTACGACGACCCGATCCGCATCGAAGCGCGGATGGCCGAGCTCTCGGGGCGCGGCTGTACGTTCGCGTACGCAGTGCGCGGGGAGGGAAGCGAGCTTCTCGCCGACGGTTCGACCCGCCACGTGTTCACGGATCCGACCGGCCGTCCTCGCCGTGCTCCCGCCGAGATCCTCGAGGCCGCTCGAGCGGTTCCGCTCCGCCGCCGCATCGCGCTGAACGGCCGCGGGGCGCGGGCGCGGGCTTGCCCGACTTGCCCGACGCTGCGAAACGCGATACTCAGTCCTGCAGTTTTCGGCACTTCCGAGGAGGGAGGACCAAATGTCGCTCGGCAAGAGGGCCACGGCGGAGTTCCTGGGCACGGCCTGGTTGGTTCTGGGGGGCTGCGGAAGCGCGGTGCTCGCTGCGGTCTTCCAGAACGTGGGGATCGGTCTCCTCGGAGTTTCTCTCGCTTTCGGGTTGACGCTCCTGACGATGGCGTTCGCGATCGGACCGATCTCCGGCTGCCACATCAATCCCGCCGTGACCTTCGGGCTCGTGGTCGGGAAGCGCTTCCCGGCCTCCGAGCTTCTGCCCTACGTGGTCGCCCAGGTGCTCGGCGGCGTGGCGGGGGCGGGGATCCTCTACGTCATCGCCACGAGCCATCCCGACTACAAGCTGTCCACGGGCTTCGCGACCAACGGCTACGGCGCGCATTCCCCGGGAGGGTACGGGCTGGGCGCCGCGCTGATCTGCGAGATCGTGATGACGTTCTTCTTCCTGCTCGTCATCCTCGGCACCACGGCGAAGCGGGCGCCCGCCGGCTTCGCCGGGATCCCGATCGGCCTCGCGCTGACGCTCATCCACCTGGTCAGCATTCCCGTGACCAACACGTCGGTGAACCCGGCGCGCTCGACCGGACCGGCGCTCTTTCGTCGGCGGCTGGGCGCTCTCGCAGCTCTGGCTCTTCTGGGTCGCGCCGATCGTCGGCGCGGTCGTGGCGGGCGTGGTGTATCGAAGCGTTTTCGCAGAAGAATGACAACGAGAGGGAAACGCAAGGACACGGAACCCAGGCCGACGCCCCGACCCTGAAGGGTCTGACTAAACCGGCGGCGGGTGAGGGCGCGGGCGACCGCGCCCGTACTTCGCCCGAAAAATGGTCGACAGGATCTTCCACCCCGCCCGGACCGTCCCGCTCACCGTCCCGGTGATCTTCGAGACGCCGACGCGCCGCCGATACGACACCGGCACCTCTGCGACGCGCAGCTCGGCCTGGAGCGCCTTGACCTGCATCTCGCAGGTCCATCCGAAATCGGGATCCGACATGCGCAGGCGCTCGTAGGCCTCACGTCGGATCGCCCGAAAGGGGCCCAGGTCCGTGTAGCGGTGGCCGTAGAACACTCGGATCAGCGCGCACGCGAGGGCGTTGCCCAGCCTCGCCTGGGGAAGCAGGGCGCCCGGCTCGCGACGTCCGAGGGTGCGTGAGCCGATGACCAGGTCGGCGCCCCCCTCGATGGCCTCGAGCAGTCGCGGCATCTCTTCCGGGTGGTCGGAGTAATCGCCGTCGAGAAACACGATGACGTCGGGCGGCTGGACCGCGAGCGCCGCGACGCCCGCGAGACATGCGCTGCCGTAACCCCGACGCTCCTCCCGGATGGTTCGTATCGAGACCCCGACCCTCAGGCCTCGGGCGACTTCGGCGGTCCCGTCGGTCGAACCGTTGTCGACCACGACGATCTCGTCGACGATCGAGGGCGGGATGGCGCCGAGGACCAGGGGAAGCGAGTCGCGCTCGTTGAAGACGGGAATGACGACCGACACGCGCCGTCGTTCCGCGGGACGGTTCACGGCACCGGTCGGGCCGACAGATGCCCTCGAATCATGGCCACGGCGAGGCCGGCGAGAATCAGGATCGCCGCGAGCACCGTCTTGGACGTCAGCTTCTCGCCGAGCAGGGCGATCGCGAGCACGGTCGTGATCACGGGCTGGATGAAGACGTAAAAAGCGACGTGCGACGCCTGCGTTCGGGCGAGGGCCCAGGAATTCAGGAGATAGGGGATCGCGGTGCAGAAGACGATGACCGCGAGGGCGCAGGCCCAGGCCGCGGGAGGAATGGCGCTCCACTCGAGCCGCACGAGCTGGGGCAGTGCGACCAGGACGATGAGGATGGCGCCGTAGCGGAAGACGGTCGCCGTGAACGTGGCCACGCTGTAATGCGCCAGGATGGGCCGCGAGAACACGAGGTAGAGCGAGTACGACATGCAGTTGAGAAGCAGCAGCGACACCCCGCGGAAGGACGCGCTCTCCCAGCTGAAGCGCTGGGCCGTGAGGAGAACGTAGCCGCCGGCGCCCGCGAGCAGCAGCCCCACCATGGACCGGGCCGTCAGGGACTCGCGGCCCAGGAGCGCCGCCGCGGCCAGCGTGAAGACCGGGATCGTGGCGGTCAGAATGGTCGTGTTGATCGCGGTCGTCAGGGAGAGGCCCAGGATGAAGAGGATCTGGTTGAACGAGACTCCGAGCAGGCCGTAGACGAGCAGCCGCTTGCGGTCGGAGGGCCGGATCTTCTCGCTCTGTCGCGAGAGGCGGTAGGCGTCGAGGATCAGAACCGCGCCGACGACGCGCAGCGCGGAAAAGGCGAGAGGCGGGATGGACGCGAGGGCGATCTTTCCGAAAATGGGAAAGAGCGCGAATCCCGTCTGCGCCGAGGCCAGGGCGAGATGGATTCGCCAGGGAGGCGCCTGGGGGTGGCGGCTCACGAGAAGGGCAGGGCGGAAACGACGGCGGTCGGCGTCGGGCTCCCGGGGGAGCCGAGCGCGGCGCCGTCGGCGACGTCTCGAAAAACGAATCCGAGCCCGATGGCGCCGAAGCGCGGCGAGACGACGGCGCTCGTGACTCGGGCCAGCTCGAGTTGCGGCTTCTCGGGGTCCGGATAGGACGTGCCGGCCGCGACGGGCCCTTCGGGGAAGCGCAACCCGGCCAGCCTTCGATTCACCTTTCCGTAGGTCCGCATTCGCGCCACGATCTCCTGTCCCACGTAACAGCCCTTGGTCGCGGAGATTGCGGCCCCGAGCCCGATCTCCTCGGCGAGGTTGGCCTCGGTGGCGTCCTGCCCCCAGCGGGGGCGCCCGGCCTCCACACGCAGGATCTCGGACGTGCTCTCCGAGACCGGGACGGAGCCGGCGCTCGAGAGCTCCTCGAGAATCGCGGCGCGCGCCCCCTCCGGCGCGAGGAGCTCCCCGGCATGATCCCACTCCGCCGGCAGGCGAACGATCCCGACGGGATCCGCCCCGCCGTGAAGGCCAGGCCCGGCGGCCTCCGGTCCGTAGAGCGCGACGCGGACGAACTCCGCCGTCGCGTCGCGCGCCGAGGCCTTCTGAAATGCGGCGTACTTCGCGAGGTGCCCGGCGACGCCCGGAGCGGCCGACGCGGGCACGAGGAGCAGCAAGCGATCGGCCTCGGCCACGAGCCGGCCGAAGTAGAGCAGCTTGCCCTTCGCCGTGAGCCCCGCCGCGAGGCGCGACTGGCCCGGAGCGAGACCGCGGACGTCCTGGGTGAGCTGCCCCTGGAGGAAAGCCGCGCGATCCGCCCCTTCGACCACGACGACCCCGGCGCGGACCCGGTGAGCGAGTCTGTTCCGCGCGGCGGCATAGTCCTCGGCAACGGGAGTGGCCGGGCTACTTCTTGTCGTGGACGAACTGGGCACGGACTCGGACCTTGGGCGAATCGGCGGCGTCCAGCGTGCGCATGTGCATCGAGAGCCGGTAGGACTCGTCTTCGAAACCGTCGATCGTCACGCTCCGGTCGGTCGACTTGACGATCTTGCCGGCCTTGTCCAGGACCTCCACGACCAGCTTGATCTTGAACTTTTCGGGCCCGCGGTTGTCCATGTCGACCTGCCACCAGATCCAGGAGGTGTCGCTCGGGTCGTTGGCGCGGGCCTTTTCGATGTCTTCGTTGTCGGGATAGTTGTTCGCCTGCAGCGTCTCGATCGTGCACTTCTTGTAGACGAGCTTGACCTCGCCCACGCGGTTGCGGGGGAAATCGATCGTCTTCTCGAGGACGCCCTCCTCGGCGAGCAGGGCAGACGCCCCGAGCAAAAGGGTGGCGGCGAGCGTCGTTCGCAACATGGTCACCTCGATGACGGCGCGCAGCGTATCATTGCCCCGATGACCGCCGAAGACGCTCCCGACCTGCACGTCATCGACATTTTCATGATGTCGGTGAAATGCGGAAACTGCGACAGCTACCAGACGATCGTCAAGTTCCGCAAGGGGCCGGAGAAGAACGTCTACACCTACGAGTGCGACAACGAGATCTGCGACCCGAACGTCACCCGGACCATCGTCGAGGTCCCGCGGCACCTCGACAACTCGACCCGCCGGGCCGAAGAGCTCCCGTACTACGAGAGGGAGAAGGACGTCCCCGACGAGCCCGCCGACTGAAGGCCTCCGAACCCCGGTCCGAAAATCCATTAGAATAGGGACTTCGTGAGCCTTCAACCGGCCACGCGGGAACGGGCGGGGATCGCCCCCGACCTCCTGCAGCGCCTGCGGAAACGCCTCGCCGACTCGCCCGCCCTGGGTTGGCTGTCCCCGAGCCTCGAAGAGCTCGCGCTGGACCAGTGTGTCCTGCGGCTGCCGGCCCGCGAGCAGATCACCAACGGCTCGGGGACGATCCACGGAGGCGTTCTGGCGATGCTCGCCGACACGGCCGTGGCCTTCGCCCTGGCCACCAATTTCGACGGAAAAATGGGATTCGCGACCGCCGACATGACGATTCACTACCTGCGCCGCGCGCGGGGGGACGTCGAAGCGCGGGCCCGGATCATCAAGAAAGGACAGCGCGTAAACGTGGGGGAAGTCCAGATCGTGGATGGCGCCGGGCGCGAAGTCGCTCGGGTGCTGGCGACCTTCCTCCTGACCACCTCCTCGTTCGACTACGCGCCAGAAAGGACTCAAGAAATCATGATGGACGACACCGTTCCGTTCCCCGCAGCCGAGATCGGGGAACCGGAGAGGAAGCCCTCCCGCCGCCGCCGAGGCGGAGCCCGGAGGCACAAGAGCTTCAGCGCGAGCGCGACTCCGGCCCCGGCCGAGGAGGCGCCTTTGCCCCCGGCCATGCCCGCGCCGGCCTCGGCCCAGGTGGCCCCGACGAACGTGGCCTCGGGACCGCCGACCCGCGCTTCGGTCGACCAGCGCCTCTCGATCTTCATCGACTTCGAGAACATCGCCCTCGGGGTGCGTGACGCGCAGTACAAGAAGTTCGACATCCACCTGGTGCTCCAGCGGCTGATCGAGAAGGGCCGGATCGTCTTCAAGAAGGCCTACGCCGACTGGACGCGGTACTCGGAGTACAAGCGCGAGTTTCACGAGGCGGCGATCGAGCTGATCGACATCCCGCAGCGCAACTACACGGCCAAGAACTCGGCCGACATCCGCATGGTCGTGGACGCCATGGATCTCGTGGCGTCCAAAGGGCACATCACGACGTTCGTGATCTTGTCGGGCGACTCGGATTTTTCGCCGCTGGTTTCCAAGCTCAAGGAGAACGACAAGAACGTCATCGGGGTGGGGGTCAAGAACTCGACTTCCAATCTGCTGATCTCGAATTGCGACGAGTTCATCTTCTACGAAGACCTCGTCCGCGAGACGCGCGCCCTGCCTTCCATCGACAACCTTCCGAAGAAGAAGCAGGAAGTCTTCCGCCTCGTTCTCGACTCGATCCAGGCGCTCCGCCGCGAGAACTACGACGTGATCTGGGGCTCGATGGTGAAGCAGACGATGCAGCGCAAGCAGCCGTACTTCAACGAGTCGTATTACGGCTACAAGTCGTTTTCGGAGCTCCTGGAAGACGCCGAGCGCCATGGCATCCTGTCGATGAAGAAGGACGCCAAGAGCGGCGGCTACGTCGTCTCCGTCTAGCGTTCAGGAGGCTCGGGCGGGCTACTGGCGGCGGAGCGTGACCCGGTCCGCCGCGCCCGCCGGCCCCGAGATCGTGGCCGCCACCTGGAGGGTCACGAAGTCGGCGGAGCCCGAGAAGTCCCAGACCAGGTTGCGGAATCCGCGAAGGGAGCTGTCGGGGCTCGGGTGGATCGCCTTCGACAGCGCGTCCGTGCCGCGGCCCGAGGCGTAGGCGGGCGACAGGTAGAGGTAGGAGAGAAAGCCCGTCGCGTTGACCCCCGCCTGGATCAGATAGTCCGGCTCGCGGGATTCGACCAGCAGGTACGTGGTCTCCTCGGGACTTTTCCGGAGGCCCTCGACCGCGCGCCAGGTCCGCTCGCGTTGCGGCACCCAGGGGGCGTAGGGGATGAAGTCCAGCGTGAGCGAGGCGCCGGCCGGCGATCCCGCGAGGGCGGAAGCCAGCGCGCGGACGCGGCGGCCGCCGTCGGGCACCGTCAGGTATCCCGCTCCGGCTCCGCCCCGGCCCGGATCCGTCAGCGTCACTCCGGCGGCGATCACGTTGCCCGAGCGGTCGGTCTCAATGAACATCTCTCGGAGCGCCGGGCGGGACGGCGATGCCGTGATCGTCGTGGTGACCTTGCCCTGCCAGCGCCCCGTGAGATCCAGGCTCCAGGGCTCGGGCGTCGTGGACGTCGGGGGCGGACCCAGGTCGGTGCTGACCGACGTGCGGGAGCCCCAGACGAGCACTCCCGTGATGATGGCCAGAGCCAGCGCCGCGAAACCGAGCAGGTACACGCGCGGAATCGCGGCGAGGCCGGAGGGCGGCGGGGGATTCGCCGGACTCCCCGAACCCGAACCCGAACCCGGAGCAGGGGCCTCCCCCTCGCGCGGCCTGTCCAGGCTTTTCTTGCACTTGAGACACTTCGCGGCAGGGATCTGCGTAAACCCGCAGTGCGGGCACGTCATCCAGGCCATGAGGTCATGGTAGCAGGGAGGTCCGCGCGACGAATGTGACGGCAGTACGCAGAAACAGGAAGCGGGATGCAGGAATCAGGAGGCAGGGGAGCCGAGGGTCGGGAGTGTTGCCTGCCGCCCGCCTCCCGCCGCCTGCCTCCTGGCGTTCAGATCTCCCGGAAGAAGAATCGATCCAGGACCGACATCCGCTCCTGCAACCCCTGGGGATCGGGATCCATGAGCCAGAGAGCGGCGTAAATCGACGAGGCCAGCGAGTTGCCGTCCTGGGGAGTGAAGCAGAACCCGAGGATCTCGTTGCCGCCGCGGACCGAGATCGTCGGCGTGGAGATGACGGCCTGGGACAGGATCCGTCCGTAGTAGCCGTGATCGCGACCGAAGGAGAAGATCTGGTTCGCCGACCGGCGCTCGGTCACCGCGATGCGGCGGTTGGCCTTGAGCCGCGCCAGCGCCTTTTCCTTGGTGGTCGGCTCCGACACATCCATGTCGAACCAGAGAGCGTGCATGTACTGGGTGTTCATCTTCATCGCCGAGGAGAAGATCGGCGGGTTCCAGCCGATCGTCGACAGCAGGGCCGAAGCGTCGCGGGCGTGGTGCGTGCCGAAGTCGGGGTCGTCGTGCTTGCCCGCGGAGGGCGCGGGAGCGAACCCCGAGTCCTGCGAGATGTCGTTGGCCCGGCGCATGCACACGAAGCGGCCGCGCGTCAGGATGCGGGCGCCGGAGTCGTTGGTGCCGAGCGTCTTGATGAGGCACGAGATGTTGTGCGTGTTGCAGGAGACGATCTGCAGGAAGCGGTCCTCGCCAGGCACCAGCGCCTCGTCGTTGATGCCCATCGCGAACATCTTCCCGAAGCCGAACTCGCTTCCCTGCGCCAGGAAGCCCCGGGGGCCCGAGACCTTCTCGTACACCTTCTTGTTCTCGTTGCCCGCGGGCGTGCAGTCGATGACGACGGTGGCGCGTTCCAGGGCGGCGCCGGCCTCGTAAGCGACCCGGTGGCCGAGGGCCTCGAAGTCGGCGATCTTGTCGGAGTCCACGGCGATCCGGGCGCCCCGCTCGAGGAGGTGGTTCACCTTGGCCTTCTCGGTGATCATGGGGGTGCGCTTGTGGAACGTGACCTCGTCGATGCCGAGGTGGCGGCCGAAATCCGTGAAGAGGCCGATGAGGGGTTCCCCGATCGTGCCGGTGCCGACGATGTGGACGATCTTCTTCATCGTGATCTCCTGTGAGCGCGGGCGTTGGATGCGGTCGAGGCGGCCGGAAGGATACGATGAGTCGCGCGATTCGCCAACCGCGAAGAGGAGGACGCGCGACAAGTGGCCGGCCGGCTTCGATCGGTGATGTTCCGGGGGCCCGCGGGGACCCTCGAAGGCCTCTGGAAGGAGGCGGCGGACCCGGCGCACCGCCGGGGAGCCGCGGTCTTCGGCCACCCCCATCCGCTGCACGGCGGCACGATGCACAACAAGGTCGTCTATCGCGCGACCCAGGCGCTGACGCGGGCGGGCTACGACACGCTCCGGTTCAACTTCCGCGGGGTCGGTCTCTCGGAGGGCCGGTACGACGCCGGCCGCGGCGAGATCGAGGATTTTCGCGCCGCCCTCGACGAGGCCGAAAGGACCGTCGGCCTTCCCATCGTCGCCGGCGGATTCTCGTTCGGCTCCGCCGTCGGTCTGAAGGCTTCTGCCCAGGACTCCCGGCTGGCGGCCTTCGTGGCGCTCGGACTTCCGCTGGCGACCGAGTCCGGACGCCTGGTCCCGCGGCCCCCCGCCTCCGTTCCCTCGCTCTTCGTCGTCGGGGAGAACGACACGTTCGGTCCGCCGGAGGATCTGCAGCGGTTCCTCGGCGGGACACATCGCATGGTCGTCATTCCCGGCGCCGACCACTTCTTCGAAGGCCAGCTCGAACGGCTCGGCGAGACCATCTCCGATTTCCTGGCCTCGCTTCCGGCGGTTCCGGTCCGCGCGGCGTCCGAGACCTCCGCGTGACCCGATGAAGGACTCCCCGCGAGCTCTTTCCGAGGAGAGTCGCCGCGACTTGCTCTCGCTCGCGCGCCGGTCGCTCGAAGCGCACTTTCGCGGGGAGCCGCCCCCGCGCCTCGCGTCCGACCGGGCCGAAGCCTTCGGCGAGACCCGCGGCCTCTTCGTGACGCTTCGAAAGAAGGGCGACCTCCGCGGCTGCATCGGCACGCTCGACGCCCACGGCGATCTGACACGGGGAATCGCCGAGTACGCCCGGCGCGCCGCCCTCGAGGATCCGAGGTTCCCGCCCCTCGCCGCCGAGGAGCTTGCGGACTGCGACATCGAGATCTCGGTGCTGTCGCCGCCCGAGCCCATCGCCGGCCCCGAGGAGATCGAGGTCGGTCAGGACGGGCTGATCCTCGAGAGCCGAGGCCGCCGGGGCCTCCTGCTTCCGCAGGTCGCGACCGAGTGGGGCTTCGACGCCGAGCGGTTTCTGGCCGAGGTCTCGCGCAAGGCGGGGCTGCCGCCCGACGGTTGGCGGGATCCCGACGCCCGGCTCTGGGCGTTCCGCGCGGAGGTGTTTTCGGAATGAAGGGGATCGGTCACCGTCAGAAGAAGGTGGTCGCGCCGCGCCGCCCGCCGGCCGGAAAAGGCGGCGGGAAGCTCAAGAGCGGCGGAGCGCCGGGGAATAGAGCAGGAGCGCCGTGGCGACCGCCGCGTTCAAAGAATCCACGGGAGCCCGCATCGGGATCGTGAGCTTGCGGTCGAGATAGCGATAGGCGCCGGCCGGCAGGCCGGTGCCTTCCGCGCCGATCACGAGAACGGACTGCGGGTCGAGCGGAGCCTCGAACGCGTTGTCTCCTCCGGCGGACGTCGCGCCGCAGAGCGGGCGCCCCGCGGCTTTCGCGTCGGCGGCGAACGGCTCGAACGAGACGCGTCCCGAGACCGGCAGACGCAGGACGCTGCCGGCGCTCCCGCGGACCGCACGCGGGTGGAAGAAATCCGCCGTGCCCGGAGCGGCGATGACGCCCGCGCCTCCCGCGGCCTCGACGACGCGAACGATCGCGCCGAGGTTGCCGGGATCCTGCACGCCGAAGGCGAAGACGATCGGCCCCTTCCGCGCGAGGACGTCGGCCACGGGCACGTCGCGCCGGCGCGCGACGGCGAGGAGGTGCTGCGGCGTCCGCGAGTCCGCCAGTCTTTCGAGCACGGCGCGCGAGACCAGGCGCGGGTGGGCCGCGGTCAGCGCGGCGAGACGGCCGGGGCGGACGCTCTCGTCGTGCAGCACGTGCTCGAGCGCGATGCCCGCGGCGACGGCATCCAGAATCGCTTTTTCGCCTTCGAGCAGAAGGTGCGTGCGCTCCTCGAGACGTCGCGCGATGTCGCGGATGAACGGGTTCGCGGGAGACGCGATGGCCGCCACGACGGGCATGCTATAACCGCGCGCCATGAGGTGGCTTCGCGCCGAGAAAATGCTCGCCGCCGTGTCCGAACACGGCGCTCCGGGCTCGGTCTGGTCGGCGCTCTGGACGTTCCCCTCGATGATCGGCGCCGCCTTCGTCGTGGCGTGGGGAGCGGAGGCCGCGGAGTTTCTGATCTCTCAGGGCCTGGCTCTCGCGATGCTCGCCCTCATCCAGACGATGCCGGAGTTCGCGGTCGAGGCGGTCATCGCCTGGAAGGCGGGCAAGAACCCCGACATGGTGCATCTGGCGATCGCCAACTTCACCGGGAGCCTGCGCCTGCTGACGGGGTTCGGCTGGCCCATGATCTATGCGGTCGCGGCGTACTTCTCCCGCCGGCGCCGCGGGAAACCTCTGGGCGCGATCCGGCTCCACGACGATCATGCCGTCGAGGTCCTGGGCCTGCTGCCCCCGCTGGGGTATTTCGTTCTGGTCTGGTGGAAGGGAAACCTGTCCCTCGTCGACGCCGCCGTGCTCACGGTGACGTACGTCGTCTACCTGATCGTGCTCCTTCGGCTTCCGCCCCGGGAAGAGACGGAAGAGCAGGATGAGGAGATCCCGGCGGTGTCCCGGTGGGCCCTCTCGTTCGAAGGCTGGAAGCGCTGGGCGGCCGTCCTGGGTCTGTTCGTCGCCGGCGGCGTGATCATCTTCGTCGTCGCCGAGCCGTTCCTGAACTCGATGCTGGCGGTCGCCGTCGGCCTCGGGATCTCCCAGTTCACGTTCATCCAGTGGGTGGCGCCCTTCATCTCGGAGTTCCCGGAGAAGACCTCGGCGTTCGTGTGGGCGAAGCGCATCACGCGCGCCCCCGTCGCCCTCATGAACATGGTGTCCTCGAACATCAACCAGTGGGGAGTCCTCTCGGGCCTGCTCGCCGTCGTCTACTGCTGGAGCCACGGAGACACGTCGCCCCTGCCGTTCGACGAGTTTCAGCGGCTCGAGATCCTGCTGACGATCCTCCAGGCGTTCCTGGGCTGGATCTTCCTCGCCTCGATGAGCCTGGAGTGGTACGAAGCCGCCGGTCTCTTCGCGCTCTGGGTCATCCAGTTCGCGGTGCCGGGCCTGCGCCACGAAATGATCTGGGTCTACGCGGCCTGGATCGCCTTCGAGGTCCTTCTCGTGGCGATCGGCAGGAAGAAGCTCCTGGCCTTCGGCGCGTTCGCGCGGGCCTGGAGAGGGCACGCATGATGGATCTCCGGCTCTCCCGCCGCATCGCCGCCCTCCAGCCGTCCTCCACGACGGCGGCGGGAAAGAAGGCCAAGGCTCTGGCGGCTTCGGGCGTCGACGTGGTCGACCTCTCGATCGGCGAGCCGGATTTCGCCACGCCCGGGCACGTCGGGAAGGCCGGGATGCGGGCCATCGAGGGCGGCCGGACCAAGTACACGGACGTCGCCGGCGAGGCCTCGCTGCGAGACGCGATCGCCGCGAAGTACGTGCGCGAGCAATCCGCCGAGGTCGCGCGCGACAACGTCATCGTCACGGCCGGCGCCAAGCAGGCGGTCTTCAACGTCTGCATGGCCCTCTTCGACGAGGGCGACGACGTCGCGCTCTTCTCGCCGTACTGGGTGTCGTTTCCCGAGATGGTCCGCCTCACGGGGGCGCGGCCGGTCTTCGTCGAGACGACGCTCGAGGACGGCTGGGCGCCGACGGCCGCGGCGCTCGAGCGTCAGGCCGGCGCGGCGGCCGGACTGCGGGGCGTCATCGTCAACTCGCCCAACAATCCGACCGGAGCCGTGACGTCTCCCGACGAGCTCGAACGGATCGTCGACTGGTGCGCGCGCCGCGCCGCCTGGCTGATCTACGACGAAACGTACGACCGCTTCCTCTACGACGGGCGCGCGCACGCGTCGGCCGCCGCGCTGCGCCAGCGCTACGAGCGGATCGTGATCACGGGCGCGGCGTCCAAGACCTTCGCGATGACCGGCTGGCGTCTGGGCTGGGCCGTCGGGCCGCCCGAGCTCATCGCCGCGATGACCTCGTATCAGAGCCACACGACCTCGAACGCGTCGTCCATCTCGCAGGCGGCGGCTCTGGAAGCCCTGACCGGCCTCGAGGCGTCGGCGGCCACCGTGGCCGAGATGCTGGCGCACTACGAGACCCGCCGGAAGGCCATGGTCGAGGGGCTGGCGGCGATTCCGGGAATCCGCTGCCCGATGCCGGAGGGCGCCTTCTACGCGTTCGCCGACGTTTCGGCCCTCTACCCGCGCAAGGGCGTCACCGGCTCGGCGGGGTTCTGCGACCGTCTGCTGGCCGAGGCCCACGTGGCCGCGGTGCCGGGCGACGCCTTCGGCGCCGACGACTGCGTGCGTTTCTCGTTCGCGACGAAGACCGACCGCCTCCGCGAGGGCGTGAAGCGGATCGCGGCCTGGGCGGCGCGCTAGAGTTAGCGTTCAGTTCCGCAGTCCCGGCCCGAGCCAGTTTCCGGTCACGCCGAGAGCGTCACCAGCGGAACGTGGCGCACGGGGTGCGCGGCGCGGAGCGCGAGGAGCGCGCCCGGCGCGCGGTGATCGAGGAACTCGAGGTACGAGCCCCAGGTCGCGACGCGGACGGCCGACCGGACGAGGAGCGAGAGGAACTGGACCAGCAGGAGCAGTCCGATCGCGAGCGGTGAGGCCGCCGGCATCGTCCACGCGACCGCGATGGCGGCCAGCCAGGCGGCGCCCCCGAGGATCAGCCAGAAGAGGTAGAGGATCAGGCCGCGCGTCCAGGATCCTCGAAGCGCGCGGCGGGCGAAGCCATAGGAGCGCCAGGCGCCGATCGCCGGGTCGTAGCGGCGTGCGGCGCGCGCGAAATCGTAAAGAAGCGAGCAGACTCCCCAGAGCAGGACGGCCGCGATCTTCACCGTCCAGCCGAAGAGCCGGGCGGAGGCCGCTCCGGGGGGCGTGGACTCGAAGAGCTTCTCGTCCGCGGCGAAGGCGCCCCCGAGCACCGCCCCGAACACCACGGCGAGGAGAATCGCGAACAGGAAGAAGCATTTGAGGTTGTGCCAGAAGTTTCGCCTCGCCGGCTCGAAGAACTGGCCGAAGGTGAAGCGTCCCCGGCCGAGGACCACGACGATCCCGCCCGCGAAGAAGGTCTGGAGGAGGATCGTGAGCAGCACGAAGTAGCGCGAGCCGCCCGCGACGCCGGAGATGAGGGAAGCGCTCTCGCGGCCGAAGTCGACGACGTCGCTGGGAGCGAACGTCGGATGGTTGCGGAGCAGGTGATCGCCCGCCAGCGTTCCCCCGAAGTCCTGCTCGAACGCCGCGCCGAACGGGATCGCCGCACCGAGGCCGAGGACGACGGTGGTCACGGCCAGGAGCAGGATGAGCTTCCCGTGGCCGAGGGCCCGGAACCCCGCGCCGAGGCTCCTCATGCGAGCGACCAGGTCATGCGAGCGCCCAGGAAAGCTGCGACCAGACGCCCATGAGCCAGGCGACGAGGCCGGTGTACTTCGTGGGCGCGGCTTTCGAGAGGACCCGGGCGGCGCCTTTGCCGGAGTGGAGGACCTTGGAGTCGTTGAGGTGGTTCAAATCCCACACGTTGCGGCGGTCCGGATCGACGACCGCCCAGGCGAGGCGCGACTTGTAACGGATCTGGTAGCGCACCCACTTGGCCGAGGCGGGAAGGACCCGATCGAGGATCGTGCCGTCTTCGAAGGCGATCCGAGCGGTCGCGCCATGGGCCCAGTCGCCCGTGTTTCCGAAGAGCACCCGACTCGAGTAGATCTTGGGCGTGGTCTCGGGCTTCGGCTTCGCCAGTTTCTCCGGACGGACGACCCCGCCTTCTTCGAGCGTCACCCGTCCCTCGGGCCGATCGAAGACGCCTTCCTCGGCGGAGACCCGGACGCTGCGTGCGCTGACGACCTGCCAGTCCAGAGTGGCGGTTCCCTCGACGAGGTTTCGGCGATAGGTCGAGAGATCGCGCTTCGCGACGCGCTCGAACGTCCGAAAGAAGTCGTCGGTCGAAGGGTGGCGGAACGACCACTCGTCGAAAAACGCCCGCTGCGCGCGGGAAAACGTCGAGGCGCCCAGGTCGTTCTTGAGCTGGGCCATGAAGAGCCCGACCTTCATGTAGGAGTTGATGGCGTAGGACTGGCCGGACGCGTAGCACCACGCACAACCGCGGACGATCGGGTCGAGATTGGGGAGTCTGGCGTATTGGGCATGGCGGAACGACATGGAGTCGATGCCGATCCCGCCGGGCAGCTGGATGACGTCACGGCCGCCGTAGGCCAGGGTCATCGCCCGGGCCTCGGAATCGTCGTTCAGGCCCTCGTCCAGCCAGGACTCCTCGAATTCGTTGGAGCCCACCATTCCGTACCACCACTCGTGGCCGATTTCGTGGATGGTCACGACCTCGATGCCGCGGACTTTCTCGAACGGCCACCGGGTCAGAAACGCGTTGGCCAGATCGCCCGTGACGAACGTGGGGTATTCCATTCCCCCGGAGCCCACGCCGTCGTCGGGCGGATCCACGATCGTGAGCGTCTCGTAGGGATACGCTCCGAACCAGAGACCGTAATAGGACAGCGCCTCCTTCGCGGATCGGATGTAGCGATCCCGTCCCCCGGTGTGGTCCGGCTGAAGGAGGAGGCGCACGGCCACGGGCTTCAAAGCGATCTGCGCCTCGCTCATCTCGAGCTCTTTGGCGGCGAGCGCCGACCAGCCCGCCGGCACGTCGCGGGCCGGGTCGAACGGGAAGTCGACCACGAGAAACCGTGGATCCGCCGTCCAGGCGAAGTCGTGGACGTTCGCTCTGCACGTAGCGATAGCTGGTCTTGTCGCCGGTCTTCGTCTCGGCGACGCGCTTGCCCGTCGCGCCGACGAGGAACCGCGAGGGCACGGTCATGGTCACGTCGAAGTTCCCGTAGTCGGCGTAGAACTCGGATTCGGCGTGGAACGCGTGACAGTTCCAGCCGCCCGCTTTTCGTCCGCGCATCCCCGCCGGCTCGTAGACGCCGATCTTCGGATACCACTGTCCGACGAGGAAGTAGTCGCGCACGAATCCGGTGCGCGCAAAGATCTTGGGAAGCTTGGCGTCGAAGGCGATCTCGAGCGTGATCTCGCCGTGGGGAGGCACGGGCGAAGGGAGGGGGACCGACAGGACAGTCTGGTCCTCCGGATCGTTGGCGTCGGGCTGGACGAATCGCGCGCCCGGCCGGAGATCCGCGCCGCCGGCGCGGATCGAGGACACGTCGATCCATCCCCAATCCTCGGGCTTGTTCCCCTTCTTGTCGCTGCGGAACTGGCCTCCGGACTCCCGCATGAACGTCGAGTGCGGGTTCTTGAAGGCGTTCAGGTACATGTGAAAGCGGAGCTCGCCGACCGTATCCGAGGAGGGGTTGCGCCAGGTCAGCTGCTCGCGCCCTTTCAGCGTCTTCGCTTCGGGATCGAGAGACACCTCGATCCGATACTCGACGACGGGAGGCGAAACCGGCACCGCCGCGAAGGCCGCGGCGGGCAGCGCCGCGAAGATGCCGAGAGCGAGCGCGGCGAGGCGCGGGCCATCAGGATTCCGAAGATTCGCCATGAAGTGGCGAATGCTGTCGTGCCCGGCCTCGCCGAGTCAATACAATTCCCCTGCAATGCAGTCGCGGACGGCTCTGCTGACCGGCGGAACGGGATTCGTCGGCGGGCACGTCGCCCGCGCCCTCGCGGAGCATGGCTGGAGGGTCCGGCTGCTCGCCCGCGATCCCGGACGCGCCGCGGGACCGTTGCTCGCGGGCCTCGAGCCGGAGATCGTTCCGGGCCGTCTCGAGGACGAGGCGAGCCTCGAAGCCGCGCTCGCGGGCGTGAGCGCGATCGTGCACGTCGCGGGACTGACGAAGGCGCGCACCTTCGACCAGTATCGCGACGTCAATGCCCGCGGAACCGAGCGTCTGGTCGCGGCAGGACGACGGTCGGCGCCGGACGCGCACTTCCTGCTGATCTCCAGCCAGGCGGCCGCGGGACCGGCGCGCGAGGGACGGCCGGTCCGCGACGACGATCCCGCGCGCCCGATCTCCTGGTACGGCCGATCCAAGCGGGAAGGCGAGGAAGTTCTGGCGCGATCGTGGCAGGGACCCTGGACGGTGCTGCGTCCGTCCGTCGTCTACGGTCCGGGCGACACCGGCCTGTTCCAGTACTTCAAGATGGCCGCCTCCGGCTGGATCCCTGTTCCCGCGGCCTCGACGCGGATCCAGCTCGTCGGCGCCGCCCGGGCGGCCCTCGCGGTCGTGCGGGCCCTCGGTCGGGCCGAGCTCTTCGGGCGGATCCGATTCCTGTCCGACCCCGAGCCCGTGACGCTGCGTACGCTGGCCGAAACCGTATCGGGGCACTCGGGCCGCCGGGGCCGGCTGATCCCCGTCCCGGACATCCTGGTCCGGGTCCTGGGAGCCGCGGAGACCGCCCTCGAGACGGTGACCCGGCGCTCCCAGCCGTTCAATGCGGACAAGGCCCGGGAGATCCTGGCCGGGGACTGGCTGTGCGACGGAAGCCCTCTGGCGCAGGCCCTGGACCTGCCGGAGCCCGTTCCCGTTGGCCGACGGGATCCGGGCCGCCTGGGCCTGGTACCGCGGGGCAGGCTGGCTTCCCGGGGCGCTAGAGGCAGAGGGGTAGCCCGGAGGGCCCGTCGGGCCCCGTGGGCGCGAATTTGTAAAATTTGCTAAGATCCGGCCGCCGATTCGGCTTACATTCAGCAGTCAGGGGGAGCGATGAGCAAGGTCGCCCGCGCGGCCAGACCGGAGACGGTGGGGATCGCCCCGTTCTTCGAAAAATGTTACCGGTACGAGGACGCCACGCGCGTCCGCCAGACCGGGTTCTATTCGTTCTTCCGCGTCATCGAGTCTGCTCAGGACCCGGAGGTCGTCCACGACGGCCGGCGCCTGGTCATGATGGGCTCGAACAACTACCTCGGCCTGACCAACGATCCCCGGGTCAAGGAAGCGGCCATCGAGGCGATCCGGAAATACGGATCGGGCTGCGCCGGAAGCAGGTTTTTGAACGGGACGCTGGACCTTCACGTCCGCCTCGAGGAGCGCCTGGCCGAGTTCATGCGCCAGGAGGCGGCCGTCACATTCTCGACGGGCTTCCAGGTCAACCTCGGCGCGATCGCATGCCTGGTCTCCAAGGGCGACACCGTGTATCTCGACAAGCAGGACCACGCCTGCATCATCGACGGAGCGCGCCTCTCCTTCGGCGACGTCAAGAAGTTCAAGCACAACGACCCGGCGGACCTTCGCCGCCAGATGCGGAACGACAGCGAAGCCAAGGGGCGCCTGGTCGTCATCGACGGCGTCTTCTCGATGGAGGGCGACATCGCGCCGCTTCCCGAGATCGTGACCGTCGCCCGGGAATTCGCGGCCGGGGTGATGGTCGACGATGCCCACGGCATCGGCGTCCTCGGCAAGACCGGACGCGGCACCGCCGAGCACTTCGGTCTCGAGCACGACGTCGACCTCATCATGGGCACGTTCTCGAAGTCGATGGCCTCGGTCGGCGGCTTCATCGCCGGCGACGCCACCGTCATCGACTACGTCAAGCACCGCGCCCGCACTCTCATCTTCTCGGCCGCGCCGCCGCCGGCGTCGGCCGCCGCCGCCCTCGCCACCCTGGAGATCATGGACACGGAGCCCGAGCGCCGCGAGCTTCTGTGGGAGAACACGCGGTTCTTCGCGGAGGGGCTTCGCACGCTCGGCTTCAACACGGGCGAATCGCGCACTCCCGTCGTCCCGGTCGTCGTGGGCGAGGACCTCACCGCGCTTCGGATGGTCCACCGGCTGCAGGAGGAAGGCGTCTTCGTCAACTGCGTGCTCTCGCCGGCGACGCCTCCGGGCCGTGCCCTGATCCGCACCTCGCTCATGGCCACGCATTCGCGGGCGCAGCTCTCCCGCGCCCTCGATGCGTTCGAGAAAGTCGGCCGGGAGGTCGGCCTGCTCGGGGCGACCGCGACTTCCGGCCGCGCCTGAGCCGCCGCCGCACCGAGTCTTGAGCGCTCCGGCTTCCGTCGTCATCGAGCGCATCGGCCGCTCACGCCGAGAGCTCTCGCGTTTCTTCGACGTCGCCGACGCGCTCTACGCATCCGACCCCCTCTTCGTCGCGCCGATCCGATCGGACGTGGCGAAGGTCTTCCAGGGCGAGAATCCGTTCTTCCGCCACGGCGAGATGCAACTGTTCGTCGCGCGGCGGGACGGCCGCGACGTCGGCCGGGTCGCGGCGATCCTGGATCGCAACCACAACGAGTTCCACGGCGAGAAGGCGGCGTTCTTCGGATTCTTCGAGTCCGAGAACGATCCGGAGGTCGCGGGCAAGCTGCTCGAGGCGGCCGCGCTCTGGGGCCGCGAGCGCAAGATGACCATTCTCCGCGGTCCCACCAACCCGACGCTCAACGACGAGGCGGGCCTGCTCGTCGACGGCTTCGATTCGCCGCCCGTCATGATGATGACGTACAACCCGCCGCACTACGCGGCCCTGATCGAGGGGCAGGGGTTCTCCAAGGTCAAGGATCTCCTGGCCTTCTGGTTCCCGCTGGAGGAGAAGCCGCTCGAGCGGCTGACGCGCGTCGCCGAGCGCTTCCGCCGGCGCTCACCCGAGATCCAGGTCCGCAACGTCACCCGCGGAAGCCTCAAGCGCGACCTCGGCAAGATCCGCGAGGTCTACAACGAGGCCTGGGAAAAGAACTGGGGCTTCGTGCCGATGACCGGCGAGGAGATGGACTTCATGGCGGCGCGCCTGAAGCCCCTCCTCGTTCCGGAGCTCCTCTGGATCGGGGAGGCGCCCCGGCCCGACGGCAGCCTCGAGCCGATGGCGTTCATGCTCATGCTGCCGGACTACAACGTCGCGATCGCGCCGACCCGGGGGCGCCTTCTGCCGTTCGGATGGCTGCGGTTCCTTCTCGCGCGCTCCCGCGTGCGGACGGTCCGGGTCGTCACGCTGGGCGTCAAGAAGCCGTGGAGGCAGTCGGGCATCCAGTCCATCATGATGGCCGACTCGCTCCGCTTCCTGCTCAAGAAGGGCTACACGGGCGCCGAGGTGTCCTGGCTGCTCGAGGACAACGAGCTCGTGATCGGGGCCGTCCGCCTCTGGGGCGGCAAGCTCTACAAGACCTACCGGATCTACGAAAAGGCGCTGTAGGGCCGCCCGGAGCCTCGCCGGGCCAGGGGAGAGCCCTCGCGCATGGCCCAGTCGTAGAGCCGGTCTCCGAGCGGGACGACGATGAACGCGAGCGTCGTCCCGGCGATCAGATCGATCACGTAGTGGAAACGGCAGTAGACGGTCGCGACGATCAGTAACGACGCGATCGGGAGCAGCCACCAGAAAACGTCCCGGGCCCGCTTCCACATCACGATCAGGACCGCCATCGAGATCATGGTGTGCCCGGACGGGAAGACGTCGAGCTTGGTCTTCTCGAGGTGGTTGATCGTGTCGTTGATGACCCGCGAGATCGGAGACTCGGTCAGAGACTTCGTGTACAGGTCGGCCTGGGCGAAACGCGGCCCGAGCGCCGGGATCGTGAAGTAGCCGGCGTAGGACACGTAGTAGATCAGCATCAACGTAAAGACGAATCGGCGCGCCGTCGCCCGGTCCCGGAACCACAGGATCAACCCGGGGATCAGCGCGATGAAGTAGTACGTCGCGTAGAAGGTGTAGAGCAGGTCGTTGAGCCACGGCCGCGAGAACTGCTCCATCCACACGGTGACGTCGACGCCGAAGATCGCCCGGTCGGCGGCGATGAGCAGATCGTCGCGGGCTCCGCCCCGGGTCGCGGTGATCAAAGGCGAGAGCGTGTTGAAGACGATCGGCACGAAGGCCGCCGGATAGAAGTCGAGCAGAAGCGAGACGGGCGCCGGCAGCCGGTCCTGGCGCTGCGAGAGATAGACCATCGGGACCAGCGCCAGGGCGAGGGCCCCGTAGGCGAGGAGCATTCCGCCCGGGTCCTCGAGGTTCTTCCAGAAGATGACCGTGAGGATCGTGAGGAGGAAGAGCGCGGCGAAGTGGATGGCCTCGGTCGGACGTATGCGCACGCGCCTTTATAACCGACGCGGGACGGCTGCGGTAGACTCGAAGCCGCGATGCGAGCGCGCGTCCGGCTTGCGGCCACGGCGTTGCTGGCGGCCGCGCTGTTTTCGGGCGAGAAGGCGTCGCCGCCTCCCGCCGTTGCCGCAGAGGCGGCGCCTCTCGTCGCCGCAGAGGCGGCTCCTCTGGTCGTCGTCGGCCGGATCGAGACCCCGATCCACCCCGCCTCCGCGGGTTACCTGAAAACGCTCCTCGATCAGGCGAACGGCGATGGCGCGGCGCTCGTCGTCCTGACGCTGTCCACTCCGGGCGGGCTGCTCGCTTCGACGCGGGAGATGAGCTCGGCGATCCTGGCTTCGAAGGCCCCGGTCGCGACCTATGTGTCGCCCGCGGGGGCCTCGGCCGCGTCGGCCGGTTTTTTTCTCCTGTTGTCGGGAGACGTCGCCGCGATGGCTCCCGGTACCAACACGGGAGCGGCGCACCCCGTGGGCGGCGAGGGCCAGGACCTTCCGAAGAAGCTGAACGAGAAGGCGGAGCAGGACGCGCGCGCGTTCGTCCGGACGCTCGCCCGCGAGCGCGGGCGCAACGTGGCCAAGGCCGAGGCCGCCGTCGAGGACAGCCTCTCCTACACGGAAACGGAGGCGAAGGAATCGGGACTCATCGAGATCGTCGCGCGCGACATCCCGGACCTGCTCTCGCAGATCGACGGGCGCACCGTGCGCCGGGTCGGGGGAGTCGAGACGAAGCTCTCGCTCGCGGGGCACCGGCTCGAGGAGAGGTCGATGAGCTCCGTCGAGAAGATCCTCGGGGTCGTCTCCCACCCCAACGTGGCGTACGTGCTCTTCCTGCTGGGCCTCGTGGGCCTCTACTTCGAGCTGTCGACTCCCGGCGCGATCCTGCCCGGGGTCGTCGGGGGGATCTCGCTGCTTCTCGCGCTCTATGCGTTCTCGGTCCTGCCGGTGAATCTCGCGGGGCTCGGGCTGATCCTCTTCGCCATCCTCCTCTTCGTGGCCGAGATCAAGGTCGTCAGCCACGGCCTCCTCTCGCTCGGAGGCGCCGTCGCCCTCGTGGCGGGCTCGCTTCTCCTGTTTTCCGGCAAGGGAGACACCGCCGGGTATCGCGTCGATCTCGGCATCATCGTGCCGGGGCTCGCGGTCACGCTCGGGATCGTGGGTCTGCTGACGTGGAAGACGCTCCAGCTCCGCCTCGCGCCGCCGCGCACGGGCCTCGAGGCCATGGTCGGCGAAGCCGGGCGCGTGGTGGACGGCTTCGGTCCGTCGGGAACGGCCGGCCGGGTCCACGTGGCGGGCGAGTACTGGGAGGCCGCGGGCCCGCCGGGGCTCGCGCCCGGCGAGACGGTCCGCATCGCGCGCGTCGAGGGCTCCCGGCTGTTCGTGGAAAGGAGACAGGGATGACGAGCCTCTTCTCACTCCCGGGGCTGGCGGTCGCGGGATTCATCGCGCTGATCTTTCTCTTCAAGTGGATCAACGTGCTCAACGAGTACGAGCGGGCCGTGACCTTCTGGCTCGGACGCCTCGGAAAGCGGCCCAAGGGCCCGGGCCTCGTCCTGATCTTCTGGCCGTTCGAGCGGATGGTCCGCATGTCGCTCCGCACGGTCGTCCACGACGTGCCCCCTCAGGACATCATCACGAAAGACAACGTCTCGGTGAAGGTCAACGCCGTCGTCTATTTCCGCGTCGTGGAGCCCGAGAAGGCCGTCGTGCAGGTCGAGAACTACCTCTACGCGACCTCCCAGCTCGCCCAGACCACGCTGCGCAGCGTCCTCGGCCAGGCGCTGCTCGACGAGCTCCTCTCGGAGCGGGAGAAGCTGAACCTGGACCTTCAGAGGGTGATCGACGAGCACACGGCCCCATGGGGCATCAAGGTCGCGCTGGTCGAGGTCAAGCAGGTGGACCTGCCGCCCGAGATGCAGCGGGCGATGGCGAGGCAGGCCGAGGCCGAGCGAGAGAAGCGCGCGAAGATCATCCACGCGCAGGGCGAGCTGCAGGCGGCGACCGCGCTCTCGGAGGCGGCCGAGATCATCGACCGCCAGCCGGCGACGCTCCAGCTCCGGTATCTCCAGACGCTGACCGAGATCGCCAACGAGAAGAACTCGACGATCATCTTTCCGCTGCCGATCGATCTGATCAAGATGTTCCTGAAGCAGGCGTAGAGACGATCTTCCCTGGCGCGCGGGCGCAGGCTAAACTCGCGACGTGACCGATACGCCTCGCACGCATTACCAGATCACGTTCACCGCCCGCCAGGCCGTCGGGGGATTCCTCGGCCTTCTCCTCTCCCTGGCGCTGGCGTACTACCTCGGCCTGGTGTCGGGTCTTTCGGGCCGGAGCGGAACGCCCGAGGCCCCGGACGCCGAGAAGACTCCTTCCGAAAAGATCGCCGCGGCGGATGCGAGCGAAGACGCCGGGGAGGCCGTGCCGCCCATCGAGACGGCCGTGCCGACGGCCGCGGTGCCTTCCGGCCCTCTGGGCTCGCGGACGACGCTCGCGGGCGGCGCGCCGGGCACGCCGATCCCGGCCGAGCCGACGCCTCCCGCGACCCTCCAGACCTTCCAGGACGGATCCTCGGACCAGGCCGAGGGGGAGAGCTCGCCGATCGCGGAGGCTTCGGGCGGGTCGGGGCCCGCGGGGACCGTGGCCAAACCTCCGGCCGCGGGCGCGCCGGCGGCGGGAGGGAAATTCTGGGTCCAGGTCGCGTCGCTGTCCTCGCGCGAGGAGGCGGGCACGCTCTCCACGCGCCTGACGCGCCATGGCTTCCGTTCGCAGGTCCTGACGGCGACCGGTCCGAAGGGCAAGGGCAAGGTGTACCGGGTGCGCGTCGGCCCCTATCGGTCGGAGGACGACGCCGAGAGAGCGGCCACGAAGCTCGCCCGCCAGGAGAGCGTCAAGTCTCCCTGGGTCGTGCCGGACGGAATGTGAGCTCGACGCTGCCGGTGCGCGCCCCCGAGTGGATTCGCGAGCGCAAGCTCCGCCTCGCCGATCTCCACGAGGTCAAGTCCGTGATGCGCGCGAACGGGCTCCACACGGTCTGCGAAGAGGCGCGCTGCCCGAACCGCGGCGAGTGTTTCTCCCGCGGCACCGCCACCTTCCTCCTGCTCGGCGACGTCTGCACGCGGGCCTGCGGGTTCTGCGACATCGCCAACGGCAAGCCGCTCCCGGTCGACCCGCTGGAGCCCGTCCGCGTGCGCGCGGCCGTGCAGCGGATGTCCCTGCAGTTCGTCGTCCTGACGTCGGTCGACCGTGACGATCTCCCCGACGGGGGCGCCGCCCATTTCGCCGAAACGATCCGCGCGGTCCGCGCGATCGACCCGTCGCCCGGTGTCGAAGTCCTGACACCCGATTTCCGCGGCCGGCGCGCGTCGGTCGAAACCGTCGTCGCGGCGAAGCCCGACGTCTTCAACCACAACGTCGAGACCGTGCCGAGGCTGTACCGCGACGTGCGCCGGGGCGCGAGCCTCGAGCGCTCGCTGACGCTGCTGTCGACGGTGAAGGATCTCGACCCGGCGATGACCACGAAGTCGGGCTTCATGCTCGGACTCGGGGAGCAGCCCGACGAGGTTGCGGAGCTCCTCCGACGTCTTCGCGGGGCCCGCGTCGACATCGTGACGATCGGCCAGTACCTGCGGCCGTCCCGCGAAAACCTTCCGGTCGTCGAGTACGTGCGTCCGGAGGTATTCGAAAAGCTGCGCGAGGACGGCGAAGCCATGGGCTTCCGCCACGTGTTCGCCGGCCCCTTCGTGCGGTCCTCGTACCACGCGGAGGAGGCGCTGGCGGCGGCCGCGGGCTCGGGGCCGCGCGCTCCGCGGCCGGCGTGACGCTCGCCGCCGGCGCGCTCTCCGGACTGCTCTTCGCCCTGGCGTTTCCGCCCTTCGGCGCGACGGTTCTGCTCCCGCTGGCCCTGGTGCCCTGGCTCGTCGCGCTCGCCCGCGAGGAGAGTCGGACGCGGGCGCTGCTCTCCGGCGCGGCCTTCGGCCTCGTCTACTGGTGTCT
This sequence comes from uncultured Acidobacteriota bacterium, assembly GCA_963804915.1. Taxonomy (GTDB): domain Bacteria; phylum Acidobacteriota; class Thermoanaerobaculia; order UBA5066; family Gp7-AA6; genus DAHUXD01. The sequence continues at coordinate 269,958 of CAWDSI010000011.1, forward strand.
CTCCATCCGGTGGATCACCTTCGTCGTCACGCAGTATGGCGGCCAGAGCGGCGTCATGGGGATGGTCTGTCTCGGGATTCTCGCCGCCATCCTCGCCGAATGGCCGGCGCTCGCGGCCTGGGGAACGGTCGCGGCCGCTCCGCCCGGAAGCGCCGCGCGCCTCGCCGTCTTCCCCGTGCTCTGGGCGGCGACGGAGCACGCCCGATCCTTCGTGTACAAGGGCTTTCCCTGGAACCTGACGGGCCACGCGCTCTTCCGGGAGCCCGTCTGGCTGCAGTCGGCATCGCTCTGGGGTGTCTACGGACTCGGCCTGGCCGTGGCCGCGGTCGCGGCGCTGCTCGCCCGGGCGATTGCCGTGCGGAGTCTTCGGCCGGCCCTGGCCGCGGCGCTGGTGGTCGCGGTGCTCGGCGTCTTCGGGGCGATCCGCCTGGCGCGTCCCGTGCCGGTGGAAGGCGAAGCGCTCTCGGTGGCTCTGCTGCAGCCCAACATCACCGAACAGATGCGCTCGACGCTCGGGGGACGCTCCCGGGTCTACGCCGAGCTGATCGCGCAGGCGCGCGCGGCGGCGGAGACCGGACCGGACCTCATCGCGATTCCCGAGTCGTCGCTGCCCGCGATGTGGCAGGGCAGCGAACGGATTCGCCGGGACCTCTCCTCGATCGCGGCGCTCGGACCGCTCGTCCTCTTCAACGATCTGGATGAAGAGGCCGACGACCGGTACTACAACGCGGCGCGACTGCTCGCGCGTGACGGCCTGGCGGGGCCGCCGTACCACAAGGTCCACCTCGTTCCGTTCGGCGAGTACGTCCCCCTGCCGAAGCTCTTCTTCTTCGCGCGGCGCGTGTCGACGGCCATCGGAGAATTCACGCCGGCGCCCGAGCCGACGCTCGTCCGGTCGGGGCCGCTCGTCCTCGGGATCGGCATCTGCTACGAGATCATCTACCCCGGGCTCGTCCGCCGGGAGGTCGGCGACGGCGCCAATCTGCTCGCGACTCTCACGAACGACTCCTGGTACGGCCGCGCCGGAGCGCAGGAGCAGCATTTCGCGGGAGCGGCCCTGCGCTCGGTCGAGAACGACCGCTATCTCATCCGTGCGGCGATCACCGGGATCTCCGGCATCGTGGACCCCCGCGGACGGATCCTCGCGGAGTCGCGGCCCGACGAGAAGACGACGGTGACCGGAACGGTGCGCCGGGTGTCCGCGAAGACGGCCTGGACCCGGTGGGGCTTCTGGATCCCGCGCGCCGTGACGCTCGCCGGACTGGCCGTGCTAATCTTCGGCCTCGCGCGCCTCGCGAAGGGGCGCCCCCGACGCATGCATCGCAGGCCGCGGGCCACTCTGTGAACCGGAGCCGATGACCGAACGCGACGATCTCCTCACGTCCCTGACGACCGCCTCGGAGCGCCTCGCCGCGCTTCGGGGCTATCTTTGATCAGGACGCCGCGCGGAGCGCGCTCGCGGGACTGAGGGAGAAGGCGGCGGCGCCGGATTTCTGGTCGAAGCCGGAGGAAGCCCAGGACATCCTCCGCCAGACCCGGGGTTACGAGAAGAGAATCGAGACGGTCCAGCGTCTCGACGACCTCCGCGGCGAGCTCGAAGCCCTGTCCGAGCTCCTGCGCGAGGGGGAGCCGGCGGAGGGCGAGGCCCGCGATTCCCTGGCCACCGCCTCCGCCTTCGCGGACGAGCACGAGCTCGCCGTCAAGATGAGCGCTCCCGAGGACGCGAAGAATGCCTGGCTCTCGATCCACGCCGGAGCCGGCGGGACGGAGTCGCAGGACTGGGCGGAGATGCTCCTGCGGATGTACATGCGCTTCGCCGAAGGCCGCGGCTGGAAGGCCGAGCTCATCGAGCGGCAGGACGGCGAGGAGGCCGGCCTGAAGAGCGCCACGCTGCACGTCACCGGAGACCATGCCTACGGCTACCTGAAGAGCGAGATGGGAGTGCATCGGCTGGTGCGGATCTCGCCCTTCGACGCGGCGCAGCGGCGCCACACGTCGTTCGCGTCCGTGTTCCTCGCGCCCGAGGTCGACGAGGACATCGAGATCGAAGTCGCCGACAAGGACCTCCGCGTCGACACCTACCGCTCGAGCGGAGCCGGCGGGCAGCACGTCAACGTCACCGATTCCGCGGTGCGCATCACGCACCTGCCGTCGGGCATCGTGGTGACCTGCCAGAACGAGCGCAGCCAGGGCCGTAACCGCGAGATGGCGATGCGGGTCCTGAAGGCGCGCCTGTACCAGCGGGCGCTGGACGAGCGGCGGGCCGAAGAAGACAAGCGCGTCGGCGAGAAGAAGTCGATCGAGTGGGGGAGTCAGATCCGTTCGTACGTCCTGCACCCCTACCGGATGGTCAAGGACCACCGCACCGGCCACGAGACCGGCGACACGGATCGAGTCCTCGACGGCGGGCTCACGCCCTTCGTCGAGGCGTACCTGCGATCCGCGGCCGAGGGCAGCCGCACCCGTGCCTCCTCCTGAGAGCGCGTCCGCGCGCACCTGGATGGACGAGGTCCGGGAGCGGCTCGAGCGCGCCGAGGCCGGACGGGCCGAGCCCGTTCCGGCGGGCTCGCAGCGGCGGGCCGGCGTGCTCGCGCCGCTGTTCGTCCGGGACGGGGCGCTCTGGGTGATGCTCACGAAGCGGACGGAAAGCGTCGAGAAGCATCGCGGGCAGATCGCGTTCCCGGGCGGGGGCCAGGAGGAGGAAGACGCGTCGCTCTACGCCACCGCGCTCCGCGAGACCGAAGAGGAGATCGGCGTCGCGCCGTCCGACGTCCGCTACCTCGGTTCGCTTTCGCCGCTGACGACCGTCACCGACTACTACGTCGAGCCGTACGTCGGCGCGATCCCGCATCCCTATCCGTTCCGGCTGCAGGAGTCCGAGATCGCGGAGCTCGTCGAGGTCCCGATCCGGCCCCTCCTCGATCCCGCCGCTCTCGAAACCCGGGCGTTCCCGGAGCGCCCGGAGCCCGTGCTCTTCTACCACTACGGGGAGACGGTCATCTGGGGAGCGACGGCGAGGATGTTGAAGGAGCTGCTGGACGCGTTGAGAGAAGTTGAGCGTTGAGAGTCGAAGCGTGAAGTTGTGGCGCAGCACGCTCAACACTGAACGCTCGACGCTCAACTTTCAGTGGCGGTACTCCTTCTCACCCGCCTCCACTCTCACCTTCATCCTGTTCTGCGCCGGCGGAAGCGGGCAGGTCGCGTAGTCGGTGAAGACACAGGGCGGGTTGTACGCCTTGTTGAAGTCGATGATCGTCTTTCCGTCGACGGGCGGCTTCACGTAGAGGAATCGGCCGGCGCCGTACGTATCCTTCCCGTTGGTCGCGTCGCCGAAGATGACGAAGTAGTCGGTCTCGCCGCGCTCGAGCACGGGATCGAGCCGGTAGGTCTGGCCGGCCCGCTCGAAGACCAGTGCCCCGGGAGACTTTTCGGAGTCCTGGTGACCCAGCACGTTCGGCACCGAAATCGGGCGCGGAGGATCGTAGGGCTCGAAGCGGGCCTCCAGCCGCCAGGAGGGATCGATCGGAAAATACTCGAGGCCGTGGAAATCCCGCCGGGCCGGGCTCTGACTGTCCTTGACGCGGACCGCCAGTTTCCCGGCGCGCTCGATCACGTAGAAGAGCACGCTGCCGGTCCGCACGTGGGTGGCCGCGTCGGCGGCGTCCGAGGCGAGGACGCGGGGCTCCGAGACGGCTTCGCCGTCGACCGTGAGGTCGGCTCCGACTCCGATGAGGGGCCGCAGCGTCGCCCGTCCCTTCTCGACCACGATGGTTCCCAGGTGCGGGGGAGTCGAGGCCGGCAGGACGATCGCGTTGTCTTTCGCGCTTCCGATGCGGTTGTCGCCTTCCTCGAGCCAGAAGAGCCCGACCACGGAGGGCCAGCCGTCCTCGGCGGTGAGGCGCGAAACACGGGCCGCTCGCCAGGCTTCGAGCTCCGCGGTGTAAGTCGGGGTCGGAGGCGTCGGAGCCAAGCGCAGAGCTGCCAGTCCGGAGAAGAAGTACGCGAGAAGAGGAACCGCCACCCTCAGGACGCGGCTTTCTCCAGCGCCGCGAGCTCGGTCGCCCGCGTCAGGTTGGCGCGCGCCGCGTCGAAGGCGGCGTCCATCGTCAGCGCTTTCTGAAACGCCTCGATCGCGCCGCGCGTTGTTGCCCCTGCGGACGCGGACGGCGCCGAGGTTGTTCCAGAGGACGGGAGACTTGGTGTTGGCCTCGATGGCCTTCACGAGCGCGGCCTCGGCCTCCTCGAGCTTGCCGGCGTCGGCGAGCACGGAACCGAGGGCCGTGGCCGCGTCTTCGCTGGAGGGGTCGAGCGAGAGCGCCGTCGCGAACGCGGTCGCCGCCTCGTCCGCCTTCTTCTGGTCGGCGCGCACGTGTCCGAGCGCCGTCCAGACGGCCGCGTCGTTGGGCGCGAGCCGCGCGGCATCGGCGAGCTCGCGCTCGGCTTCCTTGGCCATGCCCTTCTTGCGGTAGGCCCGTCCGAGGTTCTCGTGGTAGACGGCCTTCGACCCGTCGAGCCGCACCGCCTCGATGAGCTCCTCGACGGCGCGATCGGTCTCGTCCGCGCGGAACAGGAAGACGCCGAAGTCGTTGCGGGACTCGGCCGCGGCGGGACCGATCTCGATCGCTCGGCCGAATGCGATCCGGGCGGCGCTCTTGTCGCCGAGCTCGTTCAGGGAGCGCCCGAGCCCGCGGGCCGCCGCGACGTTGGTCGGATCGAGATCGAGAACGCGGCGGTAGAGGCTCGCGGCCGTGTTCCATTTCTTCTGCTGCTCGGCGAGCGTCGCCAGGCCGAAAACCGCCTTCGTGTTGCCGGGCTCGAGCACGATGGCCGCCGTGAACTCGCGCTCCGCCTCGGCGCCCTGGGCCGCGAGCAGCGAGGCGTCGCCGAGGAGGCGGTGGGCCTCGGCGCTCTTCGGGTCGGCTTCGGAAGCCTGACGCGCGTACGAGGCCGCGGCGCGGTAGTCACCGGCCGCGAGGGATTTTTCCGCGCTCTCGAGAAGGGGCGTCACGGGCGGGGCGGACGGAGGCGGAGCCGCTCCGGTCGCGGGGACGCCCGCGTCGTGCGAGGCCCCGATCGGAGCCGAGCTCACCGCTCCCTTTTCGAGCTCGCTCGCGCGCTGCCGGGCGGCCTCCGCGTCTGCGGTGCGGCCGAGGCGTTCGTCGGCCTCGGCCTGGATCCGGAACACCTCCGGGTCGCGCGAGGTCGAGGCGCGTTTGAGGTCCTGGAGAGCTTCCTCGGCCTTTCCGTCGGCGAGCTTCGCACGCGCCGAGCGCTTGAGCTCCTCGACGTCGTAGGCGGGGACGTTGGACCCGGCGACCTCCGCTCGCACGGCTCCGGCGAGATTCGCGAAGTCGGGGCTGTAGAAATCCGGGATGACCTGCAGGTCCGGCCGCGCCGTGACCGCCGCCTTGAGCTCTTCGCGGGCACGCTTGGAGTTGCCCGCGATGTAGTAGGACCACGCGCTCTGAAGGTGGAGGTCGGCCTGCCGCTCTACCGCGACGCCCGCGACCTCGGCCGCCTTCGCGTACTTGTCGCCGGCCTCCTTGAAGCGTCCTGCGTCGAAGGCTTTCTTGGCTTCGGCTTCGAACTTCGCCTCATCCTGGGCGGCGAGCGGCGCGGCGAAAACCAGGCCGACGGCGAGGAGCAGGGCCGCAAGGGCGTTCCGTTTCATTGACCTCCGGCGGCCGCGGGCGAAGGCGGCGGCGCATTCCAGGTTTTCGGCGCACCCTCGGGAACGTCGATCTTCTCCGTCACCGGATTCGATCCTTCGCGCGAGAGCGTCACGTTGTAAGTGCCGGGAGGAAGCTTGAGGCGAGCCGCGTCCGGCAAAGAGCCGCGGTACTTGCCGTCCACGAGGACCCGGGCGCCGGCCCATCCGGGCGCCTGGATCACGAGCATCGAGACGGGGAACTGGTAGTGCACGCGGTTCTCCGACTTCGGGCCGACGCGGAATTTCTTCTCGTAAGGGGGAAAGTCGGCGGCTTCGAGGCGGACGCTGTGCTCGCCCTCTTCGAGCGAAAGTGTCCGGGCCGGAATCGAGGGGCCGATCTTCTTTCCGTCGACGAAGAGCGTCGCCACCGGAATCGACGAGAACTGCACCTTGAAGCTCGCGGGTGCGACGGGTGCGACAGACTTCGCTTCGACGGGGGGAGGGGCCGTGGGGACCGGAGCGGGAGCCGCGGCGACGGGCGGCGCGGGCGCGGGCGCCGATTCCGCGGGGGAGGCCGGCGCCTCGCCGGCTCCCAGCTTGGGCTCCGGGAACTCGAGCGCCGGTGTGGGCGCGGGCGGTGCGGGCGCGGGCGTCGGAGCCACGGCCACCGCGGGCGCCGGAGCCGGAGCCGAGCGCCCCGAGACGTAGAGGTACGCGGCGATCGCCGCGACCAGGACCGCGAGAATGGCGACGATGGTCGCCGAGCGGCTCTTCGCCGCGGCGGAGGGCTGCGCGACCTTGGGCGAACCGGTGGTCCGTCGGACGGTGTCTTCGTTGGCCGGGTCCGACATCGGATCGCGGAAATTGACGAGCTCGAGCGGCGGGCGCGCGCCGGAGATGGAGGCCGAGGTGGGCGTCGCATCCGACGGGGCGGGCACGCGGGCCAGTGCCCCCGAGGGTGGGGTGAAGTTCGAGCGGATGGGCGCGACGCCGCTCGACGGAGTCGCCAGGGTCGTCTCGAGATCCTCCCCCGGGCGCAGCGTCCGCATGGTGTCCCCATTGAATGCCGCGTATGTTCCGGACATACCGGAGAGCTCGCGATGGATCCCCTGAAGATCCTTGCGGAAGGCGTCCATCGTCGGGTAACGGTCGTCCGCCGACTTCGCCATCGCCCGGCCGACCGCCGCGATGAGCGCCGGGGGGGCGTCCTGGACGAGCGTGCCGATGGGCTCCGGCGTGTCGTTGAGGATCTTGTAGAGGACCGTCGAGAGGTGCTCCCCGCGGAAAGGCTTCCGGTACGTCAGGAGCTCGTACGCGAGGACGCCGAGCGCGAAGATGTCCGTGCGACGGTCGATCGGCTCGCCGCGGATCTGCTCGGGAGCCAGGTACGCCGAGGTTCCGAGCGTGATCCCGGTCTGGGTCAGGTTGGAATCGCTCTGCAGAGACTTGGCGATCCCGAAGTCCATGACCTTGACGGTGCCGTCCTCGAGGACGCGGACGTTGGCCGGCTTGACGTCGCGGTGCACGATGGACGCGTTGTGTGCGTAGCCGAGCCCGTCGGCGATCGCCATCAGGATCTCGATCTTCCGCGTCATGGGGATCGGATCGCCGCGCTTGATCTTCTTGTCGAGGTCTTCGCCGGTCAGAAACTCCTGGACGATGTAGGGGATCCCGTTCTCCACGCCGAAGTCGTAAATCGTCGTGATGTGGCGGTGATGGAGGTTTCCCGCGAGCTCGGCTTCGCGGAAAAAGCGGTGCTTGATCTCGTCGTCGTTGACCTGGCACGTCTTGATCGCGACGGTCCGCTTGATGAACGGATCCCGCCCCCGGTAGACCGCGCCAAACCCTCCGACGCCGATCTGCTCCGAAACTTCGTATTTGCCGATTTTTTCGAGCATCCGTCAGCCTGGAAACCCTGTAAGTGTAATCGAAGGCAAGTCGGGCGGAAACCATTCGAACGCGGGAGCTTGTGCCTCGCCCGACTGTAAACTCTGCGTGTGCGCTTCAAGGCCCCCGCGATCCTGACCCCGGCCCTCCTCGTGGCCCTTTCCGCGGCCGTCGCCTGTGGCCGTACCGAACGCGCATCCGCCGAGGCGGTCCGCGCGGTCCGCAACCGGCTCGAGCCCCGCTTTCAGCCCCCGGCCGACGGCCGGCTGACGGACGCCCAGATCGACATGTACATCCGAGTGCGACGGGCGTCGGCGGGCGCGGGCTCCGACGCGGAGGCGGCGAGACGGCTCGGCGCCTCGCCGGCCGAGTTCGACTGGGTCCGGGGCCGGATCGTGGACGCTCTGCTCGCGCTGGACTCCCGCCAGGCCGCGGCCGCCGTCGTCGAGAGCTATGGCCGGGCGATCGCCGCCCTGCGCGAGGCCCGCCGCGGCGCGCTGGACGCGGCTTCCGCGACGAGCGTCGAGAACGAGATCGCGGCCCTCGAGCGCGAACGGGCGGCGCTGCGTCGGCCCGATGCTCTCCTCACCGTCGTCGCCGCAAACGCGGCTCACGTCGAGCCTCGGAGAGCCGAGATCGAATCCGCCGGCCCGTGACGGCGCTTTCGGAGTTCCTCTCGGCGGAGATCGACGCGGGATCTTTCCCGGGCGCCGCGGCGCTCGTCGGGACGTCGGAGACCGTCCTCGAAGAGGCGATCGCCGGACGCGCATGCGTGGGGCCGGAGCCGGAGCGCGAAGACGTGACGCCGGAGACGCTCTTCGACCTCGCGAGCCTCACGAAGCCCCTCTGCTCGGCCGCTCTCCTCGCGGCCGGCGCCGGTCTTCCGCTCGACACGCTTCCGGGAAAGTTCCTGCCGGAGTGGAAGAAGACACGCTTCGAGGGGATCACTCTGGAGCGGCTGCTCACGCACACCTCGGGCCTCGAGGCCTGGTTTCCCATGTACGTTCGGGGGGAGGGGGCGGCCGCCTATCGCCGCACGCTGTGTGAAATCGAGCCGGTGGCCGCGCCGGGCGAGCGGGTGATTTACAGCGACCTGAACTTCCTCCTCGTGACGGAGATCCTGGAGTCGGTCTTCACGGCGCCTCTCGAGCGCGTCTTCGCCGAGTCCGTCGCGGCTCCGGCGGGATCGGCGGCGCGGTTTCTGCCGGGAAGATCGCTTCCGACGGCCGCCACGGAACGGGACGACCGCTTCGAGCGGGCGATGGTCGAGGTGCGCGGACTCTCCTACGGGCGGTTTCGCGAAGGCGTGGTGAGGGGAGAGGTTCATGACGGAAACGCGTTTCGCCGCGGCGGCGTTTCGGGGCATGCGGGTCTCTTCGCCACGGCGCGCGACGTCTGGGCGCTGGCGCGGGTCTGGCTCGATCCGGCGCGGCGGGAATGGACGCGCGATCGCACGGCCGATCTCGGAGAGGCGCGAGGTCTCGGGTGGCAGGGCCGACGCGGCGCCGGCTCGGCCATCCCCGAGATGTCCGAGGCCAGCTTCGGCCACACGGGTTTCACGGGAACCTCGGTCTGGGTCGACCCGGAGCGCGACCGGGTCCTGGTCCTGTTGACCAATCGCATCCATCCGGAGGTGCGCGAGATCCCGTTCAACGAAGTCCGCCAGCGCTTCCACAGCGCCGCAATCGAGGCGTTTCCCTGAGGTAAACTCCCCGCCTCTATGGCTTCCACGGCTCCTTCCACCGACGTCTTCATTCTCGACGGCGCCCGCACTCCGATGGCCGACTACAACGGCGCGTTCGCCGACACGTCGGCCATCGATCTCGGCGTCCACGCGGCGGCCGAGGCTCTCAAGCGGAGCGGGGTCGAGCCGGGGCAGGTCGACCACGTCATCTTCGGCAACGTCCTGCAGACCTCGGGGGACGCGATCTACGGCGCCCGGCACGTGGGGTTGAAGGCCGGCGTTCCGAAAGAGGTCCCGGCCCTGACGGTGAACCGTCTGTGCGGCTCGGGTTTCGAGTCCATCGTCCAGGGGGCCCAGCGGATTCTCCTCGGCGAGGCGGACACGGTCCTGGCCGGCGGGATGGAGAACATGTCCCAGGCGCCCCACGTGATCCGGGGTGCGCGCAAGGGATTCCGGCTGGGCCAGGGCCAGCTCGAGGACACGCTGATGGTCGCGCTCCTCGACTCCTACTGCGGGCTTTACATGGCGCAGACCTCGGACCGCGTGGCCGCGAAGTACGGCATCACGCGCGCGGAACAGGACGCCTACGCTCTCCGCTCGCAGCAGCGGACGGCGGCGGCCTGGGCGGCCTGCCGGCTCTCGGAGGAGGTCGTCCCGGTCGAGGTCAAGCAGGGCCGGAAGAGCGTCCGCGTCGAGAAAGACGACCACATGCGCCCCGACTCGACGCTCGAGGGTCTCGCGGCGCTGCCACCCTCGTTCGGCAAGGACGGCTCCGTCACGGCCGGCAACGCGTCGGGCATCGTCGACGGCGCGGCTTCGGTGGTCGTCGCCTCGGCCGACGCGGCGCGCGGCAAAAAGCCGCTCGGCCGGATCGTTTCCTGGGGCGTCGTCGGCGTCGAGCCGGAGCTGATGGGGCTGGGACCTGCGCCGGCGGCCCGCGAAGCCCTCGCGAAGGCGGGGCTCTCGCAGAACGACATCGGTCTCTGGGAGATCAACGAGGCCTTCGCCGGCCAGATCCTGGGCGTCGTCCGCGAGCTGGGCCTGGACGTCGAAAAGCTGAACGTGAACGGGGGCGCCATCGCCCTCGGGCATCCCCTGGCGGCGAGCGGCACGCGCCTGACCCTCACGCTCCTGAAGGAGATGCGTCGGCGCGGCGTGCGCTACGGCCTCGCGGGCGCGTGCATCGGCGGCGGTCAGGGCATCGCGGTCGTTCTGGAGTCGGCCGCCTGATCCCGCTTCGCGCGCGGCAATTTCCGTCGAGGAGGACCGTCGTGGGTCGTCGCATCTTCGGTCTCGCCGCTGTGCTCGTCCTCGCGGCCTCGGCCGGACTGGGACAGAACCTGGTCCCCGGAGGGACGTTCGACGCGAACCTGGAGGCCTTCCACCACGACCCCAACCCCGACGGCACCTCGGCATGGTCGGCGCTCGACGCCGCCGGCTCGCCCTCTTCGGGCTCGGCGCTGCTGACCAGCACGAACGCCACCGGGGGAGCGCCCGTGACCCTTCTGACGACCTGCGTTCCGGTCGCGGCCGGGCAGCAGTACACCTTGTCGGCGGACGTGCGATTCAGCGCCGGAGAGACGACCACCGGCGGGGTGGAGTTCGCCATCGCCTGGACGCCCGGCGCGGCCTGCCAGGGCTTCATCAGCGGGAACGGCTTCCTCACGGCCGTCGCCTCGCGAGGCGACTGGATCCACGGCAACAACACGTTCACGGCGCCGGCGGGCGCGATCTCGGCGCTCGTGGCGGTCGGCATCGACAAGATCGAAGCCGGCGGCACGCTGTCGGCGAACGTCGACAACCTCGTCTTCGGCCTGACCTCCGCGCCGGCCGAAGAGCTCGTCGGCTACATCCCGGTCGTCGGGTCGACCCCCGGCAACTTCGGGTCGTTCTTCCGGACGTCCGTGCAGCTCGTGAACGCGAGCGCCAGCCCTGATCTCGGGCCACTTCGTGTTCCATCCCATGGGCGCGCCGGCCTCGCCGTCCGATCCGACGATGGGCTTCGCGCTCGCGGGCGGCCAGGTCTTCGCGTGGTACGACGTGGTCGCGGCGATGGGCCTGTCCGGGCTCGGCAGCTTCGACGTTTATGCCGCGGGCGGCAACGCGCCGGTCGTGCTGGCCCGCATCTTCAACGACGCCGGGACCGCGGGAACGACCGGCTTCACGGAGTCGCTGGTGGCGGTCGACGACGTGGACGCTCCGGGCTCCGGGGCGAGCGTCACCGGAGCTCTCGTCTGTCCCATTCTCGTCGACCGTTTCCGCTACAACGTGGGACTGCGGACGGTCGGCGCGCCGGTGCACGTCAACGTGCGCCTGCGCGATTCGGCCGGAGTCGAGATCCACAGCGTCGCGCACGACTACCCGGCGGACTACTTCATCCAGTCGACGGTCACCGATTTCCTCGACGGCTTCGCGATCGGGGACGGCCAGTGGCTGGAGATCACGTTCTCCGGAGGCGGTCTGATCATCTACGGAGCCACGATCGACAACACGACGAACGACCCGAGCGCCCAGTTCATGCCGTATCTTTTCGCCATCGCATGAACCTGACCTGGACGCGCCGCATCCTGGACTTTCCCGTGCGCGCCGCGGCGGTCTCCGACTTTCTCTGCGATCTGCGCGCCCGCGGCACCGGCGACCTGAACGCCGTGATGACGACCCTGAACGACGGCGGCCTCTGCAGGGAGGCGCTCCGGCACTGGACGGAGAGCGGCTGGATCGTGGTGGCCCCCAACACGCCGCTGCTGGCCCTCGCCGGCCCCGACTTCGACCGCGACATGACACTCTCGGACTTCTGCGGAGAGATCGAGATCCTGGAACAACCTTTGGACGCCGCCGCCGTGGAGGCGACGGGCGAGGGAGAGCATGCCGATTCGTAAGGTGGGAGTTCTCGGCGCCGGCCTCATGGGCTCGGGGATCGCCGAAGTCTGCGCGAAGGCGGGTTACGACACGGTTGTCCGCGAGGTCAGCGACGACCTGGTGAAGAAGGGCCTCGGGCGCATCGAAGGATCTCTCGGGAAGGCGGTCGAGAAAGGGAAGCTGGCCGCGGCGGACCGGGACGCGGCCTGGAAGCGCATCTCCTCGACGACGCGCCTCGAGGACCTCGCCGACTGCGATCTGATCATCGAGGCCATCGTCGAGAACCTCGATCTGAAGAAGGAGACGTACCGGACGCTCGACGCGGCCTGCAAGCCGGCCACGATCTTCTGCTCGAACACCTCGTCGCTGACGATCACCGAGATGTCGGCCGCGACCAAGCGCCCGGACCGTTTCGCCGGCCTCCACTTCTTCAACCCGGTGCCGGTCATGAAGCTCGTCGAGGTCGTCCGCACGATCGCCACATCGGAGGAGACCGCCGCGACGGTCTTCGAGTTCGCGAAGTCCCTGGGGAAGGAGCCCGATCCGCACGCACGACAACTCCGGCTTCATCGTCAACCGGCTGCTCGTGCCGTATCTCCTGGACGCCGTACGGGCGCTCGAGGAAGGCGTGGGCTCGCGCGAAGACATCGACAAGGGCATGGAGCTCGGCTGCGGGCACCCGATGGGGCCCCTCAAGCTCCTCGATTTCGTGGGGCTCGACACCACGTACGCCATCGCCGAGATCATGTTCGAGGAGTATCGGGAGAAGCGCTTCGCGCCGCCGCCTCTGCTCAAGCGCATGGTTCTCGCCGGCCGGTACGGCAAGAAATCGGGCCGGGGCTTCTACGAGTACGGAGGGTAGGGAGAGATGGCCGAAGCCAGCAGTCTCGTTCTCGTCGAAACCGCCGACGGCATCCGCACGCTGACGGTCAACCGTCCCGAGAAGCTGAACGCCCTCAACGCCGGCGTCATGGCCGCTCTCGAGCGCGAGCTGGATGCGGCGAAGTCGGACGATTCCGTGGGCGTCGTCGTGATCACGGGGGCCGGGGAAAAGGCCTTCATCGCGGGGGCCGACATCGGCGAGCTCGCGAAGCTGACGCCGGTGGACGGGCGCGAGCACGCCCTCCGCGGACAGGCCATCGTGGCCCGGCTCGAAAGCCTCGGAAAGCCGGTCATCGCCGCGGTCAACGGCTATGCCCTGGGCGGCGGCTGCGAGCTCGCGCTCGCGTGCACGATCCGCATCGCTTCCGAGAACGCCCGCTTCGGCCAGCCCGAGGTCAAGCTCGGAATCCTTCCGGGCTACGGGGGCTCGCAGAGGCTGGCCCGGCTGGTGGGCGAAGGGCGCGCGATGCAGCTTTGCCTGACGGCCGAGCAGATCGACGCCCAGGAGGCGTGGCGGATCGGCCTCGTCAACAAGGTCGTCCCGGCGGGACAGGCCGCGGCGGCGGCCCGCGAGATGGCGAAGGCGATCGTCGCCAACGGTCCCGTCGCCTGCCGGTACGTGATCGACGCGATTCACCGCGGCCTCGAGATGCCCCTCTCGGAAGGGCTCCTGCTCGAGGCCACGCTCTTCGGTCTCTGCGCGGCGACGACGGACATGAAAGAAGGCATGACCGCGTTCCTCGAGAAGCGCCCCGCGCGCTTCACGGGACGCTGAGCAGCAGCGGACCGATGGGCATCGATCTCGTCAGCGCCTGTGTGTTCTGCGCGGGCATGCTCCTCGGCACCGAGATGTCCCCCCGGCCGGGGCTCGCCGGCGAGCTGGGCTTCTCCTACGCAACGCTCGCGCGCCGCTGGACGATCGGCACCACCGTCGACACCTCCGACGTCACGCCGAAGTTCGTCCTGGTCGGCATGGGCTACGCTCGGTTCGCTCCCGCGGGTCTCGGCGCCGGCACGCCCGAGTTCGAATGGCGAGCCCGAGTCGGGTTCGGCACCTCGCACGACGAACAGCAACGGCTGGTCCAGCCGGAGCTCGGCCTGCCGCACGTCTTCTCCAACGGAACGGGCCGCGCCGAGAACTTCGCTCTTCTGGTCCGGCTTCCCGTGACCGCGGCGGACTCGCTCGAGGCGGCGGGCGAGGGCCGCAACAACCGCTCGACCGACGTGATCAACATCGGCGGAGAGAACCAGGAGCTCACGGAAGCGAGGGACCTCTCCTCGCAGCGGATCGACGCCTCGCTCGGCTGGCGTCACCGCTGGATGGGGCTCGAGGCCGCGGCGGCTGCCCGCTGGACCAAGCCCTCGGGCTACAACGCGACGGCGCAGTCCTTCCACGACGCCTCCGGCAATCTCTTCGGCGGGGAAGCGGAGCTGCGCTGGAAATGCGCTCCCTGGACGCTCGTCCTGCACGGCGAGTACATCGCGGGGAATCTCGACGTGCATCGGGAGAGCTTTCCGAATTTTTTCGACCGGGACTCGGAGGAGAAGGCGACGCTCCAGGCCTACCGGCTCGCAGCCGGCTACTCCTGGACCCGGTCGGACCTCTGGCTATCCGCGACCTATGACCGCCAGGAGCTGCCGTTCGTGTCGCTCGCGGTTCTCGGCACGGAGGTCGAGGCCTTCGACTCGGGGTTCGACCCCTTCTCCGACAACAAGGAGATGTTCGTCGACCTGGCGTTTCGCTATGCGTTCAGTCCGGCGATCCGCGCGCGCGTCGGAGCGCGACTCGCCTGGGGAGACGAAACAGTGACCCTCACCGACTCGGCCGGCACGCTCCCGTCGCAGACGCTGGACGTGCTCCGCCGTGGGATCTTCGGCGGCAGCCTGTCCGATCCGCTGGGCTCGCCCGAGTTCACCTTCTTCATCGGGGCCGACTTCTCGATCGGCACGCCCGCGCCGTGAGGGCCGTGCCGCCCGGGAGCGGCGTCACGCGGCGGGTCGCTCCGAAAAGAGCGGCCGGACGGGATGCTAAACTTTCGCCGGGAGACGATCCTCTTGCACCCGCCGGACTCCGACCTCATCTACGACTGGAACCGCGCCGGCGGCGCGGTGCAGCCCGCGCGCGGCCGCGTGGAGCTCGACGACGAAACCCTCCGGGACGGCCTGCAGTCGCCGTCCGTCAAGAGCCCCTCGATCGACCAGAAGATCCGGATCCTGCACCTCATGGAGGCTCTCGGCATCGACTCGGCCGACATCGGCCTCCCGGGCGCCGGCCCCCACGTCGTCGAGACCGTGACGCGCCTGGCCCAGGAGATCGTGCGCGGAAAGCTCAAGATCCGGCCCAACTGCGCGGCGCGCACCGTCGCCGCCGACATCGTGCCGATCATCGAGATCTCCCAGAAAGTCGGGATCCCGATCGAGGTGTCCTGCTTCATCGGCTCCTCGCCGATCCGCCAGTACGCCGAAGACTGGGACTTCGACCGCATGCTGCGGATGTCGGAGGACGCCGTCTCCCTGGCCGTGCGCGAAGGGCTCCCGGTCATGTACGTCACCGAAGACACGACACGCGCGCATCCGGACCATGTCCGTGCGCATGTACACGACCGCGATCCGCGCCGGAGCGGGCCGCGTCTGCGTGTGCGACACGGTGGGACACGCGACGCCCAACGGCGTGCGGAACCTGGTGGCGTTCGTGTCGAAGGTCGTCGACGAGGTCAACCCCGAGGTCAAGGTCGACTGGCACGGTCACCAGGACCGGGGCCTCGGCGTGACGAACGCGCTGTGGGCCCTGGAAGCCGGCGCGCACCGCGTCCACGCCTGCGCCCTCGGCATCGGGGAGCGCGTCGGCAACACGCCGATGGATCAGCTGCTCGTCAACCTGCAGCTGCTGGGCTGGATCGACCGGGACCTGACGCGCCTCAACGACTACTGCGCGGCGGTGTCCGAAGCCACCGGCGTGCCGGATCCCCGACAACTATCCGATCGTCGGACGCGACGCGTTCCGCACCGGCACCGGCGTGCATGCCGCCGCCATCATCAAGGCCCGCAAGAAGGGCGACGAGTGGTTGTCGGATCGGGTGTACTCCGGCGTGCCCGCGTCCATGGTCGGCCGCCACCAGGTCATCGAGGTCGGTCCGATGTGCGGGCTTTCCAACGTCCAGTGCTGGCTCGAGAACCACGGCCTCGAGCCGCGAGCGGATCTCGTGGACGCGATCTTCCGGGCCGCGAAGGAGAGCGATCACGTCCTCGAAGACGCCGAGGTCCTGGAGATCGTGCAGCGGCTGACACCCGAGACCGCAGGCCGCGTCTGACCCGCCGGTCGCGCGAACCGGCGCCGGCGAAGGAATCCGTCCCGGCGCGTGCGAGCCGCTTCCTCGAGCGCGAGCTGCCGACCTATCTCGACCATCTGTCCGTCGAGCGGGGGCTCTCCGGGGCGAGCGTGGCGGCCTACCGGAGCGACCTGGAGGGCTTCGGGGCGTTTCTCGCCGGTCGGAAGGTCGAAGCGTCGCGAGCGTCCCGGGCGGATCTCGCGCGCTACCTCCGGTCCCTCTCGGCGCGAGGCCTGTCCTCACGCTCGGCCTCGCGCGCGCTCTCGGCCGTGCGGGGCTTCTATGCGTTCGCGGCGGCGCACCTGGGGTTCGCCGAGGACCCGACCGTCGATCTCCCGAACCCGCGCGTCGGTCTTGCCCTGCCGAAGAGTCTCGGAGAGGACGAGGTCGAGGCGCTCCTGGAGGCCCCCGATCCCCGCACGCCTCTGGGCCTGCGCGACCGCGCGATGCTCGAGCTCATGTATGCCTCGGGCCTGCGGGTCTCCGAAATCGTGTCGCTGCCGCGCGAGGGCGTAGACATGGAGAACGGCATCCTCCGTATCACCGGAAAGGGAGGGAAGGATCGCCTGGTCCCGTTCGGAAAGTCGGCCGCGCGCTGGCTCGCGCGGTACGTCGAGGTCGCCCGGCCGCCACTCGACCGGCGGCGCTCGCCCCACCTGTTTCTCTCGGCGCGCGGGGCCGCGATGACCCGGCAGCGCTTCTGGCAGCTCGTCGAGGGCTACGGCCGGAAGGCCGGGATCCGTTCCCGGCTGACGCCCCACGTCCTGCGGCACGCCTTCGCCACGCACCTTCTCGAGCACGGCGCGGACCTCCGGGCCCTCCAGATGATGCTGGGACACGCCGACATCGCGACCACTCAGATTTACACGAGCGTCTCGCGAGGCCGGCTGCGCCGCGTCTACGACGAGTTCCACCCCCGGGCGACGCAGGCAGGGGGGCGCACAGCGCCCCCCGAACCCCCGCACGGCGGGGGGCCACAGGGCGCCCCGATCGCCCCCGCGCCGGCGTGCGAAAATAGAGCCGTGAACCGCCCGAAAACACCGGAATGCAGCGCTCGGAGCCGGGCGTTTTGCCTCCGGAATGCACCGCTCGATCCTCGCCTCGACCCTGCTGGCCCTGGCCGTGTCCGCCTCGCCGGCGCGGGCCGAGCTCATCGTCTTCGAGGACGGCCGGGTCGTGAAGGCGGCGTCCTACAAGCTGCATTCGGAGGAGCTCGAGATCTCTCTGCCCGGCGGCGGAAGCTACCGCGTGGAGCTCGGGCGCGTCGAGCGGATCGTGGACGACGAGGTCGTCGTCGACACCGTGCGCGTGGAGCCGGAGCTCTTTCCCTCCGAGGGTCCGTTCGATCTGTCCTTTTCGGCCGAGCGCCGCGCGCTCTTCGGAACCGAGTACGACGCGATCATCGAGAAGGCCGCCCGGGAGTACGACATCGACGCCGCGCTCGTCTCCGCGCTGATTCGCGCCGAGTCGAACTACCAGCCGCGCGCCGTGTCGCGCAAGGGCGCCCGCGGCCTGATGCAGCTCATGCCGGCCACGGCCAGGCGGCTTTCCGTGCGCTCGCCGTTCGACCCGGCGTCGAACGTTCGCGGGAGGAGTGCGATATCTGCGCGAGCTCGTGGACCGTTTCGGCCACCGCCCCGAGCTGGTGCTGGCGGCGTACAACGCGGGCGAAGGCGCGGTCGAGACCTACGGCGGCGTCCCGCCGTACCGGGAGACCGTGGCCTACGTCGACCGGATCATGACCTGGTGGAAGGCGGCGGGAGCGAGCTCTCCGCCCTCCGCGATCAGCCCTCAGGTCGAACGCGTCGCTCGCTGATCGCGGGCCGCGACTTCAAGGGCTCTCCGGCTCATCGCGCCTTCGGTTTCGGCCGCAGCAGCGACTCGGCCTTGCCCGCCGAGGCCGCCGCGGTGGCGAGTCGTTCGGACAGCCTCTGAATCTGAAGGCCGGCGGATTCGATCGCGCCGCTCTCGACCGCCTCTCGGATGGCCGGAAGCGTCTCCGCCTCGTACGACGGGAGGGGCGCATAGACGAGGTGCCGGAACCAGGGCCGGCCGGGGATTCCGGGAGGGTCGATGAGGGACCGTTCGAGGGAGAGAAGCCAGGCGTTGGCGTCGCGCAGTCTGAGGGCCTCGTCCTCTCCGGCGGCGAGGCGCGCGGTGATCGCCTTCTGAGCCGCGGCGGCCGCATCGCTCCAGGCCCGGCCGCGTGAGGCGAGCTCCTTCAGCGCGGGCCGCAGGGATTCCGCTCCGGGGAGCGACTGGAGCTCTTCGGCGTATTTCGCGACCTCGCGGCCGTAGACCGCCGCGTCGAAGGGGAGCATGTCCGCGTTTGCGAAGCGGAGCGCGAGCATGCCGGCGTATTTCGCCATCGCCGCGTGGTAGACGAACCCCGGGTCGCCCTGCGTCGCCATCCATCGGTGCGTGTCGTAGACGGAGTGGTAGACGCCGTAGGGGCCGTCGAAGACCAGATCCACCGAGGCGATGCCGAGGTGGTTGAAAAAGACGGTGTAGTCCGAGCCGCTGCCCAGGATCGCCACCGGCAGGTCTTTGCTGGTCTGCTCCCGCCAGGTGTCGGCCAGGCTCTTTCCGGGTGTCGAGGGGTCCGGGAAATCGCGGGCGAGTTCGCGGACCGCCGTCGAGAGCAGAGGCGAGGCGGAAGCCGCGAACTCGCGCCCGAGCGCCGACGCGTCGACATTGATGCAGACGGCGGCGTTCTGCCGGAGATCCTTCTCGTGCTGCTCGCCCCACTCGGTCGAGCCCGTGAGCGTGTACTCCTCGGCGTCCCACTCCCCGATGACGACCGTCCGCCGGGGCCGGTACCCCTCGGCGGCCAGCCGGCCCAGGGCGCGCGCGAGGGCGAGCATCGAAGCCGTTCCCGAGGACGGATCCACGCCGCCGTAGATCCACGCGTCGAAATGGTTGGAGAGGAGGACCTTCTTGTCGGGCAACTCCGAGCCACGGAGCGTCGCGATGACGTTCCGGATCGTCCGCCGCTCGCGAGTGTTCTCGATCTTCAGATGGACCCGCACGGGGCCGGGCCCGACGCGGAACGTGTCGGCGACCGCCAGTCCCTGCCAGCCCGCGTCCGGAACCGCGCGTCCGCCGATGCGGGAGAGGATCTCGGCCGCGTCCCGGGACGAGAGCGGCATCATCGGGATCTTCGGCAGGCTCTCCGCCTCGGCCATGGGGATCCGCTTGGCGTCGGGCGTCGATGCCCAGCCGGGCGTGAGCGGATCGCCGGGGACGAGGAAGTCGTAGACGTTGGACCCGCGCTGGAGGTGTGCGACCGGTCCCCACGGCCCGGAGGGGTAGACCGGGCCCCGGAACCAGCCATCCTCGATGGGATCCGAATACACCAGGATGGCCAGGGCGCCGCGGTTCTCGGCCTCCAGGGCCTTCCCGCCGCGATACCCGTGCGAGTAGCGGGCGAGGACGATCTTTCCTTTCGCGTCCAGGCCCATCGCCTTCAGCCGTTCGTAATCCTCGGGGCGGCCGTAGTTGACGTAGAGGACCTCGCCGGTGACTTCGGCCGAGGGGGAGTAAGCGTTCCAGGGAATCGCGGCCTCCGGCACCGCGGTGTCCGGATCCTCCGGAATCGGCGGCTCGCCCCGGGCGAGAGCGATCGGCGGATCCGCGACGATCTCGAGCGCCGCGCTCTTCGGGTACGAAAGGAGCACGTCGTAGGCCGGCATCTCGACTTCCCAGCCCGCCTTCTTGTATTCGGCGGCGAGGTACTCGGCGACGCGGCTGTTGCCCTCGGTCCCGGCAATGTGCGGCGCGCGCGTGATCTCGCGGTGGATCTCCTCGCATTCCGAGGGCTGCGGGAGGGCCAGCAGGCGCCGCTCGTACTCGCGCTGCCAGGCGCTGCGCTGCGGCGTGAAACCCGTCAGCGACGGGCGAAGACGGAGGAGAGGCCGGCCCCGCCGAGACCGCGAGGGCGGCCAGCAGGACCAGGCCGAAGGCGCCCCGCCGGGTCTTCAGGCGGTGCCTCGCGCCCGCCGGCGCATGACGAGGTACACGGGAAGGCCGAGCAGGAGAATGCCGATTCCCGCGAACGTCTCCTTCGGCTGCTCGCGCAGCGTGTTTGCGGCGAGTGCGATCGTGAAGACGACGAAGAGCAACGGCACGACGGGATAGCCCCAGCAGCGATAGGGCCGAGCGAGGGCGGGCTGCTTGCGGCGCAGGACGAAGAGCGCGATTCCCGTGGCGGCGTAGGCCAGGATGACGAAGAAGGTCGCGTAGGTGTAGAGCTGGTCGTAACGGCCCGACAGGCACAGCAGCGACATCCACACCGCCTGGACGACGATCGCGAAGGAGGGCGTCTGAAAGCGGGGGTGGACCCGCCCGAAGGGGGCCGGAAACAGGCCGTCCTTGGCGAGGGCGTAGACGATGCGCGGGCCGGGAGCGATCCCCGCCGACACGCACCCGGCGGCGGCCGCGGTGATCGCGAGGGCGATCAGGAACGCGGCGTTTTCGCCGAACAGGCGAGTCGCCGCCACCGCCGCGGGCTCGCCGACCCCGCCCATCTCGGCCGCGGGGATGGCCTTGAGAAAGACGGCGTTGACGGCAACGTAGAGCAGCGTGATGAGACCCGTCCCGGCGATCAGCGCCAGGGGCAGGTTGCGTCGCGGGTTGGCGACTTCGCCGGCGACCGCCACGATCTCGTTCCAGCCGTAGTAGGTCCAGAAGATCGCGACGAGGGCGGTGCCGATGCCCGCGAAGGAGATCGCGGCCGCGGGCGTGAGGGCGGCCGGGGGAGCGTCGGGCCGGGACGCCGAGGCGAACGCGCCGCCGACCGCGATCCAGAGCAGGGCGAGAACGATCATCGAGGTGAAGACTCCCTGGATGCGCGCTCCCTCGCGCACGCCGACGTAGTGCGAGGCGGAAAGGACGACGACGAGGACGACGGCAACGAGCTGGGCGGCGTTGATGGCGAAGGGCCCGACCGTGAAGAGCACGTGGGCGTTCGACAGCGATGGAAAGAAGACCGAGAAGTACTGGGCGAACCCGACCGCCACGGCGGCGTCGGAGCCGATGAGGATCACCCAGAAGGCCACCCACGCATAGAGAAAGGCCGGCAGCTCTCCGAACGCCTCGCGGAAGAAGACGTACATGCCGCCGGCCTTCGGCATCATGGCGCCCATCTCGGCGTAGACGAGGCCGCCGGCGACGGCGAGGAGCCCGCCGAGGATCCAGAGGCCCAGGATCCACTTTTCGTCCGGGATGGCCCTTGCGATCGACGCCGGCGTCAGGAAAATGCCGCCCCCGATGACGAGCCCGAGGACCATCAGGCTCGTGTCCCAGAGGCCGAGCCCGCGGGCGAGCTCCGGGCGGCGATTCGGACCGGTCTCCGAGGCGGGCACGGGGCCGCTCACGCGGCGGACGTCAGCGGCATGCGCAGGATCTGGCGCGCTTCCGGGATCGTCGCGGGCTCGCGTCCGACCTCGCGGGCGATGCGGACGACGCGTTCGACGAAACGGGCATTCGAGTCGGCGAGCTCGCCCTTGCGGTAGAAGATGTTGTCCTCGAACCCGACGCGCACGTGGCCTCCCATCGCGATGGCCATCGTCGCCATCGCCGTCTGACGGCGCCCGATTCCGGCGACCGTCCAGGTGCAGCCCGCCGGAATCGCGCGGGCGAAGTGCGTCAGGTTCTCGGCGGTGGCCGCGGCCGCGCCGGGGACGCCGAGCACGAAATCGAAGTGGGCCGGGGGAGTGAGCAGGCCCTTGGCGAAGAGGACGTCCGCCGTCGCGAGCATGCCGACGTCGAAGATCTCGAGCTCGGGCACGATCTGGTACTGGCGGATGCGCGCGAGGATCGTCTTGATCGTCGGCAGGGAGTTCTCGAAGATGTCGTCGCCGAAGTTGCAGGTCCCGAGCGTGAGCGTGGCCATGTCGGGCTTGAGCTGCAGCGCCGGGATGCGCTCCTCGACGCTCATGCCCACGGCTCCGCCCGTCGAGAACTGCTGAATGATCGGGCAGCGCTCCCGGATCGCCGCGGAGTAGGCCCGGAACGTTTCGAGGTCCTGGGTCGGCGTGCCGTCCGGCTTCCTTCCGTGGACGTGTCCGATCGTGGCGCCGGCCTCGCAGGCGCGGGCGTACTCGGCGCCGACCTCTTCGGGCAGGAGCGGCAGGTGCGGCTGCTGCGTCCGCATGACCTCGGCGCCGACGCCCGCCACGGTGATGAGGAGGGCGTCGCTCATGTCCAGCGGCCTCCCTTCTTGTCGCCCGGCTCCCGCTTGCGGGAAAGCACGACGCAGGTGCCGGTGGCGCGCGCGACGACGATCGCCGGTTTCAGGACGCGTGCCGAAGAGGACGAGCCCTCGACGGGAGCAATGACCTTGCGGGCTTCGAAGCGCATCTCTCGGGACGTCTTGCCGACGCGAGTGATCTCGGCCTCGATCTCGAGGTAGTCGCCGGCATGGACGGGCGCGAGGAAGTCGACGGAGGAGTACGCGCGAAAGAGGCCCTCGTCGCCGTCGCGGCGGATCAGGAGCTCCGTCGCCGCATCGCCAAAGAGCTTGAGCACGAAGGCCCCGTCGACCAGGCCGCCGCCGTAGTGGGCGTGCTCGGCCCCGACCCGCAGGCGCAGCTGGACACGTTCTTTCTTCATCGCTCGCTCCCGGAGAGACCCTTGCGGCGCGAGACCTCTTCGAGGAGAAACGCGGCGACCCGTGAGGCCGTCGTTCCGGGACCGAAGCCGGCATCGTAGCCGAGCTCCTTGGCGAGCGCGTGGTCCACGCGCGCTCCGCCCGCGATGAGGACGACCTCGTCGCGGAGGCGTTCGGCCTCGAGCATGTCGACGAGATCGGTCATGTGGCGGACATGGATGTCGTTCTGGGTCACCGTGGCCGAGACGAGGACCGCGTCGGCTTTCGTCTCCCGCACGATCCGGGCGAGCTCCGCGACCGGAACCTGGGCGCCGAGGTTGCGCGCGTCGATGCCGTGGTAGCGCTCGAGGCCGTAGTCGCCGGCGAAACCCTTCATGTTGAAGATGGCGTCGAGGCCGACGGTGTGCGCGTCGGACTCGAGGGCGCATCCGAGGACGATCAGGCGCCGGCCGAAGCGGCGGGCGATCTCCTCGTCGATTTCTTCGCGCGAAAGCGAGCCCGCGGGCGCTTCCTCGGCCGTGATCGCGGCGACGTCGACGTCGTGCGTCGCGCGGCCGTAGACGACGAAGAACGTGAACTCGGGCGCGATGGCCTCGGCGAGGGTGACGTAGGGCTCCCGCAGGCCCATCTTGGCGGCATAGCGCTTGGCGGCTTCCTTCGCCACGGCCGAGCGGGCGATCGGGAGCGTGAACGACACCTGCACCGCGCCGTCGTTCTTCTTGTCGCCGTAAGGCCGGATCAGGCGAGGGGCGGTCACGCGTGCGCTCCCGCGGGCTGCGGCTTGCCCGGCTCGCCTGGCTTGCTTATCCATGCTTCGAGAAACGGGTTCGCGTAGGACGCGTCCTTGCGCAGGACGCCGTCGTATCCGCGGCCGCCGTCTTTCCGCCGGCGCGTGTCCGCGAAGAGGCCCTCCGCCAGCGCGCCGAACAGGCCGTCGGGAGAGCCCGCGACGCGCGCGAGGATGGCCTCCGCGCCGGCGAGCACGGCACGCGCCCGGCCGACGATCCGGCCGTCCGGCGCGAAGCGGATCTCGTCCGCGAGATGCCGGGCGTTCGACCGGAGAGTCTTCATCTGGTCGATGGCCAGCCACCGGTCGTGGAGAAACGGCGTATGCAGAGCCTCGGTCAGCATGCCGAGGAGATGGATCGACTGGCGGGTCGCGACCGAGGTCAGCGCGAAGAGCGTGTTCTGCTGGTAGCCCTGGAACACGTTGCCCGTCATGTGCTTCGTCGGTGGCATGTACTTCAAAGGCGCATCGGGGAAGATCTCACGCGCCGCTTCCGCCTGCGCGATCTCGTAAAGCAGGCCGTCCTCCAGCGCCGGGTCGATCTCGAACGCGTGCCCGAGGCCGATCTGCCAGTCCTCGAGGCCCGCGTCCCTCGCCAGTCGCTCGTTGATGAACTGTGAGGCGAGGACGGCGGGAGCCTGCTCGACGGCGTCCGCGGTCGTCAGGTAGTTGTCTTCGCCGGTGTTGATGACGACGCCGGCGACGGCGTTGATGCGGCGGGAGAAGTTCTGGTCGATGAGCGTGCGGAGCGGATTGATGTCGCGGAAGATGATGCCGTAGAGCGCGTCGTTGAGCATCATGTCCAGCCGCTCGAGGGCGCCCATGGCCGCGATCTCGGGCATGCAGAGGCCCGAGCAGTAGTTCACGAGGCGGACGTAGCGGCCGAGCTCGGGCTCGATGGCGTCGAGGGCGGCCCGCATGAGACGAAAGTTCTCCTGCGTGGCGTAGGTCCCGCCGAAGCCCGACGTCGTCGCGCCGTAGGGCACGTGGTCGAGCAGCGACTGCGCGGTCGAGCGGATCACGGCGATGCACTGGGCGCCGGCCCGGGCGGCGGCGTCGGCCTGGACGACGTCCTCGTGGATGTTGCCCGTCGCGACGATCGCGTAGAGGAGCGGTTTCTCCTCGGGTGGATGCGACGCCATCCGCCGCTCGCGCTCCGAACGGTTCTGTCGGATCCGTTTCAAAGTCGCCTCGACGTGGGGGGCGACGGCCTCGCGCCAGCGCGGATGCTCGGCCTGCGCGGCGGCCCGGCGCGGATCCGAGAGCGCGGCGGCGGCCTCGGCGACGCTCGGCGCGCCGGCGGCCAGGGCGCTTCCCATCCAGACCGCGGTCCCGCGCCCCAGCTTTCCGCACGCGTGAAGCGCCTCGACGACGCGGTTCGGGATCGGGACTTCCTCGGCGTCGACGCCGTCCACGCCGAGGAGTCGGAGCACGGTCCGCTCGGTCGACACGGTCGTGTATTGCTCGGTCTCGCGGCGCACGCCCTCGGAGACCTGGCGCGCGAGCCGCCGGCAGTCGGCAATCGTTTCGGTGGAGAGGCCCAGTTTGGAGGCCATCGGCGGCTGAAAAGTATAGCCGCGGGCCTCCTATGACCGGAGGTCAGCCACCAGGTCGAAGATCGGAACGCCCGTGATCTGCCTGCGCGACCGCCTCGAGAAAGCGCGCCGCGGGAAGCGGCGGCCGCGCCGGCGCGCTCGGATTCGCGGTCACGGCGATCAACCGCGCGGGCCGGCGGACCGCGAGGCGCACGCCCCGCTCGGCGAGCTCGCGGCGATCCGCGGGCTTCAGGAAGATGGCCGTGAAGTCCTCGGCGACGAGGGACTCGCCCGCCGAGAGCGTCATTTCACGCAGCGAGGCCGCGGTGACGGCGCCGTCGACGTCCCGGCGCGTCGCGCCCTCCTCGGGGCGATCGAGCCGGATCAGCTCGACGGCCGCGGACGCGGCGGCCAGGACGGCCGGGAGCGTCTCTCCTGCGGACATGCCGACCGAGAGGACGATGCCGTCGCAGACACGCCCGGCGGCGAAGGCCCGGCGGCCCACGGCGCCGTCGAGAAGCACGAGCTCGGCGCCGGCGGCTTCGAGGGCCGCCGAGGTCCGCGCCATCTGGGAGGCCGTGGACGGGCCGATGACCTCGATTTCGCCTTCGCCCGCGGCCCGCCGGAGCTGGACCGGACCGAAGCGCGTCGGGAAGGGGAGCGTGGCGAGCTCTTCGACGGGAAACGACGCGGACTCGAACGTCGTCGCCGCGGACGCGACCAGCTGGCCGGGGTACACGCGAAAGCGCGGCTTGGGCTCGCCGGTGATGGCGTCGAATTCCTCGCCGTCCCGGCCGGCGGACGTCGCTCCGGCGACGACGCCGCTCCGGTGCAGCTCGGCGAGCACGGCCGTGAGCGCCGTCGTTTTGCCGGCGTTCTTGGCGAGACCCAGGAACGCAATCCGGCGGGCGCCCGACGCGCGGAGCGACTCCGCGAGCTCGGCCGCCATGCGTGTCACTCCGGCGCTCCCCCCGCAGGGCCCGACAGGCCCGCGAAGGCGCGCGCGAGCGCCGGGTGTCGGCGCAGCAGGTCCAACGCCGCGCGGTCGTGGCCGGGGACGAACCCGTTTCCGATCGCGAGCTTCGTGGGCTTGGCGAGGCCCTCGGCGCCGAGGGCCGCGGCCGAGAACGAGGTCGCCATGCCGAAGAAGAGCACGGTCCCCTCGTCCTTCGCGCAGAGGACGCTCGCGGACTCGGTGCCCGAGGCGTTCGCCACGTTCACGACGAGATCGGCGAGACGGCCTTGCGTCGCGCCCTCGACGGCCTCGAGCATGGCCACGGGATCGCGGGCGTCGATGGTGTAGACGGCGTCGGCGAAACCGAGGCTCCGCGCGCGCTCGGCGGCGGCGGCGCCCGGCTCGACCGCGAGGACGCGTCCGGAGGAACCGACTTTCTCGCGCGCCGCTGCCAGACAGAGGAGGCCCGCCTTGCCCGTGCCGATGACCAGCACGGTCTCGCCCGGCCGGGCGTCGCGGAGGACGCCGGCGGGAGCGCCGGCGACGTCGAAGGCGGCCAGGGCGACTTCTTCGGGAAAGTCGTCGGGCAACCGCGCGTAGAGCGTTCGCGCGAACAGGATCGCCGTGCCCGTGACTTCGACACGCTCCGTGGCCGCGTGCACCGCGCCGATCGACTCGAGATGCAGGGGCGTGAGCGTCAGCGACACGAGCGTCGCAATGGGCGTTCCGACCGAAAGGGCTCCGGCGGCCGGATGCGCCGGACCGACCTCGGCCACCTCGCCGAGCAGCATGCCGCCCGATCCGGTCACGGGGTTCTGCATCTTGCCGCGTTCGCCGACGATCCGGGCCACCTGGTCGCGGACGCTCTCGCCGGTCGAAGCCTCGGTCTCGCGGAGCTGGCGGAAGGAGGCCGAATCGATCGACAGGGCGCGGACCGAGACCGCGATCTCGTTTTCGAGCGCGCGCGGCGTCGCGTCGAGCCGGCGGGCGATCTGGGGCAGGACGCCGCGGGGTTCCAGCGAGCGGTGCAGACCGAAGGGATGCGGCGCCGTCACGGCAACAGCGCGACGATGCGGAGCGGGCCCCCCGAGCCCCCGGCGATCTTCATCGGCAGCGCGACGACCCACGCGCCCCACTCGGGCAGCGCCTCGAGGTTCGCGACGTTCTCGAGGCCGAAGACGTTGGCGCCGTTGGCGATCACGTGCACGATGAAATCCTTCGAGGCACCGTAGTCGATCGAGGCCGTATCGACGCCGAGGGCCGCGACCTTGCGCTGCGCGACGAGATACCGCGCCGCCTCCTCGCCATAGGACGGGAAATGGAGCTTCGAGGCGTCTCCCGGCGTGTCGTCCCCGAGGTAGGTCTTCTTGTCGGGCCAGCGCGCGCTCCAGCCGGTGCGCAGGAGCACGATCACTCCCGAGGGCACGGGCCCGTGAGCCTTCTCCCAGGCCTTCACGTCGGCGAGGGTCAATCGGTAGTCCGGATCCTTCGCGGCCTGCGCCCGGACGTCGATCACCGCGGCCGGGGAGACGAGCTGGCGGACCGGGATCTGGTCGGCGGCGAGCCCGCCCTTCGCGAAGTGGCTCGGTGCGTCCAGATGCGTGCCGCCGTGCTCCGGAGTGCAGAAGGCGTTCGACCGGTAGAACCACCCTCCGGGTGTCTGGCCGTCGGCCAGCGACTTCAGCTCGAACGCGGATGGGGAAGTCGGCCAGTAGATCGTCTCGCGGTCGAAGGGATGCGTCAGATCCACGACCTTCGCGGTGCGGAGGTCGGGCGCGGCGGACTGGGCCGCAAGGGGAAGCGCTCCGAGGATCAGGCAGTCCGACCGGCAAGAGACGACGCATGCGAATCCTCCTCACTCGACTTACTCTTCTGCGGACCCTCCGGCCCGCGCGAGCTGCTCGGGCTTGACGGACTCGGCCTTGAACTTTCGGGCGGACGCCAGCATCTTCTCGATGGTCTCCTCGAACTCGGCCTTCGCCCCGCGCTGGAAGCGCAGGGGGTTGATGCGCGCGACGACGAAGGCTCGCAGGTACGGGCTCTCGAAGCCCTTGTCCTTGAGGGCCTTCATGGCGGCCGCGACGGCGTCCTCGAGCTCCATGACCAGGGCGGCGCGCTTCTCGCGGACTTCGAGGGCCTTGGCCAGTGGCTGCGAGAGGAAGGCGTCGACGCGCTTGAGGATCGGATGGTAGGCGCCACCCGCGAAGCGGCCGTTCTTCTCGTAACAGAGTCCGAGGGTGATGAACGCCGCTTCCTCGAACTCGAGGCCGTAGTCCTCCTCGGCGAGGTCGCCTCGGCCGGCGAGGTCGCGCGCCATGCGGATGACCTCGAGCGATTTCTCCCGCAGGTTGTGCGCCTTCTCGGTGTTGAGCGCCAGGATCTTGTAGGCGATCTCGGGCTCGGGCAGCACGAGCGCCGTCACCGACTTGGCGCCGAGTTTCCGGAGCGCGGCGAGGCGGTGATGCCCGTTGGGCGTGCGGTAGACGCCCTCCTGGCCGCGCACGACGATGATGGGATCCAGGAAGCGACCGAGAGCGTCGATGACACCGGTCAGCTTCTTCACGTGCGCCTCGGAGAGGTCGCGCTGGAAGATGGTGGGCTCGACCTTCTCGATCGGCAGGGAGGCGAGCAGCTGCCAGTGTCCGCCGAGCGGGTCGCGATAGATCGCGAGAACCACGCCGCCGTCCTCCCGAACCGATTCCACGAGGGCCGTGACGGGACCCGGCGGGGTTCCCTCCGCCGCGTCGCGCGCCTCGAGCCCGCGGGACTTCGCTTCGGCCTTCTTGCGGCGCTTGACCGGCTTCTTCACCGCCATGCGAGGGATGCTTTCACGGCGGCGGTGTCCGCGTCGAGGCCCGTGCCCATGCGGGCGCCGTCCCGCTCACCAGGCGATCAGGCCGTCCCTGGCTTGCTCTTCGAGAAACTTCTCGACGAGCGCCGGCGTCGTCTCGCCGTAGTACCACCAGCCGGCGGAGAGCGCCTCGGCGCAGACGCGGCGCGCGATCTCGCCGGCGTCGGTCTTTCCGTCGATCCAGCCGAGGGCCGCCGTGCCCATGAGCGGCGAGAGCTTCGGGCCCTCTCCGGGAGACGCGGCGGGGGGAGGAGCGGGCTTTGCTCCCGGTTTCGCCGGACGCCTGGCCGCGTCGTCCTTCTCTTTCGTCTCCCGCGCGGCCCGGGCGGCGGCGGCGCGCTCGTCGTGCACGCGCTCCTCGAGCGCCAGCCAGGCGTCGAGCGTCGTGACCGCGAACCGGGGTGTTTTTTGGGAGAGGCGCGCGAGCACCGCGTCTTCGGCGGCCGGCTTCGCGTCGAGGCGCTGCGCGAGGTCGGCCCCCGCGGCGCGCACGGCCGCGACGGGGGCGGCGACCGAGGATTCCGGAGCGGGACCGACGGAGCGCGAGGACGCCACGGCCGATTGCTCGATCGCCGTGGACACGGCGAGGAGATCCCGGGCCGCCCGGCGGCGGTCGTCGTCGCCGCCCTTGCCGTCGCGGATCCAGACCTGCGCCGTGGCCAGATCGCGCGCCATGCGCTCGGTGCCGCGCGCCGCGACGAAGGACGCGAGAAACGGAACGTCCTTGGCGTCGGCGTTGGCCAGCCACCATGCGGTGGCCGCGACGATGAACGCGTTGCGCTTCAGCTGCGTAGGATCGATCTGCCAAAGGTCGTCCCCCGAAGAGTGGATGAACTCATCGGGCCAGTTGGTCAGCGAAGTTCCCGGCACGCGGATCCATGGGTCGTTGAAGACGAGGTGATCGGTCGAATCGAAGTACGGAACGGCCTTGGCGCGGAACGGCTCCCGCGTCCCGAGCCTCGCGAAGATGGGCCGCGAGAAGGCCTGGCCCGGCGCGGGCGTCTGAGCGCCCCAGGCCGCGAGATAAGCGTTGTTCCCGTGGACCACGGCCTCCAGGATGCTCTGCTGCACATCGGAGAGATAGGAGGGCACTGTCCAGGGCGTCCGGGCCATGAATTGCGTCCGATGGCCCGCGGACTGCTTCGCGCCGACCATGTCCTGGTTGAGGTTGGCGAGAACTTTCTTCTCTTCGCCGGGGTGGTCGGCGAAGTAGCGGTATTCGGAGTAGATCTCATCCGCCCACCAGAGACGAATGCCCCGGCGCGGCCGCGGCAGCGTTCCGTCGGCGATCAGCTTCGTCAGCGCTCGGCCGATCTCGAGGACGTTGGCGACGCCCGACTGGTCGTCGTTCGCCGAGAACTTCTCCTCCTGCAGGTGCGCGGTGAGCACGACCTCGGGCAAAGCGGGATCCGTGCCCGGGATGCGCGCCTCGACCATGGCGGTCTTCTTTTCGGGGAGGACGACGGAGTCGACGAAAACCCGCAGGCGCAGCGGCGCGGAAGCGGCGGAGCCTTCGCCCCCGGCGCCCCAGCGCCGAGAGCCCTCGCCGCTCATCCGGTCCGACAGCGACTTGCCCTCCCGCGCCGAGATCACGATTGCGAACGTGGTCTTTTCGCCCTTCGGGCCGTCCTTCTCCGGGACGGAGTTCCAACCCACCTGGTCCGCCGAGTCGGCGAGATGATTCAGGCGGGAAGAGGACCAGGAAAGGATCCCGAGAGCGCCGCGTTTCCAGACGGCCTGCTCCATGACGAGGGACGGACCGCCGTAGGCGAGCACGATCTTTCCGCGCACGTCCTTGCCCGCATAGGCCGCCGCCGTTTCTCCGGAGCCCACGTCGACGAGCTCGGCGGTGACGTCGGTCGGCCGCGAGTAGTCGGCGATCGAGGTCGCGACGTCGGCGTATGACGCGATCTTGGTTTCGATCGCGCCGGCGCCTGAGCCCTGGAGGAGCCAGGCCTCGGCGCGGCGACAGGTCCAGTTGACGTGCTCGGCGACCTGGTCGATCCAGCGCACGTCCTGGAGCCCCGCCGCCTTCGCGCGCGCCTCGACCTCGCGGGCGACCGCGAAGAACCCCTCGGACCCCGAGGGCTTGTGCCACTGCGTCGTGATGCGCAGCGTCTCGAAGGCCAGATCGCCCGACAGCTCGTTGACGAGGGCTTGCTCGACCTTCGGGTCGACGAAGGGCGAGGTCTGGGCCGTGGCCGCACACGACAGCAGGCCGGCGGCGAGGCCGAGCAGGGTCTTACGCATCGTTCGCTCCGTTTGGAGAGGCGGGGGGCGCACGGCGCCCCCGATCCCCCGGTGGAGTCGAACTCTACCGCAGGCGCTTTCCGCGGCCTCTCAGCGGGTCTTGATCTGGTTGTACGAGGCCTTGATCAGGCCATCGAAGGTGCCGTCGAAGAACTCGGCGTCGTCGGCGCTCGCGCCGGCGAACTTCGTGCGCCACGACGCCGTGTCGAATGTTTTCGCGAAGGAGCCCTGGACCTCCTCGAGGGTCTTGCCGGAGTTGACTTCCTTGTCCATGGCCGCGTTCGAGGCCTCGAGAAACTCCGCCACCTGGTAGATGTAGGTCTTGTCGCGGAGGATTTCGCCGTGGCCCGGGACGATCGTCGTCGCATCCAGCTCGGCCATTTTCCGAAGCGTCACGGGATGATCGACCGGAAATCCGCCGAAGAGGTACGGGACCGGATGCACGAGCAGGTCACCCGTCGCCAGGATCTTCTCTTTGGGAAGGTAGACGATCGTGTCGCCGCCCGTGTTGCCTCGTCCGAGGAAGCGGATTTCGACCGGCCGGCCGCCCAGGTCGACCAGGAGCTCGCGCTCGAAGGCCACGTTGGGCGCGAACTGGACGACGTTCTTCATCTCGGCGACCACCGGGGCGAGGCCGGCGAGGGAGCGCTCGTAATCCTTCCGCTCGCCCTCGGTGAGGGGCCGACCGTCGGGATTCTTCCCGGATTCGAGGACCTTTCGGAAGCGGGCATCGCGCTGTGGATAGCGCGCGACGGCCCCCGGGTTCCAGTCGGCGATGGCTTTCTGGGTGTGCCGGGTCGCCACGATCTGCACCCCCGGCCAGGCCTCGACGTAGGCCGCGTTGCCGAGCGTGTGATCGAAGTGCCAGTGGGTGTTGACGAGCCAGGTGACGGGCTTGTTCGTCCACTGGCGGATCTGGGCGATGTCCTCGCGGGCGGCGGACGGGAGGAGACACGAATCCACGACGAGCACGCCGCGGTCGCCGACGATGACCGTCGTATTGCTCTGCGGGAACGTGTCGGGGGCATCGGGATGCCGGATGGTCCAGACGCCGTCGGCGATCCGGGTCACGGTCCGCGCTTTGGTGGCGACCGAGTCGGCCCGAAGATCCGCCGCCGCGGGAAGGATCAGGATCAGATTCAGGGCGAAGAGGAGCTTTCTCATGGGCTGGGATTCTGGGCCTGGTCCGGCCCCGCCCGCGCTCCCGGCGGACGAGCCCTCTCTTTGTCGGGGCGGACTAATCCAGAGTGAGGATGAGGAGGGTCCGGTCGTCGTCCGCGGGCCGTGCGCCGGTGTGCGCGGACACGGCGGCGAGGAGCGCGTCCCGGACCGCCGCGGCGCCGCGAGGCGCGTGCGCCTGCAGCACGGCCTCGAAGCGCTCGAAGCCGAACGCCTCGTCCTGCGCGTCCACGGCCTCGATGAAGCCGTCGGTCAGGAAGACGACGAGGTCTCCGGAAGCGAAGGCGTACTCCCGCTCCGGAAAGGTGCGGTCCGGGAAGAGGCCCAGGGGGAGACCCGGAAGAGTCAGGGGCTCCGCGCGGCCCTCGCGGACGCGGTACGGCGCGAGCTGGCCGGCGTTGGTCAGCAGACCTCGCCGGGTACGGGGGTCGTACGCGAGGAGGGCGAGCGTCATGTAATGCCGGGGATCCGTCGAGCGGTGGATGAGGTCGTTGAGTCGGCCGAAGAGCTCGCTGCCGGAGTGGCTGGCTTCGAGCAGCGTCGCCAGCGCGGCCTTCGCCATCGCGACGAGCAGGCCGGTCGGTAGGCCGTGTCCCGAGACGTCGCCGAGGGCGACCGCGGTGCGGCCGTCGGGCATTTCGATGTAGTCGTAGTAGTCGCCGCCGATCTCGGCGACGGGCTCGAAGTATGCGAGCACCGAAAACCCCGGACGCGTCGCTTCCGGCGGGGGCAGGAGCTTGTGCTGGATCGTGCGGGCGATCGCGAGCTCGCTCTGCAGGCGCTGCTTCTCGGCGGTTTCCGCGAGCAGCTTCTGGATGGACTCGGCCATCGCGTCGAAGGAGCGCGTGAGATCGCCGATCTGGTCTCGCGACTTGGAGAGGATGCGCACCGAGAAGTCGCCTCGGGCGCCGGCCTGGGTGGCGCGCGTGAGCCGGTTGACGTTGCGCGCGATCGAGCCGACGAGAACGAACGCGATGACCAGCGCCACCAGATAGACGACCATGAGGACGCCCGAGAGCGCCACGAAGGCGATCCAGAAAATGCGGCCGACGTCCTTGACGCCCTGCGCGAACAGCTGGTCGAACAGCAGGCGGGGCGAAGCCGTCCCGGTCAGCACGGCGACGTGGTACGGCGGCCCGGGCGGCGCATCCAGGACGGTCTCCAGATAGAACGCGTGGATCCACTCGCCGCCGATCAGGCCCTTTCCGGGCGGCGGCCCGCCTTTCGGGCGCCGTTCCGGCGGTTCGAGGATCTTCGGGCCCGGCTTCTCCTTGTCCTTGACGTCGTCGCCCGTCTTGACCGTGATTCCGCGAGAGTCATCGGAGGCCTCGCTGAGCTCGGCGCCGATGACGTAACCCGTGAGGTCCGCGACCTGCTGGAGCCAGGGCGAGCCCGGATCCGAGAGGTCGAGGAATCGGACGGAGCCCGGCTTGCCGGCGGGAGCGACGAGCCAGAGCCGTCCGTCCGCCACGAGGAAACCGGGGCGCGCGAGACCATCGATCCAGGCCGCCGCGGCGCCGGGTTTCAGCCAGGGGACATCGGAGGTCTCCACGCGCCCGCCGCGCCCCGAGGCGGAAGGCAGATCCGCGCGCCGCAGGACGGCGCTTTCGCCGACGGCCGTGACCTCGCGCCGCATCCGGTTGGCCATGTACTGGTGCGCCACGATGTAGGTCGTGAGAAACAGAAGGGCCGCGAGGAGGGGAATCGGCACGACGCCGATCAGGAAGTAGGAGAAGGCGAGCCGGAGCGCCGTTCGGCGGACGATGAGTTGGAAGAGCGACGCCGCACCGCGGCCGAGGAGCACGAGCAGGGCCACGACGCCGGTGACCTGGAGCAGGGTGACGAGGCACCCGGCGTCGTCCGACGCGAGGCGCTGGGCGAGCGCGCCGCCGGCGGCCGCGACGAGGAAGACGCCGATCCAGATGCGCGTGGATTTTCGGAGCCGCACCGTCCGAGCATTCTACCGAGGGCCTGGACTCGACGACGCGGCCATCCCCGAGGAGCGGAGCGACGAGGGATCGGATACAATCGCCCGGGACGTGAGGTTCCTGCGCCAGGCGGCTCTGCTTTTGCCATCCGCATTTCTCCTCGGCGTCCTGCTCTTCCTCCTGACCCACGGCCGCCAGGATCCGGGCTACGGCGCCTATCCCTTTTTCCAGGAGTGGGCGGGCGACGGCGCTTTCGCGACGTCACCCGAGGCCCGCTTCCTGGGACAGGCGCTCGTCTTCTTCCTCCCGGCCTACGTCGTGACGCTTTTCTTTCTTTTCGCGATCGCACTCGGCGAACGGGCGTTGTTCGGCGCGCGGAAGGTCCGACGCCCGGGCGGATTCGGGCGGGCTTTCGCCAGCACGTACCCGACGGTGTTCCTGCTCTGCAGCGTGATCGCGATGTGGATCGGCGAGCGGCTGGCTCTGCGGCAGGCTCCCGGCGCTCTCGTGGCTCCGCTCGTCGCCGCGGTGGCGCCCTTCGCCGGCGCGATCCTGGCGAGCATCCCGGCAATCGTGCTGGCCGGTCCGGTGGCGCTCATCCAGAAGGTCAGCGCCGCATGAGCGCGACGAAGTCCGGGACGCGCTCGATCGTCATCCTCGATTTCGGCGGCCAGTACACGCAGCTGATCGCACGACGGGTTCGGGACGCCCGTGTGTTCTCCGTCGTCCTTCCGCCGAACGTCTCCGCCGAGGAGATCCGGCGATGGAA
This sequence comes from uncultured Acidobacteriota bacterium, assembly GCA_963804915.1. GTDB lineage: Bacteria > Acidobacteriota > Thermoanaerobaculia > UBA5066 > Gp7-AA6 > DAHUXD01. Next base: position 305,113 of record CAWDSI010000011.1, read on the forward strand.
CCCCGCGGGCATCATCCTTTCCGGCGGTCCGCAGAGCGTCTACGAGGCGGATGCGCCACGGCCATCGTCGGATCCCACGGCGCTGGGCGTGCCGGTGCTGGGCCTCTGCTACGGGATGCAGTGGCTGGCCCAGGCGGCGGGCGGCGAGGTCGCCAACGAAGGACGCGAATACGGCCGGGCCACGGCGCGTCTCTCGGTCGACTCGGAGCTCTTCGACGGGCTGGAACCCGAGCAGACCGTCTGGATGAACCACGGCGACTCGGTCGTGGCTCCGCCCCGCGGCTTCCGGGTCATCGCCGCGACACCGACGACCCCGCTCGCCGGGTTCGAGAATCCGGAGCGCCGCGTCTGGGCGATCCAGTTTCATCCCGAGGTCAAGCACACGGTCCACGGGACCGAGATCCTGCAGAATTTCATCTTCCGGATCTGCAAGGCCGAGCCCGACTGGACGATGGCCGGCTTCCGACAGGAAAAAGTCGAGGCGATCCGGAGGCAGGCCCCGACGGGAGCCGTCATCTGCGCGCTCTCGGGCGGCGTCGACTCCTCGGTCACGGCGATTCTCCTCCGCGAGGCGCTCGGGGAGCGCGTGCACCCGATCCTGGTGGATCACGGCCTGATGCGCGCCCACGAACGTCACCAGGTGGTCGAGGCCTTCTCACACCTCGGGATCCAGGTGCACGCGGTCGACGCCGGCGATCTCTTCCTCTCGCGGCTCGCCGGCGTGACGGATCCGGAGCAGAAGCGCAAGATCATCGGCCGCACGTTCATCGACGTCTTCGAGGAGGAAGCCCGCCGGATCCCGGACGCCCGCTTCCTCGCCCAGGGCACGCTCTACCCGGACGTCATCGAGTCGGTTTCGATCAAGGGACCCTCGGCCGTGATCAAGACCCACCACAACGTCGGGGGGCTTCCGGAGAGGCTGGGATTCGAGCTCATCGAGCCCGTGCGCGAGCTCTTCAAGGACGAGGTGCGCCTGCTCGGCGCCGAGCTCGGCCTTCCGCGGGAGTTCCTCGCGCGCCATCCGTTCCCCGGCCCGGGCCTCGCCGTCCGGATCCCGGGAGAGGTCACCCGGGAGAAGGTCGCGATCCTGCAGAAGGCCGACGAGATCGTCCTCGAGGAGATCCGCCGCGCCGGGCTCTATGACGCGATCTCGCAGGCCTTCGCGGTTCTCCTGCCGGTCAAGTCGGTCGGCGTGATGGGAGACGGCCGCACGCACGAGGCGGTGCTCGCCGTCCGCGCCGTGCAGACGACGGACTTCATGACCGCGGACTGGTTCCGGATGCCTCACGAGGTGCTCGACGCCATCGCGAGCCGCGTCGTCGGCAGCGTCCGCGGCGTCAACCGCGTCGTTTACGACATCACGTCGAAGCCGCCGGCGACGATCGAGTGGGAGTGACGCTCGCGGCGAGCACGCGCCGCGAAGCGTCATCCCGAGCCGCGACGCGGCGAGGGATCCCGAACTCGTAAGAGAAAAAGGGCCCGCTCTCGCGGGCCCTTCGCGTCGATGCGAATGCGGGGGAGAGAGCTATCCGCCGGCCTGCATGCCCAGGCCCGCCATGGCCGCGGTGGCCTTGGCCTTGGCCTCGTTGGCCTTGGCGATCGCGTCGTTCCACTTGCCCGCGGCCTGCGCGGCCGAGGCTTCGCCCCATGCGGAGGTTGCGGACGCGAGATCGTTCTTGGCGGCGTCGAACTTTGCCTGATCGAGCCCCTTGGGGAGCTTCTTGGACTGCGAGAGGATGTCGACGCGGCTCTTGACCGCCTCGATCATCTTCGGCACGTCGGCGGCGACGGCGCTCCAGCTCGCGGCCATCTCGTCCTTCTTGGCCTTGGCCTTGGCCGTCACGTCGTTGGCTTTTTGCTGGACCGCCTGCGCCGCCGCGAGGGCACCCTTGTAGTCGCCCTTGGCGTAGGCCTCCTTGGCGGCCGCGAGGTCGTCCGAGAGTGACTTGAAGTCGTCGGGAACCAGGCTCTCCGCCTCACCCCTCGCGCTGTTGACGGCTTCTTCGGCGAGCTTGAGCGCGGCTTCGGCCGGCGCCTTGCCGCTGTTGCAGGCGATCGCCAGCACGCAGGCCACCACCGCGAGGGACTTCCAGGACTGTTTCAGCATTTTTCCTCCTCTTTTGCTCTCGTTGCTCTTTCGCTCTCGTGTGTCACCGGGCTTGCGTCGGGTTCGAATCTCGGACGGGTCCGGCCGGCGCCCGGCGCTCCTTCCACAGTCCGAAGATCGCGGTCAGCACGGCGAGGATGATTTCGTCGACGAAGGGGATGATATCCGGGATGGCGATGTCCGCCAGAGTCACCGTCAGCAGAATGAGAAACAGCGTCGGGAAACGCAGTCCGAGGCGCTGAAAGACTTTCGCGAAGGCCCTCGCCACGGGCTTCCGTTCAGGGGATCCGCAGCTTCTGACCGATGCGGATCATGTCGGGATCCTTCAGGACGTCCTTGTTCGCCTCGAAGATCTTGGGGTAGAGACTGGCGTCCCCGTAGTACTGCTGGGCGATCTTGGACAGCGTCTCGCCCTTCTTGACCTCGTGCCACTGCGTGTAGTCCGGTGCTCCTCCCTGCGGGCCTTTGGTCGTATCGGGCATGAGACCTCCTTTCGCGGTTGGGCGCTCAACGGTCGGTTGACGGTTGACGGTTAACGGCCGCCGGTCGAATCCGAGCCGGGAACGCGACCCCCGTCGCGAAGCTTGTCAAGATACGGCGCCCCCTGTCAAAGACGGGCGAGCCCGCGCCCGATCGTTTCCAGTCCGCGCCGCAGGGCCGCCGGGTCGCCTCCGAACGCGATCCGGAAATGGGCGGGGGATCCGAAAAAGCGGCCGGGCGCGACGGCCGTGCCGGTCTCTCGGAACAGCCGGTCCACGAACGGCCCGGCGTCGTCGACTCCCTCGAGACGCGGGAAGACGAGCGTGGAGCGGCTTTCCGCCGCGCGCAGCACAGGATGCGCGGCGAGGAACTCGGCGACCGCCGCGCGGTTCGTCTTGATGATCCCGGCCGCCCGCTCCGCGAGACGGTCGATGTGCCGGAAGGCGACGACCGAGAGCCGGTCCGCCGGCATCGGGCTCCAGACGTCGACGACGTCGCGGGCCCGGCGGATCGCGCTCGCCAGCTCGGGGCTTGCGAGCGCCCACCCGCATCGCAGCGACGCCAGGCCGTACGCCTTGGTGAGGCTGGAGGTCGAGACGACGCGGTCCGAGTGCAGCGCCGCCGGCTCCGGGCGGTCTTCGCGCACCGTATCGCGGTAGACCTCGTCGACGAGGAGAGTGAACCCGAGGGCTTCGGCGAGGTTCGCGAGGCGAGCCAGGCTTTCCGTCGAGGCGAGGGCTCCCGAGGGATTGTGGGGATTCGAGATCATCACGAGCCGCGTGGCCGGCGTGAGCGCCGCCGAAATCGCGTCGGGATCCAGGGCATAGCCGTCCTCGAAGCGCCTCTCGAAGGTCCGGACGCGGGCGCCGAGCAGGCGAGCCGCTCCGGGAAGAGGGTCGTAGCCCGGACTCTCCATGAGGACGTCGTCGCCCGGAGAGAGGATCGCGGCGCACGCGAGGAAGGTCGCTCCGGAGCAGCCCGACGCCGTGGCGACGCGCTCCGGCCCGACGCCGTGGTGCTTCGCGATCGCTTCCTTGAGGGGCGGATAGCCTTCCGGGCTCTCGCCCGCGATGTCGACGGCGTCGCGCGCGCCGGGCAGGTCGTCGAGCGTGCAGGGGAGAAGATTCGAGCCGGCGAGGTCGATCTCCGGCTTCGGACGCGTCTTCGCCCACTCCATGTACGGGGCGCGGGAGCCGCTCACGCCGCGCGCCTCGCGGCGGCTCCGCGCCACGCGTAGTAGGCCGGGACGCCGCCGAGCAGCATCGCGACACCGATCGCCGAGCGGAGCGGGTTGGAGCGCGCGGCGCCGATCACGGCGAACACGGCCGCCCCGGCGAAGAGGATCGGAAGCCACGGCGCCGCCGGAGTGAGAAACGCGCCGGGGGCCCGCTGTTCCGGGGGCAGCCGGCGGCGGAGAGGAATGACCGCGACGACGGTGAGACCGAAGAAGATCCAGTCGGCGAAGACCACGGAGTCGATCAGGCCTCCGTAGGTGCCGGTCAGCACGAGGACGATGCACCAGACGGCCTGCAGCAGGATGGCGCGGTGCGGCGTCCCGAAGCGGGGATGGAGCTGTCCGAGGCTGCGGAAGAACACACCGTCCCGGGCCATCGCGTAGGAGATGCGCGTCGGGCCGAGGAAGGACATGTCGATGAAGCCCAGCGTCGAGATCGCGATCGCGGCCGTGATCCAGCCATCCGCCCCCGGGCCGAAGAGGCGCCGCACCGTGACGGCGGCCGGCGTCACCGTCGCCGCGAGGCCGTCGCGGCCGAGGGTCATCAGATACACCACGTTGACCGTCACGTAGATGACGATCACGAGGAGCGTCCCGGCGGTGAGCGCGCGGGGCAGAGCCTTCTCGGGGGAGCGCATTTCCTCCGCCACGGTGTTGGCATTCTGCCAGCCTCCGTACGAGAAGAGGATGGGGACGAGCGCCGCGGCGAAGGCGAAGAGCGTGGCCGGCGGCCGCGAGGCGTTCGCGATCGGCGGCAGTGGCGGGAGCCTCGGCGCGAGCCACAGCCCGCCGAGGATGAGCGCCGCGAGCGAGAGGATCTTGATCAGCACGAGCCCGTTCAGCACGCGGCTGCCGGGCTTGACGCCGAGGACGTTGACGAGCGCCATCGCCAGGATCGCGGCGATGGCCAGAGGCGTCGGGTTGGCGCCCGGAGAGCCCGCGAAACGAAGGGTGTGCTCCGCGAAGACGATGGAGACGGCGGCGATGCCGCCTCCCTGGATCATCAGGAACGAGGCCCATCCGAAGAGGAAAGCGACCAGCGGATGGTAGGCCTCCCGCAGGTAGGCGTACTCGCCGCCGGCTTTCGGGTAGATCGACGCGAGCTCGGCGAACGCCAGTGCGCCCGCGAGAGCGATCGCGCCTCCGGCGATCCAGACCCAGAGGATGGAGCCGGCCGAGGGCAGCCGCTGGGCGACCAGGTAGGGATTGACGAAGATGCCGGCGCCAATGATTCCTCCGACGACGAGCATGGTCGCGTCGAAGGTGCCCAGGGCCCGGCGGAACGCCATGGCTTGGTCCTGGTCCGGCGTCCTACTGGTACCGGGAACGGACCTGCACGACGTCGGTCCCGACGAACTTGCCCTGGACATCGAAATCGAACCCGACGCGCGCATATCCCACCGTCTTGCAGGCATGGCAGCCATCGTGAAGCTCGAAGACCACGACGAAACGCTGCCCGCCGCTTTTCAGCATCAGGGCGCGCGGCTCGCGTCCCCCCGGCCGGCGATTGCCGGGGAAGAGGGCCAGCGACGGGAACGTCTTCAAGAGGCCGACGTACACGGTGTTGTTGCCGAGATTCTTCATGTCGATCCGGGAGAGGTCGTCGACGTCGATCATCGGAGGCTCCCCGTTGACGAGGAAGACGAGCGCGTTTTCATTGGCGCGAAACGGGTACTCGGCGTAGGCCACGTCGACTTTCCCGGTGTCGAGAAACGCCGTGGCGTAGCCCTGGTCGCCCGTGCGCCGTGCGAACGCGAGCGCGGCTTCCGGGGCTCCGGCGGCGCGCATCTGATCGACGAAGCAGGCGCCGAACTTTTCTCCCGCGCTTCCGCACGCCGCGTTCACTTTCGCGCGGAAGTCGGCGGGCGGGGTCCAGACGGCGTCGAGAGTCACTGGGGCGGTCGCGCTGCGGTGGCCGTCGCCGCGCCCGGCGTGGGAGCGGGCGTCGGAGCGGCCGCGGCGACAAAGAGCGCGCCCGCGAGGACATGCTCGGCGAGGCGCGTGCTCGTGATCATCGATTCGTTCTCCTCGGCGTTTCGGGGGAGGTTCCGCGGAGAAGATATCGCGTCGGCAGAGCTCTCTCCGATGGCGTTATGATCGAAGCTCGATGTCCGGCGACTTCGTTCATCTCCATCTCCACAGTCAGTACTCCCTTCTCGACGGCGCGAATCGGCTTCCCGAACTGTGCAAGCGCGTCGCCGAGCTCGGCATGCCGGCGGTCGCGGTCACCGACCACGGCAACATGTTCGGGGCGTTCCACTTCTTCCACGAGGCCCTCCAGAACGGCGTGCGGCCGATCATCGGGGTGGAGGCCTACATCGCTCCGGGGGACCGCACGGATCGGGAGGAGAAGGCGGCGAGCGAGTCGGGTGAGGGATACGCGTATCACCTGACGATTCTGGCGGCGACGCAGAAGGGATACCGCAACCTCGTCCGGCTGGTCTCCGAGGCCTATCTGTCGGGCTTTTACCACCGGCCGCGGATGGACAAGAAGCTCCTGCGGGAGCACGCGGAGGGTCTGATCGGCCTCTCCGGCTGCCTGAAGGGCGAGGTGGCCGGGTCCCTGTCCCGGGGCAACTTCGGGGCGGCGAAGAAGGCCTTTCTCGAGTACGAGGACATCTTCGGCAAGGGCAATTTCTTCGTCGAGCTCATGGACCACGGCCTGCCCCAGCAGACCGCGATCATCCCGGACCTGCTCCGCCTCGCGACGGAGACGGGGGCGCCGGCCGTCGCGACCAACGACAGCCACTACCTCCGCCGCGACGACGCGTTTCCGCACGAGGTCCTGCTCTGCATCGGGATGGGCAAGACGCTCGAGGACGAGCGGCGCATGCGCTTCTACAACGACGAGTTCTACGTCAAGAACCCGGACGAGATGCTCTCCCGCTTCAAGCCCTGGAGCGTCGAAGCCGTCACGAACACCGTCGCGATCGCCGAGCGCTGCGCGGTCTCCTTCGACACGGATGGCCTCCACCTTCCGCAGTTCACGGCCCCGGGGGGCCAGCCTCCCGCCGACTACTTCCGCGACCTCGCGCGGGAGGGCCTCGAGCGTCGCCTCGCCGAGGACGTCGCGCAGATGCCCGAGGCCGAGCGGAGCGCGCCCGAGAAGTACCGCGACCGCCTGGAGTACGAGATCGGCGTCATCGAGAAGATGGGCTTTCCCTCCTACTTCCTGATCGTCTCCGACTTCATCCGCCACGCCCGGGAAAAGGGCATCGCCGTCGGCCCCGGCCGTGGCAGCGCCGCCGGCTCGATCGTCTCGTGGGCGCTCCGGATCACGGAGATCGACCCTCTGCGGTACGACCTCCTCTTCGAGCGTTTCCTCAACCCCGAGCGGATCTCGATGCCCGACATCGACATCGACTTCTGCCAGGCGCGGCGAGGCGAGGTCATCGAGTACGTGACGAAGCGATATGGCCGCGAGAACGTGGCCCAGATCGTGACGTTCTCGCAGTTGAAGCCCAAGCTCGCGGTGCGCGACGTCGCGCGGGTGCTGTCGCTGCCCGTGGCTCTCGGGGATCGGATCGCCAAGCTCGTGCCCGACGGCCCCGACGTCAACTTCGAGCGCGCGTTCCGCGACTCACCCGGTCTGAAGGAGGCGATGGCCTCGGACGAGTCGGTGGCCAAGGTGGTGCGCATCGCGGAGCGGCTCGAAGGTCTCTCGCGGCACGCCGGCATCCACGCCGCCGGCGTCGTCATCGCGCCCCGACCCATCATCGAATTCCTGCCGCTCTACCGGACCAGCAAGGACGAAATCACGACGCAGTTCGACATGAACGCCGTCGAGAAGATGGGCCTGCTCAAGATCGATTTTCTCGGCCTGATCACGCTCGACGTCCTGGAAGCCACGGTCGCCGCCGTGCGCGAGCGGAGGGGCGTCGAGCTCGACCTCGACCACCTGCCTCTCGACGACGAGCCGACCTACGAGCTCTTCCGTTCCGGGAAGACGGCCTGCGTCTTCCAGTTCGACTCCGGCGGCATGCGCGATCTCCTGCGGCGGGCGAAGCCGCGGGTGTTCGCCGATCTCGCGGCCCTGAACGCTCTCTATCGGCCGGGCGCTCTCGACGCCGGAACCGTCGAGGACTACGTGCGGCGGCGCGGCGGTACGAGCCGCGTGACGTACCCGCTTCCCGAGCTCGAGCCGGTCCTCTCGGAGACCCTGGGCATCCTCGTGTACCAGGAACAGGTCATGCGCATCGCGCAGATGGTCGCGGGCTACACCCTGGCCGAGGCGGACCTCCTGCGGAAGGCCATCGGCAAGAAGAAGCGCGAGATCATGCAGGCCGAGGCCGAGAAGTTCATCCGGAAGGCGGTCGAGCACGGCACGCCCAAGAAGAAGGCGCAGGAGCTCTGGTCGCTGATCGAGCCCTTCGCCCGATACGGGTTCAACAAATCCCACGCCGTGGCTTACGCGCTCGTGGCCTACAAGACGGCCTACCTCAAGGCGCACTATCCGATCGACTTCTTCGCCGCAAACCTCTCGGCGGAGATCGGCTCGACCGACGGCATCGTGAAGATCCTGGGAGACTGTCAGGAATCCGGGATCTCCGTCCTCCCGCCGGACATCAACGAGTCTTCGGAGAGCTTCGCCGCGGCCGGCGCGGCGATCCGCTTCGGCCTCGCGGCCATCAAGGGCGTCGGAGAAGCGGCGGCCCGTTTCGTTCTCGAGGAGCGGGGGAAGCGGCCCTTCGGCTCGTTCTCCGACTTCATCGAGCGGCTCGATTCGCGCCTCGTCAACAAGCGGACGCTCGACGCCCTCATCGCCGCGGGCGCCTTCGATTCGCTGGGTCGGAACCGGGCGACCCTCGCGGGCGCGTCGGAGCGCGCCCTCGCCCAGGCGGCACGGCGTCGCGAGGAGATCGAGCTCGGCCAGTCGAATTTGTTCGGCGGCTCGGCGCCGAGCGCCGAGGACGGCTCGATGCGCGACGACTTTCCCGAGCTCGCGGAGTGGCCGCTCGACCAGAAGCTCAAGGGCGAAAAGGACACGCTGGGCTTCTACGTCACGGGGCATCCGTTGACGCGCTTCTCCGAGGAGATCGAGCGCTTCGCCGAGGGCAAGATCGCCGAGCTCGCGAGCCGGATCGAGCAGTCGGTGCGGGTGGCCGGCGTCCTCGGCAACCTGAAGAAGCAGAAGATCAAGAAGGGCGTCAACGAAGGCAAGACGATGCTCAAGGCCACGCTCGAGGACACGAGCGGGTCGATCGGCGTCGCCATCTTCGCGAGCCTTTACGAGAAGGTCCAGGGCTGGGTCCGGGACGACCTGCCCGTGCTGGCCACGGCGATGGTGCGCGAGTCCGGCGGAGCGATGGAGCTCACGATCCAGGACATCACTCCGCTCGAGGGCATCCGGGAGCGTCGGGCGCGGGAGCTCGCCATCCGGGTCAACCTCGCCTATGCCGACGAGAACGTGCTGGCGCGGCTGCAGGAGCGGCTGCGCCGCCACCCGGGCACCACGCCGGTGTCGATCCGGCTCGTGCGGCCCGGCGAATTCGAAGCGACTCTGAAGGCGGCGGACTCGATGCGCATCGCCCCGTCGCCGCGCCTGACGAGCGAGATCCAGGCGCTGGCAGGGGAGGGGTCGGTCGAGTACGTCTTCTGACGTCGCGCCGGTGAGGCGCGCGAGCAAGGTCGCGCCGGTGAGGCGCGCGAGCAAGGTCGCGCCGGTGAGGCGCGCGAACGAAAGCCGCCTCGCTCGCCGCCCTTCCTCGACCGATGCGGCGCGCCGTTTCCGCGGCCGCCGCGCTCGCCCGGGAGCGCCGCGAGCACATTTTTCTCGTGGGCGGCGCCGTCCGCGATCTGTTCCTCCGCCGCCCGATGAAAGACGTGGACCTCGCCGTCGAGGGTGACGCCGCGGCGCTCGCGGCAGCGCTCGCCGACCGTCTCGGCGCGCGAGCCACCGCGCACGCGCGGTTCGGCACCGCGACGCTCGAGCTCCCCGGAGGCGCTCGCGTGGACCTCGCGGCCACGCGACGGGAGACGTACGCGTACCCCGGAGCCCTGCCCGCGGTCGCGATCGGCGCCAGCATCGAAGAAGACCTGGCCCGGCGCGACTTCTCGATCCATGCGATCGCCCTGGATCTCTCGCGCAAACCGCCCGCCGTGATCGACCCGTTCGCCGGCCTGCGGGATCTCGGCCGGAAGCGGATGCGATTTCTCCATCCGGCCTCTCCCGCGGATGATCCGACGCGCGCCTTCCGGGCCGTTCGCTATGCGAACCGGCTCTCGTTTTCGATTCCCGCGGACACGCGCCGTCAGATCGCAACCGCGATCGCGCAGGGAGCGTTCGACGCCGTGTCCGGCGATCGCCTGCGCCGGGAGCTCGTCCTCGTCTTCGGGGAGCCGCAGCGGGCGCGCGCGGTAGCGCTCCTGATCCGCCTCGGGCTCGACCGCGCCGTCGCGGCCGGCCTCGCCCGCGCGGCGGAACCCGTCCGCGGCGCCACGGAACGCGTGCGCACCGCCGAGCGGCTGGCCGCAGGGAAGGAGGTCGGCTGGCTCTGCTACTTTCTCGCCTGGATGGGCCCGGCTCCGATGCGCGCTCTTCGCGAAGTCGCCGACAGGCTCGCCCTGTCGGGCCGGGAGGGTCTCGCGTTGGGCCGCTGGGCCTCGACGCGGCGCCGTCTCGGCTCGGGAATCGCTCATCTCGCCCCATCACGACGGCGTCTTCGCGCGACCGGACTCTCGCCGGAGGAGATCCTGGCCGCCGCGGCCCTCCGCTCGGGATCCGACCGGCGCGCCCTCGCGCGTCTCGCGGCAGGCGAGGCGCCGAAGCTCGCGATTTCGGGGGCGGATCTGCTCGCCCGCGGCGTGCCGCAGGGCCCGGCGATCGGCCGCGCACTCGCGGCGACGCGGGCGGCGCGCGAGGACGGACGCCTGACCGCGCGAAACGAGCTGGCATTCGCTCTCGCCCACGCGCGGAGGCTCCGTTGAGGGCGGCGCTGGTTTTCGCCGCTGCGGCCCTCGCCTCGAGGCTGACGCAAGCGCAAGCGCAGACGCCGGCGCCGGCTCCGACTCCCATCTCCGGCCCGACCTTCTGCGCGGAGTGGGTGCGCCAGTCCAACGAAGGCTACGACCGCCTCACGGTGTTTCGCGACGGAATGCTGGTCTGGAAAACCAGTCGCGGCGGGAAGGACGAGGTCAAGCGCGAAAAACTTTCGCCCGCCGAGCTCCAGTTCTATTGCGACTTCTTCTCCCGGGCCGAGATCTGGGCCATCCCCAAGGACCGCCGCACGGGGCTCACCGGCCAGCTGGCCTCGTCTTCCGCGGTGACGCTCGCGCGGTCCAACGGCGACCGGATCACGCTCCGTTTCGACGAGTTCTCGACGGACACGGCCGACAGCTCCTCGCTGCGCTCCTCCCTCGAGGGGCTCAAGGGCCTCTTCCTCTCTCCGCTGCCGCCGGCCACCCGCTTCCATCCGGACCTGCTCGCGCCGGGCACGCTTCTGAAGCGCTTCGACGGCGCGGTCTTCCAGGTCCGTCGCCTCGAGAAGGAGAGCGGCTTCGTCGAGATCGTCGGCATCACCGAGCCGTACTCCCAGTTCGTCAAGATCGAGGAGCTCCGGTTCCAGTTCGAGCCGCCCGCGCCCCGAATGCGCCCCGAAATGAAGCGCCCCGAAGGGAAGCGCTCGCGAAATCCGCGTCCGCGCGCTCGGTGGTGCGCATCCAGGCCGGAAAGTGGAAGGGGAGGCGGCTCGAGGTCCCCGCGACGGCCCGGCCGACTTCGGGCCGCGCGCGGGCCGCGCTCTTCGACCTCCTCGGTCCGGAGCGGATCGCGAACGCCCGGGTCCTGGATCTGTTCGCCGGCTCCGGCGCGGTCGGGTTGGAGGCCGTCTCCCGCGGCGCCGTGGCCGCGGTGCTCGTCGACGCCGACGCGAGCGCCGTGGCGAACACGTGCGCTCGGATCGGCGCGGCGCCGGGCGAGGTCCGGGTCGTGTCGGGCGACGCCGCCGCCGCCGTGGCCGCCCTCGCTCGCGGGGCCGAGCGTTTCGATCTGATCTTTGCTGACCCGCCCTACGGCGGAGATCCGGGCCGGGCCATGGATGGCGCCGCCGCGCTGCTCGCCGCAGGAGGGGTTCTGGTCGTCCAGGCCGACGAAGGCGAGGCGGTGCTCCCCCCGGCCGGATTGAAGCCCCTGTCCCGGCGGGGTTACGGGCGTAACGTGTTCCATTTCTTCGGGATCCCTTTGACCTGACCCCGAGGAAATGCTACCGTTCGCGGTTTCTGACGGGCGGCCAGTCAATTAGCGAGGAGTGTGCATGCTCCAGACCGGGAGACATTTCTTTACCTCGGAGTCGGTGACCGAAGGACATCCCGACAAGATCGCCGACCAGATTTCGGACGCGGTTCTCGACGCGGTCATGCGCGACGACCCGACCGGACGGGTCGCGTGTGAAACCCTCGTCACGACGGGCCTCGCCTTCATCGCCGGCGAGATCTCGACCAAGACCTACGTCGACCTTCCCTCGATCGTGCGGCAGACGATCAAGGAGATCGGTTACACCCGCGCCAAGTTCGGCTTCGACTACGAGACGTGCGCGGTCATGTCCTCGATCGACCCGCAGTCCCCCGACATCGCGCAGGGCGTGGACACGGGGGGAGCCGGCGACCAGGGCATGATGTTCGGCTACGCGGTTCGCGAGACCGAGGAGCTGATGCCTCTTCCGCTGACGCTGGCGCACCGGCTGGTCCAGCGGCTCTCGGAGGCCCGCCGCAAGGGCGAGCTCGATTTTCTCCGGCCCGACGGGAAGTCCCAGGTCACCGTGGAGTACGAAGGTCCCCGGGCGATCCGCGTCGAGACCGTCGTCGTCTCCACCCAGCACGCCGAGGCCATCAAGCATCCCGCCCTCAAGGAAGCCATCATCGAAGAGATCATCCGTCCGGTGATTCCGGCGGGCCTGCTGACCAACGAGACCAAGTTCCACATCAACCCGACCGGGCGCTTCGTCATCGGCGGCCCGCAGGGGGACAGCGGCCTCACGGGCCGCAAGATCATCGTCGACACCTACGGCGGCAGCGCTCCGCACGGCGGCGGCGCGTTCTCCGGCAAGGACCCCACGAAGGTCGACCGCTCGGCGGCCTACATGGCGCGCTACGTCGCCAAGAATCTCGTCGCCGCCGGCATCGCGGAGCGGGCGCTCATCCAGCTCGCCTATGCGATCGGCGTCGCCGACCCGGTCTCGGTGCACGTCGAGACCTACGGCACGGGAAGACTTCCCGAGGATCGCATCGTCGCGCTCATTCGGGAGCACTTCAAGCTCACGCCCAAGGGCATCATCGAGTCGTTGAACCTGCGGCGCCCGATCTACCGGGCCACGGCCGCCTTCGGCCATTTCGGCCGGAGGCTGCCCGAGTTCAGCTGGGAGCAGACGGATCGGGCGGAGGCGCTGGCCCGGGCCGCGGGAGTCGAAGTGGCCGCGCCGGTGGGAGGTTAGAACCATGAGCACAGCGACGCAAAACGGAGTTCGCAGCGACGTTCGGGATCTCGCTCTGGCGCCGCGCGGAAAGACGCGCATCGAGTGGGCCGACGAGAGCATGCCGGTTCTCAAGCAGATCCGGGAGCGGTTTGCCAAGGAGAAGCCGCTGCGCGGCGTGCGGCTCTCGGCCTGTCTTCACGTCACGAGCGAAACGGCCAACCTGGCCCGGGCGCTGACGGCCGGGGGCGCCGACCTGGTCCTCTGCGCCTCGAACCCTCTCTCGACCCAGGACGACGTCGCGGCCTCGCTGGTCGCCGACTTCGGCGTCGCCACCTACGCCATCAAGGGCGAGGACCACGCCTCCTATTACGACCACATCCGCGCGGCCCTCGCCCACATGCCCAACATGACCATGGACGACGGGGCGGACCTGGTTTCGTCCCTGCTCTTCCTGGCTCTGGACCGGGATTCCGAAGTCGACCCCGTGGTCCGCAAGTGGGCGCAAGGCCTCTCGGCCGACCAGCGCAAGGCCCTCTTCGCCGGCATCATCGGCGGCACCGAGGAGACCACGACCGGCGTGATCCGGCTGAAGGCGATGGAGAAGGCCGGCGTGCTGAAGTTTCCGGTGGTCGCCGTCAACGAGGCGAAGACCAAGCATTTCTTCGACAACCGCTACGGCACCGGCCAGTCGACGATGGACGGAATCATTCGCGCCACGAACCTGCTCATCGCGGGATTGAACGTCGTCGTCGCCGGCTACGGCTGGTGCGGCCGCGGCGTGGCGAGCCGTGCCCGGGGCCTCGGCGCCCAGGTCATCGTGACCGAGCTGGATCCGACGAAGGCGATCGAGGCCGCGCTCGACGGGTTCCGCGTCATGACGATGGCCGAGGCGGCGCCGGTGGGCGACATCTTCGTGACCGTGACGGGCAACAAGGGCGTGCTCCGCGACGAGCATTTCCGGGCGATGAAGCACGGCGCGGTCATCTGCAACTCGGGTCACTTCAACGTCGAGATCGACATCCCGGCCCTCGAGAAGCTCTCGCGCGAGCGGCGCCCCATCCGCGACTCCGTCGAGGAATTTCGTCTCCACGACGGGAGGAAGATCCACCTCCTCGCCGACGGGCGTCTCATCAACCTCGCGGCGGCCGAGGGGCATCCGGCGTCCGTCATGGACATGTCCTTCGCCAACCAGGCCCTCGCCGCGGAGTTCATGGTCAAGAACCACGCCTCGCTGGAGAAGCGCGTCTACGCGGTGCCCGAAGACATCGACCGCGAGATCGCCCGGCTGAAGCTGGCCTCGATGGGCGTCACGATCGACACGGCCACCCCGGAGCAGGTCAAGTACATGGGTTCCTGGGAAGAGGGGACCTAGACCGAGTCCGAAGTCAGAACGTCACCCGCGCGCCGATGCCTCCGGGGATCGGCGCGAGAGTGACGGAGAGCGACGGAGTGGCCTCCTCCGTCTCGCCGCGGTGCCTCCCGACGACGAAGCGCCCGACGGCCACGCCGATCGCGGCGCCCGCGAACACGTCGCCGACGAAGTGCTTCGCGTCGTTGACCCGATCGAAGGACACGATCGTGGCCAGCGTGTAGGCGACGGTCGGAACGATCCAGCCGTCGGTGCGCATGGCCACCACGGAGGCGACGGCCCAGGCGATCGTGGAGTGCCCCGACGGGAACGACTGGTACTGGCTCGTGAAGCCGTGGAAGATCGTGCGCCCGTCGGACTGGTCCGGGCGCTCGCGGCCGAAGACGGGCTTGGCGATCGTCGTGATCAGGCTGGCGAACAAGGCCGCCTCGATCGCGTCGCGCCCCGTGTCCCGCAGCTCGGCGTCCTTCACGATCAGTCCGCCGGCCAGCATTCCCCCGGCGATCGCCCACGCGTAGGCCTGGCCGAAGGGCGTCGTGACGTCCGAGATGTCGTCGGTCGTGGCGGAGCGCCGTTGCTGGATCGCGACGTAGGTCTGCTGGTCGGTCGCGAGGAGGACACCCAGAGATCCCGCGAACGCGGCGAACCTGGTCCAGTCGCGGCCATCCCAGTGCAGAGGGCTCGTCACGAGCGCCGCGCCGTCGCACGCGTAGCGCCGCGCCTCCTCGAGGAGGGCCGCGCCGACGACGGCCGGCACGGAAGGGGAGGGCTTCTCGGGTTCGGCTTCGGGTTCGGTTTCCGCAAGCCGGAGCGCTTCCGGCTCCTGGCCGATCGCGCAGACGCTCGGAATGACGAAGACGATGAGGAAAACGCCCGCCCGAAGCCGCGCGCGTGTCACGTCCGGATCCGCAGGATCAAATATACCGCCGCGAGGCCGAAGAGGATCGCCGGAGACCACGCCGCGAGCCAGGGCGGCAAGGCGCCGACTTCGCCGAGCTTCGTCGCGAAAGCCGAAGCGACGAGAGTGAGGATTCCGAGCGAGAGCCCGACGCCGATCCCGGCGAGGGCGCCGCGCCGGCCGACGCGAAACGCGAACGGCACCGCGAGCAGGGCCATCACCGGCAGGAGCGCGGGCTGCGCGAGCTTGGCCTGGAGGGCCGTTTCGAGGGAGGCCGTGGGGTAGCCGCCGGCGCGCAAGTGGCGGGTGAGCCTCTCGAGCTCGCGAAAGCGCATCTCCTCCGGCCGACGCCGGCTGGCCACGACGGAGTCCGGCGGATCGCCCTCGGTGCGATCCTCGGCGAACTTGCGAAAGGGAGGGTCGCTCCCGTCGAAGGCGCGCGTCCACCCGTCCGTGAGCGTCCACCCGCCGTCTTTCCAGACGGCCGCCCGGGCGTCCGTCCGTCCGGTGAGCGTGAACTCCGGATCGAAACGGAAGATGGACACGCCCAGCAGGGCGTTGCGCGCCGGAACGCTCTCCTCGCGGAACCAGATGCGCCCGTCGCCGGCGAGGTACCAGTTGCGCTCGGCGGAGCTGCGGATTCCGTAATCGATCGGACGGCCGTAGATGACGTTGCGGAAGCGCATCTGTCGCTGCTCGGCGATCGGCAGGACGTACTCGCCCACCGCGAAGACGCCGGCCGCGGCGAGCGCCACGAAGACGGCGACGGGCGCCGCGAGCCGCCAGAGCGACACCCCCGAGGCCTTGAAGGCCGTGTCTTCGGCGTTCTTGGAGAGGACGCCCAGGCCGACGAGGGCCGCGAGCAGCACCGCGAACGGCGCGATCTGGATCGCGATCGAGAGGGCGAAGTAACGGTAGAAACCGAGAATCGCGGAGAAGGGCGGATGATGCCGGGCGACCTCGTCGAGCTTGTCCGCGTAGTCCACGACGATCGAGAGGAGCATCGCCGACGCGAAGACGAGCAGGAGCGCCGACAGAAACCTCGCGAGCACGTAGCGGTCGAGGAGCGAGAGCAGGCGAGGCGACCAGCGGCGGCGGCGGCGCGACCGCGGGGCCGTCCTGGGAAACCGGGGGAGTCGTGGAGCTCGAAATCCCGACGGCGGGCCTGCGTTCGGGAACCGGCGGCGCGGCGGCGGGCTCGGGGGCGATCTGCGGGCGCGGGGCGCGGGGGACGCGGCCCGAGGGCCGGAAGAGCGCGGCCCCGACCCCCAGCGCGACGAGGAGAACGTTGGGGAGCCACATGGCCAGCGCGGGCGCCATGCGGCCCTCCTGCGCCCACGTCTCGCCGCTCGTCAGCAGCAGGTAGTAGCCGAGGAGCACGGCGAGCGAAAGGGCGAAGCTGCCGCCGCGACCGCCGCGCCGCAGCGTCTGGCCGAGAGGCACTCCGATCAGCGCGAAGGCCAGGCACGCCACCGGGATCGCGAACTTCTTGTGGATCTCGACCCAGGCGAGCCGGCGCTCGGGGTCCCGCCGCGAGAGCGTGTGCGCCGACTTCCACAGCTCGGGGAGGGCCTGGGAGCGCAGCCCGCGCTCGACGCGGACACCCGTGCCGGAGGGATTCGGCGCGTCGCCCGCCAGCAGCAGCCGCTGGGTCTCGTTCCGGCTGACGCGGTCGCGCGAAGGGTCGTCGGGGTCCAATTCGTGGACCTCGGACTGGCGGAGGTCCAGCCAGAGGCGGTCACCCTCGAGGGCCAGAGAGCCCTGGCGCGCGACGATGATGCGGTCGGGAGCGCCGACGTCGTCGCCGAGCCGGAGGAAGACTCCCTCGAAGGCGCGTCCGTCCGGGGAGGCGCGGTCGAAGAAGAACGTGATGCCCGGCCGGGGCTCTCGGAAAGTCCGGGGAGCCACGAGGTTCACGATGGACGTCGCGGCCACCCGGGTCATGGCGGTCTGCAGCGCCTCGTTCGCCGGAGGAAGGACGACGTTGTAGAGGAAGAGCACCAGGACCGAGGCGGC
Organism: uncultured Acidobacteriota bacterium; assembly: GCA_963804915.1. Taxonomy (GTDB): domain Bacteria; phylum Acidobacteriota; class Thermoanaerobaculia; order UBA5066; family Gp7-AA6; genus DAHUXD01. The sequence continues at coordinate 322,627 of CAWDSI010000011.1, forward strand.
CGCGGCGGCGCCGAGCACCGGGCGGTAGAGGGCGGCGGGCCCGACGCCGCAGGCGCGCAGGGCCGTGAGCTCCGAATCCGTGTTGAGGCGGCCGATCCCGACGAGGACGCCGAGCAGGAACGCCATCGGAAACGTCAGGACGACGATCCATGGAAGCGACAGGGCCACCAGCCGCGCGACCTCCGCGAACGGCGCGCTCCGGCGGACCGCGAAATCCGCGAGCAGCAGAATCGTCCGGATCAGGAGAATGAACGTGTAGGCCGTGAACCCCAGGAGGAAGGGCGGCCCGATTTCCCGGACCACCGACTTCGAGATCAGCGACGGCCGCACGGAGTCGATAGTGCAGAGGGAGGGGGCCCTTGTAAAGGCGGCACCAGGAAGGCCGCTCCAGCCGGGCCCGATATCGTACTTTACATAATATATCTTATCGGACGCTATGAATGGGCCGCGACAGGGGCGATCGAGGCCGCTCCGCACGGAATCAGCAGATCGCCTTCCAGCGCGCCAGCCGCTCCGAGATCAACTCCCCGCGGCGACGGTCATCGTTCCCGTCCAGGGCGCCCAGGTCCTCGGGATCCGCGCGCAGGTAGACCCCGGCGGTTCTCGCGTGGAGCTCCGGGAGCGTGTCCGCTCGCGTCGTGAAATACCCGGACGCGCGATCCGCGGACTCCAGCCGAATCTCACCCGTTCCGTCCAGCTGCGGCGCGTCGGGGTCGAGAGGTCGCTCTCCCTTCCAGTAATAGAAGAGGCCGGACGCGTCGGGTTTCTCCTTGACCGCCTCGCTCCAGTACCGCGCGGAGAGCTTGCCGTTCTCCTGCCACGAGCGACCCGTGATCTCCAGCGTCCCGGAGCGGTCCCTCGAGATCCGCAGGAGGCTCACGGCGGACGGCTCCCGAGTGGTCCGCTCCGTCAGCGAGTATTGCCACCACAGGCCCTCGATGCGCGCGAGGCGGCCGACGCTCTCGATCGCCTTCTTCAACTTCGCGTTGACCGCCCGGATCTCCGCCGGGGTCGTCTCCCCGTACCTCACGCACGTCAGTCCGAGGAGATCGCTGGGAAGCTTGGAACCGGTCGCGTGGAGGATGAAGGTCCGGCGCATTCCGAGGACTCCCCCGAAAAGGCCGGCCTCGAAGACGACGTTGTCTCGAGGAGAGGCCTGGGCGGAGTCGGACGCGACCGGCGCGCTCGCGCTCGTCCAATCATCCTGCGCGAACACCATGGCGGCGAAGTCGACCTCCCGGGTGAGCTCGAGGAGGCGCTCGAGGGTCGTCGTCCCGGGGTTGAACGAAGTCGTCCAGGGCTCGACGTGGGCGACGTCTTCCAGACCGCGCGTGAGCGCCTGAAGCAGCTTCGCCTGCTTTCCGGACGAGCCGAGGAAGATTCGGGGCTTCTCTGGATCTTCCATGAGGGACCTCCCTTCCGCCAATGCGCCCGGCTTCGGCTCGGGCGGCCTACTGCCGAATCATGGTGGCCAGCATCGTCGCCACCAGCCGCGGCTCCCCGGCTCCCTCCCAGGCCTGAACGTCGGCGCGTGACACGGTGATGGTCCGTCCGTCCTTCACGACGCGCGCCTCGGCGAGAAACCGCGACCCCTTCGCCGGGCGAAGCAGGTTCGTCTTGAACTCCACCGAGAGCACGTCGCTCTCCGCGGGCATGAGCGTGTAGGCCGCGTATCCGCAGGCGCTGTCGGCGATGCCCGCCACGACGGCCGCGTGCAGGAACCCGCGCTGCTGGGTCAGGTCCTCCCGGAAATCGAGCGCGATGTCCACGGCGCCGGGCTCGACCCGCTCGAGGCGGGCACCGATGAGCCGCATGAACGCCTGCGCCTCGAAGCTCTCCCGCACCCGCTTCGCGAAGTGGGGATCGCGGGCGGCGAAGTCCATCGGGCTACTTTCGGGGCAGATCGATCTCTCCCGACTCGAGCTGGCGCAGGACGCCGCGGAGAGCGTCGATGATCTCGGACTTCCCGACGCGAGTCTTGTGGAAGGCGAGGTTGAGCCGGAAGGGTCCGTCCTTGGGTCCGTAGACGAAGTGGAACTCGCGGCGCTTGCCGCCCTCGGTCGCGGGTCCCTTCTTCTGCTCGCGCAGATCGTCGCGCGTCGAGCCCGAGAGAACGAGAGCGATGGCCTCCTCCATCCTGCGTCGATCGCCGAGACGGGCGATCTCGAGGAGGACCGAGCGCGCCTGAATGTCGGCGCGCCGACATTTCTCGCGGAGGTCTTCGGGGATGTCGAGGAGCGACATCGTCTCCGTGATCGAGACGCGCGACTTCCCGACGCTCGATGCGATCCGTTGCTGCGTGTACCCGTGCTTCTCGGAGAGCGACGCGTAGCCGGACGCCTCCTCGAACGGATGCAGGTCGCGGCGGTGCAGGTTCTCGATCAGAGCGATCTCGAGCACCTCGTTGTCGGGAACCTCCATCTCGATGCAGGGGACTTCCGCGAGGCCCGCCTCGAGGGCCGCCCGGAAGCGTCTCTCCCCCGCGATGATCCGGAACCGCCCCGAGTCCATCGGCCGCACCAGGATCGGCTCGAGCACGCCCCGGGCTTCGATCGACTTCTTGAGCTCCTCGAGATCGCCGACGCTGCGCCTCGGCTGGTCGGGGTTGGTTTCGATCTCCTCGATGGGCACGAGCCTCCCGATGGATGGGCCGAAGCGCTCCGAGAGCGAGTCGACGAAGTGGGCGTCGTGCTTCATGTGCGATTCGGAAGGCAGGCCTCGGCGTTTAGACACGGGAAAGGACCTCCTCGGAAAGAGAGTAGTACTCGGCGGCCCCGGAGGACCTCGGCGCGAAGGTGAAGATCGACTCCTGGTGCGCCGGGCTCTCTTCGAGCCGCACGCTCTTCGAGATCGTGGTCTTGAAGATCTTCTTGCCGAACACCTGGCTGATCTGCTTGTAGACGTCCTTGCCCAGGACCGTGCGCTTGTCGTGCAGGGTGATCACGACGCCCAGGATCTGGAGGCTGGGGTTCGGCCGGGCCTTGATCTTGTCGATGGTCTCGAGCAGGTCGTCGGTGCCCTCCAGGGCGAAGTAGGAGGACTGGATCGGGATGAGGATGTGGGTCGAGGCCACCATCGCGTTGACCGTGATCATGCCCAGGGTCGGCGGCGTGTCGATCAGGATGGCGTCGTAGGCCCGCCGGACCGCGTCGACCTTGTCCCGCAGCCGGAAGTGCCCGTCGATCTCCCCGAGCAGCTTGGACTCGATCTTGGCGAGCGAGATCCGGGCCGGGGCGATGTCGAGGTTCTTCATCCCGGAGGGGCGGACGATGTCTTTGAGCTTGACCTCGGCTTCCGTGAGGACGTCGAACATGGACTTCTCGACGCTCCGCCTCTCCAGGTAGGACATCGTGCTGTTGGCCTGGGGATCGAGGTCCACCAGCAGGGTCTTCATCCCCTTCTGGGCCATGGCGGCCGCGAGGTTGATCGCCGTGGTGGTCTTCCCGACTCCCCCCTTTTGATTGGTAATCGAGATGATCACGGGCCGGAGTGTACAACGCGAACTTTTCCCGCCGGAACGAGGAGAAATGTCGCGAGGCGAGGCTACATCGGGAACTTGCCGAGGTCGTCCGGGCCGGCTTCCTCGAGCAGTTTCTTGAGGCGCTCGGGGTCCTGTTCCGAGTCGGCGCGGAGGGTGCGGCTCAACTCGAGGACCTTCTCTTCGACGAAGATCTCGGCCTGCGACCGCAGCGCGAGCGCGATCGCGTCGCTCGGCCGGCTGTCGACCGAAAGCGTCGAATCGCCGCGGGTCAGATGGATGCGGGCGAAGAAGGTGTTGTCGCGAAGGTCGTTGATCACGACGCGGTCGACCCGCGCGTCGAGCTCGCCGAGAAGATTCTTGAGGAGGTCGTGCGTCATGGGGCGCGGCGTCGTGACCTTCTCCATCTCGAGGGCGATGGCGTTGGCCTCGAAGACGCCCACCCAGATCGGCAGGAAGTGGCCCTTCTCGGTGTCCCGCAGGATGACGACGGGCATGTTGGACACGGGGTCCATCAGGAGCCCCTTGATTTCCATCTTGATCACGCGAGCCTCCCGGCGAGCGAGTTGGGAAGGCCCCGAGTCACGAGCGCGTGGACGTAAGTGCCGGGCTCCGGCTTCTCCGACTCGAGGTGGACGATTCGGTTGCAGGACGTGCGGCCCGTGGTCTGCCCGTGGCGGTTGGTGCCCTCGACGAGGATCTCGAATCTCCGGCCGACGAGCTCCTGGTTGAGCTCCCGCTGGATCCCGGTCTGGAGCGCCAGGAGCTCCGAGAGGCGGCGCGCCGAGACGTCGGCCGGGACTTCCCCGGCGCTCCCCCACCGTGCCGACGCCGTGCCCGGCCGGGGCGAGTAGCGGAAGGCGAAGAGGCTCGCGAATCGGACGTCGCGCACGAGGGCGAGCGTGTCCTGGAAGTCGTCCTCGGTCTCTCCCGGAAAACCGACGATGAAATCCGAGGACAACGCCAGGCCGGGCACGCGCTCGCGGAGCCCGGCCGCGGTGGCGCGGTACTCCGCCGACGTGTAGCGGCGCTTCATCCGGGAGAGCACGCGGTCGGAGCCGGACTGCGCCGGCAGGTGCAGGTACGGAGCGAGGGCCGGAACCTCGGCGAGCGCCGAGACGAGCGCGTCGTCCACGAGGCGCGGGTGGGAAGTGATGAAGCGCAACCGACGGAGCCCCGGGATCCCGCCGACGCGGCGCAGGAGCTCGCCGAGGCCGAAGCCCTCGTCCGGCTCCCGGTACGCGTTCACGGTCTGGCCCAGCAGCGTGACCTCGGTGTAGCCGCGGGCCGTCAGCTCGCGAACCTCTTCGAGGATCTCCTCCGCCCGGCGGCAGCGCTCCCGGCCCCGCGTGAAGGGGACGATGCAGAACGTGCAGAACTGGTCGCAGCCCTCGATGACGGTGACGTAGGCCTGGAAGCTCGAGCCGCGCGTGATCTGCCGGAACTGGTAGACCGGGTCCTCCTCGGGGAGCTCGAGCCGCAGGGCCTGCCGCCTCTCGGCGAGGGCCGTTTCGACCAGCTCTCCGATGCGCTCCACCTGGCCGGTGCCGGCGACGAAGTCCACCCACGGAGCCCGCTCCAGGATTTCCTCGCCGGACACCTGGGCCACGCAGCCGGTGACTCCGACGACGAGGTCCGGATCCGCCTGCTTGCGGCGGGCCAGGACGCCGAGCTCGGAGAAGACCTTGTCCTCGGCCTTCTCGCGCACCGAGCAGGTGTTCAGGATGATGACGCGGGCAGGTTCCCCTTCGGGCGCCGGAGCGAAACCCCGCGCCTCGAGCTGGCCGGCCATGCGCTCGCCGTCGAGGACGTTCATCTGGCAGCCCCACGTCTCGACCCGGTACGAGGCGGAGCCCGTCCGGGGAGTCGGCGTCGCGGGCGCGTGCGTGGGGAGAGTCGCGCTCATTCGCGGATCCATCCCGGAAGCGCGCCGGCCTTGCGCGCCCGCTCGGGCAGGTCGGCGAGCTGCTTTTCGGCCGCCTCGAGCTCGACCTTGGCCTGCTCGAGATCCGCCTTCGCCCGATCCCAGGCCGGCTTGATGACGCGGTCGCGGTACTGCCCGTCATCCCAGGCATAGAAGTCGTTCTCGAGCTTTCGGGACGTCGCCGTCAGATCGGCGATGCGGGTCTTCGCGTCCTCGACGCGTTTCCGCTCGCGCCGCGCCGTGTCGCGCCACTCGGCTTCGCCGCCGCCCTCGGCGCTGCCGCCCGAGGCTTCCGCAGAGAGTGCCGCATCCGCGACCGCGGTGGTCGATGCCGCCGACCTGGCGGTGAGCCGCCGCGGGTGTCGGAGCCGAAACAGGGGCCTTGGCCGGGCCCATGGACGAGGTCGTCAGCTTCCCTTTTCCCGAGTCCTTGTCTTTCACGAGGGTCTTGTTGTCGATCGTGAGTGCTCTTTTCCTTTTCCACGGAGCCGTCGCCGTCGGGTGCCGGCGGCGCGGACCACGTCGGCGAGGCTCTGGCCTCCCTCCGAGACCGCGGCCGCCACCGGGGTCGCGCGCGCGCGGCCGAATCCGCCCGAAAGCTTGGGCCTCGGTGTGGGTGTCGGTGTGGCTGCGGCGGCCGCAGTCGCCGCGGTTCCGGCCGCGGCCAGAAACCACAGAAAGCACAGACCCCCGGCCGGAGCCCCGGATCGTTTCACGGCTCGGTGGTTCCCGCCCGCCCGTACGCGTCCTCGAGGCGCACGACGTCGTCCAGCTCGGGCGAGGACACCTCGACCAGGACGCACGGGATTTCGGCGCTCATCCGGTGCCGCGTTCCCGGCCGGATCCGGTACGACTCCCCCGGCTTCAACCGGATCTCGTTCATGTCCCCTTCGGTGCCGACCAGCAGAATGACCTCGCCTTCCAGAACGTAGAGCGTCTCGTCCTTTCTTTCATGGTACTGCAGCGAAAGGCGGTGTCCGGGCGAGAGATAGAGCAGCTTTCCCGCATAGCGCTCGTTTTCCGCGAAGATTTCTTCGCGGCCCCAGGGCTTCGGCACGACTCTCATGCGCTTCCTCCGACGTTCGCGGCGAAGAGTCTCTCGACGTCCGCCGCCTCGTCCAGGTCGAGCGCGCGAAGCGCGAGCTCGCGCGCGAGGGAGACTTCGAGCGAGGACAGGGGCTCTCGGATGGCCGGGATCGCGACCGGCGTGACCGAGAGGTCGACGATTCCGAGGCCCACGAGCACGGCGGCGCCGATCGGGTCGGCGGCGAGCTCTCCGCAAACCGCCACGGGCCGGCCCCGGGCTTCCCCCGCCGCGACCACGAGGCGGATCATGCGGAGGATGGCCGGATGCAGCGGCCGGTAGAGCGACGACACGTCGGGGTTCGCGCGATCCACCGCCAGCCCGTACTGCGCCAGGTCGTTCGTTCCGATCGAGAAGAAGTCCGCCTCGGACGCGAGGCGGTCGGCGAGGAGCGCCGCCGAGGGCACTTCGATCATGACGCCGAGCTCCGGAACGCGCGTCAGTCCGCAGCGCGTCGCGGCTTTCTCGAGAAGGCGCCGGGCGGCCTTCAGCTCCGAGAGCGACGTGACCATCGGCAGCAGGATGCGGAGCTTCCCCTTGCGGGAGGCCTGGCAGAGGGCCGTGAGCTGCTCGAGGAACAGGTCGGGGTGCGCGAGGCAGTAACGCAGGCCCCGCAGGCCGAGCGCGGGGTTGTCGCCCGGCGCCGGCCCGATGCCCTTCTCTCCCCCGAGGTCGTAGGTCCGGATCACCACCGGGTGCGGGGCCGCGGCCTCGAGGAGCGTCTCGTAGGCCCGGCGCTGCTCCTGGACTCCGGGGGAACTCGGAAGCGCCCGCAGGTAGAGGAACTCGGAACGGAAGAGGCCGATGCCTTCCGCCCGGTAGCGCTCGAGAGCCGCGATCTCCTCGGGAAGCTCGAGGTTCGCGCGGACGGCGATCCGGACGCCGTCCCGGGTGACGGCGGCCTTCGCGGTGCGGCCGCGGAGCCGACGCATCCTCTCGCGTTCCTCGCGGATCCGCTGCAGGCTCCGGCGGATCTGATCTTTCGAGGGATGAGGCTCGACGATGCCGCGATCTCCGTCCACGACGATCGGCACTTCGGGCGACACTTTCTCGCAGAGGTTCGGGATTCCGACCACCGCCGGAAGCCCGAAGGAGCGGGCGATGATCGAGGCATGCGACGTGGGACCGCCCCGCTCGAGCGCGAGGCCGCGAACGCGGCGAGGGTCCAGACGGGCCGCGTCGACCGGCGAAAGCTCGTCCGCCACGAGGATCGAGCCGCGCGGGACCTCCGACGGCAGGGGACGGTCCCCGCCCGCCAGGTGCGCGCCGATCTCCCGTGCGACGTCGGTGAGGTCGGCCTCGCGCTCGCGCATGGCGGCGGAGTCGGCGGCGGCGAGCCTTCCTCCCAGCTCGCGCGCGACCTCGGCCAGCGCCCACTCGGCGTTCACGCGCTCCTTGCGGATGCGGTCGACGATGGCCCCGAGGAACGTCTCGTCCTCGGCGATCAGGCCATGGGCCTCGAGGATGGCGCCGAGCTCTTCGCTCATGTCGCCCTTGGCCTCGCGGGAGTGCCGGGCGAAGTCCTCGGCCGCCTTCCCCGCCGCCCGGCGCAGTCGGCGCTCCTCCTTCTCGAATTCCTCCGGGTCGACCGCCCGCCGGAACGCCGGCAGACCGCCGAAGCGGATGATGACCGCCCGGCCAACGGCTATGCCCGGAGAAACGGAGAGGCCCTGTAGCATGGCGCGTGAACGGAAGACCGAGGTCCGCTTACTCTTCCTCGTCGAAGCTGCGGGCGATCAGATCCTCGACGGCCGCGATCGCGTCCCGCTCGTCCACGCCGGAGACGGCGAGCGTGATCCGCGTGCCCTGCGAGGCGGCGAGCAGCAGGATCCCGAGGATGCTCTTGCCGTCGACCTCCTCGCCGTTCTTGCGGATCTTGACCTCGGACTGGAAGCGGCTGGCCGTCTGGACGAACTTGGCGGCGGCCCGGGCGTGCAGGCCGAGACGGTTGCGGATCGACAGCTCGCGCTGAATCACGACTCCTCTTTCTGCCCGACCACGACTCCGTGGTTTGCCGCGGAGTGCGCGGCCGGCGCCGCGTCTTCGGCCAGCAGGTCCGAGGCCACGTAAATCGACCTCTGCCCCCGGTCCTTCGCGACGTGGGCGACTTCGGTCACGGGCCGTCCGCTCCGCTGCAGCGACGCGCACTTCAGGACCATGGGGAGATTCACCCCGGTGACGATCTCGACTCTCTCCTTGGCGAGAAACGGCAGCGCGAGATTGGTCGGCGTGCCGCCGAACATGTCCGTCAGGATCACGGCGCCGTCTCCGGCGTCGGCCTCGGCCAGGCCCCGGCGGATCTTTTCGCGGGCGTCTTCCCCGGTCTCGCTCCATTCCAGCGAGACCGCCACGATGCGCTCGAGGCCCGGCTGAATCGTCAGGGCCGCCGCGCGCAGCTCTTCCGCGAGCTTGCCGTGAGTCACCAGCAGGATGCCGATCATTGGGGAGACTCCATTATCTCATTCGCCGGCTCATTCGCGGGTCGCGTCGCGGTGGGAGACGCGGACCGGATACCCTCGCTCCTGCAGCATCCGCGAGAGCTGCTCGGCGACATACACGGACCGGTGTTTTCCGCCGGTGCAGCCGATCCCGATGGACACGTAGCTCTTGCCCTCGTTCTCGAAACGCGGCAGGAGGTAGTCGAGGAACTGGACGAGGCGCTCGAGAAACGCGGGCGTCTCGGGATCCGTCTCGATGTACGCGGCGACCGCCGGGTCCATCCCGGTCTTGCCCTTGAGCTCCGGCACGAAGTGCGGGTTCGCCAGGAACCGCACGTCGAAGAGAAGGTCCACGTCGTGGGGAGTGCCGAACTTGTAGCCGAAGGACGTCGCCGAGATGATCATCCCGGCGCTTTCGGGGGCGCCCTCGAACGTCTTCTGGAGAAAGGAGCGCAGCTCGTGGACGGTCATCGACGACGTGTCCACGACGACGTCGGCCACGGCCCGGACCTCGCCGAGCATCTCGCGCTCCCGCCGCAGCGCTTCCAGCAGCGAGGAGCGTCCGGCGAGCGGATGCGGCCGCCGCGTTTCGGAGAAGCGGCGGATGAGCGACTCCTCGGACGCGTCCAGAAAGAGCAGGCGGGTGCCCGGCACGCGGAGGCGCAGGCGCGCGAGGATCTCGGGAAACCGGTGGGCGAAGTCGGGATTGCGGACGTCGAGGATGATGCCCACGCGCGTCTTGCCGGTGAGCTGGTCGATCAGCGGCTCGAGCAGGTCCAGGGGCAGGTTGTCGACGCAGAAGTAGCCCATGTCCTCGAGGCACTTGTTGACCCAGCTCTTGCCGGAGCCCGAAAGGCCCGTCACGACGACGAGGCTCTCGGGAACCACCGAGGTGGGCGCGGACGGGGCCGGCGCGGCGCCGCTCACTTGCGGCCCCCGCCCTCCGCCCGGGCGTTCTTGGCGATCTCCTCGTCGACGCGGCGGGCGAACTCCTTCGCGGCGTCGTAGCCCTGGCTCTTCAGGAGCTCGTTGCGCGCGGCGATCTCGATGAGCAGCGCGAGGTTGCGGCCGGAGGCGACCGGCAGTCGCAGGCGCGGCAGCTCCCGCTCCAGGATCGTGTAGAACTCGCCGTCCAGCCCGAGCCGGTCGTACTTCTTGGTCGGGTCCCACCGCTCGAGCTCGATGACGAGCTCGACGGACTTGGAGGCCCGCACGGCCGAGACCCCGAAGAGGTGCTTGATGTTGATGATGCCGATGCCGCGCAGTTCCATGTGGTAGCGGATCATCTCGGCGGCGCGCCCGACGAGCGCCCCGCTCGGATACCGGCGGATTTCGACCGCGTCGTCGGCGACCAGCCGGTGGCCGCGATGCACGAGGTCCAGCGCGCACTCGCTCTTTCCGATGCCGGACTCGCCGAGGAGGAGCACGCCCATTCCGTAGACGTCGACGAGCACGCCGTGGAGCGTGGTCGAGGGCGCGAGCGAATCTTCGAGCACGCGGGTGATCGACTGGATGACGACCGAGGTCGTCCGGTCCGAGACGAGCAGGGGGATCTTGCGCAGCCGGCACTCCCGGACGATGTCGTCGGGGGGCGTCTGGCCCTTGGTGATGACGAAGGCCGACACCGGCAGCGCGCAGATCGAGGCGATCCGCTCGCGGCGGACATCCTCGGCCATCGTGTCGAGGTAGTTGAGCTCGCTCTCGCCCAGGATCTGGATCCGTCCGGGCTTGATGTACGGAAGGAATCCCGCGAGGGCGAGCCCCGGCCGCTGGATCCGGCCCCAGGCGATCGGGCGGCCGAAGCCCGACTCCCCCGCCACGACCCGCATCTCGAGATCTTCGAGCTCGGCGGAGCGCAGGATGTCGGCGGTGAGCGACGTCGACTTCGGAGGCGGGAACTGCGCGCTCAAGACGCCGCTCCGTTCAGAGCCGTTTCCGCGGTCCGGAGCACGGCCGCGAGCTCCTCCTGGGAATGCGCGCCGCGCAGCGCCTCGGCGATTCCGCTCTGCCGGAGAAGGCGCGAGACCCGGGCCACGGCCTGCAGGTGCGCGGCCGCCGCGAGCGTCGGCGAGGCGACGAGGAAGATCAGATCCACGGGCACGCCGTCCGCCGCGCCGAACTCGATCGGCCGCTCGGTCGTCGCGAAGGCGATGACCTCGCCCGGCAAGGCGTCGAGGCGGCAGTGCGGGATCGCGATGCCTCGGCCGACGCCGGTGCAGCCGTCGCGCTCCCGCTTGAGAAGCCGGCCCACGAGCTCGCCCGCATCCGGGACGGCCCCGAGCGCCGCGAGCCGCGACGCGAACTCGGCGAGGACCGCGTCCCGGCTGGCGCCGGGGAGGCGGTAGAAAACGAGGCGCGGATCGATCGCGCCCGCCCGCCGGGCGGACGCGCCCGCGGCGCCCTCCGCGTTCGAGCCCTCGCCTTCCGCCGTTCCGATCAGCATTCCGGAACGATCAGTCCCAGGGCGCCGTCGCGGCGCCGGTAGAGCACCGAGACACGATTGCTCGTGGCGTCGCGGAACACGAGGACTTCCTCGCCCGTGGACTCGATCGCCAGCGCGGCCTCGTCCACGCCCATCGGCTTCACCGCCGGCGGGCGCGACCGGACGACGCGGCCGGATCCGTTTCCGCGGGCCGCCGCCGAAACCGCAGCCGTCGCCGCCGGTTCGGCCCGCCGGGGCCGGGCCTTCGTCAGCGACCGGGTCGAGGCCCGGTGTTTCTTGTCGCGCCGCTTCTCGGAATCGCGCATGGCCTGCGCGTCGATCTTCTCGAAAGCCGCCGCCACCGCCGCTCGCGGGTCCGCCGTCTCTTCCTGCGCTTTCCACCGGCGCCTCCGGTGAATGGCGATGATCTCGGCGCCGAAACGGTGCTTCTCGTGCGAGAGCACGACGCGCACGTCGGCCGGCCCGCCGAGATGGCGCTCCAGCCGGTGCGTGCGTTCCTCGGCGAGCTCCTTCAGAGAGGAAGTGACTTCGACGTTGCGCCCGGTGCATTCGACGGCCATCGTTGACCTCCTAAAAGTTCTGCTTGCGCTGGGAGGACGACGGGATGCGGAGCTCCTCGCGGTACTTCGCGACGGTGCGCCGCGCGATCTGGATGCCCTCGGCGCGCAGCTTCTGCATGATGCGCGCGTCCGAGTGGGGATGCCGTCCGTCCTCGTCCTGCACGATGCGGGCGATCTTGTTCTTGATCGAGAGCGAGGAGACATCGTCGCCGGTCGAGGAGTCGATGCCGCTGTGGAAGAAGTACTTCATCGGGAAGAGGCCGCGCGGGGTGTGGATGTACTTGTTGGACACGACCCGGGAGACCGTGGACTCGTGCATCCCGATGTCGTTGGCGACGTCGCGCAGGACGAGCGGCCGGAGGTGCTCGATGCCGTGATCGAGGAACGCTCTCTGGTGGCGGACGATGGACTCGGCGACCTTGTAGATGGTCCGCTGCCGCTGGTCGAGGCTCTTGATGAGCCAGATCGCGGAGCGCATCTTGTCCTTGAGGTAGTTCGCGGCCTCGGTGCCGATCGCGCCGTTGCCGCTGCGGAGGAGCCGGCGATACGCCGCCGAGATGCGGAGCTTGGGCAAGCCGTCCTCGGAGAGCTGGATCACGTATTCGTCGCTGATCTTGCGCACGAAGACGTCGGGCTCGACGTAGATGGTGCGGTCGCTCGAGTACTTCCGTCCCGGCTTCGGCTCGAGGTTCTTGATGATCTCGAACGCCGCCTGGATCTCGGACATGCCGACGTTCAGAGTCTTCGCGAGAGGCGCGAACTGCCGGTTGAGGAACGCCGGCCAGTGCTCGCGGATGATCGTCTCGATGAGCGGGTTGTCGATGGCGAGGGACTTCAGCTGCAGCAGCAGGCAGTCCGGAAGGTCGAACGCGCCCACGCCGGGCGGATCCAGCGCGCGGACCAGCGCGATGGCCGCGGCGGCATCGGCGTCGTTGGGGTACTCGCCCCGGATCTCGTCTCGGGAGACTCGGAGGTACCCGTCCTCGTCGATGTTGCCCACGAGGTAGGCCGCGATTTCCCGGACTTCGGGGGTCCCTTCGGCCATCGAGAGCTGCCAGTTGAGGTGCTCCGCCAGACCTTCCGGCCGGGTCAGGACGTTCTCGAGGGAGTACTCCTCGGGCTCTTCCTGGTACTGGCGGGGGTTGTAGGCCGAATCGAGGTAGTCCTCGAAGTAGGAGTGGAAATCGATCTCCTCGAACGAGTCCCGTTCCTTCTCGGCGGGAGGCGTCGTCGGGTCGGGCACCGGCGGGGAATCTTCGGTCTGCCGGTCGGACGCCGCGACCGCCTCGGCGGTCTCCAGGACCTCGTCCTGCTCCTCGAGGACGGGGTTCTCGACGACTTCCTGGGTGAGAACTTCCTGGAGTTCCAGCCGCGACATCTGCAGGAGCTTGATGGCCTGCTGCAGCGACGGTGTCATCACCAGCCGCTGCGACAACCTCAGGTTGAGCTTCTGTTCCAGGGCCATAAAGACACCGGCTCAGTGGAGCCGGAAACTCTCTCCGAGATAGATCTTTCGGACGGCAGCGTCGCTCGAGAGTGCAAGAGGCGTGCCCGAGCGAAGGATCTCTCCCCCGTGGATTATATAAGCCCGGTCGCAGATCGACAAAGTCTCGCGGACGTTGTGATCCGTGACGAGCACGCCGATGCCGGAAGAGGCCAGCCGCCGCACGATTTGCTGGATGTCGAGCACGGCGATCGGGTCGATTCCGGCGAACGGCTCGTCGAGCAGGAGGAAATAAGGCGAAAGGACCAGGCTCCGGGCGATCTCGACGCGGCGGCGCTCTCCCCCCGAGAGCGTGAACGCCCGGGAGCCGCGAAGCTTCTCGAGTCCGAATTCCGAAAGCAGCGCGGCGCACCGCTCCTCGCGCTCGCCCGAAGAGAGCTCCAGAGTCTCGAGGATCGCGAGCAGGTTTTCCTCGACCGTCATCTTCCGGAAAACGGACGGCTCCTGAGGAAGGTACGAGATCCCGGCCCGCGCCCGCCGGTACATCGGGAGATCGGTGAGGTCCTGGCTGCCCAGCCGCACGACCCCCGAGTCCGGACGCACCAGACCGACGACGATCGAGAAGGTCGTCGTCTTGCCGGCGCCGTTGGGCCCGAGGAGGCCGACGATCTCACCGGAGGCGACCTCGAGCGAGACGTCGCGCACGACCGATCTTCCGCCGTAGGTCTTGGCGAGACCTTCGGCCGTGAGGACCGGCCGGTCTCCGGATCTCCCGGCGGGCAAGGGGGGCGCCGTGCGCCCCCCGGGGTCAGCGCTTTTGCTCAATCCTTCTGTGTCCGGTGAATCGTTTCGGTCTTGCCGCCTTCGGGCGCGGTGATCTCGACGCTACGCCCGCGGTCGGCGATCGTCAAGACGGCCCCGGCGACCTGGCTCCCGGCCGCGTCGGTGACGCGTGCCGGAGAGCCCCAGAGCACCGTCTTTTCGATTTTCGGCGAGTCCAGGGCCTTGTCCGCGGTCGCGGAGCGGCCGGTGGCGCGGTCGGACATCTTGACCTGGCCGGAGATCTCGACGCTTTCGACCTGTCCGTCCTTGTCGAGCCAGGCGGTCGATTCGCCTCCCGACGCCCGCCATCCTCCGCGCGTCACGGCGACGCCCCCCTCGAAACGCGCGCTGCGATCGGAGTCGCGGTAGAGAAGGCGCTTCGACGTGATCACCGAGGCGGGCCGAACTTCGGCGCCGGCCGTCTTCGCGGGTGCGGGAGCCGGCGCCATTACGGTGCGCACGCTGCCGGAAGCCCGCACGGTGCGCTCGGTGTCGTCGAGCGCGATGTCGTCCGCGAAGAGCGATGAATCGTCCTGCCAGAGCGACGCCGAGCCGGAAAGACTCCCCTGCCGCCGCGAGTCTTCCAGGACGATCAGGTCCGCCTTGCCGTACGTCGGTTTCTTGGGGTCGCCGACGAAGCCCGTCATGCGCACTTTCTTCTGGGCGTCGGGAGTGAACACGGCGCGCGCCCGGCCCTGACCGCGGACGATCTGCCCGTCCCGGTCGATCTCGATCACGTCCGCGGACAGCTTGGAGCCTCCGCTCTGCACGCGGGCCGCCTGACGCGCGCCCCCCGTGAGCTGCCAGAGCCGGCGCTCCGTCAGCTCGACCACCTTCTCGGCGTCGCCGGAGCGGCCGTCGGATGTCATTCGCACCCCGCCCTCGAGCACGCTGTTCTGCGCCGTCCCGTCGGGCGCGAAACCGAGCGTTCCGCGCGCGGCTTCGGCGTGGCCGTTCGCCGAATCGAGCTTGACCTCGCCGGTCGCGGAAGCGGTCACGGCGCGGCCGTTCTCGAGTCCGATGTCGATGCGTTTTGCCGTCAGGCGACGATCGGCCTCGGAGAGCATCGCCGGCGCGCCTTCGAGCCTGACGGATTTGGTTCGCCCCTCGGAGTCGAACGTCACCGTGCCGACGTCGCCCGAGTACTGCCGCTCGCGCGGCGGCGGCGCGGCCGGATCCGTCGGCGCCGGCGGTGCCGGCCGAGCCCGCCGGAGCGACTCGAGGCCCGTCGGCGGCCAGGACGCCCCGGACATTGCCGGTGAGGCGCGCCCATGAGGGGCGGCCTCCCTCGGACGCCATCTGAAGCAGGAGACGGTCGGCCGCGACGCGGTCCCCCGAGCGCGACTCTCCCGTGACGAACTCGAGCTCCACCGAGCCGGAGTCGCGGCGGTAGAGGCCCTGGCGGGCCGTCATCTTGGACAGTCCCCCGCTGTCGGCGCCCGTCCCCGAGGCCTCGACGGGCCCCGCGAAGTGCATGACGCGCTCGGCGATGTCGTACTTCGCGGAAGGAGCGGTCAGCGACGTCGGCCCCTGCGTGAAATGCACCCTCGAGGGCGCTTCGAGCATGCGTGTCTTCGGGCGGAAGACGATCTCCTCGGTTTCGGCGAGCCCGCCGTCCTTGTCGGTCCATCGGACATTGCCCGAAAGCCGGGATTCCCGCGTGCGCTCGTCGTACTTCGCGCGTTCGGAGTGGACCGTCACGGGGGGACCGTCGTCCGGATAGACGGTCAGCTGGACCTTCTCGCCGGCATAGAGGTTCGGAGGGAGGCCCGCCGCGGGACCGTAGCCGATCGTGCGATCGGCCTGGATGCGCATGAGCGGCTTGCCCTTCAACGACTCGGTGAAGTCGAATCCTTCGAGAAGGGTCGTGGCCTGGCCCGAGGCTTCCGGAGCCGGCGGCAGCTCGCGCTCGTGTCCGCTCCCCGACGCCGGCCGGCGCCCGCCGCGAAACGAAAACGCGAGCACGAGGACGAACACCACCGCGCTCGCGAGCACGACGAGCTCGAGACGGCGCTGGGGTCTCACGCCGAGGCCTCTGTGAGCGCGGCTTCACGCGGCGGCCTTTGAGCGCGGCTTCACGCCGCGACCTCGGGACGGCAGGCCAGGATCTCGACGCGCGTCGGGTATCCGCGGCGGTTCTCGACTCGGTAGAGGACGTCCATCGAGGCGCCGCTTCCGGAGAGCCGCGGAAGAAGGCTCTCGCCGCGCGCCTGCGTTCCCCAGGCGATGCATCCGATGGACCGACCGCCGGAGCCCGACGAGAGGCGTCCTCTCAGGCCCGAGGCGCCGACGGCCGTGAGCGGCCCGGCGGCGCGCACCCCGCGAGCGAGGAAAACAGGAACGGGGTTGGATGCGCCGTGCGGTTCGAGGCGCGAGAGCTCGTCGACCAGGGCTTCGTCGATCGCTTCGAGCGGCAGCTCCCCGTCGGCGTGTTCGATGCGGAGAAGCGTCTCGGGCGACACGCGCCGCGCGAAGAGCTCGCGGGCGTCGCGACGGAACTCTTCGAAGCGGGCGGCGGGCAGACTTCCTCCCACCGCCTGTTCGTGCCCCCCGAACTCCGCGAAGAAATGCGTCATCTCCGAAAGGACTCCGTGAAGGGAGACACCCGGGATGCTCCTCCCGGATCCGCTCGCGCGGCCCTCCTCCAGCCCGAAGAGCAGGACCGGCCGGTGGTATTCCCGGGCCAGCTTCGAGGCCGCGATGCCGAGCACTCCCCGATGCCATCCGGCCTGGCCCTCGATCAGGACGGCCGCCTCGCGTGAGCCGGGGTCCGCCTCGATGCGGGCCCGCGCTTCGCCGACGACGTGACGTTCGAGGCCCTGGCGTTCGGTATTCGCGAGAGAGAGCTCCCGGGCCAGTGTCGCGGCGCGGCCGGCGTCGCGCTCTTCGAAGAGGGCCAGAGCCGCGTGGGCCGTGTCGATGCGCCCCGCGGCGTTCAGTCGGGGGCCGAGGCGGAAGGCGACGTCCTCGGAGGACGGAGCCTCGCCCGGGGCGAGGCCGGCTTCCGCGAGAAGGGCGCGCAAGCCCGGAGCGCGGGCCGTCGCAAGAGCCGCCAGTCCGGCCGCCGCGATCGAGCGGTTCTCGCCGGTCAGCGGAACGAGGTCGGCAATCGTCCCGAGGCAGGCCGCGCGCAGGAGCGACTCCGGCGACAGGCGCACGTCCGCCCGGCGGGCGATCGCCTGGGCGATCTTCCAGGCGATGCCGGTCGCGGCGAGCTCCTTCTCGGGGTAACCACAGCCCGGCTGGCGCGGATTGACCACGATCGCGCCGCGGGGCAGTTGGTCCGGCACCAGGTGGTGGTCGGTCACGACCACCTCGACGCCCGCGCGCCGAGCGCAATCGACGCCCTCGACCGCGGTGATGCCGCAGTCGACCGTGACGATGGCTGCGGGCGAGAGCTCGGCGAGGACGCGCCTCACCGTTTCGGGCTTGAGTCCGTATCCGTCGCGGAGCCGGTGCGGGATGAAGGCCGCGGATTCCGCTCCCGCGCGTCCGAGCGCGGCGCGCAGCTGCGCCACGGCCGTGACGCCGTCGACGTCGTAGTCGCCGAAGACCACGACGCGCTTGCCGCGCCGGGCCGTCGAGACGAGGAGGTCGGCCGCGGCCTCGACGCCGAGCATCCTCTCCGGGGCGTGGAACGGCCCGTCGTGAGGCGACAGGAAGGCTTTCGCCTGCGAGGCATCGCGGATGCCGCGCCGCAGCAGAAGCCGCGCGAGCAGCGTCGACACTCCGGCCTCTTGCGCCAGGCGTTCCGCCTCGCCGGCCTCCACGGCCGCCGTCCGCCAGAGTCCCATCGAGTCCATCTTCGCGACGGGGGCGGACAGACGGTGTCCCGGCGCGGCCGGCTCCCGCTTGTCGTCCGCGTCCCGGGGTGCCTCGGCGACTCCGGCCGGGCCGCCGTTCACGGAGCGCCGACGGTCTCGAATCGGCCGAGCGAGCGCAGCCTGCGATAGCGGCGCTCGCGCCGCTCCTCGGCGGTCAGGTCGGCGACTTCGCGGAGGTGACGGTCGACGGCCTCGCCGACGGCGGCCGCCGCGCCGGCCGGATCCGCGTGCGCTCCGCCCGGAGGCTCGGGAACGATCTCGTCGATGACGTCGAGCTCGGCGAGGTCGGCGGCCGTCAGCTTGAGGGCTTCGGCCGCGTCCTTCTTTCGGCCCGCGTCCTTCCAGAGGATCGCCGCGCAGCCTTCCGGGGAGATCACGGAGTAGATCGAGTGCTCCAGCATGAGCACGCGATCGCCGATGCCGAGCGCCAGCGCGCCTCCCGAGCCGCCCTCCCCCGTGACCGTCACCACGATGGGCACGTGGAAGCGCGCCATCGCCTTCAGGTTCACGGCGATGGCCTCGGCCTGGCCGCGCTCTTCCGCGTCGATGCCGGGATAGGCGCCGGCGGTGTCGATGAAAGAGAGGACGGGCCGCCCGAACTTCTCGGCGAGCTCCATGACGCGGAGCGCCTTGCGGAAGCCGTCGGGCCGCGGCATGCCGAAATTGCGACGGATCTTCTCCTTCGTGTCGCGGCCCTTCTGGTGGCCGACCACGGCCACCGGGCGGCCCCGGAAATCTCCGAAACCGGCGATCACGGCGGGATCGTCCGAGGCCTTCCGGTCGCCGTGGAGCTCGACGAAGTCCGTCAGGAGCGCGGCGACGTAGTCGAGAGCGTACGGCCGCGCCGGATGGCGGGCGACGAGCGTCTTCTGCCAGGGCGTCAGGCTCGAGTAGATCTCGCGCGAAACTCGCTCGAGCTTCTCCCGGAGCTTGTCGATCTCGCGCCGGTGGCCGGCATCGTCCGGAAGCGCCGAGAGCTCCTCGATCCTCCGGCGCAGCCTCAGGATCGGCTCTTCAAAATGGCCGTTTTCGCCGTTCACCGGAACGATTGTACCGGTCCCGCCCGGCGCCCCCCCGGCGGGCGACATGGCGTCCCGCCGCCGCTCTGCATGCCGGCTACATCAGGTCCTGGGGATCCACGTCCACGGCGATCTGGACCCCCGCCGGAGGCCGGTCCGGGACGCTCGCCTCGAGCGCGCCGAGGACGGCGCGGCGGTCGCCGGCCCGCACGAGGATCTGGAAGCGCCAGCGTCCCTGGAGCCGCTCGAGAGGAGCCGGCGCCGGTCCCGAGATGCGCAGCTCCCTGGAAGTAGAAGCGTCCGGCCGGCTCTTGCCCGTGGCGCGGAGCGCCGTCCCGATCTCCGCGGCCGCCGCCTCGGCCCGCTCCCTGCGAGGAGAAGACACCAGGATCGCGGCGAGCTCGGAGAACGGCGGATAGAAGAACGTCCTTCGAAACGCGAGCTCCTGCACCTCGAAGGCGACCGAGTCATGGCGCGCGGCCAGCTGGATCGCGGGATGCTCGGGATGAAAGGTCTGGACGTGCACGGTCCCCGGCGCATCGCCGCGTCCCGCGCGGCCGGCGACCTGCGCGAGGAGCTGGAACGTCTTCTCGGCGGAGCGGAAATCCGGAAAGTGCAGGAGCGTGTCGGCCGAGAGGACGCCGACCGCCGTGACGTTCGGGAAATCGTGGCCCTTCGCCACCATCTGCGTCCCGATGAGGCAGGCCGCCCGGCCGGATTGGAAGTCCTCGATCACCGCGGCGGCGCCTCGCCGGCGGGCGGAGTCGCGGTCGAGGACGACGGACGAGACGCCCGGGAAGAGGGTCGCGAATCTCTCGGCGACGCGTTCCGTGCCGGCGCCGATGGCCTCCAGCAGTCCTCCCCCGCATTCCGGGCAGCGCGCCGGCCGCGGCACGCCCTTGCCGCAATAGTGGCAGACCAGCCGGCGGCCGTGGTCATGCACCGTCCGCGAAACGCTGCACTGGTCGCACCGGAAGTCGTGGCCGCAGTCACGGCACAGGAGAAACGGCGCAAAGCCCCGGCGCGGCTGGAGGAGGATCGCCTGTTCGCCGCGGGCGAAGACGTCGCGCAGCCGCTCCACGAGGGGGCGCGAGAACAGAGGGACGCCCTTCTCCTCGGGAAGCGCCGGCTCGCGCTTCAGATCGACGATCCGGACTTCCGGCAGAGGCCGCGAGGCGATCCGCTCGGGAAGTGTGAGTCGCGCGACACGCCCGACGTCCGCGGCGTGAAACGCCTCCGCAGACGGCGTGGCGGATCCGAAGACCAGCGCCGACGCGTTTTCCTTCGCGCGCAGCGCCACGACTTCGCGGGCGTCGTAGCGCGGGGACTCCCTCTGCTTGTAGGAGGCGTCATGCTCTTCGTCCACGACGAAGAGGCCGGGGTCGGCGACGGGAGCGAAGGCGGCCGAACGGGGGCCGATCACCGCCAGCGCCTCGCCCGAGCGGACACGGTCCCAGGCCTCGGCGCGCTCCCGCTCCGAGAGAGCCGAGTGGAGCACGGCGGCCCGATCGGGAAACTGCCGCCGGAGCTCTCGGGCGAATACGGGCGTCAGCGAGATCTCGGGCACGAGCCAGATCGCCCCGCGTCCCGCGTCCAGCGCCGCGCGGATGGCGCGGAGATAGACCTCGGTCTTCCCGCTCCCCGTGACGCCCTGCAGGAGCGCCGGAAAGTAACGCCGCTCGCGAATCGCGGACGTGATCGCATCGAGCGCGGCCGCCTGCGCCGAGGTCGGTGTGAACGTCGAGGCGGTCGCCGTCCGGGACGGGCCGGCGCGGGGGTCGCGGCGCTCCTCCTCGAAGGATCGGACGAGCCCCTTGGCCTCGAGGGAGCGGAGCAACGTGGTGCCCGCTCCGGTCGACAGGCGGATCTCGGCGGTC
Organism: uncultured Acidobacteriota bacterium; assembly: GCA_963804915.1. Classification (GTDB taxonomy): domain Bacteria; phylum Acidobacteriota; class Thermoanaerobaculia; order UBA5066; family Gp7-AA6; genus DAHUXD01. Next base: position 343,540 of record CAWDSI010000011.1, read on the forward strand.
GTGGCCGGCCGTCCGAGGGCCACGAGATAGTCGAGGACCTCGCGACCGCGACGGCTGCGCCCGAGGGACTCTTCGCGCTGGGCGGCCGACAGCGCGGCCGCGACCCACGCCAGTTCGACGCGCGGCGCGCGCAGTCTGGATCCGGCCACCGGCCGGACGCGGCCGTCCTCCTCGAGCCGCCGCAGCGCCTCGCGCCTCGACCGTCCTTCGCCCGGAATGTCCGCCACACGCGCCGGCGCGCCGGAGGCGAGCCGGTCGAGGATGGCGCGCTCCTCGGGAGAGGAGGGCCGCGCGCCGAGGAGGCCTTTGTCCGTGATGCGGTACTGGACCGCCCCGGTCGCCGGCAACCGCGCCGGCAGAGCGCTCTTCAGAACCTCCCCGGTGGATGCGAAAAATCTCTCCGCCACGCGGCGCGCCGTGGACAGGAGCTCCGGCGGGCAGACAGGCTCGTCGTCCAGGATTTCGAGGATCGCCCGTTCCGTGCCCGGAGCGGCTCCGGGCGGCTCGGCGAGGACGACTCCCGTCAGCGCTCGCTCGGCGAAGGGGACGCGCACCCGTGTTCCGGGAGCCGGGGGCGGCTCGCCGTCCGGCACCAGATACGTGAAGCTTTGTCGAAGCGGCAGCGGCAGGGCGACCGAGACCCGGTGAAGCGGCGCGCTCAAGTCTGCGAGGACGGCAGGGACGGGGGCTCCTCCGGGACGTCGTGCACGAAGACGTGGCGCTCGCGGGCCGGATCCCAGCGATACCGCCGCGAGGTGTCGTCGGAGACGTCGGGCGTCACGACGATCGAGTCGCGATCCAGGGAGATGTCGCCGTCGGCGAGCGAGATGTCGCGCTCGACGAACACGCCCGGAGCGAATCCTCCGCCGGCGTCGCCGGCGAAGACGGCCACGGAGAACCAGGGCGTCTCCTCGTCGGAGTCGCGGCGGACGAAGGCGAGCACGAAGTCGAGGATGCCGTCGTCGTTGGCGTCGCCCCGCACGAAGTAGGGATGGTAGACGCCGTAAAGCGTGGCCACGTCTTCGCCGTCGATGCCCGGCCTGTTGTCATCGTCGATCGCCGGCCGAAGGTCCGTGTGGAGACGGAGGAAGGCCGCGACCGCGGCCTTCTCGGCGGGACGGAGTCCGTAGGACGCGTCCTCGACGGGCGCGGGCGGGGTCGCTTCCTTCGCGACGGAGGCCGCCGGAGGCGGAGCCGGAGCCTGAGCCTGCGTGCGCGCTTGCACGCGCCGAGAGCCGCGAACGCGGCGACGCTCGCGAAGGCCACGGCCAGGCCGCCGGCGGCGAGGCGCGCCGCGCGGGGAGTTCGGGATTCGCGAGACGAGAATGGTGACGTCATCGAGCCCGGAGCCGCGAAGCTCCGGACCTCGATTCTACGGCAGCCGGACGCTGTGAGAAGATGAGCGCCGTTTCCATTTTTTGGTAGGAGGAGGCACCGATGATCAGCTGGCCGCAGGATTTTGCGACCAATTTCCAGTTTCTCCTGCGCTGGATTCACTTCCTGGGGGGAATCACCTGGATCGGAATGCTCTACTTCTTCAACCTCGTCAACGTCCAGTTCCAGAAAGAGATCGACGGCGCGGTCAAGGGCAAGGTCAACCCCATCCTCCTGCCCAAGACGCTCTGGTGGTTCCGTTGGGGCGCGATGGTGACGTGGTTCTCGGGGTTCATCTACTACGCGATGCTCGTCAACGTCGAGCCGACCGGCCACATGCCGCTGGCGTACTTCCTGGTCGGCTGGTCGATCGCGTTCGTCGTGCTGTCGGCCCTCTATCGGACGGCGGTCGCCGGCGGGCCGCTCAAGGACGGCCGCGTCCTGTCGATCGTCATCGCGCGTCATCGTCATTTTCATCGGTTACGCCACGGCCCTCATGGCCCGCAACGCGGGCTCCTCGAGCCGCACGATCTCGATCATGATCGGCGGCGGGCTCGGCACGATCATGTTCCTCAACGTCTGGATGATCATCTGGCCGCTGCAGAAGCGCATCATCGCGGCGACGAAGGCCACGGCCGAGAGCGGCGCTCCCGGCCCCCGCCGACATGCCCAAGTGGGCGCGGCGGGCGTTTCTCGCGTCCCGCACGAACGCCTGGCTCTCCATTCCGATGCTCTTCTTCATGGGAGCCGCGAGCCACTTCCCGATCTTTTCGACGATCGACAAGGTCGCCGCTCCCTAGCCCCGAAGCTCCGCCTCCGCGCGATCGAGAAAGGGCGGCCTCCGGCCGCCCTTTTCATTTTCCGCGGGAGCCGAAGAGCGTCCCGAAGATGTCCCCGGTCTTCCAGGCGGGCCGGGCCGGATCGAGGGCGATCGAGAGGCCGATCAGGAAGTAGTACCGGACCTCGAGCGCCATCGCGTCGTAGTTCGTCTTCGCGCTCCACTCGTCGGAGGGCTGGTGGTAGTGCTCGCGGAGCCAGGCCTCCATCGTCGCGCGATTCGCCTCGGTGCTGCCCGACGCGTCCTTCTGGCCCGAGGACGGGAACACGGCCGGGACGCCCTTCTTGACGAAGCTGTACTGGTCGGAACGGACGAAGTAGGTCTGTTCGGGATTGGGGTCGGCGCTGACGGTCAGGCCGAGCGCCGTCGCCGCGGCGAGGACGTCCTCACCGAGCGTGCTGTGCTCCATGCCCAGCGCCAGGACGTCGTGCGGCGTCCACCAGCCGGTGAGGAAATCGCTGTTGACGTCGGCCACGATCGACGCGATCGGGACCGTCGGATGGTGGGCGAAGTAGTCCGAGCCGAGCAGGCCCTTCTCCTCGGCGGTCACGCCCAGGAAGAGGATCGAGCGGGGCGGCCGCTTCGGGAGGGCCGCGAACGCGCGGGCGACCTCGATGAGGCCCGCGACGCCGGCCGCGTCGTCCACCGCGCCGTTGTAGATGTCGTCGCCCTTCACCGCCGGGCCGCGGCCGACGTGGTCCATGTGGGCCGTGTAGACGACGTACTCCGCGGAGCGCTGCGGATCCGAGCCGCGCAGAACGCCGACCACGTTCTCGGATGTGAGCTTCCGGACGGTGGCGCGCCGTCTGGAGCGTGCCCTGCAGGCCGAGCGGGAACGGCTTCAGCTTGCTCTTCTGGCCCAGAGCGATCAGGGATTCGAGCGTGTCCTTGCGCTTCGCGCGGGCTGAGCAGTCTTCGCGAAGGCGTCCGGCGTGATCAGGGCGACCGGGATCGGGCTTCCGGAGACGACCGCCGACTCGCCCTCGAGCCAGTACATGGCTTCTCGTGCGACTGGACGTCGCGGACGCGCTTCTCCCACGGGTACGACACGAGCGACTCGGGCGTGGCCACGAAGATGGCGGCCGTCGCGCCGCGCTGGCGAGGAGCGCCGCCTTGCGGTTCGTGTCCCCGTAGACGGCGCTGGCCGTGTTCGGAAAGAAGTCCGTCTGTTCCGAGCGCGGCGCGCGCGAGAGGACGACCGCGATCTTGCCCTTCAGGTCCAGCTCCTTCGGGACGTCGTCGTAGCGGTACGCCGGGCGCCTGGACCGCGTAGCCCGCGAAGACGAGCTCGCCGGACGACGGCGCCGGTCGGGCGGTCCGGCGCCGGGATGACGATGACCTCCGTCGCGGGCGAGAGCGTCCAGGCCGGCGCCGGCGTATCGATGCGCAACGACGCAGCGCGCGGGATCGAACTTCACCGCGAGGAGCGGGACGTTCTGAAACCACGAGTCCCTTCTCGCCGGCCGGCTCGGCGCCGGCGGCCTGCAGCTGCGTCGCGAAATAGCGCGCCGCGATCGCCACGCCCTTCGATCCGGTATCGCGGCCTTCGAGGAGGTCGTCCGAGAGGAAGCGGATGCTCGCCGAGAGGGCCGCGGGCTGGATCGCCGCGAGGCCCGGAGCGCCGGCCTTCGCGAGCTCGGCGGGGGCGACCGCGAGCCACAGGCCGACCATGCGAGAAAGAGAGACATGGATCCTCCGGTCGGTTCGGTTCAGTGGCCCGCGAGGTAGTCGCGGACGAGCTTCATGTCTTCCCAGACGTCCTTCTTGCGCTCGGGCGAGCGCAGCAGGAACGCCGGGTGAAACGTCGGCATCACGCGGGTCCCCTTCGCCGTCTGCCAGCGGCCGCGCAGCCGCCCGATCGGCTCGTCCGTGCCCAGGACCGCCTGCGCGGCGAACGTGCCGAGGGTGACGATCACGCGCGGGCCGATGAGGCGGATCTGCTCCTCGAGGAACGGCATGCAGGACGCCACCTCGTCGGGCTCCGGATTGCGGTTGTTGGGAGGACGGCACTTCAACACGTTCGCGATGAACACGTCGTCGCGCTGGAAGCCCATGGCCTCGATGATCTTCGTCAGGAGCTGTCCGGCTCGGCCGACGAAGGCCAGGCCCTGCTCGTCCTCGTCGCGGCCCGGCGCCTCGCCGACGAACATGAGCTTCGCCTTCGGGTTTCCCTGACCGAAGACGATGTTCGTCCGGGACTTCGACAGCTTGCAGCGCGGGCAGCCCGCGAGAAACTGGCGCAGCGATTCGAGGTCGGGTGTGGAGCCCGGCGAGGGCGGAGCGGCGGTCGCCGTCGCCGCGGACGCCGCGCGGTCGAGAAACACGTCGGTGACGCCGAGATCCCGGAAGAGCTCGAGCCCGCGGCGCGGATCCGTCACGAAGCCAGTCTATAGAATCGTCCGCGTGAGCGTCTCGACGGATCTGACCGCGTGAGCGTTTCGACGTACGAGCGCGCCAAGGCGCGGTACCGGGACGCCGGAATCGCCGCCGCCTACGACTCCTGGAGGTACGAGACGCCGAGGGGTCGCCGCCGCAACCGCCGGGACCTCGCCGCCATCGGCCGCGCGCTCGACGAAGCGGCCCGGCGGGGCGCGCCGGTGCGCGAAGCCCTCGATCTGCCGTGCGGCACCGGACGGCTGGCTCCCCTGCTCTTCGAGCGCTCCATCGCGGCGACCGGCGCCGACGTCTCGCTCGAGATGCTCCGGGAAACTTTCCGAAAGCTCGGCAAGAAGTTCCCGATCTTCCAGTGCAGCGCCGACGCGATCCCGTTGCGCGCCGCGTCGCTCGATGCCGTCTTCGCGATCCGCTTCCTGTTCCACCTGGACCGCCCGAGCCGGGCCGCCGTGTTCCGCGAAATGGCGAGGGTGTCGCGGCGCTGGCTCATTCTCGACGTCCGGCACCGGTACAACCTGCGCTGGGTCGGCTGGCGGATCCGCCATGCCCTCGGATTGCTGCCGAGCGTGCAGCACCGGTTCTCGCGGGCGGGCCTCGAGGAGGAGCTGTCGGAAGCCGGGCTCGCCGTGCGCGGGATCTATCCCTCGCGGCGTTACTTCGGCTGGGTGTCCGACAAGTGGACCGTGCTGGCCGAGACGGCGCGGCCGGCTGCGGACCGCTGAGCGGAACAGTGCGCGCCTCGAGGAACGCGTCCCAGATCTTCTCGGCGACTTCGCGCTTGCCCCGGCGCGATACGAGCTCGCGGCTTCCCGAGGCCGTCAGGATGAGGACCTCGTTTTCGGAAGCATCGAAACCGATCCCCTCGCGGCCGACGTCGTTGACGACGATGAGATCCGCTCCCTTGAGCTCCAGCTTCCGCCGTCCGCGGGCCTCGAGATCCTCCGTCTCCGCGGCGAACGCCACCACGGTCTGGTTTCGCTTGAGCGGCCGGAGCGAGGCGAGCAGGTCCCGGCCCGGTGCGAGCCGGAGGATCTTCTCCCCTTCGCTTCGGTGCATGCGCTCGGCGTGCCGGTCGGGAATGAAGTCGGCGACGGCGGCGGCCATGGCCAGGCCGTCCGCCTCGGGGAACTCGCGCAGCAGGATCTCGGCCAGCTCGTCCGCCGTCTCGAAGGAAATCCGCCGGACTCCCTCGGGGGGCGTCAGGGCCGTCGGGCCGGACACGAGCGTCACGGCCGCGCCCCGGTCGCGCGCCGCCTCGGCCAGGGCATAACCCATCTTCCCGCTCGAGCGGTTGGACACGAAGCGGATGGGATCGATCGGCTCGCGGGTCGGGCCGGCCGTCACGAGGAGCTTCAGACCCGCGAGGTCGCGGCGGGCGCCCGTGGCCAGGCGCCAGGCCTCCTCGACGATGGTCTCCGGCTCCGCCATGCGGCCGACCCCGCTGCGTCCCGAGGCCAGAGGGCCGCTCTCGGGGCCGACGCTCCGGACGCCCCGAGCCGCCAGGAGCTCCATGTTCTTCCGGACCGCGGCGTGCGCCCACATCGCCGACTCCATGGCCGGAGCGACCAGGACCGGGCCCCGATGCGCCAGGAAGTACGTCGAGAGGAAATCGTCCGCCAGGCCCTGCGCGAACTTGCCGAGCGTGTGCGCGGTCGCCGGTGCGACGAGGAGGAGATCGCACGCGTCGGCGAGCTCGACGTGATCGACCGCCGGCGCGTTGCCGGTGCTCCAGACTTCCGTCAGCACCTCGTGCTTCGAGAGCACGGAGAAGGTCAGCGGCGCGACGAATTCCCGCGCGCCGCGGGTCATGGCCACGCGCACGTCCGCGCCGCGGGCCGTGAGGCCCCGGAGCACTTCGACGGCTTTGTAGGCGGCGATGCCCCCGCTGACGCCGAGAAGAATGCGCGGGGGCCGGGTCATGGGACGGAGACCGGTGGGACGCCTCGGTTAGCGGGCGGCCTCTTCCTCGACGAGATCCCCTTCCAGGTTCTCGCTCTCCTCCGACGGAGTCTCGAGGACGCCGCCTTCGGGACCCGAGGCCCAGCGGATCTGATTCGCCTCGAACTCCGCCGCGGCGAGGCGCGTCGGCTTCATGGGGCGATCGGTCTCGATCTTCGGGCGGGCTCCGCGGATGAGCTGCTCCGCGCGACGCGCGAGCAGGAGCACGAGCCGGAACTTGCTGTCGACACCTTCGGGAACATGCTGAATCATTCTCTGCAACCTCTTTTATTGGAAATCTTTGCGCAGGCGCTCGAGCGCGCGCGCCTGCCGCGCCGGTGATAGACGAACCGCGCGGACTACGGATTCTAGCTCAAGACCGGCCCTTTCGAGATCCTCATTCACGATAACGTATTGAAACGTCTCGGCTTGCGCGACTTCCTTGGCGGCGTTGATGAGGCGTTTTCGGATGGCATCCTCCCCGTCCAGCCCTCGCTTTCTCAGCCGCCGCTCGAGCTCATCCGGCGACGCCGGGATGATGAAGATGGACACGGCGTCGGGAACCGCCGCGACGACGTCCCGGGCGCCCTGCACGTCGATGTCGAGGATGACGTCTTCGCCGGCGGCGAGTCGCGGCAGGACCTCGGACTTGGCGGTCCCGTAGAAGTTGCCGTGCACCTCGTTGTGCTCCAGGAATTCGCCGCGCCGAGCCATCTTCTCGAATTCGGCGGCCGAGACGAAGTGATACTCGCGCCCGTCGACTTCGCCGTCGCGCTGCGGTCGCGTGGTGTGCGAGACCGAGAACCGCAGCGGCTCTCCCGGCGGTTTCGCGAGCAGCCGGCGGATCAGCGTGGTCTTCCCGCCGCCCGAGGGCGAGGACACGATGAAGAGCGATCCTCGCGGCGCGGTCATTCGATGTTCTGGACCTGCTCGCGGATCTTCTCGGTCTCGGCCTTCATTTCGAGCACCTCCCGCGTCGAGGCCAGGTCGCGGCTCTTGGAGCCGAGGGTGTTGAGCTCCCGCAGGATTTCCTGCGCGAGGAAGTCGAGCCGCTTCCCCACCGCCTCGGGCGGTTTCGCGATGAGGCCGCCGAACTGGTCGAGATGGCCGCGGAGGCGCTGGAGCTCCTCGGCCACGTCCGCGCGGTCCGCGGCCAGAGCCGCCTCCTGCTCGAGCCGGCCGGGATCGAGGGAGACGTCGGCGAACAGGTTTCGGACTCTCTCCTGGATCGTGGCCGCGAGCTGGCGCGCGATGTCGGCCCGTCGGCCCTCGAGGAGGGACGCCTTCCCGCGGAGGAAATCGATCCGCGGCTGAAGGTCGGCGACGATGGCCGATCCTTCCGCCTCTCTCATGGCGACCAGGGCGCCGGCCGCGTCTCGCGCCAGGGCCTCGACGGCGGCGATCTCGTCGGGGCCGAACGCGTCCTCGGCGCTCTCGACCGTCACGACCTGGGGCACCGCGAGGATGTCGCGCGCGGTGAGCCGCTGGTCGATCGGATACTTCTCCGCGAGAGCGGAGAGCCGCGCCAGGAGAGCCTCGAGGAGCCCCTCGTCCACGCGCACCTCCGCCGCCGCCGGGGTGGTGCGGCGGAGGCGGACCGCGACGTCGACCTTGCCCCGGTGGAGCTCTCCGCTGAAGACCCGGCGCACGTGCGGCTCGAGAGAGATCTCGGATTCCTTGGTCTTGACGGTCAGGTCGAGAAACCGGCCGTTCACGCTTCGGACGACGATCTCTCCCGCCCAGTCCCGTCCGACCGGGCCGCGCGCCCGTCCGAAGCCCGTCATGCTGCGCAGCGTCATGGGACGAGGTGCGGGGGCGCGGAAGCGGTGGACGGAGACGTCTCGCTCTCCGCGAAGTACTGCATGTCGTGCAGCCTGCGATAGACCCCGCGCCGAGTCAAGAGCTCGGCGTGCGTGCCCTGCTCGACGATCCGGCCCCCGTCGAGAACCAGAATGCGGTCCGCGCGGCGCACCGTCGAGAGCCGGTGCGCGATGACGAGCGTCGTGCGGCCCCGCATCAGGTTGCCGAGCGCGCGCGCCACGAGCGCCTCGGACTCGGTGTCGAGCTGCGAGGTGGCCTCGTCGAGGATCAGGATGGGCGCGTCCTTGTAGATGGCCCGCGCGATGGCCAGGCGCTGCCGCTGGCCGCCCGAGAGGCGCGAGGCGCCCTCCCCGACCGTCGTGTCGTAGCCGCTCGGCAACCGCTCGATGAACTCGTCGGCGCAGGCCGCGGCCGCCGCGGCCCGGACGCGCTCCTCGGAAGGCACCGTCTCGCCGTAGGCGATGTTCTGGCGGACCGTCGTATCGAAGAGGATCGTCTCCTGCGTGACGAGGCCGATCTGCCGCCGCAGCGACCCGAGCTTCGCGTCGCGCAGGTCCACGCCGTCGAGCGTGATCCGCCCGGCCGTCGGATCGTACAGGCGCGAGAGAAGACCGACGAGCGTGGTCTTCCCGGCGCCGGAGGGCCCCACCAGGGCGACGGTCTCGCCGCGCCGGATCGTGAGGTCGACTCCCGAGAGCACCGGTTCCCGGCCGTAGGCGAACGAGACGTTCTCGTAGGCGATGGCGCCGGTAAAGGGAGCGAGGTCGCGCGCGCCCGGCTTCTCGACGATCTCGTTCTCGGCGTCGACGACCTCGAAGATGCGATCCGCGGAGGCCAGCGCCATCTGCAGGACGATGTTCGTGCGGGTCACGTCCTTGAGGGGCTTGTACATCATCAGGATCGCGGCGAGAAACGACATCAGGCCGCCGACCGTCATCAGCCCGGCGCGGATCTGGCCGGCGGCATAGATGAAGATGATCGAGAGCCCGACCCCGGCGAGGATCTCCATGAGGGGCGAGTTGAGGGCCTGCAGGCGGATCGACTGCCGGATCGCTCCGAAATACCGGCGGTTGGCCTCGTCGAAACGCCCGGCTTCGAACTTCTCCATGGCGTAGGTCTTGATGAGCGAGTGGCCCCGCAGCGTCTCCCCCAGGATGGAGCCCATCTCGCCGATGCGCTCGCGCGCCGAGAGCCACTGTCGCCGGAATCTCCGGAAGTTGGCGGCGATCGGAACGACCACCAGCGGCGCCACGACCAGGACGGCGAGCGCCAGCCGGAAGTTCAGCGAGAACACGTACACGAGGACCAGGAGCATCGTCAGGATGCCCTGGACGAAGTCGGCCATGCGCGAGCCGAAGGCCGTCTGGATCTGCTCGGCGTCGGCGAGGAGCCGCGTCATCAGGTCGCCGCTCGAGCGCTCCGAGGAGAAGCGCGTGGACTGGCCGAGGAGCGATGCGTAGGCGTCGCGGCGCAGATCCCGCACCATGGCGAGGCCGATCGAGTTGAGCGCGAACTCCGAGAGATAGGCGAAGACGTTCTTGACCAGGAGGGCCGCGAGGAGCAGGAGCGGGATCGCGTAGCGCGGCTCGATCCCGGCGGACGCCGCGGCGCGGACCCCCGAGGCGTAGCCGGCCTCGAGCCAGCGCAGGAGCGGCGCGGTTTTCGGAGAAGCCTGCGCGGCGCCGACGCCCGGCAGCGCGCGGGAGGCCCCCGCGCCGAGAACGTCGTCGATGACCTGCTGGAGCAGGAACAGGAGCGCCACCGTGGCCGCCGCCACCACCGCCATCGCGAGCAGCGCCAGGAGGGCGCGAGCGCGATACCGGCGGAAATAGGACAGCAGTCGCGGCAGCGGTTTCATCGGGCCACACGGAAGACGTCCGTCGTCAGCCCGGACGAGCGTCGGAGGGCGGCCAGGATCTCTTCGGCGGCGCGCTGGCTCGCGCCGGGCGGGCCCAGCTCGGCGGCGACCCGGGCGAGCTCGGCCTTCATCGTCGCGGCGGCCTCCGGCGATTCGAGCAGAGCGGCGCCCTCGCGCTCGAGGTTTTCGGGGCTCAGCGAGTCCTGGAGGAGCTCCGTCACGACCTTCCGGCCCGCCACGATGTTCACCAGGGATATCCATTGCAGGCGCACGAGCGCTCGCGCGATGGCGTGACTGAACGCCGAGGTCCGGTAGCCCACGACCATCGGGCTGCCGCACAGCGCGGCCTCGAGCGTGGCCGTGCCCGAGGCGACGAAGGCGAGATCCGCGGAGGCGAGGAGTGGGTGCAGGCCGGAGGCGACGACCCGGATCCCGCGCTCGGCCGCTCCCGGGAAGAGGCTCTCGGGCAGGCCGGGCGCGCGCATGGCGACGAGCTCGAGGTCGAATCGGCGCGCGAGTCGCGCGGCCCCCTCGGACATCGCTTCCCAGTGGCGGGCGAGCTCGCCGCCGCGGCTGCCGGGCAGCAGCACCAGCCGGCGACGTGTTTTGGGTGGCAGCGGCGAGGGCTCGGCCAGCCCCTGCCGGACGTCCTCCACGATCGGATGGCCCACGCACACCGCGTCGCCTCCGACGCGCTGAAAGATGGCGGGCTCGAACGGGAAGAGCGTCAGGATGCGCCGGGCGCGCCGGGCGATCGTCTTCGCGCGGGCCGCCCGCCAGGCCCAGACCTGCGGCGGAACGTAGTACACGATCGGGATCCGGGCGCGGGCCAGCCGGCGGGAGAGCAGGCTGTGGAAGTCGGGAAAGTCGATGAGGATCGCGGCGTCGGGCCGCCGCTTGCGGGCCTCGGCGTCCAGCCGCTTGAGCGCGGCGAGCAGAGCCGGGAGCTTTTCGAAGACTTCGGAGATGCCCACGACGGACAGGCTCTCCGAGGCCAGCACCCGCTCCAGCCCCGCCTCGGCCAGTCGTTCCCCTCCCATTCCGAACGCCTGGAGATCCGGCCGTTCCCTGCGCAGCGCCGCGAGAAGATGCGCCCCGTGCAGGTCGCCCGAGGCCTCGCCCGCGGAGATGAGGAGCTTCATGAAGAGAGTCGAGAGTTGAGCGTCGAGTGTTGAGAGGTCAAGACCGCGCGCCCCCCGCTCAACTCTAAACTCTAAACGCTCGACCTATTTTGGAAAGGGGTACATCAGCCACGCGACGGCGAGCCCTCCGAGCACCAGGGAGGCCATCAGCGTCCCGAAGAGCTTCCACCGCTCGCGCCGCCCTTCGCGCCAGAGCAGGGCGAAGAACGCCGAGACCAGCACGGCGTAGAGCGTCATGATCAGGAAATGGTCCACCGGGATGATCGCGATCATCGCTTCTTCCCCGTCGCGATGTCCCACGCGTCGAGGACGAGCAGGAGGTTCATCAGGCCGGCCGTGAGGAGGTAGGCGCAGCCGTACTCGTAGGTCGGCGACAGGATCGCGCCGCCGGGGTTGTCGGACAGGCCCGCGCGCCACGAGGTTCAGGATCCCCGAGCCGTACACGGCGAACGTGGCCAGGATCGTCAGAGGCTGTCCGGCTTCGACCGAGTAGAGGCGCCCCTGGAACGAGACCCCGGCGAGGAACGTCAGGGTCACGATCGCCGCGAAAGCCATCCCGGTGCGCCGGCGGCCGAGCATGACGTGGCCGAGGCCCGGCACGAGCCACGCGAGGACGGCGACGAGCCAGGGCGAACGGGTCCGGACGCTCAGGGATGTCTCGCTGCTCACGACGCCGCCGCTTCCGCGAAGAGCGGCGCGAGCCGGCGCTGCGTCGGACCGAGCTCCTCGGGAACGACGCGCGTTCCCGCCGTGACGGTCATGAAGTTCGTGTCGCCCAGCCAGCGCGGAACGACGTGCACGTGGTAGTGGCTGGCCACGCCGGCGCCGGCCGCGGAGCCGAAGTTGACGCCGACGTTGAGTCCGTCCGTCCGGTACGCCGTGACCAGGATCTTCTGGGCCCGGGCCACCATCTCGATCAGCTCGGCGAGGGTCTCGCGGCTCGAGTCCGAGAACCAGGCCTCGTGGGCATAGGGCGCCACCATGACGTGGCCGTTCGTGTACGGATAACGGTTGAGCACGACGAACACGCGCCGGCCGCGGTGCACGACGAGCGACTCCTCGTCGTTCTCGGAGGCGGCGGCCGCGCAGAAGATGCAGTGCGTCTCTTTGTCCGACACGAGGTACTCGTAGCGCCAGGGGGCGAAGAGAACGTCCGGCATTACCGGTTGATCAGTTCCTTCAGCTCCTTGCCCGGCTTGAAGTAGGGAATCTTCTTCGCGGGAACGGAGACCTTCACGCCGGTCTTGGGGTTGCGGCCCATCCGGGCGCCACGCTCCCGCAGCCGGAAGGATCCGAATCCCCGCAGCTCGATCTTCTGGCCTTCCTTGAGGGATCGGACGATGGCCTCGAAGACGGTGTCCACGATCGCTTCGGCCTGCTTCTTTGTGACGTCCGTCGCCACCGCTACACGCTCGATCAGTTCCGCCTTCGTCATCTGCTCCTCGCCGCTCGCCGCGTCCCCACCCCGGGCGGCTATTCGTGTGCGGCCTCGTCCGCCTTCTTCTTCGTGCGCTTCTTCTTGGGGGCCGGCTCGGCGGCGGCCGCCGGAGCCGCTTCCGCCGCCGGCGCTTCCGCCGCCGGCGCTTCTGCAGCCGCCGGAGCCGCTGTAGCCTCAGACGCGACCGCGACGGCCTCGGCATCCGCAGTGGCCTCCGCCGGCGCCGCGTCGTCCACGCCCACGCCGGACAGCCCGACCTTCATCTCGGCGTCCTCGATCCGCAGGATCCGCGCGCGGACCGGGTCGCCTTCCTTGAAGTGATCCTGGGGCTTCTCGCCACGCGGCAGCGGCGCCTCGGAGACGTGCATGAGGCCCTCGACCAGTCCCTCGATCTGCACGAAGACCCCGAAGTCCGCGATGCGCGTCACGACGCCCTCGACGAGGTCTCCCGGCTGATGCTTCTCCTTGAAGGTCTGCCAGTCGTTGGGCTGGAATTCCTTGATCGAGAGCGAGATCCGCCGGTTCTCCTGGTCGATCGACGTGATGATGGCTTCGACGTCATCGCCCTTCTTGAGGACTTCCGAGGGATGCTTGACCCGGCGCGTCCACGACATGTCGGAGACGTGGACGAGCCCGTCGATCCCTTCCTCGAGCTCGACGAACGCTCCGAAGTCCGTGAGGTTGCGCACCTTGCCCGCGACGCGGCTGCCGACCGTGTACTTCTGGCCGACGCTCTCCCACGGATCGGGAAGCGTGTCCTTGAGCGAGAGCGAGATGCGGCGCGCTTCGGGATTCACGTCGGAGACCACGGCCTCGACCGTGTCGCCCGGCGAGACGACCTTGGACGGATTCTTGATCTTCTTCGACCACGACATTTCGGAGACGTGGACGAGACCCTCGACGCCGTCCTCGAGCTCGACGAACGCGCCGTAGTCGGTGACGTTGGTGATGCGGCCCGTGACGCGAGATCCCGCCGGGTACTTCTCCGGCACGTGCGCCCAGGGATCCTCGGTGAGCTGCTTCGTGCCGAGGGAGACACGCTCGGTCTCGCGGTCGAACTTGAGAACGACCACGTCGATCTCGTCGCCGACCTTCACGAGGTCGGAAGGATGGTTCACGCGGCCCCAGGACATGTCGGTGACGTGGAGGAGACCGTCCAGCCCGCCGAGGTCCACGAACGCGCCGTAGTCGGTCAGGTTCTTGACCGTCCCGCGGAGCACGCGGCCCTCTTCGAGGAGCTGGAGTGTTTCCTTCTTGCGGGCTTCCTGCTCGACCTCGACGACCGCCTTGCGCGAGAGGACGATGTTGCCGCGCTTCTTGTCGACCGAGATGACCTTGAAGTCCAGGTCCTTGCCCCGGAGCGCTTCGAGGTTCTTGACCGGCTTGACGTCGACGAGCGAGCCGGGGAGGAATGCCTTGACGCCGATGTCGACGGCGAGGCCGCCCTTGATGCGGTCGATGACGCGTCCCCGGACGGTCGAGCCGGAGCGGTAGGACTTCTCGACTTCGTCCCAGACCTTCATCTTCTCGGCTTTGTCCTTGGAGAGGACGACGTAGCCGTTCTGGTCTTCCGTCCTCTCGAGGAGAACGTCGACCGGGTCACCCTGCTTGATCGTGACCTGGCCGGAGAAGTCGGTGAACTCGGAGAGCGGGATGATGCCCTCCGATTTGTAGCCGATGTCGACGATCACTTCCGAGGGGGTGATGGTCAGGACCCGGCCCCGGATGATCTGGCCCTCCTGCAAGTTCTTGAAGGAGTTCTCGTATTGGGCGAGGAGGTGTTCGTACTCCTCGACCGTCAGTTCTTGTTCGGTTTCCATCGGCTCGGCTTCCCGACCTCCTGCTTCGCGCTTTTCGCCCGGCATCAGAAAAGGGATCCCCTCTCTTAAGTCGCTGATTTGCAAACTATTATCCTATGGGTTCGGGGCAACCGCAGTCAAATCAATCAAATGCCCTCGCGAACCCGTGCCTCGATCTGGTCGACGACGGCGGAAACGCTGCGGCCTGTCGAGTCGATCAGAGTATACCGGTCATCGAGGGTCAGGGGGGAATCGGCCCGGGAAGAGTCGTCCCTGTCGCGTTTTTCCATCTCCCCGAGCACGTCCCCGTAGTCCCGGGGGGTCCCCCGCTCGGCGAGCTCCCGGGTCCGCCGCTCGGCCCTCTCGGCCGTCGCCGCGGTCAGGAAGAACTTGTGGGGGGTCTCGGGAAAGACCTTCGTCCCGATGTCCCGGCCTTCCAGGACTCCCCCCCTCTCCCGTCCCAGCCGCTGCTGCTGGGCCACGAGCAGCCGCCGGACCTCGGGGATGGCCGACACGGCCGAGGCGTAGAGCGAGATCTCGGGACGGCGGATCGCCTCCGAGACGTCTTCGCCGTCGAGGAGGAGCCGGCTGCCTCCCGGCGAGGGGACGAGCTCGATTCGGGAGCGCCCGGCGAGGTCCGAGACCCGGCCCGGGTCGTCGATCGGGAGCGTCACGCCGGAGCGTTCGGCCGCGAGGCCGACGGCGCGGTACATCGCTCCGGTGTCGATGTACGGAACCTCGAGGCGCGCCGCGAGGGCGCGGGCGACCGTCGACTTCCCGGCGCCGGAGGGGCCGTCAATGGCGACGATGAGCGAGCTCAAGGCTTCTTCGAGAGACGCATGAGGGCGGCGACCTCCGCGTCGGCGAGCTGGCGATACGCGCCCGGAGTCAAGGCCGCGTCGCGGATCGGCCCGATGGCGACGCGCTTCAGCTTGGAGACCGGATGGCCGATCAGCTCGAACATCCGCCGGATCTGCCGCGTCCGCCCCTCGGAGAGCGTCACGCGGAGCCAGGTGTTGCCCTCCGCGTCCGCTTTTTCTTTTCGGCCCGGCTCTTTTCGGCCCGAGCCCTTCCGGGGCGTCCCCGAGACGCGCTCGATCCGGCACGGACGCAGCCGACGCCCCTCGAGCGGCATCCCGCCGCGGCGAAGCCTTCCCAGCTTGGATTCGGTCGGCTCGCCGGAGACCTTGACCATGTACTCCTTCTCGCAACCGCTCGACGGATGCGTGACGATCCGCGCGAGCTCCCCGTCGTCGGTGAGAAGGAGGAGGCCTTCGGTCATGACGTCGAGCCTTCCGACGGGTTTGATGCCCTTCCGGAGCCGGGCCGGAAGCAGGTCGAGCACCGTGTCGCGGCCTTCGGGGTCCGAGACCGTCGTGATGAAGCCCTTGGGCTTGTTGAGCAGGATGTAAGTCTTCGGCCCGGTCGTCGTATGGACGCGCTTGTCGTCGACCTTGATCGAATCCTTCTCCGGGTCCGCGCGTTCCCCGAGCGTCGCCACTCGCCCGTTGACGCGCACCCGGCCCTCGCGGATCCACTGCTCGGCCTGGCGCCGCGAAGCGGAGCCGGAAGAGGCGATGATCTTCTGGATCCGAATCTCGGCCAGGGTCAGTCTCCGCCCGAGGGCTCTTCCGGCTCCGTCGGTTCCCCGGGCTCGGCTTCGGCTCCGTCGTCGTCTTCGTCGCCCTCGTCGTCGTCCTCGTCGTCGTCGTCGTATTCCTCGTCGATTTCCTCTTCGATTTCCTCTTCCGCTTCGGAAACCGCTTCGCCGGCCTCGATCCGGATGGACGGGGCGGCGGCGGTGGGCGCCGCGATCTCGCGGGCTTCGACCGTGGCCGCGAGGTCGGCGTCGAGGTCTTCGGGCTTGGGCAGCTCCGTGAGCTCGTTGAGGCCGAAGCGCACCAGGAAATCCTGAGTCGTGCGATAGAAGAACGGCGTGCCGACGACCGGCTTCTTGCCCGCGGTCGTGATCAGTTTCTTCTCGAAGAGCGTCTTCAGCACGCTCGAGGAGTTCACGCCCCGGATGTCCTGGATCTCCGGAAGCGTGATCGGCTGTCGGTAGGCGATGATCGCGAGCGTCTCGAGCGCCGCGAGCGACAGCCGGCTGCGCTCGGTGACCTCGTGAAACTTTCGCAGGAGCGAGTCGAACTCGGGCCGGGTGACGAAACGCCAGCCGCCGGCGACCTTCTCGAGGCGGACGCCTCGATCTTCGCCCTCGGTGCGGGAGGCCAGCCGCTCGAGGGCCGCGGACAGGGCGTTCGGCGCCGCCTCCAGAAGGTCGGCGAGGTCCTTCTCCCGCACGGTCTTTGGCGAGGAAAAGAGGACGGCCTCGAGGGCGGGAAGGATCCGCTCGATGGACGTTTCCCGGGGCTTCTTCTCGGGCTCCGGCTCCGCCGCGGTCTCGCCCGGGGGCGCGATGGTCTCGGTCATGCCTTCACTCCCGGTAAGTATCCCTGATCTGCTCGGAAGTGAAAACGATGTCGGTGCGGCTCGCGTGGATCTCGGCGAAGGGACGGATCTGGAAGGCCCGGACCACCCCGAGACGGATCAGCTCGAGGCAGGCGAGAAACGCGGTCACCGCCTCCGCCCGATAGTGCATCTGGCCGAGAAACTCGAGCAGCGGCATCGTCCTCTTCTCATCCAGCCGGGCGAGGAGCTCGAGCATCTTGTCGCGCACCGAGAAGCGCAGCTGGTGGATCGCCAGCGCCGGCGGATGCGCCAGGCGGTAGTTCTGGGTCACCGTCCGGAAGGTCTCGATCAGGTCGAAGAGCGAGACCTCGAGCGACTCCTCGGAGCCCTCGGCCCGCGGAGGCTCGACCTCGGGTCGGGGCCAGAGGCCGCCCCGGAGGGTGTCGATCGCGTGGAGCGTCTCGGCCGACCGCTTGAACTTCTCGTACTCGAGAAGGCGCTGCGCCAGATCGAGGCGGGGATCCACCTCGGGCTCGCCCGGCGCCCGGGGCAGCAGCATCTTGGACTTGATGTAGATGAGCTCGGCCGCCATCGCGACGTATTCCGACGCCACGTCGAGGTCGAGCTCCTGCATCGTCTCGAGGTAGGCCGTGTACTGCTCCGTGATCTCGGCGATCGGGATGTCCGTGATGGACACCTCGTTGATCCGGATCAGGTGCAGGAGCAGGTCGAGGGGGCCGCTGAAGGCCGGGATGGCGACCGGCGGCAGCGCGCTCTCGGTCGGGTCCGGCTTCGGGTTCGGCTTCGAGTCGTCGGCCATCACGGCTCCGGCGACAGCTTGACCGCCGCGCGGACGCGTTCCATCGTCGACTCGGCGACGCCCCGCGCGGTGGAATCGCCGGCATGGAGGACGTCGCGCACGACGTCGGAGCCCGACGCGAGGAGCGCCTCCCGCTTTCTTCGGAACGGCTCGAGCGCCGCGTTGAGGTTGCCGATGAGGTGCTTCTTGCAGTCCACGCAGCCGCGAGCGGCCGTGCGGCATTCGCGATCCACGACCTCGACCTCGGGCGGCGGCGAGAAGATCTCGTGGAACGGAAAGAGATTGCAGTTCTCGGGATTGCCCGGATCCTGCCGGCGCGCGCGGGCCGGGTCGGTGACCATGGCCATGACCTTGTCGCGCACCGAGTCGGCAGGCTCCGTGATTCCGATGGTGTTGTTGTACGACTTGGACATCTTCCGCCCGTCGATGCCGTTGACCTTGGGCGTCTGCGTGAAGAGAGCCTTCGGCTCCGGAAAGACGTCGCCGTAGAGGCCGTTGAACCGGCGCACGATCTCCCGGCAGATCTCGAGATGGCTCGCCTGGTCCTCGCCGACCGGCACGAGGTCCGCGCGATAGATCGCGATGTCCGCCGTCTGGAGGACGGGATAGCCCAGAAAGCCGTGGGTCGCCAGGTCCTTGGACCGCAGCTGCTCGATCTGGTCCTTGTACGTCGGCACGCGCTCGAGCCAGCCCAGCGGAGTGATCATCGAAAAGTAGAGGGCCAGCTCGGCGTGCTGCGGCACGCGCGACTGCAGGAAGATCGTCGACACCGAGGGATCCAGCCCGACCGCCAGCCAGTCGAGCACGGCCTCGCGCGTGTGGTTCGCCAGGGCCGCCGTGTCGGCGTAGTCCGTCGTCAGAGCGTGGAGGTCCGCCACGAAGAAGAAGCAGCGGTACCTGCCCGAGTTCTGCAGGTCGACCCAGTTCTTGACGGCTCCGAAGTAGTTGCCGAGATGGACCCGCCCGGTCGGGCGCAGGCCCGAGAGGACCGTCTCGGGCATCACGCGACCCCGAAGATGAGGCGGTAGATGACGAAGTTCTGGATGGGCCGGAAGATGTTTCCGAGCACAGGAGTCGCGATCAGAAGTATCAGGATCAGGAATCCGAACGGTGCGATCGTCGCGTAGAGCCGGGCCGCGGGAGCTCCCACGAGGGACACGACGACGCCGCTCCCGTCGAGCGGCGGGATCGGCAGCAGATTGAAGACCGCCAGGCTGACGTTGACGAGGACGAAGAAGAACAGGACGTAGGCGATGGGCGCCAGCGCCCCCCCGGCGAAGCGCCGCCCGCGCAGGGCTTCCAGAAGGTCGGGCATCACCGACGGATCGGCGGCGCCGAGGATCCGCAGCGCGACGACGCCGATCGTGGCCAGGAGGAGGTTCGACACGGGCCCCGCGGCCGAGACCGCGAGGTTGGCCATGCCGCGGGTTGCGCGTCCGGCGCAGGTCCACCGGTGTCGGCTTGGCGGCTCCGAAGATCATGCCCGAGAAGACGTACAGCATGATGGGAACGAGGATGGACCCGACCGGGTCGATGTGGCGGATGGGATTCAGGCTGATCCGTCCCAGGTCGCGCGCGGTCGTGTCCCCGAATTTCAACGCCGTCCAGGCGTGCGCCGACTCGTGGAACGAGATGGCGAAGAGGATGATCGCGAGCTGGATCGCGAAGTCGACGATCTTGGCTTCCAAGCGTCGCGACTATAGCAAGAGCAGGCGCGTCACTTCGGCGTGGAGCCTCACTGCGCGTTCAGCGTCCAGTCGTACTCGATGAACTCGATTTCGTATCCCGCCGGGATCGGTTCGGGCCGATAGCGATCGACGTAGGCCGCGAGGTTCGGAGCCTTCGCGAGGAAGTCTTTCTGGTACCAGTTCAGGATCATCGACATCCGCGCGACCCGTCTCGGGGGAAAGAGCTCCACGCCGCGCTTGTCGTTGAGGAACTCGCGCGTCGCCGCTTCGAGCTGCGCATCCAGCCGGTCCGCGACGAACGGCTCCCGGGGCAGACGCGGACAGCTCCGGACCATGCAGTTGAGGGCGAAGTGGATTCTCGGGTCGCCGAGCGGGCGGATGACGTCGTTCTCGAACGCATAGAGCGAGATCCGCTGACCGCCGACCAGGAGCTTGTCGCCGTAGAAGAAGCGGACCTTGTCGCTCGGCAGATGAAAGGGAGCGCCGTCGCGCACGACGTTGTACATGGCGAGGCCGTTGTAGGCGTTGACGTAGTACGCGAGCCTCGCCTCGGAAGTCGGGAAGGCGCCCGGCGAGGAGCTTGGACTGACCGCGGCGACCCAGGCGACGTACGTATCGAGATCGGTGCGATCCGCCGCCAGACCGGTGAAGTCGATGCGGCCCTGCTCGTCCACGCGCTTCTGGAGGACACGGGCCCATGCGGCCTCGGCGGCCTCGCTTGCAGGAGGAGCCTGGTCTGCCCCCCGGGGCGCCGGGACGCTGGTGGAGCACGCCGGTCGAGGACCACGAAGGCGGCTGCGGCCCCCGCCGCGCGCAGGTTCATCGGCGGTTGGATACCACACCGGCTGCGGGCTTCCCCGGCTTTCCCGACGCCGGGTTGTCCCGGGCCGGCAATAAGACGTAAGTTAGGCGCCGGGGCGCCGTAACCTTCCCACCGACCTTACGTCTCCCCTGTTGGCCGGGCCGAATGGAGAACAAAGGCAGCGACGACCTCGACCTGCTCGAGAGGATTCGCCGCGGGGACACCGGCGGCGCGGGAGAGCTTTTCGAGCGCTATGCCCCGGCTCTCCTTCGGTTTACGGATCGGATGCTGTCCGACCGGGCGTCGGCCGAGGAAGTGACCCAGGAGGTTTTCGTCAAGGTGATCTCGCGAGCGCATCAATACGACGGGCGGGCCGGAGTGGCGTCCTGGCTCTTTGCCATCGCCGCGAACGCGTGCCGGGACCGGCGCCGCCGCGACCGCCGGGCCAATGTCGTGCCTCTGGAGGCCGTCGCCGAGCCGCGGGCCCGGGGCGAGGGCATCGAGTCCTCGATCGCCTCGCGGCAGCGCCGCCAGGCCGTCCGCCAGGCGCTTTCGGAGCTGTCGGACGAGCAGCGCGAAGCCCTGGTCCTCGCTCGCTACCACGGGATGCCGTACGCCGAGATCGCCGAGACGCTCGGGATTTCCGTCGGAGCCGTCAAGACCCGCATTTTCCGGGCCGTCGAAACGCTGAAGGCCCATTTCTCGGAGGGGGAATCATGGACTGCCGCGACGTAACGACGATCGCCCTCGACCGGCTGGCCGGCGAAGCGGATGAGGCCTCGCGCCGGGAGCTCTCCGCGCATCTGGCGGGCTGCGAGGCCTGCCGGAGCGAGATGGGCCGTCTCGAGGACCTCTGGACGGTTCTCGGAACGGATCCGGACGCGACGGTCACCCCGGAGTTCCGCAAGCGCTCTCTCGCGCTGATCGAGGAGGAGCTCCTGCGTCGGCGGGTTCGCGAGTTCCGCCCGCGGACCGCGCTCGGTGCGGCCCTTCCTCCAGGCGGCCGCGATGCTGGCGGCCGGCGCCGTCGGGTACCTGATCGCTCGCGGGCTTCCCTCGAGCTCCACCGGCCAGCCCGACGCCGGTCGCCGGCTCCGCCCCGCGCGCGATCGCGACGCCGTCGGCGGGCGTCGCACGCGCGTCGAACACCGGTTCGGCCGTGCCCGATCTCGCATCGAGCCCGCGCTTTTCGAACGTGTCCTACCGCCCGGCCGATCCGGAAGGCCGCGTCGGCATCGAGTTCGACGTGACGACGCGGCAGACGATCGTGGGCCGCCCCGAGGAGCCCGAGGTGGCGCAGCTGCTCGCGTACCTCCTGTCGCGCAACGCCGAGACCGCCGGAGAGAAGTCGCGCGCGATCGCCCTCGTCTCCGAGCACTACGGAACGGGGAGCGCGACCGCGTCGCCGGAAATCGTGGCGGCGCTGTCCGCGACGCTGCGCAAGGACCCGAACCCCGGCGTGCGCAAGAAAGCCGCCGATGCGCTCGCGTCGTTTGCCATCACGCCCGAGATCCGGACGGTCTTCCTCGAGGCCCTCGTGTCCGACAAGAACCCGGCCGTGCGCCTCGTCGCGGTGGACGCGCTCGCGGCCTCGGCCAAGCTGTCGCCGGATCAGGCGACGATCGAGTCGCTGCGGGAGAAGGCCGTGGACCCGCAGGAGAACGGCTTCGTCCGGGCCAAGGCCGCATCCGCGTTGAAGGCCATCTCCTTCTGAGAAGGGATCGAATCGAAACTCTCATGACGACCGAGCG
This sequence comes from uncultured Acidobacteriota bacterium, assembly GCA_963804915.1. Lineage (GTDB taxonomy): Bacteria > Acidobacteriota > Thermoanaerobaculia > UBA5066 > Gp7-AA6 > DAHUXD01. The sequence continues at coordinate 365,612 of CAWDSI010000011.1, forward strand.
TCTCCCTCACACGATGAACACTCTGAAGTTCGACCGATCTCGCGCCGCCGGCGCCGACTCCGACGAATCGCCGACGGCGCGCGCGGACCGGCTGGCGGTCTGGATCCTTCTCGCGCTCGGCCTCTTTCTGATGCTCGTCTCGACGGGCAAGGCCGAGGAGGGCTCCGCCACGCGCACCGACCGTTTCAACGGCACGCTCACGGCCGGCCAGACGCTCTCGGTCGAGAACATCTCGGGCGACGTCGTCGCGTCCCCGGGCAACGCCTTCTCGGCGGTCGTCACCGTCACCGTCATCGCGCCCGGACAGAAGCAGGCCGAAGACCTGCTGCGCGGCACGCGCATCGATCAGAGCCAGGACGAAGGGGGCTGGTCGCTCGAGACGCGCTGGCCCGGAATGCACGGGAACCGCGGCAAGGGCGCCGACTGCCCGCGCTGCAAGGTCGTCGCGCGCTACGAGCTCACGGTGCCGCCGGGAGTCGACGTGGCCCTGCAGACCGTCAACGGCGACGTCAAGGTGCGGGACCTCGACGGCGAGGTGAAGCTCGAGAGCGTGAACGGGATGATCGAGGTCCGCGGGGTCCGTCACTCGCTCGAAGCCCAGACGGTCAACGGCTCCATCGACGCCGCGGCTCAGGCCGTGGGCAAGGACTCCAGTCTCTCGCTCGAGTCCGTCAACGGAGCGATCACGCTGACGCTGCCGAAGAACGCGCAATTCGACCTCTCTGCCGAGACGATGAACGGCACGATCGCGTCGACGTTCCCGCTGCAGCCCCTGGCATTGGCGGGTATCCCCAGGGGCTCGAGCCACTCGTCGTCCTCGTCTTCGTCCTCATCCTCCTCTTCGTCCTCGAAATCGAAGACGAAGACCGAGCGGCGGATCGTCGTCACGGACGAGGACGGCGCGTCGACCGAGGTGGACCTCGACGCGCTGGACGCCGAGCTCTCCGAATCGCTGGGCGATCTCGAGGGAGAGCTCCGCGATGCCGAGCGGGAGATTCGGGAGTCGCAGCGGGAGATCCGGAAGATCCGCGTCATGGATCCACGGCGCGAGTACAGCGGCTCGATCGGCAAGGGCGGCGCGACGATCCATCTCGAGACGCTCAACGGCGCCGTCCTGCTCCTCGCGGCGGGGACGAACGAGTCTGAGGCGAAGACGCTGGTCTCCGAACGCCGCGAGTTCGTCGTCACGGTGCCTGTGGTGGTACCGAAGGTCAAGGTCAAGGTGCCTCCTCCTTCGGTGCACCCGGCGCCGCCCGCGCCCCCGGCTCCCCCGGCGCCGCCGGCAGGTCGCGTTCCGGCCGTCCCTCCCGTGCCCCCCGCGGATTTCGAAGGCGAGGTCGTGCGCGGTGACGTGACCGGGGACTTCCTGTCGACCACGAGCGGCGGCAGCTACCGGCTCGGCCGCGTCAGCGGCGAGGTCAAGATCGTCACGCACTCCGGCGAGATCCGGATCGCGGGCATCGGCGGCGGGGGCGACATCAAGACGCACGGCGGGGACATCGTCGTCGGTCCGGTCACGGGCAACCTTCGAGCGTCGACGGCGGCGGGCGACATCCGCGTCGAAACCGTGACGGGCTCGGCCGTCGCCGAGACCGCCGGCGGCGACATCCGCTTTCAGAGCGTCGGCGGGAGCTTCGAAGCGAACACGGCGGGAGGCGACATCATCGCCCCGAAGGTCGGCGGCAGCGTCAAGGCCGCCACCGCGGGAGGCGACGTCCGCATCGCCGTGACGTCGAAGGACATCCGGGGAGGCATCACGATCCGGAACCAGGGAGGCGACGTCACCCTCTCGCTGCCCGCCGACATCAAGGCCGACGTGGAGCTCTTCGTGTCCGGCCCCGACGACGCCGAGTCCGCGATCCGTTCCGACTTTCCGGAGCTGACGCTCTCGACTCGCTCCGGCTCGCAGCGCGGCACGGCCGTGCTCAACGGCGGCGGCGAAAAGATCGTGGTGCGGACGACGTCGGGGACGATCCGGCTGAGGAAGAATCCGGCCGGGAGCTGAGGGCCGAGCCTTCCTCCGGTTTCACCGGATCCTCAGCACCGCCCTCTTCTCCAGCTCCACTTCCTCCCCCGTTCCGGAGCGCGGATCGTGCCGTCCGTGCGAGAGGTACTCGCGGATGCCGGGAGCGAAGCGCCGCCACTCGCTGCCGAACGTGGCGACCGTTTCCGAGACGTCGCCGACGTTGTCGCGCGACAGGCTCCGAAGCTGGTCGCGGGTGAGCGGCGGAGCGGCGAAGACTCCCCATCGGGCGAGAGCCTCGAAGAGCGACGCGAGAATGCGGCCGTACCAGAGCGGCAGGTGGATCAGGGGCTTCCGCGGCTTGCCGACCGCGGAGGCGATCTCGCGGTAGATCTGGTTCAAGGTCAGGATGTCGGGACCGCCGACCTCGTAAACCTTGCCCCGCGTCTCCGGCTTTTCCAGGGAATCCGCGAAGACACGGGCGACGTCGTACACCGAGACGGGCTGGAAGCGCGTCGTGCCCGGCCCGATCACCGGAATGAAGCCCGGGTTGAGCCGCACGATCGGCGCGAGCAGCGAGACGAACCCGTCGCCGGGGCCGAACGTGATCGAGGGACGGAAGACGGTCCAGTCGAGGTCCGAAGCGCGGACCGCCTTCTCGCCGGCCGCCTTGGTGCGGCCGTACTCCGAGGGCGAGTCCTCGAAGCTTCCCATCGCGCTCATGTGCAGCAGCCGACGGACCCCGGCCGCCCGCGCGGCCGCGATGACGTTCTCCGGAGCCTCGCGATGCATGCGGTCGAACGTCTGTGGGCCCGCCTCGTGGATGATGCCGACCAGGTGCGCCACGGCGTCCCGGCCGGCCAGCGCCGAAGACAGCGAGGCCGGGTCGAGCACGTCGCCGCGCACCGCCTCGACCGGGCGGTTGTAGCGATTGCGCGTCTTCCCGGGATCGCGCGCGAGGACGGCGACGGAGTGCCCTCGATGGAGCAACCGGTTGACCAGATGCGTCCCCACGAAACCGGTGCCGCCCGTCACGAGAACTTTCACCCGCACCTCCGTCTGCGAAGCCTTGTATCACCCGGGAGAGAGTCGAAGGGTGGAACGGTCGAACGGCTCAAGGGTAACCGAAGAGATCGCTCGCGACCTGTTTTCCCTCGGCGCGCATCGCGAGGATCTCGCCCCGCGCCTGCGGGAGCCGCGCGAGGTCCCGGAACGGGTCCGCCACGCGCAGAGGCGGCAGGCCGCTCTGGCGCGTGCCGAGGAGATCGCCCGGTCCTCGCGCCTCGAGGTCTTTTTCCGCGATGAGGAAGCCGTCGGACGTCTGCTCGAGCACGGCGAGGCGGCGGCGGGCTTCCGGCGTCGCGGACTTGCCGACCATGAGGGCGCACCAGGATCGGCGATGACTGCGGCCGACGCGGCCCCGGAGCTGATGGAGCTGGGCGAGGCCGAACGTCTCGGCGTTCTCGACGATCATGAACGTCGCCTCCGGGACGTCGACGCCGACTTCCACCACCGTCGTCGAGACGAGGATCGGCACGCGTCCCGCGGAGAAGTCCGCGAGGACGGCCTGGCGCTCCGCCGGCGGCATGCGCCCGTGGAGGACACCGATGCGAATCGAGGGGAGGACGGCGGCAATGCGGTCCGCCGTCTCGCGCGTCGCGGCGACCTCGCGTGGCCCTTCCTCGATCGCCGGAACGACGACGTAGACACGCTCGTTCGCGGCCGCCCGCTCCCCCGCGAACGCGTAGACCCGGTCGCGCGCGTCCTCCTCGCGAACCCGGGTCGTGACCTGTGCCCGTCCCGGCGGCTTCTCGTCGAGGATCGAGACGTCGAGCTCGCCGTACACGGCCCACGCCAGCGAGCGCGGGATGGGCGTGGCGGTCATGATGAGGACGTGGGGGGACGGGCGGCCCTTGCGGAAGAGCCGAGCCCGGTGCGCGACGCCGAAGCGGTGCTGCTCGTCCACGACGACGAGACCGAGGCCGCCGAAACGCACCGGGGACTCGACGAGGGCGTGCGTTCCGACGAGCGCGTCGATCTCTCCGGCGGCGAGGGCCGCGAGCAACCGCTGGCGCCCGGCTCCGCGAAGCCTCCCGGTCAGGAGGCCCAGGCGCACGCCCGCGCCGGTCAGCCACGACGCGAGGCTCTCGGCATGCTGCTCGGCCAGGATCTCGGTCGGCGCCATGAGCGCGGACTGGGCGCCGTTCTTGGCCGCGATCAGCATCGCGAGGCCCGCGACCACCGTCTTGCCCGATCCCACGTCGCCCTGAAGCAGGCGCGCCATCGCGCGGCCCGAGCGCCAGATCGTCGGCGATCTCCCGCACCGCCCGTTTCTGCGCGTTCGTCAGCGGGAACGGAAGGACGTAGCGCGCGAGCTGCTTGATCGCCTGCTCCGCCGGCAGCACCCGGCCGGCGCGGTCCCGCAACCGCGCGCGGCGATCCTCGATCCGGGCGGCGAGGGCCAGCAACTCCTCGTGCGCGAGCTCCGAGAGGGCCGCCTTGGAGGAGTCCGGGTGCGAAGGAAAGTGGGCCTCGCCGAGGGCGTCCCGCAGCCGGGCCGCGGGCGCGCCGATCGCGCGGAACTCGGGCGTGAGCTCGTCGAGCGCGCGGCGGACGAGCGTCCGCCATTGGCGCGGCGCGATGTCGGCGACGCGATGGTAGATCCCGACGATCCGGCCCGAGTGGAGCGGATCGGACTCGTCTCCGGGATCGAACAGCTCGGTCTCGGGGTTCTCGATCCGCATCTCGCCGCGAGTCCCGGCGACCGGGGCGCCGAACAGAGCCGCCCGCCGGCCTTCGGCGGCGAGCGCCTTCGCGAAGGACGGATACCGGTTGTGCCAGACGACGCGGACCGCGCCGGTGCCGTCGTCGGCGACGGCCTCGACGCGCAGGAGCCCGCGGCGCATGCGGGTGGAGCGCACGCCCTGAAAGTGCACCAGCACGGTCGTCGGGCGCTCCCACTCCAGGCTCGCCACCGAGGCGAACCGCCGGCGGTCTTCGTATCGGAACGGCAGGGCGAGCAGGAAGTCGGCGACGGTTCGGATGCCGGCTTCGATGAGCCGCGCGGCCCGGGCGGGCCCGACCCCGGGCAGGTCCGCGATCGGCTGACCCGGGCGCAGCCCGGCTGCGTGGGGCGTCGCGTGGGGCGCCGCGCGGCGCGTCGGCGTCAGTTACGTCCCGGGCGTCAGGAAGGTCAGCGTCACGAGGCCGAACTTGAGGACGTCGCCATTCGTGACCGCGACGGGCACGCCCGTCGCGAGGCGCGTGCCGTTGACGTGCGTTCCGTTCATGACCCCGATCTCTTCCATGACGTAGAAAACGTCGCCCATCTGGTACAGCTTGGCGTGGCGCCGCGACGTCGAGCGCTGCGGGTCGAGGGGCGTGAGGTCGACGTCCGGCGTGATCCCGGTGACCGGGTCGCTCCGGCCGACGAGGGTGTCTCCCTCGCGGTTGAGGAAGAACTCCGCGGGCGGATCCTCCCCGAGGAGACGGCAGGCGTTGCGCTCGGGGACCGGCTTGCGCTGGACGGGCTTCTCTTCCTCGGCCACGCGCCGGCCCAGGGACTCCTCGAGCATCGCCGTGACCTCGCGAAGGCGGCGCGAGAGCTTGCGCATCATCCGGACCGCGATCTCGGTGTTCGACTTGAGCATCGCGTCGAACGTGGTCCCGTTGATCTTCACGAGCTCGACGTCGGTCTTGGCCCGGGCCGAGGCGGTGCGCGGGACGTCCTCGAGGACGCTCATCTCGCCGAAGAAGTCGCCCTTCTCGAGCGTCGCGAGGACCCGGGTCTCGCCGCCGATGGCCTTGAGCAGCTCGACCGTTCCCGACTGGACGATGAACATCTCCGTGCCGATGTCGCCCTCGGAGAAGATGATTTCGCCCATGGCGTGGCTGACGAGGAACTTCTCGTAGGGGCTCTTCCCGGGACCGCCGGGACCGGACTTGAAAACGGCTTTCACGGAGGGCATCCGCGTCTCAGACGACCCCGGAGTCGAGGAACTCGAGGCGCCCGCCGGCGTCTCCGCCGGCATTCGCCTGGATCCGAACCGCCACGCCGAGGGGAAGCGTCCGCGGGCGGGCGAGGTGCCCCGCCGGGAAGCCCCGGACGACGGGGTACGGCGCCCCGCGAAAGCGGTCTTCGAGCCACGTCGCGACGGCCTCCGCGGATTCGCCGCCGCCGCGCGCGCCGGGCGAAATCGAGCCGATCAGCATGGCGTGCAGTCCATCGAGGGTACCCGACCGTTCCAATTGGGTCAACATTCGGTCCAGCCGGTACGTCTCCTCCCCCACATCTTCCCAGAAGAGAACGGCTCCCCGCGCGTCGATCGCCTCCGGCGTGCCCGCCAGGGACGCGAGCAGCGACAGGCAGCCCCCTCGGAGGGGTCCCTCTCCCGTGCCGCCGGCGAGGACGTCGGCCGGCGCGAACTCATGGGCCGCGGGGACGTTGCCGGCGAGCACGCTCTCCCAGTCGAGCCCGTCCCCCATGTCGACCGCCATTTCCACCGCCGGCATCGGCCCGTAGAAGCCGACGAGCCCGACCCGGCTCTGCAGGTACGCGAAGAGCGCCGTGAGGTCCGAGCCGCCGAGATGAATGCGCGGCCGCGCCGCGACGGCGTCGGCCGACAGGCGCGACAGGATCCGCGAGGACCCGTACCCGCCGCGCGCGAAGAAGATCGCGTCGACCGAAGGGTCGGCGAGCAGCTCGACGTAGCCCCTGGCGCGCTCCTCGTCCGAGCCGGCGAGAAAACCCCGTCGGGCGAACGCGTTCGAGGCGAGGCGTACGCGATACCCCCGCCCCTCGAGCGCCGCGACGCCCCGCCGCAGGCGCTCTTCGACGACGGGCCCGGAGACGGCCGCGACGCCGATCGTGGCGCCGGGACGAAGCCGGGGAGGTCGGATGAGCGGGAGCGAGCTCAAGCGGATTTTGAAAAGGGCCCCGAGCGGGCCGATAAGCCGAATTCTGTACCCCGCCCGGAGGGCGAGGCCGCGATCATTCCTCTGGGCCCGAGGTCACCCTCGGGCTCGAGCAGCCGACCCGGAGACAGCTCACGTGAGTGAGGCGGGACGGGCGCCCGCTGTCCCCCTATTTGGCCTTGCTCCGCATGGGGTTTACCGTGCCCCCGCCGTTGCCGGCGGAGCGGTGCGCTCTTACCGCACCGTTTCACCCTTGCCGTCCTTTCGGAAGGCGGTTTGTTTTCTGTGGCACTTTCCTTCGCGTCGCCGCGACCGGGGGTTACCCGGCATGCCGCCCGTGTGGAGTTCGGACTTTCCTCTCCGGCTCTTCGAAACGAAGTCCGGAGCGATCGCGTGGCCCGCTCGGAGCCGCGCAGAGCTTAACACGCGGGCCAGGCAGACCTCGGACGCGGCCCGTCCGTCCTGCTCGCCTTGCTTACTTCGTTCCCGCCGCCGGCGGAACGTCCGTCGAGGCCACGTCCACGGTGATCATGAAGCCGTTCGTGTTCTTGTATTCGAACGGATTCGTGCCGCGGCGGTAGGCGACGAGCTGGCTCGGCATCAGGATGAACCCGTCGTTCCGCGGCGCCGCGAAGTACTTGAGGTTCTTGATGACGGTCGGCTCCGCGCTCATCGCGGTCGGGTTGTGCGCGAGGACGATCTCGCCGCCCTTTCCGCCGTCGAGCTTTGCGACCGCGCGATCGGTCCCGGAAGTCCACTCCACGGGTGCGTCGGCGCCCACGGTGAAGGATTTCCACTTCCACGGGTACACGGGACCGAGGAGCGCCCCGGCGATGACGTCCCGCTGTTCCTTGGTGACCGAAGGATCGAACGTGACCTCGGCCCATTCCGTCTGGTTGTCGCCGAAGTCGTCGCCGAGATCGCCCGCGATCCAGAATTTGGCGCCCGCGAGGTCGACGGTTCCGCTCTTTCCCTTGTTGACCTTGTAGGCCATGCCGAAACGGCAGTAGTGCCCGCCGCCGCCCTCGGAGTGGCCGCTGTGCCCGCCGTCTGCGGGCGACGGCTTCGTGGTGAAGTAGCAGGGGCAGAACATTTCGCAGCTGCACGCCTCGATGATCGTGGCGTTGAGCGACCAGGGTGACTTGCCGCCGGCCGGCGGGTGCCCCACCGCCACGCCGACCCCGACGGCGAGAACCACCGCCAGCGCAACCAAGAAGCCTCGGGTCCGGATCCGCGTTTTCACGGGAGTCCTCCTTTCGAAGGCAAGGGTGCCTATTGGCGGAATGCTAGCACTCACTCCCGGTTCCGGTCGTCGTCGAACCAGCGCATCCAATCGTCGACGTCGACGCGCCCCGTCTCGGGCCGGGCCTCCGCGGCGCCCGCGTCCCGCCCGAACCGGGCGAAGAAGTCGGCAGGGCTGGAGACCTTGCCGCCGGCGGCCCGCACCCGGGAGGCCAGACCCCGGTCTCCGGTCACGACGATGCACTCCGCCGGGGTCCGCGAGCTCTCGACCATCCCGACGATGGCGTCGTCGGCGCTGCTTCCGGAGGCCTGGCGGACCGAGAGGGATCCGAGGGTCGCGCCGCGGCCGCCGCCCGCGCCGTCGAAGAACAACACCGCCTTCGCCCGGCTCTTGCGAAGACGGTCGGACAGCTCGGCCACGAGCGCCTGGCGGTCCTCGTCCGTGGGCCGCGAGGTCTTTCGGACGAGCCCGATCAGGTTGTTGCCGTCGAGGAGGTACGGCATCACGCCGGCCGGGCGCGGCGCGGATGCTTGAGGCGGAAGAAGAGGACGGCCAGGGCGCGGCGCACGCGGCGGCGGTCGGCGACGAGCAGGATGAGCAGCGCTCCCACGAAGATCGCGGCGAACCACGGAACGAAGAACACCAGGGCTCCGAGCCCGACGGCGAAGACGTCCTCGGCGAGCGAGATGGCGATCTGCGCGACGCCGCGCGTGGCGGCGGTGGACGTCAGGCGGGTCGTCGACTTGGCGAAATGGGCGGCGAGAGTCACGAACGCGCCCGCCGCGGCCAGGCCGATCCGGCCGCCGGTCGATGTCGCCGGGACCGCCGAGAGCATCAGAAGGGCTCCGGCGACCGGCCGCAGCAGCGTCTGGACCAGGTTCCACAGGTGGTCGACGATGGGAATCTTGTCCGCCACGAACTCGGCGAGGAAGAGGACGAGGCTCGCCGTGAGCACCGGCTGGCTGGCGAGAAAGTCCGCGGCCGGTCCGGGGAACTCCTGCGGGAGCACGCGATACAGGCCGTTGAAGAGGAGCAGAACGGCCCAGGCGTTCAGGCCCGCGGCCGCCGAGAGGCCGAGGCCCGTGAGGACCGCCGTCAACCCATCAACCGCGCCGGAACAAACGGGAGAGGAGGCCCGGCTGCGCCGGCGCCTCGGCGGGCTCGGCGGCGGGTTCCTCCTTCACGAGTCCGGCCCCTTCGCTCGTGGCGGCCGTCGGTGCGGCGGTGACCGCTTCGAGCACGCGCTGGAGGAGCTCTTCGTTCTCGGGAGACGGATCGAGCGAGGCCGCGCGGCGGGCGAACGGCTCGGCCTCCTGGGGGCGCTTGTGCTCGAGAAGAGCGCGGCCCGCTTCCACCGAGAGCGCCACGCGCCGGCTGTCGAGGCGCGCGGCCTCCTTCAGGTTGGCCAGCCCCTGATCGGTCCAGTTCGGGTTCTTGAGCTCGACCTGGGAGAGCACGTACCGGAATTCGGAGTTATCCGGCACGAAGCGCACGGCTTCGCGCAGCATCTCGACCGCGGGGTGATAGTCCTTTTCCTCGATCAGCTCTTTCGCGCGCCGGAAGTTCTGGGCCGCGAGCCGCCGTCGGACTTCGGGGTCCGCCGTGGGGGTCTCGGAGGTCAGAAGCGACGGAGGCGTGGCGTCGAGGCTCTGGTCGTAGAGCGCGCGCTTGTCCGCATCCGAGAGCACCTCGTAGGCCGCCCGCATCCTCTCGAATACGGCGTTGAGCTCCTTCTCGAACTTGCCGAGGTCTTCGCGGTGGCGCAGGTCCGGATGGAAGAGGCGGCTCCGCTCGAAGTACGCCTCCGACACGCGTTCCGTCGGCGCGTCGCGCGGAATGCCCAGAAGCTCGTAGTGCGTCAGCCAGTCGATCCGTCGGTAGGTGTTCTTGACGAGCTCGGCGTGCCCCGGAGAGCGGTCGGCCGGCTGGGCCGACACTTCGACGTTCAGCCCGTGGAATCCGCCGCGGCCGCTCGCCGGACGCTCCGCGCCCTCTCGCTTCCACTCGACGATGCCGCAGGAGACCAGCCCGTAGAGGATCTTGGCGGTCGCGCTGCGCGACGCTCCGGCGATCTTCAGCAGAGAGTCGACGTCGAGGATGCCGTCGATGCGGGAAAGCAGGTACGCCTCCTGCGGCGTCAGGGGAAGGTACTGGTAGCGCGACATGGGATCGGTGGCCAGGATCGGGACCCGGTGCCCCTCGCCGAGCCGCTCCCGAAACGCCTCGCTCTCCGGAAGCCGCCGGATCCCCTCCACGATGATCGCGGCGGTGGAGAGCGAGAGAGCCACGTCGGGATCCAGGACTCCCGCGGAGGCCTGGTACTTGTACTCCCCCGCGTCCCAGGCAAACGTCGAGAACACGATCTCCTCGACCAGGCGGCGCATTTCGGCATCGAGGACGGTGCGCGAGACCAGGCCGCGCTCGACCAGGATCTTGCCGAGCCGGGCCCGGCCCTGGCGCGCCACCGTGTCCAGGGCCCAGTTCAGATCGGTGTCCGTGATGCAGCCCCGCCGCTTGAGGAAGGCCCCGATCCGCTGGCCCTCGCGGGAGGAGGTGGCCGTTCGCAGCTCGCCCTTCTCGAAAAAGAGGTGTCGCGTCTCGTCCCCGTGGACGAGCGACAGCGTCCCCTTCAGCCCCTCCAGGAAGATGCGCCGCAGGACCTGCGGCAGGGGCGTCTCGGAAAGGGAACCGCGAAAGCCGACCGGTGCCGCCTGTGTGGTCATGGAATCGCCGTAAGTCCAGCTAGGGTAGCAGAAAGCCAGGAATCGCGGGTCTCAGCGGACCGGTACGACCATGGGGTGGTTCCGGGAGGTCGAAAAGAACGCCGGGGCGGCGGACAGGCCGCGTTCCGCGGCCTCGCGGTCCGGATAACGTCCCCACAGCACGCGGAAACATGTCCGCCCCCGGTAGGACGTCTTGACGACCCACATCGAGCCGGCGGGCTGGTCGTGCCCGAACGCTTCGGTGAGCGAGGGAATCTCGCAGGCGAGCTCGAGCTGCACGGCGAAGCGCGCGTTCGGGTCGGAGCTCGCGCTCTTCTCGTCCTGATCCGCTTTCGCCGTCCAGCCCTGCCGCGTGCGCGGGCGGGCCTGGGCCGCCGCGGGAGAACGCGGCGCTGGTGTCGCCGCGGGCGGGGGTGCGCAGAACGCGGTGCCTGGGTGGCCGTCGGTCGGGCGGGCCGAGCGGTCGGGCGCGCGGAGGGAACGACCGTCGCGGTTGGCACGCGCGTGGGCGCGGCGATCGGAGCGGTCGCAACGGGAATCGCGGGCGCGGGAGACCTTTCGGGCACGGGCGTCTCCATCGACGTTTCGGAGAAGGTCGGGCTCGGGCTGGCCGCGGCGACCGCGAGGGGCTGTCCTTCGCCGCCGTCCGCAGGACCTCGCGAGCGCCAGTAGAGCACGGCGGCGGTGGCGGCCACGAGCATACCGAGGACCATGAAGAGCGTGCCGCTCGAGCGGTGGCGCGGTCTTTCGAGAGACCCCACGCCGGTCGACGTATCGAGCGGCTTCTGGAAATCGAACGCGCCGGAAGGAGGCTCCGTGTGCGTATCCGCCTCGACGTCCCTCTCGACGTCGGCGTCGACGTGGCTGTCGACGTGCGGCGGCTCGTACCCGAAGTCGTCGGGCGCCGACTGCGTGGCCTCGAGGTCCGCGGCCAGCCGCTCGGCCTCGGTCTCGGCGTCTTGCTCGGCCTCGTCGGCCGCGTCGAGATCTTCCAGGGAATCCTCGGGCGCGGACGAGGAGCCGCTCCCCAGATCGGCGTCGACGAGGCCCTCGGGGGATTCCTCCGCCGCGCGCACCTCCTCGCCGAGCGCGTGGAAATCGTCGGCCGGGATCGATGGGCTCTCCTCGACCTTGTCTTCGACGTCGACCTCGGGCTCGAGCTCTTCGTCGTCTTCTTCTTGGAGTTCCGCGCCCTCTTCGACGTCGGCCTCCGGAACCGAAGTCGCCGGCTCTTTCTCCTCGGTCTCGATCTCCTCGGGCTCCTCGGGCGGCGCCTCCGGCGCTCGCGGTGGGACGCCGATCGTCGGCCGGGAGTCGGTCTCGTCCGCGACGGCGTACGCCGGGTGCACGAGGCCGAGCGTGACGAGGGCCGCCAGGAGCTTCTCGACCGCAAACGCTTCCGCGGGCGCGGCGGCCGAAATATCGGCGGCCGTCGACTCTCCGTCGATCAGGCGCACGACCGACTCCGCGTCGTCCGTCAGGCCGAAGGTCGCGAACTCTTCGTCGAAGCGCGCATCCCGCACGAGCGGAACGTCGGCGCCGCCGAGGTGATGGAGCACGAGACCGCGGTCGCGCGAGCGGAGAAACAGCTCGAGGATGAGGCGCGGGATCGTGAGGCGGAACTCCCCGCCTTCCCGCGAGCTCGAGCGGAAGAAGGTGTAGTCCCCTTCGATCCACGTCAGGAGATCCGACAGGATTTCGACGGCTCGGATCTTCTCGCCCCAGCGCCATTCCCGCTTGGTCAGCACCCCCGCCTGGAGGGCCGTCAGCGCCCGGTCGGACCCCGACCCGGCCGTCAATCGCACGAGCGTCGCGGAGTCCAGCTTGCCTGCGCGGACCAGGATCTCGGCCGTGTCGAAGCGAGCGTCCGAAGCCGACGTCGACACGATCTCGCCGGACGCGAGATCGAACCCGCACGTCGCGCCGGAGCGCGAGAACTGGAGCGTGCCGCTCGCGCTCTCGCGCCAGAGCGAAACGAGACCGGCGAGAATGTCCGTGCTCCGGATGTCGCCTTCCGGCCCGAGCTCGGTTCTCATGCCCTGTTCATGCCCTCGTCACGCCTCTTCACGCCTTCACGCTCTCACGCCTCTTCACGCAGAGTCTCGCAGATACGCGGTCACGGCGCGCGCGGTCGCGGGTCCCACGGCCGCGGCGATCTCCACCGGATCCGCGCCTTTCAACGCCTGGACGGAGCCGAAGCGCCTCAGCAGGAGGCGCGCCCGCGCCGGCCCGACGCCCGGGATCTCCGTCAGACTGGTTTGCCGCATGCGTTTGCCCCGCCTCCGGCGGTGGCGGCTGATGGCGAAGCGGTGCGCCTCGTCGCGCGCCCGCTGGATGAGCTGGAGCGCAGGATCCTTTCGCGACAGGCGGATCGGATCCGGCCGGTCCGGCACCCAGATCTCCTCTTCCCGCTTGGCGAGTCCGGCGGCCGGCAGCTCGACACCCAGCCGGTCGAGCGCCGTGAGCGCCGCCTGGAGCTGCCCGCGGCCGCCGTCGACGAGCACCAGATCCGGCCACGGGCCGTCCGATTCCTTGACCCGCCGGTAGCGTCGCTCGACGGCCTCGGACATGGAGCGGAAGTCGTCGGGCTCGAGGAGGGTCTGCGCCGCGATGTTGAAGAGCCGGTACTCCGACTTCCTGGGGCGGCCGTCCTCGAAGACGACCATCGACGCCACGCTGTCGGTGCCCTGCGTGTGCGAGATGTCGAAGGCCTCGATCCGATGCGGCGGCATGGGGAGCCCGATCGCCCGCCCCAGCTTCTCCGCCGCCACGGCCTCGTCGCCGCCGGTGCGCCGGAAGCGAATGCGGTGCCGCTCCCGGGCGTTGACCTCGGCCATCCGGAGCCGGTCCACCGCCGCCCCGCGCTGCGGTACGCGCACGGAGGCCTTCGCTCCCCGGCGGGCCGCCAGGAACTCCTCGAGAAGCTCCGGGTTCCCGATGCTGACCGGAAGGTGCACCTCCGAGGGCAGAAAAGGGTTGGCGTCGTAGAACTGAGGCAGGAACGCCTCCAGGAACGCCGAGGGCTCGAGCTCCTGGGACTTCTCGAAGAAGAAGTCCCGGCGATCCTGCAACACTCCGCCCCTCACGACCAGAACCACGACGGCGACGTCCTGCCCGGACTCGAAGAAACCGAAGACGTCGACGTTCTCCCCTTTGAGCGACTGGACCACCTGCCTCTCCGAGACGTCGCGCACGGTCTTCAGGGCGTCGCGATAGGCCGCGGCCATCTCGAAGTTTTCTTCTCCGGACGAGGCCTCCATCTTCGCCTCGAGACGCGTCTCGAGCTCTTCGTTGCGCCCCTGGAGAAAGAGGATGACGTCGGCGACCGCTTCGGCGTACGCCTCCCGGGTCGTCAGCCCCGCCACGCAGGGACCGAGGCAGGCGTGCAGGTCGTAGTAGAGGCAGGGCCGCGGGAGCTTGCCGTCGATCTCGATCGTGCAGGTCCGGATCTGGAAGTGCCGCGTGATCATGCGCATGATCCGCCGGGCCAGGCCTCCCCAGAACGGGCCGAAGTAGGAGTGGCCGTCCTCCAGAACCCTCCGCGTCACGAGGGCGCGGGGCCAGGCCTCCCCCGTGGTGATCTTGATGTAGGGGTAGGTCTTATCGTCCCGGAGACAGATGTTGTACCGGGGGCGGTGCTTCTTGATGAGCGTGTTTTCGAGGAGCAGGGCCTCGAGCTCGGTCCGCGTGACGATCGTCTCGAGGTCCCGGAAGCCGCGCAGGAGGGCGGCCGTCTTGGCGTCTTCGGGCCCCGCTCCGAAGTACGTCGCGATCCGTTTTTTCAGGGACCGGGCTTTCCCGACGTAGAGGAGCTTTCCCTTGTCTCCGCGGAACAGGTAGACGCCCGGGGAATCGGGCAGATTCTCCGGCGGGCGCGCGTCGACCACGGACGTCAGTGTAACGCGTCTGGCAAGGCCGGTCGCGACGTCGGCGCGGCGGCGCGTCGACGCCGTCCGGTATGATGACGTCGTGCCGATGTACGAATGTCCGTACTGCTACACCCCGGTGGAGCCCGGCACTCCGGTCTGCCCCAACTGCGGCCGAGAGCTCGAGCGCTGGCAGACCGGGTTCTACACGCGGCAACGGCCGCTCGCCGCGAAGTCGCGCACGGCGGTCTGGGCCGCGGCGGCCGCCGCCCTGCTCCTCATCCTCGCGGGATTCGCGCGCGCCTGCCACTGGATATGAGACCGGGAGCGCTGGCGGCCGCGGCTCTGCGTATCGCCGTCGCCGCCGCTGCGCTCTCTTCCCTCCCCCTGTTTGCCCAGATCGTCCCGATCACGCGCTGCAACGCGGCGATCCCCTGCAACATCCCTTACGGCCTGCGTCCCGCGGACGCGGCGGGCTGGACGCCGGGCGGCAACGTTGGCCAGGGCAACACGGGGATCTCGATGACCACCAACTTCGCCGACGGCCTGGTCCCCAAGATCGACAAGCCGCCCGTCTCGGAGGATCCCGTCGAAGCCGCCGCGCGGATGTACGTGAGGAAGTATCCCGTGCCGGCGACGACGAAGGTGGCGCCTAAGAACGCTCCGGCTCGTACACCCACGCCGGCGGCAAAGGAGAAGGTTGAAGGTTGAACGTTAAGGGTTGAAGGTGACGAGACGTCTCTCCGCTTTCAACCTTCAACTCTCAACTCCTGAAGATCTCCAGCTCCCTCAAGGCCGCGAATCTCGTCCCTCAGCGCCGCGCCGCCTTTTCGAAATCCAGCTCCTTCGCCGCAGCCTTCATCTGCTTCTCGAGGTCGGCGATGCGGCGGCGGATGGAGTCTCCATCGGGCAGATCGACGCGCGGACGATCGATCGGAACCTCGTAGTAATCGAGGTTTCCCATGCGCACGAGGGGTGAGTTGATCTGCTTGACGATCGAGGCCGGGACGATCCCGTGCTCCGTGTTGTACTTCTCCTGGATGGTCCGCCGACGCGAGGTTTCGTCCATGGCCCGCCGCATGGAATCGGTCACCGCGTCCGCATAGAAGAGGACCCGGCCCCGGAGGTTGCGCGCCGCGCGGCCGGAGGTCTGGATCAGCGAGGTCTCGCTGCGGAGGAACCCTTCCTTGTCCGCGTCGAGGATCGCCACGACCGCGACCTCGGGAAGGTCGAGGCCCTCGCGCAGGAGGTTGATCCCGATCAGGCAGTCGAAGAGGCCCCGGCGGAAATCCGAAAGGATCGCGACCCGGTCCAGCGTCTCGATGTCCGAGTGGAGGTACCGGCACCGGACGCCGACTTCGGTGAAGTAGTTCGTCAGCTCCTCCGCCATCCGCTTGGTCAAAGTCGTCACCAGCACGCGCTCGTTCCGGCCCGCGCTATCCCGGACGACCGCGAGCAGGTCGTCGACCTGGCCCTTCACCGGCCGGATCTCGATCATCGGATCGAGCAGCCCCGTCGGGCGGATGACCTGTTCCACGATCTCCCCGCCCGCGCGCTCGAGCTCCTCTTTGCTCGGCGTGGCGCTGACCGCGATGACCTGGTGGACGCGCTGCCGGAACTCGTCGTAGGTCAGCGGCCGATTGTCCAGCGCGGACGGCAGGCGGAAGCCGTAGTCGACCAGGACCTGCTTGCGCGAGCGGTCTCCGAAGAACATCCCCCGCACCTGCGGAAGCGTCACGTGCGACTCGTCGACGACGAGCAGGAAGTCGTCCGGAAAGTAGTCGAGGAGCGTCGGCGGCGGCTCTCCGGGCGCCCGTCCCGAGAGGTGCCTCGAGTAGTTCTCGATGCCGCTGCAGTAGCCCAGCTCCTTGATCATCTCGAGGTCGAACATCGTGCGCTGGTGGAGCCGCTGGGCCTCGAGCAGGCGGCCGGCCTGCGACAGCTCCGCGAGCCGGGCGTCGAGCTCCAGCCGGATCGTGCCGATCGCCCTCTCGAGCGTCTCCCGCGGCGTCGCGTAGAAGGTTCGCGGGTAGAGCGCGAGGCGGTCGACGCGCTGGAGCGGCGTGCCGCGGAGCGGATCCGTCCGCGTGATCTTCTCGATCTCGTCGCCGAAGAACTCGACTCGGACGGCCGTGTCCTCGTACGCCGGAGCGACCTCGAGCACGTCGCCCCGCACGCGAAACGTCCCGCGCGTCAGGTCCAGGTTCGTCCGCTCGTACTGCATTTCGACGAGCTGCGCGAGGAGCGCCGGCATGCCGCGCGTGTCCCCGACTTCGAGGTACGCGAGCATGTCGTAATAGGAATCGGGCGCGCCGAGGCCGTAGATGCAGGAGACCGAAGCCACGACCACGACGTCGCGCCTCTCGAAGAGGGCCTTCGACGCCGAGAGACGCAGCTTGTCGATCTCCTCGTTGCGCGTGGCGTCCTTCTCGATGTACGTGTCGGTTTGCGGAACGTAGGCCTCGGGCTGGTAGTAGTCGTAATAGGACACGAAGTACTCGACGGAGTTCTCCGGGAAAAAGCTCCGGAACTCCTGGTAGAGCTGAGCGGCCAGGGTCTTGTTGTGCGAAAGGACGAGGGTCGGGCGGTTCACCGCCTCGATGACCTTCGCGATCGTGAAGGTCTTGCCGGACCCCGTGACGCCCAGCAGCACCTGATCGGGGCGGCCCTCGTTGAGCCCGGCGACGAGCTTCCCGATCGCCTGCTCCTGATCCCCCTGAGGCGTGAACTCCGTCCGGAGTCGGAAGCGGCCCGACGCCCGGGACTGGGCGGCGAGGTATGAAGCCGGCTTTCCGGCAGCGGAAGAGGCGGGCGGCGGACCGGGGGTGGTGGGACGCGGCATGGGACCAGCGCGGCCTTATAGCATAACGACCGGCGATGCCTCACAATCGCCCGGTGAAGACCGGGGGGCTCAGAAAAGTCGGCCGCGTCGTCGCCCTGATCCTCCCCCTCCTCGTCGTCGGATTCCTCGGGACCGTCGCCGGTTCGGTCGCCACGGGTTTCGTCCGCGTGCCGCGTGTGTCCGAGCTCGCGACTTACCGTCCGGACATCATCACGCAGATCACGGCGCGGGACGGCTCGACGATCGCCCGCTACGCCATCGAGCGCCGGATCCTGGTCTCGCGCGCCCAGATCCCGACGGTCGTCCGCAACGCCATCGTGGCCACCGAGGACAAGAACTTCTTTGAGCACGGAGGCATCGACGTCCGACGCACCGTGTCCGCGCTCGTGACCAACCTCCAGGCCCGCGGCTACGCGCAGGGCGGCTCGACCCTGACCCAGCAGCTCGCCCGCGCCATCTTTCTCTCGCCCCAGAAGACGCTGTCCCGCAAGGTCAACGAAGCGCTGGTGGCCTTCGAGATCGAGCGGCGCTACTCGAAGGACCAGATCCTGACGATGTACGCCAACGAGATCTATCTCGGCCACGGCAACTACGGCGTCGAGGCGGCCTGTCGCTACTACTTCGGCAAGAGCGTCGGCGAGGTCACGCTCGCCGAGGCCGCGCTGCTCGCCGGGATCGTGCAGCGCCCGGAGGACCAGTCGCCGTTCCGCAATCCGGAGCTGGCCCGCTCACGCCGCGCGACGGCGCTGCGCCGGATGGAGTCCGCGGGCTTCATCACCGAGGCCCAGCGCCGCGCCGCTGACGCCGAACCGCTGCCGACGGCGCCCTCGCTCGCCGAATCGATCGTGGGGCCCTACTTCTGCGAGGAGATTCGCCAGTACCTCGAGCGGACCTACGGCGAGAAGGACCTCTACGGACGGGGACTGCGCGTCGAGTCCACGCTCGACCCGGAGATGCAGGCCTGGGCCGAGGAGTCGCTGGGCTGGGGGCTTCGGCAGGTCTCTCGACGGCACGGATTCAAGCGCCCGCGCAACCTCACGGCCGAGGGCTACCGCGATCTCCAGGCTTACGTGGATCCGTCCTGGGAAGGCGTCCGGGTCTCCGAGGGGCAGACGCTGCGCGGCGTCGTCATGGCGGTCGGCGCGGCGGGGGCGGACGTCCGCATCGGAAAAGAGACGCTGCTTCTTCCCAACGCCGGCGCGACCTGGACCGGGGCGACGTCGATCGCGAAGCTCCTGAAGACGGGCGATCTCGTCACCGTCACCGCCGTGCTCGGCAAAGACGGCAAGCTCTCCCTCTCGCTGGACCAGGATCCGCGGGAGCAGGGTGCCGTGGTCGTGCTCGAGAACGCCAGCGGCGCGGTGCGCGCGATGGTCGGCGGCTACGACTGGACGCAGTCCAAGTTCAACCGCGCCACGCAGGCGCTACGCCAGGCCGGCTCGGCCTTCAAGCCCTTCGTGTACCTCACGGCGCTCGAGCAGGGCTACACCGCGGCGGATACCGTCTTCGACGGACCGCTTTCGATCGTGATCGATCCCCGGCAGCCTCCGTACCGGCCCAGCAATTACGACGGCAAATTCCACGGCATCGTGACGTTCCGCCGCGCCCTGGAGCACTCGTACAACATTCCGACGATCCGGATCGCCCAGATGGTCGGTTTTCAGAACGTGATCGAGACCGCGCACCGGATGGGAGTCCGCCAGAACCTGCAGGCCTATCCCTCGATGCCGCTCGGGGCCTTCGAGGTCACGCTGCTCGAGATGACGACCGCCTACTCCGTCTTCGCCAACCAGGGCCTCGCGTTCTCGCCCTACCTGATCGAACGGATCACCGACGCCAACGGGGACGTCCTCGAGCAGACGCATCCGGATGCCCGCGAGGTCGAGACGCCGCAGAACGCGTTCCAGCTGCTCCAGATCCTCAAGGGCGTGACGCAGCGCGGCACCGCCGCCTCCGCCGCGCGCCTGAAGATGAACATCGCCGGCAAGACGGGCACGACGAACGACTTCACCGACGCCTGGTTCATCGGGTGCACGCCTCGCTACACGATCGGCGTGTGGGTCGGCAACGACCAGAAGACCCAGACGA
The DNA here is from genome assembly GCA_963804915.1 of uncultured Acidobacteriota bacterium. Taxonomy (GTDB): domain Bacteria; phylum Acidobacteriota; class Thermoanaerobaculia; order UBA5066; family Gp7-AA6; genus DAHUXD01. The sequence continues at coordinate 385,251 of CAWDSI010000011.1, forward strand.
TCGGAAAGGGCGCCGACGGGGCCAGGGTCGCGCTGCCGATCTGGATCCGCCTGATCGAGAAGATGCGGGACGGCGGCCGGATCGATCCGCAGGAGGATTTCGAAGTGCCCGCGAACATCGTCCTGACGCCGGTCGATTACGACACCGGGCTCAAGGCCACGGCCGACACGCCGATTCCCGTCCTCGAAGCGTTCGTCAGCGGGACCCAGCCGACGGAGGAGTGGAACCCTCGGGCCCACGACATCGCGAAGCTGCCCTGGTCGCTCCAGCAGCCCTTCTACCTGCCGAAGAAGGGGGAGCTCCCCGAGTCCTCCGCGCTCGTCCGGTGAACGCTCCCCCTCCCACGCCTCCCCGTTGAGGTTCGGTTCTCGCGCCTAGGGCGCGAACGTCTTTTCGAGAGCCGTCCACCGGAGCCCCGGCAGTAGGCAACGCCGAGCTGCCCGTCAGCATGAGGCGTTGCCTCGGCGGAACCGAAGCCGCTCGATGATGGGGTCATGGCAGGTCGAACGTCTTTTGGAGAATACGGCCTGCCCGGCGTCACCGCGCGCCCGGAGAGGGTGGCGCAGGCCGCCGGTGATGGCCTCGGCCACGAGCTGTTCGATCGTCCGAGAACCCGCCGAGTGCACGGCACGTCGATCCGGCAGGTTGTGAGCCGGGCCCGGTACGGTGGAGTCCGTCCGGGCCGGGACCGGAGCGGCCTCAGGCCGCCGGGGTGCCGGTGGCCTGGACTTCGACGTTGAGCGTCGCGGCGACGTCCCGGTGAAGCCGGACGTGGACGGTGTGAGTTCCCAGGCGGCGGATGGGCTCGGCGAGCTCGACGCGTCGGCGATCCACTTCGATGCCTTTGGCCGCAAGCGCGTCGGCGATCTCGGAGGCCGTGACCGAGCCGTACAGGTGGCCCTCGTCGCCGGCCTTCTTGACGATGACGACGGTCAAGCCTTCGACCTTGGACGCCACCTCCGACGCCACGCCCTTCTCGCGGAGGGTCTTCTCGTCGTACTTCTTCTTCAGCTCGGAGAGCTTCTGGACGTTCGCCGTCGTGGCCTCGTAAGCAACGCCCTGCGGGAACAGGAAGTTACGCGCATAGCCGGGCTTGACGGTCACGGTGTCGCCGCGATGACCGAGCCCGCGCACGTCGTCGGCCAGGATGATTTTCATGATCTTTCGGTTCCTTCCCCGCCCCGCCGGCGGAAATCCACGTACCAGTCGAACAGCCCCAGGAGCGCCACGCCGACGTTGATCGGGAAGTAGGCGGCCAGGGCGTAGAGACCTGCCCGGAGAACCCGGGTCCGGAGCCACCTCCGGAGGAAGTGGCAGATGATAGAGAGGCCCGCCACAAAAAACAAGGCCAGCAGGGGCAGCAGGATGTTGCCCGCGATCCGCCTCGCGGCGCCCGGAAGGAGCCCGAAAGCCGCCCCGCTCGCCACGAACAGGGCGACGCCCGAGGCCGGCACCCGCAGGGCCTCGAAGCGGGCGGCGTCCGCGGTGGGGCCCGGGCGCGCGGCCGCCGCGCCGCCGTAGAAGGCCACGGCCCCGCCCAGGACCCAGAGCGCCCCGAAGATCCCCCAGAGGTAGTCGCGGGCGAACTCCTTGCCGGACTCGAGGGTCAGCCGCATGCGTGCGACGGCCTCGGCATCCGCTCCCTGGCGCGAGTACGACTCCACGGCCGCCGGAATCAGCGAATCGAAGGCCCTGGCCACCTCGGTGGCCACCGAGGGTCCCGGGCCCCCGGCCGACGCCGCGTACGACGCCGCGAGAAACGCGCAACCCGCGAGGCACAGACCGAGATAGCAGCGCGAGGCGTCGACGCCGGCGCGCAGGAAGCCCACGGTCGCCGTCGGCAGGAGCGTCACGCCGGAAGCGAGCAGGGCCATCGCCAGGCCGGAGGCGACGCCGCCGATCGCCCAGCCGAGACCGAGGATGATGGCCGCCGCGAGCGCGCACCCGAGCAGCCCCGTCATGATGCCCCGGCGATGCGCGAGGCGGACCAGGGGCACGGCGGCCGCCGGCAACCCGAGAGCGCCGAGCACGGGCAGGATGAAGAGCGCCGAGAACGCCGCCGCCGCGCCGAGAGCGGCGACAGGAATCTCAAACCGGCCGAGCGTGGGCGGCGCGGACGCCTGAGCGTCGGGAACGTTCATTGGGCACTCGACAGCCGCGGCGCGCCCCGATCCGGAGTCGTCGCGCCGCGGACCGTCGCCGAGCTAGTCGGTGGCGTACGGAAGCAGAGCGATCGAGCGGGCGCGCTTGATCGCGGTCTGGAGTTTGCGCTGGTGCAGGGCGCAGGTGCCCGAGATCCGACGGGGAAGGATCTTGCCCCGCTCCGGGATGAAGCCCTGCAGGAGCTTGATGTCCTTCCAGTCGATGTACTCCAGCTTTTCCGCGCAGAACTTGCAGACCTTGCGCCGCCGCACGAAGAACTTCTTGCGCGGCCCGCCTTTCGCGTCCTTGCCGGCGGCGGCGCCCCGGCCCCCGGGACGTCCGGATCCTCCGCCCATCCTCATGACTCGCTCCTTTCGGCTCTCTCGGCTCTCTCCAGCGCAGCCGGAGCCGCAGCCGCTTCGGTCGGAGGCGCGGGCGGACGGGGGGGACGCTTGATCGCCTTCTTGCGGAGTCTCTCGGCCATCTTGGCCGCGCGCTTCAGCTCCTCGTCGACGCGGACCGCGAGGTGCCGCAGCACCTGGTCGGACAGTCCCATGCGCCGCTCGGCCTCCGCCACGGCCGCCGGCTCGGACTGCACCTGCCAGTAGACGTAGTGGGCTTCGCGCTTGCGCCCGATGGGGAAGGCGAGCCGCCGTTTGCCCCACGGCTCTTCCTTGACGACGGTGGCCCCGCCGTCGACCAGGATCTTCTTGTATTCGCCCGCGACTTTCGCCGCGTCTTCGTCGGCAAGGTCCGGGGTGACCAGGACGACGATGTCGTACAGCCTCATGCGTTCCTCCTCATGGATGTCAATCCGGGTCGAGGCCGCCCGGAGAGGAAGGTAAATGATTCGCTCGCCGCATCGCGGCGTCGATTCCTAGAGTCAACCAGGTCTGGAGGGCCTCGGCGGCCCGCCCGACGCTGTCTTCGAACAGTTCCCGTTCGGTCTTCGCGAAGGGCTCGAGCACGTAGTCCGCGAGGTCCCGCTGCCGCGAGTACCGCTCGCCCCGAACCCCGACCCGCAGGCGCGGGAATTCGGTCGTACCGAGATGCGCGATGACCGACTTCAACCCGTTGTGCCCGCCGGCCGAGCCGCGCGCCCGCATCCGGAGTGTTCCGAGCGGGAGAGCGATCTCGTCGACGACCACGCACAGGTCCGAAGGGTCGACGTCGTGTTTCTGGCAAAGAGCGCGAACCGCCTCACCCGAGGCGTTCATGTACGTCTGCGGGAGCGCCAGGAGGACCGCCTCCGGCCCGACTCTCCCCCGCCCGACCCGCGAGGAGCACTCGCGCGACCGGACCCGAATCCCTTCCTCCGCCGCGAGCCTCTCGACGACCATGAAGCCCGCGTTGTGGCGCGTGGCCTCGTAGTCGTCCCCCGGATTCCCGAGGCCGACGATCGCGCGCAGAGGTTACTTCTCCTTGTCCTTCTCCTTCTTCTCCGGCTTCTCGCCCTCGACGCCCTCTTCCTCCGACACGGCCTTGCCCTTCTTCAGAACCTCGGGCTCGGTCGGCTCGGCGCCCTCGGCCGCGACGGCCGCCGGCTCCTCTTCGCGCGTCGGGTGGGTCACGTGGACCACGACCTTCTCGGGGTTGTCGACGATCTGCACTCCCTCGATGGCGGGGAGCTCGGAAATCCGGATCGCGTCGCCGATCCCGAGCTCCGTCACGTCGACGGCCAGGTGCGCCGGGATGTTGGTCGGCAGGCACTCGATCTCGATTTCGCGGGTGACGACGTCGAGGATGCCCTGGTCCGTCTTCACGCCCCTGGCCACGCCCACGATCTCGATCGGCACCTTGACGGTGATCTTGACGTCCATGAGGACGCGCACGAAGTCGATGTGGAGGGGCTTGCGGGACACGGGGTCGCGCTGCATCTCCCGGATCATGGCGTGGCGGCTCTGGTCGGAGCCCGCCAGCTTCAGCAGGAAGATCGCGTTTTCGCCGGCGCCCTCGCGGAAAAGGTCGGACAGGGCCTTCCGGTCCACCGAAATGGGGACGTTGGGCTTCCCGGCGCCGTAGACGACGGCCGGGATCCGACCGCCGGCGCGGCTGCGCCGGGCCTCGTTCTTTCCAATCGTCGAGCGTTTCTCGACGGGGAGCTCGATGGTTTTCATGGCCTACTCCGCGCGACGGGTCGACCGCGCGCAAAGAGGCGGATTCTACACAAAAAGCGAGGAAACGGAAGCCCCATCGTGGATCCGCTGGATGGCCTCCCCCAGGAGGGGGGCCACGGACAGGGCCCGGATCCGGGGGCAGCGGGCCATGGCGGCGTCGACAGGGATGGTGTTGGTCACGAGCAGGGACTCGAGTTTGGAGCCCTCGATCCGCTCCAGCGCGGGGCCCGAGAAGACCCCGTGCACGGCCGCGGCATACGTCCGTTTCGCTCCCCCCGTCCGGAGGGCCGCCGCGGCCTGAACCAGGGTCCCGGCGGTGTCGATGATGTCGTCGAGGATCAGGACGTCCTTGCCGGCCACGTCGCCGACGACGTTGAGGATCTCGGTCTCGTTCTTCCCGGTGCGCCGCTTGTCGATGACGGCCAGGCTGGCCTCGAGGCGCTTGGCGATGGCGCGGGCGCGCGTCAGGCCTCCGACGTCGGGGGAAACGATGACGAGATCGTCCAGCTGGAGCTTGCGGATGGCGTCCAGGATGACGGGCGCGGCGAACAGGTGGTCCACCGGGATGTTGAAGAAGCCCTGGATCTGGGCGGCATGGAGGTCCATCGTCAGGATCCGGTCGGCTCCCGCCGCGGTCAGCAGGTCCGCCATGAGCTTCGCGGCGATCGGAACGCGCGGCTTGTCCTTCTTGTCCTGCCGGGCGTAACCGAAGTACGGCAGGACCGCCGTGATGCGGGAGGCCGAGGAGCGGCGGAATGCATCCAGCAGGATCAGCAGCTCCATGACGTGGTCGTTGACCGGAGAGCACGTCGGCTGAACCACGAACACGTCGGCGCCCCGCACGTTCTCGTCGATCTGGCAGTAGTCCTCGCCGTCCGAGAAGTTGTAGAGCGTCAGATGCCCGAGCGGGATTCCGAGGTACGCGCAGATCTCCTGCGCGAGCGCCGGGTGCGCGCGGCCGGAGAAGATCTTGAGATCGCCGTAGTTGAAGGAGTGCGATGCCAAAACGGGGGGATTCTACAGGAGTCAGCTCGCGAGTCCGAAGCGTTCGTGAAGGACGCAGGCGCTCAGGATCAGCATGAGGCCCTGATCCAGGACCGTGCGCTCCCCTGCGGTCATTCCCGGAAGCGCATCGAGCAGCCGCGTCACTTTCTCCTGGTCGAAGAATCCCATCGACGCCAGGACCGGACCGCGCAGCGTGTCCTGCATGAACTGGTTCAGCTTCCCCTTCTCGTCGAGCGTGGCGGGCGGGCTCAGGAACGGATGCTTCTGCCGCCGGTACACCGTGTCGGTGAGGACCGGCCGCGCCGCCTCCCGGAGCACGAATTTCTCGTTCATGCCCCGGATCTTCGCCGACGACCGGCAGCGACACCACGAGCTCCACGACTTTGTGGTCCAGAAACGGCACGCGCCCTTCGACGGAGTGCGCCATCTCCATGCGGTCGCCCAGGACCACGAGGATGTAGGTCGCGAGGATCGTCTTGCTCCAGAGGTAGAGCGACTGGTGGACCGGCGCGCGTCCGGCCAGCCGACCGGGAACGTCGAGGCTGTTGAGCAGCCCGCGGTAGGAGTCGCGGTCCGAGAACTCCGCCTGAACGGCCGCGGTCTGGAGGCCCCGCATCTTGAAGAGGGCGGCCGAGGTCGCCTCGATCCACGACGGCGTGAACCCCAGCGTTCGCCGGACGCCCTCCGTCGACACGGCCTCGCCGTCCGGAAGGAGGAGACCGCGGGACACCGGGTTGGCACGCTCGAGCTGCGCGAGCAGATCCCGGACGGCCGCGGGATCCTGGCCGCCGTTGTCGTAGAGCAGCATGTCGCGTCGGAAATGGGGATAGCCGCCGAAGATCTCGTCGGAACCCTCCCCCGTCAGAACGACCTTGTATCCGGCGTCGCGCACCGCGCGCGAGAGAACGTACTTGGCGACGCCGTGCGCGTTGAAGCAGAGAGTCTCCGCGTGCCAGGTCGCATCCGCGAAGTGGTCGGCGAGATCGTCCTGGCGAATCGGCACCGGGTAGTACTCGGCGCCCGACAGGGCCGCCATCTCCCGTGCGATGACGCTCTCGTCGTAGTCCGGCGAATCGAATGTCAGCGTGAACGCCCGGATCGGGTGGGAGAGGTGTTTCGCCGCGAGGCCGATCACCGAGCAGGAGTCCAGCCCGCCGCTGAGGTAGCAGCCGACCGGGACATCGGCCCGCAGACGCAGCCGGACGGCTTCGTCGAGGACATCCCGGAGGCGCTCGGCATTCTCGGCATCGTCGCCGCCGCGCGTGCCCTCGTCGGCGCGCGGGTAGTCGAAGTCCCAGTACCGATGCACGTGGGTCCCGCCGCGCGTCGCCAGCAGGTAGTGGCCGGGCAATACCTGGAAGACGCCGTCGAAGAGCGTTTGCGCGGGATGTCCGCCTCCACTCGCGCCCCGCGAAATCGTGTCTCGGTTCCAGCGCGCCGGCACTCCGGCCGCGAAGAGCGCCTTCACCTCGGAGGCGAAGTAAAGGCGGCCCTGGTGGAAGGCGTAGAAGAGCGGCTTGATCCCGAAGCGATCGCGCGCCGCGAAGAGAACCTGGTTGGACTCGTCCCAGAGGAGCAGGGCGAACTCGCCCCGGAGCTGCTCGAGGCAGGCCGTTCCGATGTCCTCGTAGAGGTGGAGCGCGATCTCGCTGTCCGAGCGCGTCCGCAGCCGGTGGCCCCGGCCTTCCAGCTCCGTCTGGATCCGTTCGAAGTCGTAGAGCTCGCCGTTGACGACGATGTGGAGTCGCTCGTCCTCGCTCGCGATCGGCTGGTCGCCGGTCGTCAGGTCGATGATGGAAAGACGTGCGTGCCCGAGACCGACCCGCCCGTGCGGCGCGATCCAGGTCTTCTGTCCATCGGGCCCGCGGTGATACAGGCAGCGCGTCGCGCGGTCGAGCGCATCGCGATCGATCGGCCCGTCCGGCGAGAAGATCCCGACGATTCCGCACATCGCGTCCTCCTTGGAACCCGCGGGATCGAGGTTATGACGAAAGGCCTGTGGTCACCGTGCCGGTGCTGTCGCCGGCGCCGGGATGCGGACGTTGGCCACGGCGAAGAATTGGCCGCGCGGCAGCTGGCTCGTAGATCTCGTTGCCGCCCTTCCAGGAGTAGCGCAGGGACCCGAGGTCGCCGGGAATGGTCCACCAGTCGCCGATCGCGTACACGTGACCTCTGACCGTCCGTCGTCATTCCCGGCATGCGCCACACCTTGCGGCCGTCCTGGTCGACCATGCAGGCCGTGGTCGGTGATGGGATAACCGGCCGACGCATCCAGCGAGACGCTCAGCAGGTGGAAGTTCTCGGAGCTCCTGGTTTCCGAATGCCCGATTCGCGCGCTGGTAATAGAACACGCGGTTCCCGCCCACCGCGAGGCCGCCCAGGTAGTTGTAGCCGATGTGCCGGATCTCCGTGAACGCGGACGCCATGGGTTTGGTCGAGTCGAACTCGTAGAGCATGCCGCCGTTCGTCGACATCGTGAGCAAGGCGCGGTCCCCGTCGAGTGGCTGCATCCAGGCGATGGAGCGGCTCGCCTGGAGCGCCGGATCGGTCTCGAGCTGGTTGGAGTCCCAGCGATACCAGGGCGGGCAACGCGTTGGCGTGGACCTCGATGATGCCGGTATCGCCGTGAATCTGCTGAGGTCACCGCCCTGGTTCTTGACGGAGAACCAGACGTCGCCGCGCTGGTCGACGAAGGTCCAGAAGGACGAGAAATCGTAGCCACCGTCGCTCGGGGCGCTGACCTGCCCGAGGTTGGTCTTCTCTCCGGTCACGGTATTGATCCGATACATGTAGGCGGCCTGGCCGGCGGTCTGCCCGGTGAGGAAGACGTAGAGGTAGTGGCGCGCGGGATCCACGCCGACGGCCGAGTAGGCGGTGTAACCCGGAAGGATCACGCCGTAGTCGCGCCACTTGCCGGTCGCGAGCTCGTAGCCGAGCGCGTGCGCACCGGTCCAGGTCTGTAAGCGCCCGGCTTTTCGGCTGCGAAATGCGTCGCCATGTAGAGCCAGCCGTTGGCCTCGACGATGTCGCTGTGGATCTTGCCCTGGGGATTGGTCTGGACATCCTCGCCGCAGATGTCCGTGATCTCGTGGACCAGCTCGGTGACCTGGCCGGTCGTCGTGTCGTACTTGAAGAACGACGCTCCGTGATGCGCGGAGTGCGACGAGCTCGCGAAGTAGACGTTCCCGTCGGACGCGAGACGAATTCCCTGCCACTGACCGTCCAGCTCGCGTTTGTAGTCGTTGAGCGCGAAGGTGCGCATCAACTGCTTGGTCGCTGCCGCGGGCTCGGCTGGGTCTGTTTCGCTTTGGGATGTGCCCGGAGTCTTCTTCGGTCTCTTCCGTGAGTTCCGGGGCCGCCGTCGGCGTTCGGGCAGATCCGAGCAGGCGGGCACCAGGACGAGTGCGGCGATCGCGGGAATCGCCGAGCGACGACCGGGAGACTGAGCCGTCACGAAGGTCGCGCAGTCATTCAGGGACACTCCCGTGGTCATGCCTCAGGCTCGAGCGGACTGTGCTGGACGGAATGGCTGGGGCGCTAGGACTCGAACCTAGAAATGCCGGCTCCAAAGGCCGGTGCCTTACCAATTTGGCGACGCCCCAATCCGCTCGATTTTACGCTCGCGTGAACGGAGCTCCCGAACGCTCGCCCCGGAGCCTGGATCCACACGGCGATCCCGGCCGAACGCCGCTACTCGTGGCTCTCGGAGGGAGCGCCGCCGGCGGACACGGGTTGAAGCTCCTCGGCCGGGGAGGAGGGGGCCGGCGGCGGCGCAACCTTGACCTTCTCGTACTCCGCGAGAATGCGTTTTTCCATCAGCTCGCGCGTTTCGCGATTCAGCGGATGCGCAATGTCCTTGAACTCGCCGTTCTTCTTGCGCTTCGAGGGCATCGAAATGAAGAGTCCGTTGGGCCCGTGGATGACTTTGAGATCGGAAACCAGGAAGCAATCGTCGAGAACGATCGAGACGTATGCCTTGAGCTTCTCCTCGGCTACCGGAAAGACTTTGACCTGCGTGATGTTCACGGAAGACCTCCCCTGGGGCTGGGACTCGTTGCCTGTTGGAACTCGGCTCGCGTGAGCGTGCGACAGGGATAGACCCCCGCCTCCGGATGACGGCCCGCCAGCGCGGCGGCGGCCCCGGGGGGCGGCGCATGGAGGACGATCGTCGCGCCCGAGCCGCTGATGAGGTGGTCCCGGGTGATGCGGGCGGCGGACTCGACGTACGCCTCCATCCTGGGTTCCATTGCTAGCACGGCGGATGCCAGATCGTTGGGCCCGAGGAACTTTTCGGAACCCGGGCTCTCGATTTCCAATCTTTCCGGCAGCGCGAATCGTCCGGCATGTTCCCGATACACGCCCGCCGTCGAGATCGGAAACGGCGGAACGAAGAGAAGAAGCTCGGCGGGTGCGCTGTCCTCCACCGGGGTCACGACTTCGCCCCGACCGGTCACGTTCGCCTCGCCTCCCGTCAGGAAGAACGGGACATCACTGCCGAGAGCGGCGGCAATCTCGGAGAGATCGCCGGCGTTCGCTCCGGTCTTCCAGAGGCTCGCCAGCAGCCGGAGCGCGATGGCCGCGTCGGCGCTGCCGCCCCCGAGCCCGCCTCCCATCGGAACGCGTTTCTCGAGCTGGATGCGCGCTCGCGGCGCGATCCCGGCCCCGCGGGCCAGGAGCCTCGCCGCGCGCACGACGATGTTGTCGTCGCCCGCCGGCACTGCCGGAGCGTCGCACGAGAGCTCGAGCCCGTCCGCGTCTTCGACGCTGAGCGTGTCGGCGAGGCTGATCGACGTCATCCGCGAGCGGATCTCGTGAAAGCCATCGGGACGGATGCGGCCGACGCGGAGCTCGCGGTTGATCTTGGCCGGAGCCCGGGCCGAGAGTCTCATGGAGCCGGGCTCGCGGCCGGCGAGACATCGCCCGCGAGCTCGCGCCCGACCAGAGAGAGCTTCAATCCCCGCCCCGTCCGTTCCTCGTGCGCGTCCACATGTTGGGGCCACGGTTCCGTGTCGCCCTCATAGCTCACGACGAGCTTCCCGCGGTCGCCGTCGAGCTCCATCGACCGGAGGCGATGCGCCCGGAGATCCACGACGGCGGACACCCTCACTCGTCCGGTCCAGACGACGAGGCAGTCGTCGCCGTCGCAGCCTTCGACGGCCTCCGGCGACCCCGGCCAGGCGCCGGAGAGCACCCCCCGCAAGGCGCCGGGCTCGACGACGAGGGCCTGCCGGTCCTGTCCGGTGACCGCGCCCGCGTCGTAGTCCGCGACGCGGGACCCGAACGGACCGGTCAGGGAGGCGCGGGCCACGTCGCGGCCGTCATAGGTGACCGCGAGCGTACCCGGAACGGCCGGGCCCTTTCCCCCCCGGATCCGCGCGTCGTAGAGAAGCCGCGCGGCCGGGAGCGAAGCGGCCCGTTCCTGCGCGGCCGCGACCGCCATCAGCGCCTCGCCTTTCTGCGCGTCGCTCGCCGGCGTGAAGTGCCGGACCGCTGCGGTTCGTGTGGCGCAAGCGGCGAGCGAGAGCGGGAGAACGAGGAGAAGGAGAGAAGCGGCGCGGCGCGGGCTCAACGCTTCGAGACGGGAGGTCGCGCTCGGCGCAGTTTCTCCTGGACGCGCTCGGCTTCCTCGGACTTCAGCTCGAGGGCCTTCTCCCAGTGCCGGATCGCGTCCTCGACGTCCCCCTGCTTCATCTCGAGATCGCCGAGGTGCTCGACGATGGTCGGGTCGGTCGGCTCGCGGCGCGCCGCCTCGCGGAGATTCTTCTCGGCGGTGTCCAGGCTGCCCATGCGGAAGTAGAGCCATCCGAGCGAATCCAGGTAAGCGGGGTTCCGCGGCTCGCGCGCGACGGCGCTCTCGAGGAGCTGTTTCGCCTTGTCGAGCTCGACTCCATTGTCGGCCCACATGTAGCCCAGGTAGTTCTGCGTCGCCGCATCGTTGGGGCGCTCCTCGAGGAGCTTGAGGAAAACGGCCTCGGCTTCGGCGCTCGTTCCCGCCCGCTCGAGGCTGGAGCCCAGGCGGAACTGCGCCTCCGTGCTCTCGGGGTACTTGGCGGTCGCGGCGCGAGCGATCTTCGCGGCCGAGTCGAAGCGCTTGAGACGGGCGTAGGCGTCGGACGCCGCGAGCATGGAATCGAGCTTTCCGGTCGCGCCCAGAGCGTCGAGCTTGGTTTCCGCGGCCTTGGTCGCTCCGGTACGGAACTCGAACTCGGCGACCGCGGCGGGCCACTCGGGCTCCGACGGGTCGGCGGCCGCGAACGCGCGCGCCTGTGTCAACCCGTCGGCGTAGTCTTCGGCGTCGCGGTCTGCGGCGAGCAGGATCCGCGCGGCACGGGGACGCACCTCCCCGCCGGAGAGCGCCAGCGGCGCGAGCGTCTTGCGCGCCCCCGCCCAGTCCCTCTGGAGGTACTGGAGGAAGCCCAGCTCCACCTGGATGGCGAGCCGCGCGTCGGCCTGCCGCGGATCGTCGCCCATGCGCTTCAGCATCTCTTCGTACATGGCCCGCGCCTCGTCGAAGCGGCGCTCGCGCGTCATCTCGGAGGCGAGGGCGCGGCGCGTCGCGGGATCGTCCGGATCGGCCTCGATCATCGCCCGGAGGATCTCCTCCCCTTCCTTGGAGCTCCCACTCTCGAACAGCACCGAGGCCAGCAGTCGGCGGGTGGCCCGATTCTCGGGCCGGCGGCGGGCCAGGTCCCGCGCCGTCGCTTCGGCTTCCGTGAACTTTCCGGCGCGGGCGAGATCGAGCACGATGCGCTCGGAGACCGCGGAGTTCGCGGGATCGCGGCGCTCCAGGTCGCGCAGAATCTCGAGCGACTTGTCGAGCTGGTCCTGCTCTTCGTAGAGATCGATCAGGGCCGCGGCGATCTCGCGGTCTCCGGGGTCGGCCTCGTAGAGAGCGCGGTAGATTTTCTCGGCCTCGCGCGTGCGCCCGGCCTTGGCCTTGGCCTCGGCAGTCAGGCGCTGGATCATGGGCTGATTGGAGAGCTCCGGAAGCTCGTCGAGCACCGCCGCGGCTTCGGCGGCGCGATCGGCGGCGAGCAGCGCGCGGGCGAGGCTGACGGCGCTTCCGACGTCCGACGGCGCGAGCCTCCGGGCGGCCGAGAGATGCTCGATCGCGGCGTCGAGCCGCGACGGATCCTTTTCAGCCGCGGCGAGGTCGAGGGCGCCGAGCAGCCGCTGCGCCTCCGCGAGCGTGGGGTCGAGACGCACGGCCTCGCGGGCCTCTTTCTCGGCCTCCGGGACGACGTTCAAATCGCGAAGAAGCTGGGCGTACTCGAAACGCACGACCGCGTCGTCCGGCACCTGCGCGAGCACCTTCCGGTAGAGCGTGAGCGCTTCCTGGTATCGCCCCTCCGCGACGGCGGTGCGCGCGGCGAGGAAGGACTTTCGGCTGGCGGCGAGGCTCGTCTCTCGAACGGGCTGTGCCGTCGGAGCGGAATCCGGCGACTTGCCCGACGAGGATGAGGAGGACGGCGCCGACTGCGCCGTGGCGGGACCGACCGACGCCGCCAGCCCGAGGGTGAGCAGCGCAGCGGCCTTGAGGACTCTCTCCGAATCGCCGGCGAGGGCGGCCCTCGAAAAGCTCGAAAACTCGGGGGTTTTTCACTCCCGGAATGTAGCACGGGGCTCCGCCGCCGGGGTGCGACCCCGGCGGTATGCTCCGAGGATCGCGCCGCTGCGGTGTTCCGCGCCGTGTCCGCGCTGGAGGTCGAATGTTTTCCTTCTTTCTGGCCGCCGTGCTCGCCGTCCCCGTGTCTCCGGCTCGAGCCGAGACGGGCAACGGCGTCGCGTGGAAGCCTGGCTTCGGCCGCGACGCGATCTGGAACGACGGCGCCGCAGAGGTCTCCGTCTACGAAACGGTCGACGTCAAGTACGGAATTCCCCGAACGTCGCGCGGGGTCCTGATCGTCGTGGCCGAGGACCTCGACCGCGCCCGCCTCGTGAAGGCGGACCGACCCTCCGGAGAGCCCGTCACCCAGCGCGTCCTGAAGCTCAATCAGGTGCGGTCGATTCCGACCGGCGTCTATACGTACCAGCAGATGCTCTCGGTGTTCGGCGCCGCCGGCAGCGATGCCCTCGATCCCGTGAAGCTGACGATGACGAGCCACGAATGGTGCGGCAACAGTTTCGCGGAGTGGCGGCGCGACCGGTCCCGGCTCGAGATCCGCTCCTATTTCGAAACGCCCGGCGATGTCGACGTCCCGCTCTCCGCCGACGGGGCCGTCTTCTACGATGCGCTCCCGCTGCAACTGCGCGCCCTCGACTTCGAGCGCCCGCGCTCCGGGCCGCTGCGGATCATCGAGAGCCTCTTCTCTTCGAGGCCTCTGCCCCCGCGGGTCGAGGACGCCGTGCTCGAGATCACACGTCCCTCGGGGTCCGCGGGCCCCTACCGCGTGGCCGTCCGGCGGGGAGACCGTACCGACACTCTGGATTTCGAGAGACAATTCCCCCATCGGTTGTCCCTCTGGAAACGGAGCGACGGCGGCTCGATGCGCCTGAAACAAAGTGAACGCTTTCGCTACTGGGAGAAGAACGCTCCCGGCGACGAGCGGCTCCTCTGGCCCGCCGCTACGCGATAATCGAGCACCAATGCCCCGACTCGGCACGATCCTTCTCCGCTCCGGCGCCGTCGGCGAGGAGAGCGTCACTCGCGCCCTCGCCGTCCAGGGCTTCGCGGGCGGACGGCTCGGAACCCTGCTCATCGAGCGGGGCTCCGCCTCCGAGGACGACATCGGCAAAGCCCTCTCGGAGCAGCACGGGTGCCCGTACATTCCCTGGAGCGTTCTCGGCGCGGTGCCGGGCACCGTGACGGCCGCGTTGCCGGCAAAGTTCGCGATCCGCCACTCGGCGGTGCCGGTCGAGCTCGGGGAAGGATTCATCCGGATCGCCCTGCGGGATCCGGCGAACCTGCGGATCCTGGACGAGCTCTTCTTCGTCACGGGCAAGAAGATCCTGCCCGCGGTCGCGCCCGAGGTCCGTCTTTACCAGGCCCTCGAGAAGTACTACGGCGAGCGCCGCACGCCACGATTCGCCATCCTGGCGGAGAAGCTGTCGCGCCCGATCGCGCCGTCGGTCATCAAGAAGCCGCTGCCGCCGCCTCCCGATTTCTCGATCAACCCCCGCGAGCTTCCTCCGGGCCTCGCGTCGTCCCCCGAGGACGCGAGCCTGATCGACGCGTGGCGGGTTCCCGACGAGCCGCCGGTGGGCTGGGGAGGCCTTCCTCAACCGCCGGTCTCTCCCCACGACGAGCCCGAGACGATCGCGTGGGAAGAAGTTCCGCCCGCGCCCAGCTGGAAGGGCCCGCCGCCGCCCGCTCCCCGAGGAGGAGCCGATCTTCCCGAGAGAGTGGCGCCTCCTCTTCCGGCGCCGCCGACCGGAGCCTGGCGACAGACGAGTCCTCCCCCGGCTCTCCCGCCGTCCGAACGGCCTGTGGCGCTTCCGGGACCTCCCGGCGGAATGCCGGCGCCCGCGGAGCTCTCCGGGATCCTGGCTGCCGGAGGCGGCGGACGCGACGAGATCTTCGACGCCGTGCTCACCTCGTTCGAGAAGCGTTTCCCGAAGACCGCCGTGTTCGTCGCCCGCCGCGAGGGCGTCGCCGGCTGGTCGGGCGCCGGCAATCGGGTCGACGCCGAGAAGCTGCGCCGGCTCGAGCTCCCGTGGTCGGAGCCTTCCCTCTTCCTGAACATCCGGATGAGCCGGTCCTTCTACCTCGGTCCGCTGCCGCCGCTCCCCCGCCACGACGAGCTGGCCGAGGCCCTCGGGGGCTGGCCGTCGGAATGTCTCGTCCAGCCCGTCCTGATGCGGGACAAAACAGTGGCCTTTTTCTATGCGGAGTGCCCCGCCGGAGAAGGGGCGACCCCCGCCGATCTCACCTTCGCCCGGGAGCTCGCCGGCGCCGCGGCGGCCGCCCTGGCGGCCTCCATCCGCTTGAAGAAAAAGCAGGTTATATAATTCATCCCAACCCCGGAGGAGGCATGATCAAAGCCGACATCGTCGACCGCGTGGTGGACCTCGCGCAGATCCCGCGCGCGAAGGCCGCGACCGCGGTCGAAACAGTCATCGAAGCGATGCGTTCGGCGCTCGGAGCCGGCGATCGCATCGAGCTCCGTGGTTTCGGAGTTTTCCAGGTCAAGCGCCGCAAGCGCGGGATCGGCCGCAATCCCAAGACCGGCGTCGAAGTTTCGATCCCTCCCGGCAACACCATCCGTTTCAAGCCCGGCAAAGATCTCCGCGATTTGCCTTGAGCGTCGCCTCGGGCGGCGTCGAGCGAGAGAGACATAGAATAGACGGATGCCGCGCATCGGCGAACTGCTCATAGCCGAGGGAGTCCTCTCGGAGGGAGCCGTTCGGAGCGCGCTCGGTTTTCAGCGACACACCGGCGAACCGTTCCGCCTCGGCACGATTCTCCTGGACCGGGACCTCCTCGCCGAAGAGAGTCTGCTCAAGGCCCTGTCGGCGATCCACCGCTGCGACTACGCCACCTGGCCCCAGATCCTGAAGGCCGGACCGCAGATCGTGCGCATCCTGCCCGAGCGCGCCGCCGTGCGTCTCGCCGCCGTTCCTTACGCGCTTCGAAGGGCGAGGCGTCCGCGTGGCCTTCAAGAACCCATCCAACCTCGCCGCGGTCGACGAGGTCTCCGCGCTGACCGGTCGCCCGGTGATCCCGGCCGTGATCAGCGAGGTCCGCCTGCTGCAGGCGCTGCACCTGTTTTTCGGCCGCCCCGTCCCGATCGAATTCCGCAGCGTGCTCCAGAAACTGGAACGCAACGAGGAGCGACGCCTCTACCGCACGCGCGCCACGGTGCGGGCCGCGCCGATCCCGCCGCGGCGTCCGCCGGCCGCGCCCGTGCGTGAGCCGGGCCGCGAGATCCCGATTTCGCTGGGCGACCGCCTGGCCGCTCCGACGATGCCGCCGCCTCCGCCGAGTTTCGCCGCGCCGTTCGCGCAGGCGGAGACGCCGCACCCGGCGTCCGAGATTGCCGACGCTGCCGACGCGGCAACGTTTCTTCCCGATTTCACGCCGCCTTACTCCGAGTCGCCCGAAGAGATGGCCGCCGGGATGTGGAGGGACGCGGTGCCCGGCGAGGACACGCCATCGCCCGCGCCGCCCGTGGTGATGGCTCCGGAGCCGGCGCTGGAGCCGGCCGCGCCTCGCGCTCGCCGTCGTCCACAGGCGGACTCGGCGAGATCCTGCCGATGTCGGGCCGCGACCACATCGCCGAAAGCACGCTCGATGCGCTGGCCGCGCGTTTTCCGAGAATCCTGCTTCTGTCGTCCGGACAGGAAGCGGTCCAGGGATGGACCGGCCGCGGCGGACGGCTCACGCGCGGACGCGTCGCTCGGATTCGGATCCCCTGGGGCGAGCCATCGATCTTCGCGTTCGTGAAGTTGTCGGGGTCCCCGCACCGCGGAGGGCTTTCTCGCATCCTGTTGCCTCCCGCGATGATGGAGCTCCTCGGCGACAGAGGCATCTCGTCCTGCGCCGTCTTCCCGGTCCGAATCAAGGACCGGCTCGTGGCCTTCCTCTATGCCGACCGCGCCGGCGCCCCCATGTCCGAGGAGGACTATCGGGCGATGGAAGCGGCGGCCAGCACGCTCGGCAGTTCCCTGGCGAAGCTCCTCCTCGAGCTCCGGAAAGCCGCGCCCGCGAGCTGACAGCCTGACGGACCATCCCCGCCCGGACGTGGCCGGAAACGTCGAGCCCGCCGAGGCGCCGTCGCGCTGGCGGCGCATCACGTCGCATCCCCTGTTCCACCTCGCGCTGTTCCTGCTGACCTTCGTCACGACGACGCTCGCCGGAGGCGCCGCATTCACGACGGACGGCGGCTGGCTCGGGAAAGGCCGCTTCTCGGACGGATTTCCGTTCTCGATCCCCGTCATGGTGATCCTCGGCGTCCACGAGGCCGGCCACTACCTGATGTGCCGCCGATACCATCTGGCCTCGACGCTGCCGATCTTCCTGCCCTCGCCCGTGCTCTTCCCGGGATTCCTGTCCTTCGGGACCTTCGGCGCGCTGATCAAGATCAAGGAGCCGATCCCGTCGAAGCGCGTCCTCCTGGACGTCGGCGCGGCCGGGCCGCTGGCCGGGTTCGTCGCGACGATCCCGTTCCTTCTCTACGGCGTGGCGCATCCTCGCCCGTCGACGACGGCGCTGACCGAGAACACGCTGCTCTTCGACTATCCCCTGCTGGTGCGATGGGCGCAGGTCTGGACGGGCGTCGGCCCGTACACGAGCGCTTCCATCCACGAGCATCCGACCTTCATGGCCGCGTGGTTCGGCATGCTCGTCACGGCCATGAACCTCTTTCCGATCGGCCAGCTCGACGGCTCCCACGTCATGAGGGCGCTTCTGGGACGGCGGCAGCCGTTCGCCGCCGGCGCGGCGGTGGCCCTCGCCGTCGCGGGAGCCCTGGCGGGTCCGCCGATCTGGCTCGTCTTCACGGCCTTCTCGGTCCTCGTCATGGGGCTCGCACATCCTCCGATGCCCGACGATGAGGAACCGCTGGACTTCGGGCGCAAGCTGGTGGCCCTCGCCTGCGTCGCCGTCTTCCTGCTGTGTTTCTCGCTGACGCCTCTCCGGACGCCGTGAGCGTTCGACCCCAGGGTCGCCTTCAGGTCGCCTTCGGCAGCTCCAGCAGAAACGTGGCCGGGCCCTCGTTGACGAGCGCCACCTGCATGGAAGCGCCGAACAGTCCGGTCTCGACCGCGACACCCTGTCCGCGCAGGGCCCCGACGAACGCCTCGTAGAGAGGCTCGGCGTCCGCGCCCCGGAGCGCGCGCTCGAAGCCGGGCCGGCGGCCTCGCGAAAGATCCGCGCCGAGAGTGAACTGGGAGACGACGAGGACGCCTCCGCCCACGTCGGCGAGGGCGAGATTCATCTTCCCCGCCTCGTCGTCGAAGACACGCAGACCGGCGACCTTGCGCGCCGCCTCTTCGGCGAGCCCGGCGGAGTCTCCGGTCTCCGCACCGAAGAGCACCAGAAATCCTCGACCGATCTCGCCCACCACGCGCCCGTCCACGCGCACCGAGGCGCTGGAGACACGCTGGATGACGAGTTTCACTTGCGCCGTTTCCGCGCGACCTGACGCAGCTCGGCGGGTTCCGGGGCGCCGAGCAGGTGCGCGGCGAACCCGTAGAGCACCGTCGCCGCGATGATCGTCGCGGCAAGAATCCCGGCGCCCGGCCACCCGGCGATGCGCTGCTCCGGGAACGAGCCTCAGGAAGGCGACGAGAAACGCGCCCATCACAGCCGCGGCGAGCGCGATGCGCACGAAGGAACTCGCCATGGCACGGCCGCCGAGCCGTCCCTCGCGGCGCCGAAGCGCGAGGACGAGGACGATCACGTTGACCGCGGCGGCGGACGAGGCGGCCAGCCCGATTCCGGGAAGCCCGAGCGGACCGGTCAGCGCGACGCACAGCGCCACGAAGACGATGGCATCCGCGATCGCCGCGGCGACAGGCAGCGTCGTGTTCTTCAGCGCATAAAAAGCGGGAACCACGACTCGAATGCCGGCGAAGAAGAAGAGACCGGCGGCGAGGGCGGCGAGGGCACCCGCGGTCTCGACCGTGTCCGCCGCTCCGAAGCGTCCGCCCTGGAACAGCACGCGGACGATCGGCTCCCGCAACATGACGAGGCCGACGGTCGCCGGAATGGTCACGAACGCGATCAGGCGGAGCGCGAAGGCCAGGCTCTCCTTGAACGGCCCGCGGTCGGGCTGGAGCGCCTGGCGGGAGAGCAGCGGCAGGATGACGGTGGCGATCGACACGGCGAAACCGCCGAGCACCAGCTCCTTCAAACGGTTCGCATAGTAGAGATGCGACACGCTGCCGTTCGAGAGGCCGGCGGCGAATCGCGTCGACACGACCGTGTTGACGGCGCTGATGCCGTAGGCCAGGAGCCGCGGTGCCATCAGGAGGAGCACCGAGCGCACCGACGGGTCTTTCCAGCCGAGCGCCGGCCGTCCCACGGCATGCAGACGGCGCAGCTGCGGCACCTGGACGGCGATCTGCAGGAGACCGCCGACGAGGACCCCGGCGGCCAGGGCGAACGTCGGTTCGGCCAGGTGGGGAGCCACGAATAGCGCGGCCACGATCATCGCGACGTTGAGGAGGATCGGGGCCGCCGCCGCCGCCGCGAAGCGGCGGTGCGCGTTGAGCAGCGCCTGACACAGCGCCGCCAGCGAAACGAGAAAGATGTAAGGGAAGATCCATCGGTTGAGGAGGACCGTCAGCTCGAACTTGCCGGGCGTTTCGCGGAACTGGCCGGCCAGGAGCGTGACGAGCCACGGCGACGCCGCGATTCCGGCCACGGTGATCCCCGCGAGGATGAGCGCGAACGTCGCGGCCACGCGCCCCACGAACGCGCGCGCCTCGTCCTCGCTGCGCCGCGCCGAGACCTCGGTGTAGACGGGGATGACCGCCGAGGACATCGCGCCTTCGCCGATGATCTCCCGCAGCATGTTGGGGATGCGGAAGGCGACGAAGAACGCGTCCGAGCGCATCCCGGCGCCGAGGGTGAATGCGATGGCCTTCTCGCGGACGTAGCCGGTCAGCCGGGAAAGCAACGTCAGCGGGGTAATGAGCGAGGCCGAGCGGACCAGGTGCCGGCGGGTCGCTTCGATCTCGTTGTCGGTCATGCTTTTGGATGATTCTAGCCGTCCGCCGCCTCGGACATCATCTGTCCCGCACGAAGTGGAATATGGTTCCAGCACCTGAAAGGAGGGCGAATACATGGCCAGCGTCAACAAAGTGATCCTGATCGGAAACCTCGGCAAGGACCCGGAGGTCCGGACGACACCGCAGGGCACGACTCTCGCGCGATTCTCGGTCGCCACCTCGACGACCTGGAAGGACGCCTCCGGCGCCAAGCAGGAACGGACCGAGTGGCACGACGTCGTCGCGTGGGAGAAGCTCGCGCAGATCTGCGGCGAGTACCTTCAGAAGGGAAAGCAGGTCTACGTCGAAGGCAGCCTCCAGACCCGGAGCTGGGAGGACCAGAACGGCCAGAAGCGCTACAAGACCGAGATCAAGGCGTCCAACGTCGTGATGCTCGGGCGCCGCGAGGAAGGCATGCGCGGCGCCGGCGCTCGCGAGGTCGCCGAAGCTCCCGAGCCCGCGGTTGCGGGAGGCGGAGCCGGCGCGTACGACGACGACGTTCCCTTCTAGACGATGGCGGGGCGAAAGTGAATAGGCCATGAAGGCCTATGTCATCGTCGACATCGAGGTCCAGGATCCGGCGGTCTACGAAAAATACAAGGCGCTCGCGCCGCCGGCCATCGCGGCGCACGGCGGGCGGTATCTCGCGCGCGGCGGCCGGACCGAGGTCCTCGAAGGAAGCTGGTCGCCGAAGCGCGCCGTCGTCCTCGAGTTTCCGAGCCTCGAGAAGGCCAGGGCCTGGTGGGCCTCCGCCGAATACGCCGAGGGCAAGGCGCTGCGCCAGGCCTGCGCCCGCACGAACATGATCGTCGTCGAAGGAGTCTGACTCAGGCGAGCGATTCGTCGAATCCGCGGATCGCAGCCGCGACCGTCTCGAGCGGAACGGTTTCCGGGACGCGGCCCACCCGCAGCCTCTCGAGGTGGGACGCGTAAGCCTCGAGGCGCTCGGCCGCTTCGGCCCGGCGCTCCACGGGCACGCCGCGCTCGACGGCTTCGACGCAGGCCGGGAACGCCTCCAGACGCCGGCAGACGAAGAGAAGGTCGCAGCCGGCGAGGGCGGCGCGCGCGCTCCGCTCGGGGAGCTCGCCGAAGGCGGACAGCGCCCCCATCTCGAGGTCGTCCGAAAACGCCGCGCCCTCGAAGCCCACGATCTCGCGCAGGTACGTCCGCGACCAGGTCGGAGACAGCGACGCCGGAATGCCGTCGTCCGCGGCGGCATGCGAGATCATGATCGCCCGCGCGTCCGACATGAGCGCGTCAAACGGCGCGATGTCCAGGGCGAGCTCGTGCGGATCCGACTCGATCACCGGGAGCTTGTTGTGCGTGTCGAGACGGGCGCGACCGAGACCCGGGAAGTGCTTGAGGCAGCCTCCGACGCCTCGGGAGTGAAGCCCCGCCAGGAACTCGCCGGCGGCCGCGATGATCGGGCCCGGATCCGCCGAGGCGCTGCGCTCGCCGAGAACGAGGGCGCCCGCGCCGGGCACGGAGCGATCCACGACCGGGGCGAGATCGACGTCGAATCCGAGACTCGCGAGCGCCTCCCCGGCAAGCTCCCCCGCCCGCCTTGCGGCGCCGGCACGCGAGGCCCGCGCAAAGGACGGCGCGGGTGAGAGCAGGTCGCGCAGGCGATCGACCGGTCCGCCCTCCTGGTCCAGAAAGAGGTAGCGCGCCCCGAGCTCCCGCAGGCTGGCGACGAGCGCCGCGAGCTGGCCCGGGCTCTCGATGTTCCGCCGGAAGAGGATGACGCCGAAGGGCGGATGTGCCGTGAGAATCTCCCGCTCGCGCGGCGAGAGCTCCGGGCCCTCGACGCCGACGCCGAAGAGACGCGAGCTCACGGCCGCTTGACGCGGGACTGGAGCGCCGCGAGGAGGGACAGCGCCGCCAGCGGAGTCATCTGCTCGATGTCGAGGGACCGCAGCTTCTCGAGGGCGAGCTCCTCCTCCGCCGAGAAGAGGAGGAACTGGCCGCTGCCGGCGCTCTCGCCCTGGCGGCGCGCGAGGACCGGGGCGCCCTGCACGTCGAGCTCCTGCTTCTCGAGATTCGCCAGGACCTCGCGAGCGCGCGCGGTGACCTCCTGCGGCAGGCCGGCGAGCTCGGCGACGTGGATGCCGTAGCTGCGGTCGGCGCTTCCGGCCACGACCTTGCGCAGGAAGACGACCTTCCCGCCGATCTCCTTCACGGCCATCGTGGCGTTGACGACGGCCGGCTTGACGAGGGCGACCTCGGTCAGCTCGTGGTAGTGCGTGGCGAAGAGGACGAACGCGTCTTTGCCGGGAGCGTCGTGCAGGTACTCGAGCAGGGCCCAGGCGATCGACAGCCCGTCGAACGTGGAGGTGCCCCGGCCGACCTCGTCGAGGATGACGAGGCTGCGGGACGTGGCTTCGCGGAGGATCGCGGCGGACTCGAGCATCTCGACCATGAAGGTCGATTCGCCGCGGGAGAGATGATCGGCGGCGCCCACGCGCGTGAAAATCCGGTCGAACACGGACAGCTCGGCCCGTTCGGCCGGGACGAACGATCCGGCCTGGGCGAGGAGCACGATCGTCGCGACCTGCCGCAGGTACGTCGACTTTCCTCCCATGTTGGGCCCGGTCACGACCTGGATCCGGTGCTGGACGTCGAGATCGGTGGAGTTCGGAACGAACATCTCCTCGCGCCGCAGCCGCTCGACGACGGGGTGACGCCCCTCGACGATCGTCAGCCGCGGCCTCTCCGACAGTCGCGGCCGTACCCAGCGGCCGGACCGCGCGATCTCCGCGAACGACGCGAAGAGGTCGAGCTCCCCCATCACCAGGGCCGTGCGCCGGACGCGGTCGCCGGCGCGCGCGAGCTCGGCGAGCAGCGCTCCGTAGAGGCGCGCTTCGATCTCGGCGATGCGGTCCTCGGCGCCGAGGATCTTCTCCTCGAGCTCCTTCAGCGCCGTCGTGAAGTACCGCTCGGCGTTGGCCAGCGATTGCTTGCGGACCCAGTCCGCGGGAACCTTGTCACGGTGGGCGTTCGAGACTTCGAGCGAGTAGCCGAAGACGCGATTGAAGCGCACCTTGACCGTGGAGATCCCGGAGCGGCGGCGCTCTTCGGCCTCGATCGCGAGGATGGCGCTCTGCGCGTCGCGCCGCAGGGCGCGCAGCTCGTCGAGCTCGGCGTCGGCGCCATCCCGGATCGCTCCGCCCGCCGAAGCCAGCACGGGAGGCTCGGGAGACAGCGTCGCCTCGATGATCGCGACGCAGTCCGATGTGTCCGGGATCGTCTCGAGAAGAGAATGGAAGCGACCGGCCGAGAGCGCGCCGGCCGCGAGGGCGACCACGGGGGCGGCCCGAAGCCCGGCGCCGAGGGCCGCCACCTCCCGTGGACCGGCCGTCCCGACGGAGACTCGCGCGAACCTCCGTTCGAGGTCGCCGACGCCCTCGAGCGCCGTCTGCAGACCTTCGGCGATCTCCGGACGGCGGACGAGCTCGTCCACGGCATCCCAGCGCGACTCGATGTCGACCGGATCGAGGGACGGATGGGCCAGCGCCTCCCGCAGCGCCCGCGCCCCCAGGGGCGTTCGCGTGCGGTCGAGAATGGCGAAGAGGCTGCGCGCCGAGGAGCCGTCGGACGATTCGAAAAGCTCCAGCGTGGCGACGGCCGACGCGTCGAGCCCCATCCGGCGGTCGAACGAGAGCGGGTCCGGCTCCCCGACATGCGCGATCCCTCCGGGGCGCATCTCGGAGGCGTACGCCCGCGCGGCGGCCGCCGCGGCTGCCCCTATGGCGGCCCCGGTCCCCTCGCCCGCGGCGGTCCACCACGCGGCTCCGCGGCGCGACAGGGCGGCCGGAAACGCCGGCACGGGGGCTTCTTCCGGGAGGAGGATTTCCCGGGGCCGGAAGAGCGCCAGGGCGTCTTCGACGCGCGGCGCCGGCACCGTTCCCGCCCGAAACCGCCCGGTCGAAAGATCGAGGAACGCGACCCCCCATTCGACGGGGCCCGGGACGAGCGCCGCCAGGTACGACGGGGCGCTGGGAACGAGGGACTCGGGGTCGAGGACCGTCCCCGGGGTGACGACGCGCGTGATGTCCCGGCGGACCAGCCCGCGCGCCGCCCGCGGATCCTCGACCTGGTCGCAGATCGCGACCTTGCGGCCGGCGGCCACGAGCTTTGCGACGTGATGGTCGATCGCCTGGTGGGGCACGCCGCACATCGGCGCCTCGATGTCCGAGTCGCGATGCCGCTTCGTGAGGGCGATCCCGAGCAGCGGCGCCGCGTCTTTCGCGTCGTCGAAGAACATCTCGTAGAAGTCGCCCATGCGGTAGAAAAGGATGGCGTCGGGGACCCGGCTCTTCATCTCGAAGTACTGCCGGAGCATGGGAGTGACGCGGGGAAGAGCTGTGCTCACGCCGGTGCTAGCATAGCCCCAGACGCGTCCGGGCGAGGAAAACGCTCCGGGCGCGCGATGGCGCATGAGCGTGCTCTCGCTCGACACGGCCGGACCGGATCCGTCGGTGGTCGTCCTCTCCGGGGGGCGGATCTTCGAAGAGATTCTTCCGGCCGGAGGCCGCGCCTCGGAGGAGCTGCTCCCCGCGATCGAACGCGCGCTGGCCGCGGCGCAGCGGAAACTCACCGCCTGCGAGCGCATCGCGGTCTGCGCCGGCCCCGGCTCGTTCACCGGCGTGCGCGTGGGACTGGCCATGGCGTGGGGCCTCGGACGCGCCGTCGGAATTCCGGTGGAGGCGGTGCCGACGCTGGAAGCGATGGCCGAAGCCGCGCGGCCCTTCGGCGATCCGCGCGTCGCCGCGTTTCTCGACGCCGGGCGCGGGGAGATCGTCGGCGCGCTCTACGACCTGTCCGGGGAGCGGGCGCGCTCTCTCGTTTCTCCGACGCGCATGGCCCAGGCGGACGTTCCGCGCTTCGCCGCGGGCGCGGGGATCGTCTCTCTGCCGCGCGATCTCGTGCCCCTGGCGGGACGCGCGCTGCCGGCGAGCCTCGCCGCGAGCCTCGCGCACGCCGTCTCCCGTTCGCCTCGCCCGGGCACCGAGCTTCCGAGCGCCATCTACGCGCGGCCGAGCGCTGCCGAGGAGAAGCATGGCCCTGCGTGAGCCGCGGGAGGACGCGTACCGGCTGCGGCCCGCCGGGCCGTTCGACCTGGACGAGGTCGCGCGGATCGAGTCCGAATCGTTCCCCGTCCCGTGGAAGCGGGAGTTCTTCGCGAGCGAGCTGGTCGAGCCGCACCGCTACATCCGCGTTCTCGGTCGCGACGACGGCGGCCTCCCCCGCATCGGCGGATATCTCTTCGCGGTCTCCCTCTACGAAGAGTTCCACATCAACAAGATCGCGACGGACGCTCAGGTGCGCAAGCACGGCTATGGCCGCTGGCTCCTCGAGGATGCGATCGCCCGGGCGCGCACGATGGGCTCCGCGGCCATCACTCTCGAAGTGCGCGTCGGCAACGCCGCCGCCCGCCAGTTCTATCGATCATACGCGTTTACCGAGGCCTATCGCCGCCGCGCCTACTACCAGGACGGCGAGGACGCGCTGGTGCTGGTTTTGCCGCTTCGAGGCGCTTCATCGGGCGGTTGAAAGCCCCCCACGGCGAGGCTAGACTTAGGCCGTGGTCCTTCCGGCATCTCTCCTCGAAGACAAACCGAACCGCAAGACAAGGAGGTTTGACCCGATGGAATACGGGAACAGAGAGGAACTGACCGTCGCCGACCCGGAGTTTCGCCGCCTGAGCGAGGAACACCAACACCACGAGGAACGTCTCCAGCTTCTGGCGGCCAAGAACCGCCTCTCCGAAGACGAGGAATTGGAAGAGAAGAGGCTCAAGAAGGAAAAGCTTCTCCTCAAGGATCGCATGGAAGCGATCGCGCGCAACCATCGCGAGGGGGTCGCCCACTGAGGATCCCGCTCGCCCGGGAGGGCTGGGCCTTCATCCTTCCGGCGCTGGGCGTCGGAACGTTGTTGGCACTCGCCGGGCGCTGGCCCGCCGCCGCGTTCTTCTACGCGGTCACCGCGTTTCTGCTCCAGTTCTTTCGAGACCCGGAGCGAACTCCCGAAGGCGGATCCGACACGCTCGTGTCCCCCGCCGACGGAACGGTGCTCTCCATCACGGAGCCCCCCGAAGCCCCGGCCGGCGCCCGCCGACGCCTCTCGATCTTCATGTCCGTGTTCAACTGCCACGTGAATCGCTCGCCCGTCGACGGCCGCCTTTCCGACTACGCCTACGTCCGCGGGCGCAAGGAGGCGGCGTTCGCCGACAAGGCGTCCATCGAAAACGAACAGAACCGGATCACCCTCGCGAGCCCCAAGGGCCAGGTGACCTTCAAGCAGATCGCCGGCGCGCTCGCCCGGCGCATCGTGTTCTACCCGCGGATGGGGGACGAGCTCCGGCGCGGC
Source organism: uncultured Acidobacteriota bacterium (assembly GCA_963804915.1). Taxonomy (GTDB): domain Bacteria; phylum Acidobacteriota; class Thermoanaerobaculia; order UBA5066; family Gp7-AA6; genus DAHUXD01. The sequence continues at coordinate 411,536 of CAWDSI010000011.1, forward strand.
CAGCGGATCGGGTTGATCAAGTTCGGCTCGCGAGTCGACCTCTTCATTCCGGACGACGCGGAAGTCCTCGTCGCCCGGGGGGACAAGCTCAAGGCCGGCCAGTCCGCGATCGCCCGCTGGGGCCCGGCCTCCTGAATGGCCTCGCTGACGCGCGAGAGGCTCTCCCGGGGCCTCTTCGTCCTGCCCACGCTCTTCACGGTGGGCAACCTTTTTTGCGGCTACCTGTCGATCTGGTCCTCGATCCGCGGCACGTTCGACATTTCGGCGTACCTGATCATCGCCGCGGGGATCCTCGACGCGCTCGACGGCCGGATCGCGCGGATGACCCACTCCACCTCGGCGTTCGGCGAGCAGTACGACTCGATGGCGGACCTGGTTTCGTTCGGCGTCGCGCCGGCGGTCCTCGCGTACTCGTGGGGACTGGCGGATTTTCACCGCCTCGGCTGGATGGTGTCGTTCCTCTTCGTCGTCTGCGGGTCGATGCGCCTGGCCCGCTTCAACATCCAGGCGCACGTCGTGGACAAGAGGTACTTCGTCGGCTTGCCGATCCCGGCGGGCGCCGGCACGATTGCGACCGTCGTCCTCGCCACTCCCGAACGCCTCGTTTCCCGCGTGTGGATGGGAGGACTCCTCGGCCTCACGATCGTCCTGTCCTACCTGATGATCTCGACCATTCGGTACCGCTCCTTCAAGGATCTCGACCTCCGGCGGCGGCGGCCGGCCTGGATCCTGCCCGCCATCGCGCTGTTTTTCGCCATCGTCGCGTACCGGCCGGAGATCGCCCTCGCCACGCTCGCCCTCGTCTTCGTGGTGTCGGGGCCCGTGGGCAAGCTGCTCTCGCTGACGCGGCGCGCCGAGCCCGCCCCGCCGGCGCCTACTTCCGCTTCTTCTTAGGCGCGGGAGTCGGCGTCGGGGGCACCGGAGGCTCGTGCCACTCCGACTTCTCTTCGCTGCCGGAGGCGGCGATCAGCTCCGCGCGCCAGCGACAGCAGGCGGCGGGCGGTTTTCCGCGGAGAACGATGCGGGCCGGCGAGATCGTTTCGCCCGGCACGACCAGCGTCTCGAAGAGACGCACGCGGGTGGCGCGCCCGGGCGTGACGGGCCGCCCCTCGGCGTCGTAAGTGGCGTAGCGATCGAATCCCCCCAGCGACGACGTCGCCCGCGTGGGCGGGAGCGACGTCCACCTCGACCCAGTTCGCGGTCCGGGAGGCGATCGAGGCGTGCGTGGAGCGGTTGACGACCTCGACCGCGATCGCGTTCCGGCCGGCGGGAGACACACGCGTGTCGAGGACGGGAACGAGTGAGCGGCCGAGGATGACGTCCTCGAGCGCACCCACGGGAAAGATCCGACCCGATTCCTCCGCTCCGTCGAAGATGAGCAGCCGACCGAGGACGTGCCGCTTGCCCGCCATCGCCGAGCCGAGCTGGAAGAGCATCTCCGTCAGGGCCGGAATCCGGTAGGTCAACCGGTCGCCAGGCGCCAGGCTCCGCTCCTCGACTTTGACGGGCCCGCGAGCGGTCAGCTGAAACGCCACGAAGCTCGGGTCGGACACCGACAGGTCGTATTCGAAGTCGACGTTCGGATTGCCCGTCAGCGCGTTCAGCCATTTCTCGGGAGCCGCGAGATTCCGGCCTTCCCCTTCCCCGCCCCCCTCCGTCGAGGCCGTCTGCACCGTGCCGCGCGCCGCCGATCCGAAGGCGGCCCACCAGGGCGGGCCCAGAAGGTCGATCGCGGCGGCGTCGGCCCGGGCGTCCAGGCCGAAGAAAGGGACCACCATCGCGTCGGCCTTGCTCGTCAGAGGCAGCAGCGCCTTCCGCGCGTCCTCGGTCGTCGGCGAAAAAGGCGCGGCGATCGAGAGGAACACGCCGGGCACCTTCGCCCGGATGGCCGCGAGCAGCTCGCCGGACCGCTTTGCCGATTCCGACCGGAACGGGAGGTCCAGGTGCACGCCGGCCACACGTCCGAAGGGGCCGCCGGATTGGACGAGTGGACGGAGCCCTTCGGCGATCGCCGCGGCCGTCGGCTCGGGATCCAGGCCCGCTTCGGTCGCGAGCGCGGCTGCGATCACCGGCGCTCCCGCGACCACGAGCACGACTGCAGGGGCCGCGACGGGACGGGGCGGTGGCGCACCGGCCGTGAATGTCGGCCGTCCGCCCTGAATGCTCAGGGCGCCCGCCGGCAGGAACACCGTCGTGGCCGAGACGCGAGCGAGTCGCTCCTCCATCCCGGCCTCGATCGCGCCAGCCGGATCCGTGAACCAGACGGCGTCGCCCTTCGGGGGACTACCCGAACCCGGACCCGGACGCGGAGCCGACGACGACGTCTCGTTGCCCTTGCGGCAAGCGGCATCCATGAGCAGGAACGAAAGCAGAAGCAGAAGCCCCGCCCCGAGCCGGGACGCCGCGCTCCGGCTCAACTCTCGTCTCCCGGAGAGGTCTTCCCCGGAGCGGATTCCCCCGTCGCGGCGGGAAGGTCGAAGCGGACCCGGAAGCCCCCTTCCGGCCGATTCGCTGCGCCGATCGTGCCGCCGTGCTCTTCCACGATCTTCTTCGCGATCGCCAGGCCCAGCCCGGTCCCGCCGCTCTTCGCCGAAAAGTAGGGGTCGAAGAGCCGCGGGAGGATCTCCGCGGGAACTCCGGGCCCGTCGTCTTCGACCGAGGCTTCGATACGCCCGTCCCGGCGAGCGGCGGCGAGGCGGATCCGCCCTCCCTGTTTCAGGGCGTCCACCGAATTGCCGACGAGGTTCGAGAGCACGCGCGACAGCAGCCGCGGATCGGCCATCGCCTCGAGGCCCGCGGGCGCTTCCACGACCCAGCGCACGCCGGGCGCCGCCGAGTAGGCCGCGGCCGCGTCGCGCAGGAGCGCCGCGACGTCGGTCGGGCGGATCTCCGGCCGCGGAAGCCGGGCGTAGTCTCCGAACTCGGAGGCCGAGCGCCGCAGCTCCTCCGTCTGGCGCAACACGTTCGACACGCAATCCTCCAGCACGCGCTCGAAGTCGGGAGACTTTCGCCTCCACACCTCTCGAAGATGTTCGACCGAGAGTCGGATCGGAGTCAACGGATTCTTGATCTCGTGGGCGATGATCCGCGCCATCTCGGCCCACGCCGCCAGCCGGTTCGAGCGCACGACGTCGGACACGTCCTCGATGACCGCCAAACGCGCTCCCGTTCCGGCGAGGGGCAGCGGCACCGTCACGACGCGCCAGCGTTCCCCCGGGCGGGGCTCGATCTCCTCGGACACGTGGCCGTCGCCCACGCGGGCGAGCGCGTCCCGCACCGACCGCATGGCGTCTCCCGGAAACACCTCGTCCAGCGTCCCTCCCTCGACCCGTCCGCGCGAGAGCCGTGCCGCTGCCGGGTTGGCGAGCAGAACGCCGCCGTCCACGCCGTACGCCACCACGCCCGCCGTGAGCTGCGAGAGAAGCGTCGCGAGCCGTTCCTTCTCTCGTGAGAGGGCGGTCGTCTGCTCGTGAAGGCTCCGCGACATGTAGAGAAAGGCCCGCACGAGCTCGCGAAACTCCTCGTCGGGGGGCTCGGCGAGCTGCGGCGAGAAGTCTCCCCGCGCCACGGCGCGCGTGCCGGCCGCGAGATCGGCCACGGGCTTGGCCACGCGAACCGCGAGACGCCCTGCGATCGCGGCTGAGACGAGGAAGACCAGGAGAGCGAACGCGGTCACCGCGGCCGTGAGCTGCGCGGCTTCGGCCTCCGCCGTGCGTTGCTGCGGCAGAAGGAGGAGCGAAAGAAGGACGGGACTGCGGACCCCCGGCACGCCGGGCAGGGCCGAGAGCGCCGTCGTGACCTCTTCGTAAGGCCTCCCGGCGAGGATGCGCGCGTCGGTCGTCTCCCGCGCTTCGGCGAGGCCGACGGCCACGTAGCTCGAGGCCGGGACCCGCTCGGGCAGCAAGACCCGCGGCGTAGAGGTCGCGACGCGACGTGGCCGCCAGGGTGGCTTCCGGCGAATACACGGAGAGGTCGAAGCCGACGGCGTTCGCGAGCCACGAGAGGAGCGCGTCGTCGATCAGGCCGAGCCGCCCGCGCGCCGCGGAAGCGGACGGAAGGTAGTCGTCGAGCACGCGCCGCGCGGTCTCCAGGCCCGTCCGGGCATGGGCGATCGTGTCCTGCCGAGAGCGCGCCGTGATCGAAGAGCGAAGGAAGAAGGTCACGGCGAGCAGCGGAACCATGACCGTGAGCACGAACAGCGCGACGAGCCTCCCTCGAAACGTGCGCGCGCCCGGAGGCAGCAGATCGCGCACGCTCCGGCGGGCGCCCGCCGCGCGGATCAGCACGATCACGCCGCCCAGCAGGTAGAGCGCGCCAGCCGCCGGAAGCAGCAGGACCGCTGTGAGCAGGCGCTGCAGAAACGCGGGGCCGGGAATCGCGACGAGCTGAAAGCCGTCCGGCATGGGGCGCAGCTCACCCCAGAGCACTTCCCCGCGGTACCGGATGCGGACGCGCTGCTCGCGGCGGGCGCGGCGCACACGATCGAACGTCTCGGGCGACAGGTCGGGACCTTCCTCGCGGCGAGCTCCGTCCGGGCCGTAGAACACGAGCACGGGGCGGGACTGCGCTCCCGTCGGCGCCGCGCCGACGAGCCGGCGGTACACCTCGAGCCGGGGCGGCAGCGGGTCCCAGCTCGGCCAGTCGGCGACCGATACGATCGCCCGGCCCCACGGCGCACCGCCGTCTGAGAGCACCGCGGCCTGCTGGACGATGGCCACGAGATGCCGCTCGATGCGCACGCCGGCACGGCCGTCCGGGCCGGCCGCGTCCACCTCCGGAATGAGCGAGAAGCGGCTGACCAGCATCCCCGAGCGGTCGAACACTTCGTACGCAATCAGAGAAGCGGAGGGCGCGCGGGCTTCGCCGTCGTGCCACAGCCGATACGCCAGGTCCGAAAGGTCGACGTCGTGGACGGGCGCCGGAAGCTCCGTCGCCAGATCGAAGCGTTCGACGTGATCGACGGCCCGCCGCACGGCGATCACGGCCGTCGCCGAGATCCGGTCGGGCGCCGGCAGGCGGATCGCGCGGGCGACGCGATAGGCCTCGACGACCCGGGAGTTCTCGTGCACCGGCGAGGCCACCAGAAGGAGCAGAAGCGTCGTTCCGGCGGCGAGCCGAAACGGCCCGAGCGCCCCGGTCTCCGGCGCCCTCGCGATCGTTCTCCGCCAGGCCTCGAACGCGAAGAGGCTCACCGCCGCGACCGCCGGGCGGAATGCGGGCGACGGGTCGACGAAGAGAAGCGCGGCGATGAGACCGGCGAGGGTGACGACGATGGCGACCGTTCCCCATCCCGGCGCGCCGGCTCCGGGACGACGCGAGGCCGAGGCGCCGATCGCCAGCGCCGACGCGAGGAGAGCCGCCAGGGCCACGAGCTCGTAGAACGGCCGGCCGGAGATCGGGAAGGGCGAGCCCAAATCGGGAAGAGTCGCGCCGTGCGCGGCGACCAGCGCGGCCGCGAACAGCGTGAAGCCGAGGATCCGGCGAAGAACCGGACGCGTCCGGGAGAATCCGCGGAGCTGCGCGAGACCGATCGGAAGAAACAACAGCCCTGCCGCCAGGAGCCAGACGCGCGGCTCGCCGAGCGCACGGTGACCGCGGCCCGCCGCCGCTTCCGCGCCGAGAAACGCGAGCATCAGTCCGGCGCCGATCGCGGCCGAGCCGCTGCCGAAGGTCACGAGAACGAACGCCAGGGCCAGGACGAGAACGAGAGCCGCGGCGCGTCCCCGGAACCAGGCCGGAGGATGCCCCGGCACCGGCGCGACTCGTCCGGCGACGAGCGGCGTTTGTCCCCCCGGCTCCTCGAGCAGACTCGGCGCGGCTCCGCCGGGAGCGATGGGCTCCCACCCCGCAGTCTCGGGGCCGAGGCCGAGCGCGCCGGAGAAGGCCGGCCCCTCCACGGGAAGCGTGCGGCCGGCGCACACGACTCCGGCGAACGGAGGATCTCCCGCGAGGCCCCAGTGCAGCAGCTCCATCCGCGTGGCCGACCATCGCGCTTCGAGCGTGCCCGATGGCCGAATCGGCGGCAGGCGCGCCGGAGCATCGCCAAACCAGGCGAGGGCGTTGCCGCGCGGATCCGCGAGGGCGATCCACGTCCCGGCGGGAGCGTCTCCCACGGCCTGGCGCGCGCTCGCGAAGAGCCTCTCGCGCTCGACGGCGATGCCGCCGCCCGAGAGCGACCGCCCGACCTCGGGGTTATCGGCGAAAGCGCGCGTGCGGGCCGCCAGGTCGCGCGCCACGTCCGCGAGCGCCCGGCGCAGTTCCGGAGGCGCGTTGCCCGTCGCCGGGGGGCGCGCCGGAATCATGAACCAGCCGTCGAGCCAGGCGAGCGCCGGCGCGGCGAGGACCAGAGCCGCGGCCAGCACCCGCTGCTTCAACGCCGTCTGCGCCTGCGTTAGCTCAGAAACGGCAGGTCGACTCCCCGCGTCCGTGCGGCCTCGACGGCCTCGGGATACCCCGCGTCGGCGTGGCGCATGACGCCCGTGCCCGGGTCGCTCTTGAGGACGCGGGCGAGCCGGCGCGACGCGGCCTCGGTGCCGTCCGCGACGACGACCATCCCCGCGTGGATGGAATATCCGATTCCGACGCCGCCGCCATGATGCACCGAGACCCAGGTCGCGCCCGCGGCCGTGTTGATCAGAGCGTTGAGGATCGGCCAGTCCGCGATCGCATCGGAGCCGTCGCGCATGCCCTCGGTCTCCCGGTTCGGCGAGGCGACCGAGCCCGAATCGAGGTGATCCCGGCCAATCACGATCGGGCCCGCGCACGCGGCCCTCGCGCACGAGCTCGTTGAACAGGAGCCCCGCGCGGTGGCGCTCGCCGTAACCCAGCCAGCAGATGCGGGCCGGAAGGCCCTGGAACGCGATGCGCTCTTCGGCGAGACGGAGCCAGCGCTCCAGCCCCCGGTCCTGCGGAAACAGCTCGAGAAGCGCGCGGTCGGTCGTCCGAATGTCTTCCGGCTCGCCCGAAAGCGCGGCCCACCGGAACGGCCCCTTGCCCTCGCAGAAGAGCGGCCGGATGTACAGCGGCACGAAGCCGCCGATCGCGAAGGCGTCGGCGACACCGGCCTTCTGCGCCTGTCCCCGGAGATTGTTGCCGTAGTCGAAGACGATCGCGCCGCGCCGCCGGAGCTCGAGCAGCGCGCGCACGTGATCGGCCATGGTCGAGTAGGACCGCTCGATGTACCGTTTCGGATCCGCCACGCGCAGGCGCGTCAGCTCCTCGAGCGAGCCGCCCCGCGGAACGTAGCCGTGGAGCTCGTCGTGGGCCGAGGTCTGATCGGTGACGAGATCGGGCAGGACGTTGCGGGCGAGCAGCCGCTCGAGCAGATCCACGGCATTCGCCTCGACGCCGATCGAGATTCCCTGTCGCGCGTCCTTCGCCGCGAGGGCGCGATCGATGGCGCGATCGATGTGGGTCTCCTTCTCGTCCAGATAGCGGGTCTTCAGCCGCTTCTCGATGCGCTCCGGATCCACCTCGGCCACCAGCGCGACCGCTCCGTTCATCGTCGCGGCGAGCGGCTGCGCGCCGCCCATCCCGCCGAGACCGGCGGTCACGACCAGCCGGCCCGCGAGATCGCCTCCGAAGTCCCGGGCCGCGGCCGCGAACGTCTCGAACGTCCCCTGGACGATGCCCTGGCTGCCGATGTAGATCCACGAGCCCGCCGTCATCTGGCCGTACATGGTCAGGCCGAGGCCTTCCAGGCGGCGGAACTCGTCGCCCGTCGCCCAGGCGGGAACGAGCATGGAGTTCGAGATGAGGACCCGCGGGGCGTCTTCGTGGGTTTCGAACACGCCGACGGCCTTCCCCGACTGGACGAGCATCGTCTCGTTGGCTCGAAGGCGCTTCAGCGTCGCGACGATGGTGTCGAACGCTTCCCAGTTGCGCGCGGCCCGGCCGGTGCCGCCGTAGACGATCAGTTCTTCGGGCTTTTCCGCCACGTCCGGATCGAGGTTGTTCTCGAGCATCCGGAGGGCGGCTTCCTGCGGCCAGCCGAGGCAGCGGAGCTGCGCTCCACGGGCCGCGCGAATCGTGCGGGAGGGCGCCAGAACGGTCGCGCTCATGGCCGGATTATATGGCGCGGCGGTTCGGTCGCCGGCCTTCCTGCGGGCCTACTGCAGGCGGGCGATCTCCGCCATGACCGGCTCGCTCGAGAGAAACACCCTCGCGTTCTCGAGATCCGGATGGAGCTCCCGGTCGGCGGTCCAGGCGCGCACCTTGCGGCGGAAGAGGCGCCGCACGCGTTCCAGCGGCTGGGAGGAGGTCAGCGGCCGCAGGAACTCCATCGCCTGAAACGCCGCGATGAGCTCGATGGCGAGCACGCGCTCCAGGTTTTCCACGATCGCCGCGAGCTTCCGCGCCGCGATCGGCGACATCGAGACGTGGTCCTCCTTGGCGGCCGAGGTCGGGATCGAATCGACCGAGGCGGGATGCGCGAGCACCTTGCATTCCGAGACCAGCGCGGCGGCCGTCACCTGCGCCATCATGAGCCCCGAGTTCAGGCCCCCCTCCCGCACCAGGAACGCCGGGAAGGTCCGAAAGCGCCGGGTTGACGAGCTTCTCGATGCGGCGCTCCGAGATCGAGGCCAGATCCGTGGCCGCGATCGCCGCGTAGTCCAGGACGAATCCGACGGGGGCTCCGTGAAAGTTTCCCCCCGAAACGATGTCGCCCCGCGCCGCGAACACCAGAGGGTTGTCCGTCGAGCTGTTCATCTCGCGCTCGAGCACCTCGCGAGCGTGAACGAACGCGTCGCGCGCCGCGCCGTGGACCTGGGGCATGCAGCGAAGCGCGTAGTTGTCCTGCACCCGGCCGCAGCCGCGATGCGATTCCCGGATCGCGCTTCCGCGCAGGAGACCGCGCAGGTTGGCCGCGCTCTTCAGCGCTCCGGGATGCGGTCGCGCCGCGACGATGCGACTGTCGAACGCGGCGTCGGATCCGCGGGAGGCGTCCAGGGACGCCGCTCCGACGAGGTCCGCCGTCTTCGCCAGGTCGATCGCCCGGCTCAGCGCGAGGCCGCCGACCGCCACCGACATCTGCACTCCGTTGATGAGCGCGAGCCCTTCCTTCGCTCCCAGAGCCGCCGGCCGAATCCGCGCGCGCCGCAGCGCCTCCGCCGCGGCCCGCTCCCGGCCCCGGACCCGGGCGCGGCCCTCGCCCATCAGGCCGAGCGCGAGATGCGCGAGCGGAGCGAGATCGCCCGACGCCCCGACCGACCCCTGCGCCGGAACGATCGGCAGGACGTCGGCCGCGAGCATCGCGACGAGCGTCTCGACGGTCGAGACGCGAATGCCGGAGTTCCCGCGCGCCAGCGCGTTGGCGCGCAGCGCCATCATCGCCCGCACGACGGGATCCGGCAGCGCGGCTCCGACGCCCGCGGCGTGGCTTCGAATCAGGTTGCGCTGGAGCGCCTCGATCTCTCCCGGCGGGATCGGCACGTCGGCGAACTTGCCGAAGCCCGTCGTCACGCCGTAGACCGTCTCCCCCGAGCGCACCGCGCGGTCGACCACGCGGCGCGACGCCGCGATCGCACGGCGGGCCCCGGGAGACAGCGTCACGGTGGCGCGGCGCTCCGCCACCGCCACGAGATCGGCGAGCGTCAGGCCTTCGCCGGAGAGCCGTATGATCTTCATCGGGGGCCGATTCTAAGCTGACAGGGCCGCTGGACTCTGTTAGCCTGCGCTGCTTTTCCGCCGGCGAGCGATTCGAGCAAGAGGAGAGAAGAGCGTGAAGGTCCTGGCCGTCCTGGGCGGGCAATGGGGAGACGAGGGCAAAGGGAAGCTCGTCGACCTGTTCTCGAACCGCTTCGACATCGTGGCGCGCTACCACGGCGGCCACAATGCCGGCCACACCGTCAAGTTCGGAACGCAGCATTTCGCGCTCCACCTGCTTCCGGCCGGCATCGTACGCGGACGCCCGTCCGTCATCGGCCCGGGCGTGGTCGTCGACCTCGAAGCGCTCCTCTCGGAGATGGACAAGGTGCGGGAAGCCGGCGTGGAGGTCGGGGAGAACCTGAGGCTCTCCGATCGGGCGACCGTCATCCTTCCGTACCACCGCCTTCTGGACGCCGCCCGCGAGCGCGTCCGCCGGCGATGCCAAGATCGGGACGACGCTGCGAGGAATCGGGCCGGCCTACGAGTCCCTGGCCGCCCGGCGTGCCGTCCGCGTCGCCGAGCTCTACCGGCCCGCCACGCTGGCCGCCCGTGTCGAAGCCATCGCCCGGGAGACGGGCGGGCTCCTGCGGGCCCTCGGAGAGTCGAACGATCCCGTCGGCCGACGCCGTGCTGGCGGAGCTCGCCCCCCGCGCCGAACGCATCCGACCGCACGTCGCCGACACCGGCCGGTACCTGCGCAACCAGCTCAAGGCCGGCGCGACGCTGCTCGCCGAGGGCGCGCACGGCGCGATGCTGGATCTGTCCGCCGGCACATATCCCTTCGTCACGTCGTCCCACTGCACGGCCGGCTCGGTCGCGTGTGGCCTCGAGATTTCCCCGCGGGCCCTCGACGCGAGTCTCCTCGTGATCAAGGCCTACACGACGCGCGTCGGCGAGGGCCCCTTCCCGACGGAGCTGAAAGACGAGACCGGCGAGTTTCTCCGCAAGCGCGGGAACGAGTACGGCACGTCCACCGGGCGACCCAGGCGCACGGGCTGGTTCGACGCCGTCGTTGCCCGCACGGCGGTCGAGCTGTCCGGCGCGGCCGCGTTCGCGCTCACGAAGCTGGATTGCCTCGATGACCTCGAGGAGATTCCCGTCTGTCTCGGCTACCGCCTGGATGGAAAGCCGATCTCCGACCTGCCGGCGCTCGCCGAGGATGTGGCGCGGCTCGAGCCCGAGTACGAGAAGCTTCCGGGCTGGAAGGCCACGACCACCGGCGTCACCCGCTACGAGGAGCTCCCCTCCGCGGCGCAGCGTTACGTGCGCGCCCTGGAAGACGCGGTCGGCGCTCCCGCCGTGATCATCTCCACCGGCCCACGCCGCGAAGAGACCGTCTGGCGCAGCGATACGCCGTTTCTTTCCGCGCTCCCTCCCGCCCGGTGAGGCCCGCGGGGGCATAGAATCCCCGCATGCCGTGGCGCGCAGGCCAGGACGGAATCCGCAGCGACGAAGAGGTCCGACAGCTCTACCTCGACACGTACGGCACGCGCCGGACCGATGTCGACGAACGCATGAGAAACCGCGAACCCATCGAGATCCCCTTCGGTGACGGCCTGCTCACCCTCACCTGGGAACCGGGCCCGGACGACACGCTGTCCTGACGGCCCGCGATGTATCCTGTCTGGCCCTAACGGATGGGCCGTTAGCTCAGTCGGTTAGAGCATCGGCCTTTTAAGCCGGTGGTCCTGGGTTCGAGTCCCAGACGGCCCACCAACTCTGCGCTACTTCGGCTCGACGTAGTACTTGCAGCCTCCGCGGACGTCACCCGGGCAATCGACCTCGATGAACGTTTCGACGTTGGAGGAGTTCGGCCCGATGGGGGTCTGGAAGCTGCCGGTGGCGCGGCCGGAGATGCCCTGGCCGTTCGCCGGCATCGCGGTGATCTCGAACCACGACTCTTCCGGAGGGATCCAGAAGCCGCACGCATTGCGGACACGCACCTTGACGCGCTTGGATTCGCCGAACGTCTCGCGCTCCACGGTGTACGAGAGGCATTGCGCCCGGCGCTCCGCCGCACTCCCCGGAGTCGGCTCCGCGGGGCGATCGAAGTTGGGGATCGTGGAGACGTCGACCGGCGTGGGCGTGAGGACGCGCACCTCGATGACGTTCGTCTCCACCGATTCCGTCGGCGTGGCCGCCGCAACTTCGGAAGCCGTCGCGGGAGTCTCGACCGTCGCGGAAGGCAACGCGGAGGGCAAAGGCTCGGCGGCGGGAACGGGAAGCTCCCTGCGGCCGCAGCCGAGGCACAGGACGAGGAGAAGGAGCAGCCGCCGCACGCTCATCCGATTGTAGCGCTCGCCCAACCGCGGAGACCGTAGACGTAGACACGCGCTCTCCTCCATGCCAGAGTCCGCCGCATGAAATTGCGATTCGTACGAGTCGGTCCGCTTGGTGCTGCCGTCTTGCTCGCGATCTGCGGGAGCGTCCCCGCCCGCGCCGAGCGCGAGCCGGTCCTGAAGCAGATCCAGGTCCCGCACTCTTACTACTACCGCGAGATGTATCTGCCTCAGGTGACGAGCGGACCGGCCGCCGCCGCGTGGTCGCCCGACGGAACCGAGCTCGATCTACGCGATGCAGGGCTCGCTCTGGCGGCAGAAGCTGGGATCGACGGAGGCCGTGCAGCTCACGGACGGACCGGGTTACGACAACGAGCCGGACTGGTCGCCCGACGGGAAGCGGATCCTCTATACGTCGTACCGCAACGACGCGCTCGAGCTCTGGGTGCTGGAGCTCGCGACGGGACGCACACAGGCCCTGGTGGCCAACGGAGGCGTGAACCTGGATGCGCGCTGGTCTCCGGACGGGTCGAAGGTCGCGTATGTGTCCACGGCGTTTCACGGTCGCTTTCACGTCTTCGTCGTCCCGGTCGGCGAACGCGAATGGAAGCCCATCGGGCGACGCCGTGCGGATCACGGAAGAGCACGACAGCGGGCTTCCGCGCTACTACTACTCCAGGTTCGACCAGTACCTCTCCCCCACCTGGTCCCCCGACGGGAAGGAGCTGATCCTGATCTCGAACCGGGGCGACGTCTGGGGCTCAGGCGATCTCTGGCGGATGGAGGCTCGGCCCGGCGCAGCGATGCGCATGGTGCGCAAGGAAGAGACCAACTGGAAGGCCCGGCCGGACTGGGCCCGCGACGGAAAACGGGTCGTGTACAGCTCGTACCTCGGCCGCCAGCGCAACCAGCTCTGGCTCACGACGGCGGAGGGCGGGGATCCCTTCGAGCTGACCTACTGCGAGTGCGACCACACGCGGCCGCGCTGGTCTCCGGACGGCCGGCGCATCGCGTTCGTCAGCAACGAGGCCGGAAACGTCTCGCTGCGCGTCGTCACGATCCCGGGAGGCGCCGTCGAGACGATCGCGCCGGCCTCGCGGCGCCGGCTCCGGCCGACGGGGACGCTGCGGATCACGGTGACCGACGGCTCGGGCGCTCCGCTGCCGGCGCGGCTCTCCGTCACCGGCGAGGACGGCCGCGGATGGGCGCCCGACGACGTCTGGCGGCACGCCGACGACGGCTTCGATCGCAAGATCCGTCCGTTCGAGATCACGTACTTCCACTCGAACGGAGCGGCCACGCTCACGCTGCCCGCCGGAAAGTACAAGGTCCTGGCGACCCGCGGCCTGGAGTATGCCGCCGTGACGCTTCCCGTGACCGTGATGCCGGACGTCGAGGCCAGCGCCGGCGCGCGTCTCGAACGCCTCCTCGACCTCCCGGGCTCGGGATGGTGGAGCGGGGATCTCCACGTCCACATGAATTACGGGGGCACGTACCGGGCGGATCCTGCGACCCTGCGCGCCCAGGGCGAAGCCGAGGACCTGCACGTCGTCGAGAACCTGATCGTCAACAAGGAGCAGCGCATCCCGGATATCGCCATGTTCCGCGCGGAGCTCGACCCGCTGTCGACGCCGACGCTCCTGTTGAAGCACGACGAGGAGTACCACACGAGCTGGTGGGGCCACACGGGGCACCTGGGCTTGAAGAGCCACGTGATCCTTCCCGAATTACGCCGGCTACGCGAATACCCCGGCCGCGAGCCTTTTCCCCGACAACGCGACGATCGCCGACCTGACGCAGGCGCAGGGAGGCCTCTCCGGCTACGTGCATCCCTTCGATCCGCCCGCGCCCGATCCGAGCGGCGCGGATCCCCTCACGAATGGCCTTCCGATCGACGTGGCTCTGGGTAAGGTCGACTACGTCGAGGTCGTCGGCTTCAGCGACCACAAGACCACGGCGGAAGTCTGGTATCGCCTGCTCAACTGCGGCTTCCGCCTCCCCGCCGGGTCGGGCACGGACGCGATGACGAACTACGCCTCGCTGCGCGGTCCGGTGGGCATGAACCGCGTGTTCGTCCATTCGGGAGCGAAGCTCGATTACCGCGGCTGGCTGGCCGCCCTGAAGGCCGGCCGGACGTTCGTGTCGAACGGCCCCGTGATCTCCTTCTCGCTCGACGGCAAGATGCCGGGAGACGAGATCTCGCTGCCGGCGGGGCCGCGACGCCTCACCGCGAAGGTGAGCCTGCGCTCCATCGTCCCGATCGAGAAGCTCGAGATCGTGTCGAACGGCGTCGTCGTCGCGACGATCCCGACGCGGGATCGCGGTACGAGCGCCGACGCCGAGGTTCCGCTTCCGATCGCGGGGAGCGCCTGGTTCACGCTCCGGGCGTGGTCTCCTCACGCCGAGGAGCCGATCCTCGACATCTACCCCTTCGCCACGACGAGCCCGATCTACGTGACGGTGGCGGACCGACCCATCCGCAGCGCCGCGGACGCCCGCTACTTCCAGCAGTGGATCGACCGCGTTGCGGCCGCCGCCTCCGCTCACCCGGGCTGGAACGACGAGGCGCGAGAAGAAGGACGTGCTCGAACGCCTCACCGCGGCGAAAGCGGTCTTCGCGCGCAGAAACGAAGAGGCCGCCCGCTGAGAGCGGACGGCCTCCGATTCCGCTCTACGAGTGTCTGGCGCCTACTGCCCGTAGAGCTGGAGCGCGAAGGTCTTGACCAGGAAGGCGGCCATCTGGCCGCGGTTGTTCGGGTTGGTCGGACAGTAGTTGGTCCCGCCGCAGCCCCCGGTGATGCCTTCCTCTGCGAGCTGTTCGATCCAGTTCGCGAACTGGCTGGGACACGCGACGTCGTCGAAGACGCCCGTGCACCCCGGCGGAACGTACGCCGAGCCATGCTCGGACTTGAGGAGAAAGACAGCCATCTGCTCGCGCGTGACGGCGTTCTCCGGGCAGTAGTTTCCGCTGCCGCAGCCTCCGGTGGTCTTGAAGCCGGCCAGGGACTCGATCCAGGCCGCGAACGGATGCGAGGCCGGAACGTCGATGAAAACGGTTCCGGTGGCCGGAGGCGGCACGAAGGAGCTGCCGAACCGGCTCTTCAGCAGGAACACCGCCATCTGTCCGCGGGTGACGGAGGCGCTCGGACAGTAGTTGCCAAGCCCGCAGCCTCCGGTGACGCCCTTGTGGAAGAGGGTCTCGATGAGGGCGTAGAACTGGTTGCTCGTGGGAACGTCGGGGAAGCTCTCGCCGATGTGGATGGACCAGGCCTTCGTGGCGCCGCCCGGGTTCACCGCCTCGTTGAAGGTCGCATCCCAGTGGGCCGCCGGCCTGGCGCCCGAGACCGTCAGGAGATAACAGTCCCCGGTCGCGCCGTTGCAGTCGTTGGTGGCTTCCGCGGCGACGTTGCCGTAGTCGGCGGAAGAGTCCGCGATCGTGTAGCTCGCCCCGGCCGGTCCGGTGAAGCTGTTGCCGGTTCCGGTCAGGTCCGCCGCCACCATCAGCGTGTTCGTCCAGGACGGATTGGCCTGGACCGTCTCACCGGACTCGAGGACCTTGTTGGTATTGGAGCTGGTGCCGGTGACCGCCCGCGCGTCGACTTCCCCCGGCTTCGGAATCGCCGGGCCCGTCGTGATTCGGGCCACCCGGTTGCCTGAGAATTCCATGAACCAGATCGCGCCGTCCGGCCCGGTGGTGACCCCGTACGGGTTGTCGGACGTATCCGGCAGCGGGAAGTCCGTGATCACGCCCGCGGGCGTGATCCGGCCGATCCGGCCGCCGTGATAGATCGAGAACCAGACGTTCCCGTCGGTACCGAGCGTCAGGTAGTCGGGCGTTCCGATGTTCGGGAGCGGGAACTCCGTGATGGTCCCCGTCGGAGTGATCCTCCCGATCTGGTTGGCGGCTCCCTCCGAGAACCAGAGGTTCCCGTCCGCGCCGACGGTGATGTTCCAGGGGTCGGCGGCGGGCGTCGGAAGCGGCCACTGGGTGACGACTCCCTGGGTCGTGATCCGGCCGATGCGGTTCCCTGCCTGCTGTACGAACCAGAGGGCGCCGTCGGGGCCCGCCGTCATGCCTTCGGGTCGGCTCAACGAATTGGGCAGGTCGAACTCGGTCATCACTCCGTCGGTCGTGAGGCGGCCGATCTTGCTGCGGCCCGCTTCGGTGAACCAGATGTTGCCGTCGGCACCGACCGCGATGCCTTCCGGCTCGCTGTTCGCGGAGATCGTGGGGAACATCGTGATCACGCCGGCCGGAGTGATCCGGCCGACGGAGTCGGCCGTCCATGCCGTGAACCAGAGATTGCCATCGGGACCGGCGACGATCGTCTCCGGCGAGCTGAAGGCGACCGGAAGCGGGAACTCGGTGACCACCCCGCCGGGGTACGTCTGGCGGCCGATCCGGTTACCGCCCTCTTCGCAGAACCACAGATTTCCGTCGGGACCGGTGGTGATCCCTTCCGGCCCGCGGCCGGGCGGGAGAAGGGGGAACTCCTGGATGACCTGCCCGAACGCGGTGGCGCCGACGATCGCCAGCGCCAACCCCGCGAGCAACGTCCGGAAACCGCGAACGCCTGCGAATTCGACAACGGCGTCGGTCTCGCGTGCCGTCAATTGCCCGTTTCTCATCACTTTCCTCCACGGCAGCCTGTACTTTCGGGCGGGCTGCAATACATCGGTCAGGCCCCGCCCCGGGGCCGTTTGTCGGTTTACTCGTTCGAGGTCATGAACAATAGCAGCATCCCGGAGCGAATTCCGGCCTTTTTCGGCTTCGCTAACCCCCGGCTAGGCCGGGACTTCCGACTCGCCGATCCGGCTGGGCGCCGGTCCCGTGGGCAGGACGCCGATCAACCGGCGTATCGGCCGAGAGAACAGGAGAAGGATCAGGCCCCCGCCCCCGGTCGCCCAGGCGATCGTGCCGAAAAGCCGGGGCAACGGCATCGTCGAGAACTCGCCCGCCGTCAGTCCGGCGATGAGGTTTCCGAGGGCGTTGCCCATGAAGAACGTGCCCATCATCTGGCCCACCAGGCGCCGGGGCGCGAGCTTGGTCACGCTCGATAGCCCGATCGGGGACAGGCAAAGCTCGCCCACCGTGTGCAGGAAGTACGTCGTGACCAGCCACCACACGGACACCTTGTCCGCTCCGCCGTGCGTCTTCGCGGAAGCCACGACCATGACGAAGAATCCGATCGCAAGAAGCACGAGGCCGTAACCCAGTTTCGCCGGCATGGACGGACCTCGGTCCTGAAGGCGCAGCCACACCCAGCTGAACACCGGCGAGAGGGTGATGACGAACCAGGGCGGGATCGACTGGAGCGTGGACGCCGGGCAGCTCCCAGCCTCCGATCATGCGATCGGTCAGGCGGGAAGCGAAGAGGTTGAGGGAGGAGCCCGCCTGCTCATAGCCCGCCCAGAAGAGCGACGACGCCAGGAAGAAGATGAAGATGACGACGGTCCGTCTCTTCTCCGGAGTCGTCAGTCCACCCCACAGCAGAACCGCGGCGAAATAGAGAATGATGCTGCTCACGATCACGACGCCCGTGCCTTTGGCGGCGGATTCGACAGTGACGTTGGCGAAAACGAACAGTCCGACGAGGACGGCGGCCACAGCTGCGATGGCGATGAGCACCTGGCGGACGGCCCGGCTCTGCGCTCCCCCGACCGTGGATTCCGGGCGGAGAAGGCCCGCGGTTCCGAGGTACTTGTGGCCGTATCGGTACTGGATCAAGCCGCAGACCATGCCGATCCCGGCCGCACCGAACCCGAAGTGCCAGTTGACCCGTTCTCCGAGAGGACCGCAGATCAGCGGACCGATGAAGGCGCCCGTGTTGATCCCCATGTAGAAGAAGGAAAAGCCGGAGTCGCGCCGCGCACCGCCCTCAGGGTAGAGATCGCCGACCATCGCGCTGACGTTCGGTTTCAAGAGTCCCGTGCCGCAGACGATGAGGCAGAGGCCGAGGTAGAAACTCCAGACCATCGGCAGGGCCATGCTGAAGTGCCCGGCCGCGATGATGCACCCTCCCAGGAACACCGTGCGACGCTGGCCGAAGATGCGGTCGGCGATCCAGCCGCCCGGCAGCGCCATCAGGTACACGCCGGCGGTGTAGAGGCCGTAGATCGCGGCGGCCTTCTTGTCCGTCATGCCGAACCCGCCGGTCTGCACCGACGCGACGAGGAAGAGGATGAGCAGCGAGCGCATCCCGTAGTAGCTGAACCGCTCCCACATCTCGGTGAAGAAGAGCGTCGAGAGGCCGCGGGGATGTCCGAACCACTGCCGGGCGGCGGGCGGAACGTCGGCGCGCGTCGGGCTCATCGAAGTCCGGCGAGGCTACCAGAGAACCTGAGACGGGCATAATGGCGACGCATGCAGGCGCCGGAATTCCTCGGGCCCCTGGCGCTGATCTTTCTCGCGGCCCTGGGCGCCGCGTTCGTGATGCATCGGCTGGGGCAACCGCCGCTCATCGGGTTTCTTCTGGCGGGAGCGCTGCTCGGGCCATTCGGGCTCGGCTTGCTGTCCGACGTGCAGGTCGTGGAGGTTCTCGCCGACCTCGGCGTCGTCCTCCTTCTCTTCACCGTCGGCCTCGAGCTCTCGCTCGGCAACCTGCGCCGGCTCGGCAAGCTCGTCTGGGTCGCGGGCCCGATCCAGGTCGTGGGCACGATCGCACTGGTCCTGGCCGTCGCGGCGGCGGGAGGCTATCCGTTCAGCCGGAGCCTGCTGTTCGGCTACATGGTGTCCCTGTCGTCCACGGCCATCGTTCTCCGGCTCCTGCTCGATCGCCACGAGCTCGACTCGCCGCACGGGCGGTCCCTCATCGGCATTTTGATTTTTCAGGACCTGGCCGTCGTTCCGATGCTGCTTTCCATATCGGCCTTCGCCCACCGCGGATCCGGCGGGGCGATGCCGATCCTCCTGCAGACCGGAAAGACGGTGCTGACCGCCGGCGTGCTGCTCGTGGTCGCGCGCTTCGTGATTCCCCGCTTCATCGGCGCGCTCGCCGGCACCCGGCAGAAGGAGATCTTCGTCGTCGCCGTCCTTTTTCTCGTCCTGGGCTCGGCGCTCGCAACGTCCTGGGCGGGCCTCTCCGCGGCGCTCGGGGCCTTCCTCGCGGGGCTCGTGCTCTCGGAGTCGGAGTACGGCCACCAGGCTCTCGCCGACGTCACGTCCTTCCGGGACGTCTTCAACGCCGTCTTCTTCGTCTCGATCGGAATGCTCTTCAATCCGCGCGTGCTCCTGCAGCAGCCCCTTCTCGTCGCGGTCCTCCTCGCGCTCATCCTGGTCTGGAAGACGGTCGCCGGCGGCGCGGCGGTCCTGGTCGATGGGCTACGGCTTCCGCGTGGCCACCGTCGTCGGCCTCTCGCTGGCCCAGGTCGGGGAGTTTTCGTTCGTGCTCCTCCGGCAGGTCCAGGGAGCCGGGCTGATCTCGAACGTCATGTACCAGACGTTCCTCGCCGCGGCGATCATCACCATGATCGCGACGCCGTTTCTCTCGGAGGTCAGCCACGCGGTCGCGTTCCGCGTCGCGAGCGGCGAGCCGGCGCCGCGCGGCCCGAGAGCGTCGCTCGTCCCCGAGGGCATCATCCTGGTCATCGGCTTCGGCCACATGGGCGAGACCGTCGCCCGGGTCCTGCAGCGCGCCCGCGCTCCCTTCCGCGTCATCGACCTCGATCCTGTCCGCGTCAAGAAGGGCATCCAGAAGCTCGTGCCGATCGAGTACGGCGACTCGACCAACGACGTGGTGCTCCGCCGCAACGGGATCGAAAAGGCCCGCGCGGCGATCATCCTCGTCTCCGATCCGCGGGCCACGCGGCAGACCATCCGGCACTGCCGGACGCTCGCGCCGGGACTCTTCGTCCTGGCCCGGACGCGCTACGTCGCCGAGATCCCGGGCCTCGTGGCCGCCGGAGCGGACGAGGTCATCGCCGAGGAGTTCGAGACGTCGCTCGAGATCGCGCGGCGCGCCGTGAAGCGCCTG
The DNA here is from genome assembly GCA_963804915.1 of uncultured Acidobacteriota bacterium. Classification (GTDB taxonomy): domain Bacteria; phylum Acidobacteriota; class Thermoanaerobaculia; order UBA5066; family Gp7-AA6; genus DAHUXD01. Next base: position 431,436 of record CAWDSI010000011.1, read on the forward strand.
GAGATCCCGCTCCCCTGGGTCGAGTCGGAAACTCAGGAGATCCGGCGGATCCGCGAGGAGGGGTTCAAGAGCGTCACCCTGCCCCGGATGCCCGAGCCCTAAACGCCAGCCTGGGCGAAGGCGGCGTCGAGCGCGGCGCCCGCGGCGCGCGCCGTCTTGCGGATCGCGTCCTCGTCGTGCGCGGTGGACACGAACCAGGCTTCGAACTGGGCCGGGGGCAGGGACACCCCGCGCTCGCGCATCGCGTGGAAGAAGGCGGCGTAGCGCTTCGTGTCGCAACGGCGGATCGACGCGAAGTCGCCGAGGGGCCCGTTCGCGAAGAAGAGCGTGAGCAGCGAGCCCAGGCGCGCGAGCGTCAACCTGTCGGCCAGACTCCTCGCCCGGATGGCGTCGGCCAGAAGGGACTCCAGGAGCGCGCCCCTCTCCTCGAGTTGCGCATACGGAGGCCGGAGCTCGATCTCTCCCAGCATGGCGAGACCGGCCGAGGTCGCGAGCGGATTGCCCGACAGCGTTCCGGCCTGGTACACCGGCCCCGAGGGGGCCATCTTCTCCATCAGCTCCCTCGGTCCTCCGTAGGCCCCGATCGGCAGCCCGCCTCCGAGAATCTTGCCGAGGGTCGTCAGGTCGGGCCGGATTCCGTACAGCTCCTGGGCGCCTCCCGCGGCGACCCGGAACCCCGAGATCACTTCGTCGAAGACCAGGAGCGCGCCGTGGCGCCGGGTGAGCTCACGCACGGCCTCGAGGTATCCCGGCGCAGGAAGGACGAGCCCCATGTTGGCCGCCACCGGCTCGACGACGAAGGCCGCGATCTCTCCCGGGAACTTCCGGAAAGCCTCCTCGAGCGCCGAGGCGTCGTTGTAGGGAACGACCGTGGTCAGGGCGGCGATTTCCTCGGGCACGCCCGGGCTGCCCGCGATTCCGAGCGTCGCGACTCCCGAGCCCGCCGAGACGAGGAAGCCGTCGGCGTGTCCGTGGTATCCCCCGTCGGTCTTGACGATGCGCTTGCGGCCCGTCGCGCCCCTGGCCAGCCGCACGGCGCTCATCGTGGCTTCCGTGCCCGAGTTGACGAAGCGGACCATTTCGATCGAGGGCACGAGCTTCGAGACCTTTTCGGCCAGCCGCACTTCGAGCTCGGTGGGCGCCCCGAAAGAGGTTCCCCGGCGCACGGCGCGGTCCAGCGCCCGGCGCACGAACGTGGGGCCATGCCCGAAGAGGTGCGGCCCGTAGGACATGACGTAATCGAGGTAGGACCGTCCGTCCGCGTCGCGGACGCGGGACCCGCGGCCCGCCACGACGAAGAACGGTTCCCCGCCGACCGACGCGAACGAGCGCACGGGCGAGCTCACGCCCCCCGGCATGAGGCGTTTCGCGCGTCGAAAGAGGGCGGCGGACCTCGCCGCGCTCGCCGGGGAACGCGGCTTCCGGGTCTTCTTCTTCGTCTTCGCCGTCGCCTTCGCCTTCAAGCGTCCAGCCCGCCCTCGCGGAGCCACTGCGCCGCGTCCGCGGCGTGGTACGTGAGCACGAAGTCGGCGCCGGCGCGAACGATGCTCGTCAGGATCTCCAGGACGATCCGCTTCTCGTCGATCCAGCCGTTGGCGGCCGCCGCCTTGACCATCGCGTACTCTCCGGACACGTTGTACGCCGCGATCGGAGCGTCGAACCGCTCGCGCGCGTCGCGGAGGATGTCGAGATAGGCGAGCGCCGGCTTGACCATGACGGCGTCCGCGCCCTCCTCGAGGTCCAGTCGCGATCTCGCGCATCGCCTCGCGCCGGTTGGCTCCATCCATCTGGTAGCCGCGCCGGTCGCCGAACTTCGGAGCGGAGTCGGCGGCTTCGCGAAAGGGACCGTAGAAGGCGGACGCGCTCTTGGCCGCGTACGCCAGGATCGCCGTACCGGAAAGACCGGCGCCGTCGAGCGCCTCGCGGATGGCGGCGACGCGGCCGTCCATCATGTCGGACGGAGCCACGATGTCCGCACCCGCCCGCGCGTGCGAGACGGCCGCCCGGGCCAGGAGCGGGAGGGTCGCGTCGTTGTCGACTTCGCCGTCGCGGATCACGCCGCAGTGGCCGTGGGAGGTGTACTCGTCGAGGCAGACATCGGTGATGATGACGATCTCCGGCGCGGCACGGCGGATCTCCCGGATCGCGGATTGAAGGGCTGCCGAGTCGTCCCAGGCCTCGCTGCCCGTCTCGTCCTTCCGCTCGGGGAGTCCGAACAGGATGACGGCCGGGACGCCGAGGGACCGCAGACGCTGAGTCTCCCCCGCCGCTTCGTCGGGCGACATGCGCACGACTCCCGGAAGGGAGGCGATGGGCTCGCGGAGACCCCGGCCTTTCCGGACGAAGAGAGGCGCGACGAAGCGATCGGCCGAGAGGCGCGTTTCCCGGACGAGGGCCCGCAGCCCGGGCGTTCGCCGGAGCCGGCGGAGGCGGGTCACCGGAAATCGCGACATCGGATGCAGGAGCCTAGTGCCCGGCCGAGTCTCTGGCAAGCTGCTCGAGAAGCGTGCCGGCACTGCGGAACCGAGCCTCGGGGGCGACATGAACCCGCTCGACGCCCAGCGCCGAGAGCCGTTCCAGCGTCGGGGAGCCCAGCGCCACGGCGGGCGTCGCGCGCAATTGCTCCGCCGCCTCGGGCGTCAAACCCGCGAAGAGCCAGTCGGCGGCGGCCGGGGATGTGGCGCAGAACGCGGACGGGTTGCGCACGAGAACCTCCGCCGACAGCCCCGGGCCCTGGGGGGTCGGCCGCTTCCGGTACAGAACCACGCGGCGCACGCGAGCGCCCCGCTCGCCGAGCAGCGAGACGAGATCGAGCGAGGCCTCCGCCCCGGAAGGCCAGAGAACGGAGCGGCCCGCCGCGGACTCGGACAGCCCCTCGAGCACCGAGCGAGCCGACCCGGCGGCGACGTCGTCGGGCGCATATCCGTGGAGGCGGAGGAGCTCCGCCGTCGCCTCGCCGACCGCGACGAGCCTTGCCGACTCGAGCACGGAGCGAAACGCCTCGGTGTGGGCCGCATCGCGCGCGATCCTCTCCACGGCCGTCTGGCTCGTCACGATGACGGTGTCGAACCCGCCGGTCCAGTCCGCGGCCTCGGTGGCGACGGGCTCGATCGTGTGGCTGACGTATTCCATGACCTCCACTCCGGAGACGGTTCCGAACGGGCGCGCGCCGGAGCGGATCACGAGGACACGCGGAAGACTCATCGAGACCCTGCCATGGCGATGAGCTCGGCGGCCCCGAGTGCCAGCAGGCGCTCGGCGACGGCGCGGCCGAGCCCGACCGCGTCCGCGGCGTCGCCCGAGCCGGTCTCGCGGAGGACACGCACGCCGTCCGCAGAGAGGACGGCCGCCTCGAGGGTCAGCGCACGATCGTTCACCCGGGCGAGCGCCGCGACCGGGGCGCGGCAACCGGCCTCGAGGCCCGCCAGCAGGCTCCGCTCCGCGAGCACTTCCTCGTGGGACGCGAGATCGTCGATGTGCGCGAGAAGCGCCCGCGTGTCCACGTCGTCCGCCCGCGTCACGATCCCCAGCGCGCCCTGGCCGGCGGCAGGGAGCATCAGGCTCTCGGCGAAGACCTCGACGATCTCGTCCAGCTTCGAGAGACGGGCGAGTCCGGCGCGGGCGAGCACCAGCGCATCCCACTTGCCCTCATGCAGTCTCCGCAGACGCGTGTCCACGTTGCCCCGCGCGGCCTCGATCACGAGCTCCGGCCGCGCGGCGAGGACCTGGGCGGCCCGGCGCGGGCTCGAGGTCCCGACCCGGCTCCCCGCGGGAAGGTCGGCGAACGTACGGCGCGGGTGCGACACGAGGACGTCCCTCGGGTCCTCCCGCGTCGGCACGGAGGCGAGGACCAGCCCCTCGGGCAGCTCCGCGGGAACGTCCTTGAGGCTGTGCACGGCGGCGTCGATCTCCCGCGCGAGAAGCTGCTCGTCGAGCTCCTTCGTGAAGTCCCCCTTCCAGCCGATGGGCTTTCCTTCGGCCGACCGACGGTCCCCCGTCGTCCGGATCTCGACGATCTCCACTTCGGCCCGGCCGTCGAGCGCCGACGCGACGAGGCGCGCCTGAGCCCGGGACAGAGCGCTTCCGCGCGCGCCCAGACGCAGATTCATTCGTCGAGTCGGAAGAGGTGGCGGATGGCCTCGACGCGCTCCAGCTTGCGGGAGGCGTCCTGCTCGTCCTTGAGGCGGCGCATCGGCTCGTGCAGCAGCCGGGCGGCGTAGGCGTCCGCGAACGCGCGGAAGCGCTCGCGCTCCCCCGCGGGCAGCCGCTCGAGCTCGCGATCCCGCAGGGCCGCCAGGTGCTGCTGCAGCCCGTGCAACGTCGGCACCACGGCGAGGTTGCCGAGCCACGCGAGGAACCGGGCCAGCTCCTCCTCGAGGATCGCCTCGACTTTCGGAATCTCGCGGGCGCGGAGGCGGCGATTCTCGTCCGCCACGCCTTCGAGATCCTCGAGGCCGTAGGCGTACACGTTGTAGATGTCTCGGACGGAGGGCTCGATGTCCCGGGGCACCGCGAGATCCAGAAACATCATCGGCCGCCCGCGCCGCTGGCGCATCGCCGCCTGCACGTCCGCCTCCCGGATCACCGGTGTCGGGCTCGAGGTCGTGCCGACGACGAGGTCGGCCTCGGCGAGAGACTCCGATAGGGCGCTCCACGGCACGGCGCGGCCGCCGACCGAAGCCGCGAGGGTTTCGGCGCGCTCCGCGGTGCGATTCGAGACCCGCACGTCCGCGATGCCGGCCTCGCGCGCGAGCTTCGCGAAGAGGGTTCCCGTCTCGCCGGCTCCCAGCACGAGGACCGTGTGCTCGGACATCCGGCCGAACACGCGGGTCGCCAGCTCGTAGCCGATCGACGCCACCGAGAGGGGGTGTCTCGAAATGTCGGTCTCCGCGCGCACGCGCTTGCCGGCGGCGACGGCGCTCTCGAACATCCGGTGCGACACGGCCCGCGTCGCACCGGCCTCGCGCGCCAGGGCGAGCGCGGTCCGCACCTGGCTGAGAACCTCGCTCTCCCCCAGGGCCATCGACTCGAGGCTGGCCGCGACGCGGAAGAGATGCCGCGCGGCGTCGGGGCCCTCGCGGTAGAAGCTTGCGCCCGCGACCTCCGCCGGATCGAGGCCGCGCCAGCGCGAGATGAGGCCGGAGATCTCTTCCTGCGGCCGCTCGCGGTCCGAGAGGGCGTAGATCTCGCTCCGGTGACAGGTCGCGACGATCACGCTCTCGGTCGCGAGGCCGTCGCGCCGGATGCGCTCGAGGGCTTCGCGCACCTCGTCGGCGTTGAAAGCGATCCGCTCGCGCACCGACGCTTCCGCGCCGCGGAAGTTCCAGCCCAGAAGGAGCAGCCGGCTCTCGGCGGCGCTCATCGGAAGCGGTGCGCCTGCGTCAGATACATGTTGACGACGGTGTACGAAAACAGAACGACGGAGAAACCGAGGATCGAGAGAAGCGCCACGCGGGGCCCCTCCCATCCGCGGCGGTCCATCCAGAGGAGCAGGCCGTACACGAGGAGCGTGAGGACCGCCCACTCGACCTTGGGATCCGCGAGCGTGGTCCAGAAGCGCTCCGCCCAGACGAGGCCGAGGACGATCGAGAGGGCCAGCACGGCCAGGCCGATCGAGACGCTCGTGCGGTTCATGCGCCCGAGGACCTCGAGCGGCGGCAGGCGCGAGAAGAGCCGCCCCGTGCCGGCCTCGGCGGATCTGCCGGCTCTGGATCAGGTACAGGACCGAGAGGACGAAGGAGAGCGCGAATGCGGCGTAGGCCAGAATCGCGAGCGTGACGTGCCACGCGAAGACCGAGCCCTGCGTGCCGCGCCCGGGAGCCGAGGGCGAGTCCGGGAGCAGAAGCCCGGCCACGGTCGCGAGGATGATCACCGGAATCAGAAAGGGTCCGGTCGCGCGCTCGCGGTGGCGCAGGGCGAGCGCCAGATAGGCGAGCCCCAGCATCCAGCCGAAGAACGAGACGGATCCTCCCAGGGTGCGATACGGGACCGAGGAGAGCTCGCGCGCCCGGTGGAGGAGATCCGCGAAGTGCAGAGCGAGGCCGCCCGCGACGAGAAGCGGCGTCGCGCGCGCGACCATGACCTGCGGACGCACGAGCGAAACGATCGCGCAAATCTGGGCGGCGCAGTAGAACGCGACCGCCAACCAGCCCAGGGCATGGGATGCCATCGGAGCCGTCGAGTTTATCAAGCGTCGCGGCCCGGGCCGCGTAATACGATAAACCGATGAGCTCCTTCGACCGCGCGCGCCAGACGTTTTCCCCCTCCGCCGGAAAGGTCGGGTCCCTCTATTCGCTCCCGCAGCTCGAAAAGGAGGGCCTCGGACGGCTGTCCCGCCTGCCCGCGAGCCTTCGCGTGGTCCTCGAGTCCCTCGTGCGCAACTGCGACGGAAAGCGGGTCAAGGAAGACGACGTGCGCGCCCTCGCCGCCTGGGAGCCGCGGGGAGAGCGCACGGCGGAAATCCCGTTCGTCGTCGCGCGCATCGTTCTCCAGGACTTCACGGGCGTGCCCCTGCTCGTGGACCTGGCGGCCATGCGCTCGGCCGTGGATCACCTGAAACGGGATCCGCGGGTCATCGAGCCCCTGGTCCCGGTGGCCCTCGTCGTCGATCACTCCGTGCAGGTCGACGAGTGGTCGTCCCCCGACGCCCTGCGGCTCAACATGGAGATCGAGTTCCGGCGCAACCGCGCGCGGTACGAGTTCCTGAAGTGGGGCATGCAGGCGTTCCAGGGCTTCGATGTGGTGCCGCCGGGAGTGGGCATCGTCCACCAGGTCAACCTCGAGTACCTGGCCCAGGGCGTACTGCAGCGCGACGGCGTCTACTATCCCGACTCCCTCGTCGGAACCGATTCGCACACGACCATGATCAACGGCCTCGGCGTCGTCGGCTGGGGCGTCGGGGGAATCGAGGCCGAGGCCGGCATGCTCGGCCAGCCGGTCTACTTCCTCACGCCGGATGTGGTCGGAGTGCACCTGCACGGCCGGCTCGCCGACGGCGTCACGGCGACCGACCTCGTCCTCTCCGTGACGGAGATGCTGCGCAAGGCCAAGGTCGTCGGCAAGTTCGTCGAGTTCTTCGGCGAGGGCGCGGCTTCCCTGCCCGTGACCGACCGGGCCACGGTCGGGAACATGGCGCCCGAGTACGGCGCCACGATGGGGTTTTTTCCGGTCGACGAAGAATCCTGCAAGTACCTCCTGGCCACCGGCCGCACCGTCGATCAGGTCGACGCCTTTCGGGCCTACTACGAGGCGCAGGGACTCTTCGGCATGCCGCGCCCGGGCGACTGCGACTACACCGAGGTCCTCGAGCTCGACCTCGGCCGGGTGCGCGCGAGCGTCGCAGGCCCGAAGCGACCGCAGGACCGCATCGATCTTCCGGACATGAAATCCCGCTTCCGCGACCTCTTCTCGAAGCCCGTATCCGAGAACGGGTATGGCAAGCCCGCGGCCGCCCTTTCCGAGCGCTTCGTCGCGACCCTGGGCCGCGCGGTCACGCCGGGCGGCGGCAGCCAGCATCCTCCGAGCGTCAGCGGTGCGCTGGCGCGGGACACGAACGTCTGGACCGAGGGCGAGATGGCCAACAACCGGCCCACGCCCGACAGATCGGCGGTCCCCCAGGAGCCCTCCGGGCGTGTCGAGGTCGGGCACGGGGACGTTCTCATCGCGGCGATCACCTCCTGCACGAACACCTCGAACCCGAGCGTCATGCTGGCCGCCGGAATCCTCGCGCGGAAAGCCGTCGAGAGGGGTCTCTCGGTCTCGCCGCGCGTCAAGGCTTCGCTCGCGCCGGGCTCGCGCGTCGTGACGGAGTACCTCCACAAGACGGGGCTCCAGCCCTACCTCGACCAGCTCGGCTTCGGTCTCGTCGGCTACGGCTGCACCACCTGCATCGGCAACTCGGGGCCTCTGGACGCCGGCATCGAAGACGTGGTGACGAAGAACGATCTCGTCACCGCGAGCGTCCTCTCCGGCAACCGCAACTTCGAGGCCCGCGTGCACCAGTCGATCCGGGCCAACTACCTCATGAGCCCGCCGCTCGTCGTGGCGTTCGCGATCGCCGGCCGCGCGGACGTGGACCTCGCGAGCGAGCCGCTGGGTCGGGATCGCCAGGGCGTGCCGGTCTACCTGCGCGACGTCTGGCCCTCCAGTAACGAGATCCAGTCGGCCCTGCTCGCCTCGGTCGACGCGGCGACGTACCGCCGCCTCTACGCGGATCTCGCGGCCGCAAACCCGCTGTGGATGGAGATCCCGACGGCCGGCGGCACCTGCTACGCGTGGGACGTCGGCTCGACCTACATCCAGGAGCCTCCGTTCTTCGAGGGATTCACCCTCACGCCTCCGCCGGTCGACGACGTGCGCCGCGCCCGCGCCCTCGCCATCTTCGGCGACTCGGTGACGACGGATCACATCAGCCCGGCCGGCGCCATCAAGAAGGACTCCCCCGCCGGCCTCTACCTGCAGGCCCTCGGCGTCAAGCCCGAAGACTTCAACAGCTACGGCGCGCGCCGCGGCAACGATCGCGTGATGACGCGGGGAACGTTCGCGAACGTGCGCATCAAGAACCTCATGGTCCCGGGCGTCGAAGGGGGCTACACGGTCCACCAACCTTCCGGCGAACGCCTCACGATCTACGACGCCGCGATGCGCTACCAGGCCGAACGCGTACCCCTCGTCATCTTCGCCGGGCAGGAGTACGGGACGGGCAGCTCGCGCGACTGGGCGGCCAAGGGCACCCGGCTCCTCGGTGTGCGCGCGGTGGTCGCCCAGAGCTTCGAGCGGATCCACCGTTCGAACCTGGTCGGCATGGGCGTGCTGCCCCTGCAGTTCCCGGACGGCGTCAGCGCGGCGTCTCTCGGCATCGGCGGATCCGAGACGTTCGATCTCCTCGGCCTCGGAGGCACCCTTCGTCCGCGGCAGGACATCGCCCTCACGATCCGGCGGGCGGATGGACGCGAGACGCAGACGACCCTGCGGCTTCGCATCGACACGCCGATCGAGGTGGACTACTACCGGCACGGCGGGATCCTCCCGTACGTGCTGCGACAGCTGCTCGCGAAGGCGGCCTAGGGGGTCGTCCGCCCGGGGCGTTTGCCCTCGATCTCCTCGATCGTCTTGACGACGACCCACTCGACGCTCCGGTCCGCCTTCATGGCCTCGAGCGTCGGAAGCGCGGGCCGCGCCGCCGGACCGATGTCTCCGAGCGCGTAGGCATACGCGCGCAGCGCCTGCCCGTCCTCGCCCTTCACCTTGCAGGCGGCGATGAGACCCGGCACCGCCGCCGCCGCCTTCGGGCCGATCGCTCCGATCGCCCCGGCCGCCGCCGCCCGCGCGTACATGTCGGAGTCCTTCAGCTGCGCGATGAGGGCGTCCAGGGCGGGCAGGGCCGCCGCGCCTCGATCGCGCAGGCCGCAGGCGGCGAGCACCCGCACGGCCGCGTCGCCGCTCTTCAGCTGGGCCGCGAGCGCCGGGACGTCGCCGGGCTGGAAGGCAGGGGGCCGGTCCTCGCCGGCCCGGGCCCAGGCGTCCTTGCCGACGCGCGCCAGGATGACGTTGTCGATGCCGACCTTGTAGCCGCTCGACTCGGACCGCTTCCCGGTGCAGACGAACGTCAGCGTGTGCCGCCCCTTCGTCAATCGCGGCCAACCCATCTGCACGACCTTCCCGACGTACGTCTCCCACGCGTAGCCGTCGAAGACGCCCTCGGCCCGGATGTCGGCGCCAGGCTCGTGCTCGAGCTCGTTCGCCTTCGGAGGCTTTCCGTCGAGCCAGATCTCGTAGGTGCCGTAATCCGAGGCCTGCGCGACCTGGACCTGCAGCTCGTACTCGCCGTCCGCCGGAACGTCGAAGGGCACTTCGATCTTCGAGCCCGGGCCATCCGCCGCGAAGATGATGACGTCCTTGCCCCAGAAGAGATCCGGGAAGATCGAGGACTTCCCGCCCTGCGTTTTCGCGTCGGCCAGAGCCGTCTCGAGCTCGAGCTGCAGCGCGTTGCCCTGCGGCAGGCGCGCGCGCCCGTACGGCACGGCCGGCTGGGCTGCGGCGACGCCCTCCTGGTACCAGTACGCCACGCTCGACATGAGGTCCTCGCGGACACCGAACGCGGTCCGCACCGTTCCATCCGGCTTGTAGGTCCAGCCCTTGTGCTCGATCTCGACCCGGATCGATTTGTTGAACGGCACGGGATCCGTCAGGTGCCAGCGGTACGCCGTCATCCGGGCACCGAGTCCCTCCCCGTCCGCCACGGTCACTCCGGCGTAGTCGCCGTCCACGACGTGCAGGCCCCAGGCGTCGTTGAAGTAGTCCTCGGAGCCCGTGCCCTGGATCGACGCGACCTTCTCGCCATCGACGTAGAACATGTCGTCGCCCTCGCCGAACCAGCCCGGCTCGGCCTGGATGACGTTGAGGACCGTGCCGACGTAGAAACCGCGGCCCGTCGTCTCGAGAAACACCCACGGCGATCCGTCGGCCGGCGCCGGCAGCAGCTGCCGGTACCGCGCATGGAAGTACGCCGTGTCGGGCGGGAGCGCCGGCATCTTCTGCCAGTCCACGTGGTAGTAGAGCCCGGTGTAGCGGGCGCCTTCGTTCGTCACCGTGATGCGGCAGCGCTTGCGGAACGGCATCGGCCAGTAGCTGTTGCGCGCGCGGCCATCGGAGCTGTCCCGGATCATCAGCGACTTGACCGCGCGCTCGAGGCCGTGGCCCACGGCGAAGAAGTCGCCGAGGGGCGCATCGACCGAGGCCACGTCGCTGCCGTCGTAATAGGCGCGGATGCGCAGCAGGCGCGGCCAGCCGTACTGCGATCCCGAGGACGTCGTCCAGATGTGCGTCACGATTCCCGGCCCTTCGAGGTCGGCGATCGTGAGCGTCTCACCCGGGTAGATATGCGCGCTGTCGTCGTTCCAGTCGGGGTAGCGCGAGTTGGACGACGAGCGGTAGGCCTTGAAGTCCTTGAGCTGGGAGAACGTCGTCGGGTCGACCGGACCGGTGATCGCGGGTTGAGCGCACAACGGCGCCGCCGCCGCCACGAATCCCGCAAGGACTCCGAACGCGAGCGTCCGCCGCATGACTGTCCTCCCTAGCAGGCTGCTGAAAAATGGATGCGGGCGTCGTGTCCGGCACTTTGCATCCGGCGCCCGATCCACTCTGTCGCGACTTGAACTCTCACGCTCTTATTCACGGGCGCCGGCAAAGTGCCGTCCACCCTTCGGGTTACGGCGGCGCGGGGCCATCTGCGGCGTCATCGCTCCTCGACGATGCCAAAGCATCGCCGTCGTCGCGCTTCCTTGCATCTGACCCCGCGGCGCTCGTAACGCCATCCCACACCCTTTTTCAGCAACCTGCTCGAGAATGGGCGGGAGTATAGCGGCGGCTCCCGCCGCGCTATATTCCGAGGGGATGGACGCCCGATCCCTCTCGTCTGCGGCGCGATTTCTCGACGCGTGCCGCCTCCGCACCGTCGACCGGCCCCCGGTCTGGATGATGCGCCAGGCCGGCCGCTACCTGCCGGAATACCGGGAGGTGCGCCAGAAGGTGTCTTTCATGGAGCTTTGCCGCTCCGCGGACCTCGCGACGGAGGTCTCGCTCCAGCCCTTCCGCCGGTTCGACCCGGACGGCGTCATCTTCTTCTCGGACATCCTCGTTCCCGTCGCGGCCATGGGCGCCCGCGTCGAGTTCGGCGACGGCGGGCCGGAGCTGCCCGAGCCCGTCCGCACCTCGGCCGCGATCGAAAAGCTGGCCCGCTTCGATCCCGCGACGGAGATCCCGTTCACCGGCGAGATCCTGTCGAGGCTCAAGCGCGAGGTGGGCGGGCGCGCGGCGGTGCTCGGTTTCTGCGGCGCGCCGTGGACGCTCGCGTCGTATCTGGTCGAAGGCGGCGCGTCGCGAAGCTTCGCGGCCCTGAAGACGATGATGGGACGCGAGCCCGGCACCTTGCGCCGGCTCCTCGATCTCCTCGCCGACGTGGCCTCCGACGTGCTGTCGTATCAGCTCGCGTCGGGCGCCGACGCCGTGCAGCTCTTCGACACGTGGGCGGGAGAGCTCGCGGCCGAGGACTACCGCGAATGGGCGCTCCCGGCGGTCGCGCGCGCGATCGCGGGCATCCGCCGGGCGCAGGCCCCGGTCGTTCTCTACGTCAACGGATGCGGTCATCTCATCGAAGCGATGGCCGAGTCGGGAGCGGACGTCCTGTCGATCGACTGGCGCGTGCCCCTCTCGGAGGCGCGCCGCCGGGCTCCGGGCCGGGCCCTCCAGGGGAACCTCGACCCGGGCCTCCTGCTCGGAGAGCCCGAGGAAGTCGCGCGGCGCACGGGCGCGATGCTCGAGGAGACCGGAGGCCAGGGTCACGTCGTCAATCTCGGGCACGGCGTGCTGCCGGGATCGCGTCTCGAATGCGTGGAAGCGTTCTTCCACGCGGCGCGCCGGCCGGTGCGGGCCGCGGCGCTGCCGGTGACCGCATGAGCGCTCTCGACGTTCCCCTCGAGCTCCTCCGGCGCTACAACGTCCAGGGCCCGCGCTACACCTCGTATCCGACGGCGCCGATGTGGAAGGAACAGCTCGGGGCGGCCGACTACGCCTCGATCCTTCGCGAGAGCTCCGAGGGCGAAGCGCCGGCCCCCCTCTCGCTCTACTTCCATCTCCCCTTCTGCGAGCGGCTCTGCTTCTTCTGCGGCTGCACCGTCGTGATCACCGGCACCCGGCACGCCGGCGAGGACGTCTATCTCGACGCGGTCGAGAGGGAGATGGACTCCGTGGCCGCGGCCGTCGCCGGGGGTGGCCGGCCGAGAGAAAAGTCGTCCAGCTCCACTGGGGCGGCGGAACGCCGACCTACTTCTCACCGACCCGGCTGGAGCGCCTCGGCCGATCGATCCGCGATCGCTTCGACGTGGCTCCGGATGCCGAGCTCGGCGTCGAGATCGATCCGCGCGTCACCACGCCGGAGCATCTCGCGACCCTGGCGGGCCTCGGCTTCAACCGCCTGAGCATGGGCGTCCAGGACTTCGACCCTCGGGTCCAGGAGGCCATCAACCGGATCCAGCCCTTCGAAGCGACACGCGACCTCGTGCGCGAGGCGCGCCGCCTCGGCTTCCCGAGCCTCAACGTGGATCTCATCTACGGCCTTCCGCACCAGACGCCCGAGTCCTTCGACGCCACGATCGACCGGATCCTCGAGATCGATCCCGATCGGCTCGCGGTGTACTCCTACGCCAATGTCCCCTGGATGAAGAAGCATCAGGTCGTCCTCGAGCCTCACCTGCCCGACGAGGCCACCAAGTTCGAGATTTTCCGCACGGCGCTCGAGCGACTCTCCGGCGCGGGCTACGAGTACATCGGCATGGACCACTTCGCGCGGCCCTCGGACGAGCTGGCCCGCGCGCGACACGACCGCACGCTCCACCGCAACTTCCAGGGCTACACGACGAAGGCCGGCACGGACCTGCTGGGCTTCGGCATGAGCGCGATCGGCTCGATCGGGCGCCACTACGTGCAGAACCGGAGGGAGCTCGCGGACTATCGCTCCGCGGTCGCGTCCGAGGGGGCGGCGACCTTCCGCGGCGCGACCCTCACCGACGACGACGTGCTTCGCCGCGAAGTGATCCAGAACCTTCTGTGCCACGGGGTCGTCGTGCGCTCGGAGATCGAGAAGCGGTTCGGGATCGATTTCGATGCCGAGTTCGCGACGGCGATCGAGGCCCTGGCCCCCTGCGTCGAGGACGGTCTCGTCACGATCGACGCCCGGGAGATCCGGGCGACGGCGCTCGGCCGCGTGTTCCTCCGGAACCTCGCAATGCCCTTCGACGCGTATCTCGGCCAGACCGCCGAGAAGCCGGTGTTCTCCCGGACGCTCTGAAGAAGTGGCGCGCCGGGCGATTCTCTTCCTCCAGCTCGGCGGGCCTGAGACCCTCGCGGACGTTCCGGGCTTCCTCTACCGCCTCTTTGCGGATCCCGACGTCCTTCGCATCCGGCCCGCGTTCGTGCGCAAGGCCGTGGCCGGCGCGATCGCTCTGGGGCGCCGGAAGACGTCGCAGGCGCTGTACGCGTCGATCGGCGGCGGCTCTCCCATCCGCCGGCTGACGGAGCAGCAGGCGTCGGGGGTCGAGCGGCTCCTGCAGGCCGAGGGCCGCGAAACCGTCGTCCGCGCGGCGATGACGTGCTCGCGCCCGCTGGTGGAGGACGTCGTGCGCGAGCTCGCCTCGGAAGGGGTGGACCGTTTCCTCGCGTTCCCGCTCTACCCGCAGTACTCCCTGACGACGACGAAAGGCGCCCTCGAGCGCAGCCGGGCGGCGGTCGAGCGATTCGCTCCCCGGGCCGGCTTCGCGCACATCGGATCGTTTCCGACGCATCCCCTCTTCGTCGAGGCGCACGCCGAGTCGATCCGCGAAGAGCTCGCCCGGTTCGAGGATCCGCGGACGGAAGCCGTACACCTGCTTTTCTCGGCGCACTCGATTCCGAAAAAGCTCGTGACGGTCGAAGGCGACCCCTACGCCGCGGAGATCCAGGCGAGCTGCCGCGCGATCGTCGAACGGCTGTCCTGGTCCGGGCCCTGGTCTCTCGCCTATCAGTCCAAGCTCGGCCCGGTCGAGTGGCTGGGTCCGCCGACGCTCGACGAGATCCGGCGACTCGGGGCCGCCGGCGCGCGGCAGGTCCTGGCCGTTCCGATCGCGTTCGTCACGGACCACGTGGAGACGCTCTACGAGATCGATCAGCTCTTCGGCGCCGAGGCGAAAGCCGCCGGTATCGCTTCGTTCCGCCGGACCCCCGGCCTCAATGACCGGCCGACGTTCCTCAGGGCACTCGTCGCGCTCGCGGAATCGGCCGAGGGCTTCTGGCGCCCGTGAGAACCGTCGTCATCGGCGGAGGGATGGCCGGGCTCACGGTCGCGCGCGCCCGGCAGCGCGCGGGAGTCGAGACCCTTCTCCTCGAGCGCGGGGCCGAGCCCGGCGGGGTCATCCGGAGCGTGCGCCGGGACGGGTTCCTGCTCGAGACCGGACCGAACACCGTCCGCCCGACGCCGGAGCTTCTCGACCTCGTCGCCGAGCTCGCTCTCGGCTCGGAGCTCCTCGTCTCCGATCCGCGCCTCCCCCGCTACGTGGATTTCCGGGGCCGGCTTTATCCGCTGCCGACCTCGCCGCTCGCCCTGCTCACGACGCGTCTGCTCTCTTCCTCCGGAAAGATCGGGATCCTCGCCGAGCCCCTCCGCCGACGCCCCGCTCCTCCCGAGGAGAGCGTGCGGGATTTCTTCACCCGGCGGTTCGGGCCCGAAGTCGCGGAGCGGGTCGTGGCGCCCTTCGTCTCGGGGATCTTTGCGGGCGACGCGAGCCGCCTGTCGGCGTCCGACGCCTTTCCCTCGCTGACCCGCTGGGAGCGCGACGCCGGCAGCATCCTCCTGGGCGCCATCCGCGGCGCACGGGCCAGCCGGGACGGGACGACACATACCCGCCCACGCGTCCGCGGTCTCCTCTCGTTCCGCGAGGGGCTTTCGACGCTGCCTCGGGCGATGGCCCGCTCCCTCGGGAGCGCGTTCCGCGCGGGGGCCGCCGTCGACCGGATCGGTCCGGCCGCAGGCCGATTCGCCGTGCGCGACGCACGCACCGAGATCGAAGCGGACGAGGTCATCCTCGCGAGTCCGGCGGCCGATGCCGCCAATCTCGTCCGGCCGTTCGCGCCCGAGGCCGCGGCCGCCCTCGACTCGATCGAGCACCCTCCGCTCGCCGTGCTGCACCTGGCATGGCCCATGGCGGCTCTCCGGCGCCCGCTCGTGGGCTTCGGCCATCTCGTGGTTCCCGACGCCTCGCGGCGCATCCTCGGCGGGGTCTGGAGCTCGAGTCTCTTTCCCGGCCGCGCGCCGGAGGGGCAGGCGCTGCTGACCGTATTTCTCGGAGGAGCGCGCGACCCGGAGACCCCGCGGCTGCCCGACGGACGGCTGGTCGATCTGGCCGTGCGCGACCTCGAAGCGGAGGGGCTCGTCCGGGGCGCGCCGTCGCTGCTCCTCGCGACACGCTGGGAGCGTTCGATCCCGCAGTACACGAACGGCCACGCGAGCCGAATGGAGGCCCTGGCCCGCGCCGAGGCACGGTGGCCGGGGCTCCGGTTCGCCGGGAACTATCGCAGCGGCATCTCCGTCGGGGACGTCGTCAAAGCGGCCCGCGCCGTCTGAGCTACTCGGGCTTCTCTTCTCCGTGCTCCTCTGTCGCCCGCCCGCGCTCCAGGGCCGCTTCTTCCTCGGCGGTCAGCTCCGGGAGGTGACGCAAGAACGTCACGAGCGTCCAGATCTCCGGGTCTTCGTGCGTCGGGCCGAAGGCGGGCATCCCGGTCATGCGGATCCCGTTCTGCACGACCCAGAAGAGCTCGCCATCCGTCATCGACTGCACGCTCGGCTGCGTCAGATCGGGTGCCGGCGGATTCAGGCCCTCTCCGATGGCGGACGGATCGACGGTCCCGGCTCCGTGGCACGTCAGGCACATCGAGCGATAGTGCGCGAGACCTTTCGCGAGCACGTCGGGTGCGGCCTTCACCGGATTCTCCGTGCGCGGCGCGCGCTTCGCGACGGAACGCCGGACCGCGAGCGTCGCGACGGTTTTCTCGAGGCTGCTCGGGGGAATCGTCGCGGCCACCGGGAACGCTCCGCTGGCGATGACGAACGCGCCCGCCGCCCCGACGATGACGAGCCCCGCCACGATGCCGAGCAGGAACTTCATGGCTCCTCCGCGTGTGAGGGCCGATGATACGCTCCGCGCCGTGGCGAAGGCCCCGCGCTTCCTCGTCGGCGTCGATTTCTCACCCGGCTCCCGCAAGGCTCTCTCCGAGGCCCGCCGACTCGCGTCGCTCTGCGGCGCCGCCATCACGGTCGCGCACGTCCGGCCCTCCTCCGACATCCGAGCGGCGATCCGCGAAGAGCGGGGGGATCTCGTCCGGGCCGGCGGGCGGGTCCTCACCCGAGAACTCACCGAACACTACGCCCGGAGGCTCGCTCAATGGACGCGAGCGTCCGAGGGCGAGCGCGCCGTCGTCCTTCGCGGCGCTCCCGACGTGGCCCTGGCTCAGGAAGCGCGGCGAGGCTACACGCTCCTCGTCCTCGGGAGCACGGGCCAGAACGCCGTGGCGACGCTCCTCATGGGCGCGACCGCCGAGCGAGCCCTGGGCCGCGCGACGATCCCGGTCCTGGTCGTTCCCACCTCGGCGCGCGGGCCGCGCCGGACTCGCTAAGCGGACTCCCGCCTCAGAGCCAGGGGGAGAGGGTCCGCGCGAGGCGGTCGGCGGTGCGGTGCAGCCAGCCTCGCTTCCTCCACGGCCCCAGATGGATCTCCCTCGCGTGCGCGAGGTCGTTCTCGAACGCGGCCGTCATCCTCTCCCCCGTCGGGGCGTCGAGAATCAGGAAGTTGCATTCGGCGTTGAACTCGAGGGAGCGGAAATCCAGGTTGCTGGAGCCCACGACCGAGAGGTATTGGTCGGCGACCAGGGTCTTGGCGTGGAGGATCGCCCCCTCGTACTCGTAGATCCGCACGCCGCGGGAGAGGAGAGCCGAGTAGAGCGCATGGCCGGCATGGCGGACGATCGCGACGTCGGTCTGGCCGGGAAGCAGGAGGCGCACGTCCACGCCGCGGCGCGCCGCTGCGCCGAGAATGCGGAGCGCCCGGTGGCGGGGCGCGAAGTAGGCCACTGTGATCCACAGTCTCTGCCGGGCGGCGGCCACGATGCTCGCGAACACGGAAGCGAGCTCTTTCTGTCCTCGGCCCGGCCGGGAATCCAGGACGAGAATGCGGGGATCGCGCTCAGCGCCCGCGGGAATCGGGGCGAGCGCCAGCGAAGCTCCGCCCGCCTCCATCCAGGCTTCCTGAAACACCACGGCGAGCTCCGCGGCTGGCGGGCCCTCGACGCGACAGTGCGTGTCGCGCCACAAGCTCTCGCGCGGAAGGAGCGACGAGCCGTACTCGTCGCCGATGTTCATCCCGCCCGTGAACGCGATGCGGCGGTCCGCGATCAGGATCTTGCGGTGATCCCGCCGGAACAGGACGCGGAGCGAGAGGAATCCCAGGGGTCGGAACAGGCGCGCCTCGACGCCGCCCTCGGTCAGCTCGGTCCAGAAACTCCGCCTCGTCTGAACCGACCCGACTCCGTCCGCGAGCACGCGCACGGACACGCCGCGTCGGGCGGCCGCGATGAGAGCCGCCTGGAAGCGCCTTCCGGTCGGATCGTCTTTGAAAATGTACGATTCCAGGAGCACCTCTTCCCTCGCGGACTCGACGGCGGAGAGCATCGCGGCGAAGGCCTCCTGGCCATCGAAGAACACGTCGACGCGTCGCGCTCCCGCGAACGGCGCCTCGTCGATGCGCGTGAGCAGTTCGACGAAGCCGGGATCGCGCACGCCCTCGGGAAGCGCGGCCGCGATGCGCCCGACGCGATGCGCCTTCAAGTCCTGCGGAAGACGGCGCCCGGCCCATGGCCGCAGGCGGGGAGCGAGGGACCGGCGCCGGCCGTGCTTCCGGGGCTCCGACCCCGGAGACGCCGGCCCGGACGCGACGGACATCAGACCGCGGCGTGAGCGGCGCGCACCGCGGCTTCCGCACGGCGGCGCCCGGCCTCCACGGCGGAACGCGCGACCGGAAAGCAGAGACTCTTCCAGAGGCTCGGAGCGTAGAAGCGGCGGAGCCAGTCCCGAGCGTCCGAGGCCCGCGCGATCCGCCGCAGGATCCACGCATAGCCGGAGTCGCCCATGCGCTCGTAGATGAAGCGATTCACGACCGACGTGCGCAGGAACCCCGCGAAACGCTCCCGGAGCGACGTCTCGTAGTCGCGGGGCGTCTTGTCGACCAGAGCGCGCGCGGCCATGTGCCCGGAGACGAGCGCGAAACGCATGCCGAAGCCCCAGAGGGCATCCTGGAGCCCGGCGGCCTCGCCCGCGTACAGCACGGCGCCGCGCCGGGCGATGGGCGCCGTGCGCATGTTGCCCGTCCCGCCGAACATCCGCTCCGCCCGCATTCTCAGGCCGGCGTGTTTCTCGAAGAACGCCCGCGCCTTCTCCCGGTACACGCGGGCGTTGGCATAGTCGTCGAACATACAGGACGCGACGGTGCCCCAGCCGCGGCACACCAGGAGGTACGCGTAGCCCTTCGGCGCGAGCCGGTCGGACAGAACGGCGAAGACCCCGTCGGCCATGTCCGTCTCGAAGACGTAGCCGACGTCGAGGGCATCGCAACGCTCCGGACCGGGAGTGTGAATTCCTCCCTCGGATCGGATGCCCGAGGCCTCTCCGAAGCGGATCTGCACGCCCGCCGCGAGGGCCTGGGACTTCAGGGCCTGGTCCAGCGTCCCGGGGCCGACGCCCCGCCGGACGAGATAGAAGGCGGGACGATCCGACCGCAGCCGGCGTTCGCGGCCGTCCGGGCCGAAGAAGACGCCGTCGCGGATCGCGACGTGGTCGAACGTCGGGGCGATTCCCATGGACGCGAGCTCGTCGAGGACGTCTTCGGACGTCGTCCAGTTTTCCAGGCCCTGCAGGTCGCCATGGAACCGGCTCCCGCACTCGGCGCGGCGCTCGAAGATCGAGACCTCGCGCCCGGCATGGGCCGCCGTCAGCGCCGCAGAGAGGCCGGCGGCGCGGCGCGCCCAGAATCTCCACCGGCGCACCCGGGGTCGGTTGGCCGGGCTCAGGCATGGCTCGCCGAAGAGCGGCAATCCTCGTCGGCGCCCCGCTCCACCTGGATCGTCGCGTGCTCGACACCGGCGCGCTCGAGCAGGAGCCGCTGAACGGCCTGAAGGACTTCTCCGCGGCCGCTCTCGGCGGAGGCCCAAATGTGGACGCTCGCCGAGTGATGCCCCGAAGTCAGCGTCCAGAAGTGCAGGTCGTGGATCGCTTCGATGCCCGGGACTTCCAGGATCGCGTCGCGCAGCGCCGCGACGTCGATCTCGCGCGGCGTCCCTTCCAGCAGGACGTGCGCCGGACTCCCTCAGGAGCGCGACCGGCGCGCGGCAGGATGAAGACGGCGACGCACACGGACACCGCCGGATCGAGCCACGTCCATCCCGTCCGGGGAATCGCGAGGGCCGCCGCCACGACGGCGACGGATCCGGCGGGGTCGGTGCCACCTCGAGGTGCGCCGCGCGGAGGTTAAGCGAGTCGCTCGTCGCGGCCCTTCGCAGCATCCGCATCGCAGGAAGTTCGCGACCAGTCCCGCAGCCGCGACGGCCAGCATCAGGCCGGTGTGGACCGCCGTCGGCGCTGGAAGCCGGCCGAGCGCCTCGAGAGGATCCAGCCCGCCATGACGAGGAGCAGTTGCGCGTTGACGAACGCGGCGAGGATCTCGGCGCGGTAGAAACCGAAGCTGTGCCGCCCGGTCGGCGCGCGGTCCGCCAGGCTCATGGCCGCGTAGGCCAGGGTCAGCGCGGCGATGTCCGCGAACATGTGCGCGGCGTCCGCGAGCAGGGCGAGGCTGCGGGAAGCGATCCCGCCCGCAACCTCGAGGACGAGACACCACGGCGGTCAGAACCAGGGCGGCCCGCACACGGCTGGCGCCACGCCCTCCGATCGCCCGCGGGGGGAGCCGCGGCGGCGTGCGGGTGGGGGCTGGCGAGCTCCATCAGCTTCCCGCGACCCCCTCGACCTCGACGCGCGCGTCGTTGAAGCAGGCGCCCCCCCCAGATCCGGTCAGCGTATCGGGAGCCAGAGCGCGTCGCCGTGGCGCCGTTGGACGTGTTGTGGGCCCAGAGTGCCCTTCGGCAGGAACACGACGCCGCGGCGCATCCCGGGTTCACTTGCGCGGGGCACCGGACCTCGCCGCTGCGATTGAAGACGCGGACGGGAGCACCGTCGGCGATGCCGCGCGCCGCCGCGTCGTCCGGGTGGATCTCGAGCGCGACCGGCCGCCGCGCGAGCTCGCCCGAGCGTCGAGCTGATCGTCCGGTCGGTCGCCGGGCGAGATCAGGGCGAGCGGGAATTGCGCCGTCGCCGGGTCATCCCGGAAGCCGTAGAGCCCGGCGGGAGCCTCGCGGTCGAGCTCCTCCGGGAACAGGTGGACCTTGCGGTCCGCGGTCCGCGGGAAGGCATCGACGAACTGCACGGGAGCGGGCCCGCGGCCGGGCGGGCCACGCCGTCCCGCGTCGAGCGCCTGCCACGGAGCGCGCCGCCCGACCGGCTCGACGGAAGCATCGCGCCGAGCGAGCTGCTCCGTCGTCTCCGGATCCCCGGGCCGCGCGACGCCCGCGCGCCGGCACAGCTCGGCGAAGACCTCGTGGTTGGGCGCGCTCCCCGCCGGGGGCATGACCGGCCGGGCCTCCTGGAGGACGAGAGCGCCGTAGCCGCGCGAGAGCTCCGTCCGCTCGAGAAACGTGGTGGCGGGCAGCACGACGTCCGCGTAGCGCGCCGTGTCGGTCAGGACCGGGTCGAAGACGACGGTGAACAGGTCGTCGCGCGCGAGGCCGCCGGCGCACCTTCTCCTGCTCGGGCATCGTCATCAGCGGGTTGCAGTTGTAGACGAAGAGGAGCTCGATCGGCGGACCGCGGATCGCGAGCGCCTCCCCGAGGAGGTTCATGTTGATCTCCGGCTCGTCGGCGGCGCTTCGGCGACCGCCGCGGCCGCCGCGCGTCGAGATCCCCAGATCGAGGAGTTGCTCATCGTGTAGCCGCCGCCGCGCACGCCGAACTTCCCGGCCACGGCGGGCAGGGCGAGGATCGCGGCCGACGGCCGAGCCCGCCGTTGCGGTTGCGCTCGAGCCCCCAGCCGCAGCGCAGCGCGGCCGGCCGAGGCCTCGGCATAGAGACGCGCGAACGCGCTCGATGTCGGCCGCGGGACGAGGCCGGAGGCTCGCGGCGGCGCGCTCGAGCGTCCACGGCGCGGCCCGGCGGCGCAGCTCCTCAGCGCCGGTGGCGTGCGCCGCGAGGAAGCGCGCGTCGGCCTTCCCTTCTCGAAGAGCCAGCGGATCACGGCGAGTGCGAGCGGCGAGGTCGCCGCCCGGCCGGGCAGCCAGGTGCAGGTCGGCCCGCTCGGCGAGCTGCGTGCGGCGCGGATCGACGACGACGAGCCGGGCGCCGCGGCGCTGCGCCGCCTGGAGTGGGGCACCAGATGGATCCCGGAAACGGACGGATTGACTCCCCAGAGGACGATGAGCCGCGCGTCCGCGTAGTCCGGATCGCGATCCCGGCCATCTTGCCGTAGAGAGCCATGGCGGCGCGAGCCGTCGGCGCGGCGCAGACCGTGCGCGCCAGCCGCGAGGCGCCCAGCCGCCGGAAGAGGCGGGCGTCCGTCGTGTCCTGCGAGAGGTATCCGTTGGAGCCGCCGTAGGAGAGCGGCAGGATCGCCTCCCCCCTCCCGGCTCCGAGAGGTCCTCGGAACCTCGCCGCGACGAGCTCGAGCGCTTCGTCCCAGGAGGCACGCCGGAAGCCGCCTCCGCCCTTGCGGGCCGTCGCGGACCGGCTGGGCAGCCGACCCGGTCGCCGTGCACGTGCTCGGGAAACCGCCGGACCTTCGAGCAGATGTAGCCGTCGGTGACGGATTGACGCGGCTCCCGCCGATCGCACCACGCGGTCCCCCTCGACCGTCACGTCGAGGCTGCAGGCGTCGGGGCAGTCGAGCGGGCAGGCGCTCGCGACGTGGGTCTCGGTCGCCCCGGCCCCGGAGCTCATCCCTTCCAGTCCAGGATGCGATCCATGGTGTCCACGGCAATGGGATGGTACCCCGGACGCGCCTTCCGGTAGATCGCCAGTGCCCGCTCGCGTCCGGCCGGCGTCTTCGCAAATTCCTCATACAGCGGCTTGACGTACTTCCGCCGCCCGATCGAGATCAGGAAATCCTCGAGGCGCTCGTCGGCGGTCGCGTACCCGGCGCGAAGGGACATGAGGAGCCACTGGAAGGCCACCTCGTTGTTTCCCGTGCCGGTCAGGCCCAGGGCGGCGTCGAGCTCTTTCATTCGCGCGAGCGGCAGGGGTGAAGGCAGCTGCCGGAGAAACTGCAAACGCTGCTGAGTCTTCCAGCGGGCGAACGCGAGATCGGAGGCCGGCATCTTCCCGGCGGCCCACTCCGCGGCGACCCGCTGGGCCTCTTCGAGGGCCGCCGACCGCGGTCGGGGGGCCTGCTCGGGCAGACCGGGCTTCTCGATCCAGGTCTCGAGCGGAACGGCCGCCGCCTTCGCGCCGTCCCGCGAGAGCAGGTGCTCCTTCAGGTACGCGACGAAGTCCGCGGTCGTGATGCTCTGGAACGCGAAATGATCGAAGTACCCGCGGAGGAACTCGTCGAAGCGCGCGCGGCCGAAGAGCTCTTCCAGGGAACGCAGGAAGAGGCTGCCCTTCTCGTAAGGAAGGCGCGTCGCGCCGTCGTCGGGATCCCGTCCGGTCAGATCGATGTGCAGGATCTCGTCGTGATCGTCCAGCCGCTCGATCTCCTCTTCGAGATCCTGCCGCCCCAGGACCGCCTCCATGGCGGCGAACTCCGGGCCGTAGACCTCTTCATCGATGCGCCTCTCGATGTACGTCGTGAAGCCCTCGTTCAGCCAGAAGTCGCTCCAGGTCGCATTCGTGACGAGATTTCCGGACCACGAGTGCGCCAGCTCGTGGGCGATGAGAGATACGAGGCTCCGGTCTCCCGCCAGCACGGTCGGCGTCGCGAAAGTGAGCCGCGGATTTTCCATTCCGCCGAACGGAAAGCTCGGAGGAAGCACGAGCACGTCGTAGCGGTCCCACCGGTACGGCCCATAGAGACGCTCCGCCGCTTCCATCATCTTTTCGGTGTCGGCGAACTCGTGGGCGGCGCGATCGAGGAGCGCCGGCTCCGCGTACACGCCCGCCCGATGGCCGAGGGGCGCGAACGCCAGATCGCCGGCCGCGATGGCCAGCAGGTAGGCCGGGATGCGTTGCGGCATCGAGAACCGATACGTTCCGCCGCGTCCGGATGTCGGGTTGCCCGCGGCGCCCATGACCGCGACCAGCTCCGGAGGCGTCCGGATGGTCGCGCCGTAGGTCAGGCGGACCTGGGGCGTGTCCTGAATCGGGATCCAGCTTCGGGCGTGGATGGCCTGCGACTGCGAGAACAGAAACGGATGCTTCCGCCCGGCGGTTTGCGGCGGCGAGAGCCACTGCAGCCCGGAAGCGCCCGGCCGCGTCGCGTAACGCACCCGTACCCGGTCGGCGTCCGCGGGAAGGGAGATCCGCAGAGGAGCGCCGAGGATCGGATCGGCAGCGCCCAGCGAAAACTCCACGGGCCGCCAGCTCCCGCCGGTGACCGGGGCTTCGGCCGCGGCGACGTCCAGGCCGCGCGTGTCGAGAACGAGGGAGTCCGCCGAGCGATCGATGCGTTCGAAAGCGAGTGTGGCCGCGCCTTCGAGAATGCGCCGGTCGAAACGCACGTCGAGGTCGAGGTCCACGTGGCCTACGCGTACCCGCCCGGGTTCGGAATACGAGTGCACGTCACGCGCCGCCATCGCCGGCACACATTAGCAAAAGACGGCTGCCCCCCGGACCGCGGGGGCGCCTCGCGTAGAATCCGCGCGAGCTCCCCAAGAAGTCACCGAATGCGAGGACACGCATGCGCACAAGCCTCCGTCTGACCCTGGTTCTCCCCCTGCTCCTCGCCACGCTCGCTCCGGACGCGAGATCCGTGGCGGCCGCGGCCCCCGACGGCCCTCCCCCGGCCGCGCGCCGGCCGGTCTCGGATCGCTACTTCGAGGTCGAGGTCGTCGACGACTACCGCTGGCTCGAAAACGGCGCCGATCCCGCCGTGCGGGCATGGAGCGACGCCGAGAACGCCTGGGCGCGTTCCATCCTGGACGGGCTGCCGAGTGTTCGCCGAGATTCGTGCGCGGGTCCGGGCGATCGAGGAGTTCCCAACGCCGTTCTACGGAAAACTCGTCCGCAAGGGCGGACGCCTCTTCGCGCTCAAGACCCAACCGCCGAAGCAGCAGTCCTTCCTCGTGACCCTCGCGTCCGCCGACGATCTCCGAAGCGAGCGCGTGGTCGTCGATCCGAACGCGCTCGATCCGAAAGGCGGGACCTCGATCGACTGGTTCGTTCCGTCCGCCGACGGGAGGCTCGTCGCGGTCTCGCTCTCCGAAGGCGGCAGCGAGACGGGCACGGTCCACGTCTACGAGACCGGAACCGGACGGGCGCTCGCCGACGTCATCCCGCGGGTCAACGGCGGCACCGCCGGGGGCGACGTGGCCTGGAACGGCGATGCGTCCGGCTTCTTCTACACCCGCTATCCCCGGACGGGAGAGCGCCCTGCCGCCGACCTCGAGTTCTACCAGCAGGTGTTCTTCCATCGTCTCGGCACGCCCGGCGAGAGCGACGTGTACGCGCTGGGGCGGGAGCTTCCGCGGATCGCCGAGACCACGCTCAAATCCTCCGACGACGGCCGCTTCGTGCTCGCGACGGTCAAAAATGGCGACGGCGGCGAAGCGTCGCTCTATCTCCGCGGGGCCGACGGCGCCTGGAAGCGAATCGCCGCCGACGCGGATCGGATCGTCCGAGGACTCTTCGCCTCCGACGGCTCGCTTTTTCTTCTCTCTTACAAGGGCGCGCCGCGCGGGACCATCCTGCGCCTGCCCGCCGGCTCGGCCGATCTGTCGGCGGCCGTTGTCGTCGTCCCCGAGGGCGACGCGGCCATCGATGCCTACTGCCTGACCGACACGCGGCTCTACGTCGCCGAGCTTCTCGGAGGCCCCTCGCGCCTCCGCGTCTACGGGCGCAACGGCGGCCCTGCGAGCGAGGTCCCGATCCTTCCGGTCTCTTCGGTCGAGGGCATCACGCCCGCGGGCGGGGACGCGATCCTCTTCGAAAACCAGAGCGCGCTCGAACCGCCGGCCTGGTATCTGGCCAGTGCCGATGGCAAGGTTGCGAAGACGGCTCTCGCGCGGACAATCTCCGGTGGACTTTTCCGACTCCGAGCTCGTCCGCGAGTGGGCGGTGTCTCGCGACGGGACTCGCGTTCCCATCGACATCCTTCGCCGAAAGGGGACGAAGCTCGACGGGACCAACCCCACCCTTCTCTACGGCTACGGGGGCTACGCCATCAGCCAGCGGCCGGGATACTCGCCGCTGCGTCGAGTCTGGCTCGACCAGGGCGGGGTGTACGCGGTCGCAGGGCTCCGGGGCGGCGGCGAGTTCGGCGACGGCTGGCATCGGGCCGGCCGCCTCACCACGAAGCAGAACGTCTTCGACGATTTTGCGGCCTGCGCCCTCCGCCTCATCGAGGTGAAGTACACGAAGCCCGGCCGGCTCGCGATCGAAGGCGGCTCCAACGGCGGCCTGCTCATGGGCGCCGCCTTCACCCAGCACCCCGAGCTCTTCGGCGCCGTCGTCGCTCACGTCGGGATCTACGACATGCTCCGCGTCGAGATCTCCGCCAACGGGCAGTTCAACATCACCGAGTTCGGCACCGTGGCCAACCCCGACGAGTTCCGCGCCCTCTACGCGTACTCGCCGTATCACCACGTCGTCGACCGCGTCGCCTACCCGCCGATCCTCTTTCTCACGGGAGCCAACGATCCCCGGGTCGATCCGATGCAGTCGCGGAAGATGACCGCGCGCATGCGGGCCGCCGGGACACCGAAGGCGGGCGTGCTCCTGAGGACGAGCGCGTCCTCCGGCCACGGGTTCGGAAGCTCTCTCGACGAGAAGGCATCGCAGGCCGTGGACGTCTACGCGTTCCTGTTCGACCGGCTGGGCGTGCCGTACCGGCCGGTCGCCGCCCCCTCCCCGGCCAATGCGAAGGGAGGAGGGGGCGGGACCGACACTCGCTAGAAGTTGACCGTGAGCTGCGCGGACACACCGCGCGGCGGGTTCACGAAGAACTGGCTGTCGCCAATCTCGCTCTCCGTCGTGTAGGGCCGGGAATTGGTCAGGTTGCGGCCGATCACGGAGAGCTGGAAGCAGTTGAACACGTACGAGAGCCCGGCGTCGAACTGGTAGAACGACGGCGTGTAGAACGTGTTGCGCCGGTTGAGAGGCCGGTGGTTCTGGTGGCGGAGCGCGGCGAAGGCTCCGAACCCCTGCGGCGGCGCGAGCACGAACTTGAAATTCCAGAAATCCCGCGGGTCGAGCTCCAGCTGCTTCCCGGCGACGTCGCGGAACTCGCCGTCCGGCGTGAAGAAGGTGAACTCCTTGAACCGCGAGTCGTGGTACGCGTAGCCGCCGTAGAGCGAGAGGTAATCCACGAACGGCAGGGCGTATCCGATCTCGACCTCGGTTCCCTGGAACCGCACCTTGCCCGCGTTGGTCAGCGCGGGGCCGTCGGGCGTGAGCACGCCCACGACGAGGTTGCTGAAGATCATGTGGAACCAGGTCACGTTGACCGAGAGCTTTCCGTCCAGCCACAGCGTCTTGAGGCCGGCTTCCTGAGTATTGGTCGTCTCGGGGTCGAGGATCTCGGCGTTCTCGGCTTCCGTGAGGTTGGGAGCCGCCGGCTTGAAGTTGCGCCGGGCGGCGCCGTAGAGGCTCATGCCCGTCAGTCCGCCGTCCGGACGGTCCACGATGTGGAACATCCCCGAGACGCCCCATGAGAATCGGTTGACGTTGCTCTCGTCGTGGACCTCCTCGAATTCGTCGTCCCCGATTTCCTGCTGAAAGACGTCCAGCGATTCCTTCGTGAAGTCCTCCCGGCCGCCGAGGGTCAGCGTGAACCACTTCACCGGCGTCCACTGATCGTTGACGTAGAGACCGACGAAGGTGCGGGTGTCCTTGAAGTTCCGGTTATCGCCGAACGGGAAGGACCCGTAGACGGGGATCACCTGAGGATCGATCTGAAAGTCGAAGTCGAAACCGTGGCCCGCCGCGTTCGTCTCGCCCCATGTGAGCGCGGCCCCGCCGACGAGATGATGCTGGCCGAGCGCGTTGAAGGTGGCGACGACGTGAGCGTCGTCATAGACGACGGTTTCCTTGGGATAGAGGGCGATTCCTTCGGACGTGCCCACGTTGCCGTTGACGGCCGTGACCCAGGAGCGGATCTGTCCCTGGTTGTCGTTGGTCACGCCGAGAACGTTCTCGAAGTACACGTTCGAGGAGAGGGGCGTCTGAATGTTGTTGAAGAGGCCGATGACGTGGTGGTCGACGCGCGCTCCCTGGACGGCGAAGTTCTCGTCGGGATCCTCGAAGCCGGGGACCGGCTGCCCGGCATCCACCGGCTGCGGCGATCCCCAGAAGTTGGTGTCCCGAAGCCACATCACGGTGTTCGTCATCTTGGTCCGGCCGAACGTGTTGTCGAAGCTGATCCGGAGCTGCTCGCGGGTGAAATCGGTGCGCTGCTGCCAGCCGCCGCCCTGCGCGATGGAACCGTTGACGCGCATCGCGAAGTTGGGGTTGATCTGGGTGCCCACGTTCACCTCGCCCCAGCCCTGGTGAAACGCGCCGAAGCCCCCGGCGGTCGCGCTTCCCCAACTGCTGCCGGAGGGATGGTTGCGGGTAAAGACCTGAACCATCCCGGCGAACGCCGATGTGCCGTAGAGCGTGCCCTGGGGACCGCGCACGATCTCGATGCGATCGATGTCGTCCACGGGAATCATCGCCAGGTCGGGGTTGAACGGGCCGCCGACCGGTACGCCGTCGACGGTGACCATGAGGGCGTCGAACTCCTTGACGCCGTAAACGCCGATGTTCGGAAGGCGCGGACCGTTGTCGGAGCCGTCTCCCGTGTCTATGCCCACGACGTTCTGCAGGGCGTCGGCGACGGTCCGGGTGCCGGCGCGGCGCAGCTCTTCGCCGCTGATCACGCTGACGCTGTTGGGAACGTCGATGTTTTCCTGGTTGACCTTCGTGGCCGAAACGATCACGTCCTCTTCGAACGACGGACCGGGGGTCGGGCTCGGCGTGGGGACGGGCGTCGCCGTCTGGGCGATCACGCCAGGCGCGCACGCTGCAATGAGAAACACGAAACAGGCGCCGAACGGGCGGCGCCGGAAGCTCCGGTGCATGGAGACCCTCCTTCTCGGTTTTAGAGCTGATGACGGGAGAAGGCGGGGTCTAGAGCCGCAGGGGGACGAGAGCTCGGATTCGGGTGTCGGCAAAACGGGACACGCGGAGGCCCTCGTTCCGCCCGTGGGTTGTCGTTCGCGCGCGCAACAATTTCGCTGAAGATGCCGGTTGAGGATCGGGATCGTCGGTTTCGGCTTCCGCCGCCGGGTGCGCGCGGTAGACCGGGACTTTGCCCATGGTCTGTCCGAGCCAGTCCTCGGCGGACAGGTCGAAGAGAGCCTGGTCCGTCCACCACTCGATGGCGCCACGCATCAGCCGGGAGGATGGAGGCGTCGCCGTCGGAAGAATTGTGAACCGCTCGCTGACGAGGACGATCCGTTCCGACTCGGGCCGCCCCTCTCGCCCCTTCCGGACGGCGAGGCGCGCCGAGTTGCTGGGTACCCCGGGAACGCTCCAGCGGAAGCTCGCGGCGCAGGGAGCCAGGGGCCCGCTGAGGCGAATGTCGAACGTCAATCCATCGTTCAGCGAGAGCACGAGCTCGGATTCGTCCGCATCCGGAAGACAGGGAGTGGACCAGGCGACGGCGACCGTCGTATCCGGAACGAGCAGAGCGCCAGGCGACGGAGGAGAGAACCCATCGCCGGCCTCGGCGACGGCGACCGCCCCGCAGGCCAGGAACGCCAGAGTTCCCGCGCACACCTTCCCGACCGAACGAAACTCCTTGAGCACTATCTGGATTCTATGGGAAGGAGCGCGAGGGCGAAGGCGACCTATTTAAGGCGCCGGCGTGGGCGGACCGGACGGCGGCAGAGGACCGTCGCGGCGCGTCCCGTCCGGATTGAGCGGCCCGGGCCCGCAGATGTACGCCTCACCCACCTTCCCCTGGCCGCGCACCAGCACCGTGTCGGCTCCGGCGAGAACCGCGTGGGTCCGGTAATAGTCCGACAGCTGCGAGGGCGCCGGGATCTGAACCGGGTCGTACTGCGGCTCGATGTTCTTGACGAACTTGCAGGTGCCCTCGACCTTCTCGACATTCTCGGTGATCTGGACGGCGTACTTGCCCTTCGTCGCAGCCTCTTCGTGCGCCTTCTCGGATTCCTTGATGTGCGAGCACGCCGAAGCGAGCAAACCGAGCAAAACGAGCGCCAACGCGGAAAGCTCGAAGCGGGTCTTCATGACGACGAGTATCGCACCCGGAGCCCGTGCGACCAAGGTCCCATTTCGCAGCCGGGCCGCCCTTGCTACCTTCACTCGTCCGGCGACGTCGTCTCCCACGCTTGGAGTGCGCGCCGAGATCGCGTCTCGCCGCACCGCCAGCGGTTCTCCTTCGACTGCGACGTCCCGGACACGTAGAGAGATTTGCTCCGCGAGGAGCATCGGGCGCAGCGAAAGCTGCGCCCTTTTTTTTCGAGGCCGGATCCGGAGACCCCCGAGCACGCCGACGCCTCTTCCGGCAGGACGGGGGCCCCCAGAGCGGCGTCAGCTCTTGTCGGTCACCGCGTCGGAGACGTCTCCGGCTATGTCGACGGCGCCGTCGACCGCGCCCTTGCCCACGTCTGCCGCGGTCTTGCCGGCCGCACTCGCGGCATCGGCCACCGCGCTGGCGGCGTCCGCCGTCGCGCCGGCCGCGGACTTCGCCGCGCCACCCACCGCATCGCCCACGTCACTTGCCGCTTTCTTCGTCGCGTCCCACAGGTCGGCCATAAACGCTCCATCTCTCCAAAAGGGACCGAACGGACGGCTCGGTCGAGAAAAGGACTGGTTGAGCTCAGGCAGGTGCCTGCGGAGGATCGCGGGCGTGGCCGGGGCGCGGCGATATCCACGAACACCGTCGGGACCTCGAGCCGGCACAACCGCGGACCCACACTGGTCACCTCGAATCGCTTCGCGGTCGAAACCCGAGCTGCGAGAGATATCACACTGAGGCGTCCGAGCGTCCAGGATTGCGATTTGCCCAAAGGTGCGTAATGTGGCGGCCCCGGGGAGGCGCACCCGGGCGGCGGCCTCGGCGGGCACGGAGTCGAAAGGCTCGCCCGCAAACGTTCACGGACCAGCCGTGACCATCACTCCGGCCGACGCCGACGATCTTCGAGGACCCGCCGCAGCGTTTCCGTCAGCCAGTCGCCGCGCGCTCGCGAGAACGGTACCGTCAGATGACTTCGATCCGCGTAGATCAGTGTGTCCTCGGTGATGGCCGGACACCGCTCGGCCGCGCACAACAGCGTCCGAAGATCGATGAATTGGGCGCCTTCCTCGATCGTGATGCGCTCGAGCCGACTGTTGATCTCCTCGGGCCAACGCTGATCACATCGGTCTGCGTGCTCCAGATTCCGGGCGAGGCATAGCGGGATGGACTCCCGACCTCGGGGCGTCTCCGCGAATACCAACACGGAAGTGGTCTTGGGCACACGGCGGATCGCCTCGCGAACACCACGCTCCCATTCCTCCGGACTCTTCTTGAACGCTTCGGCGGTCTTGTTACTGAACACGACGATCTCGGGCGGGTCGGCTTCGATGCTTGCGAACACCTCTCGCCGACGAGCCGTGCAGGCTTTCCCATCGACCTGTGGCAACAGCTCCACCGGGATCAGGAACGAGGTGCACCCGCCCGGCGCCTGGATCTCGACGCTCGCATCGAGTCGCCGGGAAGCGGCCTCGAACGCCGCTCCCCAGTGTTCTGCATGCGAGTTGCCGTACAGGACGATCCTGTGTCGAGGTGGCGTCGGACCGACGATGCAGGGCGATCCGCATTTGACGTAGTTGCGGTCGAAAGTGTCGGCAAGAGCCGGCACGAGGTTTCGCGGAACGAAATCGCTCGGCACGATCGGCCCATTGAGCTTCCCGCCCGTTACGGCTACCTGGCGCTCCGTGCTGAGCTCGGCAACGCTGCCGCCGCGCTGGAAGGCCCAGATGCCGACGATCGAGGCCGTCGTCAGGAAGAGCCCGACCACAATGGATCGTACGGCGCTCACACGCAGAAAGCGCGCGCTGCGAAATGGATTCTCGACGAAGTGATAGGTGAGCGCGGCCGCCGGGAACGTGACAGCCAGCATGAAGAGCGTGCGCGTGATCCACGAGGCATAGACCCACTCGACGTGCTCGATCTTCAACACGAGAACGGGCCAATGCCAGAGGTACAGAGAGTAGGAGTACCTGCCGACCATCTGCATGGGGCGCAACCCCAGGAGCCTGTGAACGGGACCGGTGGCCGGCTGGGCGCAACCGCCGGCGATCACCAGGGCCGTGCCGAGCGTGGGCGCCAGCGCCGTCCAGCCCGGGAAGGGGGTCGAGTCGCTGAACAGCACCATCACCAGGACGATCGCCACGAGTCCTGCGCCCATGAGAGCGTTCCGAATCCCGGGTCGCAACGAGACCAGCCTGTCGGAAAACATCGCGACGATCGCGCCAAGACCCAGCTCCCAGGCCCGCGGAGGCAGCAGGTAGAACGCGCGGATCGGGGCGCTCCGCATCAGAAAGACGCTCAGCGCAAACGATGCGATGACGATCGCCACCAACGCGCTCACCAGGACACGTGGTCGCCGAAGCCGTGTCGACACCGCGAGCAGCGCGAAAAACACGACGGGCCAGACCAGGTAGAACTGCTCCTCCAGCGACAACGACCAGTACTGGAGAAACGGCGACGGCGCACGGTCGGCCGCGAAGTAGTCCAATGCCTGCCGCGCGAAGCGGATGTTCGAAAAGAACAGCGCCGTCGAGGCGGCGTCACCGGGGATTCCGGCGTTCTCGAGGGGGTTCTGAATCAAGGACGCCCCCAGCAAGGTGGTCAGCAGCACCAACGCGGACGCCGGCAGGATGCGGCGTATCCGGCGCGCATAAAAGGCCGAAAGAAAAGCACCAAGGGTCGGCGTCGTCTCGGCGCTGCAGTCGCGAAGCATCAGGCTCGTGATCAGGTAGCCCGAGATCACGTAGAAGACATCGACGCCGACGTATCCACCGCCAAGATGCGGTACGCCAGAATGGAAGGCCAGAACACCGAGAACGGCGACCGCGCGAAGCCCCTCGATATCGGCTCGAAACCGCGAGGCGTCGAGTTTCGGCCGCACCATCAGGCCGGTCCTATATCACGACCGGTCGGGCAATTTCGGCCTGCGCGGATCACACGACTCTAAACCTCGAGGTAGCCAGTCGGGACGCTCACGGCGAGCGTTGTGAGCAACTGGAAAGTGGCGGCCCCAACGGGAATCGAACCCGTGCCGCGGCCTCGGGGGTCGGGGGCCGCCACGCGGCCCCCGCTCGAAGCAGCCGTGTCCGGACACGGCGAACGGACGAGCGTTGTGAGTCAATGGAAAGTGGCGGCCCCAACGGGAATCGAACCCGTGCCGCGGCCTTGAAAGAGCCGTGTCCTAACCTCTAGACGATGGGGCCGGTGCGGGTGCAGAAAATAGCACGGGGCGCCGCGCGCCCCGGAAGAGCGAATTGATTTCCCGGACGCCGCTCATGATAATCCGACCCGGCCCCGAGGGGCCACGACTTGCCCACCACAATCAAAGACATCATCGTCGGGAAAGCCCGCGATCCCATGGATCCGCGGATCTTCCATCACGTTTCGCTGGCCGCGTTTCTCGCCTGGGTGGGTCTCGGAGCGGACGGCCTCTCCTCCTCGGCATACGGTCCCGAAGAGGCGTTCAAGGCTCTCGGCGACCACGCCTACCTGGCCGTCTGGCTGGCGGTCCTGACCGCCATCACGGTCTTCATCATCTCGCTCGCCTACAGCAAGGTCATCGAGCTCTTTCCGGCGGGAGGCGGCGGCTACCTCGTCGCCACGAAGCTCCTCGGCCCGAAGCTCGGGGTGGTATCGGGCTGCGCTCTCGTCGTCGACTACGTCCTGACGATCTCGATCTCCATCGCCTCCGGAGTGGACCAGCTCTTCAGTCTTCTTCCGCCGCACATGGTCGGCTGGAAATTCCGGACCGAGTTCATCGTCGGACTGATTCTCATCGTCCTCAATCTGAGGGGCATCAAGGAGAGCATCCGGGTTCTGGTTCCGATCTTCCTGCTCTTCATCGGGACGCACGCCCTGCTCATCTTCACGACGTTGATCATGCGGCTCAGCCAGCTCGACGACATCGTCATCTCGGCCGCGCAGGACGCGAGCGCCACCTCGAGCCAGCTGGGATGGTTCGCCCTCGCTCTGATCATGATGCGCGCCTACTCTCTGGGCGGCGGCACGTACACAGGAATCGAGGCCGTGTCCAACAGCGTCCAGGTCCTCCGGGAGCCGCGCGTCGCAAACGCCAAGCGCACGATGCTGTACATGGCCGTCTCGCTCGCATTCACCGCCGGAGGAATCATCGTCGGCTATCTCCTCGTCGGCGCCCGACCGGTACCCGATCGCACGATGAACGCCGTCTTCGCGCAGAGGGTCTTCGGCGATTGGACGATCGGCAGCTTCGCCATCGGCCCGGTCCTCGTCGCTCTGACCCTGGTTTCCGCCGGGGCCCTGCTCTTCGTCGCCGCCCAGACCGGATTCCTGGCGGGGCCGCGCGTTCTGGCCAACATGGCCGTGGACTCCTGGGTGCCGCGCCGCTTCGCGCAGCTCTCGGACCGCCTGGTGGCGAACAACGGCATCTACCTCATGGGCGGAGCGGCGCTGGCCACGCTCTGGTACACGCACGGCTCGGTCGCGAAGCTCGTCGTCATGTACTCCATCAACGTCTTCCTGACGTTCAGCCTCACCCTCCTCGGCATGGTGCGCCACTGGACGCTTCACCGGGGCACGCCCGACTGGAAGCGGAACCTCGCTCTGCACCTGCTCGGCCTGACGCTCTGCACGATCATCCTCGTGGTCACGGTCTACGAGAAGTTCGAGGAGGGCGGCTGGCTGACGGTGATCGTGACGGCCACGTTCGTGACGCTCGCGTTCGCCATGAATCCAGCCGCTTCCGCCCCGTTGTGCGATTGTCCAGATCACGGATGCCGCGCCGATCAGAAACACCAGCAGACGGGCGCGCGAGATCTGAAGCGAGCGTCTCAGTTCCGCGTCGCGGCGCACGCCATGTTCAGCCGCGCGTGACGGATACGGAACCGTCACGAGCGAGCCTTTCGGGCCCGGATGTTCAGCCGCCAGTAGTCCAGGGTCAGCGGGGGGTCGTCGTGACGCGCCTGATCGGTGACTCGGTGCATGAATCCGTCGCGATCGCCGGCCGGTAGCCTCTCGAGATGATGGCGGAAACAGACGGCAGATACGAACTCGCTGAACAGTTCCGGCCGCGCGAAGGTAACCGGCGAGGCCTCCAGGGAAACATCGATATCCTGGAAGGCTGCACGCGCAAGCCGATCGTCGGTATCAGGGACGTTTTCGAAATGATTGAAGTCGCGCCAGTCTGTAAAGTAGCGGGCGTATTCAGGCAACGTCATGAGCGCTCGCGCCCGGCCTGTACAGACGATCGAGGTTGCGCGCGCCGCCGCACTGCGCCACGACGCGGCCGCCCGGCTTGAGGGCCGTATGCAGGCTGCGAAACAGTCGGTCGTGATCCGGAATCCAATGGAAGGTCGCCGCGCTGAAAATGGCGTCAAAGGCGTTGGCGAATGGCAAGTCCGCGCCGTCCGCCAAGACGTAGGTGGGTAAACCGACCGGGGTCTGACCCCGGTCGCTCGACTCAGTGTATGAATTTGAGTCCAAGGTCTGGCACCGTCCAACTACGGTGGCACTACTTTCAGTTGTGGCTGGCTCGGGTAAACCCCTACTGCTAGTGGCAGGATCCTTCTGCTGCACGCTGTCACGCCGCGGGGTCTGACCCCGGAGGGTGGCTTGCCGGAGCATCGCCGCGGACCGATCCAGGCCGACGACACTTATTCCCGGCGTCCGGGCGATCTCCTCCGTCAAACGACCGGTGCCGCAACCGACGTCGAGAATCCGTTCACCGGTCGCCGGCGCCAGGCGCGCGGCCACAGCGCGTCCCCACGCCAGCTGGGGATCGGAAATCCGGTGGTACTTCGCCGCATCCCAATCAGACATGGATTCAGTGTACAGTCGCGGGCCGACCACCTGCCCTTCCACAACCGCACGGAGAATGCCTATGCGTGTGCTGCTGCTCGTGTCGACCCTCGCGGCGATGGTCATTATCCCGCGCGGCATGACGCTCGCGCAGCAGCGGCCGCGCGGCCTCCGGCTGGCGGACATCACGTGGCAACAGGCGGCTGACGTGCTTCGTCCCGAGACCGTGGTCGTCATTCCGCTGGGCGCCGGATCGAAGGAACACGGACCGCACCTGAAACTCGGCAACGATGCGATCGTCAGCGACTATCTCACGGCACGCGTCCTCGACGCGTCGGACGTCGTCGTCGCGCCGTCGCTCGCCTACCATTTCTATCCCGCGTTCCTCGAGTACCCGGATCGACATCGCTGACGCTCGACACCGCGCGAACGTTGTCGGTCGAGGCGGTCACCAGCCTCGCCCGCTTTGGCCCCCGCCGTTTCTACGTTCTCAACACCGGCGTATCGACGTCGAGGGCGCTCGAGCCGGCGGCGCGAGTGCTCGCCGCTCAGGGCATTCTCCTTTTCTATACCGATCTCGCCGGCCATCTCGATCGCGTGTCCGCCTCGATCCGCCAAGAGGAAGGAGGGACGCACGCCGACGAGCTCGAGACCTCGATGATGCTCTATATCGATCCTGCGTCGGTGGACATGCGGCGCGCGGTTAAGGAGTACACGCCATCGCCGGGACCCTTGCAGCTGACGAGACGACGGGGAGCTGCCGGGACCTATTCAGAGAGCGGCGTGTGGGGCGATCCAACGCTGGCCACTCGCGACAAAGGACGCGTGATCGTCGAAGGCCTGGTGACGGCCATGCTGCAGGACATCGAGGTGCTGCGTCGCGCGACGCCGCCCGCGCCAGGGCCGGTGATGACACCGCCGTCTGCGCCGGTGTCCCCTCCGCCAACCTCGCGCCCTGCGGCCGCCGGACCGCGGACCTGCACTCCAGGCGACGAGCGAGCGATTCGCGGCTTCGCCGAAGCGTTCACCTTTCACTGGAACAACGGTGACGCGACGAACCTCTCGTTGCTGTGGTCGATTGACGGTGACATGGTTCATCCGGACGG
Source organism: uncultured Acidobacteriota bacterium (assembly GCA_963804915.1). Classification (GTDB taxonomy): domain Bacteria; phylum Acidobacteriota; class Thermoanaerobaculia; order UBA5066; family Gp7-AA6; genus DAHUXD01. The sequence goes on from CAWDSI010000011.1 coordinate 468,388, forward strand.
GTTGACGGAGCGTGGCCGGGAAACGATCCGCGCCAACCGCGCCGCGCTATTCATGCGCCAGGAATACCGAAGCTCCAAGCATCCGCTGACGTTCGGCAACGTACGGTGCGTCAACGCTGATACCGCGGTCGTCGACGGCAAATGGGAACTGCGTGGTGTGTACGACGCCGGCGGGAAGCCGCTGCCGATTTTTGAGGGGCTGCTGACTCTGGTCCTGGGCCGCGGCCCAACCGGCTGGGCGATCGAAGCCTATCGGTATACCCAGAAGCCCGCATCGGCGGCGATGCCCGTGTGGCTCAAGCGGCCGGGGTATCCGGGGGATCGATGAATACAATCCGTGGATCCGGGTCCAAGATCCGTGGTGCGGGATCCAGGATCCGCGGTTAGCGCGGTAAGCTTCATGGCGCAATGTCGAGCGTGCCGGTCGTTCAGGTCTCCCACATCCGCAAAACATACGGACGTGCCGTCGCGGTTGACGAGGTCTCGTTCGAGGTCAACGAGGGCGAAATCTTCGGCCTCATCGGCCCGAACGGCGCTGGCAAGACAACCACGCTGGAATGCGTGGAAGGATTGCGCGCGCCCGATCGTGGCGTGATCTCCGTGCTCGGACTCGATCCGAGAAAAGATGTCTACACCCTGCAGGATCGAATCGGCGTGCAGCTGCAGGAAGCACAGCTTCAGAAGCGCATCAAGGTCCGCGAAGCCGTCGGGTTGTGGGCCTCCTTATATAAACACCCCGTCGATGGCGACAAACTCCTCGAACAGCTCGGGTTGCGTGAAAAGCGCAACGCCTGGTTCATGACGCTCTCCGGCGGCCAGAAGCAGCGGCTGTTCATCGCGCTGGCGCTCATCAACGACCCTGAGCTCGTATTTCTCGACGAGTTGACGACGGGCCTCGACCCACAGGCACGCCGAGCGATCTGGGAACTGGTGCGCGGAATCCGCGCCCGCGGCAAGACGGTCTTCCTGACGACGCACCTGATGGAGGAAGCCGAGCGACTGTGCGATCGCGTCGCGATCATCGATCACGGACGAATCATCGACATCGGCACGCCGGCCGAACTGATTCGGCGTCACGCGCCTGAGCGGACAGTCGTCGTCGCGACCGGAGATCGGTCGGCTGACGAGCGATTCCGGATGATTCCGCAGGTGGAGTCGGTGACCGATCAGGAAGGGCGCTTCATCATCCGGGGACGCGGCGAGGACTTCGTGACCCGGGTCATCGAATGCATCGCCGAGCATCGAATAGCAGTCACCGACTTCAGCACCGAACGATCGACGCTCGAGGACGTTTTCCTCAACGTGACCGGCCACACGATTCGGAATTGAGGATGACCGTGCTGCGAGGACTGCTGACGTTGACCTGGCTCGAGATCAAGATCTTCGTCCGCGAGCCCCTCGGCGTGATCGGAACAGTCGGGGTTCCCGTGCTCGTCTTCGTCGTTCTCGGCCGGATGTTTGCGCCGCGTGCCGCCCAGCCAACGACGACCGCGCCTGATTTGATGACGGTCGATCTGCCGATCCTCGCGGCCATCCTGATCGCGCTCAGCGCGGTGCTCTCGCTCATCACGATTGTCGCCATCTATCGCGAGGGGGGCATCCTCAAGCGGCTGCGCGCCACGCCGCTGCGATCGGTCACGATCCTGACCGCTCACGTGCTCGTGAAACTGTTGTTCACGGCGCTGACACTCGTGGGGATGATCCTGGCAGGCAAGCGGTACTTTCCGGCCGGCATCAACGCTCCGTTTGTGTCGTTCGGGGCGGCGCTGCTCTACTGTACGTTCTGCATTGTCTCGATCGGGTTCGTCATCGCCGGCGTCGTTCCCACTGCCCGCTTCGCGCAGCCGGTCGGCACATTGATCCTGTATCCAATGGTCGGCCTATCTGGATTGTTTTTCCCGATCCCCGCGCTGCCGCCAGCCCTGCAGGTCGTGGCGCGGATGCTCCCGCTCAGCTATACAGTCTCGCTCTTAAGGGGAATCTGGCGGGGCGAGGGTTGGATCGCTCACTCCGGCGACGTGGCGGCGCTGGGACTGATCTTCCTCATCTGCACCGCCGTTTCGTCCCGCGTGTTTCGCTGGCAATAGCGGCTGCGGTCGAGCGCTCAGCGAATCTTCTGATCCGGCAGCTCGCTCTTGATCCCCGCGTCGATCGGCATCTTGTCGGTCGCGTTGGTTAGACCGGTGGCGGCCATCAACGTTTCAAGCTCGCTCTGCAGCGTAGACAGCGTGGCCGCATGTGAGCGATCGGCGACGAGGTTGACGCGTTCTTCCGGATCCTTCTTCAAATCGTACAACTCCGCCATGTGACGATCGGGGGTGCCGTCACCGTGCGGGTAGTGAACGTACTTCCACGAATCGGTGCGGACGCCACGCACGTTCGGCGTATACGGGAATTCCTTCTCATAGTTGTAGTAGTAGAACCAGCTCGTTCGCCAGCCGGGGTCCGCAGACCGGACGAGCTCGACCCACGATCGTCCGTCAATGTTGTGCAGCGGCGCAGTTCCGGTCAGCTCGAGGAGGCTCGGCGCCATGTCAACCGTCAGCACCTGTTGATCGATCACCTTGGCGCGTGTCGTCAGGCCGGGATACCTGACGGCCATTGGAATTCGAATGCTCGGCTCATGCATCGTCCGCTTGTCCACCATCCCGTGTTCGCCCTGGAGCAAGCCATTGTCGCCGACGAACACGATGATGGTGTTCTCGAGCTGTCCGGTCTGTTCCAGCCATGCGCGAAGCCGGCCGACGTTGTCGTCAACGCTGAATACGGTTGCCCAATAAGCGTGCACCATGTTCTCGAAGTCGCGCACCGCCTCGGGCCGATCGTCGGGAAACTTCTTGCGCCAGTCGAACAACGGCCCGTAGATTCCGTGCCACGTGGCAGATCCGTTGCTTGATCCACGTTGGCTTGTCCTTCAGTTCGAACGCGCTTGAAGGGTAGGGCACCCTGACGTTGTCGAACGCGTGCGCGTACTTGGGCTCGGGGGTGTAAAAGCTGTGCGGCGCCTTGTGCCCGAGGATCAGCATCCAGGGCTTTCCCGCGTGGTCGCGTTTCAGCCACTCGAGCGCGATGTCGGTGACGACCGTGGTGTAGTAGCCAGAGGGGGTTTCGTGGCGCTCGCCGTTGATGTTGAATTCCGTGCCGAAGTACCTGCCCTGCCCCTTGTGCGTGACGAAATAATCGAACCCCGGCCTGGGCTGGTCGTTGTTCTCTCCCATGTGGTACTTGCCCACATACGCGGTCGCATAGCCCGTACGCTGCAGGGCGCGCGGGAAGCTGTCGAGCGTCGCCGGAAATTCGGTGAAGTTGTTCGTGACGCCGTGCCGATGCGCGTACAACCCGCTCAAGAGTGAGGCGCGGCTGGGTGAGCACAGCGAGGTCGTGGCGAAGGCGTTCCGGAAGTTCACCCCTTCGTTCGCAATGCGATCGATGTTGGGCGTTTTCAGGTTCGGATGTCCGGCATATCCAACGGTGTCCCAGCGCAGGTCGTCGAGAAGGATGCAAAGAACATTCGGTCGCTTCGCGGCTATCGGAGCCGCAGGCTCGCGCTGGCAGCCGGCCAGCAAGCCCGCTATCAGGATGACGGCGAGGCGGATACAGGTTCGCGACGGCACGAGTGCATCATACCCGGGCGGACGATCGACAGAGCCACGCTATGTGACCGATACGGTTTGGTGTTCCCTTCCCTACTCGGCAGCGCTACCTTATCGACATGAAAATGCTGCGTGCTTCGTTCACCGTTCCACTGGCCGTGCTGCTCGCCGCCGGCTTTGCGCAACGTGCCGCGTCACCAACCACCAAGCCTGCGACACAGAGCGGCGTCACCAACAAGGTCGTGGCCGCCGCCAACGCGTTTCTCGCGACGCTGAGCGACGCGGAACGGGCGAAGGTGGCGTTCGAGTTCACGAGCAGCCAGCGCACCAACTGGTCGAACCTTCCGAGCGGCATCTTTCAGCGCAACAGCCTGCGCCTCGGCGACCTCACGTCGGCTCAGCGTCAGGCGGCGCTCGCCGTCGTCGCGGCAGCGCTCAGTCGCCCGGGTTACCAGAAGGTCACCGAGATCATGAATGGCGACGAGGTCTTGAAGAACCGGGGCGGCGGACGCACCGGCGGACGCCAGGGAGCGCCGGGCGGCCGAGGCGGCGTCCAGTTCGGGCTCGACGAGTACTACATCGCGTTTGTCGGCGCCCCGTCCGCAACAGCCCCGTGGATCCTCCAGTTCGGTGGGCACCACCTCGCGATCAACGTCACCATCGTCGGGGCGGACAACGTGATGACGCCGAGCCTTCCCGCGGCGCAGCCCGCTCGATACGTCCTGAATGGACAAACAATCCGGCCGCTCGGCAACGAAAACGACAAGGGGTTCGCGCTGATAAACGCCTTGGACGCCGCAGAACAAAAGCAGGCGATCCTGAGCTACGAAGTCAAAGATCTCGTGCTCGGGCCGGGGAACGACGGCAAGGTCATCCAGCCGGAAGGCATGCTCGTCTCTGGAATGAATGCGAATCAACAGGCGATGCTGCTCGACATCGCTCACGAATGGGTGGGCATCCTGAACGACGAGGCCGCGACGGCAAAGATGGCCGAAATCAAGCAGAACCTCGGCAAGACCTATTTCGCATGGAGCGGGACTACGACCAATGGAGGCGTTGCCTACTACCGCATCCAGGGCCCGACCGTGATTATCGAGTATGCCCCGCAACAGGGGGACGTCGATCACATTCACACGATCTATCGAGACCCCACGAATGACTACGGCGTGGGGTTGGTGAAGAAATAGAGGGACGCGCAGGATGAGGGACAAGGGACAAGGGATAAGGACAGAGACAGTGTCGAGCCGATCAGTCCTTTTTATCGCAGTCGTGTCGCTGCTCGGGTGTCCCGTGCCGGCCGGTGCGCATCGGCTGGACGAGTATCTGCAGGCAGTGCGGGTCGGGATCGATGCCGATCGAGTGAATCTCGAGATCGATCTCACGCCGGGCGTCAGCATCGCGAAGCAGGTCACGAGTTGGATCGATACGAACGGCGACGGCCAACTGTCGCAAGCCGAGGGGCTTACCTACGCCAATGAGGTGTTGACCTCGCTCGTGGTGACTGTCGATCGAACGCCTGTGGCTTTGACGAGGCGCGAGGTCAGGCTTCCGGAGGCCATCGACATGGCTGGCGGTGTCGGCACCATCCGAATGCGCGCATCAGCTGAACTCCTGGACCGGACGAACGGCAGGCACGAGCTCCGCGTGGTGAATACCCATCGGCGGGAATTGAGCGTCTACCTGGCGAACGCGCTCGTTCCGTCTGACAGCCGTATTCAGATTGTGACTCAGCAACGCGACCGCGATCAGCACAGCTTGACGATCGGCTATGACATCGAAACGACTGGCGCGTTGAGGCGTATTTCCTGGGTAACCGGGGCACTCGCGCTGCTTGGGATGGCTGTCGTAGCCCGCGGAGGATTGGGTCGTTTTGGCCTCGGCCGGGCCCGTCCGGTTTAGTTTGCGAGACCGCGCCAACCGGTCCTACACTAGCGAGGTTCCGGGTGACCCCGTGCAGGCTTCGCCTCGCGAGTTGACACGCTTGATAACGCCGCGCTGACGCGCGGCTGGCGACTTGAAAAGACGCTTCTGCCCCGAGAGGAACGACAGATGGCTGAAAAGGACGATAAACCCGGCGGTTTCTCCGTCAGCCGCCGCGACTTTCTGAAGACAGCCGGCGTGGTCAGCGCCGTCACCGCGGCAACTTCCCCCGCTGAAGCCGAAGCGCAGGCTGCGGTGAACGGGGTCGGACCCGGTAATGTGCCAGTCCGGCTGACGGTTAACGGCAAGCAGGTCGACCTGATGATCGAACCGCGCGTCACGCTGCTCGATGCGCTCCGGATGCGCGCGGACCTGACTGGCAACAAGCGCGGCTGCGATCGCGGTGCGTGCGGCGCCTGCACGATGATCGTGGATGGCCGCGCGGTGTATGCCTGCTCGACGCTCGCGATCGAATGCCAGGGCAAGCAGGTGCGCAACGTCGACGGCCTGGCGACTGCGGCCGGTCTGCATCCGGTCCAGCAGGCATTCTGCGACAAGGACGCGCTGATGTGCGGGTTCTGCACGCCCGGCTTCGTCATGGCGAGCGTCGCCTTGCTCGAGAAGAATCCCTCGCCGACACCCGAACAAATCCGCAAGGGTCTTGACGGCAACATCTGCCGCTGCGGAACGTTCTCGCGAATCTTCGAAGCCGTATCGAGCGTGAAGGGGGTGACCCGTGGCTGACCCCAGCGAACCCCAGGCACAGGGTGGCGGGCAGGCTCCAGCCCCGCAGCAGCCGCAAGGCGGCGGTCGTGGCGGCCAGGCTCCGGCTCCTCAGGCGCAGGGCGGCGGTCGTGGCGGTCCTCAGCTTCCGCCCGCGGATCCCAAATATCACTGGGCAGCGCCGCACTCGTCGATCGGTACGCACGTGAAACGGCTCGACGGCCCGGACAAGGTCACCGGTCGCGCGCGCTACACGTTCGACATCAATCGACCCGGCATGCTCTACGGCCGCATCGTCCGATCGCCCCATCCGCACGCGCGGATCGTGTCGGTCGACATGTCGGCGGCGCAGAAGGCGCCGGGCGTCAAGGCGACGCTCCTGTGGAGAGATCCCGCTGACACACAGCGGAACGCCGTCATGTATCAAGGCGACGAGATCGCCGCGGTTGCGGCCGACACTGAAGAACGTGCGATCGATGCCGCTCGTTTGGTCAAGGTTGAGTACGAAGTTCTGCCGGCAGTCATTCAGGTGGATCAGGCGCTCGCCGGCGCGGCACCGGCGGTCTTCCAGCCGCAGCAACGTCAGCACAGGGACAGACGCCAGGAAACCGGCGATATTGCCGCGGGCTTCAAGCAGGCTGCGTTCACGCTCGACCAGACCTATGCCACGCACGTGATCACGCATGTCTGCCTCGAGTCGCATGGCGCCGTCTGCGAATGGGAAGGGGAAAACCTGACGGCGTGGGTTTCAACGCAGGGCGTGAACGCAACCAAGGACGGGTTCGCCCAGGGTCTGAAGATTCCCGCGTCGAATGTGCGCGTCATCACGCAGTACATGGGCGGCGGCTTCGGCAGCAAGCTCGGCGCGCAGGATCCGCAGGCGATCATCTGCGCACGACTGGCCAAAGACGCGAAGGCCCCGGTGAAGCTGATGCTCGATCGCAAGGAAGAGCATCTCGCGACCGGCAATCGGCCGTCCGCGGCGGCACGCATCAAGGCGGGCGTGACGGCTGACGGCACGCTGACGGCATTCGATGCCGAGTCGTGGGGCACTGGAGGCGCTGGCGCGGCGGCGGGATTCCCGCTTCCGTATATCTACCAGTTCCCGAACCGCCGGCGCGCGCACAAGGACGTGTTCATCAACACCGGCCAGCAGCGCCCGATGCGCGCACCTGGCCATCCGCAGGGCTCCTTCATCACCGAAGTGCTGATGGAGGAACTGGCGGATCTGGTGAAGATGGATCCGGTGGAATTCCGGATCAAGAATCTGCCGCCCGAGGCGCCCAACGCGATGCATGGGGCCGTACCTTCGCCAGGGCGCCAAAGAGTTCGGATGGGACAAGCGGCATCCAACCGGCGATACCACGCCCGGGCCAATCAAGACCGGCATGGGCGTCGCGATCAACACGTGGGGCGGCGGCGGCAATCAGGGACGCGCGCACGTTGAGATCTCGTCGGACGGCACGGTCGTCGTTCGCTGCGGTACGCAGGATCTCGGCACCGGCACCCGCACGCTCGTCGCCGTCGTTGCCGCCGACACGTTCGGCTATTCCGGTCGGCAATATCAAGCCGGAGATCGGCGACACGATGTATCCAGCCAGCGGCGGATCGGGCGGAAGCACGACCGCGGCGGGTATCAGTCCGGCGATCCGGATCGCGACGGTCAACGCGCTCGATGCCCTGAAAGACAAGGTCGCGCCGGCGCTGGGCGTGGAGGCGGCATCACTTGTTGCGGTGAACGGACGTATTCAGGTCAAGGACAATCCGTCAAAAGGCATGTCGTGGGCCGACGCGTGCAAGCAGATCGGCGCGCAGCCGATTGCGGCCGACGGTGCGTGGCAACCGGGTCTCTCATCCGCGACGACGTCAGGTGTCCAGTTCGCCGAAGTCAAAGTCGACATCGAGACCGGCATCGTCAAGGTGGTCCGCGTGCTGGCGCTCCAGGATTGCGGACTCGTGGTCAGCAGGCTCACGGCTGAAAGCCAGGTCTACGGTGGCATCGTCGGCTCGTTGAACTTTGCGCTGTTCGAGGATCGCATTCTCGATCGCAACACCGGGCAGATGGTGAACCCGAACATGGAGTGGTACCTGCTCGCGGGGATGTCGGACATCCCGAAGATCGACGTCAGGCTGATGGACCAGTCGGAACGCGGCGTGGTCGGGATCGGCGAGCCGCCGACGGTTCCCACCGCGGCGGCGATTGCCCTCGCCGTGCGGAACGCGATCGGCGTCACCGTGCGCAGCCTGCCGCTCACCCCGGCAAAGATTCTTCAGACGTTGGCGCAGCAACGAGCCTAGCGATGCGTTCAACGTGCGGGCGTCGGCGAACGAGCGGCAGCGAGTGAGCCACGCGATCGGAGCGAGCCGGCGAAGCGGCGAGCGAGAGCGCGTGTAGGGGAGTCCGAGGGGCGAAGCCCCTCGGATAAGAACTAGAGGAGGACTGCAGTGAAAGCGTTCTCGTACGTGAATCCCGCGAACGAAAGGGATGCGGTTCGCGCGCTGAGCCCCGAGCACGAGAAGGCCATGCCGCTCGGCGGCGGTCAGGATCTTCTCGCGCGGATGAAAGACTACGTCACGCAGCCGGACCGCATCGTGAACGTGAAGGGCGCGCTGGACGCGACCGTCACGCTCGATGCCCGGCGGCGGGCTGAAGATCGGCGCGGCGATGAGAATCGTCGACCTGGCGGCGCACCCGCAGGTCGCGAAGTTGTATCCGGCGATGGTGATGGCCGCCGGAGAGGTCGGCACGCCGCAGATTCGCAATCAGGGCACCGTCGGCGGGAATCTGAATCAGCGGCCGCGCTGCTGGTATTTCCGCAACGAGGAGTTCGTCTGCTTCAAGAAGGGAGGCAACCAGTGCTTCTCTCCGTCAGGCGAAAACCAGTTCCACGCGATCTTCGGCAACGGCCCGAGCTTCATCGTGCATCCCGTCGAGCCTGGCGGTGCCGTCGGTCGCGTACGGCGCGACGTTCCGGCTGTTTGGCCCGAAGGGTGAACGGATGGTCCCGGCAGCGGACTACTTCACGATGCCGACGCTGCAGAACGTGCAGAACGGAAAACGTGCTCGCGCCGGACGAGCTGTTGACGCATGTGATTCTGCCGGCGCCAGGCACGGTCAAGAGCGGCCATTACGAGGTTCGCTACAAGGAATCGCACGACTGGCCGATAGCCTTCGCGACCGTTCTGCTCACGATGAACGGCGATACGGTGCGGTCGGCGCGCGTGGTCATGGGCGCGGTCGCGCCGGTCCCGTGGCGCTCGCAGGCGGCCGAAGCCGCGTTGGCCGGCAAGGCCATCAACGAGCAGACGGCGGCCGCTGCGGCCGACGCCGCGCTGCGCGATGCCAAGCCGATGAGCCAGAACGGTTACAAGATTCAGGTCGCGAAGACGGCGCGTCAAACGGGCGATCCTGCAACGCCGCGGGAATCAACGTCCCCGGCAACCAAGAACACCCTCTGAGCGCGGAGTAGCCATGGAATCATTGACATCGCCCAAGATTACCGTCGGGGTCCATTGCCTCCGGATCCGCACAAAACGCATGTATGTCGCCTCGGTGGTGGACCCGGCCGAGTCAACGTTCTATGATCCGTATGAGGCGTCGGCCTACTGGTGCGTGGACACCCACGAGCGGCTTCGGTCCAGATGGCCAACCGGTCCGGCCGGACGTGTGTTGCGGCGGAACGAGGGTGCTGCAAACTATAGACACCCGTGGTGCGACGTGTCAGCGACACCCGTAGCGCGCGGCTTCAGCTGCGCGTCAGAAAGGAAAGCACTATGAGACACGCGGTATTGACGACGGTGCTGGCGGCCCTCGTCGCGGCTCCTCTCGGGGCTCGCGGCGCCTCGGGCACGTCAATCAGCGGCTCCTACGTCGAGGCGAGAACGGCCGAGGTCTTCACCGGCGGCTGCATCATGAACGGCGAAGCCGCGACGACCGGCCGTGAGGCGCTGCTCGTGTGGAAAGTCGATCGCGGCAGCTTCGATGGCGTGCCGTTGAATGGGCTGTCGGTCGTCGCCGCGATCGCCGGCGATCAGAACCTCGGCATTCGCGAGATCGGTGGCGCACCGGCGGCGACGCGTGCCGCGATTTTCGTCGACGAACGCGCCACGCCAGGCGCAGCGCGCGGCGCTCGTCTCGATGGCCAAGCAGCACTCGAACGGCATGGTGTCGACGGTCGTCGAGCTGACGCCGACGACGATCCAGTTTGCGAACGAGCCGGAGGCGATCCGCGTGTCGGCGAAGTCGCTCCGCCTGACCGTGCAGAAGGAGATGAATCACGACCCGAGCTGCGGCGCGCGTCAGTGGTTCCACCCGTTCGCGGATGTTTCGGATCCGATGATGGGCACGACCGCCGAGAACGCGTTCAGCGGCGCGGCGCTCGGAACGAAGTGGAGCGATCCGAACAAGCGCTCGTCCTTCTTCGGCACGTTCGCTTACTAGCGTTGTCGCAGGGCTAAACGCCCGCTACGTCACCTCGGCAATAACGCCGTTCACGTCGCGAACGTGGACGGCGTTTTCTTTTGCACGTTGAATCAGTCCGGGATGTCTCCCGCCTCTGCGGCGCGCGCACTCGACCTGCCGTTTGCATTAGATCGCTTTCGATTACCACGACCTCATCGTACGGCTCCAACCGCGAGTCGCGAGCCGCGAGCGATCGAGATCGCCACCGGCCGCGGTAAGATCAGGCCGATCACCTTCATGAAAGCGGGGACCGCTTCCTCGGCCGGCGCTGGGACCCTACCAGATTCTCGAGTTGCTCGGGAGCGGGGGCGGCGGCGAAGTGTATCGCGCGTGGGATCCGCGACTCGAGCGCGAGGTCGCGCTCAAGATCCTGCATCGTCGATCGGCCGATCGATCCCGATCGGCTGCAACGCTTCGTGGCCGAGGCACGCGCCGCCGGCACGCTCAACCATCCCAACATCGTCACCGTCTTCGATGTGTCGGTTGACGGCGACGCTCCCTTCATCGCGTCGGAATTGATCGACGGCAAGCCGCTCCGCGACGAGATCCGCCGCGGCCGCGTGCCTCTCAAACGCGCGCTCGACCTGGCGACCCAAATCGCCGATGGCTTGTCGGCCGCGCACGAAGCCGGCATCGTCCACCGCGATCTCAAGCCCGAGAACATCATGGTGACGCGCACCGGGCGCGCGAAGATCCTCGACTTCGGCCTGACCCGCATCGGCATGGATGCCGGAGGGACCTCGATCGACGCCGTCGGGAGACGTGACCGAGACCGAGGACGGCCTGCGATCGGGGACGGTCCCCTACATGAGCCCGGAGCAGGCGCGTCGGCTCGCCGACTGACTTTCACACGGATCAGTTTTCCTTCGGCCTGATCCTCTACGAGATGCTGACCGGCAGACCGGCGTTCCGTCGCGACACGCCGGCAGCGACGCTTCACGCGATCATCAACGACGATCTGCCGCCAATGTCCGCGCTGGGTCCGCGGACGCCGCTGCAAGCTCCGGTGGATCATCGAGCGCTGCTTTGCCAAGCAGCCGGCCGATCGGTACGCGTCAACCGCGGATCTGCACCGCGAACTGCGCATGCTTCGCGATCGGCTGACGGAAGTCACCGACCGCGAAGCCACGCCTCCCTGGATCTTCACCAGGCCATGGCGGGTCGCCCTGATCACGGCCGCGGTCGTGGCCACGCTGGCTGCGTCGATCGTGCTGATACTCCCCTTCGTCGGTGGCGATGTCATCGACGTATCAGCGTTTGCGCTTCACGCCGCTCGCCACCGAGGGCGCCTATGAGGGATTCCCCTCGTGGTCCCCAAACGATGAAGTCGTCGCCTATGCTGCGGAGGTCGACGGCGTCCTGCAGATCTTCACGCGCCGACTGTCGTCCTCGGGACCCGTGCAAGTGACGTTCGGCACCTTCGATGCGACGCAGCCGTTCTGGTCCCACGACGGCAAGCGGATTTACTACATCTCCCAGGCGCAGGATAAACAGGGCATCTGGTCCGTCGGCGCGTCTGGCGGCACGCCGGAGAACGTCGTGCGCGATGCGATTCGCGGCGCAATCTCGCCCGACGGGACAACGATTGCGTTCCTCCGCGACGAAGGACAAGGCGACATCGTCGGAGACTCGGCGCTGTGGCTGTCGACGCCTGGCGGTCCCGAGCCATGGACCAGCGATGCCGTCGAAAGTCATGCCGCCAAGTCAGCCACGCTGGGAACGCTTCCCTTCGTCGAAGGGTCTCTCGCCTTCTCACCAGACGGCAGCCGGCTGGGCATCTGCGCGGTCGCGCGGTCGATCGAGCTGCAACCTGAAGCGCGCGGCTGGCAATTCTGGATCGTGCCGCTCAAAGGCGGGAGCCCGTATCGACGTCTGGAAGGCTGGCCGGATCTCGCCCCCCGCGCCACGAGCTTCAGCTGGTTGCCCGATGGGCATCACGTCGTGCTGGCCGTCATCTCGCTGACCAAACCGGGGGCGGACCTCTGGATTGCGGATCTGAATCGGGATCGCTGGTGGCCGCTGACGCGGAGCGCCGACAACGAGTACTCCCCATCGGCTTCGCCGTCCGGCGATCAAATCGTGTTTGCGCGCGAGGACTCCGATTACGATCTGGTGTCGGTGTCCGTCGATTCGAAGGCTCCGGAGCCGAGTCCGTCGGCGCTGGCTCAGACGCGTCCGTTCATCGTCACGTCGCGCAGCGAATCTGAGCCCGCGTGGTCAGCAGACGGCAACTCTCTGGCGTACGTGACAGACCGCAGTGGTCAGGACGAGATCTGGCTGAGAAGCCGGGAAGGCGACCGCTGGGTGGATCGACCGGTCGTTACGCAGAAGGAATTTGGCGACGACCGGACGATCATGCTGGGCGCTCCGACCTTCTCGCCGGGCGCCCGACAAATCGCGTTCCTGCGAAACGCGCAGAAACCGATGATCTGGCCGTTGCGAATCTGGACCCGCTTCACCGACGGCGGGGCTCCGGTTCCGCTGCTGCCGGCGTCACACGAAGGCTACCAGAGCGCGCCGACATGGTCTCCCGACGGACAATGGATCGCCTACACCGAATGGAAATCACGTCAGTGGGTGCTGGCGAAGGTGCGTGTGGGGAGCGGTTCCGAACCGGTGGTTCTTCGGACCGATGGAGTACCCGGCGCTGCACCGCATTGGTCGCCAGGAGACGACTGGATCACGTGGGAGACGGAAAAAGGACTCATCCTCGTCTCGACTGATGGCAAGAACGAACGGGTGCTGCAGGCCGATCGCGTCACGGACCGGTGGCTGTTCCACGAATGGGCGTCACGCGGGACGCGCCTGGTCGGCATCAAGGAAACCGACAATCTGCAACTGATCCTCGTGGAGGTCGACCCGATAAGCGGACGTCAGAAGGTGCTGGCGAGGCTTGGGCCTTCACCGCCTGCCAACAACCCGGTGAAGGGGTTCACGCTGAGCGCCGATGGCCGCACGGCAGTCATCGCGACGGTGCGGCTTCGCGGCGATCTCTGGGTGATGGACGGCCTGAAGCTGCGCCGCAGGACTCTGGGCGATTGGTTCGGACCCAGCCTCAATCTCCAATAAAAAGGTTCTACTGGGTTCTGCGGGGTTCTACAAGGTTCTGCGGGGTTCGTTCACTCAGCAGAACCAGTAGAAATCGAACGAACCTTGTAGAACCTTGTAGAACCACTGTAGAACCTTGTCGAACCTGGTGCGTCAATCGATGGGAACCGTGTCGGTCAATCCGGCGGGCGGGGGGATGCGGAACGTGATCACCACCGGTCCGAGACGAATCGTGTCGCCGTCATTCAGACGGCGCGGTGACGTCAATTGTTCGTTTCCTACGAATGTGCCGTTCTTGCTTCCGAGATCCTCGACGGTGGCCTCCTGCCCAGTGAGAACCAGGCGGGCGTGGTGGCGCGACACGCCAGGGGCGTCAACCCACACCGACGCGTCGGGCGCCCGTCCCAGAATGTGCTCGCCGCTCTCGATTGGAATCTGACGCGACGCCCAGACGAGCCAACACCTGATCCTGGGCGCGGCCAGCCCCACGGACCCATCCTCGCCGAGGATCTCTCCGATGAACCAGTACCCAAATCGGTGCACGGTTCGCACGAATCGCGGCGTCTCAGCCGTGTCGTCCAGCGCCTGCCTGACTTCCCTGATTATGCTCGCCAGATTGGTTTCGGCCACGAACGTGTTCGGCCAGAGCTCCTTCTGAAGGTCGGCCTTCGACACCGCCCTGTGGCGGTTCTCGATGAGAATCTGGAGGAGATGGAGAGCCTTGGGGGAGAGATGGATCTCCTCGCGGTCTCGAAGGAGACGGCGTGTGTCTCCGTCCACTACGAACTGATCGAAGCGGTGGATCACATTGCTCTCAGGTGGCAACTATAGATCCCTCCACGCATCCATCGCAATTCCCCGCAAACCCGCAGCCTCCCGGCACCACGAAAATCCCATAAGAATTCGCCCCGCTCTCGCTTGACACCTCCAGCATGCGGGCCTTAGATTGCTCGAGAGCCGATCAAGGAGAGTTCGATGATGGTCCGTCGCCTGGTCGTTGCCGGTGTCGCAGCGGGACTCTTGGCTCTGACTTACGCGGACTTGAGCGCGTGTGGCGACAAGTTCATGCGCATCGGCCGCGGTGTGTCGGGTAAGCGATACGCTGCCCTTCATCCGTCGCCAATCCTCATCTATCAGGCCGGCTCGCTCGACCGCTAAGGGCATCGCGGATTTTGAGACGATGCTGAAGAAGGCGGGACACGCACCGCGCGTGCTCCAACGCGGAGAAGACGTCGCTCCCATCCTGGCGACGGCAAAGTATTCACTCCTCATCGCCGAATACAGCGATATCGAAACACTCAAGAAAGATTTCGATGCCGCACCCGGAAAGCCTGGCATCCTCCCGATCTTAATCGCTTCAGACAAGTCGGTGGAGGCTCAAGCCAAGAGAGACTTTCACTGCCTTCTCAAACCGGCCAAGATGAGCGATAACGACGCTCTGGCGGAAATCGATCACGCGCTCGATATCAGGCTCAAGGACGGCGGCCGCCAGAGCCGATAACCTCTTTCGAACGAACTCATCGACATGCGCACCTATGCCGTGCGGATTGGATGGATCTCGCTCGTCGTGGCCACCCTTCACGCGGCGGCTGATCCGGCCTACGCCCAGCCCTGGGTTCCTCCACCTGGTGAAGGAACCGTCTCCATGACGTATCAGAACTATTACGTCAAAGGTCATTACGTCGGTGCGGAAGGCATTCCAACCACCGACACGGGCGCCACACACTCCAAGTCTCTCGTCGCGGAAGTCGATTGGGGCCTGCCGAAATCCATTGGCTTGACTATCAGCGTGCCTTACATCGCGTCGAAATACACAGGTCCGTCCGTTTACAAGGTCATGGGAATCGAAACGACTCCAGGTCCGTTGGACGATGGCTTTTACCACGGTGCGTTTCAGGATCTACATCTGGAGGTGCGGCGGATGATCGAGTCTGGCCGCGTCGCCATTGCACCGCTCGGCGGTATCACGCTGCCGACCCACGAATATGAAACCCAAGGCGAAGCTGTGCCCGGCAGGCATCGGACCGATTTTCAGATCGGCGCAAGCGCGGGAACCGATCTCAGCAGCTGGATACCCTCAAGCTATGTTCATGCACGCTATGCTCTGGCCGCCGCCGAGGTGATTGATGGACTGCCGTCGGTCCGCAGCAACATCGACGCCGAAGTGGGGTCGGACGTGACCCGGCGTTTGGGACTGAAAGGGCTGGTCGACTGGCAAATCCGGCACAAGGGTCCGACGACGGCCGAGCTTCTCGCACATGGTTGGACGACCCACGATCGATTCGTCGTGTCGAACTACACCAATCTCGGTGGGGGACTGACTATTCACGTGAGGCCGTCGACCGAGCTGTCAGGGATCTGGGTCTCCACCGTTGCCGGGAACCGAGGCGCGCACATGGGGCACCTGCTCGCCGTCACCCTGACCCGCGAGTTCGGTGGCGGGAACGCCATCAAGGGTCTGGGCGGACCCACCACCAACTCGAAGTAGCTGATGCGCCGGCTCGCGATGGTCGGCGCTAGAAGCTTCTCGATAAACTCGAGGGCTCGGTAACCAGATACCGGCAACGCGAGCGAGCGACAGCGAGTGAGCCACGCGATCGGAGCGCGCCGACGAAGCGGCGCGCGAGAGCGCGTGTAGGGGAGTCCGAGGGGCGAAGCCCCTCGGATTGATTATTGCGCTTTCCGGAGTTCGTGGGTCAGCGCAAACTGCGCCACCTGCCGACCAAGACGATCACCGTCGCGGTCCGCCGTACGGAAATGGATTCCTGCGAGGATCCTCGCTTCGATCATTTCGTCTGACAGTTCCCTGATGCTGTGATAAGTGCGACTCTGCTCAGGGACCGGAACGTTCGGGTTCATCACGGTGAAAGTCACCGGATCGGTCCCGAATATTCTCTCGAGCACGTGCACGAACGCGCCCGTGAAGGTGGTGTGGCCGGAAACGTAGTCGGGAAACGGCGGCGTCGTTCCCAGCGGGAGCCACGCGGGATCACCGATGGTGGCAGGGTTTCCGTCGAGGTCAGCCTGACGGATCGCGGTCACCGGCCGCCAGAAGTTGTACGCGTACTTGGCGTCCCAGGCGGCGATGTAGGCGTCCATTCCCGCGACGCTGAGCAGCGCGAAGAACCGCGCGTTCTCTGAGAGCCCCAGGCCGCGGTCCAGTGAAATCTTCCTCGCGATCTGCTGGAAAATGGGAATGCTGTTGCCAAGCCAGAAACGCGCCGTCGCGGACTCGGCGTGCGATCTGTTCCCCAGCGTTTCACCGTTGACGTCACCGCGGGCCTGGACTTCGTTCACATCGGCCGCATACTCCTCGCTCGTGAGCGACGGTGGACCATCGGGCCGGAACTGATCTCCACTGCGCAGGGCAAACGGCACAACATGACCGAACCCCGGCAGCAGCGCGGGCGCGAATGCCGGCGGCGTCGGCACCCACGCCCCCGGACCGCTGCCCGGCGCGTAGGGTACGACCAGGGCGAAGCCATCGTGGCTTCGCTCTTCCAGGAGAATTCGCGCCACATCCTCACCAACGTTGACGCCCCATGTCCGCTCGGGTTCCGGTATTCCGTCGAGCGACGCTTGCAGCGCGGCGTCGTATTCCGGAATCATCGACGACGGCAGCAGCGTGACGAGCACACGATGAGCCGCAGCGGCGCCGGCAGCGACGGGTGATGCGCCGAACGGTGCGGTCGCAGGACGCCGGTAGGTTTGATACTCCCCGGTGATTGAGTTGATCGCGTCGTGCATCGCCACGTGCATGATCGCCAGCAGCCGCGCTTGCGGCGGACCCACCGCCGACGGCACTTTCAGCAGTTGCATGTTCCAATCGCGCACGACGTCAGCGTCTGCGCGCGGAGCGAAGCCGGCCAGAATCATCGCCGAGACGATAGCCAATCGAATAAATCTTGTGCTTGCTGGAGTGGTCACGTTTCACCTCCTGGCGGGCGCACTGACCGTGCGCCGCGGAATGAAGATTAGTGACCGGCGTGGGGCAAAGTCGTGGGAAAGGCGTGGGTCCAGGATGTGAATTCAGTGGAATTCACTGCTGGACCCAAATCCCCCATCACTGATCACTGATCCTCAATCCCTGATCCCTGGATCCCTGATCCGTTCGAATCCCTGATCGATTTGGATCCCTGCGATTCAACGATCCGGGATTCAAAACGGATGAGGGATTCGAGGATCAGGGATTCGGGATCAGTGATCGGTGATGAGGGATTAGTGTGCTGTATCCGTGGAGCCGACCGGTGGAGGGATGCGGAACGTGATCACCACAGGTCCAAGTCGAATCTGATCGCCATCGGTGAGCCGGCGCGGCGCCGCGACAGGTTCCTCGCCGACAAACGTGCCGTTCTTGCTTCCGAGATCCTCGACCGTCGCGTCAGCGCCTTCGATGACGAGGCGGGCGTGGTGGCGCGAGACGCCAGGTGCGTCAATCCACACGGATGCGTTGGGCGCGCGACCCAGGATGTGTTCGCCGGCATCGACAGGTATCTGGCGCGACGACCAGACGAGCCAATACCTGGCGGTCGGCGCTGCCGAGGGGCTGGAGACGGCGTCGTTCTCCAGCTCGCCAATGAACCAGTACCCGAACCTGTGCACCGTTCTGACAAAGCGCGGAGTCTCGGCGGTGTCTCCCAGCGCGCGCCTGATTTCCTTGATCAGGCTCGCCAGATTCGTGTCGAGGACGAACGTCGTCGGCCAGAGTTCCTTCTGGAGATCGGCCCTCGACATCGCCCGGGCCCGGTTCTCGACGAGGAGTTGCAGAAGCCGGAGCGCTTTCGGAGAGAGATGGATTTCGTCGCCGTCCCTCAGGAGACGTCGCGTACCGGCGTCGAGCGAGAACCGGTCGAAGCGATAGATCACGGGTCCCAGACGGCCACTATAAATCCCGTCGGAGTTGGCTGCAATTGTTCCGACCGACACGGACGCGGGGGGCAGCTAGGAATCGCACTCGACGAACTGGCGAGGTGGCTCGCTAGTTGTATCGCGACTCGGCCACAGGTACTTCAGTTTGACGGTGCGCGGTCAGCCTGCGCGGCGCGAGTGGCCGTGCGTCGCTGCATATAGGCAGCATATTGCTTGAACTCGACCGCCGCGGCACCGATGTAGAACGTCAGGGTCATTCGGTTTACCTGTTACACCCTATTAACGAGTCTGTCGAAGAGATCGTACAAAGGCTGTGCTAGGCGGGGATTTCCTTTGAAAAATCCAACCTCGAATCGGTTGGCAGTCCAATTCTGCTGGCGCTAGACTCGTTGGCGCCCATGGAACCCTACCGACGTTTGGTGGAAACGTCGCCGGACGGAATTCTGCTCGCTGAAAAGGACCGGATCACGTTCGCGAACGCGTCGGCCGCCAAGCTGTTCGGTATCTCTAGTGCGGATGAGCTAGTGGGGCGCTCGATCTTTGAATTTTTTGCCAGCGAACAGCATCCAATCCTTCGGGATTATGTAAGCCGCTGGCAATCCGGTGAAAGCACGGCTCCCTTTGATCTCGCCGTGAGACGGCACGATGGCGGGGCCTGCGAGATCAGCATTGTCGGCGTGGCTGCAACAGCAGAAGACAATCAGGAAATTCAGCTCTGCCTTCGCGATATCACCGAGTACAAAAGGGTCGAACGTGCGTTGCGGGAAAGCGAGGAACGGCTGACGCTGGCCATCGCTGGCGCCCTGGAAGGCGTTTGGGACTGGAATCTTGAAACCAACGCGGTCGTGTACTCTCCACGGTGGACCGAGATGCTGGGGTACTCTCCCGAGGAAATCGAACCTAATATCAGCGCGTGGGAGCGACTGGTTCACCCCGATGACAGGTCGCGCGCGGATCACGCCAACGACAGTGTCGCCCGCGGCGAACGTACGACCTACGAAGCAGAGTTCCGTCTCCGGCACAAGGCGGGACACTACGTCCACGTGCTTTCTCGAGGATTTCCTGTACGCCGTGAGCCAGGCGGACCGGTCATCCGCATCGTTGGCACTCACCTGGATCTCACCGAGCGGCGGCAAGCTGAAGCGGCGCTTCGAGAGAACGAGGAACGATTGAAACTGGCGTTCGCCGGCGCGCAAGAGGGGGTCTGGGACTGGAACCTCGAAACCGGCGTGGTCGTGTACTCGTCGCGCTGGAAGGAGATGCTCGGGTACGCCGACGATGAGATCGAATCTCATGTGAGTGCGTGGGAGAGGCTCCTTCATCCCGACGACACGGAGCAGGCACGCCGGCTGCACGAAAGCGTGAAAGCCGGCGCCGACACGTACCAGGGAGAATTCCGTTTGCTCCACAAAGACGGACACTACGTCGAGGTCCTCTCTCGCGGCTATCCTGTTCGTCGGACGCCGGGCGGGCCGGTCGTGCGCATCGTCGGAACGCACTTCGATCTCACCGAGCGGAAACGAGCCGAAGCGGAGAGCGCCAGACGCGAGTTTCTTGCGCGGCTGGTCTTCGCCCAGGAAGACGAGCGACGACGGATCGCGCGCGAGATGCACGATCAGTTTGGCGAGCAGCTGACGTCGCTGGCGCTTCGCATTCGGCTGCTCAAGGACGCGTGCGGCGACCGCGCAGACTGGCGCGCGCACGTGGAGTCGATCGAAGCCATTGCGCAACGGCTCGACCACGACGTCGATCAGCTGGTGTGGCAGCTTCGGCCGACGGCGCTCGACGATCTTGGGCTGCGTGCGGCGCTCGCGAACTACGTCCAGGACTGGTCGACACGCGTCGGCATTCCCGCCAAGCTGCACACGTCCGGCCTCATGGATGACCGTTTGCCCGCCGATGTCGAAACGGCCCTTTACCGGATCGCGCAAGAAGCGCTGACCAACGTCGCCAAGCACGCCCGCGCCAGCAACGTCGAAGTCATTCTCGAGCGGCGCGCGGACAGCGTTCTCCTCATCGTCGAGGACGACGGTGCCGGGTTCGAGCTCGCATCACGCGAAACCGCCACCGAGGGATTCGGCTTGCTCGGGATGCGGGAGCGCGCGGCGCTTGTCGGCGCGACGCTCGAGATCGAATCGTCTTCAGGCAAGGGCACCGCCATCTTCGTGCGGATGACGACGAGCCCGGTGGCAGGGAAGGCTGCGCAATCATGAAAGAACGAACCGCCCCGCTCCGCATTCTGCTCGCCGACGATCACGTCACGGTGCGGCATGGACTGAAGCTGCTCATCGACGGCCAGGCCGACATGAAGGTCGTGTCGGAAGCCAGCGACGGAAAGTCGGCCATGGAGAATGCGATCGCAATCAACCCCGATGTCATCGTCATGGACATTTCGATGCCGGGAATGAACGGGCTGGCCGCCACCCGCGCGCTGAAGCAGAAGCAACCGAAGGCAGTCATCGTCACCCTCACACGGCATGGAGATGATGCCTACGTGCAGGAACTGCTTCGCGCGGGCGTTTCGGGATATGTGCTGAAGCAGAGCGCCCCGAGCGAGCTGCTGCAGGCGATACGGGCAGCGGCGGCCGGCGGCCAATACCTCGACTCGACGCTGACCCCGCGCGTGACCGCGCGGCTCATCGGCAGGCGCGACAAAGTGAGCAAGCCGTCGGCGACGCTGAGTGAACGCGAAGCCGAGGTCCTGCGACTCATCGCCGCCGGTTACAGCAACAAGGAAATTGCCGGACGGCTGTCGCTGAGTGTGAAAACGGTTGAGGCGCACAAGGCGAACGCCATGCGAAAGCTCGAATTGCGTGGCCGAATCGACATTGTGAAGTACGCGGTCCTCCAGGGATGGCTGGAAAACCAGTGAGCCCCCCTAACTTTTCACTTTTCACTTTTAACTTCTAACTTTTCACTTTATAGGGATCTTCCCTACCCCTCTGTCTCCCTTCTCCCGATAGCGGGACGCGTGCCCCGTGGGTACAGTCGGCGCGATCTAATAGCTCTACCGCCTCAAGGAGGCACCCCATGGAGAACCGCTCGCATGCCCTAGCCGACCGGACCAGCTTTCAACCCGACGCCTCAATTCAGGAAGCACCACCGCGTCACGCCGGTACCGCGGAAGGATCTCCAGGTTGGTGTCATGCCTCGCACGAATGTTCTCGTCGTCGGAAGTTCCGAAGCGACCCGGATCGTCCTGGACATGCTGCGCCTCGATCTGCGGGGCCCGGTCCTCAAGTGGCGGCCCGGACTGCCGCTGGAACTTCCGACGCGAGGCCGCGCGGCGACCGTGGTCCTGGAGGACTTGACGCGGTTGACCAATGAAGAACAGGTCCGGATGCTGGGATGGCTCGAGGAGGTCGCCGGGTACATCCGGGTGGTGAGCACGACCAGCGTTCCGATCTGGCCGCGGGTTGCGCGCGGCGAGTTCAACGAGGTGCTCTACTATCGACTGAACGTCGTATACGTGGACGTCGGATCCTAATCTTGATCCGAGGGGCTTCGCCCCTCGGACTCCCCTACAGGCTCGCTCGCGGGGCCCCGATGCCCCACTCCGCTCGCCTGGCTCGCTCGCTCTCGCTCGCTCGCGTTGCTGGTATTCGTTGACCGAACCCAATTGGGTTTGTGAGAAAGCTTCGGCGATGTCCGCCGTAGCCTTGGCGAAGGCGGAACTCCCCTACACGCGCTCTCGCGAGGCTCGCTCGAACTGCTCGCTCGCACGTTGAAACGAGCCGCTTTCATTTTTTCGCCTAACAGTCTCTAATGCGCGGATGCGT
Organism: uncultured Acidobacteriota bacterium; assembly: GCA_963804915.1. Taxonomy (GTDB): domain Bacteria; phylum Acidobacteriota; class Thermoanaerobaculia; order UBA5066; family Gp7-AA6; genus DAHUXD01. The sequence continues at coordinate 490,782 of CAWDSI010000011.1, forward strand.
CTGTTTCGCATCCTGTCCCCGCTCCTCGTTTGGCTCCTCGCGTTCTCGATTGAGCCTGCAACGACAGTCTTCACCCAGCCCGCAGCACTAGACGTTGTTGTACGCGGCGGCACCGTCTACGACGGCACCGGCGCACCGGGCCGCCGCGCCGACGTCGGGATTCGCGGCGATCAGATCGCCGCCATCGGCGATCTCTCGAGCATTCCGACCACGACAGCGATCGACGCGACCGGCCTGGCGGTCGCTCCCGGGTTCATCAACATGTTGTCGTGGTCCACCGAGTCGCTGCTGATCGATGGGCGTTCTCAGGGAGAGCTTCGCGAAGGGGTCACAACCCAGATTTTTGGTGAAGGCAACTCGATGGGGCCGCTCACGCCCGAGATGAAGCGACGGGCGATTGAGCAGATGGGAGATCTCAAGTACTCGATTACCTGGACGAGCCTCTCGGACTACCTGAAACAGATCGAGGAACGAGGGATTTCCCAAAACGTCGCCTCGTTCATCGGGGCGACGACCATCCGCGAGCACGTGGTTGGCCTCGAGGACAAGCGGCCGACGCCGGCGCAGCTCGAAGAGATGCGCGCGCTCGTTCGGGACGAAATGGAGGCAGGCGCGCTCGGGATTGGATCCTCGCTCATCTACGCACCGGCGTTCTATGCGTCGACGGAAGAGTTGATCGAGCTGTGCAAGGTCGCGGCACGATACCGTGGGAAGTACATCTCGCATATGCGCAGCGAGGGCAATCGGTTGCTCGAGGCGGTTGACGAGCTGATTCGCATCAGCCGCGAGGCAGGAATCCCGGCCGAGGTCTATCACCTCAAGGCTGCCGGTCAGTCCAACTGGTCGAAGATGGACCGGGCGATCGCGAAGATCGAGGCCGCACGCCGCGAGGGATTGAAGATCACGGCCGACATGTATACGTATCCTGCCGGCGCAACCGGGCTCGACGCGTCGATGCCGCCGTGGGTGCTCGACGGAGGGTACGACGCCGCCTACAAGCGGCTCGCGGACCCGGAGACGCGGAAGAAGATCGCCGCCGCGATCCGCACTCCGTCCGACGACTGGGAGAATCTGTATCGCGCGGCAGGATCAGCCGACCGCGTCCTGCTGGTGGGATTCAAGTCGGACAAGCTGAAGCCGCTCAGCGGCAAGTCGCTCGCGGATGCCGCGAAGATGCGCGGGGAGGATCCGGTCGAGACGATCATGAATCTCGTCCTCGAAGATCGGTCGAGGGTCGACACGGTGTACTTCATGATGTCGGAGGAAAACATCCGCAAGCAGATCGTCCTGCCGTGGGTGAGCTTCGGGTCGGACGCCGCTTCGATGGCGCCGGAGCCGCCGTTTACCAAATCGTCGGCGCATCCGCGCGCGTACGGCAATTTCGCGCGCGTGCTTGCGAAGTACGTCCGGGACGACAAGATCCTGACCATGCCCGACGCCATTCGAAAACTCAGCGGCTTGCCTGCCACAAACCTGGAGCTGGATCGCCGCGGATTCATCAAGGAAGGAATGTTTGCCGACGTCGTCGTCTTCGATCCTGCGATGATTGCCGACCGCGCGACATTCGAGAATCCACACCAGTATGCGATCGGCATGCGGCATGTCCTCGTGAACGGCTCACAGGTCATCAAGGACGGAGAACACACCGGCCGTAAGCCGGGTCGAGCGCTCTGGGGTCCCGGAAAAGTCAGGTAGCGTGCGCAGGCTTCACCTGTTCGAGATCGAAGATCAGTCGTGGTGTCCCGCCATCGTTCGCGATCTGGCGACCGACTATTTGCATTTCATCCAGACCGCGGTCTCGCTGCATCGGACGATCACGCCGTTGATTCGTGAGGCGCTGGGTGCCACGGGCACGACTCGTATCGTGGATCTCTGCTCCGGAGGGTCGGGACCGTTGCCAACCGTGATTGCCGACCTTCACCAGTCTGGCATCACGGCCACTGCGACCTTGACGGACCTCTTCCCCAACACCGCGGCGTTCGAACGGGTCGCGAACGAGTCCGGTGGCGTGATCGATTACGTGCGCACACCGGTAGACGCGAGGGCGGTTCCGCGTGAGCTGACCGGCTTGCGTACTCTGTTCAATGGGTTTCATCATTTCAAACCCGACGATGCCCGAGCGATCTTGCTCGACGCGGCGAACGCCGGGCAACCGATTGCCATCTTCGAGGCATCACGGCGTACGCTCCGGACGATTCTCCCGGTCCTGCTGCTGCCTTTATTCGTCTGGGTGTTCACGCCATTCATGCGTCCATTTCTGTGGAAGCGGCTGCTGTTTACATATCCGCTCCCGTGCGTCCCGATGATTTGCCTCTGGGACGGCTTCATCTCTCAGCTGCGCGCCTATACGCCTGATGAACTGCGGGCGCTCGGGGCACCGGCGGGAGACAAGATGCACTGGCGGGCTGGTTACACGCCGCTCATCGGCGCACCAGGTCTGCTGACGTACTTGATCGGCTGGCCGTCGCAAAACGCCGTGGCTGAGGGCGTGGAACATCCAAAGCAAGTACGATAGACGCCGGGCCGGATCCCGGATCCCGGACTCTGGATCCCGGACCCCGGACCCCGGACCCCGGACCCCGGACCCCGGATCCGGATCCCGGATCCCGGCGTGAGTGGAGTCTTCAATGAGCGATCAGGCCGTTCGTGAACTGCTGGCAAAGATGCTGTCGTGGGACGATGCCCACGCGGGATTCGACGCGGCGGTCGACGGGATTCCCGAGGAGTTTCGTGGCAAGCGCGCCGGTGCGCATTCACCCTGGGAACTGGTCGAGCACCTACGTCTTGCGCAGCACGACATCCTGGATTTCAGCCGCAACAAGGATTACGAGGAGATGGACTGGCCGAAGGACTACTGGCCGAAGTCGCCTGCGCCATCCTCGACGGCCGAGTGGACCAACAGCATTGATGCTTTCCGGAAGGATCGCGAGGCGTTGCGCGAGCTTGCCCTCGACAAGCGCATCGACCTCACTGCCGCCATCCCGCATGGCAGCGGACAGACATACCTACGGGAGATCGTGCTTGCCGCCGACCATACTGCCTATCATGTCGGACAACTCATTCTCGTTCGTCAATTGCTGGGGATCTGGAAATAGATCGAAAGGCCGAGCCCTAATCGCCTCCGCTAAAGCTACGGCGGGCCGCCGGAGCCACTGGCGACGTGGAAGGGCTGCGGTTCAAACCTGAAGCTATGGATGTCACGATGGGCGAAGAACAATGGGGATTGGTCGACCGGTATCTTGCGGACACCATCGTCAAGCCGGACGCGGCGCTGGACGCGGCACTCGACGCGAGCGACGCCGCAGGGTTGCCCGCCATCAACGTCTCGCCGAGCCAGGGTAAGTTTCTCCAGATGCTTGCCCGCCTGGTGAACGCGCGCGCCATCCTCGAGATTGGCACGCTTGGCGGTTACAGCACCATTTGGCTGGCACGGGCACTGAAACCGGGCGGCCGGCTCATCTCGCTCGAAGCCGACGCCAGGCATGCGCAACTGGCTCGGGCGAACATCGCCGGCGCAGGGTTGAGTGACATCGCTGACGTGCGGGTGGGCCCGGCGCTCGAGACGCTTCCGAAAATCGCCGCGGAGAACATCGCGCCTTTCGATCTCGTCTTCATCGACGCCGATAAGCCCAACACACATCACTACTTCAGCTGGGCACTGAAGCTCTCGCGCGTCGGATCGATCGTTGTGGTGGACAACGTCATCCGAAAGGGTGAAGTGGCCAACCCGCGGACCACAGACCCGGCCGTCCAGGGCATGCAGCGGTTTTTCGAAATGGCGGCGGCTGAACCACGGGTTGACGCAACGGCGATTCAAACCGTCAGCTCCAAGGGGTACGACGGCTTTTCCATCGTCGTTGTCACGTCGTAGTCATTCGCGGTTCGCGGTTCGTAGTTCGCAGTTCGCGCGGCCGGAAGCTGGAAGCTGAGAATGCAGACGTTTCATCAGTACTGGTATTCCCCACGACTCGGACACGACATGGGGGTGACCGTCTTCGGCCATTGGGGGCCGCCGCTGCTGGCGTTTCCCACAAGCCACGGAGATGAGTGGGAGCTCGAGCGAAATGGCCTCATCAGCGCGATCGGCGACTGTATCGACGCCGGTCGGGTCAAGGTTTTCTGCGTCGGCTCGAACAACCACGAGTCCTTCCTCAACAAGCACGCGCATCCGTTCCACCGCAGCTGGCGCCAGCGCATGTTCGACGAATACATCCGCGATGAAGTGATCCCCTACGTGCACTCGAGCTGTCAGACGCCTGGCATTCCTATCGCCACCGTCGGTGCGTCGCTTGGCGCGTATCACGCCGCCAACACGCTCTTTCACTATCCTCATCTGGTGAAACGCTGCTACGCGCTCTCTGGAGTTTTTGATCTGCGCGACTTCATGGGCGGGATGTACGACGACAACTTCTACTTTCAGAATCCCGTCGACTACATGTCCAACCTGGCCGACCCGTGGTACTTGGAGCAGCTGGCGACCTGCGAGATCCGTCTGGTGACAGGGACGGGGCCATTCGAAAAGAGCGGCTACTCGTACGCCATGTCAGGGGTGCTCGCAAGAAAAGGAATCCGGCATTCTCTCGACGACTGGGGCCCGCGCGGAGGCCACGACTGGCCTTACTGGAAGCAGCAGCTCCGCGAGTATATTTCACACTGGTAAAGCCGGTTCTACTAGGTTCTACAGGGTTCTACCAGGTTCTGCGGGGTTCGTTCGCTTCGCAGAACCGGCAGAACCTGAACGAACCTCGTGGAACCTTGTAGAACCTTGCAGAACCCAGTAGAACCTTTTGGATTCTGTTAGCCAGCGACCAGATCGAATTTCTCCAGCAAGTATTGCCCGGCGGCGATGACCTGCTCATCGTCGATCCACACGTCGCAGTGGCGAGTGAGCACATCAACGTGCGTGCGCGACTTCCAGGTGGCGTGCGTCTGGTTGCCATACGGATCGCCAAACGCGAGGTGGACGCCGGGCACCTTCTCGTCCTGCAGCAGGACCCCGATCATCTCGCGCAGGCCGAGATTGGTGCCGAATGCGAGCTCGCCGACGCGGTCGCTGTTTTCGTCGGTGTGACAGTAGTTCCAGAAATCGCGCTCGAGGTCGGCGCGATCGCACCGCGCTGACGTGAGCCGGCCGTCCCGAATCTCGAGGACGAGCGGAGTGCTATCGAGCGTGCCGTACTTGGCATTGAAGTAGTCGCCGGCGGTTCCGTCACACACGAACGTTCCATCCACTGATCCCGGTGTCGTAAACACCTCGCCGGCCGGGAGGTTCGACCAGTAGCGCGCATTGATCAGACCGCTGGTCTTCACCCACGCCAGCGAGTGATCGAAAGTGGCCCGAAAGTCAGTGCCGTTCGCGGTCCGGACCGTCAGCGACGTCGCGCGATCCATCCGCTCGCAGAGCTGCGTGCTCAAACGATCGACCTGAAGGTAGTCGGCGCGCATGCCCTCCCGCATGATTTGCGGCGTGACGCCGACCATGTGGGCATAGCGGATGCGGCGCCGCTCGATGACCCCGACGATGGCCATACGGGCCGGCAGTTCTCCCTCCTGTGGCTGTACGCACAGAATTCCCGCTTCAGCGTCTTCGAAGGCGCGAAGCACTTCGGTTGGGGCGGAGGTCATGGGACGTGAGGCAACCGACTCAATCACGAGGCAGCGGAGATCGGCGCCGGCCGCGATGAGTGCCTGCTCGAGGCTGGCCGCAACCGCACGGCTCGCCGTGTCGGCAACCAGCGCCACGTGTTCACCGCGGCGGATGGCCAGGCAGGTGTTGACGGCATTGTGTGCGCCGGGAAGGAGGTCGTCGCTGACTGCGCCAAAAATCATCGACACAATTGTATCAACCCAGCGCCAGTGGTCCGCCGACCACGAACGCGGGGACCTGGCCACCGCCCGACGTGACGTTGGCGAGACCCGTGGAGCTGAGGCGTGTCAGGGAGCCTGTCATCCGGCCGCGCACGAGATACGGGGCGAAATCCACGAGCATGTCTCGCATCGTCACGTCGCCGGCCGCATCGAACATCGGAAAAATTTCGCGACGAACGGGAATCCGTTCCTGGATCACCCACGTCCCCGGTGGGGTGTTGAGCGCAGCGTCGAGTGCGGCGCTCCACGACGCCGGCGTCATTTCCCATCCGAGCTGCACCCCGGAACCTCCGTACTCATCGTTGGGTTTCAGCACCAGCGAATCGCGGTGATCTTCTGCCAGCCGCATGAGCGATTGTCTCCGGCCTCCCATCACCGTGTCGGTATCGGCAAGAACCCGCGTCCACGGCACATGCGACCGAATGATGGCGCGCTCGGTCTCCGAAAACAGCGACTCATTCCGCTCGTCGGTGAGAACCGCAAAGAATGCCTTCTTGTGCGCAAGCTTGCATCGGAACGTATTCGCCACACAGACGGCTCGCTGCTCGTAGGCGTCCACGAGTGCCGTGCAATCGTCCGGCCGCGCCACAATGTCGCTGATCAGTACGCGGCGGTAGACCACGTCGATGCGGGACCCACCACACGTCAGCGCGCCGTTGTCGAGCGTCAGCTCACGCGGATCGCATACGAGCGTCGGCACACCCAGCGCGGTGAAGGCATCACGCAGGATTTCGAACTCAGACCATGTCGGGACATTCCGCCAGTCAACGATCGCGATCGACGGCGGATCGGCGCGGCCGCCCCAATCCTTGTAGCTGGCCAGCAGGCCTTCGAGCATCGGCTCGATCGTCCGATTGAAGCGGACGCGACGGTCCGCCCGGAGCGCCGTCATGGCCGGCATCTCCTCGAACAGCTCGCACAGCCGCTCGGTGTATGCCAGGCCGGCGGGGGACTCCGCGTTGTACTCGGCGAAGTGCAGCGAGTCTGGAAGAAGGAAGGCGTCAAGCCGTGATGCCGTGCTGGCGCGATCGTAACCGGGATCGATCCGAACGAGCCGCTCCTCGGCCTCGGTGAGCCCGAGCTGATTGAAAAGCGACGGCGCCGAGAGCGCAGCGGCCACCACCCGTTCACCGACGGCGGCGATCGTTTCGGCGGCCACGCGCATCCGCGACTCGTCCTCCTCGGACAGAAAGAACGGCCGGAGAAACGGACAATGAACGCGGTCGCCAAACGTCAGCTTACGCGACCGCATCGAGGCGGCGAATTCCTCCCAATAGCGGCGGCTCAGCTCGACGTCAGGCCGCAGCAGCGAATGCCAGGCGTCGATGACGTCCATTCAGATCGTGACCGCGCCTGTGCGCGGGGCGCCGGTAAAACCCGCTGGCGCGCCAATGCCGAGCATCGCTTCCCATCGCGGCCAGCTGCGGGAGGGATCGGGATTGAGCGCCCGATCGATCACCAGGTCGCTCATCTTTTCGAGGACGTGACCGAAGTAGAAGTCGGTAATCCGATCGCGTTCGAAGTCAGGGGCTGGGTTGAGGTAGTCAATCGCGTACGGCACGCCGTCACGCACCGCGAACTCGATCGTATTCATCTCGTAGCCGAGCGCCATATTGATCGTCTGCGCGTCGCGGACGACGCGTGAACCGACGTCGGCGGGCAAGTAGGCATGATCCACCAGGTAGCGCCGTTCGCGCGGGTCGTACCGCACAGGCGTGATGTCGGTCTTGCCAAAGGTAAAACAGCGCACGTAGCCGTCAAAGTCGATGAATTCCTGCAGCGTCATGCAGTACGGGGCGGTTCCGTCATAGGCTTCGATCAGTTCCCGCGCATCGTGCACCTTGTAGACGTGCCGCCAGCCGCCGCCCGAGTACGGCTTCAGAATGGCCGGGCGTCCCACATAGTCGAGCAGACCCTCCCAGTCGATCGGAAACTGCAGGTTGCGCAGCGATTCCGGCGTCAGGTCGATGTCCTTCGGGTATCCCTTTTGCGGCAGAAGAACGGTCTTGGGAATCGCGCATCCGAGCTTCGCCATCACCGCGTAGTTGAAATACTTGTCATCGGCCGTCCACCAGAACGGGTTGTTGATGACATACGTGCCCTGGAGAACGGCGTGCTTCAGCGCGCCGCGGTAGTACTCGACCTCATGGGAAATGCGATCGACGATGACCGAGTACTTCGCGGGATCGTCCAGCCTGGTTCCGCCCCAGCTGACCATCTCCGCGGTAATGCCGTGCTTCTTCCCCTTCTCGTTGACTCGATTGATGAACGCCGGCGGGAAGCTGTACTCACGGCCGACGAGCAGGCCGACAGGCTTGATGACGCTCGATGCACTCATACTCTCGCTTCTCCCCGGCGATCGACTCCCGCACGCGTTTCGTTGACGAGGTGACGCACGACGGCTTTCAGATCGCCGGTCTCTCGAAACACCGCGAGCTGCTGGTCGGCGCTGGTCCCTTCGCGAAGGACGGTGTGTACGTAAGCCACCGCGTCGCGGCTCTGCAGTTCGTCCACCACATCGTCCACGAACTCCAGCAGCTCGAGCGCCAGGGTCCGCATCGGGACCTCTGACCGCTTGCCAAAGTCGATCAGCTTGCCGTCGATGCCCCAGCGCGCGGCGCGCCACTTGTTCTCTTCGATCAAGGCTCGACGATAGAGCCGGAAACCGAGGTTGCGCGTGTAGAGCTTGTAGAGCTTCACGACAATCGCCTGCGCGAGCGCACCAAGCATCACCGCCGCCTCGGGCCGTGTCGGCACGTCACAGACGCGGAACTCCAGCGTGCCAAAACTCGGGTGCGGCCGGACGTCCCACCAGATCCTCTTCGCGTCGTCGATGCAATGCAGTTCGACGAGCAGCTTGATGTAGTTCTCGTATTCGCTCCACGAACCGAAGTGATCGGGCACACCAGTGCGCGGGAACCGGCGGAATATCGTCGTGCGGTACGACTTGAGGCCGGTGTCCCGACCCATCCAGAACGGCGAACTGGTTGAGAGCGCGAGAAGGTGCGGGAGGAAATACCTGGCCGCATTCATGATGTCGATCGCCGTCTGGTTGTCCGGCACCGCGACGTGGACGTGCAGCCCGAAGATGAGCAGAGACCGCGCCAACTGCTGAAGTTCTTCGACGATGCTGTCGTAGCGAACGCCGGGAGACAGAATCTGATCTTTCCAGTGTGAGAACGGATGCGTACCCGCGGCTGCCACGACGAGGCCGACGCGTTCCGCTCCGCTGGTCAGTTCGCGGCGTGTCCTGAAGATCTCCTCCCGCAGCTCGGGCACGGTCTCGCAGATCCGCGTGCCCACCTCGACGATTGATTGGTGCATCTCCCGCTTGATCTGGTCCCCGAGCGCAGGGGAGCTCGACGCGAGCAGCTCCGAGACGTGCGATCGAAGCTCCCATGTCTCAGGATCGACGATCTGGAACTCTTCCTCGACCCCCACCGTGAAGCGGTGTGCCATACAGCGCGATGATACTTCACCGGCATCCGTGGTGCGGGATTCGGGATCCGTGGTGCGGGATCCGGGATCCGGGTGCAAGATCCGCGCGCCGCTTAGCTGAGAGACCGGCTCGCGGACGCTTCAATTCTTGACGTATTTCGCCGGATCCTGATCGAACCGGGTCTTGCAGATCGGCGCGCAGAAGTAATAGGTCTGGCCGTTATAGACGCTCTCCCCTTTCGCTGTCTTCTCGTCGATCGTCATTCCGCAAACAGGATCTTTCACCATACGTGTCTCCATCTTCATTTTGTTCTGCGGGGTCGGGATCCGGGATCCGCGATCAGGATCCGAGGATTCAAGGATTCAAGGGATAAGTGATTCGCGATGAGTGATCAGTGATTAGGGATTCCCTGCTTTCTTAAGCAGGGAGATCTGCCCCGCATGATACGTGTCGTGCTGCAGGATGCCGACGATCGTCTGATAGTAAGTGACCGGGTTGCCCATCGCATCCACCTGCGAGCCGCCAATCTGGCGGCTGAGGCTTGAGTCCTCAGCCGCCTCGATGGCGCGACCGAGATCCTCGTGCGCCCGACGCAATGCCGAGAGCGCATCCGCCCAGGCGGCAGGCGTCGTCGATCGGACGGCCGGCCAGTCTCCCTCAACCGGTGAACGGTGCGGGCCGCCTTCGAGGCGGCGTTTCGTCTCGTTCACCCACGCCGTCATGTGCACCACCAGCTCCCAGATTGAATGCGCGCCATCGATCGGATGCGCTGCGGCCATCTTGGCGTCGATGCCGTCCAGGATGCTGGATACGGCCGACCCGTACCACGGATCGCCGTTCAGCGTCGCAATCAGTTCGCGCCCGAGACGCTCCACTTCACGCACGGTGTCCTCCGCTCCTGCGTCAGGGCGCGTCAGGCGATCGGCCGCAGCTGCCGGCGCTCGGCGGAAACCGGCAGACAGCTGGCCAGCCGGCGCACGGCATCATCCATCGTAGCTGGCATGACGCTCGAGAAGCAGAGTCGAAGCTCCGATTCCCCGGCTGGATCAGGATAGAACGCATCGCCGGCGATAAACGCCACGCCGGCGCCAAGCGCCCGGTCGAGCAGCGCGCGCGAGCTGACGCCCGGGACGAGGCGGCACCAGAGGTAGAGCCCGCCCTGGGGACGCGCAAAACGCAGCGCGCCCGGCGGCACATGTCGTTGCAAGGCGGTCACCATCTGTCCGCAGCGGCGCGCATGCTCCTCCCGCAGCGTTCGCAGGTGCGTGTCGAAGCTGCCCTGCCGGATGAGACGGGCCATCGCGAACTGGACGAGATTCTGGGTATGCGGATCGAGCCGCTGCTTGATGATGGCGATTTGATCGATGATCGACGGCGCCGCCGAAAGCCAACCCAGGCGAAGTCCGGGCGCCATGACTTTTGAAAAGCTGTTCAGGTGAATCACGAGGTTCTGAGCATCGAGCTCGCGCAGCGACGGCGGCGGCGCGTCGTGGAAGTACAACTCCCCGTATGTGGCATCCTCGACAATCGGCACTCGGTAGCGCTCCGCCAGTTTGAGCAGTTCACGTCGTGTCCGAATCGGCATCGTCACGCCGGTCGGATTCTGAAACGTCGGGTTGGTGTAGATCAGCTTCGGCCGATATCGCACGAGCAGATCCTCGAGCTCGTCGATTTCGGCGCGCGCGACATCCCACCCAATCAGCTTCGCACCGGCTGCGCGGAATGACTGGATGGCGCCGAGATACCCCGGTCGATCGATGATCACAGCGTCGCCGGGATCCACCAGGCAACGAGCCAGCAGATCAAGACCCTGCTGTGCCCCTGCCAGGATCAGAACGCTTTCAGCGGAGACACGGAACCGCTCGGCAATCGCGTCGCGGAGCGCCGGTTGCCCTTCGGTCGGCCCATGACTCCACACGGCGTCGGCGTCCCGCTTCAAGACATGATCGATCGCCTGCTGAAACGCAGCGGTCGGAAAACAATCAATCGCCGGCTCCCCTGCAGCCAGCGACAGCAGACGCGCATCGGACGAATGCCGAATCGCATCGCGCAGCGTCGAGTCACTTGATCGAAGCGCCGCTGATGCAATCTTGCCGCGCCACGCGAACGGTGTGCCGCTCGGCTCTGGCGCTGCGCACACGAACGTGCCACGGCCGACGTAACCGCGAAGCAGCCCGCGCGATTCCAGCTCCCGATACGCGCTGACGACGGTGGTGCGGCTGATCCCGAGCCGCTCGGCGAGCTCGCGCTCGGGCGGAAGACGAGATCCCGAGGGAAGCTCCCCGCGGGCGATCGCCGACTCGAACAGGTTGACGAGATGGCCGTACAACGGCCGCGCGGTCCGCATGAACTGACGCTCGATCAGCTGAAACATCGTCCCTCCCGGACTTCGCAGTGTGGACCGGTCGCCCACCATTATGCGATGTCCAATCGGTGAATGGCCGTGGTGAGACGTCAATTCTGGGCCGGTTTGTGGGACGAGACGCCTGAAACTGGCAGTCCAATCTCACGAAGAGCAGTCCAATTTGGTTGTTGCCCAACACCACGACAGCCACCCGCAAGAGCACTTCTCTCCTTTCTCCTTCTCTTGTTGTCTCTTGGGATCTATCGCAGCTCGACTGTGGCTGTCGCTGAATTACGCAAGATCCTCTCGAATTAAATCGGTATTGATCGCAAACGCCGCCTCCGCACCTTCGGCGGCCGCCACAATCACCCATTGCACCGCGCGTGACGCATCACCCGCGACATACAGCCCGGCCAGGTGCGTGGATTCGTACTTTCCGGTACGCACGGTCCCCTTGTCGTTGATCTCGCAGCCGAGACGAACCGCGAGTTCCGAGCGCTGGAACTGGCCAGTCGTGAAAAACATGGCGCTGCGCACCAATGTTTCCCCCGAATCGAACCGGATGCGTTGCAGCATCCCCTGGTGACCCTCGAGCGCGGTCACGCGCTCTTCACGGATACGGATGCGGTTTCGCGCCAGTCGGTCACGATCGTCGGCGCTCGTCTCCGTGTCACCGTCCGTGCAAAGCACCAGGTCGCGGCTCCACCCGGTGAGCTCCAGCGACAGGCCAACTCCTCGCGCCCCTTGCCCGTAGATGGCAATGGGCTGATCGCGAATCTCCCAGCCGTCGCAATAGGGGCAATGGAAGACGCTTCGTCCGTACATCTCTTGAATGCCCTCGATGTCGGGAAGGTTGTCGCAGACGCCGGTTGCGACCAGGAGTTTCCGCGATCGCACGATCGATCCATCACTGAGGACGACGCGAAAGCGACCGGTGTCTTCGCACGTTGCGTCAGCAACCGCAATCTCCCGGCGATCCACCGTGTCGTAGCGCTCGAGCTCCCGTCGTCCAATCGCGAGGAATTCGCGTGGATCGATGCCGTCACGGGTCAGGTAGCCGTGAAGGGCATGCGAGGCCGCGTTGCGGGGTTTGCCGGTGTCACAGATGAGCACCGCCCGACGGCATCGCCCCAGCACGAGCGCGGCACTCAGGCCGGCTGGCCCGGCGCCGACAATGACGACGTCGTACTTTGCGCTCGCGGAGTCGCCGGAGGTCACGGACCGAAAGTAACAAGTTGAAAGTGAAAAGTAAAAAGTCTCATCCACCGATCAACGCGCGGAGTCTCGGCTGATCGCGCAGCGAGGCCAGATCGACGTCCAGTCGCGCGCGGGCCGCGGTGAGCGCCGGAAGGCTCTGGGCGACGCGTTCGAGCGAATCGAGAGCGCGATCGGCGTCACCTCGAAGCGCGTGAAGACACGCCACGTAGTAACGGGTGTACGGGTCATCGGCGCCGTTGGCGACGCGCGCGTCAAAGCTCTTCAGCGCGCGGCCGAAGTGCCGCTCGGCGTCGTCTCGGCGCCCTTGACGCAGATAGACCGCGCCGATCTTGACGTTCAGCTCGAGCAGCGTGCGATCTCGAAGCGCATGGTCGCCAGCGCCGATGAAGGCCAGTTCCCGCTCGTACTCGCGCAGCGCCTCATCGTAGTGCTCTCTCAGGTAGTGGACGTACCCGAGACGCGCATGTGCGCCGACGATTTGGAGGCCGAGGTTGCCGGAGATGTACTGCTCCTGCAGATCCACGGCGTGTCGACTGATCTCTTCGGCGCGATCGAGCTGACCTTCCCAGGCCAACAGCAACGCGAGCTGCAGATAGGAATACCCCGCTTCTGGATTGAGCGCGATCGCCCGCTCGAAGAGCGGAATGGCCGCTTTGAAGTCTCCCTGACCAACCCAGTAGGCGCGCGCCAGCGCCTGAAAGGCCTGGCCGTTTTCCGGGTCGATCCGAAGCGCTTCACGGATTTCGCCGACGGCTTCATCGATGCGACCGAGTTCGAGCAAGCCACTCCCCAGCCACATGTGCGCGTCGGAGAAGTCCGGATCGATGGCAAGGGCGCGGCGCTCGAGCACAATCGCCTGGTTGATCATGTCGCGGATGCCGAGGAAGCTTCCCTTGAGTCCGTACGCGTTGCCGAGCGCCGCCCACGCATGCGCGTACTCCGGATCGTGCTTGGTCGCATCATCGAATGCAGCAATCGCTCGATCGATGGATTCCCGTGTCGCCTGCCGGAGATTCATCATCCCGCGCGCGTAGCTCTCGTAGGCGGCGACCGAGCGCGTTTCCTGCCGCTCGATGTCGGCAATCTCGGTCCCTTTGAGCACGACGTTGAGACCCTGGCTCAGCTCGAAGACGATCTTGTCCTGCAGGGCAAAGATGTCGTCGATCCGGCCATCGACTTTCACCGTACGTCGAACTTGACCGGTCGCCACCTCGACGAAGCTCGCGGTAATCCTCACCACGCCGGCGAGGCGCTGATACCCGCCGACCACGACCCAGGTTGCCCCGAGACGGCGGCCGATATCGATCGCGAGCGAGTCGTTCAGGTGCGCATCGGTGCTGAGATTCCTCAGCGCGTCGTAGACGCGCGCGCGGCCGATGATGGTCAGCCCATGGATGTTCTTCAGATCGGAGCTGACGGTTTCGGCGATGCCGGTCCCGATCCAGTCGTCAGCCGGTTCTCGCGTGATGTTCGAGAACGTCATCACCGCCACGGAATTCTCGACTGGCCCGGTCGGCACCGGCGCAGAGATGCGACTCGAGGGACGGACCGCGACACCGTCCAGCTCATCGCCCACCTGACGGAGATCGTGCGCGAGATCACCAGCCTGCTGATAGCGAAAGATCGGATCCTTCTCGAGCGCGCGGGCGACGATGGCATCGACGTTCGCGGGTACTCCGGTCGCGTAGCGCGACGGCGGTGGCGGCACCTCGTGCAGGATCCGATCGATGATTTCGGTCGGCGTCGATCCGTCGAACGGCACTCGGCCGGTCAGCAGTTCGAACAGGACGACGCCCAGGGAGAACAGGTCGACACGGTGATCGATCGGCCGTCCAAGCGCCTGCTCGGGGGCCATGTACGAGACCGTGCCGACGACCATTCCCGCCATGGTCATCTGGGCCTGCGTGACGTCCTGAGAGGCGACGTTCGAGATGAACTTCGCCAGACCGAAGTCGAGGACCTTGACCAGTCCGCGCTCGGTTCGCATCAGGTTTGCGCTCTTGATATCGCGATGCACGATCCCGCGCGAGTGCGCTTCGTCGAGCGCGTCGGCCACCTGGATCCCGATTTCAACCACCTCCCGCACCGGCAGCGGACCACGGGCGACGCGCGAGGAAAGCAGTTCGCCGTCGACGTACTCCATCACGATGAAATCGGTGCCGTCCTCTTCGCCAATGTCGTAGGTGACCGCGATGTTGGGCGATCGCAGCATGGAAGCGGCCCGCGCTTCGTTCAGAAACCGCGCACGGCTTTCCGGATCGGACTTGAGCGATGGCGGCAAAAACTTCAGGGCGACGGGCCGACCGAGCCGTGTATCTTCACCGCGATACACCTCGCCCATCCCGCCGGCCCCGAGGCGCTCGTCTACACGGTAGTGCTGGAAGATTGTGCCGATCACTTCTTTATCGAGGGGCTTCGCCCCTCGAACTCCCCTACACGCTCGCTCGCGGGGACCCCGCACGCCCCACTCCGCTCGCGTGGCTCACTCACTTCGTTCGTTCGCGTCTCTATGTGTGACGCAGAGAGTCAGTCTCCAGTTTCCAGTCCGGTTACCACTGGGAGCTGGAAAATGGGACTCACTATTTACGCTTCGATCCGAGCCATCCGTCCCGCATCGCCTTCTGGTCCGCCGACAGGGTGCCGCCGGTTGATTCGAGCGTGACGACCTCCATCGTCGGGTCCTCGCCTACGGCGATCGAGGCCTTGACGGCTGACCCGTGACGAGTGAACTCGACGGCCATCGAGTCCCCGGGCTTGTGCGCACGAACCGCGGCCTGCCAGTCGTCGAGCGTGGCGATCGCTTTGCCATCGGCCATCGTGATGACGTCCCCCTCCTCGAGGCCCGCGCGATATGCCGGCGTCCCCCAATTCACGAGGGCGGGAACTCGCACTCCAGGACCGGTAGCGGACGCCGCTGACCCGCTGCCGCGCCGGCCGCCTCGTCCACCTCCGCCGGCAAAAGACTGATCGAGCAAGCCGACCCATGCGCCTCCCGGGTTGCGCTTGCGAAGGACGAGGCCAACACGGGCAAACAGGGTCTCGTAATCCGGCAGCTCGCGCCCCTCGATGTACTTGTCGAAGAACTCGTCGGCAAATCGACGATCGCCCGATACCTCGGCAAGCCGATCGCGCGCGTCCTTCAACGTGTACGGCTTGGCGATGATCGCCGGGCTCGGCCCCCCCGGCTTTCCATGCGCAACCCACATCGCGCGCATGAAGTCATCGAGCGTGACCTTCCCCTTCGACCGATCGCGAAGGCTCAAATCCAGCGCGGTCGCGATCGCCGCACCGTAGGTGTAATACGAGATGAACGTCGTCGACAGGTTGGTCTCGTCGATCGCGACGGCGGCATCGCTGAACGGGGCCATCTGACTCATTTCGACCGCGGAACGAAACCGGCGTGCCGGACTGTTGATGACGGCAACCGCGTTGCGCACGAGGCGCGGCCGGATCGGCCGGCGTCACGCCGGCGCGCGTCATGATGAGCGGGCCGTAATACTGGGTGAACCCCTCAGCGAGCCAGAGCTCGCCCGAGATGTTCGCCTCTTCGAAGTTGAACGGTTCGAGCGTCTTGGGACGGATCCGCTCGACGTTCCAGCAATGAAAGAACTCGTGCGACACGGTTCCAAGCGCGGCCCTCGCGGCCTGCGGATTCTTGAACGACGTCGGTGAGGCGACCACGGTGCTGTTGCGATGCTCCATTCCATCACCGCCGCCCCACGGAACGTAGTCGCCAAGAAACGTGTAGGTGCCGGTATCGAAGGCGGGAAACTCCCCAAACACCGCCGCCGCTTCGTTGACGATCTGCTCCGCCCCGGCCGCGTATTCGTCGATCACTGAAGGATCGCCATCATGATGAACGGCGGTCCGAATCGTGTACTCCTTGCCGTCCGGGTTCCGGACCGTAAACGAGCGCAGCGTGTAGTCGCTCAACTCGGTCGGGCTGTCCATCAGGTACTGAAGGTTCGGAGCAGTAAACGTCCAGGGATCAGCGGTTGGAAACAGCTGCGTCGCGGGCTTCCACGAATACCGGGCCGGCGGATCGAACGTGACGACGACCGAACGCATGTCGAAGCCGCGCGCCCACATCAGGGTCGCAGGCATGTTCAGATGCGCGTGCGACTCGTCGACCGCCAGGTAGGTCCCGTCGACATGATTGCCGAAGACCTTGTAAACGATGCGGACGGTTCCATCATGCCCGGTGACGTTCCACTGGTACGGATTCGGCCGCGTCGGCGTTCAGCTCCTTGCCGTGGCCGTCAAAGGCGTGCACGTCGAAGACGTTCTTGGCGAACTCGTGGACGGCATACCGTCCCGGCGACGACCGGCTCATCCTCGCTTCGAGCGTCGCGCCCGTGACGCCTGGCCAGGTCACCTCGACCTGCGCGTAATGATGCTCCGGCTCCGGAAATGAAACCTTGTACTGCACAGGCTGCTGCGCAGCGGCGACCGTCGCGAGGACGCAGGAGAGCACGCACGCGGCAAGCGCGGATCGTCCGGACAGCGGGCGCACATCCATCCGGAAATCGTAACAGGAATTGCATTGACGATTGACGATTGCTGATTGAATCAATCAACAATCAGCATTCAACATTCAGCATCTATTTGGCCATGACCCACCTGAGCATCTCGCCGAAGGTCGCCGATTTACCCTGCATCAGGAGGCCGGTCCGGAAGATTTTTCCTGCCGCCCACACCACCGCCAGCGCGGTCCCCATCATCAGCAGCACCGAGAGCACGATCTGCCACATCGGCGGGCCGGGTTGAAGCGAGATGCGAAGCAGCATCAGGAATGGCGCGGCGGTCGGCACCAGCGACAACACGGTCGCCAGCGTGCCGTCGGGTGCGCGCATCACCGACCCTGCCGTGAAGACCGGGATCATGACCAGCAGCATCACCGGCGTCATCATGTTCTGCGAATCCTTCAGATCGTTGCAGGCGGCACCGATCGCCACGAACAGCGCGCCAAAGATGAAGAGCGACAGGATCAGGAACAGCAGGAACCAGCCGACGATCGCCGGCGTGACCGCGCTCGCGTAGCCGCCCCAGTACTGCGCGACCACCAGACCGCCGGCAATGTAGATGACGCTCAGCAGCGTCGACGCGGCGGCGCCGCCAATCAACTTGCCCATCATCAACGTAAACGGCGTGATCGAACCGACGAGCACCTCGCTGATCCGGCTCATCTTTTCTTCGATCACGCTGTTGAGGAGCTGCGGCGCGCTGGTCATGATGGTCATGTACATCAGCACCAGCGCCGCGAGTGGAATGCCGATCGCGCGCGCAACGTTGACTTCCTCGGCCGGTTTGACACCGCCGCCCTCCGCCGTCTCGAACAGTCCACGCTCGTCGATCGGTGCCTGCTTCGTCAGCCGGACGACAAGGGCGCGGTCGACTGACGCTTGCTTGAATCGCTCGTTGAGCACCACGGCATTGACCGTCGCCCTGATCCACTGCGGCAGCGCGTTGTAGGAAGGATGATCGGAGTAGTACCGGATGGGCGCCTTCGCTGCCGGATCGAGAATCTCCGCCGGCACCTCGACGAAGGCAAACAACTCCTGCTTGCGGACGCGGTTCGACAGATCGAGCCGCAGCTCGTCGGCGCTTCGTCCATCCGGCTTGATCTCGACCGGAATGAACCGGGGCCCCTTCCGCGGCAGGACGCCGTCAATGGCGGAGGGCGTCGACGAGTTGTACAGCCCGGCGATGGCCTTCAGCGGCTCGGCGATCGTGCCGGTGTAATCGACGACGGCGAACGTTCGATCCTTGCTGTCCGTGGCGTCCTTGGTCGCCCGAACCAGCATGATCGATCCGCCCATGACGATCGGCATCAGGATCAGGCTGATCGAGGAACGCTTTCGTTTTTACGAGCGTCGTGAATTCCGATTGGGCGACGATCAGTGTTTTGCGCATGGCTCTATCTCGCAGCGTAGCTACGGTTTGGCGATCCGCACGAAGATGTCCTGGAGCGACGGGCGCGTCACCTCGAAGTGGTACACGGCCGCGCGGGCGCTGAGCCGCGCGAGAAACGCTTGCGGATCGCCGGCAAGCCGGACCTCCTGCATCTGGCCGAAGTCGTTGACCGCTTCGACATCGGGCAGATCCGTCAAGGCCGCCGCACCGAGTGAGGTGCGGATTCTGACGGTATCCGCGCCGTACGCGATCCTGGATGCTCTCGAGCGAGCCGTCGAGCACCTTGCGGCCGCGGAAGATCATGAAGATCCGATCGCACATCCGCTCGGCGGTGGCCATGTCGTGGGTGCTGAACACGACAGTCGCGCCGCGGCGGCGCATTTCGAGCACGGCGTCTTTGAGCACCTGCGCGTTGACCGGATCGAGACCGGAGAACGGCTCGTCAAGAATCAAGAGCGTCGGATTCGACACCACCGCGGCGACGAACTGCACCTTCTGCGACATGCCCTTCGAGAGCGTCTCGATTTGTCGATCGAGAAGTCCGGGCAACTCCATCCGTTGCATCCAGTCATCAATCGACGCGTCGATGCGCGCCGTCGTCTCACCCTTGAGCCGCCCGTAGTAGCGCAGCAGGCGGCGAATCGTCATCTTCTTGTAGAGCCCGCGCTCCTCCGGCAGGTAGCCGACCTTGTCGCGCGCGGCCGCCGTGTCGCGTGAACCGAGCACTTCGATCTCGCCGCGATCCGGCAGCAGGATGTGCATGATCATCCGGAGCGTGGTCGTCTTTCCGGATCCGTTGGGACCGATGAATCCGTAAATCGACCCGGCCGGCACCGCGAGCGACAAGTCGTCGACCGCCAACGTGCCGTTGAATTGCTTGGTGATGCCGGTCAGGGAGATGGCGTTGGACATTCGATTTCCAGTTACCAGTTGTCAGTTGCCAGTTGCCCACTCTTGCTGATTGGAGTGCGGAGAGATTATCAGGTCGCGATCAAATCGGGATCCGTGGACCGGGATGCGGGATCCGCGGCGTGAACGTTCGTGGTGATTGCGACACTTACGCGCAAGGCTCGTGGAACTGTTCTTCGAGCTGGAAGCCGGAAGCTGGCCGCTGAGAATTTGACAACCTTGTGAAAAGTTTCACATTATAAGGGCGGCCGTCATCCGCATCGATGGTGCGAGACCGCGGCCGCGGGACAACCCCTCTTCTGCAAACGCCCCGGTTTCGAGTAGGCTCTTGGGAGTACGCACGCGGCGGGCTTCGACACGATGAGTCAGATCTTTCATCGCACCACCAACATCTACTCTCGACTGAGCATCCTGGCCGTTGTCGCCATCGCCGTCACGGTTGGCGGTATCGTCGCGCTGCTCCACCTGTCCGGGTACAACACGAACCAGGGCGTCTACATCGAGCAGCCCATTCAGTTCAGCCATGCGCACCACGTCGGTGGCGAGGGCATCGACTGCCGCTACTGCCATACGTCGGTCGAAGAGTCGGCGTTTGCGAACATCCCGCCGACCAAGACCTGTATGAATTGCCATGCACAGCTCTGGACCGACGCGCCGATTCTCGAACCGGTGCGGGCCAGCTTCCGCGATAACAAGCCTTTGCATTGGACGCGCGTCCACGACTTGCCGGATTTCGTGTATTTCAACCACAGCATCCACGTGAAGAAGGGT
The DNA here is from genome assembly GCA_963804915.1 of uncultured Acidobacteriota bacterium. Lineage (GTDB taxonomy): Bacteria > Acidobacteriota > Thermoanaerobaculia > UBA5066 > Gp7-AA6 > DAHUXD01. The sequence goes on from CAWDSI010000011.1 coordinate 511,244, forward strand.
GTCGGCTGCGCGACGTGCCACGGGCGCGTGGACAAGATGCCGCTGATGTATCAGCAGGCCAACCTGCAGATGAACTGGTGCATCGATTGCCACCGCAACCCCGCCAAATACGTCCGGCCGCGGGACCAGGTCTACAACATGGCGTGGGAGCGGCCGTCGAACGATCCGGACCAAGGCGAACGGCTGGTGCAGGAATACAAGATTGCCGGGCCGCAGCAGCTGACGAACTGTTCGACGTGCCATCGGTAAGTGGCCAGTTTGGGAGTTACCAGTTTCCCGTAGATCGGAAACACTCGGTAACGTTTTGAACACCATGAACTTAGCTGTGAACTGGCGACTGGCAACTGGGAACTGAGATTCAATGGATTCTTCTTCCATCAAATCCCGACTGGCCGGTTCCAACGGCCGGCTGTACTGGCGCAGCCTCGGCGAACTGGCCGATACCCTCGAATTTCGCGAGTACCTGCATCGGGAATTTCCGGAACAGGCCTCCGAGTGGAACGACCCGAAAGGACGCCGGCAGTTTCTGAGGCTGATGACGGCGTCGCTGGCCCTGGCGGGCGTGGGCGCATGCACGAAACAGCCGCAGGAACAGATCGTCCCGTACGTGAGGCAGCCCGAGGACCTGGTTCCAGGGCGACCGCTGTTTTTCGCCAGCGCAATCCCGTTCTCAGGCGTCGCTCAACCAGTGCTGGTCGAAAGTCACATGGGGCGCCCGACCAAAATCGAAGGGAATCCCGAGCATCCGGCAAGCGCGGGCGCAACCGATACGTTCACGCAGGCGGCAGTACTCGGTCTCTACGACCCCGATCGCGCGAAGACCATCACCAATCGCGGTGAAATCAGCAGCTGGGGCGTGTTCCTGACGGCGGTTCAGTCGGCCGCGTCACGACAGAAGGGACGGCAGGGAGCGGGCCTTCATTTCCTGACCGGACCGATTACATCTCCCGCGTTCGCCGAAGTCATGGCGAGCGTCCTCGGCCAATTCCCGCAGGCGAAGTGGCATCAGTACGATCCGATTTCGCGCGACGGCGCACGCATGGCTGCGGTGGCGGCCGGACCGGCGAGCGAAGCCATCTATCACATCGACAAAGCCGACGTGGTGGTCGCGCTCGACGCCGATTTTCTGACGTGCGGGCCGGGCAGCATTCGATATCAGAAGGACTTCGCGGCCAGGCGCCGCGTCACCGACGACAAGAAGGAGATGAATCGGCTGTACTCGATCGAGAGTACGCCGACGCTGACCGGCGCGAAGGCCGATCACCGGCTGACGCTGAAGGCCGCCGAAATCGAAGGATTCGGTCGTCAGCTTGCGGGCGCGCTCGGTTCCCCCGCACCAGCCACCCCCGGGTCTCCGACGCTCGACGTCACCAACACGGACGTTGCGAAATGGGTGAACGCGATCGCGAAGGACTTGCAGGCGCACCGCGGCCGCTCACTCGTCATCGCCGGTGAATACCAGCCGGCATCGATGCACACGTTCGCTCGCGCGATGAATCAAACGCTCGGCAACGTCGGGACGACCGTGACCTACGGCGCGTCGATCGAAGCGTCCCCAGCGGACAATGCCGCCTCGCTCGTCGATCTCGTTCGTGCGATGGAGGCCGGACAGGTCGAGGTCCTGGTCATGCTCGGCGGCCTCAATCCCGCGTACACCGCGCCAGCCGACCTGAAGTTCGCGGAGAAGATGTCCAAGATCGGGCTGACGGTCTATCACGGCCTCTACGCGGACGAAACGGGCTACCTGTCTCAGTGGATCGTTCCCGACACCCACCCGCTCGAGAGCTGGGGTGATTCGCGGTCGTACGACGGAACGGTGACGCTGACGCAGCCGCTCATCGCGCCGCTCTACGAGGGACGGCCGGCGTGGGAAGTACTCGCGACGTTCACCTCGCAGCCGGATCGCCGCGGGGCCGCGATCGTGAAGGACTACTGGACGCGCGCCTTTGCTGGCGGCGGCCCATGGACACTTCGTGCAGGCGACGGGCAACCGTTCAAGAACTTTGATGCCTTCTGGCATCGGGCCGTGCACGACGGTTTCGTCAGCGGAACGGCCATCGCGGATGGCGGTCCGGGGACTCCATTCACGACGGCTCCGTCCGCTGCGGCAATTGTCTCGACGGCCGCCGCCGCTGCCGGCGCCGCCGGCGGCATCCAAACGACCACCGCCGTTCCACCGGCGCCCCTGCCGGCTGCTCCGGCAACGCCCACTGCGTCACCTCCCGCGGCGGCACCTCCTCCGGTGCAACCGACCCAAACGCCGGCCGCACCTGCACCGCAGGGTGGACTCGAACTGATCTTCCGGCCGGATCCAACGGTTTGGGATGGCCGCTTCGCCAACAACGGCTGGCTCCAGGAACTGCCGAAGCCATTGACGAAAGTCACGTGGGATGCAACGGCGTGGGTCAGCCCGCAGCTCGCCAAGGAGCGCAGACTCGAGGACGGCGACATCATCGAGCTGAAGTACCGCGGCAACACGGCTCGCATGCCGATCTTCCGGGTGCCGGGCCACCCCCAGCAATCCGTGACGGTGTTTTTCGGATACGGCCGCCGCATGGCGGGCAGCGTCGGCAACGCGACGAAGGATGCCGAGTTGTTCAACGCGTTCCTCCTCCGCACGTCCGACGCGCCCTGGTTTGGGAGCGGCCTGGAGATCGCAAAGACAGGGGAACGCTACCCGCTCGCGACGACCCAGGAACATCACCTGATGGAAGGACGCACGCCGGTGCGAGTGGCAACGCTCGAGCAGTACAGGAGCGAGCCGGCGATCATCAAAGAGATGCACGAAACGCCCCCGAGGACCCTCACGATGTACCAGGAGTACAAGTACCGAGGGTTACAAGTGGGGCATGGCGATCGATTTGAGCAGCTGCACCGGCTGCAGCGCGTGCACGGTCGCGTGTGTCGCCGAGAACAACATCCCGGTCGTCGGCAAGGACCAGGTCGCCAAGGGACGCGAGATGCACTGGATCCGCGTCGATCACTACTTCAGGGGCAACGACTTCGACACCGCGGTCGAAGCGTACCACCAGCCCGTGCCGTGCATGCAGTGCGAGAACGCGCCCTGCGAGCTCGTCTGCCCGGTTGCCGCGACCACGCACAGCTCGGAAGGGCTGAACGACATGGTCTACAACCGCTGCGTCGGCACGCGGTATTGTTCGAACAACTGTCCGTACAAGGTCCGCCGCTTCAACTTCCTGCTCTACCAAGACTGGGACACGCCAAGCCTCTACCCGATGCGGAATCCTGATGTGTCGGTACGAAGCCGCGGCGTCATGGAAAAGTGCACCTATTGCGTGCAGCGGATCAACCAGGCACGCATCGACGCGAAGCGCGAGGATCGCGAGATTCGCGACGGCGAAGTGGTCACGGCCTGTCAGGCGGTGTGTCCGTCTGACGCCATCGTGTTCGGCAACCTGAACGATGCCAACAGCCAGGTCGCGAAACTGAAGGCACAGGAGCGCAATTACGGCGTGCTGGAAGATCTGAACACGCTGCCGCGGACGACCTACCTCGCGGCGCTGCGCAACCCGAACCCGGAGCTCGAGCCCGCGGCTTCGCACTCGACGACTGAACACTGATGGATACGCATCCCGTTTACGCGCCGCCGCCGGTCATCGAACCGGGACACACGTTCAACACGGTCACCGAGCAGATCGCCGGGATCGTCCTGACCCGGCGTCATCCCTACAGCTGGTTCTTCGGCGTCTTCGTCGGGTTCATGGGGACGATGATGCTGCTGATGGCGATCACCTGGTTGCTCATCAAGGGCACCGGCATCTGGGGGGTCAACATCCCAATCGGGTGGGGCTTCGCGATCATCAACTTCGTCTGGTGGATCGGCATCGGTCACGCGGGCACGCTCATCTCGGCTATTCTGCTGCTGCTCAAGCAGGACTGGCGCACGTCGATCAATCGCTTCGCGGAGGCGATGACGCTCTTCGCGGTCCTCTGCGCCGGGATCTTCCCGCTGATCCACACCGGGCGTCCGTGGCTGGCGGCGTATTGGCTCCTGCCCTACCCGAACACGATGGGGCTCTGGCCGCAGTTCCGCAGCCCGCTGATCTGGGACGTCTTCGCGGTGTCGACCTACCTGACGGTGTCGCTCCTGTTCTGGTACGTCGGGCTGATTCCCGATCTGGCGACGCTGCGCGATCGCGCCAAGAGCATTCACATCCGCCGGCTGTTCGGCGTGCTCTCGCTCGGGTGGCGTGGCGCGGCGCGGCACTGGGAGCGCTACGAGGAAGCCTACCTCCTGCTCGCCGGCCTGTCGACGCCGCTGGTGCTCTCGGTCCACACGGTCGTGAGCTTCGACTTCACGATCGGGATCATTCCCGGCTGGCACTCGACGATCTTCCCCCCCTACTTCGTCGCCGGGGCCATCTACGCCGGCTTCGCGATGGTGCTGACGCTGGCGGTCCCGCTGCGCGTGCTCTATCACCTCGAAGACTTCCTCACGATCCGGCACCTCGAGAACATGGGCAAGGTCATGCTCGTGACCGGCCTCATCGTCGCGTACGGCTACGTGTTCGAGGCCTTCTTCGCCTGGTACAGCTCGAACCAGTACGAGCAGTACATGATCTACAACCGGATGTTCGGTCCGTACTGGCCGTTCTACTGGGCGCTCATCCTCTGCAACATCGTGATGCCGCAGTTCCTGTGGAGGAAGGCCGTGCGGACGTCGCCGGCGATGCTCTTCTTCATCTCGATGTTCGTCAACGTCGGCATGTGGCTCGAGCGGTTCGAGATCGTCGTCACCAGTCTGCACCGTGACTTTTTGCCCTCCTCGTGGGGCTGGTACTGGCCGACGCGGTGGGACATCATGACGTTCTTTGGAACGATCGGCATGTTCACGATGCTGTTCTTCCTCTTCATCCGGGTGCTGCCGATGATCTCAATCTTCGAGATGCGGACGCTCGTTCCGGCAGCAAAGGTGAAGGGAGCGAAAGCGCACTGAGCGCAGCGACGTCCATGGACTACACACCTCAGGTTCCGGCGCTCTACGGCGTGATGGCCGAGTTCGAGGATCCCACCTCGCTCGTCGCGGCGGCGCGTCGCACCTACGACGAGGGCTACCGCCGATTCGAGTCGTACTCGCCGTACCCGATTCACGAAGTGTTCGACGCGATGCACATCCGCGACAAGCGGGTGTCGCTCCTGGTGCTGCTCGGCGGATTGACCGGGATGTGTACGGGGCTCGGGCTGCAAATCTGGGTCTCCGCCATCGCCTACCCGCTGAACATCGCTGGCCGTCCCTACCTCAGCTGGCCGATGTTCATACCGGTGACGTTCGAGCTGACGATCCTGTTTGGCGCGTTTGCCGCGGTCTTCGGCATGCTCGGCTTGAACGGGTTGCCGATGCCGTATCACCCGGTCTTCAACGTCGAGCGATTCGCGGCGCACGCCAGCCAGGATCGGTTCTTCCTGGCGATCGAAGCGGCCGATGCGAAATTCGATCGCGCCGGCACCCGCGCCTTTCTCCAGGGTCTCGGGGCGAAGGAAGTCAATGATGTCGAAGAGTAGCTCCTGGCGGCTGGCTGCTGGCTGCTGGCGAAAGCGCCTGCGGCCCGAGCGAGCGGCCGAGGGAAGCGACGCGAAGCGGCGCCCGCGAGCGAGAGCGCGTGGGGGTGGGGCCCCACGCGCAGTGAGAATGTAGACGCAATCGGCTCTCTATGTCGCGATTCTGTCCGTGTCTGTGATCGGAGCCGGCGCTGTCGTCAGGACATGCACGACCAGCCGAAGTACCGCGGCCTCCGGGCGAGCACGTTCTTTACCGACGGGTCGAGCGCCCGACCGCTGGTAGAGGGGACGGTGGCGCGCGGCACGCTGCAGGAAGACGAGGCGTTCTTCACCGGCAAGCTCGACAAGGCGACGGTCAAGGAGTTCCCGTTTCCGATCGACGAGAACGTCCTCAATCGCGGCGAGGAGCGGTACAACATCTATTGCAGCCCGTGCCATGACAAGACCGGCGGCGGGAACGGCATGGTGATTCAGCGCGGATTCAAGCGCCAGCCGCCGTCGTACCACATCGACCGGCTACGGCAGGCCGACGTCGGCTACTTCTTCGACACGATTACGAACGGGTTCGGCGCGATGCCGGACTACCGGGCGCAGATTGCGCCGCGCGATCGCTGGGCGATCGTCGCCTACATCCGCGCCTTGCAGTACAGCCAGAACACGCCAGCGGCCGACGTCCCGGGCGGCGATCCAACCAAGCTTTCGAAACCGTCAGGCGGCAGTGCGCCCGCGCCGGAGAAACACTGATCGCATGGAGACACACGCAGTGACCACCGACGTGCCGGCGCTCTCACGGCTGCAGCGATGGGGCCTGGTCGCGGGTTTCTGGGGACTGCTCGCCGGCGTCATCGGCGCGTTCTTGAACGTCGACCAGTTCCTCCGCTCGTGGCTCATCGGCTTTCTCTTCTGCATGGGCCTGTCGATGGGATCGCTCGGACTGCTGATGATGCAGCACATGACGGGCGGCCAGTGGGGACTCGTGTCGCGTCGGGTGTGCGAAGCGGCGACGCGGAACCTGCCGTTTGTCGCGCTGATGTTCGTGCCGGTGGTGCTGGGAATGCCGCGGCTCTACAAATGGGCCGTGCCGGGCGCGGCCGCCACCGATCACGTGATCCAGATGAAGGCGCCGTACTTGAACGTTCCGTTCTTCGTCGGGCGAGCGATTCTGTTTTTCGCCGTGTGGGTGCTCTGCTCCTGGCTGTTGAACACCTGGTCCGCCGGCCAGGACCGCGGCGAGGTGGCGGTGCATCCGAGCGACACCAGGCGCTTCCGCACCGTCAGCGCACCCGGACTGCTCATCTACGTCGTCACCATGACGTTTGCGTCAGTCGACTGGATCATGTCGCTCGACCCTCACTGGTATTCGACGATTTTTGGCTTCATTCTCGTCGCCGGCCAGGGGCTCGCAGGCTTGGCGCTGATTATTGCCGTCCTTGCGGCGCTCAGCGATGTCGAGCCGCTCAAGACGTATCTCAATCCGCGGCTCCATTTCCTCGACCTGGGCAAGCTGCTGCTCGCGTTCGTGATGCTGTGGAGCTATTTCTCGTTCTCGCAGCTGCTCATCATCTGGGCCGGCAACCTGCCCGAAGAGATTCCCTTCTTCTACATACGGTTCCGCGGCGGCTGGCAGTACATCTCGTTGCTCATCCTGATCGGCCATTTCGCGCTGCCGTTCATGCTGCTGCTCTCACGCGACATCAAGCGGCGGCCGCACCTGCTGGCGAAGATCGCGATCGGCGTGCTGTTCATGCGGGTCGTGGATCTCATCTGGCTCGTTGAGCCGATGTTTCCTCAGCAGGGATTCCCGATTCACTGGCTGGACATCGCCTTGCCTGTCGGCCTGACCGGCGTGTGGGTGTTTCTCTTCGCCCGGAACCTGCGCAGCCGCCCGTTGCTGCCGCTCAACGATCCGTTCTTCAAGGAGGCGTTCGCGCATGACGCCCACTAATCAGCCCCTCGACGAGCATCACTACACCGATGAGGAGATGCACAACGAGGACGTTGCCTACGAGCATTCGGACGTCAGCTTCCGTACCCTGCTCGCGTCCGGCGGAGCGATCCTGGCGCTGGTCGCGTTCTCGGCGGCGTTGATGTACGGACTCTTCGTGATTTTCGAGAAGCAAGCCGAGGCACGCGACCCGCTGCTGTCGCCGGTTGCAGCGCAATCGGGCGAGGCGCCCCAGGGACCCGAGCTCCTGCGCGACGAGCCGACCAACCTGCGTAAGTTCCGCGAGGAAGAGGCGAGCAAGCTCGAAGATGGCGGGTGGATGAATCAAGGCGGCGGCATTGCGCGCGTGCCGATCGATGTCGCCAAGAAGCTGGTCGTGCAGCACGGCCTGCCGGTACGTCAGGGAGCCGCGGAGGACGACAAAGAAGGGACGCATGCGCCGGCCTACGGCGAGGCGTCGGGCGGCCGCACCATCCCGGTGAAGTCCGGGGCACCAGCAGGTTCGACCGAGCATCCGGCGTCACCGGCTCCGCAGCCACCGGCGCAGGAGATCAAGAAATGAAGCGGCTGATGCTCTCGCTGGCGGTCCTCGCGTTGCGCACGCGTCGTGTGCGCGCAGGGCCTGGCGCCAGACGACGCCGGAGACCCGGCGAAGGCGAAGCCCGGGCTGCTGCAGCAGGTCGGCATCGATCAGCATCTGAATCAGCAGGTCCCGCTGCACCTCGTCTTCAAGGACGAGACGGGTCGTGACGTCCAGCTTGGCGAGTTTTTCGGCAAACGGCCGGTGATCCTCGCGCTGGTCTATTACGAGTGCCCGATGCTGTGCACGCAGGTGCTCAACGGGCTCGTCAGCACGCTCGGCGTGATGAACTTCGACGTCGGCCGTGAGTTCGATGTCGTCGCGGTCAGCATCAATCCCAGAGAAACTCCGGAGCTTGCCGCCGGCAAGAAGCAGGTCTACCTCGATCGCTACAAGCGCCCTCAGAGCGCGGCGGGGTGGCATTTCCTCACCGGCAAGGAAGAGAACATCAAGCAGCTCGCGGCGGCCGTCGGGTTCCGCTACGCGTTCGATCCCGAGATCCAGCAGTATGCGCACGGCGCCGGCGTCGAGATCCTGACGCCGAAGGGAGTGATTTCGAAGTACTTCTACGGCATCGAATTCTCGGCGCGCGATATCCGGTTTGGCGTGATCGAGGCGTCAGACGAGCGCATCGGGACGGCGATCGACGACGTCCTGCTGCTCTGCTACCACTACGATCCCTCGACCGGCAAATATGGCGCGACCGCGATGGGCGCCATTCGCATCGGCGCGGTCGCGACGATGCTCGGCCTCGGGACATTCCTCTTCGTCAGCCTGCGCAAGGAGCGGGCAGGCCACTAACGATGTTCACGAATTTTCCATTCTTCCCGGAGCAGGCATCGGCCCAGGCAGCGCAGGTCGACGGCATCTATTTCTTCATGATGGCCGTCACGGCGTTCTTTTCGCTCCTGATCGCGTCGCTGCTGGTGCTCTTCGCCATCAAGTATCGCCGGCAGGACGAGGATGAAGTCGGCGCCGCCATTCACGGATCCCTCGCGCTCGAGTTGCTGTGGACGGTCATCCCGTTCTTCATCACGATGATCATGTTCGTCTGGGGCGCCAAGGTGTTCTTTGACGCGTATCGGCCGCCCAAGGGCGCGATGGAGATCTACGTCGTCGGCAAGCAGTGGATGTGGAAAGTCCAGCATATGGGCGGCCAGAAGGAGATCAACGAGCTGCACGTGCCGACCGGCCGCCCGGTCAAGCTGACGATGGGGTCGGAGGACGTCCTTCACAGCTTCTACATCCCCGCGTTTCGCGTGAAGGCGGATGTCATTCCCGGCCGTTACAACGTGCTGTGGTTCACGCCGACCAAGCCCGGCCGCTATCACCTGTTCTGCGCGGAATACTGCGGCACGAAGCACTCGGGAATGATCGGCTGGGTCGAGGTCATGGAGCCGAGCGACTTCCAGGCCTGGCTCGGCGGCGGGCGTCCGTCCGATTCGCCTGCGGCCGCGGGCGAGAAGCTGTTCACCGATCTCGTCTGCATCAGCTGCCACAGAGACGATGCGCAGGCGCGCGCACCGCAGTTGAGAGGGCTGTTCGGACACAGCGTGCAGCTGCAGGGGGGCGCGACCGTCGTCGCTGACGAGGCCTACATCCGGGAGTCGATCGTGAATCCGCAGGCGAAGATCGTCAACGGCTTCCTGCCGATCATGCCGACCTTCCAGGGGATGGTGACGGAGGAACAGCTGCTGCAGCTCATCGCCTACGTGCGCTCGCTCGGCAACAATCCGCCGTCACGCCAGGACTCGGGCAAGGACTGATATGGAAACCTTGAACTATCTGAACAACGGTCATGGCCTGAAGTCGTGGCTGTTGACGAAAGACCATAAACGTATCGCGCTGCTCTACCTGGTGTCGATCACCGGCTTCTTCGTCATTGGCGGTTTCTTCGCCATGCTCGTCCGGCTCGAGTTGCTGACCCCGGCCGGCGATCTGCTGTCGTCGGAGAACTACAACAAGATGTTCACCATGCACGGCGTGGTGATGGTCTTTTTCTTCCTGATTCCCTCGATTCCCGCGACGCTCGGTAATTTCCTGATCCCGATCATGGTTGGCGCCAAGGACCTCGCGTTTCCGCGCATCAACCTGCTGTCCTGGTACATCTACGTGCTCGGCGGCATGTTCACGCTGGTCGCGGCGATGAGCGGCGGCATCGATACCGGCTGGACGTTCTACACGCCCTACAGTACCGCGGCCGCCAACGGCCACGTCATCACGGCGGCGCTCGGCGTGTTCATCACCGGCTTCTCTTCGATTCTGACCGGCCTCAATTTCATCGTCACGATCCACCGCATGCGTGCGCCGGGGCTGACGTGGTTCCGCCTGCCGCTGTTCGTGTGGTCGCACTACGCGACCAGCCTGATCATGATTCTGGGCACGCCGGTGATCGCGATCACGATTCTGCTGGTCGCGGCCGAACGGGGCCTGCACCTCGGGATCTTCGACCCGGCGCTCGGCGGCGATCCGGTGCTGTTTCAGCACCTGTTCTGGTTCTACTCGCACCCGGCGGTCTACATCATGATCCTGCCGGCGATGGGGGTCATCAGCGAGATCGTCCAGGCGTTCGCGCGCAAGAACATCTTCGGCTACTCGTTCGTCGCGTTTTCCTCGCTGGCGATTGCGATCATCGGCTTTCTGGTGTGGGGGCACCACATCTTCGTCGCCGGACAGTCGGTCTACGCGGGCATGGTCTTCTCGTTCTTGAGCTTCGTTGTCGCCATTCCGTCGGCGATCAAGGTGTTCAACTGGACCGCCACGATCTACAAGGGCTCGGTGAGCTTCGATTCGCCGATGCTGTATGCGTTCGGGTTCATCGGACTGTTCACGATCGGCGGCCTGACCGGGATACTGCTGGCTGCGATGGGCCTCGACATTCACGTCCACGACACCTACTTCGTCGTCGCGCACTTCCACTACATCATGGTCGGCGGCGCGATCATGGGGTACCTCGGCGGCCTGCATTACTGGTGGCCGAAAATCAGCGGCCGGCGCTACTCCGAGCCGTGGGCCAAGTTCTCGGCGCTCATGATATTCGTCGGATTCAACCTGACGTTCTTCCCTCAGTTCATTGCCGGTTACCTCGGGATGCCGCGCCGTTACCATGCCTACCCGCCCGAGTTCCAGGTGTTGAACGTGGCGAGCACGCTGGGCGCGTCGATCCTCGCCGTCGGCTACGTCATCCCGTTGATCTACTTCGCCTACTCGCTGGTCGCCGGCGAGAAGTCGGTCAACGATCCGTGGGGGGCCAGGGGACTCGAATGGGAGATCCCGTCACCGCCGCCGACCGAGAACTTCACGGTGAGTCCGGTCGTCACCGAGGGCACGCATCAGTACGTGCACCCGAACCAGGAGGTCGGCCTTGCCTAATCGCCCCTCGGAGCATTTTCCGGGTCCGATTCATCATCCGCCGCTCGTCGCGAACCTGGACGCGATCCAGCCGCACGATCACGTCGCGCTTCCGCATCATCCGAGGCTGCAGCACCACTTCGACGACATGGCGCAGCAGATCGACGCGTCCACGCTCGGCATGTGGGTGTTCCTGGTTACCGAGATCATGTTTTTCGGCGGGCTGTTCGCCGCCTACCTGGTGTACCGCCACGCGCAGCCCCGAAGGCTTTGCCGAGGCGAGCCATCATCTGAACGTCACCTGGGGTGCCGTGAACACGATCGTCCTCATCGTCAGCTCGCTGACGATGGCGATGGCGGTTCGCTCCGCACAGATCAGCTCGCCGGCCAAGACCCAGGTCGCCTGGATTGGCGCGACGATGGTGCTCGGCGCCACGTTCCTGGGCGTCAAGGCCATCGAGTACACGGACAAGTTCACGCACCATCTGGTGCCCGGCCCCAACTTCCTCTGGGACAGGTAAGCATCCAGCAGCCGCGCAGATCTTCTACTCGCTGTACTTCTGCATGACCGGGCTGCACGCCGTGCACATGATCATCGGGCTCGGGATCATGAGCGTCATCGGGATCATGGCGTGGCGGCGGCAGTTCGACGCCGACTACTACACGCCGGTCGAGGTCGCCGGCCTCTACTGGCACTTCGTTGATATCGTTTGGATTTTCCTTTTCCCGCTGCTGTATCTCATCGGCGGTCACTTCACTGAGTGAGGTTCGGATAATGGCGGACGGGCACTTCGGACACGCGCACATCGCGCCGGCGAGCATGTATCTCAAGGTGTTCGCCGCACTCATCGTCGGCACGGTGCTCACGGTTGCGGCGGCGAAGGTCGACATGGGGCCGCTCAACAATGTCGTCATGCTGCTGATCGCATGCACGAAGGCGACGCTCGTCATTCTGTTCTTCATGCACGTCCGGTGGGGCACCCGGCTCACATGGGTCGTCGCATCGGCCGGGTTCTTCTGGCTGCTGCTGCTCTTCAGCGTGATCGGGGATTACATCAGCCGCGGGTGGGTGCCTGGAACGCTTCGCTGAAAAGGTTCTGCTGGGTCACGCGCACGCTTGACCCTTGTCCGAATTCATAGGTAAGATTGCGCCCTCTAATCGACGGGCTTTCGGCGTTCCCCCCTTCGGCGAATTCTTGGAGTCGACGGATGCGGCGTCACAGTTCCATCGGGGACTCGCGGTCTGGACTCTCTTCCAGCACCCCGGAGTCCTAGGCATTGGCCAAACTCTTCCCACACAAACTGCTGGGTCTTCTCGGTTGTGTCGCCGTCCTCGTGACCTTCGCGGGGCTTGGTGGCGAGCGCGTCGACGCGCGCGAGCCGCGAACAGCAGGCACCTTCGCAAGCGCCTTCGACGCCGGCAAGCCCGCAGAGTGTGGCCGGCGAAAAGCTCGACACGCAAAACAACGCAAAGGATCAGGCAAAGCCCTACGTGGAGGCCGAGTATCGGACCTTCCCGGTGGTCGGGCAGCCGTGTCGCGATCTGGGCGGTCGCCCAGCTCCACCTGTTGTTCGCGGCCTTCGTGCTGGCCGTCCCGATCTTCGCGTTCATCATCGAGGTGATCGGCTACAAGACCGGAGACGTACGATACGACCGATCTCGCGTACGAGTTCACGAAGCTCCTTTCGGTGTCCTTCTCGCTGACCGCGACGTTCGGGGCGGCCCTGACGTTCATGCTCATCGTCCTGTATCCGAAGTTCACGAACTACCTGATGAGCGTGTTCTCACCGACCTTTCTTCCGTACGTGCTGCTCTTCTTCGCCGAGGCCTTTTTCCTCTACACCTACTACTACGGCTGGGGGAAGTTCCATCCGCTGCTTCATCTTGGCCTGGGCCTCGGTCTCAACCTCGTGGGCACGGCGATCATGTTCATCGCCAATGCGTGGCTCACGTTCATGATGTCGCCGCACGGGGTCTCGGACGCCGGGGCGGTTCTCTCCCTGCGGGACGCCATCTTCAACCCGACGTGGATGCCGATCAACGTCCATCGCGTCATCGCGAACGTCGCCTTTGGCGGATCGGTCGCGGGCGCGTACGCGGCGTTCAAGTTCCTGCAGGCGGAAACCGACGAGGAGCGCGCGCACTACGACTGGATGGGGTACATCGGGAATTTCGTCGCGATCAGCGCCTTCCTGCCGCTTCCCTTCGCCGGCTACTGGCTCGCGAAGGAGATTTACGCGTTCTCGCAGACGCTCGGGCTGACGATGATGGGCGGGGCGTTCTCGTGGCTCTTCATCATCCAGGCGGTCTTGATCGGCAACCTTTTCCTCGCCGCCAACTACTACCTCTGGCTCGGGATGGGGAGGGTCGAGGGCGTCAACCCGTTTCAGAAGTTCATCAAGTACCTGCTCATCGGCATCACGCTCTGCTTCATGGTCTGGGCCACGCCGCGCTCGATCATCGCGACGGTGTCCGAGGTCCGGGCGATGGGAGGCTCGGCACACCCGATTCTGGGCTACCTCGGCGTCATGTCGGCCAAGAACACCGCCGTGAACATCCTGATCCTCACGACCTTCATGAGCTTCCTGCTCTACCGCCGGACGGGGAAGGTCGCAACGGTGGCGTGGGCGAAGACGGGCCATGCGGCGCAGCTCACGATCTTCGCGGTGGCGGCGTTCATCGTCATCTTCCTCGGCGTCTACGGCTACTTCGTCGAGGCAACGGTGCGGATCAAGCTCTCCGTCCCGCAGGTCCTTTCGGTCCTGTTCGCGATGATCTCGATCACCGTCATCGACGTCTTTCTCTTCCGCGGAGCGCGGAGGACCGGCGAGGTGCGCTGGGGCCGGATGCCGGTGATCTCGCAGTACGTGCTCATCTTCATCGCGGTCACCTTCACCTGGCTCATGGGACTCATGGGCTACGTTCGTTCGGGCCTCAGGCAGCACTGGCATGTCTACGGCGTCATTCGTGATCGATCTGTCGACGCGTTCACGCCGACGCTGGGTTTCGCGACCAAGGTCGTGTCGGCGACCGTGCTCATGTTCTTCCTGCTGATCGGCGTGGTGTTCTGGATCTCGAGCCTGCACGACAGGCCGGATTTCGAGCGACGAAGAGCCGTCCGCGCGAAGGCTCCGGCGCCGCCTTCGCCAACGCCGCAGCGACGTGCTCGCCGGAGCGCATAACCCGAAGGCGGAAGAGGCGTCATGAGGGTGCCGCACATCGTCCGAATCGGCGCTCTCGTCCTCGCGACGACGGGTTTCTATACCTACGTCGGCCAGATGGTGCCTCAGAAGGAAGTGCAGCCTCCGGTGGACGCCACCATTCGAAGCGATATGACCTCGGCCGACATGGCCACGATCGGGCGCCAGATCATGGAAGGCAAAGGACTCTGCCTGACCTGCCACACGATCGGGAAGACCGCTGGGCCGTTTCCGGTTTCCCGATCTCGGTGGCGTAGGTGCTCGCGCAAAGAGCCGCGTCCCGGGCCTCAACGATGTCGAGTATTTGGCGCAATCGATGTACGAGCCGACCGCGTATGTCGTGGAGGGATTTCCTCCGGCCATGCCTCCCGTCAACAAGCCTCCAATCGGCCTCACCGATCAGGAGATTCTCTGCGTGATCGCGTACCTGCAGACGCTTGGCGGCACGCCGACGGTCACACTCCAGACGAAGCATCACTACAACAGCGGCGCGGCCGCGGCACCGGCGGGAGCACCTCCCGCTTCTCCGCCGAAGGGCTCGCAGTTGAGACCAGTCGTGCTTCAGCCTGCGGTCGCACACCTGGCTTCCGCCGTAGCCTCGGCGAGGGCGGAAGGCGGAGCTGAACGATGAAGATCCTGGTCGTCCTGGCGGTCGCCGCTGTCTTAGCGGTACTTCGCCTTCGCCGGACCAGTCTGCTGGTGTGGGCGGTCGGCTGGTGGGTGGGTATCTACATCGTCCTGCGGTTCGGATTCACCGCCCCTATTCCCTCGTCGGTCGTCTCGATCTACATGGGAATCGTGACGCTTGCGGTGCTCGCGTACATGTCCTCGAGCGAAGAACGACGCGAAGAGGTGTCCCGCCCGCTCGTCCGCTTCATGACGGAGAAGCGGTACGCGACGCTCCTCGGCGTAACGGTCGTCGCCATCCCGGCGCTTGCCGCCGCGAACGTGTACGTCAAGATGAACGCGCCGCTCCAGCCTCCTTTCTTCGCGCGAACGGTCCATCCTGCGTCGCCTTCGGAGATCACGGTTCACGACAAGAAGATCGACCTCGACAGCGGAGAGAACCCGTTCCTGCAGCTCCAGACGTCGAATCCGGCTGAGTTCCGCAAGCACGTCGAGAATGGGCGCCAGGTCTACTACCGGAACTGTGTGTTCTGCCACGGCGACAACATGTCCGCCAACGGCATGTTCGTGCACGCGCTCGACCCAATCCCGACCAACTTCAGCGACAGAGGGAACGATCGCGATGCTTCGCGACACGTTTCTGTTCTGGCGGATCTCGAAGGGAGGCCCGGGCCTGCCCGAAGAAGGCGGCCCCTGGGACACGGCGATGCCAGCCTGGGAGAAATTCCTGAAGGAAGATGAGATCTGGGACGTGATCCTCTTTCTCTATGATTTCACCGAGCAGAAGCCGCGCGCGAAGGAGGAGGTCGCGGGGAAATGACCTCTCGTTTCATCGCGCGATCCGGGATCGCGGTCTTGATCGCGACGTTGTGCTGGTGCCGCGACGCAATTGGGACGGGCGGCGGCTCCTGACGTCGGGACCGAAGGGCAGCGCGAGTCCGGTAAGAAACTGTATCTGAAGAACTGCGCGCAGTGCCACGGCGAGAAGGGTGACGGCGAAGGCTACGCCGCGACGCATCTCCGCCCGCGGCCGCGCAACTTCACGACCGGCAAATTCAAGGTTCGCACGACGGCGAACGGAGCATTGCCGACGCATCAGGATCTGATCAGCATCATCAGGCGCGGCATGCCCTACACCTCGATGCCAGCCTGGCCGAACTTTTCCGACCAGGAAGTCTCTGATATCGCTTACTTCCTGACGACCTTCTCGCCCGAGTTCTCCAACGCGGAGAGTGTGCCCCAGCCCATTCAGCTTCCGAGCGCGCCGAAATCCTCCAAGGAATCGATTGAGGCTGGCCAGAAGCTCTTCGTGGACACCGGCTGCGTCAAGTGTCACGGCACCTTCGGTCGCGGCGACGGTCCGTCGGCTCCAACTCTGAAAGACGACTGGGGCCACCCCATCCGCGCGGCAGACCTTGCGCAGAACTGGACGTTCCGTGGCGGCTCGTCTCGCGAGGACATCTTCAGGACGATGAGCACCGGGCTCAACGGCACACCCATGCCGTCGTTCGCCGATGCGCTCACGCCCGAGCAGCGATGGGCTATCACCGACTACATCGTCTCGCTGTCTGGAGAAAACGGACCGGGATACACGAACCTGGTCATCGCCAAGCACGTTCCGAATCAGATCGATCTCTCGAAAGGCGCGGCCAGCTTCGCATCCGCTCCGGTCGCTCGCTTTCCGATCGTCGGGCAGATCATGGAGCCCGTACGCGAGTTCCATCCGCCTGCCACCAGCGTCATGGTTCAGGCGATCTACGACGCGGACTCGATCGCCCTGCTGGTTCGATGGCACGACATGAGCGCCGAGAAATCGGGGAAGAACGGCCCTTCGCTTTCGGTGCCGCAGGAGGAAGAGGAGGAGCCAGCGATTGCCGCGTCTTCAGGCGAGGGGGGTGCCGCCGCCGGCGCGAATCCTTTTGCCGCGGACGAAGTCGCCGCCACTCCGGCCGGGCAGAAGCCAGGCGCCAATCCATTCGAGGACCAAACAACCGCGGCGACAGTCCCGGCGTCCGAGTTCTCCGACGCCGTGGCGGTCCAGATTCCGTCACAGGTCCCGACAAGTGCCCGCAAGCCGTACTTCATCTTCGGCGACGCCCAGGACTCGGTCGATCTCTTGTTTTTCGATCTGGCGTCCCCGAATCCAGTTCAGTTCACCGGTAAGGGAAGCGCGACCATCACGCCGAACGACAAGGGGGAAGTGACGGGCGCGGCCAACTACGACCAGGGAGAATGGTCGGTCATCTTCAAGCGGCCTTTGCGTCCCGCGTCCGGCGCGGCGTTTTCCCAGGGACAATTCATGCCCGTCGCCTTTTCGGTCTGGGACGGGTTCTCGCGTGAGCGTGGTAGCCGGCGCGCGCTCTCGGTGTGGTACTCCCTCTACGTCGAACCCGAAGTCGTACCGTCGGTGTTTGGCCCGATGCTCAGGACGGCGCTCGTCATTCTCGTCCTCGAGCTCGTGGTGATCGGATGGGTACGCTACGGCTCTCGCGCCCGCGATTCCCGCGGCAGTAAACAACAGCCAGCTACGAGCCATTGAACTACCGGGGCATCCGGAGGAGTCAATGTATAAGAGCATCTACGTTCCCGTCGATAACTCGGACCACTCCAATCGCGCCGTCGCGTGTGCCGTCGCGTTAGGCAAGTCCTTCTCCGCTAAACTCGTCGGCTGTCATGTCTATGCGGCACAACTTCATGATTACCGCTTCCGGCAGATGGAGTACACGCTGCCCGAGGAATACATCGACGAAGTTGAACTCGAGCGTCAGCGGAAGATCCACGACAGCCTGATCACCATGGGCCTCAAGCTCATCTCCGACAGCTATCTCGATGGCATGTCGCGGCTCTGCGGCCAATCGGGCCTCGATTTTGAGCCGCGCATGATGGATGGAAAGCATCACACCGAGATCCTCAAGGATCTCGCTGGCTCAAAGCACGATCTGGTCGTGATCGGCGCCCTGGGAATCGGACGCGCGCGGGACAGCGTCATCGGCTCGGTGTGCGAGCGTGTGACCAGGCAGGCCGACCGCGACGTCTGGGTCGTCAAGCACGTCCCCGAGGCGGGTGAGGCGGAGCGAGACACCATCCTGGTCGGGATCGACGGCAGTCCGCAGTCGTTCGGGGCGCTGATGACCTCCCTCGATCTGGCGCGTGAATTCGGCAAGAAGGTCGAGGCGATCGCGGTCTACGACCCCTACCTCCACTACTCCGTTTTCAACGGTATCGTGAATGTCCTGACGGAGCAGGCGGCGAAGGTCTTCCGGTTCGAGGAGCAGAATCAGCTTCACGAGGAGATCATCGACACCGGGCTCGCGCAGATCTATCAGTCTCATCTCGAGGTCGGCGAGCGGATGGCCAGCGAGGCGGGCGTGACGATCAAGAAAACGCTCCTCGACGGCAAACCGTTCCAGAAAATCCTCGATCACGCGCGCAAGACGAACCCGTGGCTTCTCGTGCTCGGTCGCATCGGCGTCCATAGCCCGAAGGAAGAATCCGGGCTGGGCAGCAACGTCGAAAACATTCTCCGCGCCGCGCCCTGCGATGTCCTCCTCTCCACGCGGCTCGAAGTGCCACGACTCGACGTGCGCGCCGAGGAGACCGTCCGATGGACGCCCGAAGCCGAGGAGCGAATGAAGCACGTGCCCGAGCAGGTCAAGGGGATCGCGCGCACCGGCGTTCTTCGCCTGGCGCTCGAGAAGGGGCACTCGGTCATCACCAGCGCGGTGATTGACGATGCGATGGATCGTTTCATGCCAAAGAGCGCGTCGGCTCGGACGAAAGCGCTGGCCGAGGCCGTGGCGCTGGAGCGGGCGAAGTCCGGTCCCGTGTCGATGTGCCGTTCTTGCGGTGTCACCGCCACGCAGAGCGACCCGGTGAAGTGCACGGTCTGCGGCGCCTCCGACTTCGAGGTGCTGTCCCAGGAGACGATCGAAAAGATCGCGGCGGTGGAGGGAGGCCTCCAGGAGGAGACCACCTACGACGGACGCAAGCTCCGGTGGTCAGAGGACGCACGCAAGGGCCTCTGGACGATGAAGAACGCCTATCAGCGCCGCCGCGTCAAGGCGCGGGTTGAAAAGCGCGCCCGCATGATGAAGCTCGACGCGATCACGCTCGACTTCGCGCGACAGGTCATCGAGGACGAAACGGGAACGCCGCTTGATTTGCAAGTGCCAGGCGCGACCGGCCTCGCTCTGGCGATGGCGGACGGTGAGCGGGGCGCAGGAGCCGCCGCCACGAGCGGCGATCGCCGGGACGAGGCAAAACTCGTGGCGCGTGACGACAAGAAGAACCCGCTGATCTCGACGTTCGCCTGGACCGACGATGCGGCGCAGCGGGTCCTGCGCGTCCCGGCCGGGTTCATGCGAAACAAGACGCAGGAGCGGATCGAGGAGCTTGCGCGCGAGCGCACCGCGTCGACCATCGACCTGGCGCTCGTCGAAGAGGGCATCGAACTCGGCAAGAAGATGATGGCCGAGATGATCGCCACCTACTCGGGCCCCCCGGCGGCCGGCCCAAAGCCTGCTGTTGCGGCAACGCCCGGAAATGGCAACGGCCGCGGGTACCTCAATGAGGTGAGCCAGATCACCGCTCGCACCTCAGGGGAAGCCTGATCGATCGTTGATCGATCGTGTCCGCGTACCGCTTCTGTCGCAGCGACGACATCGGGCTGCTCGTCGATGCGTTGAATCGCTGCTGGACACCGCACTTTCCCGACGAACCGATCATGACGCCGGCCGCATTCAAGCGGTCGATTCGCGATCTGCAGGTCTGGTGCAGCAGCTGCATGGTCGCCTTCGACGGCTCCGATCCGATCGGTGTGCTGATCGGCGCCAAGCGACCGTCCGGCACCCTCATCCAGAAGATCGCGGTCCATCCCGATCATCTGCGACAGGGACATGGCCGTCACCTGCTCGCCTCGCTCGGCTCGAAGCTGGCGATTCTCGGCCCGCCGCGCATCGTCGCCGAAGTGCCGGTGACGCTCGCTCCTGCATGCGGGCTCTTGAGCGCGTGCGGCTACGTCCAGGAGGCGCTGCTGACAGACCACGTGTTGCAGTCAGTAGACATCGATGCATCGATGGTGGCAGGCGGACGGCTCGTCATCCCCCTCACGGTAGACGATCTGGCCGCCAATGGCCTCCTCGAGAGTGCAGCGCCGGTGTGCTGGGAGCGTTCGCTCGAAACCCTCAACGCAAGAAAGGGCGAGATCGAAGGACTTGCCGTCGCGTCAGAAGAACAGATCGAAGCCTACATCCTTTATGTAAGGCACGAAGCGGAGGCGCAAATCGTCTCGATGCGGTCGTTGATCGAAGATGGCGGACTCCGGCCGAAGCAACTCCTGTCTCAGCTCCGCGCACAAGGGCTGAAGACCTTCAGGTTGCCTAGAGTGCACCCGGAGGAGATGTCAGAGGGCTCCCTGAAAGCACTCGACTTTCGCCCTACCCTCGCGTATCGGCGCTTCGCAGCCACAGCACGGTCCAACTAACCGTTCGTACTCCCTTGCGCAAGCTCAAGGGCAGAAGGTAGAGTCTACGATCCCGACGTCGTGCTGCTGAGCCGTTCGGAGGCTGATGACCGGCGTGTTCTCAGGCGACTGGCTCCGCCAGCTACTGGGTCATGGGTGCTGCAATCGCCTTCTTATACGCAGAAACTCGACATTCAGAGGAGAGCACCATGTACTCGACAGTCAGGTGTATTCGTCGCGCGGCCAGTCGATTAATCCTGCAAGCCATCACCTTGGTACTCTTCGTCGGACTGCTGTCCGGCCCGGCAACGGCAAGAGCGGATGACATCGTCCTGCGCTGGAACGAGATAGCGGCACGAACCGCAACCGCAACGAGCCCCTTCAATCAGGCGCGTGTCGGCGCGATTGTGCAGCTCGCAGTGTTCGAGGCGGTGAACGCCGTCACCGGCGACTATGAACCGTACCTCAACCCGGCGACAAGCGCACCCTCAGGGACATCGGTCGAAGCCGCGGTAATCATCGCGGCACATAGGACCCTAACGACGTACTTTCCGGCGCCGGCAACCGTTGCCCTACTCGACGCCGCTCGCGACGCCGACCTCGGGGCCATTCCGGCTGGTGCGGCCAAGACAGCCGGGATTGCCGTGGGAATGGCCGCCGCCAACGCGATGATCGCGCTTCGTGCGACAGACGGCTCGGCGCCTCTGACGACCATCATTCCGGCGCCGGGCCAACCAGGTGATTATCAGCTTACGACCGGCTGCGCCGCCGGCATGTTTTTCAACTGGCAGAATGTCACGCCGTTCGGCATCGCGAGCGCCGCGGACTATCTTCTTTCTCCCCCGTCCGATCTGACGAGCAATCGATACAGCAAGGATTTCCTCGAGGTGAAGTACGGTGGGCGCTGCCACGAGCGCGGATCGGCCTCCGGATCGTGCCGAGGTCGTAAGGCTCTACGCCGGATCGTCACCGAGCTTCGTGCTGAGCATGGCGACCCGGCAAATCGCCGCGGCAAAGGGAACCTCGCTCTCCGAGAACGCGCGAGCGCTCGCCTTGATCCAGATGGCCATCAATGACGCCCTGGTCGCATCGTTCATGAACAAGTATCACTACAACTACTGGCGTCCTGAAACCGGGATTCGCAACGGTGTAGCCGATGGAAATGGCAAGACGGACGGCGATGTCCTTTTCGCGACATTCATCCCCACACCCTGCTTCCCGAGCTATCCATCGAACCACGCGAGCGGCACGAACGGCGGTCTTGAAGCGATGAGGCGTCTCTTCGGCGCGGCGGGCTTCGACATGACGATCACGAACGCCGTTCCGGCTCTCGGCTCGCTGCCGGCAACCGTCATCACTAAGCATTACACGCAACTGAAGGAGATCGCCGACGACGTGGATGACGCACGTGTCTATGGCGGCATCCATTGGCGGTACGATCAGGTCGCCGGCAACGTCCTCGGGCGCGCGGTCGCGACCGAGGTGGTCAAGAACAATCTGCGTCCGGTACACCCGTAACTGGCATTTGCGTCACACGGCTTCCGCCGCGGCGCTTCACGGTGTCGCGGCGGATTGTACGGACAGCTTCGCGGAGCCGTCGGCGTGAAGAAATAGACATAGCCTGTTACTGGAGACGTCGGCTCGATCCTCGATCGCGCGTTGACGCTTCTCATCGACCATCTCGAGCGCGCAGGTTTGCCCGTGCGGCCTCACCGCAGCCGAGCCGGCGGGAGAGTACTCCATCGGGACGTCACATACCGGCGGCTGTCAGGCGTGCAGTATGGCAGCGCGATGGGGGACGCTGCGGGTTCGTCGGACGCACAGGCCGGTGCCGCGAGACCGCCTTCCTTGAGTTCCATCACATCGCGCCGTACGCGGCGGGAGGCGCCGCCACGATAGACAACATTCAGCTCCGCTGCCGCGCGCACAACCAGTATGAGGCGCGCCTTTTCTTCGGGGACATGCTCGTCCGCGAGCGATCGGAGGCGTGGGTCGAGCACACTTTATCGGACGGAACTATGGCGGACTATCGCTCAAGTCGCCAGGAGTGGCCGTTCACTCGGAATCTCGAGCGCTGACGTGTCAACTTCACCGGATGACTCAACTGCTAAACCGCGTAAGCTCACGCATTCGTTCGACGCGCGAGGTGCCAATGTGCGTCGTAAGATGCCACTGAGCTCTGTATGTTCGAGCGTTTTACCGAACAGGCGCGGCGCGTCCTCTTCTTCGCCCGCTACGAGGCGAGTCAGCTCGGATCGATCGACATCGATACCGAACACTTGCTGCTTGGGCTGATTCGCGAAGCCAAGGGACTGACCGACCGTCTCTTTGCGGTTGCTGGCATTGCCCTCGATGATATTCGCGACGAGGTGCTCCGTCGCGTTGGCGTGCGGACGAAGATCTCCACATCAGTGGAGATCCCGTTCAGCGCCGCCGCCAAGCGCGTGCTAGCGCACACGGCGGAGGAAGCGGACCGGCTGCGGCACGATTACATCGGAACCGAGCACCTGCTGCTCGGGCTGCTCCGTGAACAAGGCTCCATCACCGCCGACGTGCTGACCTCGCGCGGCCTGCGGCTCGATTCGGTGCGCGAGCAAATCGTCGAGTTCCTGAGTGATGGCGAGCGGCCGGGGCGCCCTGGACCACCGTCCATCCCCGCCAACACGTTCAAATGGCCCTGGCTGCGCTTCGTGCCGTCACGCACCGTACATATCCTGTACTCCGAGCTGAAGCCGCCGCAGCTGCCGGTCACCAACCACTCCGGTCCCGGGTTGCAGGCGTATGGCTACACGCTCACCGAAGCCATCGTCCACGCCTGGCGCGGCAACCGCTGGCACATCGACATCGTCGACGGTCTTGACGACGGCACGCGGTATGACTTCTACATCCAGTTCGCGCAGAACGAACAGGTCGAGACCTTCCTCCAGATGTGGAGGGATGCCATCGAGCAGCAGTTCGAACTTTCCGTCACACGTGAAACGCAACGGCGAGATGCCTGGGTTGCCAGAAGCATCGGGCACGGCGGACCCACGCTGCGCTCCTACGGCGAGGCGGAGCTGGGCACCGGCTTTGCGATGGGGAACTTCAATCTGGTGATGAACCGTCCGCACGACGCGCCTCTGTTTCCGCTCGAGGCCTTCACAGTGCACTCGGTGCCCTTCTTCTATCTGGCGAACTGGTTCGAAGAGTTTCTCGGCGGGCAGGTGATCGACGAGACCGGTTTGCGCGGCCTCTACGGCTTCGAGCTCACCCGTACCGTAGCCAACGGCGACGAGCTGATCGACTTGCTTCGCGACCAGGCTGGGTTGTCGATCACGCGCGAACAGCGCGACACGCCGACTCTAGTGGTGCGTCGCCGCTGAGGGCGGCGCTCTGACCGGCGTACCTCCTTACTCGAAGCGAGCGTCATCACGCAGGAGTGGCCGTTCACTCGAATGGCCCAGCGCTGATTCGGGACAGTAGGAAACATCGGGAAGGTTCGTGGCCGGAATGACGCGTGTTCTCAGCCAGGCCCTCGAACACGACGCTACCGGCGTGCCTCCTGTAACATCAAACCGATCACGTGCCAACTTGCGCCAGCAGTTACTCTACGCTTGGGCGGCCATCACTCGGGTCTGAGTGACGGAAGCCGAGTCCGCTACCTGGTACGCGGTGTAAGCTATGTTGGTTAGGTCTGTGGAAGCAGTCGCGAACGAGCGGAGCGAGTAGCCGCGCGATCGTCGGCGACGAGAGTCGAGAATCCTGAACCAGGCAGCTGAAATATCCGGAATCGTGCGTCATCCAATACTTCACTGGAGGCACGTGTCATGACCCGCATCCTTCCGTCACTCGCAGTATTGGCCCTGTTCGTCCAGGCTCCAGCTCCGTGGAGCTATCCGCCAACGAAAACGAGCGACACAACGGACACGTATTTCGGGAAGACGTACAAAGATCCGTACCGCTGGCTCGAAACCCTCAAGGACAAGGACGTCGAGACGTGGTTCAAAGCGCAGGCCGATCTGACGGACGGCCTCCTGGCGAAGATCCCGGCGCGTGACGCGCTGGCCAACGAGTGGATGGCGCTCGACAAGCTGAAGCCCGCCAGCTATTCGCAGATCACGTACGAGCACGGTCGCGTGTTTTACAAGAAGACGCTGGGCGGAGAGAACGTCGGCAAGCTCTATTACCGCGACGGGTGGAAGGGTGCGGAACAGCTTCTGTTCGATCCAGCCGGCTTCAAGCCGACCGGCGCCAAGCCTGACGACGTCGCGACGATTGTGAGCTACACACCATCGCCCGATGGAAGCCATGTCGTGCTGGCACTTTCCGCCGCCGGCGCCGAGTATTCAGAGTTGCGTCCGATTGAAGTCGCCAGCCGGAAGCTGCTCTCCGAGACGATCTATCCGTCGTACGGAGCGCTCAGCTGGACGTTGGACAGCAAATCATTCCTGTATGACGCGGGCAAGGTCGCCGACATCAAAAGTCCTGAGATCGAATTGAACCGAAAGACCCGTCTGCACACGTTGGGTACCGAGGTCGCGTCGGACACCGATTTCTTCAGCAACGAGAGCTATCCCGATCTCGAGATTTCCCCCAAGGAATTCCCGATGGCATTCATCGACGAATCGTATCCTGCCTATGTCGTCGGAAATGTCGGAACCGTGCAGAACGAAATGCGTCTCTTCCTCGCTCCGACCGCGCAGATGACGCCAACCAGCAAGCTGAAGTGGTCCGTGCTGTCGTTGCCCTCCGACAACCTGGTGCGGGGCATTGTCTTCTATAAGGACCATGTCTACGCGGTCACGCACGCCGGCGCACCGAGGTACCGGATCGTCCGCACCCGCGTGGATCATCCCGACTGGAAAACCGCCGAAACGGTCGTACCCGAGGCCAGGGACTCGATCCAGTCCATCACTCACAGCAAGAGTTTCTTGTTCGTTGTGTACTCGAACGGGATCGTCGGGCGGCTGGTGAAATACACGCTCGACACGGGCAAGGCGTCCGAGGTCACGCTGCCAGCATCAGGCACGATCGACATCAACTGTCCAGATTTTCGCACCGACCAGTGCATCGTCTTCACGACGTCGTGGATTCAACCGACGACGCTCTATGACTTCGATGCTGAGAAGGGGACGTTTACCAAGAGCATCTTCAACACCGCGATCTCATATCCGGGGTTCGAGAACCTCGTCACCGAAGAAGTCGAAGTCCCCGGACACGACGGGACGATGATCCCGCTGTCGATCATTCATCGGAAGGATCTGAAGCTGGACGGCGGCGCAAGTGCCATTCTGGAAGGCTACGGCGCCTACGGCATCAGCATGACGCCGGGATTCAACGTGCGCCGCTCGATTGCGTTGCACGGAGTGGTGCTCGCGTACGCCCACGTCCGTGGCGGCAGCGAAAAAGGAGAGGCTTGGTACAAAGCCGGCTACAAGACGACCAAGCCGAACACGTGGAAGGACTTCATTTCATCCGCCGAGTACCTGATCAAGAAGGGATACACCAGCGCTGACAAGCTGGCCGGCACCGGTACCAGTGCCGGAGGGATTCTGATCAGCCGCGCGGTGACCGAGCGGCCGGACCTGTTCGCAGCCGCCGTCTGCAATGTCGGCGTCGCCAACGCCTTGCGCGTCGAGTTCAGTCCGAATGGTCCGGTCAACACACCCGAGTTCGGAACCGTGCAGGATGTGAGCGAGGCGCAAGCGTTGTACGAAATGGACGGTGTCCAGCACGTTCAACCCGGCGTCAAATATCCTGCGGTGCTGGGTGTGGCCGGTTGGAACGATCCACGCGTGGTCCCGTGGCAACCGGGAAAGTTCGTTGCCGCGATGCAGGCCGCAAGCACGTCAGGCAAACCGGCGCTACTGAAGGTCAATTACGACAACGGGCACTTCACGGAAGAGAAGATCGTTACGTTCCGGAATTTCGCCGGCCAGTACGCATTCATGCTCTGGCAGACGGGACACAAGGAGTTTCAACCGGCGAAAGGGTCGAATTGACGGACTGATGTGGCTGAATTGTTCATCAGACCAGTCGCAGCGCGGTGATTTTCGCCTGCTCGGCGGCGGCGATGTGTATCTCGCGCGTCGGGTCATTCCGCAGCCGCGCGTTCAGCATTGCCAGCATCTCCTCGGCGGTGCGCCCGGATGCGCAGACGATGAAGATGTAGCCGAACCTCTCCTCATAACGTCGATTGGCATCCGCGAGCGCTTCCAGCACGGCGTCCGACGCTCCGTCGACGCCGGCTTGTTCACGAGCAGACAGCGCATGAGTAGCAGGGAACCGCTCTCGCAGCGCGCTGCAGTTCCCGATCTTCGGGTGATGCGTGAACGCTTCGCGCCAGTCGCTCTCCTGGAGGCTGTCCCACTCCTCCCGCGCGGCGGCCAGGAGCGCGTCGAGGCTGCCGAATGGTCGCCTCGCCATCATGCGATCGACCCACCGCGACGACCCGCAGGCCCGTGTGAGCAAGCGCCTCGCCTCGTCTGGCGACGCCTGATCAATGCCCCGCCACGCGTCCATAGACTCGAAGCCGGCTGATGCCGCCATCCGGAAAGATGTTGAGCCGGACGTGGGAGACGGGTCCCACCTTCGACAGCTCGCGGCTAAACACGTGACGATGGTCCGCCTCGAGCGGTGTGCGCGGCAGAATTTCGAACCACGACGCAGAGTCGAGATCGCGAAGAGAAGACGAGGGCACGGCGCAACCTTCAAGTGATGCACTCTCTGGATAGTTGCCCTTGAAGTGGTTCGTATCGATCTCGACTTTCGAGACGATGGCGGTCGCGCCCAGACGAACGAGCGCCCAGTCATATCCGGGGCCTCGCCGCCGCCGTGTCTCCCATCCGTCGCCCATATTCGCGGCACGTCCGGGCATGATCATGTTGTCCTTGGCGCCGAAGTGCATGTCGCTCGCGCCGATGACCAGGCCCCCATTCGTGATCGACGCGAATTCGATGAGGCTCCGCCGCCGGGACATCCGCAACCAGTCCACCGATACGTCGCCATAGACCCGCAGCCTGGCCACGCCCCCGTCAGGAAAGATGTTGAGTCTGACGTGCGTCCAGGGCCGACCGTCTGCGACCTGCAAAAAGTTGTCGCCGTCCCCTCGGAGCGGAGACCTTTCCATTAGCGTCACCCACGGCTGGCCTTCCGCTGCGCACATGGCTGGAGACGGCTGCCGGGCGCTGTCGATCGCCTCGATCGAACAGTGTGACGGGTAATTCCCGCTGAAATGCTTCGTGTCGACGTTGACACCGCGAACCACCCCTCGCATGCCGAGCGCGACCACACACCAGTCGTATCCCGGGATGCGCCGCCGCCGCGTTTCCCAGCCGTCCATCCATTTGCCGCGCGCGGTGAATTTGCCCGCGACGAAAATGGCTGGTTCGGGCTTCACGAGATTCGACTTCGGAGCGAAGAACTCGTCGTTTGCGGCAACCGCCCGCGCGCCAACTCGTGCGGACGCCAGGTCGGCGAGGGACGTGAACGAGGGCGTCAACGAGCCGGTGTTATGATCGGCGACCACTGATATCGGTGACCTCTGCTGAATCCGTGTTGTCGGTGATGTCGGTGCTGTTCGTGTTGTCCGCGTTTATCCGTGTTCGTCTGTGTTTGTCTGTGTTTGTCTGTGTTTGTCTGTGTTTGTCTGTGGCCAGGATCGTGACACATGCTCGCTGAGACGGCCTACGGAAAATCACGTGTCAGACTCGTCCAGGTGTCGCGCCACGGCGATCGGCACGACCTGAAGGACTTCACCGTCGCCATCCGGTTCGAGGGCGAGTACGACCAATCCTTCACGGATGGCGACAATCGCGATGTGTTGCCCACCGACACGATGAAGAACACGGTGTACGCGCTGGCTGCGCGTCATCGGGTCGAGGAGCCCGAGGCGTTCGGTCGCCTGCTGGCGGAACATTTTCTCGAACGCAATCCACGACTGCGACGTGTGCGGATCGATCTCACGGAGCATCAATGGGGAAGAATCGCCGGCAAGGCGCGAGAGCACGGTCAGGCGTTCGTTCGTCACGGCACCGAGTCGCGTACGGCGACGGTGCGGGGCGAGGGCGATCAGTTCACGATCGGCGCCGGAGTGAGCGATCTCGTCATCCTCAAGTCGTCGCACTCGGCATTTGCCGGGTTTCTCAGAGACGAGTATACGACCCTGCCCGAAGTCGCCGACCGCATCCTGGCGACGGCGCTGACGGCAACGTGGCGCTATCGAACAACCGATCTCGACTTCAATCTGACGTGGCGCGCCGTCCGGACGACGTTGCTCGAGGCCTTCGCCGAGCACGATAGCCGATCAGTACAGCACACCCTCCACGACATGGGCCGCGCCGTTCTCGACAACGTCGAAGCGGTCACCGCCGTCCGGCTCGTCATGCCGAACAAGCACCACCTCCCCGTGGACCTGTCGCGCCTGGGCCTCGAGAACCGCAACGAGATTTTCGTGCCCACCGATGAACCCTACGGGTTGATCGAGGCGACGATAGTGAGATGACCCAGTCGGGAGTCTCGGTCGACAGTTGGAGTCGTCACTCGCATCATCACTCGAAGTTCAGAAGGTATCTCATGAACCTGATGCTCGTGGCCCAGGTGCGAGCGAGCATGGCGAGCGAGCCACGCGATCCGCCTTCGCACTGGAGTGCTACGGCGGACAAGGCGGAGCGGGCGACGAGACGCGGCCGGAACGGAGCAGGCGGCGAGCGCCTGCGTAGTGGAGGCCGCCAGGCGGGGTGCAGGGGACCCCGCCGATTCAAGAGGCGTGTAGGGGAGTTCGAGGGGCGAAGCCCCTCGAATAAGACTCGAGCCCGGAGCTGAAGCGGTGCTCCAGGCTATCCGTAGCGAACGTGTGGTGCTGCCGCAGGGTGTTCGCCCGGCGACGATCGTGGTGCAGGACGGACGTATCGCCGCCGTCGAGGAGTACGGTGAGCGGCTCGCGGGCGCGCGGGAGATGGATGTCGGCGCACAGGTCGTGATCCCGGGACTGGTCGACACCCACGTGCACATCAACGATCCTGGACGCGCTGAGTGGGAGGGGTTCGAACACGCCACTCGTGCTGCCGCCGCCGGCGGCGTGACAACGCTCGTCGACATGCCGCTCAACAGCGTGCCGCCGACGACGAGCGTTGCCGGCTTGGAGAAGAAGCGAGAGGCGGCGCGAGGGCGATGCTATGTTGATGTCGGCTTCTGGGGCGGTGTGGTACCCGGGAACGCTCTCGATCTGGCACCACTTGCCGCCGCTGGTGTCTTCGGGTTCAAGTGTTTTCTGACGCCCTCCGGCGTTCAGGAATTCGGCCACGTGAGCGAAGCGGACCTTCGCGAGGCACTCCCGCTCGTAGCGGCCCTCCACCTTCCCCTCCTGGCACATGCCGAGCTTCCGGCACTGCTCGAGGACCCGCTGGCGCCGGCTGATGGGATCGCCAGGGATCCCCGGCGGTATTCGACGTGGCTGAACAGCCGGCCTGACGCGAGCGAGTGCGGCGCGGTCGAGATGCTCGCGCGGCTGGCCGCGGAGTTCGGAGCGCGCATCCACATAGTCCACCTTGCGACCGCGAACGCGTTACCAGCGATTCGCTCAGCGCGGGCGGCCGGTGCTGCGCTGACCGTCGAGACCTGCCCGCATTACCTGACGTTCGCCGCCGAGGACATCGTCGATGGCGCCACGGCGTTCAAATGCGCGCCGCCCATTCGATCGCGGGACCATCGCGAGCGTCTGTGGGCGGCGCTGACCGCAGGTGCCATCGACCTGATCGCCACCGACCATTCGCCCGCGCCTCCAGCTCTGAAACACCTCGACGACGGCGACTTCGTGCGCGCCTGGGGCGGCATCGCCTCGCTGCAGCTTGGATTGTCGATTGTGTGGACCGGTGCCGCTGAGAGAGGCATTCCGATCGAGCGCATAGCGGCATGGCTGGCCGAACGTCCCGCGAGGCTCGCCGGCCTCGCCACGAAGGGCGCGATCGCTGTCGGCCGCGATGCCGACCTGGTCGTGTGGGATCCTGAGAAAGAGACGATCGTCGACGCGAGGTCCCTCCAGCATCGGCATCCGATCACGCCTTATGACGGCCGACGCCTGCGAGGAGGCGTGGTGACGACCATCCTCAGAGGCCAGACCGTGTTCGACCGTGGCGAGTTCGTGAGTTCGCCAATTGGAGTGACGCTTCGCCGTCCGGTTTCTTCCGCCTGAAGGCGGGCTCACCACACCTCTCGAACCGCCAGCCGCGAGCCCGAACGCCGAACCAACAGGCTACAATCCCTCCGTGAGCGCAATCACCACGCACGTGCTCGACACATCGATTGGTCGTCCGGCCGCGGGCCTGAGGGTCGTCCTCGAACGACGCGGCAAGAACAGCGAGTGGCGGATTCTCGGCCATGGAGAGACTGACGAGGATGGCCGGCAGCGCGCACTGATGGACGATCACACTGCGCTCGAAGCCGGCATCTACCGACTCGTGTTCGATACTCGCGAGTACTTCGAGGCGCGCGGGGCGCACACGCTCTATCCGTCGGTCGTCATCACCTTCGAAGTGGTCGAAGACGGAGCGCGGCATGCGACCGGTTACCACATCCCGCTGCTGCTGAGCCCATTCGGGTACACGACATATCGAGGCTCGTAGCTGCCCCTTCCGGGTCCTTCATGCCACGCACTGTTACGCCCGGTGCCGTTGCTGGGCGTGACGTTCGTAGGGATCAATGATGGTGTCGCCGTCCTTGGCCTCAACAGACGGCAGCGTAACAAAAAACCTCAATGAAGCCGCGAACGCCAGCAGATAGCAACTGGGTACGGTTTGGGCCGTCGCGACTAGCATCAGCAAGTTCAGTCTGTCGGCCGGACTATCCTCCTCGAATCTGGACCTGGAGAGGCCCCGCGATCGCGGAGCCTCTCGGCAATGCAGACCGCGCATTCGCGGTCAGAACGGGCAATTCCCCGGATCATCTGCATCCTTCCGGCGGTCAGGCACCGACGATGATCCGTCCGGACGTGCGGGAATGAGCTGGATGGTCATGGTCCTCGCCTCCTCGATCTGGCTTTCATTGCGGATGTTGTGTACATGGTCGCCGCCGGCATCGACAAATCCCATCCCCACCGTATACACGTGTGGTGTGCAGGCGCTATCGTCCCCGTCATAGACCGTCACCCTTCCGGCCGTGACGATAATCAGGCTATGGCCCGGGTGGGTGTGCCAGCCGCTGGTTGCGACAACGTTCTGGTTATCCGAGATAGATTTCCACACGTTGCTCTGCACGTACACGTCCGACACCCCTTTCGTCTTCTGCATCGACAACCAGGGCGACTTCTTGCTCGTCTCCTGCGAGGGATCCTCGAGAATGGCCTGGTTGAAGACATCAATCGGGCCGAACTTACCCAAGGCGACCGTCGTGCCGGTGAACCCGGACGCCGGAGTCGCCATGACCTCTCTTTCCTGATAGAGGCCCGTTAGAGCGATCGCGGCGCCGAGCAGTGTCACCCATATCATGTTCCGTCGCATTTTCGCCTCCTTGCGTGGTCCCGTATTGGTTTCGAGACGCGTCGACAACGATAGGAAGCGGCGGATCAGTGTTCAAACCGCAATGAGCGGAATCGCGAGCATTTGTGCGACTTGCCGTTCATTACCGCCCTTTGCCGCGATGCGCGTCGGCAGTACAATCGCGGTCTTCAGTTCGATGGGACCGCGATGGAACAACCGTTCAGCGACGACAGGCAGGCGCCGGCACCGCCCGAAGACCGTCTGGAATCGTGGAAGGAGGTTGCGACCTATCTCAATCGCGATGTGACCACAGTTCAGCGCTGGGAAAAGCGCGAAGCCATGCCGGTTCACCGCCACGTGCACGACAAGGCCGGTTCCGTCTTTGCGTTCCGGAGCGAGCTCGACGTCTGGGCGCGCGGCCGCGACGTTCGGTCGCAAGAGAGCGCGACGACTGCCCCGCCCCTACCTGGCCCCCCGTCATCGATTTTCGCGACCAGACGGATGTTCATCCTCGGACTCGCGGCGGCCGCCGCATTGACGGTAGCGGTTGGCGCAGGTCTGTGGCTTCGAGCGACCGAATTCTTCTGGCGCAGTCCTATCTTTGACACCCAACTTCGGAGGCTGACCGACTTCGACGGCGTGGAACAGGCCGCCGCGGTATCTAGAGATGGCCGCTTCGTGGCGTTCCTCTCCGACCGTGACGGGCGGATGGACGTGTGGATCACGCAGGTTGGTTCGGGACAGTTCCACAATTTGACGCGCGGTGGCGCCCCGGAGCTCGTGAATCCTTCAGTGCGCTTGCTGGGGTTCTCGCCTGACGGCTCTGCTGTCACCTTCTGGGTTCGCAGGCAGGATGGTCCCGAAGGCAGCGCGATTGGCACGTGGGCAGTCCCAACGCTCGGAGGCCAGCCGACGCCGTACCTTGAAGGCGTCGCTGAGTCCGGCTGGTCGCCCGATGGCGCGCGGATCGTGTACCACACCCTCGGGCCCGGAGATCCGACGTTCGTGACTGACGCGCGCCGGCAAACAGAAGGCCAGCGCATCTTCACGGCTTCCGCCGGCCGGCACGCTCACTTTCCGTCATGGTCGCCCGACGGCAAGTTCATCTACTTCGTCGAAGGCACGCCCCCGGATGCACTGGACATCTGGCGCGTTGGTTCCACCGGCGGTCCCGCCGAGCGGATCACATCGCACGGTACGCGTGTCAGCCATCCCGTCCTGTTGGATCGGCGGACGCTCGTCTACTTGGCGACCGATCGGGATGGCGCGGGGCCATGGCTCTACAGCATGGACGTCGAGCGCCGCATCCCACACAAGCTCAGTACCGGCGTCGATCCGTTGACGTCGCTGGCGGCCAGCGCGGACGGTCGCCGACTGGTTGCGACGCTCGCAACTCCCAGGCGGACCGTGTGGCGGCTGTCCATCAATGCCCCGCCGGTCGGCGCAGCGATGGCTCAGCGCATCGCGATGTCGACCGGAACAGGCGTCTCGCCTCGAGTGGGCCCCGGCTACGTCTTGTATGTGTCGGAGACTTCCGCCGGCGACAATATCTGCAAGGTCACGGGTGACGGAGTCACTGAAATATGGTCTGGACAGGGAGCCCGAATCTTCGGCGGTCCAGCGGTTGCCCCGGACGGCCGGCGCATCACGTTCTCGGCCCGGCAGCGCGGACGGACGCTGTTGTATGTGATGCAGGCCGACGGCGGGAACCCGAAGGTTGTGACCGACTCGCTCGACCTGCAAGGCGCACCGGCGTGGGCGCCGGACGGCCAGTCGATCACCACGGCTGCCGTCGATCGTGGCCAACCGCGGCTCTTCCGCGTCCCGATGAACGGCAGTGCGCCCTCCCGGTTGCTCTCCGAGTACTCGGTCGATCCGGTCTGGGCACCGGACGGCCGCTTCGTGGCTTACTCAGGGGCCGACATCGGGACGACGTTTTCGGTGAAAGCCGCGACGACCGAAGGGACGGCATATTCTCTGGCGGCGCTGACCCTGACGCGTGGCGCCAGGCGTCTGGTGTTTCTCCCCGGCGGGCATGAGGTCGCGGTGCTGCGAGGAGAGATCCGGCACAAGAACATCTGGGCCATCGATCTAAAAACCGGCGCCGAGCGGCAGTTGACCGCGTTCACTCCCGACTTCGAGATTCGCGACTTCGACGTCTCGCCTGACGGCCGTGAAATCGTGGTCGAACGGCTACAGGAACAGTCGGACGTTGTGCTGCTGGATCTACCCACCCGATGACATTTGCATCTTCGATCCAGGTTCAGTCGCGAGGTTTCCTGGTGTTGATCCTTCCGATCCTTCACGTTCTCCAGTTCTCCAAAGTTACCAATAGAACGGCCTTGTCCCCGTCCGCCCGCGTGGTCCGTACACCGGCAACGGCTGCCCCACTTCATAGGCTCCAAGGTCCGGGGCTCGACCCGCGAACCCGTCGTTGACGTTGGGGATCTTCATCCCTGCGTCGACAGCCTTGCTGCCGGTCTTCAATTTGAAATTCAGATCGGCGGCCTCGTATGGCTTGCCGTAGTTGCCGGCAGTCGGTGGCGGGTTCGGCGGTTGAAGGCTTTCGAAGATGTCGTAGTCGATTTCGATGCCGTGCGTCTCCTGGCCGGTGGCCGCCGCCAGCTCCGCGAGCGTTTTGAACCGCTGCGGCTGCGCCTGCGCGTAGTCAGCGAGCGCCGGCGGCCTGGCGCCAATCCACGTGTAGTTCTGCTCGACGCCCTTGTTCGGACGGAATCCGTCGTAGTCGTAGGTCGAGTAGGTCGTCGGCCCGCCGAGCGACGCGATGCCGTTCTGTCGATCCGTGCCGAGAAACAGGTTGTTCGCGAAGTGCGCGTTCGACACCTGCTGGTTCGTGCTGTCCTCGGCGACGATTGTGTTGTGGTAGACCATCACACCGGCCGGATTGCTGAACTTCAGCGCGACCGGCGTGTTGTAGACGACGTTGCGGATGTAGTACGCGGGCCCGCCGAAAATCGGCTGCGCGCTCAGGCCCGTGTGCGCGGCGTTGAGGCCCCGGTTGCGCATGATACGGATGTTGTGGACGCCGCCGTCGCCTTCGATGAAGTCGTCGCCGGTGACGTAAATATCGTTGTTGTAGATGTCGATCGCCACCGCCCAGTCCTTGCGGTCTGGATCGGGAACGCCGTGCGTCGAGATCGTGATGCCGTCATGGAAGAACGCCACGGCGTTATGCGCGATCGTGTGGCCCGACCCGTACACCTTGATCGCGTAGTAGCTGTTGATGGGATGCGCGCCATAGACACCGGGACTCGCCCAGCCGAGCGTGCGATAGTGATCGTCGCGCCCGATGAAGACGTTGTCCGCGATGTAGAAGCCCGTCGATCCCGCAAACTGAGTCTCGATGCCGATCCCGACGCTCTCGAACCGGCAGTTCTTGACCGCGAGGCCCGTCGGCGCCCGCGACGTCTTTGACACCGGCCCAGAACGCCACTTCGGTGTTCCGAAACGTGATCCCCTCGAAGATGTGGTGGGCCGAGCCCATCACGTCGAACAAGCGGAACGCGCCGTCGCCGTCGAAGACCACTTCGCCGTCGCCCGCCGATTTGATCACGATCGGTTTCTCAGCGGTGCCCTTCGCCGTCAGCAAATACGTGCCGTCGAACGTCAGCCCGTACGGATCGACGTAGTTGTGCCGATCGCCCTTGTACAAACCCGCATGGACGAGAAACGTGTCGCCAGGCTCCGCCTTGTGGAGCGCGACGACGTTCCAGTCGCCCGTGCCGACATAGCCGTTGTACGCGGCCATGAGGCCGGTGACGTTCGGATTCTCCTTCGGCCGATTCGCCGGCCAGGTCAGCGGATAGACGTGGATCGTGCGGCCGCCGGCCGCGGCCTTCGGCTCCGCCCGCGTGCGCACCTTGACGTTCTGGACCGCCGTTCCCGACACGCCATCCGGATCCTTCATCGTCAAACGGACCTCGTACTCCGTATCGGGCTGAAGGTCGAGGATGCTTCCCGCAAAGCGGTCGGGCACCGTGTAGGGCGCGCGCATGATCCGCTCGCCGCCCATGCGGAGCAGCGGCATGCCGTCGATCCACGCCGCCTGGCCCGAGGCGCGATAGCTGACCTGCACGGTCGCATTGCGATTGTCGTCGCCGGTGATGTCCCACTCGAAGCCGAGACAGATCAGCGTGGCCGGCTCGATCACGAACTGGCCGGGCGTCACGCCGTTGGCCGCGCGCATGGTAGGCGTCATCGTTACCAGCGCGAGCACGACGAGGATGGTTTTCATCGAGGTGTTCCTCCTGCGGCTGACCAGTCTTATCCGAGGGGCTTCGCCCCTCGGACTCCCCTACACGCTCTCTCGCGCGCCGCTTCGCCGGCGCGCTCCGTTCGCGTGGCTCACTCGCTGTCGCTCGCTCGCGTTGCCGGTATTTATTACCGAGCCCATTTGGGTTAATGAGATGGCTTCTAGCGTCGCCGCGTTCGGCGCGAGCGTCTGGCGAAGGGGGATTTTACCTGCAGTTACGGATCTGCAAGGCGCCTGACCAACTTGTTGCCCGTGCGGCGTTCGGAAGCTCGCAATCGTCGCGGCGCCCGGCGGCCTACAGCACGCGCGGCATTTCGAACGGCTGGATCAAGCTTTGCCCACGCCGGTTCGGTCCTCCCCGCGTGCGTGTTATCGAAGGTGAACCATGCGAATCCGTGAATGTCTCGGTGCGGCGCTGTTTCTCTGCACGTTCATTTCACACGTGCACACTCAAGAGCCTCCACCCTCTCTCCGCGAGGCAGAGCGTGCGTTCGCAGATACGCTGGTGCGCCACGACCGGGCAGCCTTCGTTGCGATGTTCGCGCCTGACGCGGAGTCCTCGTTGCCCGTCGAGAAGCACGGGCCAGAGGCGATCGCCGCGGATTGGTTGCCGTTTCTCATCGATACGGGCACCACGATGCTGCTCGAGACCACCGAAGTCACGACCGGAACGTCAAGCGATGTCGGAAACACGGCGGGTACGTTCGCCGTTCGAGGACGGACGAACACGGGTGTCCAGACGATACCGCTCGGCACTTACTCGATTACGTGGCGCCTGGTTGACGGTCGATGGAGAATCAGCAGGCTCAGCGGGTCCACCAACGGCGCACGCCCGAGCACGAGCGGGGTGAACCCGACACCGAATGCCACCGCGACTCCCTCTGGGGTCAACCCGACCCCGAACCAGGGGGGCGTCGGCCGATATCGCT
The DNA here is from genome assembly GCA_963804915.1 of uncultured Acidobacteriota bacterium. GTDB lineage: Bacteria > Acidobacteriota > Thermoanaerobaculia > UBA5066 > Gp7-AA6 > DAHUXD01. The sequence goes on from CAWDSI010000011.1 coordinate 548,584, forward strand.
TCGGCATGTCGCGCGCAGAGGTGAGCCAGGTGTCCGACTGCCCTCGATACCTCAATGTGGCCGTCACCGGTGGGCTCGAATGTGCACCCTACGTGTTCGAGGGTCAGCAGATTAACATCTCGTTTCTGTTCACGGCCGATCGACTGCGGCGCGTTCAACTCTGGATGTACGAGGGGTCATCGGCTGAGGATGCCGAGCAGGCGGTCGCGCGTGTGCTCGGGTACCTGGAGCGCGCTGCGGGCGGTGTCACGGTCCGGACACGGCCGGACATGAGTGTGACACCAGCCACGGTGATGAAGATGCTGAGCAGTGCACCACCACAGACCAACGGGCTCGCGCAGGTCGAGATCGTGACCGCCTCGGGGACGCAGCCAGAGGTGTGGTTCGCCAAGGTCGGCCATCATCCACGTGGGTATATGGTGATGCTGTTCGCGGACGCACGCGACGGTCGCTGACGCCTGTCCTCTCTCAGAGCTCCCTGATCCGGATATTCCGGAACTCGACGTGGGCGCCGTGGCCGAGGAAGCCGATGTGCCCCTTGGTATTGGCGATGCCGCGCGATCCTTCCGGCGCATTCAGGTTGCGGTGCTTCGCCAGCACCGCCTCGTCGGTCACGTCGTCCAGGTTCGCATCGACGATCGTCGTGCCGTTGAGCACGATCGTGATTCGCCGTCCCTTAGCCGTGATCTCCTCGACGTTCCATTCGCCGACCGGCTTCTGGAAACCGCGGCGGGCAGGAAACATCTGGTACACGGAACCGTGATACTGCGCCGGCTGCAGCTTCGTGTACTGCGAACCGCCGTCGTCCAGCACCTGAATCTCCATGCCGACATATGCCGCATCACCCTCAAGCGGCGCGCGGATACCGATGCCGTTGTTCGCGTTCTCCGTCAGCTTCACCTCGAAGCGCAGGACGAAGTCGGAGTATTCCTTCTCGGTGAAGAGGTTGCCACCGTCTTCCTTCGTGGTGAAGAGGACGCCGTTCTCGATCTGATAACCCTTCCCGGACTGGTTCGGAGCTCCGTTGCGGGTGCCATACACCCAGCCGGTCAGATCCTTGCCGTTGAACAGCGGCGTAAATCCGGGCTCCGGGGCCTGCGGCGAGGCCATCATGCCAGCCGCGGCGATCGAACCCACTAGCATCAGCGAGTATGGTGATCTCATGCATCGTCCTCCCAACTCTGCGACTGAGGCCATCATAGCCCGACCCTTCGCGGCCGGCGCGGGACGGTGTAGGCTAAGGGCTCGCAGGAGGGGCGAAACCCCGGCAAATAATGAAAACGTACCACGACATCGTCGGCGACGGAGGATCCAAGGTCCTCGAGCAAGTCGCCGAGCAGCGAACCCGGATTACGGACGGGCTCGCCGGCGTACGTCATCTCGTGGCGGTGGGCTCCGGTAAGGGCGGCGTCGGCAAGAGCACGCTGACGTTCCATCTCGCGAGCGCTCTGCGTGCGCGAGGACTGCGCATCGCCATCCTCGATGCGGACTTCAACGGCCCTTCACAAGCGCGCATGGCTGGTGTTCAGCAGACGATGTTCGTTCCCGGCAGGGACAAGGTTGCTGTCCCTCGAACCAAGAATGGCATCGGCGTCTTCTCGATGGGCTCGCTGATTCCAGAGTCGGAGGCGCTGGACTTCGAAAGCGCGGCGCGCGGCGAGTCGCACACGTGGCGCGCCACACGAGAATTCGCTCTCCTCGGCGAGATCCTCGGAGCATTCGAGTGGGGATCGCTTGACCTGCTGATGTTCGATCTCCCGCCGGGAGCCGAGCGAACGGTTCAGTACGCCGACTTTCTCGGACCGCGGACCTCGTTCCTGCTCGTGACCATCCCTTCCGAGGTTTCACGCGGCGTGGTTGCGCGCTCGGTGGCGGCGTTGGCGAAAAGTCCGAATCGCATGCTCGGTTACGTCGAGAACATGAGCGGTTATTACTGCCGTGACTGCAAGGCCATCAAGCCGCTGTTTGTTTCACCCGAAGGATCCGGCCTGGACATCCCCTGCTTCGGGGACCGTTCCATTCGATGCCGAGCTGGCATCGCACTGCGATCGAGGCATCCCGTTCGCGGAATTGACGGAAACACCAGTTGGCCAGGCTTTGGACCAAGTCGCGCTACGATTGCTGGACAGACTCGCCGATCAGGAGCCTTCGCGATGAAATTTCTCTGTGTGCCCTGCGATACCCCGATGAAGCTCCAGACCGTCGGTCCACCCGAGCGCGGCTCGCTGTCGATCGTTTATTCGTGCCCGGAGTGCGGCTACGAGATGGCGATGCTCACGAATGCGTACGAGACACAGGCCGTCCAGTCTCTTGGCGTGCGAATCGGCCCGGACACTGGAGCTCAAGCGTCGAGCGCGACCGGATCCGGATGTCCGTTCTCGGCGATGATCCCGACTCAGCAAGGCGGTGACACGCGAGCCGCAGAGCCGATCCCTGTTAGATGGACTGCCGCCGCGGAAGCGCGGCTTGCGAACATTCCCGAATTCGTGCGCCCAATGGCCCGGACGGGCATCGAAAGATTTGCCCGTGAGAAAGGAGCGGGCGAGATAAATGAGCAGATCCTGGACGAGGCCCGCGAGTTTTTTGGCATGTGATTGAAACTAGCGCCATCGAGATGAATCCTTCGCTGTCGAACACGAGTTCCTTCGCCCGGCCGTACGTCATCTCCTGGAACCTCACCTATCGCTGCAACCTCGCGTGCGAGCACTGTTATCTGGACGCGGGCGGCACACCTCTGGTCGGCACGGAGAACTTTTCCGATCGGAGCGAGCTCGGCACCGAGGAATGTTTCAGGGTGATCGATGAAATCGCTTCGTTCGCGCCCGAGTGCGTGACGATCCTGACCGGCGGCGAGCCGCTCCTGCGCCGCGACATCCTCGAGATCGTCCGGCGCGCGGCGGATCGTGGACTCTGGGTCGTCGTCGGCACCAACGGCGTACGCATATCGGAGAACGTGGCGCAGCACCTCTCGGCGGCCGGAGCACGGGGACTATCGCTTTCTCTCGACGCGCTCGATCCCGATCGTCACGACCGCTTCAGGCGGGTGCGCGGCGCCTGGCAAAACACGGTTGAAGGGGCGGCGATTCTCAACCGGGCCGGGCTCCCCTTCATCGTCCAGACAACGGCGGGATCGCATAACCTCGGCGAACTCGATGCGATCGCTGACTTCGCCTACGAGCGCCTCGCGGCGAAAGTCTGGAACCTCTACTTCCTGGTGCCGACGGGACGGGGGCAGTTCGTATCCGATATCACGCCGGCGCAGTACGACGAAGTGCTCGCGGCGCTCTATCGGATTCAGCGAAAGTACAACGGTCGGATGCTCGTGAACGCGAAGTGCGCGCCGCATTACATCAAGACCGTTCTGGAAAACGCCAGTGACGATCCGAGCCGGACAAATGGTGAATCGGCGAGCAGGCCCTTCGACCTCGCTGAGGGCAGGCCCCTCGACGACGCTCAGCCTGGCGTGTCTCCGATCAGGACCTACTCCGGAGGCGCGGGCGGATGTCCGGCGGGCACTCACTACATGGGGATACGGCCAAACGGTGATGTGACGCCTTGTCCCTATCTCCCGGTCTTCGCAGGAACCCTGCGTACCGCGAGCCTCGCGGACCTGTGGACATCGTCGGAGCTGTTCTCAAACATCCGCCGCCGGTCCTCGCTTGACGGTCGGTGCGGGGCGTGCGAGATGAACGCACATTGCGGGGGCTGCCGCGCTCGCGCGTACGGGATGACCGGCGATTTGATGGCGGAAGACCCGCTCTGCACCCACACGCCCGGAAAGTTCGCGGGGTCTCCCCTCCTGACGCTCCACGGTCCTGCCGGCGCCTCCGGATCACACGCCGCCCCTTCTACGCTTCAATACGGCACCGAATCGTCGACGACGATCGCGTGGGACGATGCGGCGGCCGAGCGTATGAAAAAAATACCGGCGTTTGTCCGGGGGATGGTCGTCAAAGCCGTTGAGGAGTCGTGCCGCAAGAACGGTATCGACCGCGTCACAGCGGAGGAGTTGGAGAGGATCCGCGCGCGCATGCCGACTCCGAAGTTCTTCCGGCAGGTCTGACGATAGTCCGGATGACCGCCCGGCGACCGGTCAAGCGAGGTGCATTGGACGCGGAAAGGAGAACCAAAGTGCGAGCCAGGATTACAGTCGTTGCCGCGCTGCTCGGTCTGATCTACGCGATCCCCTCGGAAGCACAGTCGCCGCGACGTCCGAACGTCCTGCTCATCATGTCGGACGATCTCAACAACGATCTCGGCACCTACGGACATCCGGTCGTCAAAACCCCGAACATCGATCGGCTCGCCCAGCGTGGCGTTCGTTTCGACCGCGCGTACAACCAGTTCCCGCTGTGCAATCCAAGCCGTGCGTCGTTGCTGACCGGACTGCGTCCCGACACGATCCGCATCTACGAGCTCGTCACGCAGTTCCGGCAGAACCGGCCGGACGCCGTCACCCTGCCGCAGCTGTTCAAGAACAACGGCTACATCTCGGCGCGCGTCGGAAAGATCTACCACTACGGCGTGCCCGGCCAGATTGGGACCGCCGGCCTCGACGATCCGCCGTCGTGGGACGAGACCGTCAACCCGCGCGGCGTCGACAAAGACGAGGAGCCGCTGCTCACGAACTACACGGCAGACCGGGGATTGGGGAGTGCGCTTGCGTTTCATGCGTCGCCGGCCCCAGACGAGGACCATACCGACGGCAAGGTCGCCTCAGAAGCGATCGCCCTGCTCGAGCGCCACAAAGATCGGCCATTCTTCATTGCCGCCGGTTTTTACAGGCCGCACTGCCCGTACATCGCGCCGCAGAAATATTTCGACATGTATCCCCTCGATCAGATCGAAGTGCCGCGGGCCTCGCCTGAGGCGCTCGCGCAGTATCCCTCCCCCGCATTCTTCACGCAGCCGCCGAACTGGGGTTTGACGGAACAACAGCAGCGCGAGGCCATCCGTGCCTACTACGCATCAATCAGCTTCATGGACGCCAACGTCGGTCGACTGCTGGACGCGCTGGATCGGCTCGCGCTGACCGACAACACCATCGTCGTGTTCATGAGCGATCACGGATACAACCTCGGAGAGCACGGGCAATGGATGAAGCAGATGTTGTTCGAAGAATCGGCCCGCAGCCCGCTGATACTGGCGGGACCAGGCGTCGGCGCACGGGGCAAAGGCTCGCCGCGCACGGTTGAATACCTGGATTTGTATCCAACGCTCGCCGCCCTGGCGGGCTTGCGCGCGCCAGACGCGCTCGAAGGACGATCGCTCGTGCCGCTGTTGAAGGATCCGACCAAGCCCTGGACTCACGCCGCACTGACACAGGTGCGTCGGGGCAGCGCCGCGGCAGGGTTCTTCATGGGCTACAGCATCCGGACGGAGCGGTGGCGTTACACCGAATGGGACGACGGAAAACGCGGCGCCGAGTTGTACGACGAGAAGAGCGATCCGGGCGAGATGCACAATCGCGCATCGGACCCGAAATATGGCAAGACGGTGAAGGAGATGAGAACGCTTCTGAATGGCCGAAAATCGCTGACCAAGCGGCTATGAAATTGTGCGCGACTGCGCACGCTCACTTACTCGAAACCGGATAGGAGGACACCATGCTGCGGAGGTTGTCGATTGTACTTGCTACCCTCGTCGCGTTGACCTTTGTCGCGCTTACCGCTCAGGAGCGACGGAGCATCGTCCTGGAGATCGGACTACCAGGCGGCCCGGCTCCCCAGCTTCGAATCCTGGATGGCGGGACCGGCACAGTGGACATGCCGAAGGTTGGGAAGTTCGGCTTCGTTCCGACGCTGAAGGACGGCACGGTCTCAGTTGAAGTGTTCGACATGAATCAGACACCGCATCGTCAGATCGATCGGGTTGAAGCCGCGGTGGGAGGCGGGGCCGTTCAGTCGAACACGAAGCCGCAGTTCGGCATCCGTGCCGTCAGAGTCGTCGCGCGGTAAGCCGGGCCGGGCGACCGTCGTCTACCGGAAGGGATCCGACGCCGCCTCGCCCGCGGCCTTCACCTGTTCGTCCATCCACTTCTGAAATTCCTCAGCGCTGAGGACGGTCACAAAGCCGCGCATATGGGCATGGCCCAGTCCGCATAGCTGCGCGCAGGCGATCTCGTACTGGAATTCGGCATTTCCGGTTCGCGTCCGCATTTCAGCGGTCGTGACGTTCGGGACAAACCAGATTGGAATTGTCAGCCCGGGCACGGCGTCCTGCTTCACGCGAAACTCGGGCACGCCGAAGCTGTGGATGACATCCTTGCTTCTGAGCTTCACGATGATCGGCTTGTTCACCGGCAGATAAAGCTGATTCAGCGTCGTGACGTCGTCTTTAGCCGCAGGATCGGATCTGTCCAGTGCCAACGGATTCGACTGCAGGTCGAGCAGCTTGATGTCCGTCTTGCCGAATTTCCCGTCCGGGCCGGCATAGTGGATGTTCCAGGCGAACTGCTCGCCGGTGACTTCGACAACCAGCGCTTCGCTCTCCGCTGGGATGTGGTCGACTCTCGCGGCCCAGAGCGGGATCGAGAACCCGAGCAGCAGAATCGCTTCGACGACGGCCACGGCGATCTCGGAATAGCTCGAGGCGTGCGACCTGACCCCCGTGTAGTTCGCCACCGGATGCCGGGACCGCCGGAAACGGACCAGGCAGTAGGCGAAGAACCCTCCCCATCCGACGAACAGGATGAACATGAAGATGTGAGTCCATCCGATCAGGCTGTCGATCTGCCCGCCATGTGTCGTGGCGAGCGCCGGGAGTCCGAGCCACTCTGTCATGATGTTCTCGACCCTCTTTGGAGCTCCGACCATTCCATGTCGAGCTCGACGTCCGCGTTCTGCTTCGCGCGCTTGCGGAGATAGAGAAAGAAGGCGACGAACGCGCCCTGCACCGCAAACAACACACCAAGCATCACCAGGACGCCGAGCTTCGCCCCGTCGATCAGCGGGGTTTCCTCCGCCCCGAAGCACAGCGGGCAGGCGAGGAGGCTCGTGCCGCCGCCGATCGTCGTGACCGCGAGCGTCATGAAGACTTGTCTGACTCCGCTTGTTGACCGCGCGTTCATCGTAGCGTCCTGGTCTTGCGGAGAAACCACGAGTCGTACACGACCAAGCCGGCCGACACGGCGAAAGCCGCGACGGCCGCAAGCAGGCTCGCCACCCCACCCCCGCGCCCGTACTGGCCCAGGCACCAGACTCCGAACACCACCGCGAGCAGCGCGGAGAGGAGGATCAGGATCGCGTGAACCGACCGGAGGTTCATTAGCGAATCCAGAAACCGTCGTGAACGGTCAGCACAGGTAGAACCATCAGCGCGACGAAGAAGGCACCGGTCAGCACGAGGACCGCGTAAATCAGCTTCTTCTCCGAGATCAGGTGCATGAAGTAGCACGCCACCAGCGATCCCTTGATGATCGCAACGAGCAGCGCCACGCTCACGGCAATCGGCACGGGTAAATGAAAGCGAGAGATTGCCACCGTCACGATCGTCAGGACCATCAGCGCGACAAAGACCGTGATGTAGATCCTGACGTGTTTGTCGATGTCAGCTGCGTCGTGGCCCGTCATTGATGTCGTCTGCATAGACCTACAAAAGGTAGAGGGTGGGGAAAAGGAAGATCCAGACCAAATCCACGAAATGCCAGAAGAGGCCCGAGTGCTCGACCCGGTTGATGAACCATTGCGGGTTTGTCTTCCAGAGCTTTGCGCCGGGTCCCCAGAAATAGGCGTTCACCGCCATCCCGCCCATCACATGGAGCATGTGCAGTCCGGTCAGCGTGAAATAGATGGCGAGAAAGTTATTCGTACTGGGAAAGAGGTGGTCGTGGAACTTGTGGCTGTATTCGAAATACTTGACCACGAGGAAGACACCCCCGAGCAGGATCGTCGCCCCCATGTAGAGCCGGTAGGTCCCGAAGCGGTGCCGCATCAGCGACGCCCAGGCCATCACCATCGTGACCGACGATGAAATCAGGACGATCGTGTTGAACGTGGCAAGCGGGACGTTCAGGATCGTGTCCCCGCGGGGCCAGGTCGGCGCTCCAGTCCGGATCAGGATGTAGCTTGCAAACAGGGCCCCGAACAACATGACCTCCGAGGCCAGGAACAGCCAGATGCCGATCTTGCCGTTCGTCAGACCGGTATCAGGCCGAACCTCTACAGTGTACGGGATGTCCATTTGGAATCAGGCCTCGCACTGCGGCACGAAGTCTTTCGCCGCTCCGGGAACGCTGTACTCGTAGGGCCCGCGGTACGCCTGCGGGGCGTGGACGAAATTGCCGTGCGGCGGAGGCGACGGAGCCGCCCACTCGATCGTCGTGGCCTGCCACGGGTTGTCGCCGGTCTTCTCCCCCTTCCAGATGCTCCAGAAGAAATTGAAGATGAAAGGAATCTGGAAGAGCGCCATGATCCACGCGCCCCAGGAGGACACGGCGTTGAGGTGGAGAACCGGCTGCGCAAACTGATAGGCCTGTCCGCCGTCAAACAGCCGGCGCGACACGCCCGCCAGCCCGACCCAGAACATCGGCATAAAGACGACGTTCATGCACACGAACGAGCCGTAGAAATGGATCTTGCCGAGCGTCTCGTTCATCCTCCGCCCGGTTGCCTTGGGGAACCAGTAATAGATCCCGGCGAACAGCGCGAAGATCGTTCCGGGAGCAACCACGTAATGGAAGTGGGCGATGACATAGTACGTGTCGTGCAGCGGGATGTCCGCGACGTTCAAGCCGAGCGGAAGTCCCGTCAGCCCACCGATGCCGAACATCGGGAGGAAGCCAACCGCGAACAGCATTGGCGTGTTGAAGCGAATCGATCCGCCCCAGAGCGAGATGATCAGGGCCGTCAGGATCACGACCGACGGAATCGAGATGATCATTGTCGTCGTCTGGAAGAACGCCGCCATCGCCGTTCCCATGCCGGTCATGAACATGTGGTGCGCCCAGACGACGAACGACATGAAGCCGAGGAATACGAGCGAGTAGACCATCGAGCGGTAACCCCAGAGCGGCTTCCGCGTGTTGTTCGCAATGATCTCCGCCACGATTCCCATCGCCGGAAGAATCAACACGTAGACTTCCGGGTGCGCCAGGAACCAGAAGAGGTGCTGCCAGAGCAGCGGGTTGCCGCCACCGGCGTGCTGGAGCACCTGGCCGCTGACGACGAGCCCGCTCGGGAGGAAGAAGCTCGTGCCGGCGACACGATCCATCAACTGCATGACCCCTGCGGCCTCGAGCGGCGGGAACGCCAGGAGCAGGAGGAAGGCGGTGACGAACTGCGCCCACACGAAGAAGGGGAATCGCATGAACGTCAGGCCTTTGACTCGCAGCTGAATCGTGGTCGCGATGAAGTTGATCGCGCCCAGCAGCGACGAGGTGATCAAGAAGATCATCCCGATCAGCCACATGGTCTGGCCGGTGCCCGCGATGACGGCGAGTGGTGTGTAGGAGGTCCACCCCGATTGCGCGGCTCCCCCGGGGACAAAGAAACTGACCAACATCGTCACGCCGCCGAGGAAGAAGGACCAGTAGCTCAACATGTTGAGCTTCGGGAACGCCATGTCGGGGGCTCCAATCTGGAGCGGGAGCACGAAGTTCCCGAAGCCTCCGACGGCCAGGGGGACCACCCCCATGAAGACCATGATGGTGCCGTGCATGGCCCCAAGCTCGTTGTAGAACTCAGGAAGCATCGACCCGCCCGGCATGCGCGCCTCGCCGAAGAGCGCGCCGATGAGCGGCAGTGGAGCGCCGGGATAGGCAAGCTGCCAGCGCATCAGCATCATCAGCGAGAAGCCGAAGAGAAGGAACAGCAGGCCGCTGATGCCGTACTGGATGCCGATTATCTTGTGGTCGGTCGAGAAGACGTACTTGCGCCAGAACCCGAGTTCCTCGTGATGCGCCTCGTGTACAACGTGGGCGCCGGGTGTGGCGACAGCTGTCGGCTCACTCATGATGCGACTATTCCTCCGGTCGCTCTCGCTATTTCGCGGGAAGGACGAACTTGAAGTTCTGTGACTTCGTCTCGTTAGCCGCGACCGTGACCGAGGCGGTCTGCGTGCCCATCTTCTCGTGCCAGGCGGTGATCTCGTAGGTCCCAGGGTCGAGTCCGGAGATCGTGAACTTCCCGTCTGTGCTCGTCACCGAATAAAAGGGATGGGTGAAGACGCCGACAGAGGCGCTCATCCAGGGGTGGACGTCGCACTTGATGCTGAAGATGGCCTCCGGCTTGTCGAACTTGGTCGTCGCTTCCTTACGGGTCGCAGGAAACGCCTGGTTGAACGCCGGGTTGACCTTGGGAAGCGTGTGGATATTGTGGAGAATGCCGTCTGAGTTGAGGATCTTGTAGGGCTGACCCACCATGATCCCCATCACGTGTGGCTTGTACACGCAGCCATTCTGGTCTAGCACCACCGGAGTCGTCGGAGCAGGATATGTCTTGCCGGCCGGGAGGCCCTTCGAGACCCAGACCACGATGTTTCCCATGGTGTTGCCGCTGCCGAGGAGCAAGGCCTCGTTCGGCACCGGTGCGGTGTGCTTCTTCGCGCACGCGGGGTCGGCATCCATGGTGAGCGGCTTGAGAGGGGGTACTTTCCCCTCGAAGCTCACAGTTCCAGTGACGGTCGAGGCGGCGAAAGCAACACCCGGCCAAATCGACAACGCGACCACTCCAGCCACGAAGGACAATGTCTTCCCGATCCAGCGCATGCTCCGCTCCTTTTGCCCTAGTTATCGCTCGAAATTATGACAAACGTGCTCTCCGTCGTTCCCGTCGACGCGGTCGTCCACGAATCTTTCGAATGGGGGGACTCTACACCGGACGCGTTTATCCGCGCAACCCTCCGACAGTTGCCGTTCTCATCAATTACGCGCACGATTCGCCGGCGACGCTTCGATCTTCTGACGGCCGCGTCACACGTCCGGCCTGTCACAGCACCCGCAGCTGACCGGATCTCCTCCGCCATTCGCCGAATGGCCGGACCCGGATGCCGGCGGGAGCCGTAAAGTAAAAAGGTGCGGATATACTGGAGCTCCGCAACAGTCGATTTTCCCCCTTCGTCTACGACTATTAGATAGTGCGCTGGTGAACTTTGCCGAACCTCAAGGACGACCTGGCTGCCTTACGAATCGATCAGAGCGCGAGAGCCGGCAGCAGCAGGCGTGGGCTCTGGATTACGGTTGTGGTCCTTCTCGTTGCCGTCGCGACGGCCGGTTGGGTCTGGTCAACCCGCGTGGACGCCATTGCGGTGAAGACGGTGGCGGTGAAGGCCGAGACGGGCGGAGGCCCAGCTCCAGGCGCGGTCCTCAACGCATCGGGCTACGTCACCGCCCGCCGGCGCGCCACCGTGTCGTCGAAGGTCACGGGCAAGGTGCTCGAGGTATTTGTGGAGGAGGGCAAGGCGGTTCGAAAAGGGCAGGTGCTCGCGAAGCTGGACGACTCGCAGGTGCGGGCGGCGCTCGCGGTCGGCGAGGCGCAACTCGAAAGCGCCCGTGGCGGCGCGGCGGAGGACGAAGCGCGCCTGCGAGAGGCGACGCTGACGCTCGGCCGCCGCGAACAGCTCGTCAAGGAACAAGTCATCAGCAAGTCGGAACTGGACGCCGCGCAGGCGGAAGTCGAGTCGCTGAAGGCGCGCATCGCGGTCGCGTACCAGCAGGTTCGAGTCGCGGAGACCGTGGTCAACCAGCGGCAAACCGATCTGGTCGACATGCAAGTCCGCGCGCCGTTCGATGGTGTCGCGATCTCCAAGGACGCGCAGCCGGGCGAAATGATCTCTCCGGTTTCGGCCGGCGGCGGCTTTACCCGGACCGGTGTCGCGACGATCGTGGACATGTCGTCGCTGGAGATCGAAGTGGACGTCAACGAGAGCTACATCAATCGGGTGCGTTCCGGCATGCCGGTGGAGGCCGTGCTCGACGCGTATCCCGATTGGAGGATTCCCGCGCACGTGATCGCACCGATTCCCTCGGCCGATCGGCAGAAGGCCACGATCAAGGTGCGCATCGGTTTCGAGCAGCTCGATCCGCGCATGCTGCCGGACATGGGCGTGAAGGTCTCGTTCCTGAATGATCGTCCTGCCTCGAATGGCTCGGCACTGAAGGCTCGCCTGCTGGTGCCGACGACCGCGGTGCGCAAGGCTGACGGACGGCCAATCATATTCGTCATGCACGAGGACCGCGTCGAGCGCCGAGCGGTCAGCGTTGGCACGGCAGCCGGAGATCAAACCGAGGTGTTATCGGGAGTCAGCGCCGGCGAGCGGGTCGTGGTCGAGGGCCCGCAAACTCTGAAGGATGGCGACAAGGTCAAGGTGCAATGATGTCGAATGCTCTGGTTACGGTCCGCGAACTGCACAAGGTGTTTCAGCGAGGTGGGCAGCGGATTGACGTCCTTCAAGGCGTCAATCTCGATATTCCCGAGGGAGATTTCCTCGCGTTGATGGGGCCGTCCGGTTCGGGCAAGACCACGCTGCTCAACTTGATCGGCGGACTCGATACGCCAACCGAAGGATCGATCACGGTGGCCACCGATCGAATCGACAAGCTGGCGGGAGCCAAGCTCTCGGCGTGGCGCGCGCGCCACATCGGGTTCGTCTTCCAGTTGTACAACCTGCTGCCGGTGCTCACCGCCGCGCGCAACGTCGAGCTGCCGCTGCTCCTGACGAAGTTGAGCAAGGCCGATCGGCGCAAGCGTGTCGAGGTCGCGCTGTCAGTCGTGGGCCTCAGCGAGCGCATGCACCATTACCCGCGTCAGCTGTCGGGCGGCCAGGAACAGCGTGTCGGCATCGCCCGCGCGATCGTGACCGATCCGACGCTCCTGCTGTGCGACGAGCCCACCGGCGACCTCGATCGCAAGGCCGGCGACGAGATCCTCGATCTGCTGCAGGCTTTGAACCGCGATCAGGGCAAAACGATCGTCATGGTGACGCACGACCCGCACGCGGCGGCGCGTGCGAAGCGAACCCTTTACCTCGACAAGGGCGTCCTCGTGACGCAGGCGGAGGCGGTCGCATGAAGTTCCTACCTATCGTCTGGCGTAACCTCCTGCGGCGGAAGTTCCGCACCTTCTTCACGATCGGCGCGATCTTCTTCGCCTTCCTGCTCTTTGGCGTGCTGATGGCGATTCGATCGGCTTTCAGCATGGGGGTGGAGATGGCGGGCCAGGGACGGCTGATGGTGATCGACAAGGTCTCGATCATCAACCCACTCCCCGCGTCCTACGAGTCGCAGATCAAGCAGATCAACGGGGTGATCGACACCACGCACGCGAACTGGTTCGGCGGGTATTACCAGAACGTGAGAAACCAGTTTGCAACGTTTGCGACCGACCCTGAGAGCTGGCTGCGTGTCTATACCAAGGAATTCGAGCTGCCGGAAGATCAAAAGAAAGCGTGGATCGCCGACCGGACCGGCGCCATCGTCGGCGCGGACACGGCAAAGAAGTACGGCTTCAAAGTCGGACAACGCGTGCCGATTCAGGGAACCATCTATCGACGTCCCGACGGCGGTCCGTGGGAATTCACCATCGACGGCATCTACGACTCGAAGATCAAGGGCGCCGATAAGACGAACCTGCTGTTCCACTATCAGTTCCTGAGGGAAACGATTCCCGAGGCAAGCGGTCTCCGGGATCGCTACAACTGGTATGTGTTCACGGTGTCTGATCCGGAACGCGCGCCCGAGATCGCAGCAAAGATTGACTCGATGTTCGCCAACTCTCCGTCCGAGACGAAAACAAACACCGAGAAGGCCTTCGTCTCCGACTGGGCGAAGCAGGTCGGAGATATCGGCAAGATCATGATGTGGATCGTCGCGATGGCGATGTTCACCATCCTGCTCGTCGCCGGCAACACGATGGCCCAGGCGATTCGCGAGCGAACGAACGAGCTCGCTGTGCTCAAGACGCTTGGGTTCGGGGAGGTCCGGATCTTGATCCTCGTGCTGCTGGAGTCGATCGCCATCGCCATCGTCGGCGGCGGACTTGGTCTTGCGCTGTCCTACGCTTTCATCACGATTGGCGGCGATCCCACCGGCGGACTTCTTCCCGCTTTCATCTTTCCGACGCCACAGATCATCTTCGGCATCCTCCTGGTGCTGGGCCTCGGCGTGGCGTCAGGACTGCTGCCGGCATGGCAAGCCAGCCGTCTGCGGATTGTCGACGCGCTGAGGAGAAACTGATGCTGTCGCAGATCATCGCCGTCACGAGCGTCAACATCCGATCGATCCCGGCCCGGTTTGGCTCGTCGACCGTCGCGGTCATCGGTATCGCCGGGGTCGTCCTGGTGTTCGTCGCGGTGCTTTCAATCGCAGAGGGCGTCGCCGCGACGATGAAGGCGTCGGGCGATCCCGACCTGGTGCTGATCCTGCGCGCCGGAAGCGACACCGAGATGACGAGCGGCCTTGGGGGCGAGGCCGTGCGCGTCATCCAGGACTCACCTGGTATCGCGCGGGACAGTTCCGGTGCGCCCCTGACGTCACCGGAACTCTTCGTCGTCGTCGATCATCCCCTGAAGCGGTCTGGCAGCCCGGCGAACGTGCCGCTTCGAGGCGTTTCGCCGGAGGCCTTTCAGGTTCACAGCCGGTTGAAGATTGTCGAGGGGCGGAATCTCGAGTTTGGAAAGAACGAGATCATCGCCGGGCGCGCGGCCACCCGGCAGTTCGTCAATCTCGATGTCGGCACCAAGCTCACCTGGGGCGAGAACAGCTGGACGCTGGTCGGAATATTCGAAGAGGGCGGATCGGTGTCGGAATCCGAGCTGTGGTGCGACGTGAAGGTGCTACAGCCGGCGTATCGACGTGGGAACAGCTACCAGTCGGTGTATGCGCGACTCTCGTCGCCCGACTCGTTCCAGCAGCTGAAAGATTCACTCACCTCGAATCCGCAGCTCACGGTCTCGGCCATGCGGGCTCCGGATTACTACGGCAGTCAAACGGAAACGCTGCAGGGGATCATCCGAACAATTGGCGGGATCATCGCCGTGCTGATGGGGGTCGGAGCCATTTTCGGCGCTGTCATCACGATGTACACCGCCGTGGCAAGCCGGACACGGGAAATCGCTACCCTCAGGGCACTGGGGTTCGGCAGTGTGCCGGTTGTCTTTTGGGTACTCATCGAAGCCATCTTGTTAGGTGTCGTTGGCGGAATCATCGGCGGTGCGGTGGCGTGGTTCGCATTCGACGGATTCGAAACCGCGACGATGAATTTTCAGTCGTTCAGTCAAATTGCCTTCAAATTCGCTGTCACCCCGCAGCTGCTGATGACGGCACTGATGATCTCGCTGGTGATGGGCATCGCTGGAGGTCTCCTGCCAGCGATTCGCGCCGCCAGGCTGCCAGTCGTCACTGCACTTCGGGAACTCTAGCTGTCCACCGGCCGGGCTCGGCTTCGCGCTGCTGAGCCCGTGTTTTTTCTTGCGTAGCGAATCCCAACAATCGATGACGGGTGGAAGTACGTTTGCGCGACCGCCCGCGTCCGCCTCCGGCTGACCTTTGTTCGAACGCCAGCTCGACGCGAAAATCCAAAACCCATCTTTTCAGTAACTTGCACGCTGTCGAGGATTCAGCGTACTGACGCGCTTCCTCTCCGATTGACGTGCGGTACACGAGTTGCTCACTGAAACATCAAACAGTGAAATCAGGGTTTAGCACTGCAAGATCAGACAGGGAAAACTAGGCGTTTCGCGGGGGTTCCCATGGGTATCGATGACGTGCTTCAGCGGATCCAGGGTGAGTATGTGGAAATGCCTGGACTTCGACTGACACCTGCGCAGGCCCGACGGCTCTGGGGCCTGGAGCGCGATGTCTGCGATGCCTTGCTCGGTGCCCTGGTGGACACGAAGTTTCTTTCGCAGACACGGGACGGTGCCTATGTCAGGACAGACGGGGCCCGTCCGCATGGAGGAACGAACGCTCAGCGCGGCCAGAAGCTGGCCGTCGCGTAAGTTGCACCCACCAGTGCCGGCACGGCTGACTACCTGCCTCGTCAGCTGACTAGCGCCGGCCTGCATCCTCGCTCCCGGGTGGCTGTCGCCCGCGGCCAGGTTTGTCGAAGGTTGAAGGCTTCGGCCTTCAGCCTTCGACATCACATCTAAATGCTGGGGTTCTGCTAGGTTCGTACAAGGTTCTCCTGGGTTCGAACCTGCTGACTGACCGACGGAGAACCTCGCGGAACCATGTCAGAACCCTGCAGAACTTTGTAGAACCTTTCTCCGCCCGACTCAGCGGCTCTGGAGGGCGGCCAGCACTTCGTCATTCCTCGGCAGTTCGGGTATCGCATACACCTTCGACCACGCAATGCGGCCGGCTTTGTCGATCACGAAGATCGCACGCTCCGAGAATCCTTCCTTCTCCCGGAACACGCCGTACTTCTTGGCGACGTCGCCGTGCGGATGAAAGTCGCTCAGAAGATCGTACGAAATCGAATCCAGTGTTTTGGCCCATGCGGCTTTTGCGGGTTGTGCGTCGATGCTGATCCCGAACACGGCGGCCCCGGCCTTTTCAAACTGCGCCAGATCCGACTCGTACGCGCGCATTTGATTCGCGCAGACGGGTGTGAATGCCAATGGGTGAAACGCCAGCACTATGTTCTTTTTTCCACGAAAGTCGGACAACTTCACCGTGCCACCCTTGTGGCTGCGCAGTTCAAAGTCCGGAGCTTCCTCACCTGCCGTCAGCATCAATCCTCCCTCGTTTTCAGGGTTCTACGAGGTTCTACAGGGTTCTACAAGGTTCTACCGGGTTCTCGTTCGCCAGATTCGGGTTCTTTCGGGTTCTGCGATCTGCCGACGCTGAACCACGTAGAACCTCGTAGAACCCAGCAGAACCTGGCAGAACCATGGAATCCATGGGATTATCGTAGCGTGTCGATCGCCGTGATGCGGGCAATTCGCCAGACTCCGCCCGCCTTGGTCATCACCAGCGCGTATTCGCGAGCGTCCAGCGACTCTTCCCCGGTTGTCATGCTTCGCCGCACGAAGCTCGCCGTCAACAGCACATCGGCGGCGTCGCCGCCCGGTAACAATTCGACGCTCACATCGTCCAGATCCATGCGGAAGGCCGCGGTTCGCGGTTGAAGGCGCGCCACCATTCCCATCAGCGTGTCGCGTCCTGAAATCGGCGGGGAGCCGCGGCCCAGTTCAACGACGGCGTCGTCAGTAAAGTAGGTGCCGATCTGCGCGGCGCGGGCCGCCGTGCCCAGCCCGTCCTTGGTGCTGGAGTTGACCTCATTGCGGAGAGCCTCGAGCCGCGCGTTGATGGCACGCTCGTCGGGTGTTGCCCGCGACCACCAGGCCATCACGCCCGCCAGAAGCAGGACGACTACGCTGGCGCGGACGACGACGGATCGTGTCAAAAAATCACCTTGCCCAGAATTCGCGACACGTCCACCCGTCCAAAATCGTGATCCGCGGCCCGCATGCCCCGGTTGTCGCCGATGACGAAATACTCGCGCGCGGTCAGCGTCACCTCCGGCACATCCCACGGCTGCCGTTTGATGACGTAAGGCTCTTCGAGCGCCGAGCCATTGATGTACACCTGTCCCTGAGCGATTGAAATCTGTTCACCGGGGAGGCCGATGATTCGCTTGACGTAGAGCACGTGCGGACCGGCGAGCTTGATCGCGATGATGTCGCCGCGGGCGGGTTTTCTGTATTGGTAGGCGAGTCGGTTGACCAGGTTCAGCGATCCGGATCGATACGTCGGTTCCATGCTGATGCCTGCGGCGCGAATGGGAATCAGCACCCACCGGAAAATGACGAAGCTCAGTGTGGCAAGGACAAGAACCCGCACGGCCGTACGGCGTGGATCACGGCCGAACACGAGGCGCCGGGTGAGGCTCACTCCGGAGCCCGGGTGGACGCTGGAATGTTCAATGTTCAACGTGTCGGCGTTCCAGATCCTCGACCAGCGTCGGCATCGACCTCTCGAGAATGGAACATCAGGAATTGAACATCGAAGATACCAGATTCACGCGCGAAACGCCGGATTACAAATTCGTGCCGTCCCCATTAATTAATGCATTCAGAATGCTGAGTCTGAATGCCGATCGACGGCGATTCATTCAGCAATCAGCATTCAACAGTCAACATTGTTACTTTGGCTTTCGCTTCGAGTACGCGGCGTAGGCATCTGCGTCCTTGGCGATGGGAATGTAGATGGTCGAGCCGCTCGAACCGGGCGCGGTGAAAACCGGAAAGCCTTTCAATTCACCAATCTGTTTCAGCGACCCCGCATCGAGCGTCCGAGGGCGTGCCGTGCTGTACCACCGCTCGTTCTGAAATTCGACGAAGATGCCCTTCGACGCGTCAACTTTGGGGGGCTGGGTACTGCGGGAAGGGCTTACTCTTCCTGCCCAGACCGGTGGAAGTGTTCGGGGCGTTTGCCGATTCACGCGATCGAGTCAACAAGTCAGACGCATACGTTCCGGCCGGCGGTTCCTCTATCGGCTGAGAAGAAACGACTGGAGGACCAGCCGCCTGTATCGGGCGCGGCGCGGGCGACACCGGGGACATGTCTACTGGCAGCGATGGCACCGTGCTGCCGGTTGTGCCGACGAGATCGCCGGTCCGGCGACGCTCGTACGGCTGCATCATCCCTCCGGCAATCGGCACGAACACCACGCTATACGGCTCGATGGTCGTACGGGAATACAAGGGAACGCCATGAAACAGGCCGCTCGGGACCATCTCGTTCGGGAGAAAGTGGATGGCGGGTCCTGCTGGATAGTAATACTCTCCGGCAAAAATCACCGGCTCTCTCATCTGATACCACGACTCGTTTTCCGCGGTGACGGTGGGCGGAGATGTCGGCTGGAGCTTGATCTGCGTATGGACCCGGGCGGCGTAAACGCTCACCGCAAGCGAGGCGCAAAGGAATAGCCCGGCTGTTCTCTTCATGACACGCTCCTCCACGATCGGCCTTACCTAGCCCCGTGCCATCCCTTGTCCCTTGTCCCTTGTCCCTTTCCCTTGTCTCTCTTCCTCCAATACCTCGAGAGACCCTGCCACGAATAGTCGAGCCGGCCGGCGCGGCC
Organism: uncultured Acidobacteriota bacterium; assembly: GCA_963804915.1. Lineage (GTDB taxonomy): Bacteria > Acidobacteriota > Thermoanaerobaculia > UBA5066 > Gp7-AA6 > DAHUXD01. Next base: position 567,606 of record CAWDSI010000011.1, read on the forward strand.
GTACCGTTCGGCTTCCTGCTCCCCCAGTTTCCGCTTCAAGTCGAGCAACGCTTCGTCCACAAACGCGCGCTCTCGGCCGTCCTCGTCGAGCGCTGAATCGGCCAGTAGCCGCCGAACGATCGCATTCCAGACCTCGAGGCGCGCCGTCATGTCCTCAAAATGCATCCGCGCGCCGTGAAACGGGCCGAAGTGTGTCAGGAACAGCGTGTCGGGTTCCCACGAAAGAATTCGATCCTCGCTCGCCCGCCAGGCGTCCAAATCGATATCGGGTGGCGGAGTCGGAGGCATGATGTAGTCGCGTCCCGTCCTGCGGATGCCGGCCGTGTCGCCGACAAACGCCACGCGGCTGGCGGCGTCGAAGAACGAGACGTGGTGCGATGCGTGTCCAGGAGTGTAGGCCACGTGGAGCTCGCGTCCCGCCGCCACGATGCGCTCTCCGCCGGAGAGCGCTCTCACACGCGCGGCAGGCACTGGGATGAAGTCGCCCCAGAGCCGATCCATGTCGGCGCCATAGAGCCGTCCGGCGCTCGCCAGCAATTTCGATGGATCGATCATGTGCGGAGCCCCGCGCTCATGAACAAGAACTTCGATCGCCGGGTTTTCCCGCACGAGCGTGCCGGTCACACCAGCGTGGTCCAGATGGATGTGGGTCAACAGGACCTGTCTGACATCCGCGATTGAGATGCCTTTCTTCCGCAGCGCTTCGCGTCAGGTTCTGGTGCGTCGTTGATGGCCCAGGATCGATGAGCGCGACACCTGACGCGTGGTGAAGGACGGCGGTCGCTATGACTTCCGGGGTGCCCAGAAAGGTCAGGTCGACATAATCGAGCCCGGCGGCGAGCGTCAGCATGGCTGACGGCCATCTTATATCGGCTATCGGCGCCCCGGAGGGCGTCGCGAGTGCACGCGTATCTCCAGCGCCGGGCTGCTGCTAAAATCATGAGAGAACATGGCCGGATCCGACCGCCAGACGGATGGCGAAATTCTCGAGCGTACCAGGCAGGAAACGAAAAAGCCGGAGCTGTACAAGGTGGTGCTCCTGAACGACGACTACACAACCATGGACTTCGTCGTCGAGGTGCTGGAAACGATTTTTCACAAGCAGCCGGCCGAGGCGTTCCGGATCATGATGATGGTCCACACCCAGGGCAAGGGCCTCTGCGGTGTGTACCCATTTGAAGTCGCCGAAACGAAAGTCGAGGCGGTGGTCGAGTCGGCGCGGGACAATGGGTTCCCGCTGCGCGCGGCGATGGAACCGGAATAGAAAGGGACAAGGGACAAGGGACAAGGGACAAGGGACAAGGGAAAAGACGAAAGACGGAGCCGCTGTCGAAGCGGAAAGGCGTTGCGATTAGCCGGCGCGAGCGAACGAGCGAGCGCTGGCGGGCGCTGGGGGTGGGGCCCCAGCGCAAAGTAAGAAATGCCCGTCAGCGTTTCAAAGATAAAGAGAATGTTCAGTCAAGCCTTAGAAATAGTTCTCACGGTTGCTTATCGCGAGGCGACGGCTCGGCGTCACACTCATCTGACGCTCGAGCACTTGTTGTACGCGCTGGCGCACGATCAGGACGGCGAGCGGATCCTGGCGGCGTGCGGTGCGGATCTCCCACAGCTGCGGAAGGACCTCGACAAGTACCTGAGGGATTCCGTCGAGCAGTACGGACGCGGTCAGCAGAAGGAGCCCGAGCAGACGCTCGCGTTTCGCCGTGTGCTGCAGACCGCCGTGCTGCACGTGCAGAGCGCGGGCCGACAGGAGGTCCAATCGGGTGACGTGCTGGCCGCGACGCTTCAGCAGAACAAGTCGTTTGCGGCACAGCTGCTCGCCGGTCAGGGAATCACGCGTCTCGACGTGCTCGAATACATCACGCACGGCATCAGCAAGGTGCCGTCGAGCGGGGGCGCATCGGGACCTGAACCCAACGGCGACGAAGCCGAGGCTGGCCAGGGAGAACGAGGACCGGCCAGCTCCCGCGATCCGCTTTCCGCGTACGCATTGAATCTCACCGATCGCGCCCGCGCCGGCGAGCTCGATCCGCTGATCGGAAGAACCGAGGAGCTGCAGCGCACGATCGAGATCCTGTGCCGGCGGCGAAAGAACAATCCGGTGTTCGTTGGTGACGCCGGCGTCGGCAAGACGGCATTGGCAGAAGGGCTCGCGACGCGGCTTCTGAGCGAGGACGTGCCGGAGATTCTCGAGGGCGCCGAGGTGTTCTCGCTCGATACCGGCGCGCTGCTCGCCGGCACGCGATTCCGCGGCGACTTCGAGGAGCGCTTCAAGGCGGTCATCAACGCGCTCGCCAAGCGCCCAATGCCGATTCTCTTCATCGATGAAATCCACTCGACCGTTGGCGCAGGCGCCACGACCGGCGGGACGATGGATCTCGCGACGCTGATCAAGCCGATTCTGACGGCCGGCCAGCTACGCGTCGTCGGATCGACCACGCACGAAGAGTTCAAACACATCGAGAAGGATCGCGCGCTGGCGAGGCGGCTGCAGAAGATCACCATCGACGAGCCGTCGATCCCCGAGACGGTGCGCATCCTCCAGGGTCTGCGGTCCCGGTACGAGGCGCATCATCGCGTGCGATACACGGACGACGCGCTGGACGCCGCCGCCAAGCTGGCGGCGCGACACCTGCGCGACTACAAGCTTCCCGACAGCGCAATCGATTTGATGGACGAAGCCGGCGCCAAGATGCGGCTGAAGGTGAGCGCCACCAGACGCGCAACAGAAGATGCGGCGGCGGTCGTCGAGATCGCGCCGGAGCACATGGAGGAAGTCGTCGCCCGGATGGCGCGCATCCCGGCAAAGCAGGCGTCAGCCTCAGACAAGGATCGGCTGAAGGGACTCGAGGAGTCGCTCGGCCGGGTCGTTTTCGGTCAGGCAGAAGCCGTGCGGACGGTCGCGCGCGCGATCAAGCGATCCCGTGCTGGACTCGGCCAGCCGGATCGTCCGGCCGGATGCTTCCTGTTCACCGGTCCAACTGGCGTCGGGAAGACGGAACTCGCAAAACAACTGGCCCTGCACCTCGGCAACGAGTTCATGCGCTACGACATGAGCGAGTACATGGAGAAGCATGCCGTCGCCAGGCTGATCGGCGCGCCGCCCGGATACGTCGGGTTCGAACAGGGTGGCCTGCTCGTGGACGCGATCCGTCAGCACCCGTACGCGGTCCTGCTGCTCGATGAGATCGAGAAGGCGCATCCCGACATCTTCAACATCCTGCTGCAGGTGATGGACCACGCGACGCTGACCGACAACAACGGCCGCAAGGCGGATTTCAGACAGGTCGTGCTGATCATGACCTCGAACGCCGGATCGCGCGAGCTGAGTAATGCGACGATTGGATTCTGGGAGACGGGATCCTCCGCGCGCGCGGTTGACAGCCGCCAGAAGGCGGCGCACCAGCGATCGAAGCAAGCGATTGAGAAAGTCTTCAGCCCTGAGTTCCGCAACCGGCTCGACGCGATTGTCTCCTTCGATCCGTTGACTCCGGCAGTGATGGAAACCATCGTCGAGAAGTTCGTCCTGCAGCTCGAGGCGCAGCTCGCCGAGCGTCGCATCGCAATTGCACTCGAGCCGGCGGCGCGCGCGTGGCTGGCGGAAAAGGGCTACGACCCGGTGTACGGCGCGCGGCCACTCGCCCGCGTCATCCAGACCGAGGTTCGTGATCCGCTGACGGATGAAATCCTGTTCGGCCGGCTCGAACATGGCGGCACCGTCACCATCAATATTGTCGACGGACACCTCGACTTTGCCTACGAGGCCCGGGCCGAACCGGCGACCTCGAATTCCTGAACTGGTGAACTGACCGTGAGCTCGAGCAAGGAACACGACATCCCCGTCAAAGTGGTCGATCGACGCTGGTGGGCGCGCGGCGAGGACGCTGACCCGCCGGGCGAACGCTCCACGAAGCCGACCTACGTCGAGGAACTCGAACGCCAGGTGGCCGAGAAGGATCGGATCGCGCAGGAGTACATCGCGAAGTACCGCCAGGCTGCGAGCGAGTTCGAGGAGTCGCGGCTGCGACTGCGTCGCGAGATCTCCAAGGACATCGAGCGCGGCCGCCGCGAGATTCTCGCCGATCTCCTCGAGGTGGTGGACAACCTGGATCGGGCAATCGAGGCGGCCGAACGGTCGGCGTCTCCGGAAGCGCTGCTCCAGGGAGTGGAAATGGTCCGGCGTCAGTTCCTGTCGAAGCTGGAAGGTCTGGGAGTCCGGCGCATCGAGGCCGCGGGGGTGTCATTCGATCCCGCCAGGCATGAAGCCGTCAGCACCGTTCCGGCCGCGCGGGCAGAGGACGATGGACGAATCGTCGGCGTCGTACGGCACGGATACACGATTGGCGACGACGTGCTGCGACCGGCGTCAGTGGCTGTGTCGAAGAGCGTGACCGGTTCGCGGCTACTGCGCGGTTAGCGCGGGCTCGCTGGCGGCCAAAGCCAGAAGCGGTCAGGAGCCAGTTCGGGCCACGGTCTAGGAACCGACTATGGCGATCAGGATTAGGAACTACCATGCCTCTCTTCGAATACGAATGCCGTGACTGCGGAAAGCCGTTTGAAGCGTTTGTGACGGCCGATCGAACCGCTGCCTGTCCCGCGTGTGAAGGCACGAACCTGAGAAAGTTGTTGTCGCGGCTTGGAATGGTCGGTGCGTCGGCGCCGCGTTCCGAGGGCTGTGCGATGCCGTCGGCACCGATGTGCGGAGGGGGACGGTGCGGATGCGCTGAGTAGGGACCTCTGCTCGATCCTTGTCCCTTGTCCCTTGTCCCTTGCCCTTGGCCCTTGGCCCTTGGCCCTTGGCCCTTGGCCCTTGGCCCTTGTTCTGCGCGAGCGCCGCCAACGCAATCCCTCCGGCCACAACCACGTTCAGAGAATCGACGCCAGCCGAAACAGGAATTCGCACCGCAACCGTTGCGGCGGTGATTGCCTCGGTCGAGAGCCCTGGTCCTTCGGCGCCAAGCATCAGGACGATTCGGCGATTTGGTGGACGATCGCGTGCAAAATCCGCGAGTCGCGTCGCCGACCGATTGGGCGTCAATGCAACAACATCCACCTCGCCGAGCGTTTGAATCGTCGGCAGCCACGGGTCAACGACGCTGAAGGGAACACGGAAGACCGCGCCCATCGACGTTCGGATCGCTTTTCGGTACAGAGGATCGGCGCATTTGCCGTCGAGCAGCACGCCGCCGCCACCGAGGGCCGCGGCGACTCGAAAGAGGCCGCCAACGTTATCCGGATTGCCGACCCCCTCCAGCGCAAGGATGCAGTGCGCGCGATCCATCCAGGTACGCGGATCGCTCTGTGGAGGACGTTCGCCAAGCGCCAGGCAGCCGCGGTGAAAATTGAAACCCGCCAGTTCGCTCATCGTCTGTTGTTCACAGACGAAGATCGGAGGTCGGTCTGTCTCGAGCACGTCCTTCGTCGCGGCGAGCGCGGCAGGCGTGACGAGCACGGACCGCACACCGAACGTGCTCGACTCGAACAACCGGCGAACGACAAAACGGCCTTCGGCGACGAAGAGTCCGCGCTGCCGAAGCCACGCCGGGTCACCGACATGGGCATAGTCAGCGACACGCGGATCGTCCAGGCGGGCGATGTGGATCACTGGAGCAAGAGAGGCTGATTGCTGATTTCTGATTGCTGATTGTTGATTGCTGATTGAAGGGCGGTCAGCCGGAGCGCACGACCGATCGCCGGCTGCGATGCCGGTCGATGACGTGCTGGCCGAGGCGCTTGCTGAAGAACACCTTGGATTCGCCGGGGTCGAAGGGATGCTGGACGAACCGGATTATGTTGAAGTGCAGCTGTGCGAGCGTGCTGCGCATCTCGTAGAACTTGTTCTTCGTCTTGACGATGATTTCGTCGAAGCCGTTGGCGAGCGCCCAGACCTCCTGCTCCTCGGTCAGCGCGCGGAAGTGCCCCTGGCCGCGCCAGTCCGTTCGCGTGCCGCCAATCCACTGGTACAGAATGCGACGATCGTCGAACTCGACCACGTCCTCGAGCGAGGCGACGAGATCGGCCAGCTTGGGATCGTGCTCGGCGGCGCGAATCTCGTGGGAGACCTTGAACGACACCGGCACCACCATCCCCGGGTCGTCAGGCAGGGCCGCCTCGGCCATCAGAATCTGATGATCGCGGTCCGAGAGCCGCTGAATGACCTCGGTCGCTGTCTTCTTCCTCGGAAAATCGAGAAAGAACTCCTCGATGTACTGGATCTCGAGCGCTCCCTGCTGGAGCCCATACTGCTTGATGAAGGTATTCCACGGACCTATTACTATACGTCGTTCTCCCTTGAAGGGCGTAGCGATGCCCGTTGCGCGGGCCGACGTCGGGATCGTGGCGACCGGCCTCGGCGACACACGGCAGCCCGCCGGTCATGCTGCCGGAGAATCGAGATGACCATGCTGCCCGCCGACCTTCAGCAGATCCTCCACGACATCGACGCCGCCGACCGCACGGCCGAAAGGCTTGCGGCGTCGTGCACCGACGAGCAGTTCTACTGGCGCCCCCGCAACGGCGCCGGCTGGAGCATCGCGCAATGCCTGGATCACCTGGCGACGATCAACGCGTTTTACGTCAAGGCGATACAAACCGGCGTCGACGTTGCGAAGGCGCGAGGATGGAAACGGAAGGGACCGCTGAAGCCGGGAGTCTTCGGGGCGCTATTTATCAACTCGCTCGAGCCGCCGGTTAAGCGGCGCCTGCGCGCGCCGCGGGGCATGCAACCAGCCGTGTCGAAGGGTCGCCATCAAATTCTGTCGGATTTCCGCGCCGCCCACGATTCGATTCGGCGGCTCATTGCCGACGCGGCCGACATCGATGTGAACCGGGCGCGATACCGGAATCCTTTCCTGAAGGTGGTGAACTTCCGCGTGTCGACCGGCCTGCGAGTCATCACCGCGCACGACCGTCGTCATCTCTGGCAGGCAGATCAGGTCCGCGAAACCTCCGGCTTCCCGGCGGCTCCGGGCCCTACACGATGACACCGCGCCAATTGCCATTGACGCGGGCGAAGAGCAGCTGGTCACGCGGCTCGCCGTATTTCACGCTGCTCGATCGAAGAACCGCCTCGCGCACGTATCCTGCCTTCTCCAGTACGCGGATCGATCCGGCATTGTCGGCAAACGGGAGCGCGAAGAGGCGAAGCATGTTGAAGGCATCGAACACGTGGTCGGTGACGAGCAGCAATGCCTCCGTCACAATGCCCTGTCCCCAGTACGATTCCCCCAGCCAGTAGCCGATTTCCGCCGAGAAGCGCTCAACGTCGACGCCTGGCACGTAGCCGATCGCGCCAATCGCCTCGCCGTCAACATCGATTGCGAGGTTCGAAGGCTCCGGCGCGCTGAGCGTCGCCTTCAGGAAGGCGCTCGCGTTAGCGCGCGTGTAGGGGTGCGGAAACCTGTCGCGCAGCTGCCGCGCGACGTTGATGTTGTTCGCGTGCCGGACGACCGACTCCGCATCCTCCATCCGCCACGGGCGTACCGTGCACCGTTCACCCTGAAGTCTCAAATAATTGTCACCTGTCTACAAGGTTAAAGAAGTCCTGGCCCATGTCGCCGTAGCCACCGCTCGGCCAGACGAAAGTCAGGGCAGGCCGCCTCGACCAACCGCCAGAAGCGCCGAGAATGATTCTGTTCTTTCAGGTGCATCAGCTCATGTAAGAGAACGTAATCGCGAACCGACGGCGGCATCTGCACGAGCCGATAGTTCAGCGCAATTCTCCCGGTGCGCGAGCACGATCCCCATCGCGACCGCTGGTTTCGAATCGTCAACCGCGAAACTCTCAGGCCGTGTTCGACCGCCAACGTGTCCAATCGCCGTGCAAGCTCGTCGTGCGCAAGGGCGCGGAGATCGCGTTCGATGCAGCTCCGAAGGTCATCCGCCCTGCCGTTCAGGACCACGGTCCGGTCCCCATACCGAACGATTCGGCGGCCGCGCCGATCGAGACCAACCTCCATCGTCACCAGCTCCCCACGGAGCATCGTCGATGCCCCGTGCGCCCAGGCCGGTGTGACGCTGACGGCCTGCACACGTTCACGCTCGGACGCCACCCAGGCACTATGTCGATGCAGGAAGCGCACGGCTTCGGCCCGTGAGCCCCCACGAGGAATGGTGACCCGAACCGTGCCATCAGGCCGGACGCGGACGATGTAGCGCCGGGCACGGCGCATTCGGACGAAATCGATGCGCGGCGGAGCCGGACCCGGTTCGATGTCCGGCGCGCGGAGAAAGGGTAAATCGAGCTGCACGAACGGTGTCGCCCATGATAACGCACTCGATCGGGCCACCAACGCGACGCCGCTGAATCCCGTCAAAGGACCTAGGGCCTGGGTTCTACAAGGTTCTACAGGGTTCTCCTGGGGTTCGGCTGAGCTCGATCAGCTTTCATAGAGGAGCAGGCATGGCAAGTTCAGTAATCACACGGGGTAGTGCGGCGGCGATGCTGGTTGTCCTGGCCCTTGGCGGGCCTGCGGCGGCTCAGAGACGCGCGGCAGGAAGCTCGGACTGGTGCTCGCAGGAGAACTGGGGCGACGATCGTCAGGGATTCTGCGAGGTTCGGGAGTACAGCGTGCCCGCATCGGGAGGCACGCTGACGGTCGATGCATCCCCCAACGGCGGTATTTCCGTCGAGGGGTCGTCGCGCGGGGACATCTTCGTGCAGGCGCGAGTGGTTGCAACCGCGGCAACCGAGGCAGAAGCGCGTGCGATTGCCTCCCGTGTGCAGGTGACCGCGACTGCCGTCCGCGTCGATGCGGAAGGGCCGCGCAATCTCGAGCGCCGCGAAAGCTGGAGTGTCAGCTACCGTGTCGCGGCGCCGACGGCGACGCCGCTGTCGCTGCGGACGACAAATGGGGGCATTACGATCGATGCGATTGACAGCCGCGTGGAGCTGAAAACCACGAATGGCGGCCTGAAGCTGACGCGGATGGCGGGTGACGTCGAAGGGCGCACGACCAACGGTGGGATCGACGTCGAGCTCGACGGCAACGGCTGGCAGGGCAATGGACTCGACCTTCAGACGACCAACGGCGGGGTGCACGTAGCCGTGCCGTCTCAGTACAACGCGCACCTCGAGGCTGCGACGACAAACGGCAACGTGCGAATCGACTTCCCCGTCACCGTGCAGGGCACGATCGGTAAGTCGTTTGCGACCGATCTCGGAAGCGGCGGCGCGACGCTCCGGGTCCGGACGTCGAACGGCGGCGTGAAGATCACGAAGAAGTAGCGAGGTACTTTTCCATCCAGCCGAACACGGCTTCGTGCCAGGCGCGGCTGTTGAGGGCCTTTAACACCCAGTGACCCTCGTCTGGAAAGACGAGGGCTTCACTGGGCACGCCGTTCCGCCGCAGAATCGTGAACATCTGCAGTCCCTGATCGACTGGAACCCGGAAGTCGAGTTCGTTGGTAATGATCAGGGTCGGTGTCTTGATGTTGTGCGCGTACAGGTGCGGCGACCACTTCGCGAATTCGGCCTTCGCTTTCGGCGTCCACGGCGCGCCACCGAACTCCCAGTCCGGAAACCACAGCTCCTCGGTCGCCAGGCTCATCGATTCCAGGTTGAACACGCCATCGTGCGTCACCGCGGCTTTGAATCGCGTGGTGTGGCCGAGGATCCAGTTGACGGCGTATCCACCGTAGCTGGCGCCGGCAATACCCATCCGCTGCGGATCGGCAAAGGGCATCTTCGATACCGCGTTGACGACCGCGTCGATGTCGGTCATGGCGGCGCCGCCCCAGTCATCGACTGATTTCATCGACAAACGTCTGACCAAAGCCGAAGGACCCTCTCGGATTCGGCGCCGCAATCACCCACCCCTGAGCCGCCCAGAGTGACGCGATTCCAGCGTGCGGACCACGCATCGTCCCAGCTGCCCTGCGGTCCGCCGTGAATGAGGAACACGACCGGATACTTGCGCGCGGGATCGAAGTGCGGCGGCTTTATCAACCAGTACTGAACTTTCTGTCCGGTCGGTGTCGTCGTCGTCAGGCTCTCCGGCTCAGAGAACGCGACGTCCTTGAGCCACGATGCGTTTTCCCGAGTGAGCGGGGTGACCTTCCCGTCCGCCGTCGCGCGGAAAATTTCTGCCGGGGTCGTAAGCGTCGACTTCGAGACGATCGCAAAGCCCTTGCCCGGCCGCGCCGATGAGATCGATCCGGCATTGGTCACACGATGTGGCACACCACCGGCAGCTGGAACGGTGAACAGATCCTCGCGGCCCTGTTGAGCCGCGGTGAACCAGATCGTCGAGCCGTCGGAAGAGAGCGCGTAGTCGCCAACCGAGATGTCGGGCGTCTGAAAGACCGTTCGTTTCGCTCCGGTGGTTCGATCGTAGGCGTCGAGATACCAGCGATCCGACTCGAATCCGGGCCGGCGCTGCGCTCGAACGAACAACGTGCGGCCATCGGGCGAGTACACCGGCTGCAGATCTGATGCTGGATTCGTCGTGATCTTCTTCACCGGCCCGCCGGCTGAAGGGACAACCCAGATGTCGTGGTTCGTCGTCCAGGCTTCGCGATCGCCGCCTTCGCGGTTGGATGCGAAGGCTATCTCGTTGCCGTCTGGAGAAAACGCAATCGCTCCATCTTCCTGCTGCGCCGGTGGCGAATCGAAGTCGCCCGGCGTGACGTCAATGGCGCGCCCAGCCTGCAGTTCAGCGACAAAGACGTGATGGCGAACGTTCTCACGCCACTCGTCCCAGTGTCGATAGAGCAGCCGCGTGAGACGATGCGCCTTCACCGGGTTCTTTTCGGCTTCTTCGCTCTTGCGCTTGTTGCACGCCTCGTCACTGCACTCCGGGTACACGTCCGAGACAAACGCCAGCCGCGAGCCGTCGGCGGAAAACACCAGCGGCGGCTGGACACCCATCGAGAGATTGGTGAGTCGTCGAACGTTTGCGCCCTTCGCATCAGCGACGAACACCTGCGGCGCGCCATCCCGGGTCGAGATGAACGCGAGGTATCGACCGTCCGGTGAGGGCCGCGGTGTGTTATCGGTCTTGCTGGCGACGATCAGTTCTTTCGGCCCGGCCGATCCATCGGCTGGGACGGACCAAATGTCCGCGTTACGCTCGCCCGTCTTGAGATCCGTCGTTGTCCGCACGAACACGACCTGGGAACCGTCCGGCGTCAGTTGAGGGTCGGTGACGCGAATGGCTCCGATGAGATCGTCGATCTTCATCGCGCGGCCAGTCATCTGCCGGGACTGGACGGTGATTGCGGCCGAGCAAATCGCGACGATCGCAATGAACAGGCGCATCTACCACCTCAAAAGCGGCCGGCCATACGGCATGGCCGGCCACGGAATTGACGCGAGAATGACGACCAGCGCGAGGCCGAAGAAAATTGCCGCCACTCGATGACGTCGAAGCGAGTCCGTCTTGCGCGCGCGAACCCGTCCGATGTGCACCAGCGCGAGACCAATCACCATCCCCACGACGTGCTCGACGGCCCAGAATCGAAGGCCCGAGTTCTTCATCGCGGCGCCGAAGTCGGCGAAGGCGGCGTGGGTGAGCGGGCTCAGAAACACATACAGGATCAATCCGAGCAGGAACTGAAGATCGAGCACCCGGCTAAACCAGGCGCCCGCTCGATCGTCGGCCGGCGTCCATGGTTTCGAACCTGCGGCGCCGACGGCAGCCCGGACGAAGGCCACGAGGCCGGTCAGGATCACCAGCCAGCGCAGCCACGAATGAATCGACGAGCACGGCCGCATAGATCATCGTCAGCGCTCCACGAGATCGGCGATTTCCTGGATGGTCGTCTTGCCGGCGTCCTTTTCGTACCACGCCAGCAGTTCGTCGTGCAGAGGCTTCTGCATCGTGGTCTTCTGTTTTTCCAGAAACCACGCCTGTGTGGCCGACGGCCTTTCCGTCCACGCGCCGATCACTTGCCAGCTTTCGCGGAGAACGACGATGGTGGGCGTGGCGGTGCGTCCGTCCGGCGTCTTGTGCGCCTCCATGACGGCCTTGCCGGCTTCCCTGTTCACGACGCGCATGTCGAGCCGCTCGGGCGCGCCGTCGATGAGCCTCGCGATGTAGGGAACCGTGTTGACGGAATCGGAGCACCAGTCTTCCGCCACGACGAGCAGGTGACGCCTGTCCGGCAGCGCGCGCATCCTCGTGATCAGGGCCGGGCTGACGGTCGCGTCGTTGTAATGCGCGCGCCATTCGTCACGTCGCGCGCGCGCCTTCTCGAGGAAATCAGCGAACGTGATGCCCTGGCCGTAGAGCGCCTGATAGTCGATGTCCTGGCGCGAAAACGATCGAGCGCCGGGCATTGTAAGGAGAGAGAAAGAGGACGATCGACCGCCGGCTGCGTGACTCGCGGCACGCAATCAATCTTATCGCATGCCTTATTAACCCAGGAGGAGCCACACCGCGAGCGCCACGAGCCATCCCGCAAACGCGTCAACGGCGTAGTGATAGCGGCCGAGCACCGCGCCAGCGGCCACCGCTGCGCCGGCTACCAGTATCGATACGAAGACGACGGGAGACACGCTGGCGACCAGAAGCGCAGCTGCCAGCCCTTCGGCCGCGTGACCGCTCGGAAACGTGTTCACGCGAATACTGGCCGCGCCAAGCACCCGGAGATTGAACGAGCGCAGCGACGATGGCCAGGGCTCGCCGGCCTCGAGGGCACGAGGCGGACGCGTCTGAATCCACGGCAGGAAGCCGAAGCAGACGAAATCGGTGACGAGAATGACCGTCCAGAATCGATCCGCATCTGGCCTGCTCGCAAGGAGCAGATGAAGAACCAGCGCAATCGGAATCAGACCGTATACGCCGGCATAGGAGAACTTCCAGGATTTCGACGAGCCACTTCGGCGTCCGTGCACTCCAGTCGCGAATGTGGAGCGCTCGGTCGACGCCGTACGAACGCATCTTCGATCGGCTTCATCGGCGCGACAAACAGCAGCCCCGTCGTCCAGTAGAACAGGAACAGCAGCACCGGCGGCAGCAGCCAGCCATGAAGGACCACGTTGGCTGGGGCAAGGATCGAGGCGATCGTCGACCGCGATCCCGGCCATCGACGCTCCGACGGCTCGGAGGCGCACGGCCGACTCAACGCCAGGCCGGAGAACAGCGGCGGTGAGAGCCGAATAGGCAAATGCGATCAGGCTCGCGGTTTCCCAGCCTCGAAGCGCGAACGAACTCAGCATCTATGAGGTAAGGCGTAGAAAGGCGATCACCGGCTCAGACTCTATAATTCACCGGGAACACGAGGGAAAACCGATGCGAAATCTCGTCCTCAAACTGCATATCTACGCGGGACTGCTGACGTTTTCCCAGTTGATGCTGTACGGCGTCGCCGGACTGGTCGCCACAGCCCAGACTGCCGCGGAGCGGCCGAAGATTTCCGCGCGCGGTTCGATACGTACCGTTCACGGCCACACCAGGCGCCACCGACCAGCAGGTGGCCGACGATGTCTACACCACGTTGCGCTTGCCGCTGACGCGTCCGATGCCTGGCTGGTTTCTGCGGCGGACGCCGGAGAACGATTTGCTGCTCGACTTCTACAACATCAACGGCATCTGGCGCGTGATCGTCTTGGAGCGCGAAGGACGATTGCGAATCGAGGAGATCCGCAACAGCCTGGGTCTCTTTCTCGGCGACATGCACGCCAGCACGACCGGCGATGACGAAGCGCCCCGGCTTGTTCGAGTGTGGGCGTTCTACAACGAGTTCGCCATGTGGTGCCTGCTCGCGTTCTGCGTGTCCGGCGTCTACTTATGGCTCACCGCGCAGGCGCGATCGTGGTGGGCGTGGGCCTCGCTGGCGACCGGCGTCGCCAGCTTCGTCTTCGTGTGGATGTCCTTCCGGTAGCCATGTACAAGGTCTATTCGTAACGTTCACCTGCTGCTCGCGTCATTCAGCCTGCCGTTCCTGATCATGTACGGCGTCAGCGCCGTCCAGATGAGTCACTCGACCTGGTTTCAGATGAAGCCGGCGGTCACCGAGCACGAGCTGACGCTCGCTGCAGGCCAGACCGACGCGCGCATCATCGCGCGCGACATCATGGATCGTCAGCCGGATGTGAAAGGGGAGTTGAGCAACGTCCAGGCGACCGATGCCGGGCTCAGCCTGCGCATCGTGGTCCCGGGAACCGTTCATGAAGTCCGCTACGAGCGCGCCTCGGGCACCGCCCGCATCAAGACGAGCGTTGCCGGCGTGATGGGCATGCTGAACCGGCTGCATCACTGGGCCGGATTCTGGCATGAACCTCTGTCGATGAAAGCGTGGGCGCGTGTTTGTCGCCGTGGTGTCGCTCGGATTGTTGCTTCTCGGAGCGAGCGGCATCTACATGTGGTTCACGCGCCGCCCCGAGCGCCGCATCGGCATGGCATTGCTCGCTGTCAATCTCATCGTTCGCGATGACCGTGTTGACGCTTCTGCGCGCGGCAGGGCCGTAGACTCGTTGCGCGGATACTTCATCCTTCGGTCGCATCGAGCGCCCACATGCCGCGGCCATAGGTCGAGATGACGATCACGCGATCGCGGGGCTGATACTGCAGATCGGAGACCTGCACCGACGGCAGATTGCCACCGAGCACCTGCCAGTGCCGGCCGCCATCGACGGACACAAACACGCCAAAGTCGGTTCCGACAAACAACGTGTTGGGATCGGTCGGATCCTCGCGGACGACGTTGATCGATCCGGCAGGGATGTTGTCCACGATGCTGGTGAACGTACCGCCGTAGTCACTCGATTTGTACAGATACGGCGCGAAGTCGTCGTCTTCACGGCCGCGCTGCGCGACATACACCGTGCCTTCGGTGTGCTGCGACGGTACGACGCGTGAAATCCACTTGCGACTGCGCAGCGCGACGCGGTCAGATCCGACCAGCGTTTCCCATCATCCATCGTCACGTGCAATCGCCCGTCGTCGGTTCCGGCGTAAATCAGCCCTGGCTTTCGCGGCGATTCGGCCAGCGCCACGATCGTTTGGAACGGAATCTCGCTGGAGCTTCGCCGGAGCATCCGCGTGACATCGTTGTCGGTCAGGTCCTGGCTGATCCGATCCCAGGTCGCGCCGCGATCGAGCGAGCGATACACGTACTGGTACCCGGCATAGATGGTTGAGGCATTGTGCGGCGACACGATAATCGGCGCCATCCATTGCGCCCGCAGGTTCTCCTCGCGCGGACGGATCGGCGTCGTCCGCTGCGGACGCGCGGCATTTGGCGTCCGCGCGCTCGCCGCATCGACTCCTGCGCCGCCTCGCCGCGGCGGCGCCGGAATGTTCAAGTCCTGACGGGTGAAGTTGCCGTAGTAGGTATGGGAATAGACGATCGCGGGATTCTCGGGATCGATCGCCTGATACGAACCTTCGCCGCCAGGCGCAGCGGTCCATTCGACGGCTGGAATGCGATCGCGCCCGGCGCTGATATCAACCTTGCCACGACGGCTGCCGACGTCCTGGATCGAGCCGTACGCCCAGCTTGGCGAACTGTTGTCGAGCGCAACGTTGTAGAACTGTGAACCGCCGGCGGAGACGGCAAACTTCCACGTCGCTCCCGCATCTGACGACAGATACACCCCGCCGTCGTTTGCGTTGTAGAGGGTCGATGTGTTCGCCGGATCGATCCAGAGGCCGTGATGGTCGCCGTGCATCCCGCTGAGCGTGGTGAACGATTTCCCACCATCGTGGGAGACGTTCAGTCCAAGGCCGAGCGTATAGATCGTCTTATCGTCCTTTGGATCAACGCGAATCTGACCAAACACCCAGCCGTAGGTGCCCGAGTGCGCCGACATGAACGGGTTCGTCTCGGACACCTTGTGCCAGCTCGATCCTCGATCCTCGCTGCGGTAAATCTCCGCGCCTCGAATCCGCGCTTCCATGATCGGCCGTTCGTAGGCATCGCGCTCACCTTCGCGCGGCGGCGCACCTGGCTCGTAGCTGTCAACGAACGCGTACAGCACGGCCGGGTTCGATCGCGCGATGTCGATGCCGATGCGCCCCCGGTATTGGGCAAGGGGAAGACCGGTGTTCGCCTCACTCCATGATTGCCCGCCGTCGCTGGTTTTCCAGATGCCACTCTCCTGATAACCAGGCTCAACCCGTGGGTCGCTCCATTTCCGCCGTATTCGCTGCCACATCGCCGCGTACAACACGTTGGGATTGCCGGGATCCATCACCAGATCGATCGCGCCGGTGCGCGGACTTCGATACAGCACCTTCTTCCACGAGCGGCCGCCATCGGTGGTCTTGAATACACCTCGATTCTCGTTGTCGGTCCATTCGTGTCCGGATGCCGCCACGTAGACGATGTCGGGGTTGGTTGGATGGACGATGATGCGCGCGATGGTCTGCGTGTCGGCAAGGCCCACATGGGCAAACGTGCGGCCGGCGTCGGTGGACTTGTAGATGCCGACGCCTGGCATCGAGGCTCGGAAAATGTTGGCCTCGCCTGTCCCGACCCACAACACGTCAGGATTGGAAGGCGCGGTTGCCAGATCGCCGATGCTCGTCGACGCGTAGTTCTCAAAGATTGGCTGCCATGTGGCGCCACTGTCGTCGGTCTGCCAGACGCCGCTGGTGGCGTACGCGGCGTAAATGCGTCGCGACGAGACGCGATCAACCACCGCGATATCGGTTGCGCGGCCGCTGATGTTGGTTGGTCCCAGGGACTGCCACCGCAGGGACGCGTACGGCGACGAACGCTGCATCGAGCGATAGGAGTCGTACGCCGTGCGCAGCTCGTCGGCGTCAAACCGCCGCGACTGTGCGGACAGCGCGATCAGTCCGCACGCGACAAGAATCGGCAGAGCCGCCGCACCTCTCCCGAGACGTCCCCTCCCTGATGCATTGGCTGCCTCCCCTGAGGTTGAGATGATATCCTGCGTCGGTCGGCACACAGGAATGCGGATTTTTGATTGCTGAATGCTGAATGGACAGACACGCATCAGGAATGCGGATTTCGATTGCTGAAAGTTGCCGAATGCCGATGGATCAGCACCGAATGCCAATGGACACCCCAATCAGACCTCAGCAATCAGCAATCCGCCGTGACCCTATTCGCATGATTGACGCCGGCCTCGTGGTTTTCGATCTCGACGGGACGCTGATCGACTCGAGCGTCGATCTCGCCAATGCCGTCAACGCCTTGCTCGCCGACCTGGGTGTCAGCCCGCTACCGGATCCGGCAATCGTGGCGATGGTTGGAGAAGGAGCGGCCGTGCTGGTGCGTCGCGCCCTGACCGCCGCCGGCCTGGACCCGGAGACGCCTGGCGCGCTCGACCGGTTCCTCGGCGCACTACAACGCACACCTGCTCGACAACACGCGTCCGTACCCGGGAATGGTCGACACGCTCGATGAACTGGCGAAGCACACTCCGCTTGCCGTGCTCACCAACAAGCCGGCAGGCGCCACGACACGAATACTCGACGGGCTTGGCCTGCTTCGCTATTTCCGCAAGACAATTGGTGGCGACAGCGCCTTCGGCCGCAAGCCGGACCCCGCCGGCCTGAAGTTTCTGGCCGAAACAGCTGGCGTGAGCGCCGGCACGCGCGTTGCTGGTCGGTGACTCGCCTGTCGATCTTGCGACGGCTCGAAATGCCGGCGCACACATCTGCCTGGCCAGATATGGCTTCGGCTATCGGTTCGGCGTCGCCGACTTCCGCCGCGACGAACACTTCATCGATACGCCCAAGGAGCTGCTCCGCCTGCTTCGATCGCAACCCTGACGACTAACTGCGCGTCGTCGTCATCGGCCAGTTCTCGGGTGTTATCGCTCGTACGATTCGCGGCGCGCCGACGCTGACTGCTTGATGAGGTACTTTCGCGGATCGCTCCAGAACATCTGGCGCAGCTCGGCAAGTGACGCCGCGCCGCCGTAGCTGATCGAGGAGCAGAGATGCTTGATCATCTCGCGGACGATCGTGCGCGCCGATCCGCGTGCCGGCACGCTGATTTCCATCCCCTCGGCTCCAATCGCTTCGAGCTCCACCCGATCGGCATCCTCGACGTCGAGGCGATCGCGTATCGCTCCGAGCGATGCCATCCCGCGCAGCACCTTGAACGGAACCTTCACCGTTTTCTGCGATTCCGGCAGCAGCACCGATTTGTGGACCACCTCACCCGGTGCTTCCTCGGTCCCGGCGAACGCACTGCCCAGCATCGTGCAGTCGCCGCCAAACAGGAGGGCTTCCATGATCGCCCCATGCCGTTTGATCCCGCCGTCGGCGATCATCGGTACGTCTGACTCCCCCAGCGCGAGCCGGCACTCGAGGAGTGCCTGGACCTGCGGCACACCAAAACTGGTCGTGACCCGCGTCGTGCAGCCGCCGCCGGGGCCGATGCCGACCTTGATGCCGTCGGCGCCACGCTCGAGCAGGAAGGCTGCGCCCTCGGCCGTCGCGACGTTGCCGGCGATCATCTCCACGTCGCCGAAGCGCTTTCGGAACTCTGCAATCGCGCGGTCCATGACGATCGAGTGACCGTGGGCGATGTCGATGACGATGACATCGACTTCGGCACGAATGAGCTCGGCTGCCCGCTCCAGGTAGTCGCCGGTCGCGCCAATCGCCGCGCCGACTCGCAACCGTCCGTGACTGTCGCGGGTCGCGAACGGCATGCGCCGCTGACGCACGAGATCCCTCGCCGTGATGAGTCCGACCAGGCGGCCGTCCGGCGTCACGAGCGGCAGCTTCTTGATCTTGCGTTCGATCATCACGCGCTCCGCCGCCTCCGGGTCGATCGCCCCTTCGTGGACCACCAGTGCCGAGCGCGGCGTCATCCGATCGGCGACGCGCGCGCCCTGGCGCGCGACGAACCGCATGTCGCGTTCCGTCAGCAGTCCCGCCAGGCGCTGTGACTCGTCCACGACCACCAGGGTCCCGACGCGCGTGCGCGCCATCAGCGCCGCCGCTTCATCGAGCGTCGCGTTCGGCGAAATGCTCCAGGGATCGCGGATGATGCCGTGCTGCGTTCGCTTGACGATCTCGACCTCACGCACCTGCGGCTCAATCTCTCCCGGGCGAAATCCGCGGTCGATGATGCCAATGCCGCCCTCCTCGGCCTGGACGATCGCCATCGGCGCACGCGTGACGCGTGTCCATGTTGGCCGAGACGATCGGCCGCTTCAGCGTGATCCGCCGTGAGACGCGCGACGACAGATCAATCGCGGACGGGTCCCGACGGACCAGCACGCTGCGCTGGGGCGAGAGGATGAAGTCGTCGAACGTGCAGCCGCGCACGAACTCGAGCAGATCGGCGCCGACGCTTTTGTCGATCCGTGGAAATGCGGACATGGACTCATACTACAGGCATACTGGAATGGCTGTGCCGCTACGACGAGATCGAAGCGCTGCTGCGGGAACGCTTGGCGAAAACGCTGCCGGGGATCGAGGCGCAGATCCGATTCGCGCCTGAAATGCTGAAGGCCGCGTGGCGAACCGGTCAGATCCCCACCGACTCGAGACAGGCGGCCGCGCTGCTGCTGGTGTATCCCCATCAGGAAGGCGCCGCGGTCGCGCTGACGGTCCGCGCGAGCGGCCTCGCGCGGCATCCGGGACAAATCAGCTTGCCGGGCGGCGCCACAGATCCCGGGGAAACGCTCGCCGAGGCGGCGCTGCGCGAAGCGGCCGAAGAAATCGGCGTCGATCCGTCGGCCGTGCGCGTCCTTGGCGAGCTCACGCCGGTTCACGTGCTCGTCAGCGGCTTCACGCTGCATCCCGTCGTCGGGTTGACGGATCGACGGCCGGACTTCGCGCCGGCGCCGGGCGAGGTCGAAGAAATCCTCGAAGTGTCGCTCGACGACCTGCGCGACGCCTCGCGAATCCGGCAAGGCATCCGGATTCGCGAAGGGGTTGCGGTGGAGTATCCCTATTTCGACTTGCTCGGCCATCAGGTCTGGGGAGCGACCGCAATGGTCCTCGGCGAGTTCATCTGCCTGCTCGCCGAGATTTGAATCCGACGCTGGGCTTCGCCCGCTCGGCGGACGTTACTTCGGCTGCGGGACGATTCGGATGTACGGCTTGGGCGCCTTCCAGCCGTTCGGATAGGTCTTCTTCGCCTCTTCATCCGAGACCGACCCGGCGATGATGACATCCTCTCCCTGCTTCCAGTTCACCGGCGTTGAAACCTTGTGCTTGGCCGTGAGCTGAAGCGAATCGATCACGCGAAGGACCTCGTCGAAGTTGCGCCCGGTCGTCATTGGATACGCGATCTGCAGCTTCACTTTCTTGTCCGGCCCGATGACGAACACGTTGCGGACGGTCTGGTTGTCCGCGGGGGTCCGCCCTTCGCATGAGCCCTCGAGATCGGCCGGCAGCATGTCGTAGGCCTTTGAGATGTTGAGATCGGTGTCGCCAATCATCGGGTAGTTGGGGGCGTGGCCCTGGGTCTCCTTGATGTCGTTCGCCCACTGCGCGTGCTTGTCGACCGGATCGACGCTGAGGCCAATGACCTTCACGCCCCGCTTGTCGAACTCTGGCTTGAGCTTCGCCATATATCCGAGCTCTGTCGTGCAGACCGGCGTGAAATCCTTCGGATGGGAGAACAGCACCGCCCATGAACTCCCGATCCACTCATGAAAATCGATGGGGCCCTCGGTCGTGTTCGCCTTGAAATTGGGCGCCTGGTCTCCGATGCGAATAGACATAGTCGTGCTCCTCTACAGAACGAATGGAATCACGCGCGCGGTGCGCGCGCGGTATGCGGCGTACTCCGGGTATGTCGTCGTCAACAACGACTCTTCAGCATACATCCGAACGCCGGCGCCGGCTGTAACCAGCAGCGCCGCGGCAACGGATTGCCGTTTGACCGGTGATCAACGGCCGTGCTCCAGATGAAATACAGAATCGCGGCATAAATGGGGTGACGCAGCCAGCGATACGGGCCGTGCGTCACGAGCCCGCCAGCCGTGGAATTGCTGCTGCATGAAAGCTCGCAGGCCGAACGTACCCGCGCGCATCATCAACAGGACGGCCACCGCCTGGACGCGTGCGGGCAGCTTGCGCCAGCACTTCCCCCGGGCACGAGCCAGGCCAGGCCGACCACCATCAGCGCGAACGCGAGCACGGACTGCCAGCGAAGTGCCGTCTGGGACGTCTGGCTCACATCGATAAGGATAGCTCAGCAGAATTGCGATTGTTGAATGCTGAATGCTGATTGCTTGCCCGGCATCAGCATTCAGCATTCCTCGATCAGCCTCGCAACGCCTGAACCCCATCGATTCTGGTGGCGCGAAAGGCGGGAATGGCGCCGGCGGCGAGCGCCGCGCCGCCCAGGAGCACCGCGGCGGCGATAAAGCTCGAGACGTCAGACGCGGTAATACCGAACAGCAGGCTGGACAGCACGCGGGTGAACAGCGCCGCGCCCAACAGGCCGGCCGCTACTCCGATGCCGGCCAGATACGCAGTCCTCGACACGATCATCGCCACGACGGCACCAGCCTGCGCGCCGAGCGCCATGCGGATCGCAATCTCGCGGCTGCGCTGCGGTCACGAAGTAGGCCATCACGCCGTAAATGCCCACAACGGATAACGTCAGCGCAAGTATTCCGAACGACCCGACGAGCGTGAACATGAAGCGCGGCCGCGACAGCGCGCGCGCGAGGTGCTCGTCCATCGTTGACACGCTGGAAATCGGCTGCGTCGGATCGAGACGCGAGATCTCGGCACGGATGGCCGGGACGCTGCGCGCCGGATCGTGACCCGTCCGCACGACAAACGCCATGAACGAGAACGATCGCTGTGTGTGTGGCTGATAGAACTCAGGCCGCGGAGTCGCTGAAGGACCGCGGTGACGCACGTCCCCAACCACTCCAACAATCGTCATCCACGGGCTGTCGTCATCCGGTCCTGATGCGCCTGCCGACCGGGTCGGCGCCCGGCCATTCGCGCGACGCGAACGTGTGGTTGACGATCACGACGGGCATGGCCGTTCGCGTATCGCCGGAATGAAAGTCGCGTCCCGCGAGGACCGGCATTCCCATCGCGCCAAAGTAGCCGGGCGTGACGACCTGGTAGCCGGCAGACGGGCGTTCGCCGCGGGCTGGAAGCGGCCGGCCTTCGACTGCGTACGACGCCGAGAAATCGTCGCCACCGATGGGCAGGGTGACAGCCGCGCCGGCATCGTACGACGTCGGGAAGACTCCTGATCGCCGCGAGCGTTTCGTCGTAGAACGCCGCCTGCTTCGCCTGAGACTCCGCACGCGATCCACTGAGGAACATGTTGAAGGTCAGAAGATTCTGCGTGTTGATCCCGGTATCGACATGGCGCAGCGTCGAAAAGCTGCGAAGGAGGAGCATCGCGCCGACCACGAGGGTCAGGGCGACAGCGAGTTGGAGCGTGACGAGGACTTCGCGGCTGCGAGTCGAGCGTGCGCCGGCCGACGATCGAGTGCCGCCGTCGTGAAGATCGATGGTGAGGGTTTCTCCGGACGACTGGACGGCTGGCACCAGTCCGACGAGCACGCCGGTCACGATCGTGAGCACCAGCGGTGAACAGCAGCACCACCGGATCGATTCCTGATTCAACGTGCGCAAAACTGGTCGGGTTGAGGCTCGTCAGCGCAGACTGCGCCCACCACGCGAGCAGCAGCCCGCCCGCGCCGCCAGCGGCCGCCAGCACGAGCGATTCGATCAGGAACTGTCGAACAATCCGTCCGCGGCTCGCGCCGAGCGCCAGGCGGACGGCGATCTCCTTTCGCCGGGCACGATGCGCGTCCGAGGAGCAGGCTGGCAACGTTGGCGCACGCAATCGCCAGCACGAGCGTGACGGCAGCCCCCAGGATCAGCAGCGGCTGCCGGAGGTGGCCGAAGAACTGCGTGCGCAGCGGAACGATCACGGCGCCGCGCGCGCCGTCTGTGTCCGGGTGCAGCTGACCGATACGTGCTGCGATCACGTCCGCCTCCCGCTGTGCCTGCTCGAGGGTGACGCCGTCTTTGAGCCGCCCGACGGCCCGAAGGTACTGCGCGTTCCGGTTGGTGGAAAGGTCCTGATCGGCGCGATCGCTCGGAGTGCGTCGGCACATCGGCGATCGATCCTGGAATCCACAGTTGCGGCCCGTTGAGGTTGTTCGGCGTCGCCCGTGATCGCCGGCCACTCGAAGTTGCTCGGCATGACCGCGACCACCATGCGCGCCGATCCGTTCAACGTGATGTTCCGGCCGACGATCGCGCGGTCAGCGCCAAAACGTCTGACCCAGAGTCCATGGCTCAACACGACGGCACGGTCGTCGGCAGTGCCCGCGTGGAACGGATCTCCCAGCAGAGGCGCAACGCCAAGGATGTCGAAAAAGTTCGAGGACACGCTCGATGCGTCGAGTCGTTCCGGCTCGCCGCTGCCCGTGAGGTTGAGCGGAATCTGACTGATGCCGGCAACGGCGTCGAACGACGTCAACTGTTGACGGAAATCAATCAGCCGCGCCGGCGACAGCGGCTCGCGGGGCAGCGTCGTTCGCGATGACCAGAGGAACACGAGCCGCTCGGCGTCGCGGTACGCAAGCGGCCGCATCAGGCGTCTGTAGACCACGCTGAAGATCGCCGTGTTGGCGCCGATGCCCAACGTCAGGGTCAAGAGCGCGACCACGGTGAAACCCGGGGCCTTCTTCAACCCGCGCACCGCGTAACTCACGTCCTTGATCCACTGGTAGTTCTCCTGGGTTCTGCAGGGTTCTGCCAGGTTCTACAGGGTTCGTTCTGCGCAGTTCTAGACGGGATTCAGTGGTTTTGGTTGGTATGAAATGATGAGCCGCGTGAAGAGCGGGACCGTGCGGCTCGATCGAGCGCTATCGAAGCTCGGCCTCGCGTCGCGGGCAGAGGCGAAACGCCTCATCGCTGACGGCCGGGTCCGGGTGCGCGGTCGGATCGTCCGCGACGGGTCCAGGTTGGTGACGCCCGAACACGGCGGCATCACCGTTGACGGCGCAGTCGCGACGGCTCGCCCGTGGCGAACGATCGCGTTCCACAAGCCCCGCGGGGTCGTGACGACTCGTCGCGATCCTGAGGGCCGACCGACGGTGTTCGATCTGCTCGGCGACGAGGGACGAACGCTGGTCGCGGTCGGCCGGCTCGACATGGCCAGCACCGGCCTGCTGCTGCTGACCACCGACACGCAGCTCGCCAATTACCTGACCGATCCGGAAAACGCAGTCGTGCGCAGGTACGTCGTCACCGTTCGTGGCTCGCTCGGGACGAAGACGCCAAAAGAATGGTCTGCGGCATCGACGAACTACGAGCAGCGACGGTTCACGTCCGCAAGCGTTCAGCTCGCGAGACACACCTCATCGTCGAACTCGTCGAGGGGAAGAATCGCGAAATTCGTCGAATGCTCGAGGCGCTTGGGCATCCGGTCACGAAGCTGATGCGGGTCGCCTTTGGCAGAATCGAGCTTGGAACGCTGCAGCCCGGGGAATGGAGGGAGGTGAGCTCGCGAGGAGGTGACGAAGAGAACGGAGTTCACAACGAAGAAACGGAGTGAACGAAGACGAACGAAGAAGACAAACACTCGAGGCTAATGGTTTTTGCCTACAAGCCAATTCTTCTCCGTTCGTCTCCGTTTGCTTCGTTCCTTCGTTGTGAACTTCGTTCCCTTCGCAATCTTCTGACCTACTCAGTTCTCAAGCTCACGATCGGATCGATCCTCGTCGCTCTCCGCGCCGGGAGGTAGCCCGCGGCGATCGCGATGAACGCGAGCAGGACGGTTGCGCCGGCAAGCGTCGCCGGGTCGTTCGGAGTCAGACCGAACAGTTGCGACTGAACCTGACGCGTCAGCCAGAGAGCGACTGCCAGCCCCGAGACAATTCCCGCCGCGGTCATGATCGCCACCTCCTTGAGAACGAGCCACATGACCCGGCCGCGCTCGGCGCCGAGCGCCATGCGAATGCCGATCTCGCGCGTGCGCCGTGTGACGGCGTACGACATGACGCCGTAGAGGCCAATCGCCGCGAGCAGCGTCGCCAGCCCGCCAAAGGCGATTGATAGCGCCGCGACCATGCGCTCGACGAACAGCGATTCGTCCACCTGGACCTCCATCGTCTTCATGTCGAAGATCGGAAGGTTCGCGTCGAGGCGCTGAACGGCCTGCCTGATGGCGGTCGCCGTCGATCCGCCATCCTGCGCGGCACGCACGTAGTAGGTCAGCTGCGTGACCGATTCGTCCTGTGCGTAGGGGATATAGATGAAGCGCGGCGGCACATCCCGCAGTTCGAGCGATCGCACGTCGCGCGCGACGCCAACGATTTCGATGTCGGTCGCGGTGCCGCGGCCGAATCCGAAACGGCGCCCGAGGGGGTTGGTTCCGTTGAAGAAGTACTTCGCCATCGTCTCGTTGATGATGGCGACCCGTGGCGCACCCTTGACGTCGCGTTCGGTGAACTCACGACCGCTGACGAGCGGAATCCCCATCGTGTCGAAATAGCGTGGACCAACGCCGTCCACGCTCGGATTCATGTCTTCTCCTTCTTTGGCCTGATATCCGTCAACGCGAATCGTCATGGCTCCAGTGGTTGCCGGTGAGCGCGCCGGTCTCCGACATCGAGACGTCGCGCACACCGGGTACGGCCGACAACTCGTCCTGCATCCGACGATAGAGGTCCGTCAGCCGATCGCCCTCGTAGCCGCTGAGAGACGGATCGATGGAAAACGCATACACGCTGTCAACGCGGAAGCCAGGGTCCAGGGTTTTCAGGTTGTAGAGACTCCGGGCGAAGAGACCGGCGCCGGCGAGCAGCAGCATCGACAGCGCGACCTGCGCGACGACCAGCAGTCGGCGCACCCGCGCCTGACGGCCACCACCAGCAACGCTGCCGGAGTCCTCCTTCAACGTCGAGGTCACCGTCG
Organism: uncultured Acidobacteriota bacterium; assembly: GCA_963804915.1. Classification (GTDB taxonomy): domain Bacteria; phylum Acidobacteriota; class Thermoanaerobaculia; order UBA5066; family Gp7-AA6; genus DAHUXD01. Next base: position 593,396 of record CAWDSI010000011.1, read on the forward strand.
CCCGGGTCGCCTGCAGCGCGGGTACGACGCCGAAGAGCAGCGCCGTCAGCATGCCGACCCCAAGCGCGAACAGCGTGACGCGGAGATCGGGATCGGAGGAAATGTTGCGTGCGGCAGCGTCCCCCGGCAGCGAGGCAATCAGAAGACTGCCGGTCCACCACGCCAGCAGAACGCCGACCATCGTGCCCGCGCCCGCGAGGAGCGTGCTCTCGACGAGCTGTTGACGAACGATGCGCAGACGGCTCGCGCCGAGAGCCATCCGCAGCGAAATCTCTTTGTGCCGCGAGGTGGTGCGCGCCAGGAGAAGATTGGCGACGTTTGCGCAGGCGATCAGCAGGACGACACCGACCATCGACATCAGCACGATGAGCGGCGTGGAGAATTCCCGTCGCAGGTCGGACACGCCCTTCTGGCCTGGAAGCACGTCGAGATGCTTCGAGACGAAGCGCTGCCGGAACGATTCCGACACGTCGGCAACGTCCTTGATCTCCTGCTCGTTGATCTGCCGGTAGACCACGTTCATCGCCGCTTCCGCCTGCTGGCGTGAAGTGCCCGGCTTCAGCCTCGCCATGACCGTGACCCATCGGCTGCGTCGATTGTCGAGATCATTCCACGTCGGCGTCATCTGCGCCTTCATCATGACCGGGACCATGACGTCAACGGCCTGACCGACCTGGATGCCCGCGAATCCGCGCGCGCTCACCCCCACGATCGTGAGAGGGTGGCCGTTGACGGTGATGCTCTGGTTCAGGATCGCAGGGTCACCGCCGAACCGTCGCTGCCAGTAGCCGTAGCTGATCACGGCGACCGGATGGGCTCCGGGTGTTTGATCGTCGGCGGCAGTCAGAAGACGGCCGAGCGCCGGTCGAATGCCGAGCACGTCGAAATAGTTGCCGCTCACCAATTCGCCGTTCGCGCGCTCTGAGGCTCCGCGCCACACGGCGGTCATCGCGAGCGGGACGCGCGCGAGCACGCCGGCAAACACCTCGTTGCGATCGCGAAAATCCCGGTACATCGGATACGAGAACGTCATCGCATTGAGGGTGCGGCCCCTGAACGCGCCAGGACCGTCGAGAAGTACGAGCGCACCCGGATCGTGCACCGGCAGCGGCCGCAGCAGCACCTGGTCCATCAGAGAGAAGATCGCGGTGTTCGCGCCGATGCCGAGACCAAGTGTGAGAACGACGACGACGAGGAAGCCTGGAGCCTTTCGAAGACTTCGCGCCGCGTACCGGATGTCGCGCCAGAGTGCGTGCATATGAAAAATCTCGTGTGATCGGTCGTTGGACGTCGGCGGTGAGTCGCCGGTTGGCAAGTACGAAGACATTAGTATACCTGTGAATACGAGTACAATGTTCAACATGAAGCGACTCGAGCGCGTCTGGCAATCTTGCTCGCTGACCGTCTCGCCGCGAACGGGTGCAGCAGGCACCAAGACCGTTGCGGCTCCAGCGGCTCGCACAGCTGCCGGTCGCGTCGATGCCGAAGATCGATCAGCAGAAGATCCTCGACCACATCAAGGTGCTTTCTTCCGACGAGTACGAAGGCCGCAAACCAGGGACCAAGGGGGAAGAACTCAGCGTCAAGTACATCGAGGATCAGTTCAAGCAATTGAACCTGAAGCCGGGGAATCCGGACGGCACGTTCATCCAGAAGGTGCCGCTCGTCGGAATCACCGGCGCCGAAGCCAAACCTCTGACCGTGGCAAAGGGAGCGAGCAAGACGACGTTCAAATGGTCGGACCAGGTGGTGGCGTGGACCAAGCACGTGGCCGACGGGGCGTCGGTGGAGAACTCCGACGTGGTGTTCGCCGGCTACGGCGTCGAAGCGCCGGAATTCAACTGGAATGATTTCAAGGACGTCGACGTCAAGGGCAAGACGATCCTGGTCCTCGTCAACGATCCGGCAGTGCCCGACCCGGCCGATCCAACCAAGCTGGACCCCAAGACGTTCAGGGGCGACGCGATGACCTATTACGGCCGGTGGACGTACAAGTTCGAAGAGGGCGCGCGCAAGGGCGCGTCGGCGATCTTCGTCATCCACGAAACAGGACCCGCCGGTTATCCGTTCTCGGTCGTCCAGGGCAATCTGGGCGAGAAATTCGACCTGGTGACTCCCGACAAGAACATGTCGCGCGCCAACGTCGAAGGCTGGATCACGCTCGACGCCGCGAAGAAGATCCTGGCGCTCGGCGGACAGGATTTCGACGCGCTCAAGAAGCAGGCGCGAACGCGCGAGTTCAAACCGGTGCCGCTCGGTCTCAAGGCGTCGATCGCGATCAAGAACACGCTGAGAACGATTGACTCACAGAATGTCGTGGCAAAGCTTGAAGGCAGCGATCCAGCGTTGAAAGATCAATACGTCGTCTACAGCGCGCACTGGGATCACCTCGGGATCGGCGCACCGGTCAATGGCGACACGATCTACAACGGTGCGCTTGACAACGCGTCGGGCGTCGCCACCGTCCTCGAGATCGCCCGAGCGTTCACACAGGTTCAGCCGCAGCCGAAGCGGTCGATCCTTTTTCTCATGGTGACGGCCGAAGAACAGGGCCTGCTCGGATCGCAGTATTACTCGACCTCGCCCTTGTATCCGCTGAACAAGACCGTCGCGAACATCAACATCGATGGCATCAACCAGTGGGGACGCACGAAGGATTTCACCGTCATCGGCATGGGAGCGTCGGACCTGGACGATTACCTGAAGGCGGCCGCCGACGAGCAGGGACGCGTGCTGCGTCCCGATCCGGAACCAGAGAAGGGCTTCTATTACCGTTCGGATCACTTCAACTTCGCGAAGCAAGGGGTGCCGGCGCTCGATCCGGATTCGGGGATCGACTTCGTTGGCAAGGACCCGGCCTACGGAAAGACGAAGCGCGACGAGTACACCGAGAAGGACTACCACGCGCCATCAGATCAGGTGAAGCCCGACTGGGATCTCAGCGGCGCGGTCGAAGACGCCGAGCTCCTGCTGACGGTCGGTTACCGCGTGGCGAATGCCGACAAGATGCCGGAATGGAAGCCCGGCAACGAATTCAAGGCCAAACGTGACGAGTCGCTGAAGAAGTAAATAGACGCGACGCAACGGACGCAGCGGAGTGGAGTGAGCAGTGGTCAGGGGCCCACGACAAGGACGAGGAAATCAATGCCGTATCCCGAATACCTGATCGCGCCAATGCGCGGAGAAATGACCGACATGGGCGCGCGCGAGCTCCGCACGGCACAGGCAGTGGACGATGTCGTCAAAAACAGCCCTGGGGTCGTGATGCTGGTCGTGAACTCCGTCTGCGGCTGCGCCGCCGGCAAGGCGCGGCCCGGCATCGCGAAGGCGCTGCAGAACAAGAATCGTCCAGACGTGGTGGCAACGGTTTTTGCCGGGGCCGACATCGAGGCTACCGATCGCGCCCGCCAGTATTTCACCGGTTACGCCCCGTCGTCTCCCTCGCTGGGCCTGCTGCGCGACGGGAAGCTGATTTACATGATGGAGCGCAGCCAGATCGAAGTGCGCAATGCCGAAATGATCGCGGACGAACTGACGAAGGCGTTCGATCAGTATTGTGCGGCGGTGACTACCCGTAGCGCGGCGCTTTAGCGCCGCGTCAGCGCTCTTTGGGATCTTCGAGGTAGGTATATCCCTGCAGACCGTCCTCGTAGAACTCGAGCAGGCGCCCGGATTCCTCGTAGCTGATCCTGCCTTCCCGCACGGCCAGTTCGACGTCCTGCCGGAGCTTGCGGACGAGCGTCTCGGCGTCGAACTCGACGTAGTCGAGCACTTCCTTGACGGTGTCTCCCTTGATCACCGCGTCCAGCACGACGCTGCCGCGTTCGTCGAGGCTGACGTGCACGGCGTGCGTGTCGCCGAACAGATTGTGCAGGTCGCCCAGGATCTCCTGGTACGCGCCGACGAGAAACACGCCGAGGTAGTAGGGATCGCCGTTGACGGTGTGAAGCGGCAGCGTCCGTTTCACGTCACGTCGATCGATGAATTGATCGATCTTTCCGTCTGAATCGCAGGTGATGTCGCCGAGCACCGCGTGATGCGTTGGGGCGGTGTTCAGCATGTGGATCGGCATCACCGGGAAGAGCTGCTTGATCGCCCAGCTGTCAGGGCATGACTGGAACAGCGAGAAGTTGCAGAAGTACGTGTCGGCCATCGTGTCGTCCAGCCCTTGCAGGTCCTCCGGCACGTCTTCCATCTGGGCGACGAGCTTGCGGAGCTTGACGAGGATGGCCCAGTACAGGTTTTCGGCCTGGCAACGCTGTTCGAGCGGCAGGTAGCCACCGGTGAACAGGTTGAGTGCCATGTCGAGCGCCTGCTGCGCGTCGTGATAGCTCTCGAGCGCGTTGCGGACGTTCAGGTTCGTGTAGGTCTCGAGCAGATCGATGACCGGCTGTTCCGCTTCTTCCGGCTTGATGACCTCCGGGATCTTCTCCTCGCCGAACGCCGATACTCCCAGCACGTTGAAAATCAGCACGCTGTGATAGGCGACGATCGCCCGGCCGCTCTCGGAAACGATGGTCGGATGCTTGACACCGGCATCGTCGCAGACCGTCTGGATGTGGTAGACGACGTCGTTGGCGTATTCCTCGAGCGTGTAGTTGACGCTGGACTCGAAGTTCGTCTGCGAGCCGTCGTAGTCGACGCCGAGGCCACCGCCGACGTCCAGGTATTCGAGACCGGCGCCGGCGCGGGACAGCTCGGTGTAGACCCGGGCCGCCTCGTTCAGAGCGGCCTTGACGATGCGGATGTTCGGGATCTGGCTGCCAAGATGGAAGTGCAGGAGCTTGAAGCAGTCCTGCATGCCGCGCGATTTCAGCTCGTCCAGGCCGCGAAGCACCTCCGCCACCGTCAGTCCGAATTTCGAGCGGTAGCCTCCGGACCCCTGCCAGCGGCCACCGCCCCTGGCGGCGAGCTTGACCCGCATGCCGATCTGGGGCCGGACGCCCACGCGCTCGGCGTATTTCAGGATGAGGCCGAGCTCGGTGTACTTCTCGACGACCGGGATGACGTTCCGCCCGATTTTCTGGGCCAGCATCGCCATCTCGATGAACTCGGCGTCCTTGAACCCGTTGCAGATGATCGGGGTGTCGTTATAGGCCTGGGCCGCGACGGCGAGGAGTTCTGGTTTCGAGCCCGCCTCGAGGCCGAACCCGAATTCACGGCCAAAATCCAGCACTTCCTCGACGACCTGCCGCTGCTGATTGACCTTGATCGGGTAGACGCAGACGTAGCGGCCCTTGTACTGGTGCTGGGTGATAGCCGTGTGAAACGCGTTATGAATGTCGGCGACGCGATGCTGGAGGATGTCGCGAAACCGGATGAGCACCGGGAGCCCGATCCCGCGCAGCATCAGGTGATCGGTGAGCTGCTTCAGGTCGATTGAACGGGCCGGATCCTTCGTCGGGTGGACGAGCACGTGCCCCGAAGAAGAAATCGAGAAGTAGCCCTTGCCCCAGCGGTCCACCTCGTAGAGATCGGTCGCGTCGGCAGTCGTGAAGACCTCGCCCGCCTTCCAGGTGCGCTGACCGCGCGTGATAGAGCTGCTCACGCGAACATGATACACACCTTTTTCAAATTCGCTGCCGTGATTTGAGTGTGACGGAGGGGACGGAGGACACGGGACAAGATCAACACGGAGTCACGGAGACGAGTCACGGAGGCGTTTGGCTGGAGAGGTCCACCTCGCGCAAGACAGAAACGAATAGTGCGAGACCTTAATCACTCGCTGAGACCCGTCTCTGGCGGAGCGGGCAGGGAGCCAGGCTGGCGCAGAGGCCGCAGAGCGCGCAATCACGCTCTTCTTCTCGGGGTTGGCGATCTCCGCGTCGAGCGGCGAGCACGGCTGGCCCGACGCCGGCTTGGCCGGCGTTCGAAGGGCACACTGGAATTGAGAACACAAACGCTTCGGAATCAAGTGGCGCTTGTGTTCTCGATTCCAGTGTGCCCTTCACCGCGCGAAGCGCGGTCGGGCCAGCCCGGGTTCTCTCTGCGTCCTCGGCGTTCTCTTGCGCGAGACTGCTCGTCTCGTCGCCGGGCGTGACGCCGTCAGAGGCTCCTGGCTCGTGAGCAGTGATGATGCGCGTTGGCTGCTTTGCCTGCCAGACCCCCGTGTCTCCGTGTCTCCGTGTTGATCTTGTCCCGTGATCTCCGTCCACTCCGACGACCGCCTTCCGTCGCCCACCCTCGGTCTGCGACGCAGCGCCTCCCGGCTCCAACACCTCCCCTCCCACATCCGTCTGCTTCAGCGAGAGAACGGGTCGGGGGTGTCCGGAACCGGTCGAGAGGTGGCCGCTTGCGGGCAGCTCGACCATGTTGGTCACACCCGCGAAATGAAGGGACCAAACGCGGATATCGGGGACGAACGAGCGAAATGCGCCGGTCGAAGCCGTCTTTCGAGGGTTCTGGCTCGCATTTCGTGGCGCTGGCGAGTGCCATGCATCCCTGAAATTCCCAGTTTTTACAAGACGAAATTGCGTTCGACTACGTCTAACCCACAAATCTGATCTTCGGGACTTTTCGTCGCGTCGCTATGAAACCACCCAGCGATCAACTGCTCGATATGAGTGGCGCCGGAATCGACCTGCCGGCCCCCGCTCGCCCGCGGTACGGCCTGCGCTGGCCCGTGGTTCTCGGAGTCGCGACGCTGCTTGCGGTTCTGTCTTCCGGCCTGGCGTTCAGCTTCACGCGCGCGCTCGGGAAGCCGACGACGAACTGGACCTCGCTCGTGGTGCTCAACGCCACCTATTGGTACGTCTGGGCGCTGTTCACGCCGTCCATCGTTTGGCTCTCGCAGCACTTCCGTTTCGAGCGGCAAGGGCTCGTCCGCGCGTTTCTGATTCACGTGCCGTCGGTGGCCCTGTTCTCGTTCGCGCACATCGCGGTGATGGCGGCGGCGCAGTGGTGGCTCGCCGACGGTGGCACCTATCCCCTGTGGAACGAGGTGAAGCGTTCGGCGCTGATGAATTTCGACTGGGAGATGATGACCTACTGGGCCATCGCCGGCCTCAGTCACGCCGTCCTCTACTACCGCGAGTCGCGCGACCGCGCGTTGCGCGCGTCGCAGCTCGAAACCAAGCTGGTCGAGGCACAGATGGCCGCCCTGCGGCATCAGCTGCAGCCTCACTTCCTGTTCAACACGCTTCACGCGATTTCGACGCTCATGCACCGGGACGTCGACGCGGCGGATCGCACGCTGATGCGCCTCAGCGATCTGCTGCGCATGACGCTCGAGAATCTGGGCCGGCACGAGAGCACGCTGAAGGCGGAGCTCGACTTTCTCTCGAAGTACCTCGAAATCGAGCAGACGCGATTCGCCGATCGACTGGTCGTGCGGTTCGACGTCGAGCCCGAGACGCTCGACGCGCTGCTGCCGACGCTGCTGCTGCAGCCGCTCGTCGAGAACGCCATCAAGCACGGCGTCTCGAAGAAGACCGGGCCCGGCCACATCGACATTCGGGCGCGACAGGACCACGACAAGCTCTGGATCGAGGTCCGCGACGATGGCCGCGGCCTGTCGGAAACGGCGCTGACGGCGCTTCAGAAGGGCATCGGCGTGTCGACGACTCGAGCGCGCCTGCAGCATCAGTTCGGCGCGGACTTCCGGTTCGAGTTCCACCGACTCGAAGAGGGAGTGGCGGTGGTCGTCGCCGTGCCATGGCGAACCGAGCCGCGCTCGGCCGAGCGCACGCCCGAGCGCGAACCGCGACCCGGACCCAACGCGGCTACGGAGAGGATCGGCTCAGCGGCACCATGGGCATCAATCGGTCTCAAACGCCGGCGCGCGCCGGCCCTATCTGGGACACAGCATATGAAGAAAATCAGAACCCTGATCGTGGACGACGAACCGCTCGCTCGGGAGCGTCTGGCCGGACTGTTGGCGAACGAGCCGGATATCGAGCTCGTCGCGCAGTGTCGCGACGGTGAAGAAGCGGTGACGGCCATCGTCGATCACGAGCCGGATCTGGTGTTTCTCGACGTGCAGATGCCGCAGATGAACGGCTTCGAGGTGATCGAGGCGGTCGGCGGCGAGCGCATGCCGCTCGTGATTTTCGTGACCGCGTACGATCAGCACGCGCTGCAGGCATTTCAGGTGCGGGCGCTCGATTACCTGTTGAAGCCGTTCGACCGGGAACGCTTCACCGAGGCGCTGCAGCGCGCGCGCCATCAGATCGAGCGGGACGAGAGCGGCGATCTCGGACGGCGGCTGCTCGCGCTCGTCAAGGATCTGCGGCGCGATCAGCCGCGCACCGATCGGCTGGTCGTCAAGTCCGGCGGACGTCTGTTCTTCCTGCGCGCCGACGAGATCGACTGGGTCGAGGCGGCCGGGAACTACGTCCGTCTGCACGTCGGATCGACGTCGCATCTCCTGCGCGAGACCATGAACGCGATCGAGGGCAGGCTCGATCCGGAGAAGTTCTTCAGGATTCACCGGTCCCGTATCGTCAACATGGAGCGGATCCAGGAGCTGCAGCCCTGGCTCAATGGCGAATACGCGGTATTGCTGCGGACCGGCACGCGGCTGACGCTCAGCCGCGGCTACCGCGAAAAATTACAGGACCGTCTACGAGCGTAGCCAAAACTCGGCCGATATGGTTGAGCTGACGACGAAATCGTAAGTTCGTGCCAATACCGTAACCACGCGGTCGGGTCGAACCGGCCCGATCGCGTGCATTTCGGCACAATCCCGCCCGGCACTCCGTTTGCCCTTCAGCGAGCATTCCCTTCGCTTCACTTTCTGCGGGGTGCTTGATCATGAACTGCATTGAAGCTCGCGAAGTCGATCCGTCAGTGCCGGCGTCGACCGATCCGGCAATCGGTGCGCGCGGCACCGTGCTGATTGTGACGAGTGACGAGAATTTCAGCGCCGTTGCCTTCCGCGTTCTGCAGCGCGAAGGATACGACGTCGTCACCGCATCTCACGCCGGGCACGCGATCCTGGCCGCGCTGACGACCACCCGCATCGACGTGCTCATCACCGATCTGCTTCTCGACAACATGAGCGGCGAGAGACTGGCCGCAACGCTTCGCCGGTACCACCCGCGGCTGCGAAGCCTCTTCATGGCCCAGCAGCCAGCGCCCAAGCAGGACGGCCTGCTGATCCGCCCGTTCACGCGCGATGATCTGCTCACCGAACTGGATGGAACTCCGGTGACGGATCCAGCTGTTTCGCCGGCATCTTGAAGTAGGCGTCTTCGACCGGCACGTTGAACTCGATCTTGTCGAGCGTGGTGGTCGAGATCAGCGTCCCGTTCTGACGCTGTTTCAGCACGAACGGCACCAGGCAGCCGTCCACGGTTCGATAGTCTGAAAACTCCGTCACGTTGGTCACCGGCGATCCGTCGGGACTCTGGACTGACACGACGATCTTCTTTTCGAGGCCGGTCACCGAATCGAGGTAGTAGTCTCGAGGCGGTCCTCCCTTCTTCGCGAGCTTCAGGTGGTAGACGTCGCCGCCGTCGAGTTTCTCTTTGCCAATCAGCTCGATGAGGAGACCCTTCTCCTTGTAATCGACGAATACGCTGTCGAACTCGGCATCTTGCCGCGCGTACGCGGCCTGTGTGCCAGGGAGTTCCTGGGCCGGCATGGTCCCCATCGCCATCCACAGCGACGTCCCATCAAAGGCATTGGTGATCTGCTGGCCGTTGACGGTGGCATCGCGGCGCATCAGGTTGGGTCGCTTGGCAACCATCGTCATCGTGCCGGTGAGGTCGCGGCCGTTCATATCGCGCGCCACCACAGAGCCGCTCATGCGCACCGTCGTCGTGTCCTTGATCCTGGCAAGGCCTCCTTTCGACTTGATATTGGCGGCGATGATGTCGTCCACGGTCTGGGCACGTGCGGCGCCCGACACGAGCACCAGGACCGCTGCTGTGGCGGCGAGCTGAAACGGACGACCCATGCGAAATGACTCCTTGAAGTGGCAGGCCGGCTCTTCGATTGTCACATGAACTTCCGTACAGACGAAGACGCACGAACGGGCGGACCCGCCGTGCGTCTCCCTGCCGCGCAGGACGGCCGGGTTATACCCGGCGGCGAACCATCATTCGGTACAGCGCCAGCAGAATGATCGCGCCCAGGATGGACATGATCCATCCGGCTTGCTCACCGGCACCGTAGAATCCCATCGCGCGGCCAATAAAGCCACCGACAAGCGCACCCGCGATACCCAGGAGCATGGTGACGATGAAGCCGCCGGGATCCCTGCCAGGCATCAGCAACTTCGCGATGACGCCGATCACCAGGCCAAAAACAATCCACACGATAATTGCACATCGATCGTCCCTCCCCTTTTCCAGTTGCGGGAATGCAAAGGAGTTTCCATCCCTATACTCCAGAGCTGGGGGAATCGCAACCGGCAACTCAGCTACACCTCGTGGGGCGGCCACGACGCGTGGTGGGAGGGGCGGATTTCTGATTGCTGAATGCTGATTGCTGATTGAAGGTAGGAGCTGAAACGTGCCGTTTTGCCGATGGGGGCCTCGTCAGGTGTCTGACTGTGCGCACGGAGTCTCGGCAAACCCCGCTCTTCCATCAATCAGCAATCAGCAATCAAAAATCAGCAATCGCTATGCGTGGGCGCCGATCGCGAACGGCAAAGAGCGCCGGCATCCGCTGCCGCAGAAAATCGACAGCATGTGTGCCAAGTGTCGCACCGCTGACAATCGTCGAGAGACTGTAATAAACAACAGCGGCAACGCCGAAGGAGGACCAGAATCCGGCCGCCACGGCCGCTGGACCGATCGCCGCCATGGAGGCGGTGCAGGCGACGTCAATGGCAGCCGCGACGGTTCGGGGGGCCATTCTGAGCCGACGCGCGCGGGCTTGCGACTTGCGCTCGGTCGACGCAGCGCGTCGATCGCCGCCGCGAGGCACCATGGCCGGATCTTCGAGCGTGCCCGGGGTGTGCCCAATGATCGCGGCCTGGGCCTTGATGATCCGCGCGGCGCGTCGATCGCCTTGCGGAAACAGACGGCAGAATTCATCGACGATGTCGTCGGCATCAAGACCGACGGCCTTGGCGTAGTCGCGGATGAACGCCCGCGCGAAGATCCCGGACGGCCACTTCGAGAAGTCGTTGCGCTCGAGTCCGAGCCAGAGATCCGCTCCAACTTTCGTGACGGTAACGATGGTTTCGATGCTGATTCCGCGTCGTTCACGTTCGCTGCGCAGGCGAGGACCGAAGGTGTCTCTTTCCGACATGAGGATCCTTTTCCGCAGCAAAGATCGAGCCGGTAGATCCGCAACGAGATTGTTAACAATCCTGACGATGTGCAGGGGCGCGCCTTCAGTTTTGTAATTGCCGATCAAGTTTGAACCACGGTTGTGCGCCACCATTGGTTTTTTGCGTTGTCGCGTGTGGCCTGAGATGATGCCGACGTGACCGCGTTCTGCCTCGATATCCATGCCCGCTACCAATGCCGGCATGCGGGCGCGTGCTGCGAGAGTTGGAGCGTACCGGCGGAGCCGCAGGTCATCGATCTCGTACGCGAGCACAAGGTGCGTCGCGACGGGGTCACCGGTGAGATGTTTCTGTCCTCGCCCGCCGAGGATGGGACAAAGAAATGGATCGTGGCCCGCGACGATCGTGGCGAGTGTGTGTTCTTCGAACGCGACCGCGGCCGACTCTGTCTCATACACCGCGACCTGGGATCTGACGCGCTGCCATCCGCGTGTAGACACTTCCCACGGAAGATCGTGATCGATCGGCGAGGCACACTGATTTCGCTTTCGCATTTCTGCCCGACAGCCGCGGCTACGCTGTTGGCCCCGGGAACGCTGTCGATCGTCGAGGCGTTGCCGCCGCTTCGCCTGTCCGGACCGATTGAGGGACTTGATGCCAGCGACGCGCTGCCGCCGCTCGTTCGGCCGGGTCTGCTCTGCGACATTCAGGGATATGACGAGTGGGAGCGTGCCGGCACTGTCGGTCTTTGCGCGTCCGGATCTGGGCTTCGAGACATGTCTCGACATCGTCGCGGCTGCGACCGAATCCATTCGCGGCTGGAAGCCAGGAGGCGAGTCGCTCGCGGATCGGGTGCGGGCCAGTTTTCACGCCGCATATGGTTCGACCGCGACGCGGAACTGGTCTCCCAGCTGTGCGATCGAGCGTGTTCGGTCGCTCACGATTGGAGAGGTTGGAGACGATCTCACGACCATCGAGGCGTTCGATGAGAAGTGGGACGATTACCCAGGCCGGCACGTCGACTGGTTCAATGCGGGAATGAAGAACTATCTCGCCGCGCGGCTCTTTGCCAACTGGATCGCGTATCAGGGCCGGGGACTGCGGACGATCGTCGAATGGCTGCGGACGTGTGCCGCCGTCGTCGGACACGAGTTGCTCCGACGGTCTCCGGAATCGGCGACGGCACCCGATACGCCGAGTTTCATTGAAGCGGTTCGCCGCGCGGATCTGCTGCTCCTCCATGTACTCGACAGCGCCTCGTTCGCCAAGCACGCCGCAACAATCGAGGAGTCCTGAAGCGATGGAAACATCCGCGCTGACGCCGGTTTCTCAAGTACGTGACCTACGACACGCGAGCGGACGAGCAGTCCACGACGTTCCCGAGCACGCCCGGCCAGCTCGTGCTGCTTCGCGAGCTCGTCTCGGAACTCAGAGGCGCTCGGACTGGACGACGCCGTGATGGATCAGTACGGCTACGTGATGGCCACCGTGCCGGCGACGCCCGGTTGCGAGCAGGCGCCGGTCATCGGGTTCATCGCGCACGTGGATACGTCCCCGGAGATGCCGGGGCACGATGTCCGGCCGATCGTCCACCGTCACTACGATGGACGGGACCTGGTTCTCCCTGATGACCCGACCGCGGTGCTCCGGGCATCGGAGAATCCTGCGCTCGCGGCGCAGACAGGCAACACGATCGTCACGGCGTCGGGTCTTACGCTGCTTGGATCCGACGACAAGGCTGGAGTCGCAGAGATCGTCGCTGCTGTCGAGCATCTGCAGACACATCGCGACATCGCTCACGGCCCGGTCCGGATTGCGTTCACGCCCGACGAGGAGGTTGGCCGCGGCGCCAACCATTTCGACGTCGAGCGATTCGGCGCCAGTGCGCGTACACGCTCGATGGCGGCAGCCGCGGCGAGCTCGAGTTCGAAAGCTTTTCTGCCGACGCGATCACCGTCAAGTTCAAAGGCTTCAATACGCATCCCGGATACGCAAAGGGACGCATGGTCAACGCCATCCGGGTCGCGTCGGACTTCGTCGGCCCGTCTTCCACGCGACCGCATGAGTCCGGAAACGACCGACGGCGTACGAGGGATATCTGCATCCGTATCAGGTGCAGGCATCCGTCGATGGCACGTCCGTCAAGGTTCTCGTGCGCGATTTCGTCACGTCGGGATTGAAGGACAAGGAAGCGTACGTTCAGCAGCTCGCGCACGACGTCGTGCGCGCGACATCCCGGTTCGTCGGTGGAGTTTGCGATCGACGAGTCGTACCGGAACATGCGCGAGGTGCTGGAGCATCACCCGCAGGTGGTGGATTACGCGCGGCAGGCGATCAGGCTGGCCGGGATGGAGCCGATCGAGAAACCGATTCGCGGCGGCACCGACGGATCGCGCTTGTCGTTCATGGGGCTGCCGACGCCGAATCTCTTCGCCGGCGAGCACAACTTCCACTCACGGCTCGAGTGGGTCTCGGCCGAGGACATGGACAAAGCCGTGGAAGTCATCGTCAGGCTGTGCGAGATATGGGAGTCGGAATCGCTAGTCCCTGATCACTAATCGTGAATCACTGATCCCTGAATCCTCGAATCCTCGAATCCCGGATCCCGGATCCCGGATCCGCGGATCCGCGGATCCGCGAACCACGGATCCCGACTCAACTCACTGCAGCGTGAAGTTCACCGTCACCGTCATGATCACAGGGACCAGGACACCATTGAGTTCGGTCGGCGTGAATTCCCACTGACGGACGGCCTCGAGCGCCGCCTGGTCCAGTTCGGGAATGGACCGAAGCACCTTCGCGTCACCGACGCGGCCGTCGACATCAATCGTCGCCTCGAGGATGACGACGCCCTGAATACCCGCAGTCTGGGCGGCCGGCGGATAGAGCGGCCGCACATCTTTCACCTTGGTCGGCACCCTGATGTTCCCGCCGACCCGGACCGGCGCCATCCCGGACTTGGAGACCGCAGCATCCGGCGGGGGCGGAGGGTGGCGGCGGCATCGGTCCGAGAGCGACCGGGCCATTTCCACTGTTGATGGCACTGCGCTGCTTGTTCAGTGCGATCGCCTGATTCCGAAGAGCATCAGCCTCAGCGATCAGCTGCTGCTTCCGAACCGGGTCTGTTTCCAGGTTCGCCTGCATCCTGAGCAGGAGGTTCTTGTAGGTCATCGCCTCACGTAGTCCGGCTTGAGCGCCAGCGCCCGGTCGCGTCGCGGCAATGCCCGTTCATGACGTACCGCAGCTTGATCGGCCGGAAGAAGCCGCTGATCCTTGTACGCCTTCTCCCAGTAAAACGTCGCCACGATTTGCGGCGAGGTGTGGTCGGTCGGATCGAGCTGCTCGACGGCCTCGAGCGCCGCCATCGTTTTTTCGAAGTCACCCTGCCGGTTGTAGAAGCCGGCCGAGCGCCATCAGCGATCGTCTTGTCCGTTGGGCGCGACCTGTCGGCCGCGCATCAGTGTCGCTTCTGCCTCGGCGTATGCGCCGCGATCCTCCTGCAGCTTCGAGAGCTCGATATAGGCCGCAACACCGTTCGGCGTCTGCGGCAATCCGTTTCGTCAGCTCCGCTTCGCGTGCGGCAGGTTCAACCACCGGTCGGGCGGTCGCCGATCCGATCGCGTGGCGGCTGCGACTGCGGAACCAGCGGTACGGCAAGAGAAAGGATCAATGCGGCAAACATCACGACCTCCCTATCGAGAATTGCTGATTGCTGAATGCTGAATGCTGATTGAGGGCGCGACGCGCCAATCGACAATCAACAATCAGCAATCGTTGGTCGCTTCAGCCTGGCGGCTCTCGTGATGATACGCCTCTCATGTCAGGCCTTGACATTGTCTACTAAATACTAAATAGTTAGTAGGTATGCGGAAGCCAAGCAGCACGCTGACCCCTCAGGAACTCTCAATCATGAAGGTCGTCTGGCGCGTCGAGACGCCCACCGTGCGCGACGTCTACGAGGCGCTGCGCAAGACGCGCCCCATCGCCTACACCACGGTGATGACGATGATGAACGTGCTCGAAAGTAAGGGGTATCTCGAGAAGAAAAGCGTCGGGAAAGCGCACGTCTACACGCCAACGAAGCCACGACATCAGGTGCTCGGCGCGATGGTGCGTGACTTCGTCGATCGCGTGTTCGACGGCGCGTCGGGCTCGCTGCTGCTGCACCTGGCCAAGGATTCGCGGCTCACGGAACGTCAGCGCAAGGCCGTCCAGCGAATCATCGAGGAGATCGACGAATGATCGCCGCCACCCTCTCGAATCTTCTGCCCTGGAGCCTGCAGGCCGCCGGCGTGGTGGCGGCCGCGGCTCTTCTGCCGTGGCTGTTCAGGCTCGACGTCGGCGGCGTGCGCTACTGCGTACTGGCGTGGGGTCGCGCTCCTGTGCCTGGCCCTACCCTGGATTCAGCCGTACAAGCATGGACAGCCTGTCGCCGCCACAATCACGAACGATGTCGCCGTGGCCTCCCCCCAGGCTCAGTCCGCAGCCATCGTAGCCACTCGCGCGGATTGGGGACTGATTGTGCTCGCCGTGCTCGCGACTGGAATACTGCTGCGGCTCCTGTGGCTTGGGTTCGGCCTGATCAGGCTGCGCCGGTTGCGTCAAGCCGCACTCATGCAGCAGCCCGTCCTCATCGACGCCGACTTGCAACCTGCCCTCGGCACGCACGCCGACATCCGCTACGCCCGCGACCTTCAGCAGCCCGTCACCTTCGGCATCCGCCGGCCGCTCGTGCTGCTCCCCGAGGTGATGCGCAACCACCCTTCCGAGATTCAGCGAGCGGTGATTGGTCACGAACTGCTGCACGTCAAGCGTCGCGACTGGGCATGGCTCATCGTCGAAGAGGTCGCGGTGTGCCTCTTCTGGTTTCACCCGGCGAGCTGGTGGGTGGCTTCGCGAATTCAGTGCGCCCGAGAGGAAGTCGTGGATGAACTCGCCGTCCTGCTGACCGGTCGTCGCAAGACCTACGTCGAAGCGCTGCTCGCCTTCGCCGATATGACCTCGGTCGTCCCGACTGCCGCATTCGCCCGGCGTCGCCATCTTGTCCGCCGCATCGCGCTTGTTTCCAAGGAGGATGTCATGTCGTCACGACGGATCGTTGCTACCTGCGCCACCATGGCGCTGATTGTCGGCCTCGGAAGCTGGTATGCGGTGTCGGCGTTCCCGCTGCACGTTGCCGACCAGGCCACGAGCGGTCGCCACGACTATCAGATGGCCGCGGGCCCGCTTGAACTCAAGGCGCACGCCGTGACGCCCGAGAATCCGATCCCTCGACGGATCCGTTACGAGGAGCCAGTGCTCCCCGATTCAGTTGCGTCTGTGCGAGGAGCCGTGGGTGTGAAGGTCACGCTCGACGATCTGGGCCGGATCGCTGAGGCACGCCTCGTCGAAGTATCCGTCAATGGGCCGGATTTCGGCATGAACATGTCGGGCATCGACTCGAATGGATTCCGCTGGCTTGGTTCGCACCGCGTCACTGCGCTCAATGTGGATAAGGGGGCGGCTATCCAGACAGCTGAAGTGTTCATGGACGCCGCGCTTGCGGCCGTGCGCCAGTGGCGCTACGAGGCGCCCTTTGAGGCTCCGTTGACGTTTACTGTCCAAGTCCGCATGGGCAAAGGTCCGGAGGTCATGGAATTCAAACCCGCGCGCGAGGGGAACGCGCTCCGTGTCGGCGGCAACATCAAAGCACCAGAAAAGGTGAAGGATGTGCGGCCGGTGTATCCGCCAATCGCACGGGAAGCAGGCGTCTCGGGTGTCGTCATCATCGAAGTGCGCATCGGCACCGACGGCCGCATCGAGGAAGCGCATGTGTTGAAGTCGATCCCGCTACTCGATGAGGCGGCGCTCGACGCCGTCAAGCAGTGGGAGTTCGTGCCGACGTTGCTCAACGGCGCGCCGGTGCCGATCATGATGACGGTGACGGTCAATTTTTACCAAGATCCGAAACAGTAATGTTCCGGGGTCCGTGGTCTGGGATCCGAGTCGGCTCCTGGCTGCTGGCTCCTGGATTCGGCGATGCAGGGATTCAGCGATCAAGGATTCAAGGATTCAAGGATCAGGGATTCAGGATCAGCGACTAGCGATTAGCGATTCAGAGGTCGAATTCCCCCAGGACCGGCGCGTGATCGCTCGTGCCGGTCTCTCGTTCGATTGTGCAACCGCGCACACGCTCGAAGAGGCGCTGGCTGGCCAGGAGGTAGTCGAGGCGCCAGCCGATGTTCCGCTGGCGCATGTTCCGCCACGGCGCCCACCACGTGAACATCTGATCGTTCTCGGGTTCCAGGGCACGGCTCACATCCACCAGCCCGTGATCGATGATTCGTTCGAGCTGCGCGCGCTCCTCGGGAAGCTGACCGATTGCGCGCGGCTTGCGCTCCTTTGGATGGACGTCGATGTCGGCGCGCGCGATGTTGAGGTCGCCGCAAATCACGACCGGGTTGGCATCAGCGCGCATGTCGGCGGCGAATTGCTCGAGCGCTCCCAGGAACTGGACCTTCGCCGGGAAGTCCTTCCCGCCGTTGGGCACATACACCGACACGACCGTCACCAAAGGTAGGCGCACCAGGACGATTCGGTTCTCGTAGTCAAAAGTCGGGTGTTCAAACGCGGGCCGGTCGGAGGAGAAGCGCTTGCTGACATGCAGGCCGACGCCTGAATAACCCTTTCCCCCGTGCCAGTAGCACCAGTAGCCCTCGATGTCGCAAAGCCAAACGGGGAGCTGATCGATCGTTGCCTTGATCTCCTGGAGACAGACGACGTCCGGCTGCACACGGTCCAGCCAGTCCTGCAGTTCCGTCTGACGCTTGCGGATCCCATTCACATTCCATGTCGCGATCTTCATACAGCGCGATCGTGTCAGGGTTCTACAAGGTTCCACAAGGTTCGGCAAGGTTCTGGGTCACGGAACCCAGCAGAACCTGGTAGAACCCAGCAGAACCTGGTAGAACCTAGGTCTCGCGGCGCTCGGGGCGACTACTGGAGGCGGGAATCGACGACGGTGTTTGTCAGACGCGGCGTGTCGTCGGTGGGAACGACCTTCCCGTTGACGTGCGACGGGTTCGCACACCCGGTACTTTTGGCGTCGACGATCGCGACAACGTGCCCATCATAGGTCTGGTACACGCCGGCCAGGCACCCACACTGCAGGGACTTGCTCGACAGACCACGAAGAATACGCATCCAGATTTTTAGACCGTCGATCGCCGATCAAAGTTTAAAAGGACTTGAGGCTCACCTGAAGTTGGATTTCGGCGTCGCCTGATGTGTCTGGTCGTTACGCCGTCGTTACTCGCGCAGCGCCGCGACCGGGTTCAGGCGGACGGCACGGAATGCCGGAACCACGCTTGCGATGCCCGCCGTCGCAACCAGGAGCACTCCGACTGCGATGAAGGTCAAGGGATCGACGGTACTGACGCCGTACACGAAGTCCTGCAGCGTGCGATTGAGCGCCAACGCCGCACCGGTGCCAATCAGGACGCCCGCTGACGCGAGCACGGCACCCTGCTGCAGCACGTGCTGCAGGATTCTTCCCTTGGATGCTCCAAGGGCCATCCGAATCCCGAACTCGCGCCCGCGCTCCGCGACCATGTAGGCAATCAGGCCGTAGATGCCGGCGAATGCGAGGAGCAGCCCGACACCCGCAAGTCCGCTGAGCAGCCTCATCTGGAACGTCTCGGTCGACATCGAGCCCGACTTGACGTCCTCCATAGTTGCAAACGAGGAGAACGGCTGCTTGGGGTCGATCGCGCGCATCGCTTCGCGGATCGCGCCGATGAGTTCGGGCCCCGCCACGTCTGTCCGGACCACCCAGCTCATTGGAAAGTAGGTGTGACTGGCTCGGATGCCGGCGATGTTGGCCTGGGTTACCGGAACATACATCAGCGGGATCGGCCGACTCGTCAGCCCGCGTTCGTGCAGATTCCTCGCCACGCCGACGATCTCCATGGATCCGTCATCTCGAAACACCCGGATGTGATGGCCAAGCGGGTTCGTGCCCTTCAAGAATCGCCGCGCGAACTCTTCGTTCACGACGGCAATCGGCGGAGCGCCGGCACGATCGCCGCTGTTGAACCCGCGGCCAGACACGATCGGGATCCGCATTGTGTCGAAGTAATCAAGGCTCGCATATCGCCAGTCCACGACCGCCCGCTCGACCGGCTCGGGCCCATCGAGCACATCCACGTTGAGGTTCAATCCTCGTTCGATTGGTACTCCGTTGACGATCGATGCCGCTTGCACACCAGGTGTACGCCGGATGCGCTCGAGGGATTGATCGAAGAACCGATTGACGTCGGCGGCGGTGGCGTACCGGTCTCCTTGCAGCGACATCCGCGCGGTCAACAAGCCACGCGGATCAAATCCGGGATCGATGGCTCGCATTCGCACGAACGTCTGGATAAGGAGACCGGCTCCGACGAGCAGGAGCATGCACAGCGCAACCTCTGCGACAACAAGGGCGCGGCGTACCCATGCAGATCGATGTCCAACCGTCGTGCGTGTCCCATCGTGCTTGAGCGCGTCGCCGGCATCGTGACGCGACAGGCTCATCGCCGGCGCCAGCCCGAAAAGCAGCCCCGTCGCGACGCATACGCCGAGCATCGCCAGCAGCACCGTCAGATCGACTCGGGCATCCTGGTAGACGGTGTAGGACGACGGGGTGAGTGTGAGCAGCGCGGGAACCGACCAAAAGGCGCAGAGGACGCCGACCGTTCCGCCGGCCAGAAACAGCAGGACTGATTCGGTGAGCAGTTGACGAATCAGGCGGCCGCGCCCCGCGCCGAGCGCCGCGCGCACGGCAATCTCTCGACCGCGGGCCGACGCCCGCGCAAGCAGAAGGTTCGCGGTATTTGCGCAGGCGATCAAAAGCAGCATCCCGACCGCGCCGAGCATCAGGAGCAGTCCCGGACGCGCGTATCGCACGACGCTGCCCTGGTAGGGGATGAAGGCGGCCGCGTATTCCGTTTCGATCATCGCTTCGGGGTGTTCGCCGCGAAACGAGGCGAGAAGTGACGCGGCTTCAGCGTTTGCCTGTTCGAGGCTGATGCCGTCCTTGAGGCGACCGGCAACGGAATAGTTGAATCCGCCACCCGGGCCAGTCAGGGCTGGACGCAGCGGCACGTACAAGTCCGCCGGAGGTATCGTCTGAAACTCTCGCGGCAGAACGCCGATCACCGCGTATGCCCTGTCGCCGAGCGTCACGGTCGATCCGACAGCCGCAGGGTTTCCACCAAACATCCTGCTCCACAGGCCATGGCTCAGAACGATGGCGTCCATGCCTCCGATTCGGTCGTGGATGTCGCCAAAGGTATCGCCGTAGACAGCCCTGGCCCCGAACACGGTGAAAAACTCCTTCGACACCGGCATCGCCTTGACGTATTCCGCTTGATCGCCGCTCGAGAGGTTGAAGCCGGTCAGCCCGCGCCAGGCAGCCAGGACCTGCATCGATTGCAGATGGTCGCGAAAGAACATGTATCGCAGGCCGGTATGCGCGGCGCTCTCGTTGGTTTCCGTCCGCCTCACGAGCTGGACGATGCGCTCCGGCTGCGGATAAGACAAGGGTTTGAGCAGCACGGCGTCGACCACGCTGAAAATCGCGGCGTTTGCCCCGACGCCAAGCGCGAGCGTCAGGAGGGCGGCGACAGTGAACGAGGGGGTGCGGCGGAGGGACCGGACGGCGTACCGCACGTCCTGGACGAGGATCTCGAGCGAGCGGAACCTGAATGACTCGGGCGCGTGGTTCATCTCAACCCCCGGCGTGGCGATGAAACATTATCGTTCGCCGGTATCCGGGATTCGACCAGATCCGTGATCCGAGTCGGGCCCAAATGCACTGTCGGAGCAGGCGATCGGATCCCGGACCTACGGATCCCAGATCACGGACCGTGGTATAACCTGATATCAATCGAAACTCCCCGCGCTCGATCAGATTCACGAACTCACTCAGGGAGTTCACCCGGGGACAGTCCACATCTGGGTAGAGGCCCGCTTCGTCGAGCAGGACACCGCGGAGTCCCGCATTTCGCGCGCCCACGACATCCACGTGGTAGAGATCGCCGACGTGAATCGTCGTTTCCCGCCGCGCACCGCTTCGTTCGAGTGCGATCTCAAAGTAGCGTGGATCCGGTTTCTCGACACCTTCGTCATGCGAATCGAGCAGACAATCGATGCACCCGGCAAGCTCGAGGCGATCGAACAACAGCTTCAGCTTGCCGTTGGCATTGGAGACGACGGTCAACTTCAGGCCGCGCTTGCGGAGCGCCGCGAGCGATGGCGCCACCACCGGCGGCACCAGCTCCCATAAATTGGAGGCCTGATGGTACGCGTGCAGCTCTGCGAGCGCTTCTTCGACCTCCGGCGTCAGCGGCACACCGGCCCGATCGAGGATCAGGTTGAAGTACAGCCAGCCCCGGCCCGCGTCGGTCGACGACGAGATCGTGGTGCGATCGTCGATCTGCTTTTTCGCGAACGGCTCGGCACGGGCGAGTGCGCCGGCATCGATGTTGACGCCGCGCCGGGCAAGCGCGCGGCTGATTCGGGTCCAGTTCGGATAGACGAGCACTCCGCCGGCATCGAGAAAAACGGTCTCCAGCACGTCAACCGCGACGTTCGATCCGCGCCCAGGTATCCTTCAGCGTCACCGTTCTGTTGAAGACCATCTTCCCTGGTGCAGAATCCGGATCGACGCAGAAGTATCCAAGCCGTTCGAACTGATAGCGGGTGCCGGCCGCAGCATCCAGCACGCTGGGCTCGACGCGAGCCCCGGTGACCACGTCCAGCGACACCGGGTTGAGGTCGGCCAGGTAGTCTACGCTGTCGGGCAACTCACTCCTGAAGAGGCGATCGTACAGGCGGACCTCGATTTCAAGGGCATGGCCCGCCGAGACCCAGTGGAGCGTCGCCTTGACGCGGCGGCCGTCGGACGCGTCCCCGCCACGCGTCGCGGGGTCATAGGTGCACCGCAGTTCGGTGACGTGCCCTTCGGCGTCTTTGATCACGGCCGTGCACGTCACGAAGTAGGCGCCGCGAAGGCGCACCTCGCGGCCGGGCGCGAGCCGGAAGAACTTTTTCGGCGGATCCTCGCGGAAGTCGTCACGCTCGATGAACAGCTCTCTCGAGAACGGCACGCTGCGCACGCCGGCCGACGGGTCCTCCGGATTGTTGATGATGTCGAAGTGTTCGGTCTTTCCTTCCGGATAGTTCTCGATCACCAGACGAAGCGGATTGAGCACGCCCATGACCCGCGGCGCCGTCCGGTTGAGATCTTCGCGCACGGCGTGCTCCAGCAGCGCCACATCGACCACGTTCTCGCGCTTCGCGACACCGATGCGCTCGCAGAACGCCCGGATGGCCGCGGACGTGTATCCGCGACGACGCATGCCGACGATCGTGGGCATCCTCGGATCGTCCCACCCGTTGACGTGTCCCTGCTGAACCAGTTCGAGGAACTTGCGCTTGCTCATGACCGTGTGCGTCAGGTTCAGCCGCGCAAACTCGATCTGCCGCGGACGGGCGGGGACGGGCAGATGCTCGATCAGCCAGTCATACAAGGGTCGATGATCCTCGAACTCCAGGGTGCAGAGCGAGTGTGTGATTCGCTCGATCGCGTCGGACGGCGGATGCGCAAAGTCGTACATCGGATAGATGCACCAGTCATCGCCGGTTCGATAGTGATGCGCGCGCCGGATGCGATACAGGATCGGATCGCGCATGTTGATATTGGGCGATGCCATGTCGATCCGGGCGCGCAGCACGTGCGCGCCATCTTCGAATTCACCGGCACGCATACGCGCGAAGAGATCGAGGTTTTCTTCGACCGAGCGGTCTCGGAACGGGCTCGGCGTGCCCGGCTCTGTGAGCGTGCCTCGACGCTGACGGATATCGTCCGCGCTCTCGCTGTCGACGTACGCGTCACCGTTGCGGATCAGGTGAACCGCGTACTCGTAGAGCGTTTCGAAGTAGTCCGATGCATATCTGGGGGCACCATCCCATTCAAAGCCGAGCCATCGAACATCCGCCTCGATGGCGTGCGCGTATTCGAGGTCCTCTGTCGTCGGATTCGTATCGTCGAACCGAAGGTTGCATGTACCGCCGAACTCCGTCGCGATCCCGAAATTCAAGCAGATCGACTTGGCGTGGCCAATGTGCAGATAGCCATTCGGCTCGGGAGGAAAGCGGGTCGACACCCGTCCTTCAGTCCGCCCTTCCCTGACATCGTCGGTCACGATGGTCCGGATGAAGTCGGTCGCCGGCGCAGGAACGCGCTCGACGCCCCCGATCGTTGCGTCTTGGATGTCTTTATCCATGCTGGGCAAATAGTCATTATAAGGGGTCTCCTGGGTTCTACCGGGTTCTACAAGGTTCTGCAGGGTTCTACTGGGTTCGTTCGAGGTTCTGCAGGGTTCTACGAGGTTCTGCGCCCGCGTCACGAGAGTTCCAACAGCGCTTGGATTCCGGATTTCATGCCCATCCACCAGACAGCGAGGCTGATCAGCACAGCCGCGGCAAAACATCCATACATTTCCAGCCGCTCGGTCGCGCCGACGCGGCAGGTGCCGCACCTGGTGAAAGAGGTACACCGATGACGGCCAGCCGACGAGGACAACGATGACGAGCACGTACAGCACCGCCATCACCATGAAGGCGATTCCTCCGTACGACCCGGCCACCTGACTTGCGTTGTCGGCGCTGAATCGTGGATAGCGCGCACCAAGTCCGGTCGCCAGGCCGACAAGCGCGACGCTCATGAAGAGGATGCTCGACCGCGCCGACACCCTTGAGGAACGGATCGACCCCCAGCAGGTGATTGCCAGCCACGGTCAGCGCTTCAGTGAGTACCAGCACCGGCACAAGGCCAATCCAGAACTTCGACCAGAGAAAGTCTCGCAGCGAGACCGGTGCCGTTCGAACGATCCAGAACGCCGCTCCCTCGGAAGACACGCCAGGAAAGACGAACCGCACCGCAACCGTGGCCATCACGAGTCCGGCCATGCCCAGGTTCACGAACGCGTAGACGTTCTTGATGACGCCACTGACGAAGGGGATGCGATCGAGGTCGAGCACGCGGAAGTTGTAGAGATAGACGAGCATCAATGCCACGAGCAGCAGGAGCTGCGACCACTGGCTGACGTCGCGAAAGAAGACCTTGGCGTCCTTGACGAGGAGTTGCCGTTGCACGGTGGACAGCGGCAGAAGGGCGGCGACTCGATCGACGCTGTGAAGCTTGGTGAATCGCGCCTTGCGCGCCTCCTGCGCGTTGCTGTATCCGCCGAAGTGCCAGCGCTCGTGCGCGGCGCGAAGCAGCAGCATCATCGAGCCCGCCGTCGTCCACAGCGCCGCGAGATGCAGGAAGTCACGACCGCCTTGCAGGGTGGCAAACAGCGTCTCACCGGCCCAGAACGACGGCAGGAGCGGCGTGACCGGCGACTGCAGCGTCGCGAAGAACCCGGTGATGTCGGGCAGGGACTCGACCCGCATGAGCCGTTCGGGCCGGATGTATCGCAGCAGAATCACCAGGCTCGCGGCAAAGAGCAGCCCCGTCAGCATCAGGAAGTCGCGCGCGCGGCGGGCCGGAAACACGTTGACGAGAACGAAGGTGGCGGCGGTGCCGAAGCGCGACAGGAATGATCGTAAATGGAACGATCGTGAGCGGCGCGAGGAGGTAAAACGACCACGGCGCGCAGCGCGCGACCCCGACGCCGAGCAGCAGCGGCACCAGGAAGACCACGATCATCCAGGATGCGAGCGCGACGGTCTTCGCAGAACCGCGCGTGAAAGAGACGCCGGGACGCGATCGGCGCGGCAAGCAGCAGCCGAAGATCCTCCGAGAGAAAGAACGTCGACAGCGCGGTGACGAGGCCGCTGAACGCCAGGAACGACAGGAACGTGAGAAAGAGCCAGGAGAGTCCGATCCGGAGCAGGTAGTCGCCAAGCTCGGCATAGTCGGCGAGCTGCCAGGTGAGCCAGAATGCTGCGGCAAAGATCGCGGCCGCGACCGTCAGGCCAATGCCGCCGAACGTCATCGCCCGTACCAAATCGCCGCGCTCTCTCCGGTGAGCGCGATTGCGCGACGCCCACACGGACGGCAGCAGGAGGTAGGGATAGGGCTTCATTCTTTAGGTTCTACGGGGTTCTGCTGGGTTCCACAGGGTTCTACAAGGTTCTGGTAGAACCCATTTCAAAGAATTTCGTCGATCTCCTGAAGCCCGCTACCGCCGGTCAGCTTGAGAAATACACTCGTCAGCTGATCGTCCGGGTTCCCGGCCATCGCGCGTACCTCCGCCACGGTTCCGCGAGCGATGATCTTTCCCTGCAGGATGATGCTGATTCGATCGCACATCTCCTCGGCGACCTCGAGCGTGTGCGTGCTCATGAGAATCGCCACCCCGCGCGCGCTCATCCGCCGGAACACGTCCTTGATCAACCGCGCGCCCCGGGGATCGAGACCGACCATGGGTTCGTCGACGAGCACGGCCTGCGGCCGGTGAAGGAACGCCGCGCACATCACCAGCCGCTGCTTCATGCCGTGCGAAAAGCTCTCCACCAGCTCGTTCTCCCAACGCCTCAACTCGAACAGCTCGAGCATCTCGTGTACGCGACCGCTGGTCTCCGCGCCATCCAGACCATAGAGGCCGCCGTGAAATCGGAGGAACTCGCCGGCGGTCAACTTCTCATAGAGAAACGGCCGATCGGGAATGAATCCGAGCGAGGCCTTTGCTAACTCCGGTTCAACCGACAGATCGTGGCCGTTCACCGCGATCCGGCCTGACGTCGGCTTCAACAGCCCCGCGACCATGCGGATCGTCGTTGTCTTGCCCGCGCCGTTCGGACCAAGGAACCCGTGAATCTCTCCGCTCCCGACTTCGAGCGTGACGCCGTTGACCGCAGTGAAGGCCCCGTACTGCTTGACGAGATCGTGAATGGCAATCATCGAGGGCGGCGGCGTTGTTGGGGAGGGGTGGACCAGCAGTCGCCGGGAGCGCGCGTGGGGATCGCGATGCTGAGAGGACGGGTGTCGTCAGGCCGGCGACCGACCACGATCGGCGACGTATTGGGCGCCGTTTCAAGATCGAGAATCTCAATTCGCAGACGACCGATGAGCGGGAGGATCGTCGCCTGCTTGTCCAGCCCTCCACGAGCCAGCCGCACGTGCGTGGCGTCGGCCGGGAACTGATTCAGGGTGGGATCGACTGGCAGCCACAAGCCGCGCGATCGACTCTCTGCGAGATAGACCTCCGGCCACGCGTGATAGTAGAAGGCGCCGCGAATAGAAACGAGCCCCACGACAATTCTGGCAGGGATGCCGAGCGCGCGCGCCAGCGCTACGTAGAGCGTCGTGTGCTCGTTGCAGTCTCCAACCCTGGTCCGCAGCACCTCCCGCGCGGACGGCAGGCTGACGGTCGGCTTTTTTTCGAGAATGGCGTTGACGTGTCTGGCGAGCCGCTCAGCCTGCGCACGTGGACCCACGACATTCTGCACAGCGGTTCGGGCCTCGGCCAGGATCTCGGGGGCGTCGCTTTCGATGAGTGGCTCCGGCTGGAGATAAGCGCTCACTATCCGGATCCGCTGGACCGGGTTGAAAACCTTGTGCGTCGCGAATCTCCAGGACGTTGCCGTCAAAAGACTGACCGACGCCCGAGAGATCGGCGGTGCTGATCTCAGCTCCGCTCAGCCGCAGTCGCACACGCCGCACATCACGCGGTTCATCGATCTGCGCCTTTCCGGTCGGGACAATCGCCGACGCGCTCAGCAGGTCCGTCCGCACGTTGAACGGCACGGCCATCGTCTGCGCCTCGGCCGGCTTTTCGCGCACGGTCTCGAATCCGAGCGGGCTCTTCTCGAGCACGACTTCGCCGGTGTCGGTAATCCAGGATGTGGTCTGCAGGCCGGCGTACTGCGTCTCAACACGGAACGCCGGAACGCGATGCCCACCCGCGCTCACCAGCTCGCGAGAACCGACGTTAAGCGTGAGCGGCGACTGGCTCAACGTGGCGGGATCGAAGATCGTCCACGTGTAACGGCGGCCCGGAGCCAGCCCCGCGTCAGCTAGCGCGGCGCGCAAGATTCAGCGCAAGAACGGGAGTGTCGGCCAGTAGACGGTCTTCCTCGTGAATCCCGGCGGCGGTCGACACGATCAGGTGCAGGCGGCGGTCCTGCAGCTCGCCACGCACTCGGGTTCCACCGGTGCCGGGATCGAGGGAGAAATCGAACGAGCGCAGTGCGAAGTCGCGACCGACACGTGCGGTCGTTCGAATCGAGACGACATTGCGAGCGCCGAGCAGCGACATCTGCAGACGTCCGTCTTCCTGCAGTTCGAAGCCGTCATCTGTCGCGATGGTCTGGCTGACGGTGAACCCAATCTTCTCGTTGCGATAGTAGACACCGCGCCATTCGGCGGCGGTGCCGTAGCGAGCGAGATCGGTGGCGAGGCTGCCGCGCACCGGCTTCAGCGAAGGCACGATGGACGACGATCGCCATCGTGGCGACCCATGCGCAGAGCACGAGGAGCGAGAGTGCGCGCGAAATCCGACGCGGCACCGGCCGAAACAGCGTCATGCGCCGAGGGATACCACGCACGGATTATAAGAAAGGGACAAGGGAAAAGGGAAAAGGGAAAGCGCCTGCGGCCCGAGCGAGCGGGGCCCCGCGAGCAGTGGAAAAGCAGCCAACGGCCAATCGTTTCAGCATCTGTTAGCAGACTGCGACGCCGCGGTCGTGGTTGGATTCTTTGTTCAGGGAGTCTCGACAATTGCGATCGCTGATTGACGCGATCGCGATGAACCAGCGATCCGCAATTCACATCGCCGATCAATCAGCAATCAGCAATCGAAAATCAGCACTTCGCCGAGGTAAGCAAAGGACTGGGACCGAAAGTATCGTACTGATATGTCGCAGAGCCCCCACGCCGAGGTCGAACAGACCGAGGTCGGCAGCTATTTCGTCGCGAATTACCCGCCGTTCTCGGTGTGGAATACCGCGGCGGTCACGGCAGACGCACGGCCGGCGCTCGCGTCACCACCCGTCCCACGCGTGCCGCTCGGTCTCTACCTGCACATCCCGTTCTGCCGGAAGCGCTGTCATTTTTGTTACTTCCGCGTCTACACCGATCGGAATGCCCGAGAGGTCGAGTCGTACCTCGATCGCCTGGCGCGCGAGTGGGAGCTGTACGCGCCGATGCCGGCCCTCGCGGGACGCGCGATCGACTTCGTGTATTTCGGCGGCGGGACGCCGTCGTTCCTGTCGACCGCGCAGCTCACGCGCCTCGTCGACCGCCTGACCGAGGTCACGCCCTGGACGAACGCCGAGGAAATCACGTTCGAATGCGAGCCGGGGACGCTGACCGAGGCCAAGATTGCGGCGATCAAAGACATGGGCGTCACGCGGCTCAGCCTCGGCGTCGAGAACTTCGACGATCGCATTCTCGAACTGAACGGCCGCGCGCACCGATCGCCGGAAATCGGCCGGTCGTATGCCTACGCGCGGTCGCTCGGATTTCCGCAGATCAATATCGACCTGATCGCCGGCATGCTGGGCGAGACCGACGAGAACTGGCGCGCCTGTATCGATCGCACGCTCGCGCTCGATCCCGACAGCGTCACGATCTACCAGATGGAGCTTCCCTACAACACGACGATCAGCAGCGACATCCTCAAAGCACACCGGGCAGTTCGCCGAGGGGGTCGCCAGCTGGGCGACGAAACGGCGCTGGGTCGACGAGGCGTTCACGGCGCTCGAACGCGCCGGTTATCACATCGGCAGCGCCTACACCGCGGTCAAGAATCCGGCCACCACGAAGTTCGTGTATCGCGATCGCCTGTGGGAAGGAGCGGATCTCGTCGGCCTTGGCGTGGCGTCATTCGGCCACGTCAACGGCGTGCACATGCAGAACCTGGATACCTGGGAGAAATACACCGCGGCGATCGAACGCGACGACATCCCGCTCGGCCGCGCCTACCGGCCGACGAGCGAGGAGCGGCTGATTCGCGAATTCGTGCTGCAGTTGAAACGAGGCGCGCTCGCACCTGACTATTTCACCCGCAAGTACGGCGTCGACGTGCTGGAGCGCTTCGCCGAACCGCTTCGGTCTCTGGCAGCGGCCGGGTACATCGCCCACGCGGATTCGAAGTCCATTGCGCTCACGCGCGAGGGCCTGCTGCGCGTCGATGTGCTGCTGCCGCGCTTCTTCCTCCCGCAACACACCGGGATTCGCTATACGTAGAATTAGGTTCTACGAGGTTCTGCAGGGTTCTACGAGGTTCTGCAGGGTTCTCAGGTTCTGCAGGTTCTACAGGGTCTCAGTTCGCAGGTTCAGAACCTCGAACGAACCGTGTGAACCTGAGAACCTGGCAGAACCTGAGAACCTAGAACCCAGAACGAACCCTGCAGAACCTTGTAGAACCCTAGCAGAACCCTGTAGAACCTGAAGAGAGTACATGACTTCTGAGTACGACGTCGTAGTAATAGGTGGCGGTCCGGCGGGATCGACGGTTTCAACCCTGATTGCCGATCGCGGCTTCCGCGTCGGCCTGTTCGAGCGGGAGCGCTTTCCGCGATTTCATATCGGCGAGTCCCTGATCCCGGAAACCTACTGGGTCTTGAAGCGGACCGGCATGCTGCAGAAAATGCAGCAGAGCCATTTCGTCAAGAAATACAGCGTGCAGTTCGTGAACGCGAGCGGCAAGCTGTCGGCGCCGTTCTACTTTTTCGACAACAAGCCGCACGAGTGCTCGCAGACCTGGCAGGTCGTGCGAAGCGAGTTCGATCAGATGATGCTCGAGAACGCGCGCGAACACGGGGTCGAGGCCCATGAGGGCGTGCACGTGCTCGACGTGCTGTTCGAGGGAGACCGGGCCGTGGGCGTCGCCGTCAAGGACGCCGATGGCACTCGCCGCGAGATCCGGGCCAGGGTCGTGGTCGACGCCAGCGGACAGGCGGCGCTGCTCCAGAATCGGTTCAAGCTGCGCGTCTGGGACCCGATCCTGAACAAGGGTGCGATCTGGACCTACTGGCAGGGCGCCTATCGCGACACGGGTCGCGATGAAGGTGCGACGATGGTCTTGCAGACGGATAATCGGAACGGGTGGTTCTGGTACATTCCGCAGCACGACGACATCGTCTCGGTCGGGATCGTGGCGCCATTCGACTACCTGTTCAAGGGGCGCGGCGTGAACCACGAAAAGACCTATCTCGAGGAGGTCGACCGCTGCCCGGCGGTGAAGCAGCGCATCGCGAGCGCGACACGGGCGACCGGCTATTTCGTCACCCGCGACTACTCGTACCGCTCGACCCGCGTCGCCGGCAACGGCTGGGTGCTCGTGGGAGATGCATTCGGGTTTCTCGATCCGCTCTATTCGTCCGGCGTGCTGCTCGCCCTCAAGTCGGGCGAGCTCGCCGCCGACGCCATCGTCGAGGGGCTGTCGCGGAACGATCTGAGCGAACAGCAGCTTGGCCAGTGGGGCCCATCGTTCAACGAAGGGGTCGATCGGATGCGCCGGCTCGTGTGCGAGTTCTACGACGGGTTCAGCTTCGGCGAATTCGTTCGCAAGTATCCGCACCTGCGTGAATACGGTGACCGACCTGCTGATCGGCGATCTGTTCAACACGCGGGTCGATGCGGTGTGGGGTCCGATGGAGTCGCTCTATAAACCAGGCAAGGCACCGATTCCTCCCTGGAACGCCGGCACGCCGGGCGCGCTCGTCGAAGAGAAGGCGCCACACCTGGAGCTGCCGGAAGGACGCCGGCGGTGAGCGCGATGGGATCGCAGGGATTCCGCTACAGCCGGCGCGTGCAGTTCTCCGAGACCGACCTCGCGGGCATCGCCCACTTCAGCGCGTTTTTCCGGTTCATGGAGGAAGCGGAGCACGCGCTGTGGCGGGCTGCCGGGCTCAGCATCGGCGCCGCCGAGAAGACCGGCGGCTGGCCTCGCGTCGCCGCCTCGTTCGACTACAAGCGTCCGCTGCGGTTCGAGGACGAGTTCGACGTCACGGTGTGCATCGCGGAGTTGACGCGACGATCGATCCGCTACGGCTTCACCATCACGTCCGGTGACGCGCTGGTGGGAACCGGCAGCATGACGGCCGTCTGCACCAGGAAGGAAGACGGCCAGCTGCGCGCCATCGATCTGCCGGCCGAAGTGTCGAGCGGCTGCAGGCCGCTGCCGGCTGTCCTGCACCCGCTGAGTAATTCACGCCGATCAGGGGACGACATGCGAATCAGCCGAGCGATTCCAATCTTCGCGGTCCTGTCCGCAACGCTCGCACAGGCACAGAGCGGCACGCTCCGCGGCATCGAGGCGGGCGACATCAACCGCAGCGCGGATGCCTGCTCGGACTTCTACGAGTTCGCGAACGGGAAGTGGCGCGCCGAGAACCCGATTCCAGCCGCGATGCCACGCTGGAGCCGGCGATGGGCCGCTGGCGAAGTCGCCAAGGATCGACTTCACGAGATCCTCGATCAGGTGTCGACGCTCGCCGGCCAGCCGAAAGGGTCGATCGACCAGCTGATCGGCGATTTCTATGGCGCCTGCACGGACGAAGCGACGATCAATTCGCTCGGTGCCAAGCCGGTGCTGCCGCTGCTGGCTGAAATCGAACAGCTGCGCGACGTGGCCTCCGTGCAACGGATGATCGGCCGCTTCCACGGCATCGGCATCCGGCGTGCCGTTTCAGTTAGCGGGCGGGTCCGACAATCACAAACCGACCGACGTCATTGCCCAGATCTACGCCGGCGGCCTCGGCATGCCCGATCGCGACTACTACGTGAAACCCGACGCCCGGTTCAAGGAGGCGCGTGCGAAGTACGTCACCCACGTGGCCAACATGTTCCGACTGGCGGGCGTGAGCGAAGCGACGGCTCTGGCCGCAGGCGGCGTCAGTGGTTCGGATGGAGACGAGGTTTGCGGAAGCCTCGCTCGACAACGTCGCACTCCGCGATCCGGCGGCAACCGACCACAAGATGTCCTTCACCGAGCTGCAGCGTCTCGCACCCACGTTCAACTGGGCCGCCTATTTCAAGCAGGCCGGGTTGACGCCAGCCGCACGTCAATGTGGCCGAGCCTCGCTTCCTGCAGGCCGTCAGCCGCGATCTGACGGCAGAACCGGTCGCGCAATGGAAGGTGTACCTGAAATGGCACCTGCTCAACAGCGCCGCGCCATCGCTGTCGGATGATTTCGTCCGGGAGGATTTCGCGTTCAACGGCGCGTATCTGAACGGCGCCACGGAGATGAAGCCGCGGTGGAAGCGCTGCGTCGAGTTGACCGACTCGCTGCTCGGTGAAGCGCTCGGGAAGAAATACGTCGAAAAGTACTTTCCGCCCGAAGCCAAGGCGCGGATGCAGGAGCTGGTCAAGAATCTCCTCGCCGCCATGGGCGAAACGATTCAGGGGCTCGACTGGATGAGTGCCGACACGAAGCGCCGGGCGGCGGAGAAACTGTCGACGTTCAATCCAAAAATCGGCTATCCCGATCGTTGGAAGGACTACAGCGCGGTTCCGATCAGCCGCACGTCCTTCTGGGAAGATGTCGTCGCCGGCCGCACCTTCAACGTCCGCGACGATCTCTCGACCATCGGCAAGCCGGTCGACCGCGGCCGCTGGGGGATGACGCCGCCGACATCCGACGCCTACTACAATCCGCTGCTCAACGAGATCGTGTTTCCGGCAGGGATCCTGCAGCCGCCCGCGTTCAGCATGGAGGCGAACGACGCGGTCAACTACGGCGCCATCGGGGTGGTCATCGGCCACGAAATCAGTCACGGCTTCGACGATCAGGGCGCGCAGTACGATGCGCAGGGACGGCTGAGCGACTGGTGGACGCCGGAAGACCTGAAGAAGTTTCAGGCCCGGACCGACTGCGTCACGCGCCAGTTCGACAACTACTTCGTCGAGCCCGGCATTCATCACAATGGCAAGCTCGTGCTCGGCGAGAGCATCGGCGATCTCGCCGGCGCGAAGATCGCGTACCGCGCGTTTCAGATCGCGCAGCGCGGCAAGGAACCGATCCCGACGATCGACGGCTTCACGCCCGAGCAGCAGTTCTTCATCGCCTGGGGACAGTTCCGCGGCGACGCCGTCCGTCCGGAATTCGCGCGCACGATGGTCCAGGGCGATCCGCATCCGATCGGCAAGTTCCGCGTCATCGGACCGCTCTCGAATCTCCCGGAGTTCGCTCAAGCGTTTGGATGCAAACCCGACGCGCCTATGGTTCGAGCCGCGGCTGATCGATGTGAAGTCTGGTAGCCGGAATCACTAATCCCTGATCACTGATCGCGAATCCCTAATCCTTGAATCGGTGAATCCCTGAATCGCTGAATCGGAAGCCAGGAGCCAGCAGCCGGGAGCTAGTAGCCAGAAGCCAACCGGATCCCGGATCAAGGACCACGCATCCCGGCGAGCAATAGTGGTCAACTGATAGACTTTGCTTCGGAGGATAGAAGATGCGTTGGAAGGTTTGTGTGCTCGCCCTGTGCCTCGTGGGTTGTTTTGGTTCCCCGGTTCGTGCTCAGGACGAAGAACCGGCACAGGCTCGGCCCACGGTCCCTCCGCCGGATCCGACTATCAAGGCACTGGTCGATCGGCTCGATCTCGAAAAGTACAAGGCCACCATTAAGGGCTTGACCCAGTTTGGCGATCGTCGGCAGGGCACCGATCGCAACCGGGCGGCGCTCGATTGGATTGAAGCGCAGCTCAAGAGCTACGGCTGCACCAACACCGAGCGCATCACCTATACCTATCCTTCACCTGCGGCGTCGGATCCGAACGCACCTGCCCGCGGCGCGGGCGCCGGCGCGGCGGGACGCGGACGCGGCGGCTCAGCCGGCCCAGCCGGATCTCCGGCCGGCAGCGAGACGCGACGCGGACGCGAAGGCGGCAGCTCACAGTTCGGCAATCGCTCGAGAACGGGCGTCTATCAGCCGACCGCGCCAGGCGCGGCGCCGCTCGACCCGCGACTCAAGGATCTGAACGCGCAGCCGACGACGCCAGGTGAGCGACAGGACGTCTACTGCACGAAGATCGGCACCACCCATCCCGAGGAGATGTACATCATCGGCGGCCACATGGACGGTCACGGCTGGGGCGAGGCCGCAAACGACGACGGCTCCGGCACGGCGCTCGTCATGGAGGTCGCGCGCGTGTTCAGCTCACCTGACGTGCAGACCGAGCGCTCGATTCGATTCGTCCTCTGGAACAACGAGGAGACCGGCCTCAACGGCGCGTGGGCCTACGTGAATCAGCGGAAGGACCTGCAGGGCAAAGAG
The DNA here is from genome assembly GCA_963804915.1 of uncultured Acidobacteriota bacterium. GTDB lineage: Bacteria > Acidobacteriota > Thermoanaerobaculia > UBA5066 > Gp7-AA6 > DAHUXD01. The sequence goes on from CAWDSI010000011.1 coordinate 627,829, forward strand.
AACCCCGCCGGCTCGGGAAAGTATCCTGAGCCGAAATGGCTCGGCATGATCCAGCACGACATGATGATGTGGGATCACGGGATGCCGGGGCCTGACGGCAAGGTCAATCCCGAGCAGCGCCGCGAAGCCGACGTGAACATTGAGTTCCAGATGAATTCGAAGATGGCTGAGGCGTCCCAGAAGCTGGCGTGGGCCTTCAAAGCCGCCAACGACAAGTACGCGACCGACTACCCGGCAACCGTCGGACCGCACATGACCAACACCGACTCGACACCGTTCATGAATCTCGTCGCCGCGATCAGTCTTCGTGAGAACGAGCGCGGCATGCAGATCGGCGCCGGCTGGGATCCGAACTGGCACCAGCCAAGCGATGTGTTCACGACCTACAGCGACAAGGATTTTCGTCTCGGCCTGAACGCGGCGCAGACGACGCTCTCCGCGCTCGCGCAACTGACGGGGGCCACGCTGAAAAAATGAACCTGCAGGGATCCGTGGTGCGGGATCCGTCCGCCTTCGCCGCTGCGCGGCTTCGGCGCGACAGCTTTCGCCTGAACCCGAGCGAAAGCTGGCTGCGAGTAGGCTCGATCTCTGGATTCAAGGATTCGAGGATTCGAGGATTCGAGGATTCAAGGATCAGGGATTCAGAGATCAGGGATTCGCGATCAGTGATCAGTGATTAGCGATTCACTCATCACGGAGCGCAACCGCCGGATCAATACGCATCGCTCGCCGGGCGGGCAGCCACGAGGCCGCGAGGCTGACGGAAACGAGCCCGATCGCGGTCCCGGCAAAGCTCAGGGGATCGCTCGCGCTCAAGCCGGCGACCAGGAACATCGCCAGCGGTTCGGTCACCAGCGCCGCGATCAGCAAACCGAGCCCGATGCCACAGCCCGCAAGGATCGCGGCATCCGACAGCACCAGCCGCAGAACCGCCGCGCGCGTCGCGCCGAGCGCCATCCGAATCCCAATCTCCGCCGTGCGGCGGCTGACAGCGTACGAGACGACCGCGTAGAGCCCGACCATCGCGAGCGCGAGCCCGAGCGCGCCCAAAGCGCCGAGCAGCACGGCGCCGACGCGGCTTGGCAGGAACGCGAACGACAGTGCCGAGCGCATCGGCTGCACTTCCACGGCCGCTGACGGATCCATCGCGCTGACCACCTGCTGCACGTCGTGAACAGCCGACGCCGGATCGGTTCGCGTCCGGACGATGAGATGCACGAGCCGGCTGCGATTCCCGCGCTGGAGGAATGGTTCGTACATCGCCGCCCTCTGGCTTTCCCCAATCGTGCGATGGCGGCTGTTACCGACAATCCCGATAATGTCCGCCGGATATGTCTTCCCCTCCGGTCCCGGTAAAAGGATCTGACGGCCGACCGGATCGAGGCCGGGAAGGTATCGCGACGCGAACTCCTGGTTGAGGATGACGACCGTCGGGGCGCCGGATCGATCGTCAAGGGTGAAGTCACGCCCTCGGATCAACCCGATGCCCATCACGGAGAAATAGTCAGGCCCGACGAGGTTGACTTCGTATTGAGACCGAAACCACGCCTCCATGTCGGCCAAACGAAGCTCCGCGCCTGTCGTCATGCCACTGCGAATCGTGAGTGGGACGCTGTGCGAATACGTCGCGCGTTCCACGTTAGGCAATGCGTGCAGCCGATCCACGGCGGCGCGAAGAAAGATCTCGCGTGCCTCTCGCGTGTAGCGCCCTTCGACAAAGCTCACCTGCGCCACGATCGTGCGGTTGATGTCGAATCCTGGATCGGCGCCGGCCGCCAGACGTAGATTCCTCACGAACAGCAGCGCCGTCAGCAGCAGTACCAGGGCGACCGCCAGCTGCCCGATGACGAGCAGTCCTCGCAACGTCCAGCGTCGATGCGCGTAGCGCGGCTCTTCCTGCTTGAGCGCCGGAACCAGCGACGGCCGCGTCGCTTGAAGCGCGGGCACCAGCGCGCAAAACACGGTGGTCAGCACCAGGAGCAGCAGCGAGTACACGACCAGACGACCGTCGGCGTGCGCGCGAATCTCTATCGGCATCGGCACGGGCAGCGAGATACGGGCAATCAGCTGCATGAGGCCAAACATCACCACCAGGCCACCGAGCGTTCCAAAGACTGCAAGCCACAGGCCTTCAGTCAGAAGCTGCTGCACCAACCGCGATCGACTGGCCCCAAGCGCAACCCTGACGGCGATCTCACGACGACGGACCGTCGAACGCGCGAGGAGAAGGCCGGCAACATTGGCACACGCGATGCCCAACACCAGGCAGACCGCGACGAGCAGCAACGCGAAGAAGGCACCGACCTGACCGAAGTCACCCATTCTCTGGAACCCGCCCGCCGGCGAGAACTGCGTGATATCGCCGAACTTCGGATCGTCGAGAACGATCCGCGCGTTGTGCCCTGCCGACGTCAACGCGGCTCTCCCCTGCTCCATGGTCTGACCGTTGGCAAGCCGTCCGAACAGCTCGACCGTCGCCGCGCGAGGTTCGTTGAGATCCGGGAGCAAGTCCTGGCTGAGGGGCAAGTACACTTCGGGGGCCACGCCGTAGCCGGGGAGCGCCGTGAAATCCACCGGCAATACTCCCAGCACGGTGTAGGGACGGCCGTTGAATGTCAGGATCCGACCGACGGCGTTCGCGTCGCCGCCGAGGCGGCGCTGCCAGAATCCGTGGCTGATGACGGCAACGTCCGGGCGCCGCTCCGCGGCAGCGTCGAGGGCGGTGAACGCACGCCCCCTCGCGACCGTGGTGCCGAGCACATCGAAGAAGTTCGCGGTGACAATCAGCGGAATCAGGCTAACGGAGGTTTCCGGACCCCGCCAGTTCACTTCGACTTCAATCTGATATCCGGCAAGCCCGCTCAACGCATGGCTCTCCTCGAGCGCCTGCCACTGGCGGTAGGACACATGGCTGCTGCCATTGACTCGAACACGGACGAGCCGGTCTGGCTGTTTGGCCGAGGGGGCCGCAAAAAGCAGTTCGGACGCCAGGCTGAAGATCGTGGCATTGGCGCCGACCGCGACAGCGATCGACACGGTTGCCGCAAAGACCAGCAGCGGCTGGCGACGGAGCGATCGCAGCGTGTAACGGAGATCCTGTGAGAAGTTGCTGATGACGTTCACGCGACGCGTGTCGCGGCATTCCTCTTCGACACGTGCAACCGGGCCGAAATCACGGAGCGCCGCTGCCCTCGCCTCGACGCGCGTCATCCCGCCGGCCACGTACTCCTCGATCTGTTCGTCGAGGTGGAGCTGCAGCTCGTCACGCATCGAGGCGTCAACCTCGGTGCCCAGAAACAGGGATCGCACGCGGAGTCGAAGGCGATCCAGCCAGCGTGCCATGACCTTACTCCGCTTCCCTGACGACGAGATGGATAGCGCCGGAAAGCCGATCCCAGCTTTCAAGCTCCTTCGTCAGCTGCTTACGGCCCGCGGCCGTGAGTGCGTAGAACTTGGCGTCGCGGCCGGTTGCGGTTCGACCAGGTTGCGCCTTGATCCATCCCTGCTGTTCGAGGCGATGCAGCGCGGGATAGAGCGAGCCCTGCGTGATTTGCAGGACGTCGCGGCTCATCTGCTGGATGCGCTTGCCGATCGCCCAGCCATGCCGCGGCTCCAGCGCCAACGTTTTTAGAATGAGCAAATCGAGGGTACCTTGGATCAGATCAGATGGTTTCCCCATATCACCTCACGCCTAGACTATCGACAATATACACCTAGACGGTCGACAATGTTCCCCTCCTTTTTTGGGTTCTGCCGGGTTCTGCGGGGTTCTACGAGGTTCAGTGACGCCCGTAGCGCGCGGCTTTAGCCGCGCGTCAGGGTAGGATGAAGGCTATGACGATGACGCGCCGCAGATTTCTCGGCCACGTGGCTGCAAGCCCTCTCATTCCCGTTGCCGCAGACGTGTCGCGCCGAAGCGGCGAAGCCGCGAAGGCGGAACACAAGATTGAGCGACTCGGCCTCCAGCTCTATACAGTCCGAGATCAGATCGCGAAGGACTTCGAGGGCACGCTCGCGAAGGTTGCCGCGGCTGGCTATAAAGAGGTCGAGTTCGCCGGCTATTTCGATCGCGCTCCAAAGGACGTCCGCGCGATCCTCGACCGGCACAAGCTGAGTGCCCCGTCGACACACGTGGACTACGCCAGTGTCGAAACGAAACTGCCGCAGGTGATCGAGGCGAGCCACACCATCGGACACCGATTCGTGGTCAACCCGTGGCTCGACGAAGAGATGCGCAAGCAGCCGGACGTCTGGAAGCGCGTGGCGGCGACCTTCAACAAGGCCGGTGACGCGTGCAAGAAGGCCGGGCTCCAGTTCGCGTATCACAACCATCATTTCGAGTTCGTTCCGGTCAACGGCGTGATGCCGTTCGAACAACTCCTCAAGGAGTGCGACGCCGATCTGGTGAAGATGGAACTCGACCTGTGCTGGATTACCGTCGCCCGCCAGGATCCGCTCGAGTACTTTCAGCGCTATCCGGGCAGGTTTCCGCTGGTGCACGTGAAAGGCCTGAAGAAGGTTCCCGATGGTCCCGCGCCCGTACCGTTCGAGCAGGCGATCCCGAACATCACCGACGTCGGCGCCAGCGACGTAGTCGACTGGAAAAGGATTTTCGCAAAAGCCGATCAGGCGGGAATCCGTCACTACTTCGTCGAGCACGATGCTGCGCCGTCGCCCTTCGACAGCATCAGCGCGAGCGCAAAGTACTCTGAGCGCACTCCGGTTCTAAAACAACCTGTGCCCGAGCAGTTTTCGAGTTCCACGTCGGCCAGTGCTATGCTCGTCGGCGTGGGATCCGCTGCAGCCCCGCATACTGCCCATCACGTCGTCCAGTTCTACGCCAGCGACCGGAGCCTCTTTTCAACCGTCGCGGAATTCCTGGCCGACGGGCTGCTGCTCGGCCAGCCGGCGATCGTGATCGCGACACCTGCCCATCGCGATGGCATCGAAGCGCATCTGCAGGCGAAGGAAATCGACTGTGCGGTTGCCAGGCGTGCGGGTGACCTGGTGATGCTGGACGCCGAGGAAACGCTCGGGCAATTCGCGGTCGGCGGAGAGATCGAACCCGATCTCTTCGAGCGGACCGTCGACGTCATGGTCAAGCAGGCGCTATGCGGCCGGGGCGGCACCACGGTGCGCGCGTTCGGCGAAATGGTGGATCTTCTCTGGCGGCAGGGTCATACCGAAAGCGCCATCAAGCTGGAAATGCTCTGGCACAAGTTGGTGATCAAACATCGCTGTGCGCTGTTGTGTGGCTACGCGATGGGGCACTTCTACAAGCAGACCTGGCAACTCGAGCGCATTCGACACTACCACTCACACGCCATCCTGCCCGACAACATTTTGCCGTTCACTCCGAAAGGGCGCGCATAACCCGCACCTTCGTCGTCGGACACTAGTCTTACCCGAGGGGCTTCGCCCCTCGAACTCCCCTACACGCTCTCTCGCGCGCCGCTCCGCCGGCGCGCTCCGTTCGCGTGGCTCACTCGCTGTCGCTCGCTCGCGTTGCCGGTATCTGTTGACCGAGCCGATTTGGGTTTATGAGATAGCTTCTACTGCACTTTCTGCTCGTAGTTGATCATGATCACGAGATCGTCTGTGCCAGTCTGTTTGAGACCGTGTGAGCTGCCGGGCCTTGTCAGGACTGCAGTTCCAGGCTCGACGTCGAAGCTCTTGCCGTCGATGGTCATGGTTCCCCGGCCGCTCAGTACGTAGTAGATTTCATCCTCTTTCTGCTCGTGATATCCGATTCCGGAACCGGGCTTGAGCGCACGCTTGCGGAAGACGAGACCGAGCCGGGGAGCCTTCTTGAAGAAGGAATACCCGATCGTCTGCCCGCCGCCATTGTGCGTCCCCGGTTCGGCAGTCGCTACCTCAGCATCGCGCTCCAGGATGTAGCCTCCCGGCGCCGGCTTCTGCGCCGCGGACAAGGTCCAGCCGGCGGCAAACAGGACTAAGCTCAGGGCCACGGCGTGTCGTATCTTCATCAACGGATCCTCTCTTTCGGAATATCATCACCAGGTTCTACTAGGTTCTGCAGGGTTCTAGCAGGGTCCGGAACCCCGTAGAACCTAAAAGGTCGGCGGTAATGACAAGGAGAAAATAGCACTATGCGCTCTCCCACGAACCCACGACTCATCTTACTGACGGCAGCGGCATGTCTGACGGCCTCGCTCGCCTTCGCTCAGGCAACCGAGCAAAAGCCCTTCGAGCCGAGCGTCGGACAGGCAGGGAAAGACGTGGTCTGGGTGCCAACGCCTCAGGCACTCGTGAACAAGATGCTGGACATGGCGAAGGTGACCCCAGCGGACTTTCTCATGGATCTCGGCTCGGGAGACGGCCGCACCGTCATCACCGCCGCGAAGCGGGGGCTCAAAGCCATGGGCGTGGAATACAACCCGGACATGGTGGCCCTGTCGATCAAGAATGCGGCGGCTGCGGGCGTCAGCGACAAAGCATCATTCGTCAAGGCGGATATCTTCGAGACGGATTTTTCAAAGGCGACGGTTATCACGCTGTTTCTTCTGCCCGATCTGAATCTGCGGCTGCGACCAAAGCTGCTCGAGATGGCGCCTGGGACGAGAGTCGTGTCGAATTCCTTCAGGATGGAAGCCTGGGAGCCGGACGAGACCGCAACGGTGTCCGAGGACTGTGTGAGCTGGTGCACGGCGCTTCTCTGGATCGTGCCAGCGAAAGTGGACGGCACGTGGCACACCGCGCAAGGTGATTTGGCGCTGTCGCAGCAGTTCCAGGTGATTACAGGCACGCTCGGGGGGAAGCCGATCTCGAATGGCCGCCTGCACGGCAGCGAAATCACGTTCACCATGGGGAGCGCGCAGTACACGGGGCAAGTCAAGGGGAGCTCGATTCAGGGCACGATCAAGGGTGGAATCAGCCCCACCTGGAACGCCAAGCGCTGACGCAGTCGGAGTCGGGCCGCGTTCGCGTACGGGACGTCAGGCCCGCCCGGCGAACTCTCGAGTCTCGGTGTGGACCTTGACCCTCTCCCCTTCCTTGATGAAGAGCGGGACACGCACCTCGAGACCGGTTTCGAGCGTCGCCAGTTTGGTGACGCCGCCGCTGGCGGTGTCACCACGTACACCCGGCTCGGTCGAGGTGACGATGAGCTCGACGTGCGGGGGGAACTGCACGCCAATGGGAACGCCATTGTATTTCTGGACCTGCACGAGTACGTTGTCGACGAGCAGCTGCCGATCGTCGCCGAGCCTGTCGCCGGTCAGCGTCAGCGTGTCGTAGCTCTCCTGGTCCATGAAATGGTAGCCGCTCGCATCGGCGTACAGATACGTCGCCGGGACGGTGACCAGGTCTGGCTCGGAGAACTTCTCTCCCGCCTTGAAGGTCCGGTCGAACACGGCACGGGTGAGCAGATTTCGCATTTTCACACGCACCAGCGTCTGGCCGCCACGCGCCGTTGGTTTTGAGATATCGACGTCGAGACAGTGGTACGGGGCGTTCTCGTATTCAAAGAACATTTTCCGCTTGATATCGATCGCTTCTATCAGGCTGGCCATCCTGATAGTGTAGCCTGCTATGCCATCACTGAAAGATCGGATCGCGCTCGTGACCGGATCGACGTCCGGCATCGGGAAGGGCATTGCCTCGCACTTCCTGAGCCTTGGCGCGTCGGTGGTCGTCCACGGACCTGACCTCGCCAGCGCCACGGCCACGGCAGAGTCGATGCGGTCGAACGGCGGCAACGTCGATGCGGTGGCTGGCGATCTGAGGAGCGTCGAGGCCTGTCGCCAGATCATTCGCGACGTCGTCGCTCGACGCGGCGGCATCGACATCCTCGTGAACAACGCGGCGACCACCGCCCGCTCCTCGCTCGAGGACGCCACCCTCGAGCAGTGGGAAATGACGATGGCGATAAACGTCCGCGCACCGTTCCTGCTCATGCAGGAAGCTTTGCAGTCGATGAAGACGCGCGGCGGCGGATCGATCGTGAACATCGGGTCGATTAACGCATACGTGGGTCTGCCGCAACTCGGGCCGTATTCGGTCTCCAAGGGTGCGCTGATGACGATGACGAAGAATGCGGCGCTGGCGCTGGGCCGCTACCACATTCGCGTCAATCAGCTGAACGTCGGCTGGACGTTGACGGAAGGGGAAGAAGCGGTGCAGCGGTCCGACGGCAAGGGGCCCGACTGGTACCAGGATGCCTGCAGCACCCGACCGTTCGGACGGCTACTCCTGCCAGCCGACATCGCGATGGCCGCCGCGTATTTCGCGTCGGATGAGACCGTCGTCAGCGGCGCCGTCATCGATGTCGAGCAGTTTCCCCTGGGCGGACTGGACCCATGGTAGGCCACAGAAAACACTGAAGAATTACCGCCACAGAAAAACACAGAAAAACACAGAGAGGAACCGCCACAGAAAAACACAGAAAAACACAGAGAGGAACCGCCACAGAAAAACACAGATGAACACAGAGAGGAACCCCACAGAAAAACACAGATGAACACAGAGAGGAACCCCACAGAAAAACACAGATGAACACAGAGAGGAACCCCACAGAAAAACACAGATGAACACAGAGAGGAACCCCACAGAAAAACACAGATGAACACAGAGAGGAACACAGTGGAGTCGGCCTGCCTGTGAGAGTGTCAGGAATTCTGTGTGTGAGGCATAGCATGAGGAGAGCCTATGCCGCCCCGAAAACGAAAGAGCCTGGCCCCTGACACGCCGCTGACCCCTGTTCCCTCGGAGATTCTCGATCAGTTCGTGCGGCAAGGGCCGCTCTCTGTCGAGGAGCTCGAGGCCGCCGTCCGCCGGTTCAAGAAAGCCATCGTGGAGCGTGCGCTCGGTGGCGAGCTGACGCATCACTTGGGCTATCCCCCTGGCGGCGCCAAGCCGGAGGACGTCGCCAATCATCGCAATGGGACGAGTCCCAAGACGGTGATCACCGACGACGGTCGCCTCGCGATCGACGTGCCCCGCGACCGCGAGGGCACGTTCGAACCGCGGCTGATTCCGAAGCACGCGCGTCGCTTTGCCGGCTTCGACGACAAGATCCTGGCGTTGTACGCCCGTGGGATGACCGTGCGTGAGATCCAGGCGTTCCTCGCGGAGATGTATGCCGTGGAGGTGTCGCCCGATCTGATCAGCTCGGTCACCGATTCGGTCGTCGCGGAGGCCACGGCGTGGCAGCAGGCGGCCGCTGGAGTCGATGTATCCGGTTGTCTTCTTCGATGCCTTGCGCGTCAAGATTCGCGAGGAGGCGACCGTCCGGAGCAAGGCGGTGTATCTCGCGCTCGCGGTCCTGCCGAATGGGACCAGGGACATCCTGGGCCTCTGGATCGAGCAGACGGAGGGGGCGAAATTCTGGATGAAGGTCTTCACGGATCTCAAAGTCCGCGGCTGCCAGGACATCCTGATCGCCGTCACCGACGGCCTCAAGGGCATGAGCGAGGCCCTGGCGGCCGTGTTTCCGCGGACGACGCTGCAGACCTGCCTCGTCCATCTGCTGCGCCATAGCCTCGACTTTGCCAGCGCGCGCGACCGGAAGCTCCTCGCGGCCGCGCTCCGCCCCATTTACACAGCGGTGAGCGCCGACGCCGCGGCCGAGGCGCTCGATCTGTTCGCGCGTAGCTCGTGGGGGATTCGCTTCCCGACCGTGGTCGCGTCCTGGCGGCGCGCCTGGCTGCAGGTCATCCCGTTCTTCGCCTTCCCGCCAGAGGTCCGGCGTGTGATCTACACGACGAACGCGCTCGAGAGCGTGAATGCGCGCGTGCGCAAGATCATCAAGACTCGCGGCCACTTTCCGACCGACGAGGCGGCGACCAAACTGATCTGGCTCGCGCTGCGCAACATTACGGCCCGCTGGGGCGAGAAGGCGGGCAATCACTGGCACCTCGCGATGCAGCAGTTTGCGATCCTGTTCGAGGATCGCTTCACTACTTCCCGCGTCGTAGAATGAATCCGCGCATGGACGCTGCCGGGCCCGTGGACGCCAAGAACGCGCCCACCGGCCCTTGGAAAACCGCACAGCCCGCGGTTTCCCACAGCGCCCACACGCATCCTCGTTTTCAAGGTGAGGACGAGATCAACGGCCCGCACACAGAATTTCTGACACTCCCCCTGCCTGTGTTGTTCTGTGTTCTTCTGTGGCTTGTTTCTTCTGTGGCTTGTTCTTCTGTGGCTTGTTCTTCTGCGGCTCCCGTCTAGCTGTGTTGTTCTGTGTTGTTCTGTGTTCTTCTGTGTTCTTCTGTGGCTTGTTCTTCTGCGGCTCCCGTTTAGCTGTGTTGATCTGTGTTGTTCTGTGTTTTTCTGTGGCCTGTTCTTCTGCGGCTCCGTTTATCTGTGGTCGGTGGCTTGTGTTGCTGCTGTAGTCACTGCACGTGGCTGAGATTCTTCGTCAGCAGCGCATCGCCCGGTGCGCCGGCGCGTGCCTTTGAGGCGTGATCGAGATAGCGGCTTCGATCGCCCTTGTCAGCGGCAATCAACGCCGCCGCGAACTGAAGGCCGGCGTCGTTCGGTTTGGCGGCGATGCTGCGGGCGATGAGCGCATAGCCGTCGCTGTTGCCGATCGCGGCCCGCAAGCCCGGCGCGCGGCTGGTGAACTCGCCGTTCAGATTCGACATCATGCGAAACGCTTCGGTGACGTATGCCGCATCGAGCAGCGCGAACGCGTCCGGATGACCGCCGGTCTCGGCCGCGTCGACTTTGGCGTTGAGGTGAGTCAGCAGCTGTTTCGCAACCTTCGCATCCATGCTTGCGTAGATGGCCGCGCGGCGCAGCGTCTCCATTCTCACAACGACCGGCGTTGTCGGAGCGAGCAGCGCGTCCGTGTCGGCGACGAGGTTTTCCAGCTTGTAGTCCGCTCGTGTACCCGTCCATCCCGCCGCATCGTTCCACGGCAGCGACCGGGCTGAACCAATGTCGTATGGGTGGCAGAGCAGGGGCGGACCGGCGAGGGCGGGTGCCGCGATCGCCAGCGCGGCACCGGTTGTCATCAGTAAGGTTCGGATTTTCTGCATCATTCTGACCTCCTGATGTGGAGGACGCGATGAGCGGCGTAGTGTTAGCAAGCGAGGCATGGACAACCTGATCCGTAACACCCGGATAGGACCGCGCTTAAGAGAAAACAGGAGAACGGAGAAAGGAGAAGAGAGGTTACTGGTAATACTTCGCCCGTTTGACTTTCAGGAACTCTACCGATCTGGCAATTTCATCGAGACCCTCCATCCCCGCCTCAACCGAGATCCATCCGCTGAACCCGGCCTCGGCAAGAATGCGAAAGATCGCCTCGTAGTCGTTCAACCCTTTTCCCGTCTCTCCATGCTTGAGAGCGGATGCGTATCCGAGCGACCCGTCACCCGCCTTCAGATCGTCGAGGGTCGCACCTGGCGCCAGGTATCTGTCGGACGCGTGCATGGTCACGACGCGGTGACGGATCCTTCTCCAGGAACTTCACCGGATCGAATCCACCGACGAACGCATTCGAGGGATCGTACTGCACGCCGAAATATGGCGACTCGATCTGCTCCGATGATTTCAGGAAGATGTCCTCCGGCTGTGCGAATTCCGGGAAGCGCCAGGTTCCGTCCTTGTAGTGGTTTTCCATGCAGAGCACGACGCCGCGCCGCTCGGCATGATCGAGCGATCGACGGATGCCCTCGAGCGTGCGCGCGATCCCTTCATCGCGCGCCAGTCCCGGGTAGCGCTGGCCGCTGAGCGTTCGACAATGGCGCGACCCGAGCCGGGCGGTCAAATCAATCGCCGCCTTCTGCCGCTCGACCTGGCGAAGCCGCTCGTCGCGGTCGGGATGGGTAAAGTCGGGCGAGAAACACATCATCGACGTCGTCTGGCCGGTCTCCTCGAGCAGACCGGCAGATCGGATCGACGTCCTTGTCCGCGAAGCTGCGGAAGAACCCGTCGTAGTGTTCGACGCCCTCGCCGCCAAGTTCGGCCGCGTCGCGGAGCCACTGGACGAACGACACGTCGCCCGACACCAGTTCGTCGAACTGGAATTTAGGAAAGACGCTGATCCGGGGCGCCATTGGGGGCGGAATCTAACAGCATCATGGGACTGCGGCAACAGTTCGGAAATTTGCACTGCGAAAACTGCGTAGATTGTCCACGAACCCACCAAGATTGTGATCAGCCGCCTGCGTCGACATCTCGACACGTCCTCGCCAAGCAACTGCTCCACTGGTACTTAGTTCGAGGTGCCGGCTTCGAGGGCGAGGGCGTACCCCTTGCACACGCGGCCCGGGCCTCTCATGGACCTGACCACGCGAGTCGAGAACGGCGCGTCCATTCTCGTTGTCGATGACAACGAGTTGAATCGAGACGCGCTCTCGTGCCTGCTACGGCTTCAGCAGTACGACGTTGAGAGCGCGGGAGATCGGTCAGGAGGCGCTGTCGTTAATCAATACGCGCGAGTTCGACCTCGTAGTGCTCGACATCGAAATGCCCGGCATGAACGGGCTCGAGGTTCTGACCAGATATCCGCGCGACTCGCAATCAGACTGACCTGCCGGTCATCATGCTGACCGCGAGAACACACGGTCCCGACGTGGTCGAAGCGTTCAGCCTTGGCGCCAACGACTACCTGACCAAGCCAATCGATTGCCCGGTGGCCCTTGCGAGGATCGGCACCCACCTGTCGCACAAGCGCGTGATTGAGAGCCTGCGCGAAAGCCAGGAGCGCTACACGCTCGCTGTCAACGGCGCGAACGATGGTTTGTGGGACTGGAATCTCGTGACCAACGAGGTCTACTGGTCGGCCCGATGGAAGGCGATGCTCGGGTACGAGAACTCGGAGATCGGCGTGACGCCGGACGAGTGGCTGGACCGCGTGCACCAGGATGACTGGACGAGGGTTCGTCAGACCGTCGCCGAACACATCGCGCGGGGAACCGGCCACTACGAAAGCGAACACCGGCTGCGCCATCGCGACGGGACCTTCCGCTGGGTCCTGTGCCGCGCCGCGGCGAGTCGAAACGAGGCCGGTGCCGCCACTCGATTCGCCGGTTCGCTGACCGACATCACGGAAGCCAAGCTGGCCGACGGGCTGACCGGCCTGCCCAATCGCGTGCTCTTCCTCGACTTGCTCGACCGCGCCATCCGGCGAACCGCGCGCAAGCGCGATTATGAGTTCGCGCTCGTGATTCTCGGCCTCGATCGCTTCAAGACGGTCAATCACAGTCTCGGGCTGGCGCTGGCAGATCGACTGCTGGTGGAAGTGGCGCATCGCCTCCAGGCATGGGTTCGCGCCAACGACGCCATCACACGTGGCGGCCACGGCTGCACGCTCGCGCGGCTTGGCGGCGACGAATTCACCGTGCTCCTCGACGACATCGACGATGCCAGTGACGCGGTGCGCGTCGCCGAGCGGCTCCGCGAAGCGCTGCACAAGCCATTCGTGGTCGAAGGACATGACGTGTTCGTCACGGCGAGCGCCGGTATCACGATGAGCGGTTCGGGATACGCGCATCCGGAGGACATCCTTCGTGACGCGGCGATCGCGTTGCACCGCGCGAAGGAGGACAGCGAACCGGTGCGAGTTGTTCGACATCGCCATGCGCGACCGCGCCGTCTCGCGACTACGGGTCGAGACAGACATGCGGCAGGCGATCGAGCGCGACGCGTTCGAAGTCCACTATCAGCCGATCGTCTCGATCCGCGGCGGTGCGCTCGCCGGGTTCGAGGCGCTGGTGCGCTGGCGGCATCCGACGCAAGGGGCTGATCGATCCAGCCGACTTCATCCCGATTGCCGAAGACACCGAGATGATCGTGCTCATTGGCCGCCAGGTGCTGGCGCAATCGTGCCGGCAGATGGTGGCCTGGCAGACAACGGTTCGGCGCCGCCGCCCCCGCGTCATCTGCGTCAACGTCTCGAGCAAGCAGTTCGGAGACGACGATCTGATCAGCGAGAGTCGAGAACGTGCTCGAGGAGTCCGGGCTCCAGCCATCGAGCCTGAAACTCGAAATCACGGAGAGCGCGTTTCTCGGTGATTTCAGGCGAGCGCAAATGACGCTGCGCCGCCTGCAGACGATCGGCGTCGCCTGGAGCCTCGACGATTTCGGCACCGGGTATTCGTCCTTGAGTTACCTGCACCGTCTGCACGTCGACACGGTCAAGGTCGATCGATCGTTCGTGAGCCGGATCGGCGTCGACGACGGGTCGGAGATGGTGCGCGTGATCGCCGGGATCGCCCACAACATGGGGATGGACGTCGTCGCCGAAGGGGTCGAAACGTCTCGATCAGCTCGAGTGGCTGCGCGACATCGGCTGCGAATACGCGCAAGGCTTCTATTTCTCCAGGCCGGTTGATGTGACGGCGGCGACCGGGTTGATCGCCTCTCCCCCGTGGCGCACCAACAGCCCGATCCTGCCTGGGACGGCCGTCCAGCTCCAGATGTGGCCGAGTGGAACCCCAACGCCGCGTTTCTGGGGACATTTCGATTTCGCGTTGACGCCCACCGCCGCGTTTCTTGACACCGCCCTCCGACAGACGTAGCCTGCCCGCAGCCGGGGGGTCACATGCAGATCATCCGTGGCCGCACGATTTACGACGTGGCGATCATCGGGTCAGGCGCGGGCGGCGGCATGGCCGCGATGGTGCTCACGCAGGCCGGCGCCAACGTCGTCATGCTCGAGGCGGGTCCGATGTGGGACTCGTCCACCGATTCCGCCATGTTCAAGTGGCCGTACGACACCCCGCGCCGAGGCGCGGCGATTCCCGAGCGGCAGTTCGGAGAATTCGACGGCGCGCTTGGCGGCTGGACGCTCGAGGGCGAGCCCGTACACGTCCGCACCGGGAAACCAGTTCGACTGGTTCCGATCGCGCATGCTCGGTGGACGCACGAACCACTGGGGACGGATTTCGCTGCGGTTCGGTCCGCATGATTTTCAGCGCAAGACGCTTGACGGCCTCGGCGACGACTGGCCGATCACCTACGAGGACCTGAAGCCGTACTACGACAAGATCGACCGATTCATCGGCGTGTTCGGCACGAACCTGCCGAACCTGCCCAACGAGCCTGACGGCATTTTTCTGCCGCCGCCGCAGCCTCGGTGCTACGAACTGCTGATCAAGCAGGCCTCCGAACAGGCTCAACATTCCGTGCGTGCCGTCGCGGCTGTCGATCCTCACCAAGCCGCTCAACGGCCGTCCGGCGTGCCATTACTGCTCGCAGTGTGGGCGAGGATGCGCAACGCACTCGAACTTCTCGTCGCCATCCGTGCTGATCCCGCCGGCGCTGAAGACCGGACGGCTGAAGATCATCACGGGTGCGATGGCCCGCGAAGTCACCCTCGACGAAGCCGGCCTGGCCAGTGGCGTCACCTACGTCGACAAGGCAACCGCCCGCGACAACCACGTCCGCGCCCGCATTGTCGTCGTCGCTGGCGGCGCGTGCGAGTCCGCGCGCCTGCTGCTCAACTCGAAGTCGTCGAAGTTCCCGCAGGGGCTGGCGAACTCCAGCGGAACGGTCGGCAAGTTCCTGATGGACTCGACCGGCGCCAGCGTGACCGGTTTCATCCCCAAGCTGATGGACGGCATTCCGCACAACGAAGACGGTGTCGGCGGCATGCACCTGTACATGCCGTGGTGGCTCGACAACAAGAAACTCGATTTCCCGCGCGGGTATCACATCGAGCTCGGCGGCGGACGCCGCATGCCCAATGCGGGATTCGGAGGGGGCATTCACAATTTCACCAGCGGTGGAGGTTGCCGGCCGTCCTCACGCGTTCGGTGGCTACGGCAAGGGCCTGAAGGAAGACTACCGGCGCCTGTACGGCGCGACGGTGAACTTCGCCGGCCGCGGCGAAATGGTTCCGAACGCTGACAGCTACTGCGAGATCGATCCAAACGTGGTCGACAAGTGGGGGATTCCAGTGCTTCGGTTCCACTACAAGTGGAGCGACTACGAGCTGAATCAGGTGAAGCACATGCAGGAGACCTTCCGCGCGATCATCCAGCAGATGGGCGGGACACCGACCTCGCCGATGCCGTCGAAGGAAGACGGATACGGCATCGCGGCAGGCGGCCGGATCATTCACGAAGTCGGCGTGACGCGGATGGGCAACAATCCCTCGACGTCCGTGCTGAACAAGAACTGCCAGGCGCACGACGTCAAGAACGTGTTCGTCGCCGACGGCGGCCCGCTGCCGTCGCAGGCGGACAAGAACTGCACCTGGACGATCCTCGCGCTCTCGATGAAGACGGCCGAATTCATTGCCGACTCGCGTCGCGCGGGGACCGTATAGATTGCTGATCGTCGATTGCTGATTGCTGATTGAGCGCGGGGCAGATTATGGACACCAATCGCCGAACGTTGTTGCAACTGCTCGCGGCGGCGCCCGCCGCCGTCGGCCTTTACCTGGACCGACGCCGAAGCGCAGCAGGCGCACACCCAGGCGCAGGCGGCTCAAACGGCCGCGCAGAAGACCGGCACGCCTTACAAGCCGAAGTTCTTCAACGCGCATGAGTGGGCCACGATCGCGATGCTGGCCAACATCATCATTCCCAAGGACGATCGATCCGGGAGCGCGACGGACGCAGGCGTCCCGGAATTCATGGATTTCATGATGGTCGATCAGCCCGGGCGGCAGACCGCCATGCGTGGTGGTCTCGCGTGGCTCGATCGCGAATGCGTCAGCCGCTACGACAAGATGTTTGTCACCTGCACTGACGTCGAGCGCACGAAGGTCCTCGACGACATCTCGTGGCCGTCGCAGACCGTGCCCGGCTTGTCACACGGGGTCGCGTTCTTCAACATGTTCCGCGATCTCACCGCCAGCGGCTTCTGGACCAGCAAGATGGGCATCAAGGATCTGCAGTACATCGGCAACACGGTCGTGTCGGAGTGGAAAGGATGCCCGGACGAGGTGCTGAAGAAGCTGGGAGTCCAGCGCGGCTGACATCTGGGAAGCCCTACTGGTTCGCCTGGGTTCTACCGGGTTCGAACCTCGCGAAACGTGTCGAACCCTGCAGAACCTCGTAGAACCTCGAGACCGTAGAACCCTGTAGAACCCTGTAGAACCCTGTAGAACCCTGTAGAGGGTGACCCCGGTACCAGACGTCATGAAGCTGCTGCGTTCACAGAATCTGCGTACTAGCGGGACTGGCGATGGCGGCGTGCAAGGCGGAAGCCCCGGCACCCACGCCACCAGCCACCCAGACAAGCATGAGTCCCTTTCAATCTGACCTCGCATTTCTCAATCAACACACGAAGCTCGTCGTCCTTGCTTCAGGTGGCGCGCAGGTGGCCGTGGCGCCGGCGTATCAGGGACGTGTGATGACCAGCACGACTGGCGGCAGCGATTCGCCAAGTTTTGGCTGGCTCGGGCGCACCGCGATCGCTTCCGGTCAGCGACAGCCGCACATGAACGTGTTCGGCGGCGAGGATCGGTTCTGGCTTGGGCCCGAGGGCGGACAGTACTCGCTGTACTTCAAGAAGGGCGATCCGTTCGATCTCGATCACTGGCAGGTACCTGAGGCGTTCGACTGGGGACCGTGGGACATTACCAGCCAGTCGCCAACATCAGTCACGTTTCGGAAACGGATGCCGCTCGTCAACTACTCCGGGACATCGTTCGACATCGACGTGGAACGAACGGTGAAGATGCTCACCGACACCGAGGTCGCGACGCTGCCTCGGAGAAACGCCGGGGAACGGCGTGCAGACCGTCGCGTTCGAATCATCGAACACGGTGACCAATGCGGGCCGCAGCGCATGGACGCCGAAGTCAGGCCTGGTCTCGATCTGGATTCTCGGACAGCTCACGCCTTCGCCGTCGACGACGATCGCGATTCCCTACAACGCGTCGGCCTCGGGGCCAGTCGTGAACGATTCATACTTCGGGAAGGTTCCTGCGGATCGGTTGATCGTGAAACCACCGATGATTTATTTCCGCGGAGACGGTCAGCACCGGAGCAAGATCGGTCTGCCACCTTCCCGGGCCCTTCCGCTTGCCGGCAGCTACGATGCCGCTGGGCAGGTGCTGACATTGGTGCAGTACACACGACCCGCCAACGCGAACACCTACGTCAACTCGATGTGGGAGATTCAGCGCGAGCCCTACAAAGGCGACGTCATCAACAGCTACAACGACGGCCCGCCGGCTCCAGGCAAGCCGCCGCTTCGGCCCTTCTACGAGTTGGAAACGTCTTCTCCTGCATTGAGTCTCGCTCCCGGCGAGCACTACACGCACGTCCACCGGACCTTCCATATCGTTGGACCGGATGTCGAGATCGATCGAATCGCCAAGGCTACGCTCAAGGTCGGAATCCACGATCTCGTCGGAGCCTTCAAGTAGTCCGCTCGCAGCAGCCAGCCGCCAGCCTGCCCTGAGCGCGAGATCAAGCGAGTCGAAGGGCAGCTAGGAACCTAGATCGGATCCCGGATCCCGGACCCCGGATCCCGGCAACCCGGTGCACGTTGTCGCAAATCTCCTTGAGCTTATCGAACAATTCGCCGTCCGCCGGTCGGAATGACGCGCCGTCGATGACCAGTGGCGCGCCAACGACCACCAGCGGCGCGCCGCGGCGCGCACACTCGATCGCCTGGTCGATCGACAGGCCGCCGACCGCCTGCACCGGGATCGACACCGATCGCACTACGTCGTCCAACTCGTCGAGCGGACTCAGGCCCCGAATCATGGCGCGCTCGTCGAAGCCGATGTGGTGGACGACGATGTCGACGCCGAGGAGTTCGAGCTGTCGGGCACACTCGACCCGATTGTCAGCGCCGAGATTGTCCCCCATGACTCGGATGTTGAAATCGCGACCGGCATCGATCACCCGGCGGACGGTCGCCTCGTGCGCGCGACCCATCACGACAACGAAGTTGGCGCCAGCCTTGGCCATCATCTCAGCCTCGAGGTAGCCGCCGTCCATCGTCTTGAGATCGGCAACAATCGGATGTCTGGGAAAACGCGCACGAAGCCTTTCGACCGCATGGAGACCCTCGGCCAGGAGGAGCGGGGTCCCGGCCTCCAGCCAGTCGACACCGGCCTCGACGCCGACCGCGGCGGTCTCGAGCGCCTCGTGCATGTCGATCAAGTCCAGCGACAGCTGGACGATCGCGTGATCCTGCCTCCATGCTTTCATGACGCGGTGTTCAGAGTCCGCGGCCGCGGATCACGCCGATCAGCAGGAAAATGACCGCGATGACCAGCAGGATGTGCAGGAGTCCACCGAGCGTGGTCTTGGTGATGATGCCCAGAAACCACAGGATGACGAGGATGACAACAATCCCGACCATGTTCGCCTCCGCGCAGCATCATACGTCGAGGTCGCGTATCATGCGCCTATGTCAGTCCATCCTGTCACCCGGCGCGATGTGCTCCATCTGGCCGGCGCGGCTTCCATTGCACCGCTTGCATCGATGAGTCGACGTCAAACCGCCCCGGCAGCGTCCATTAGCCCGACCGCCCGCCGCCGCGAGCTATATAGCCTGCTCGGGCAGCTTCCGGATCGTCAGCGGCCGATCGGGGGCACGAAGCGGACCGAGGAGGAACGCGACGGCTACGTTCTCGAAACGTGGGATCTGGACCTGAACGGGATCGAGAAAGTGCCGGCCTATCTCGCACGCCCGCGGTCAACGAGCGGCCGTGTTCCGGGCGTCCTGTTCAATCACTCGCACGGCGGCGGCTACCAGATCGGCAAGCAGGAGTTCATCGAAGGCCGCAGTTACCTGGACAAGAAGCCGTACGCGAAGGAATTGACCGAGCTCGGTTACGTCGCGCTCTGCATCGATTCATGGATCTTCGGCGAGCGTAGCCACACCACCGAAGCCGACATGTTCAAGGCCATGCTCTGGCAGGGGCAGGTGCTCTGGGGCATGATGGTCTACGACGGCCTGCGGGCGCTCGATTTTCTTCTGACACGCCCTGACGTGGATGCCGCAGCGGATTGGCGACGCTGGGCATGTCGATGGGCAGCACGATGGCGTGGTGGCTGGGCGCACTCGACGAGCGCATCAAGGTGACGGTCGACATCAATTGCCTGACCGATTTTCAGGCGCTGCTTGCGCGCAAGGCCCTGTCGCTGCACGGGATCTACTACTTCGTGCCCAGCTTGATCAAACACTTCACGACTGCCCAGATCAACGCGCTGATCGCGCCACGTGCGCACCTCGGATTGGCAGGATTGCGCGATAAACTGACGCCCGTCGAAGGGCTCGACGTGATCGACAAGGAACTTCAGCAGGTCTATGCGAAGCTCGGTCATCCCGAGCGATGGAAGCTGCTCCGCTACGACGTCGAGCACCAGGAGACGCCAGAAGGACGTCAGGAGATCATCGCGTTTCTGAAAAAGTTTCGGTGCTCGGGGAGGTACTGAAACATCGTGGCATCGAACGTATATCGGTAGCTGTGTGGCTGGCGCGACCATTCTTGAGCACGCCACCTGCCCACATCGGGTCGCTGGGGTCAGACCCCAGCATGAGGAGACAGCCGGTCGCGATGCTCTGTCGGTCGCCGCAACCGCCGGGGTGCTGGCGCAGCACCGGCGCCAGCACGCCACAATACCGACATTCATTACCAGCTCGGGCCCGACTCGCTTCCACGTGACGGCGTGCCCACGGGCGAAATGCGCGGGCCGTACACGCTCCCAAGCCAGGCGTATCCAGGAACCCAGCACACGTACTGGGTGTACGTGCCGGCTCAGTACGACCCGTCGGTGCAGGCCAGCCTGATGATCTTCAACGACGGTCAGGCGTTCAAGAACATGGAGGGTGACGTTCGCGCGCCGAACGTCCTCGACAACTTGATTTACCGGCGCGAGATCCCGGTCATGCTCGCGGTGTTCATCAATCCGGGCCGCACACCTGAACAACCCGAGCCAACGCCGCAGGAATGGGGCGATCGCACGACCAACCGTCCGACCGAATACAACACGCTCGACGACAAGTACGCGCGGGTGATTGCCGACGAGCTGATGCCGGTTCTCAACAAGGAATACAACATCTCGAAGGATCCTGAGCGGCGGGGTATCGGCGGCGCGAGCTCGGGAGCAATCGCCGCCTTCACCGTGGCCTGGCAACGCCCGAACGAGTTCCGCAAAGTCCTCAGCATCGTCGGCAGCTTTACCAACCTGCGCGGCGGTCACGCGTATGCGGATCTGGTCCGGAACAACGAGAAGAAGCCGATTCGGATTTACCTGCAGGACGGCCGGAACGATAACCGCGTCGGCCGCAACGGCAACTACGACGAAACCCGCGACTGGTTCCTCCAGAACGTCAGGTTGATGAAGGCGCTCACCGAGAAAGGCTACGACGTCAACTACACGTGGGGCATCGGGCGCCACGGCCAGAAACAGGGAGGCGCGATCTTCCCGGATATGATGCGCTGGCTCTGGCGGGATCAACCGGTGTCGACCGACGTCAACGACGCGGTCGAGCGGTCATTCAATAAACCGCCGGAGAAGAAAGGACCGGGACTCTGAAGAAATTCTGAATGCTGATTGCTGATTGAAAGAGCCGATTCGGAAGCGCCGCCTTGTAGAACCTCGAACCCGGCTAGAACCCGGTAGAACCTTGCAGAACCCGATCAGTCAGCGTCGAATGACGACGCCGAACGAGGCGGTCATGTAGCGGAGGTGTCCTTTGTCGCCGAAGGTGATCGCTTCGAAATCTTTCAAGCTGCTGTAGTAGCGAAGATCGAAGCGGAGGCCGGTGTTCTTCGAAAGAAAGCCAATGGCGCCACCGCCAATGTTGAAGGCGCCGATGGCAAAGTGCTCCGGAAAAACGCCGAAGAACTCATCCCGCGAGCCCTTCAACGTACCAAATCCGCCAGACAGGAACGGCCGCAGGTTGTATTCGGTCCACTTGCGTGGCGTCGTGAGAACCGCGTTCCCCATAATCGCCAGCGCATAACTCTTACGGACGAGGGTTTCGTTTTCGGTAAACAGCCCCGGCGTCCAGACGACCAGTCCTTCAGCACCAACGATCCCGCCTCCCAGCAGCGCCACCGATCCGCCGAAGCTGAAATGGTGTTTGCCGGTCGCGTTTTCGAGATCGAGGAGGTTCGTGTTCGCGAAGGTTGTTCCGACCAGCGGCGTGAAGTGCCATTCGGCGGCAGCAGGTTTCGGGATCGCCAGAGCGAGCAGCGCGACCGCGAGCGCTCTTAAGGGGCGCGTGGGCGCGAGGGCCACTACGTGACGAGCCTGAGAAAGAGCAACGCAAAGAGAGACTTGGTCACGTTGCCGGCGGGCAGCTGGAACGTCGCGCTCAGGCCGTCGCTGTTCGCGAGAAGGATGAACGTCAGCTTGCGGTCCGGCAGTTTCAGCACCAGCGACGAGTAGGCGTTGCCGATGACACCGAAATGCCACACGAGACGTTCACCGCGGTAGCTTTGGACGAACCACCCCAACCCCATGGGTGTGACGATGCCTTGCGGCGTGATGACCGGATTCCACGCCTGGTCGAGGGTTTCCTGTCGCAGGATCAACCTTGAATCGAGCGACAGCGTCGAGCCTGGCGAGATCCCGCACCGTGGTCACGAGACCGCCCGTCGCGGACATCGGCATGGGCGGCAGCTCGAATCGATCCGCGCGGTTGCGGCTGTCGACCTTGTAGGGCACGGCCATCTGATCGAGGAGGTGCCGGTACCGGGCGATGTCTTCGTCGTCGAACTCGCCGTCACGCAGCACCGTGTCCGAGTGCCAGAGGTCGGTTCCCGGCACTGAATCGCGCATCGCCGCCCAATCGAGCAGGTTCGCAACGCTCCTGCGGTATGAGCGGGAGGGCTCGCATTTCTCCATGAGGCCGGTCAGCTGCTCGTAGCGCTCAGGACTGTAGAGAAATGGCTCCTCGGCTCCAGGCGTCGTATGGCTCAACAGGTCGCGAAGCGTCGCGCCACCATTCGGGAATTCCGAGCCGTACTTCCGAATCGGCTCATTCAGCTCGAGGTGTCGCTGCTCGACGCATTGAAGCAGCAGGACGGCGGCAAGCGTGTCGCTGAGATCTCCGACCAGGTAGGGCGTATCCGGAGTCGCACGGATACGGCTCGACGTGTTCTGGAATCCGTAACCCTTGTCCCAAATCACGACTCCGTCGCGGACCACCGCGGCCGACAGGCCGGGAATACCGGCCTGTGCACGAAGGGCTTCGAGATACGCGTCAAGAACGGGAATCGCGCCAAATGGCGTAAAGACCAGCGATTGTTGTTGCGCGACGACAACCAGTCGCAGCAAGAACGGACAGCAGGATGACCGCCGAAGGAAGTCGACGCATCACCGCATGAAGGTGAATTTCGCCAGGCCAACCACGTCATCGGCCTGCCAGGGCCACACGAAGGACATGATGCGCGGCGTGCTATGAGCACGGACGCGGACGTAGTACTCGGCGTTCACTTCGAGCTGCGCGCCGCGAAAGAGCGGCATTCGCTCGAACTGATCGGTCAGCCACGCCCAGGCCGCGTCCTCGGCGTCCTTCGAGTCGGCCTTGTCGATCCGGCCGTCCACCGCCCGACTGACGGCGTACTTGCGCGTCAGGTTGTCATATCGCACGGTCGACGTCACCACCGCGGAGGCGATCGTTCGGTCGAACCACCCTGCGGAACTTCTGCGGAGATCCAGCTTGTAGACCAGGGAGACCGCCAGACCGCTGTGGATGGCGTTGCGGATTTCCTCGGTCGGTTCCTGGGCGAGCTTGAAAGAAACGAGGACCTCGTCGCCGCGCGTCAGCGGCGCGACCTGCAGGATTTGTTGTCCTTCCTGCGGCGCAAAGGCTATTACCGACAGAAGGACGAAGGCGGTACGAGGCAACATCAGACTGTGCCGTAATGATACGCCAAAGTCGCCGAAAAACGCCCTTTCTCGCAGGTGGCTGGCACTTTTCCCGTAAAGGTGCCAGCCACCTTCTTCTGCTCTCGGGTCTTCGGCTCATCGCGACGGCGCTGGACGAAGGTTGAGTCTTCTGGATGCGCCAGTTCGTAAGCTCCCCTATATAGATTTCGTTCTCTGACCGGCAATCGATAGCGTTGACCAGGCCGAATTCTTTGACAAGTTTGCCCGCTTTGCCGAACTTGCCGACCACCTTGCCGTCCAGCTCGAGCTTGTAGATCGCCGCGTCGTCCATGCCGTACTGGTCGCCCGAGTGGGAACTGTAAAGATATTGATGAGGTCCACCGGATACGCAAATCGCCATCGGGACGCCGACGTTGGTGATTTGCGATTTGAACGTGCCGCGGCCGTCGAAGACCTGAATCCGCTTGTTCCCTGAATCCGCCACGTAGACGTTCCCCTGTGACATCGGTTGCGATGGAATGCGGCGTGTTGAACTGCCCGGGATCGACACCGCGCGTGCCCCACGACAGCACGAATCGGCCAGTTCCGATCGAACTTCGCGATCCGGGCGTTGGCGCCATGACCGTCGGCCACGAAGATATTCCCGTCGGCGTCAAACGCGACGTCGCTCGGACGCACGAATTGATCGCCGGCACCTCCTGCACAGTGGCGGCAGCCGATCCGCGGCCGGCTGGTTGAGCACTCGAACTCGCCGCAGGCTGCCGTGCGAATGGTCACGGCCTCCGGCTTCCGGCCCAGAACCATCAGCACGCGGCCGTCCGGACTGAACTTCACAACCTGGTTCGACCCCTCGTCCACGATCCAGATGTTGTCCTGCGGATCGACGCGAACCGCGTGCGCGAACAGGAACGCGTAGAGTCCCTGACCAATTTCGCGCACGAACGCACCGTTGCGATCGAACTGAAACAGCCGCGACCCTCCGTGCGTGAACAGTCTCGAATTGCCCAATCCCACGGTCGGATTCCCGGTCCGGGTGTAAACGAAGATCTGCCCTTTCGAGTTGGTCGCCACGCCGGCGACTTCGCCGAGATACACGTCTGCCGGCAGCTTGAGAATGTCCGCAGACGCGTCGAAGGCGATTTCCGGAATGGCCTCCTGGCTCTCGAGCCGGGCACTGAAAATGAGACTCAGGGCGATGGCAACAAGACGCAGAGAGCGCATGATGTCCTCCTAACGTCCCGTCGCGGTCGATGGCTGCGACCGCAGGATGATCTTCTGAATGCGCCACGCCGTGATTTCCGCGACGAACAGCTCGTTGGGATTCCGGCAGTCGATCTCGTGCACGGTGCTGAATTCACCCGGCTGCTTTCCAGCCTTGCCAAACTTTCCGAGGATCGTGCCGTCGAGCTCCATCTTGTAGATCTCGCCGGTGATGTCGCGGTACTGGGCCAGCCCGTTGTCTGGAATCGAATTCGACACGAAAAGGTACTGATGCGGACCCGGAGAAATACAGACCGCCCATGGATTGCCGACGTTGTCGTAGATCGCTTTGACGTTCAGATCGTTGTCGAACACCTGGACGCGCGCGTTGCTGCGATCACCGACGTAGACGTTGCCGTTCGCATCCATGGCCATCGTGTGCGGCAGGTTCAGCTGACCGCGCTGGCTGCCGCGGGTCCCTGCCTCCTTGATGAATCGACCATTCTTGTCGAACTTCACCACGCGTGAGTTGCCGTATCCGTCGGTGACGAAGATGTTGCCTGCGGCGTCAAAGCCGACGTCGGTCGGCCGGCTGAACACGTACGGTTCCGGCGGCGGCTCCGGTGCTCCAGGTGCGGGGGCTGCCAGCCCTTCGACGCCCTGCGGTCGCCGGCCGAGGACCATCGCCACGCGGCCGTCAGGCGTGAACTTGATGACCATGTTTGTGCCCTCATCGACCGCCCAGATGTTGTCGTCGCGATCGACGCGCACGGCGTGCGCGAACTCGAATCCGTATAAGCCCTGTCCGATCTCACGCACGAAGGCTCCGTTCTGATCGAACTCGAATAACCGGGTGTCGCCGCTCCGCGTGTACACGAAGACGTGGCCCTTCGAGTTGGTCGCCACGCCGATGCCTTCTCCAAGGTAAAGGTTCGCTGGCAGCTTCAGGAACCCGGGTACCGACTGGTATGAAATCTCGGGGACGTTCTCGGCCTTCGCCTTGGTCTGGGCAGCTGCCGAATGAACTGTCAGCGACGTGAACACCGCGAGGATCGGAACTAACGCTACGGGTCATACCGCCTCCGAATGACTTTAGTCGTGTCGAAGAGCCTTGATCGGGTCGAGCCGCGCGGCCCGTGCCGCCGGGTAACTCCCGGCAACGAGGCTGATGCTGATTGAAAAGGCAATTGCCCCGCCAATCAGCCAGAAGGGCAGCGAAAACAGATTGCCGGGCGTCCCACCCTGGTTCTGGATGTAGATGTTCGCTCCGAGATTCACGATCCGGCCGACGATCCAACCGAGGACAACACCCGAGACTCCACCAAGGAATCCGATGGCCGATGCCTCGATGAGAAAGATCTTGCGGATGTCACCATCGCTGCCGCCAATCGCCTTCATGATACCGATCTCGCGCGTCCGCTCCAGGATCGACATCACCATGGTGTTGACGATGCCGAGCGACGACACGGCAAGCGCAATGGATCCGATCAGGCTCAACACGATGTCGAGCAGGATGAACGCGCGCTTGGCTCCCTGCAAGGCGTCGTTCAGGGAAAACGCCGAGAAGCCTTTCTTCCTGATCTGCTCTTCTACATCCTGCACATTCTGCGGATGCTGCACTTTGACGATGAGCTGGTTGTAAGCGGCGTTGGCAACGACCCGGTCGGGCGCGAGCGCCTGCGTCAGGGCGCGAGTCGCTGACAGGATCTCCTTGGCCCGAGCCAGCGGAATCATCAGCCCGGAAACAGCCGCCGGCCCCGCAAATGGTCCCGTCTCGCGCTCGATGATGCCGACGATCTTGCACGGCACATCCACACGAGATGCGTTGGCCGAGAGCGTCGCGCCGGAACGCGGTGCAGCCGGTGCTGCGCCGCCGAGCGATCCATGCGCCAGCGTCAAGTCCTTGCCGACGAGGGACTGCGGGTTGGCCTCGTCGATTCGCTTCGCCATGTCGAGGCTCAGGAGACATTCAGCAGCGGTCTCGCTGCTGAAGAACCGTCCGTAGGCGATCGACTGAAACGATCCTTCATTCTTCGCGCTCATGGGCACACCGGCCGCCAGCGTGCCTTCAGACTCATCGCCGAACTTCGCTTCCACCGGAACGCGAATGCTGGGATAGACCTCCCTGACGTTCGGCATTGACGCCAGTTCCTTGATGGTGTCGTCGTTCAGGTCCGAACGGAGCGGCGCGTCCTCCGGCGATGCCTTAGCGGCACGCTCCGCCCTGCGCCGGGCCCCGAACCCCCGCCGTCCGGCGAACGCGGCCCGGGCGAGTCCCCCAGGCAAGTCCTGTCCCGGGGTCACGCTAATCGTGTCGAACAATCCTGATTTGGTGAAGCGGCTGACGAACTGATCTTGAAGCCCGACACCCAGCGAGACCATGCCGGCAAGCGAGGCAATGCCAATCGAGACGCCCAGGGTCGTCAGCGACGTGCGCAGCTTCGCCTCGCCCAGATTCCGAAGCGCAAGAGCCAGAGTGTCGCGAAACGTCACGCGCGCGGCTCCAATGCCTCTTCGACGACGACGCCGTCGAGGAGCGTGATCGTTCGATGCGCGTAGGCGCGGGCCAGCGGCGCGTCGTGGGTCACCATGATGATCGTCTTGCGCTCGCGTTCGTTGAGATCTTTCAGGATCGACATGATGTCGCGCGACGTATGGCTGTCAAGGTTGCCGGTCGGTTCGTCTGCGAGCAGCAGGTGGGGCTTGTTCGACAGCGCGCGGGCAATCGCGACTCGTTGTTGCTCCCCTCCCGACAACTCGCGCGGGCGATGCTGCTGACGCTCTCCGAGCCCAATCGAACCGAGCAGTGCGGTCGCAGCGGAATCACGCTCGGCGCGCGGAACGCCCGCGAACATCATCGCGAGGGTGACGTTCTCCCGCGCCGTCATCGTCGAGACCAGGTTGAATGATTGAAAGATGATCCCGACGTTGTGGCGGCGGTGAAGGCTCAGCTCGGCGCTCGACATCTGCGCCAGGTCGTGGTCGAAGATGCGGAGCGATCCTTCAGTCGGCCGGTCCAGGCCGGCCACGAGATTGAGCAGCGTCGATTTGCCCGAACCGGACGTGCCGAGGAGCGCGACGAACTCGCCCTGCTCGACCGAGAGCGACACGCCGTCGAGGGCACGAACGGTGGCCGTGCCCATCAGGTAGTGCTTCTTGAGATCGCGCGTCTCGAGCAGCATGGCGCGAAAACGATAACACTTCGACCCCGGAATTTGATGAAAGGCTCGGACTTCGACCCCGCCATGCTATTCTGAGGCGTCGGTTCGCCTCGCCACGCGCGAGGCGCAAAAAAAGGCAGAGCGACCATGCCCCTGAGACGGGGGCCTCAAGTCGGTCGCGGCCGGGAGGTGCATACATGGCACACACTAGCGGGGGAAGTCTCTAAGACTTCCCTACCGTCAAATGCGAACGGCCGGCAGCTAATGCCGGCCGTTTGCATGTACGTCGCGTTGGCGGTGTGGCGACCACGGAGCAGACGGAGAGCGCGGAACAAGCTTTAACGCGGAGACACGGGGACGCGGAGGGCATTTCCTTTTTGTGCTTCCGTGTCTCCGCGCCTCCGTGTTGGTCTTGTCCCGTGATCTCCGTCCCCTCCGCAGACAGGGACCTCACCGCAGCGACGCGGCAAGGTCCCCTATTCACATCGAAGCGCGAGGAGCGGATCGACCTGAGTGGCGCGCCGGGCAGGGATCAGCATGGCGGCAACTGCCGCTGTCAGCAGCACCAACGCCACGCCGGCCAGCGTCGCCGGATCCGACGGACCAACCTCGAACAGCATCTGCGAGAGCACGCGCGTCGAGGCGAGCGCGGCACCCGTGCCGAGCAGCAGGCCGAGCGCGACCGGCAGCAGTCCCTTCGCGACCATCATTCGCAGCACGTCAGACGCGGTCGCACCGAGTGCCATGCGAATTCCGATCTCGCTCGTTTGCTGCGAGACCGTAAACGACAGCACCGCGTAGACGCCGACGATCGACAGCATCAGGGCCAGCACCGCAAAGACCGACAGCAGCATCATCGTCTGCCGTCGCGATGACGTCGTTTCCCGCATGAGCTCCGGGCCGGTTCGCATGCTCGCGATCGGCAGATCGCGATCCACGGAACGCACGACGGCGCGAACGGCTGCCGCTGCGCGTTCGGGTGCATCGTGCCTGGTGTGGACGACCAGGAACATGCCGCCAGCGGGAAACTGCGCGTGCGGCGCGTATATCTCCGGTTCAGCCGTCAGGTGCAGCGCGCGCTGCCGCAGGTTCGGAATGACGCCGACGATCTGGCGCGGGTTCGGCCCGAGGATCTGTACGAACTGACCGATCGGATTCTGTCCCGGAAAGTACCGATCGGCCATCGCCTGATTGACGACGGCGACGAAGGGGGCGGTCGGCGTGATCGGCTCGTTCGAAGGCTCTTCCGGCCGTGAGCGGAATGCCCATCGTATGAAAGTATCCAGGCGTCACCGCGCTGAAGTTCGCCGTCAGCACGTTTCCGGGAGCCGAGGGTGGCCGGCCCGTAATCGTGAACACGACGTTTGCGCTGGTGCCCGAAAACGGAAAGACGCTGACAGCGGCGGCCTCGGCAACGTCCGGCAGCGAAGCGACGCGGTCGATCATTTCCTCATAGAGCGCGACGCATCGTTCGACCGGATAGCTCGCGCGTGGCAGGAAGAACCGCGCGGTCAGGATGCGATCCACGTTCAACCCGGTGTCGACGGCTTGCAGGTTGTAGAAGCTGCGAAGGAGAAGGCCTGCACCGGTCAGACAGCACCACGCTCGCGGCGATTTCGACCACGACTAGCAATGGGCGCAGCCAGCGGGCCGGCGCATCGTCACGAACTCGAATCGTGGTCATGACGGTGGACCGCGACGTCGACAGCGCAGGCACGAGCCCGAACAGCAGCCCGGCGGCCAGGGTGGCGATCGAGCGCGATCACGAGCATGGAGGAATTGACCGTGATCGTGGCGGCGCGGGGCAGTGTGGTCAAAGTCACGAGCGCCGGAATCGCCAGATCGGCAAGCGCGAGACCGCAGAAGCCGCCGAGCGCCGCCAGGACACAACTCTCGGTGACCAGCTGCCGCACGATTCGCGTGCGACTGGCGCCCAGTGCCGTTCGCATCGAGATCTCTCTCCGCCGGGTCAGCGCCCGAGAGATCAGGAGTCCGGCGACGTTGGCGCAGGCGATGAGGAGGACGCACGCGGCCGCGCCCGCGAGAATCAGCAGCGGGCGAGAGGCTGGCCCGACGGTGTACTCGAGCAGCGACGCGACTTCGACGCCCCAATCCTTATTGGTTGCCGGCCTCGCCGCCTGCGGCGGCCGCGGCCGCAATCGTCGTGAGTTCAGCCCGTGCCGCCGAGAGCGTCGCCGTCGGCGACAATCGACCGACAACCTGGAGCAAGTGGTAGCCGCTGTTCATGCCCGGCTCGGGCACGAACGGCACCCACAGCTCCACCGCCTCAGGCCATGCGAATCCGGCCGGCATGACTCCAATCACCGTGTGGCGCGTGCCGTTCAGCGCGACGGTTCGACCGATCACGTCCGTTGCCCCTCCGAATCGGCGCTTCCACAACCGATCGGACAGCACGACCGTTCGCGGATCCGTTGTCCCGTCGGGACTGAACGATGTTCCAAGCTGCGGCGCGACACCCAGCGTTGAAAACAGATTCGGCGTGATCGCCGCGCCGGCGAGCCGTTCCGGCTCGTCGATCCCGGTCAGGTTGGACACGCGATTCCATGCGGCGGCCAGGGAGGTGAACTGACCTCGCCGTGTCGCGCCACTCGACGTAGTCGGGCCAGGTCACGATATCGACGCCGAACGACTTGTGCTGCTGGACGATGCCAACGAGTCGGCTCGGATCTGAGTACGGCAGCGGCCGCACCATCACTGCGTGCACGACCGTGAAGATGGCGGTGTTGGCGCCAATGCCCAGCGCGAGGGTCAACACCGCGGCGATGGTGAACCCCGGCGCTCGCCGCAGCATCCGAGCCGCATACCGGGCATCCTGCCGTCGCGTCGGTGAGCCAGCGAAACGATCGCGCGTCACGCTGGAGCTCCTTCGCCTGTTCGACGCCGCCGAACGCGCGCCGGGCGGCCAGCCGCGCGTCCTCGGGCGTCATCCCGCGGCGTTGAAATTCGTCCTCGAGGATCGCCAGGTGTGAATCAATTTCGCGCGTGAGATCGCTCTCACCCCGACCGGGCCATAACGCGTGGACGAGCTTGAGCACGCTGCGTCTGAGATCCGACATCGCCAGCTCCTTCCGCCTTCACTGGCCATTCAAGTGAAGGATGCCATCGCTCCACTGGGATGTCAAGTGGTGCCTGGAGATCCACGGAGGGGACGGAGAACACGGAACAAGATCACCACGGAGACACGGAGACACGGAGACAAAAAGGGTACGGCGTCATTTCTAAACGGATCCCCAACTGAAAAGAGAATGAACTTCGCGTCCCCGTGTCTCCGTGTTAAAGCTTGTTCCGTGGCCTCCGTACCCTCCGAAGACAAGGATCATTTCACCTCCACGTCGTAGACGTAGATCGTCGACGTGTTGTCCTCAGGCATGAAGTAGCCGCGGAGCCCGCTGCCGCTCGGTTCGAGCCACACCGGGTTGTGAGTCATGTCGAGGCCGCCCGGCGTCCACAGCAGCACTGGCACCTGGTGCAGTGGACGGCCATCGTTCAGATCGACGAGATCCATTCCGCCCAGCCTGAACGCCGGCGCATCGGCCCGCTGCCGCAGTTCCGTCACCCCCGTGCAGAGCATTCGATGACCGCCGGCGTACTTGCAATCCTGATAATCAACGTAGTGCGATGGGTTCACGACGCGCAGTTTGTCCAGAGGCACAGTCGCATTCGTGGGCTTCAGATCGTTGCTCAGCGTCCAACGGTAGAAGCGCCGGGAACCCCAGCTGACGCCGTGTAGCGTGTGGTCATCGGTGTCGTGGACAATCGCGCCGATGTGATCGGAGACGCGGAAGACTTCCGTCGCGATCATGCGCGCCGGATCGACGCGGTAGATGATCGAGCGGCTGTCGGGACGGTACTCGGCGACCGGCACCCAGATGTTCGTGCCGTCATAGTCGAGTCCGCCAGGGTGATACATGGTGCCCTCCCCCAGCGGCAGGTCGGCGAGCAGCTTCCCGTTTTGATCGATCTTGAAGAGATGGCCAGATCCCTGACCGGTGTCGCGATCGTGTCCGTCTACGGGGGTCGGGAATCGGCTGGTGGGAACCTTGACTTCGACGGACGACACAATGAACGTGTCACCGATCTTCACCATGCCCTGCGGGTGATGGGTCGGGAATTGAACGACGATGGACGCGACCGGTTGCCAGGATGCGTCGCGTCCAAGCGTCATCACCCGCTCGGCGACTGTCGAACGGACATCGGTCTGAGCGACAACGACAGTTGCCGTCGCCACGAGGAACGCGACCGCTGCCTTCTGGAACATCCCGGAATTATCCGCTGCGGACCGCACCACGCTGACGCCGAGCTGCACAAAAAGGTGGCTGGCACCTTTCCCGGGAAAGTGCCAGCCACCATTTCGCTCAGCTGCTCGGGTTGACATCTGACCCGAGTTCGTCGATCCTTGGGTTAGATGTCTACCCGAGATCACCGCCGCCTGCCTCTGATGCAGGGAACGCTCGACGTGCTCATCCTGCGCACCCTCATCTTCGGGCCCCAGCACGGCCAGGGCATCGCCCGGGCGATCAAGGACTCGTCCGAGGGCGAGCTCCTCGTGGAACACGGCGCGTTGTACCCCGGCCTGCAGCGCCTCGAAGAAAAGGGCTGGATCGTGGCGAAGTGGGGTACGTCGTCCAACAACCGACGGGCGCGGTTTTACTCGCTGACCAGAGCCGGGCGCGAACATCTGGTCCGCGAGTCGACGAGGTGGCGACGCCTTGCCGCCGCCATGTCGCGAGTCCTCGGACCCGAAACGGAGCTCAGTTGAGGTCGCTGTTCCGCCGGCGTCGAACGCACGACGACTTCGCCGACGAGGTCCAGGCGCATCTCGACCTCGAAACCGATCGGCTCGTCGCCGAGGGCTGGAGCCTCGAAAGCGCCCGTCAGGAGGCGTACAAAGCCTTCGGAAACGCGACCCTCGTCAAGGAACGCTTCTACGAGGCAAGCCGCTGGGTGCTGCTGGAACAGTTCGGTCAGGACGTTCGTTACGCGTGGCGCAGCCTGCGTCACAGCCCTGCGTTTTTTGCTACCGTGGCGCTGACATTGACGATCGGTCTGGGACTTGTGACCGTCGCGTTCACGGTGTTCAACGCCTACGTGCTTCGTCCGTACGCGATTCGCACGCCCGAAACTCTTCATTCAATCGGCTGGCGCTCGGAAACATCCGGCGGGATGGCTTTTCGCTGGAACGACTATCTGGAACTGAGAGAGCGGCGCGATGTTTTCGACGGTGTTGTCGCGGAACACACGCGCTTCGTTACGTCGAATGGACATCCGATGGCCGCGGTGCTGGTCTCCGGCAACTACTTCGACGCACTCGGGCCACGCGTGCTTCTGGGCCGTGCGTTCAGCGACGGCGACACCGACAATCCAGCGGTGTTGAGCCAACAGGCGTGGCGCCGGATCTACGCCAGCGATCCAGGTGTGATCGGCCGGACGCTCGATCTCAACGGCCACCAGTTCACGATTGTGGGCGTGCTACGCCCCGAGTTCACTGGCCTCGGCGACTATCCGAGGGACGTGTGGGTGCCACTCACGGCGTACGCGCCCATCGCGAGCCCGGACCTGACAGGGGCGAATCAATCGCGCGCGATCGAGCTCAATGCCCGGCTGCGTGAGGGCATCTCGCGAGAGCAGGCGGAGTCGGCTCTGTCGCCGTTCATGCGGCGCGCGGAAGAGGCACCACGAGGGGAAGAGGTTCGAGCCGTCATCGAGCCTGCGACGCCTAACCCGTTTTCGGTGCAGATGGTTGCCGTGCTGGCGCCGGTCTTCGTCGCATTCGGGCTCGTCCTGCTCACTGTGTGCGCCAACGTGTCGAACGTGATGCTGGCCCGAGGCGTTGCCCGCCACCGTGAAATCGCCGTGCGGTTGTCGCTCGGCGCCAGCCGCGGCCGCGTTGTGCGGCAGCTGGTCACCGAGGGCCTGGTCATTGCCTGTGCCGCAGGGTTTGGCGCACTGGTACTGGCGAGTTTCGCGATTCGTCTCGCAACGACGGCGTTCTTCGGCACATTACCCCCCTCGATCGCCAGCATCGTGCGGCTCATTCCGCTCGACCTGGACTATCGCGTGTTCGTGTTCGCGATGCTGGCTTCGATCGCGGCAACAGCAATGTTCGCCCTCATGCCAGCGCTCCAGGCATCGCGGCTGCCGTTGATGGATGCCATCCGTGGCACTGGAGGTACGGCACAACACGGCTCGAGACTGCGACATGCGCTCGTGATTGGTCAGGTCGCGGTTTCGCTCGTCCTGGTCACGCTTGCGGTCACGCTCGCGCGAAACGGTGCCGCAATTGGCTCCATCGACCAGGGGTTCGTGTCGGCAGGCGCGATGTCCATCAATGTTCGGGGAGAGGAAGGAGATCTGATCCGACGCCTGGTGCCTGTCCTCGCCGCGGACCCGCGTGTCGCGGAAGTCGCCGCGACCGGGGGGAATCCGCTGTTCATCAGATCGAGAAACGTCGCCGCGGCCCCGGCCGGTGGATCCACGGCGCGCCCAACTCGGTACACCTTCGTGGCGCCAGAGTATTTCTCGCTCCTTCGAATTCCGATCGTCCAGGGTCGAGGGTTCCTCGCTGACGAAGCTCGGTCGGCGGCGCACGTGGCCATCGTCAGCGCCGCGACGGCGCGTGCGTTCTGGCCCGGAGAAGATGCGATCGGCAAGACTCTCCGGATCGAACGCGCCGAAGGACGGCCGGTCGATGAGCTGCCGGGCTACTCGCAGGTCACCGTCGTCGGCACCGCGCCGGACGTCGTCAGCGGCCTGATTGTCGATGGACGCGACTCCGGTCACATTTATCTGCCGATGACAGCAGATGATCCCCACGCCATAGCCGCGCTCGTTCGAGGACGCACGGCACAGGATCTCGGACCGGAAACTCTGCAGACGCTTTTCAGCCGGGTGGCTCAGGATCCGCAGGTGTTCGAGGCGCTACCCCTCGATGAAATGCGCGAGCTGCAGATCTACCCGCTCAAGGCCGCGTCCTGGGTTGGATTTCTGCTTGGCGGTCTCGCGCTGATTCTGAGTGTCTCCGGCCTGTACGGGATCCTGATTTACACGCTCAATCAGCGAACCAGAGAAATCGGCATCCGAATGGCACTCGGCGCGACAGCGTCAGGCGTGGTCCGCTTGGTGATGCGTCAGTCCGCCAGGCTGGCTGCGCTGGGCGCGGCCGTTGGCATGGTCGCTGCCTTCGGGTTGCTGAGAACTGTCAGTTCTGCCATTCAGCTTCAGACGATTTCGTTCCTGGACGCCGCGGCGTTTCTCGCGAGCGTCGTCGTGGTTCTTGGAGCGGCTGTCCTGGCGGCCTATCAGCCCGCCAGCCGCGCCACCCGCATCGACCCCTCCGCTCGCCCTCCGCGCTGACGCCTGACGGTCTCCGGATACAGAACTATTACAGTCGCGCGATGGCCTCGCGCTGATATCGTCGCGCTCATGGCTTCGACGATGCTGGCGTACGGGCGGAAGTATCAGACCGGGTTGAACGCCGTCACGGCGACCGCGATGACGAGCTTTCATCTCGCGGCGGTTGCGGCATTGTTCTTCATCGATCGCGGCGCCATGCTCACCGCGCTCGTTCTCTACGTCGTCGCCGGAATGCTGGGCATCGGCATGGGCTATCACCGGCTGCTCACCCACCGCGGCTACAAGACGTACAAGTGGGTCGAATACGTGCTGACCTGGTGCGGCACGCTTGCGCTCGAAGGAGGACCCATCTTCTGGGTGGCCACTCATCGCATCCATCATCAGCATTCCGATCAGGACGGTGATCCGCATACGCCGCGCGAGGGCACCTGGTGGGCGCACGCCGGCTGGATTCTGACCGGCGAAGGACTCCATCACGACTCGTCGGTGCTGTCGCGCTACGTGCCCGATCTCGTGCGAGATCGCGGTCAGGTGTGGTTCTCGCGCTGGCACTGGACGTCGAACGTGATTGTCGGCCTCGCGCTGCTGGCATTTGGTGGTGTGTCCTACGTGCTCTGGGGGATTTTCTTGCGAACGGTTGTCGGACTCCATGCGACCTGGCTCGTGAACTCGGCGACGCACAAGTGGGGATCACGCCGATTCGCCACGCGCGACGACTCGACGAACAACTGGTGGGTCGCGCTTCTGACGTTCGGGGAGGGATGGCACAACAATCATCACGCTCATCCGACGAGCGCCCGTCACGGGCTCGCGTGGTACGAAATTGATTTCAACTGGATCGGCATCCGCACGCTGCAGACGCTCGGTCTCGCGTGGGACGTCAAGGTACCGCGCAATCCCTAATCACTGATCACTGATCCCGAATCCCCAATCCGCGAATCCCCGAATCGTTGAATCCTGGAAGCCTGCGTTACACTGGCGCAAAAGCGAAGGGCAGGATGAATCGCTCGTCGGTGATTGCACGAATGTCCGTCGCCTGGATCGCAGCCGTCACGCTGATCCTCACAATCGGACTCCTCTCCTCTCTCGACGCCCAGTCAAACCCGCCCACGATTCGCATCGTCCTGGTCGGCGACTCGACCGTGGCCGAGCAGTCTGGCTGGGGACCGGGACTGCGACGGCTGGCGAAGGACGGCGTGGAAATCGTCAACATGGCCGCCAACGGTCGGAGCTCCAAGAGTTTCATTGACGAAGGACTGTGGGCGAAGGCGCTCGATGCGCACGGACGCTACTACTTGATTCAGTTCGGCCATAACGACGAACCGGGGAAAGGCCCGGAGCGCGAGACGGATCCGAAGACCACCTATCGGGCATTCATGGCGAGGTACGTGGACGAGTCGCGTGCGATTGGCGCGACACCGATTCTCGTGACCTCGCTCGTTCGGCGCATCTACAATCCTGACGGCACGATCAAGACGACGCAGACGCCCTACGTCGAAGCCGTGCGGGCGCTTGCCGCTGAAAAGCGCGTGCCGCTCGTCGACCTTCACGCGATCAGTCTGGCCGACGCAGAGAATGCCGGCGACGATGTGTGGGCCGATCTGAGTCCTCGCGACGACAAGGGCGACGTCGATCGCACGCATCTGAATGCGAAGGGCAGCGATGTCGTTGGCCGCATGGTTGCGGAAGGATTGCGTCAGGCCGTGCCCGAGTCTCGCGGCGTTGTTTCGGCTGGGACCTTCTGATCGCTGATTGGCCTCGAACACTGAGACTCTACGCGTCGACGTGAGCCAGCATTGATCGGCTGATCACGATTTCGGGTGTGTCACTGACTGACACACTCGGCGTCCTTCCACTTCGTCGCATCCCTCAAGTTACGCAGCGTCTATCGGTTACAGGTCCCGCGACGCTTCCGGTCAACGGGCACCTCCTTTGCTCCGAATCAGCCAGCTCGGTTTGGAAGGAGGACCATCGATGCCGCTGAAGAAAGCCACGCGTTCGAAGACGACTGCCGCGTCGAAGAAATCGTCGACGACCGCGAGCGCGTTCGAAGAAGAAGTCGAGAACGCCGTCATGGTCTGTTGGTGCGGGAACGATGCTCCTGGCCGCGATGTGCGTCACCGGTGCGGTGATTGTGATTGCGGCGCACGAACTGACGCCCGCGTCCTCGAGTCGCGTCGACAGAAGCTGACAGCGAACCGGTTGCGACCGCCGAGCCGGTCAACGGTGGATCCGTCTGCGCCGCTGACGACGTCCGAATCGATGATGGCCAAGGCCATCCGAGACGGACATGCCCGAAGTCGAAGGGCACCGTCGGACGGACGGCGCCGGTGACGATCTTTGGATGTCTCGAGCGCTCGAACGTCGTCGTTCCGGCTGACCGACACCGATGGTGTCGATGCACCGAAGGCCCGCTCGTGGAAGACCGGGTTTCTCAAGAAGGGCGCCGCCTCGATCGAGGTCAGTCGATCCGGGCAATCGCGCAAAGCCTCTCGACTCACGTCGGACAGCGTCTGAGCGTGACCGGCACGCTTGCGGACCGCCAGATGCAGGTGCGATCGATCCGCCGCATCTCCGTGCGATCCTGCACTGAATACCGACCGCCTGCCACGGGACAGGGGGAGACAGCGCGACAATCGTTCCTCCTGTCCTTCGACGTCTCCCGCCATGCCCCGCTTGCGCTGATCCACTGAAGATGGTCTGATCGACCGTCGTGGCAACGATCGACCCCATACACGAAGCGGTCAATGAGGTGTATGTCACCCATTCCCGGCGCGTCCTTGCGACGTTGATTCGGCTGCTGGGTGACTTCGACGTCGCCGAAGAAGCGCTCCAGGACGCATTCAGGGCGGCGCTCGAGCAGTGGCCGCGCGACGGGATTCCCGCAAACCCGCGCGCGTGGCTCGTTTCCGCCGGACGGTTCAAGGCGATTGACGGTCTGCGACGTCGTTCGCGGTTCGATGCGCTCGACGACCTGGGTGAACGACGCCGATGTCGGCGTCATCGATACGGCGGCGTGGGCGGACGAAGAGAGCGTCGAGGACGATCGGCTGCGCCTCATTTTCACGTGCTGCCATCCCGCGCTCGCGCCCGACGCGCAGGTCGCTCTGACGCTGCGCGAAGTGTGCGGATTGACGACCGAGCAGATCGCACAGGCGTTCCTGACACCGGCGCCCACCCTGGCACAGCGGATCGTGCGCGCGAAAGCGAAGATCCGCGAGGCGCGCATCCCCTATCAAGTGCCGACACCTGCCGAATTGCCGGGCCGGCTCGAAGTGGTGCTGCGGGTCATCTATCTCGTCTTCAATGAAGGCTACGCCGCCTCGACCGGATCATTGCTCACACGGCACGATCTCTCGGCCGAAGCGATTCGGCTCGGGCGTCTCCTCGCCGAGCTGCTGCCGGAACCTGAAGTGCTCGGCCTCCTCGCGCTGATGCTGCTGCACGAATCGCGGCGGGACGCGCGTACGTCGCCGACCGGTGAACTCGTTCGCCTGGACGATCAGGATCGATCCCTGTGGGATCGCCGGCTCATTGCGGAAGGACGACGGCTGGTCGAGCAGTCGCTGCTCTCACGGCGCTTCGGGTCGTACACGATTCAGGCGGCGATCTCCGCCGTTCATTCCGAGGCAGCAACTCCGGGGGCAACCGATTGGGACGAGATCGTCGGTCTCTATGACGTCCTGATGCGAACCGATCCATCACCGGTCGTCGAGTTGAACCGATCGGTCGCCGTTGCCATGCGGGATGGACCAGCTGCCGGCCTTACGCTCATCGACGCCATCCTCGAACGCGGCGATCTCGTCGACTACCGGCTGGCGCATGCGGCCCGGGCGGATCTGTGCCGCCGGCTTGGACGCGTCAGCGACGCGCGCGCCGCCTACGAGCGGGCGATCGCGCTCACGCAGCAGCACGCCGAACGGCGGTTTCTCGAGCGGCAGCTCGCCGATCTTCAGCCGCCTTCCGCCGCAACCGCCGCGCAATCGTAACCATCGTTTTCGAGTCAGGGAGAAACATGAAGTATCTGTGCCTGGTGTATCTGGAGAAGGACAAGCTCCGCGCGGTGCCAGACAGCGAGTGCAAGGCGTGCGGCGACGGATTCAGGAAGGGCGGCGTACTGATGGCGGCTGAGGCGCTTCAGCCGGCGGAAACCGCGGCGACCGTTCGCGTCCGCAACGGCAAAGTGTCGGTCACCGACGGACCGTTCGCGGAGACGAAGGAACAACTGGCCGGCTTCTACTTGATCGATGCGAGAGATTTCAACGAGGCGATCCTCGCGGCCTCGAAGATTCCACCGGCGCGCGAAGGCAGTATCGAAGTGCGACCAGTCCGGGAGTTGAACGCTTAGAGAGTATTGAGGAGCGGCCGGCTGTGAGGCCCGCCGCTCCGTCAGGCAACGCGGCTGTACTGCGGTGGTGCTACTGCCGGTCGAACACCAGCGTGTTCTTGACGGTCTGCCCTTTGCCATTGACGCCGCTCTGCGCCACCTCCAGGGTCTTGCCGTCCGCTGAGACGACGACGCCGTTGACCAGGGTCTGCTTCCCGTCTTTCTTGTAGGTGCTTCGAACCGAAGTCGCCGACAGCCGCCTCAACATCACGACATCGGCATCAGGGTTGGTGCCGGTCATACGGGATGTCCTTGCGGTCGAAGTTGCCGCTGTAGCCCCACTTGATTGGCGTGCCGTCGCCTGCGACGCCAACGACGTCCACTTTTCGCCCCGGACCTGCCGACTCGATCGTCGCCGTCATCTCTTTCGGCGCGGGTCCTGGACTGAACTTCGATTTCGCCAGGTTGAGCTTCCAGGTGCCGTTTGCAGGATCCTTGTCCTGCGCCAGTGCTACCCCGCACCACGCAACCACAACCACGCCCGCCAGGAGTCCTGGGATCCATCGCCGAAGACGCAACCTCATCGCGACCTCCAGTAACGCGCCGACTGGGTCTTCCAGCGGCGCTTTCAGTGTCGGGGACGGGGCGAGCCTACCTCTTCCGTAGGGCGGGCGTCAATGTCGGCGGAACGGACGCGACGTCAGCCGCGCCAGCCGCGCGAAGGCCGAGTAAATCGGTCGGGCAGTTTTGGTTTCGACTCCGCTGGCGGTTCAGGTTCCCCAGCGGCCGCGGCAATCTCAGCGTCGAGCTCGTCGTCTTTGGGGAGGCCTTCGACCTGATCGACGAACATCAGCGAGTGCTGCGACGGGATCTCGAACTTCTTGCCGCAGGTCTTGCACGTGACCTCGTCGTCGAGCCGCAGCAGGTAATCGCGGAGCTTGGCAAACTTGGCGCGATCCTGATCGTCGGCGCCCGAGGGCAACCGATCGCGCTTGACCCTGCGGACCCAACGGATGCTGTACTCGTTGGTACGCCGGCACCTCGGACACTGATACCGTCCGGGGCGCGTTTCCGGTTTCTCGGTGAAGAATGCGCGTTCGTCTAGAGCCACACCCCAGATTGTAACAACGAAGGCCGGCTTTAACTTTTACCTTTTAACTTTTGCCTATTTACTTTCTTTTTACTGGCAGATATCCGTCTTCGGCGCCTCCGGGATTGACAGTTTCCACTTGAGCGGCGTGACGCCAGGCTCCAGCGTGTCCGCTTCCCAAATCAAATCGCTGATGCACTTGTTGCCGTCGTCGTTCGGGTGCACGCCCATCCCTGATGTCGTCTGGCTCTCCTCCAGGAGGATGGTCGGCGGGATGGACGGGAAGAGGTAGAACGGGATCGCCGTGCCATCATCACCCGCCTTGAACCACGGCTCGGAGCAGCCGAAGTTGACTTTCGGGCGAGTTGTGGTCGTGGACCGCGCCGTCCTCCTCGGGATGCTCGACCTTTGTCTTGATCTCGACCTCCATCTTCATGCAGTGGTCGCGCATCTTCGTATAGGTGTCGACGTAGACGAAGCGGCCGTTCGAACCGATGGCGAACGGCTTCACGGCGTTCTCGATGGTCGTATTCAGCTTCTTGAAGACCTGGTCGATCAGTTCGAGCGCCGGCGGCAACTGCACCCACCGCACGGTGCACGTGATGATCGTGTCGATCAGCGGCGGGCAGAGCTCGGCGATCTTGAGACGCCGCGTCGAGGGACTTCGGATACGGATTGGGATAGCCGGTGACAGCCACCACGAGCTTCGGACGACCGGCCATGATGACCCGGTACTGCTGGAAAGATGGTTGTCAGATTGAGGTTCAGGTTCGTCCAGAGCGTGGTATTGCCGAGAATCGCCGCCGCGCACGCAGTCGCCCCGCTGAAGTCGTGATCTTTTACTTTGTCGAAGCAGTCGGTCACGAGGTTGATGATCGGTCGTGTTTTCCTCACCGACAGTCAGCGTGATCAGATCCGGGCGCAGGTTCCATGTCTGCGCGAGCTGGCCACCGCTGATGTAGGTCGCCGAGGTCGTTTCGTTCTTCGCGACGTTGTAGAGACACCACGGTCCCCAGGTCTTGAGGTGATCTTC
The DNA here is from genome assembly GCA_963804915.1 of uncultured Acidobacteriota bacterium. GTDB lineage: Bacteria > Acidobacteriota > Thermoanaerobaculia > UBA5066 > Gp7-AA6 > DAHUXD01. The sequence continues at coordinate 669,740 of CAWDSI010000011.1, forward strand.
GAGGAGGTGGTTCGGATACCGCTCCGCCTCCTCGATTTCGTGTCCGGCCGGGATAGTGATCTCCGCCCGGCAACGTAATGACGCGCGCAGTCCTGCGCCTCGACGACCGCCGGCGCGATCGCCGGCGGTCGATCGAAGGCGGCGCCGAGGGTGAGGAGCCCGAGCGCCGCGCCGAGCCCCCAGGCCAGCCTGACAAGTGACGATCTCATCGCAATTCCTCCTCGCACACGGCGTCAGGGCTGCTTGTTCACGATGAGCACGATCTTGTTGTTCGTCGGGACGTCGCTGAGCTCCACGAACTCTGGAACGAGATTCAGCGGATCCGCCGTCCCTTCTCCCTTCACAGTGGCAGCGGTCACACCGTTGAACACGACCGTGATCGTCACGGCCTGTCCAGGCCCGAGGTTGCCGTAGCAGTTCGTCTGGAGTGCCGATGTGTTGTTCCCCACGTCCTTGCACGTCACCGACCCCGGCACCGTCGGGGTGACGGTGCGCATCGCTGTCGTGTGGGTCCCGAAGACATCGAAGTAGGCCAGCGGCTCTCCGCCGGTCTCCGACGGATCGAGCGTCGTCGCCGTATCGCCGATGTTGATGAGCGTGAAGCTCATAGTGACGGTGCTGTTGTCCGGATACGGGTCCGGCTTGCCGATGAGCTGAGCCGCCACCAGGTCGATACACCCCGGCCCCGGGCAGGCGTCGCCGAACACGGTCGTCGGCTCCGTCGCCGAGTTGTTGATGACCTCGATCGTTTCCGGTATCTCGTTGTCGGGATCGACCGTGGCGGTCAACGACAGGGCGGACGGCGCGCCCGCAACCACCGTGAACTTCGCGGTGATCGTGGTGTCGGCGCCGCCCGGTAGATCTCCGTTGCAGAAGATCTTGCTGTTGGCGTCCGGCGGATCGCAGATGAAGCCGTTGGACCCGGCCACGCTCAGGAAGGACAGGCCTGTCTGGGGCACGTCGAGCCTGACCTTGACCTTCTTGCCGGTCGTGGTGGTGTCCTCCGATCCACCGTTGACCACGACGACCGTGTAGGTGAGCGTCTGTCCCTTCTGCACTGGATCCGGGTTGTCGACCACGGTCGAGAGCACGAGGTCGATGCCGCTGCCACCCACGGTGTTCTTGGCGATCGCGGTGTTGTTGTCCGTGACCGTTTCGTTCTCGTGCGTGTCGTCGGGTCCTGGATCCACGAGCACGGGCGACACCACCGTCGCGGTGTTCACGATCGGAGCCGTCGCTCCGCCGTCGTACGTCGCGTGGATGGTGATCGTGGCTGACGCGCCAGGCTCGAGTCCATCGCCACCGGTCGGCGAGGGAGGCTCGTGGCATGTCACGACGGGCGCGGCGAACGAGCACGACCACAGCGCGGTCGTGTCGGTGTTCACGAACGTCACGTGCGCCGGCAGCGTGTCTGTCAGCGTCAGCGGACCCTTGGCCTTGGCCGTCCCGGCGTTCAGCACCGTCACCGTGTAGGTCAGGGCCATGCCGGTCGTCACAGGGCCGGACGGATCGACGGTCTTGATGACCACGATATCCGGCTTCAGTTTCGGCTGGTCGCCGGTCGTCGACGTCGACGCCGTCGAGCAGTTGTCGGTCTCGTTCGACTCTTCAATCGTGTCATCCGGATCGACGCACGCCTCATTGTCGAGCGACCGGCCACCCTCGGCTGTCTGGAAGACGTCGATCGTAATCGCCACCGTCTTGCCGTGGCCGAGGTCGCCGGTGCACCGCACGAGGTTGATCGGGTTCTCAGACACCGTGCAGCCGAAGTTGGGTTCGGCCGTCACCGCCAGCGGAATCAGCCCGACCGGCAGTTGATCGACGACGACCACGCCGAACGCATCCTGCGCGCCGTCGACCTCCACGTTGTTGACCTTGATCTCGTACTTCGAGACCTGACTCTGCGACGACTCGGTCGGACCGGTTTTGGTGATCGTCAGGTTGATGACCGACTTGACAGTCGTCGTCGCCGTGTCGGTGTTGTTCAGCTCGTCGCCTTCGGCGATCGTGTTGTCGGGATCGACGAACGCCTGGTTGAAGAGCGACGTGTTGTTGTTCGGCGCCTTGAACTTGACGTCGATGTTCCGGGTCGACGGCACGCCGGGCATCAGCGTCCCATCCGTCCCGGCGATCGTGCCGCCCGTGCAGTTCACGACGGCGCTAGCCTCGGCGCAGGTGAACGCGGCGGACGCCGGACCGCCGGTCACGTCGTCGGCCGACACGAACGTGCCGGTCGCAGGCAGCACGTCACGAACGGTCACGTTCAGCGCCGGGTTCGTCCCGAGGTTGTCCACTTTCAACGTGTAGGTGATGACCTCGTTCGGCTTGATGGTCGTGTTCTTCGGGGTCTTCTCGATCTTCAGATCGTTGAACGATCCGGCGCCGGCGTTCTTGACGACGGTTTTCTGCGTGTCCTGGTTGTCAAACTCGTTCCCTTCCGGAATCGCGTGGTCGGGATCCACGATCGCCTGGTTGAAGTAGGTCCCGGGCGTATCGGGCGCGAACATCTTGATCCGGATCGTCGCGGTTCCGCCGGCGGTGAGCGTTCCTCCGACGCAGTTGACGACCCCGACCACTCTCGGTGCAGAGGAACTGGGCGGAGGGCACGGTGGTGTCGACGGCCTCGATGTAGCGCGATCCCGCGGGCAGGAAGTCGCGCACGGCGACGCCGGTCGCCGGATCGGTGCCGTCGTTGGTCAGCAGGACCTGGTAGGTCACCACGGCATTGCGCGCCGTGTTGTTCTCATCCGGGCTGACCTGGGTCTTGTCGATCGTGAACTGGTTGAACGCGCCGGTTCCTGCGCCGCCCTTGTCGACCTTGGTGTCTTCGAACTCGAAGTTGTTGTTCTCGTTGATTTCAGGGATCTGATTCAGCGGGTCGACGCGCACTTCGTTGTGCATCAGGGTTTCCGGTGTCGTGACAGTCGGCTGCGCAAAAATCTTGATGGTGATCGTCGCGTGGTCTTCTCCAGCGCCGGCGTAAACCTCACTTTCGGTGCCACGAATCGATCCGCCGATGCAGGTGACGACCTGTCCAGCCTGCGAGCACGTGAAGCCATGATCGCCCACGGCTGATCGCAGGATGGTGTTCGCCGGCAGCGTGTCGCGAACCATGACGTTCGAGGCATCCTGCGGCCCAAGGTTGTCCACCAGGATCGTGTAGGTCTGCGTGCCGCTGGTCGCAATTGGATCGAATCCCGTGAGCAGGGCACCAGTGATCGGGTTCTTTCCGTTGTCCAGCTTGACGATCGTCAGATCGATGCCGGTCGCGACCTGGGTTCCTTGCGTCGCGGTGTTGTTGGTCTCATCGGCTTCGAAGATCGCGTTCGCCGGATCGATCGTCACCGTGTTCGAAATGGGTCCGACGCCCGGCGGCGCCACCATGACGAACGAAATCGTCTTGGTGGTGTCCGCATCGAGCGTGCCACCCGTGCACGTCACAACGTTGCCGGTGCCTGAGACACAGGCGTTGGCCGGGAACGCGCCCCCGGGATCGGTGTAGTGATCGAAGATCAGCCCGGCCGGTAGCGGATCGCGGAGTACGACATTGGTCGCGGCCTGGTTCGCCGCTGTTTCCGAGCACGAATGTATAGACCAACCCACCCAGGCAGACAGGGTTCGCGAGTATCGCCGGTGGGGCCGGCGCCGGCTTGGATCCACCGTTGAGCAATGTCGTCGGCCACGAGCTCGCACACACTGGGTCCGGTGCGTCGGCCTTCGTCACCGTGAGGTCGACGGCCGGCTTCACGATCGTCAGCTCCGTGTCCGTGCTGGTCGTGCCCGACATTCTTGATGTTGGAGGTCACCGTCGCGGTGTTGATGATGTTCGATCCCGCCGATGCCACGACTTGCCCGCTGACGGTCATCAACACGGTTCCACCCGCATTCAGACTCTTAATCGAGCACTTCGCTTGCGGGGCCGCGACGGTGCATCCTCCGAAGGTGCCAATGCTTCCGTTGGTGACGATCTGCGAAACCTGAATGCTCGATGCTTCAAGTCCCTGCGTCCCGTCGACGATCACGACATCGTCGGCTCGATTTGGCGTGGGGTTCGTGACCAGGATCTTGTATGTGACTACCTGGCCAGGGTTGACCGGATCGGGCCCGGCACCGTTGTCCCACGACGCGGCGCCATCCGAGTCGGTCTTGTCGATCGTCAGCAGCCCGCCTCCCGATGAAGAGACGACCTGGGTGTTGACCAGCGACGAGGCGTTGTTCAACTCGTTTGACTCGGTGATCGTGTTGTCAGGATCGACCGAGGCCGTGTTCGTGATGGTCCCTGTGGTCGCAGGAGCGGTCGCGTTGATCGTGATCGTCGCGTTGGACCCCTGATTCACTGCGCCGCCAGTGCAGGTGACCGTGATCTGAGCCGGCGGAACGGCACCGTCGTTCGTGCAGACGAAGAGGCTGGTCCCCGACTGCGTCACCGCCGAGAGGCCTGCCGGAAGCGTATCCGAGACGTTGATATCGGTCGCGTTCGCCGTGCCCTGGTTGTTGACGGTGAGCGTGTAGGTCATCGGCGCCGAGGTCGTCACCGTCGTCGGCCCGGTCTTTGAAATCGCGAGATCCGGCAACGGCGTGCCGTTGCCGCCGCTGACCAGCGTCGTGGCCGACGCGGTCGTCGTAAAGTTCTGCGCCGACTTCGTCCCTGAAACCGACACGGTGTTGTTGATCGTCGTGCCGCTTGCCGCGGTCACCTTTCCGCGAATGGTGACGACCCAGGTTCCCAGCCCCTCGATCGCGCCGCCATTGCAGGTCACGAGGTTGACGGTCTGCTGACACGATCCTCGCGTGCTAGTCAACACGAGTTGTGGCGGATTGCCAATCCCGCCGACGCCATTTAGCTGATCCGACAGCACGACATTGGTGACCTTCGCGCCACCCGTGTTCACAATGGTGATGGTGTAGGTCAGTTCCGCTCCCGAAGCGACCGGATCCGGAGTGTCGACTTTCGTGACCGACAACGGGCTCACAGGATCGGCGAGGGTAATGGAAATGGCCGCGACGACGCAGGCCAAACCCGTCGCGAGGGCGACACGCCAGCGGGCACGCCCCGCACCAGCACTCGCGGTTCGACCTGACTCAGGAGTACACGCGAACATGACTACCCTCCAGTCACCACCATCGCGATTCGATTTTTGCGATTGGCTCGGGTCGTACAGATCACCGAGCGCCCGCGATGATGCTTCGCGTTCCACCGTCGATCAATTAGCGAGAGGTCTGATTTCGGGAGGGGGTCGTCGGGACTTTCGCTTAGGCCGAACGTCGTACGACCGTGTCGGATACGTCCGTGCGGAGGCCATGGTACGCGGCGGCGAGTTCCGCGCGCCCACTGACGCCGAGTTTCTGGAAGATGCGGGTCATGTGCGCCTTGACGGTCGCCTCGCTGATCGTCAGGCGATCGGCGAGCTCCTTGTTACCTGCGCCTGTCGCCGCCTGGCGGAATACCTCCCACTCTCGTCTGCTCAAGCGCTGGTCGAGCGTCGAGGACATCCGCGCAGGGACCGGCTCATGCCTTGTCCACACGGCTCGTTTCACACAGGCGATGAGCCAGCGCCGGCGCGCCCAGATTCCGCCATCGTGCACGACGTGTATCGCTTTCACCAGATCGTCGGCGCCGGCCGTGCGCTCGAGGATGCCGCGCACGCCTGCACTGAGCGCGTCTGCCGCCCAGGCATCGTCGTCGGGCACGTTCACGACGACGACGTGCGGCCTGCCGCCGGTGGGAATCGTGTTCTCCGCGATGAGGTGACCGAAGCGCGCATCAATGAGCCGAACGTCGACGTCGTTGCTCGAGGCGCTATGGTTGTCGTCTGCGATCAGGAAAGAGGGATCGCCGCGGAGAATCTGATGAAGTCCGTCGCGAAACAATCGATCGTCGCCCACGATCGCGACGCGGATCGCACCCATGCTCGTACCCCAGTTTTTGCAGCGCTGAGTTTGGCAATGCTGCACCCGATCGAGCTCATCGTCAAGCGCATTTGTCGGCAAGAGAAGCACTGTCGCACTTTCTTGACGCTCGCGTTGCGTCGACGATACCAAGCCGCGACATGTCGTGAGATCTGACGTTATTGATGAGTTATCGAGAGCAGTCGCCCGCGAAAAAATGTAGCTCTGATGATCAAGCTGCGGCGGCAACTCGCCGAGCGCGCGCGCCTCAGTGCGTCAGGCGAACATCCGTCCCGCCGTTTCAGCCGGCCTGACGCGCCGATCAAGGCTGCGAGCTGCGCGGCGAAGATCGTTGCCAACGCGCGCACCGAGCCTCGCTCTTCTCGCCGATGCGTCAACTCGATCGCCAGTACGCCGGCACAGCCCGCCGGCGTCATCAGATGGGACCGCCAGCGCGCCGCTCACCTCGTCGCTGCTCTTGACGACGCAGGTCTGTGCCGCTCGAAACGCCGCGGCAGTCGCGTTGTTGGTGTCGCGTTCGACACGCGGCAGCTGCGCCAGGACGCGATCGGAGTATCCGTGTGCAAGAGCGGGCCGCAATTCGTTCGCGATCGGATCCCAGACCCAGACAATCAGCCCGACCGCGTCGAGAATCCTGGCCGTTGACTGTAAGAGTGGCTGCACGGCATCCGCCGATTCGGCGCGCCCAAGCTCGGTGCACAGCTCAGCGACGGCTATGAGATCCGGTTCGATGCGTTCCACCACTGCCGGCGGCATTCGACAGCCATGACTGGTTCCGGCGTCGACGTGATGACCTCTTCCACTCGAGTTTCCGGCAATTCGACGATCGGGACAGCAGGCGCGTGATTTTCGATCGAAGCGGCCTCCGCAACCGCGATCGGCTCGTCCACAGGAAAGTGCGGGAATGACGTCATCCACGCTGGCCACTTCAGGGGCCCCGTCGAATCGCATCGATGTACGACTGCGGCGCAATCGAACTATCGAACAACGTGCCGGGCCGCTGTGTGCCACGTGGTCTGAGGCGTGACATCGAACCGATCGCCGACGCCACGAAGTAACGGAAGCGCGTTGGCGGACCGTCACTCACCCAGGCGCCTTCCGCACCGGGCGCGCCCGCCTGGAGCGTGTCCACGATTTCGATCGGGTCAGGGTAGAGCTCGAGGAACTCGCGAACGATGACATCAGGCTCGAGACCGATCGCGTGCGCGTACGCACGAATGAATGCCCGACGAAAGATGCCGGACGGCCAATGAGAGACATCATCCCGTTCCAGTGCCTCGAGCAGCGAAACCTTGATTTTCGTCTGCTCGGCGATCGTCGAGAGGGCGACTTGCTGCTGCTCGCGCCGTTCGCGCAGGCGTGCGCCAAAACTGTCAGGCATGCGGCATACCTCGGGGCCACGACCGGACGCAGCCTTCATCATGAACGTTGGCAATTCAAAATTGAGGAAGTTCGCGCGGCACACAGCCCCTGAAGACCGATCACCGCGCAGCCTCGGGAGAGGCAGGCCCCGCGCGATGAGGGGGACTACAAAACCGGCAGCAGCGAGAGTAACAACATGCGGGATGCAGTTCAAGCCTCGAAATGCGATGGCCGCCGCGAAATTCGAAGCCGATGACCACATGAGCGCAGGCCGCGTCATCAACCGCTGGAGCGGCCGGAGACGAATCGCGATCGGTAGCTGACGGCGCCGGGCGCCGATCGCGCTGCCGTCGCAACTTGGCGGTATACTCGGCACTCTCATCATCAGCGCTTCGGGTTCGCCTTTGTTTCGCCTTTTCTGATCATCATCGAGTAATGGTCGCTTCGCACGGGAGGACCTGTCGCCTTTTGACGCCCGTTTCCGATTCCTCATAAGAAGGAGCATGGCCGGTTGACGGCCGGATCGGGCATGGATGTGATGAACGTGACTTCCGAGTTGCCGGGAAAAACGACCGACGAGCGCGTCGTGGCCGATGCGCTGTTCGGAACGCTGTACGCGGAACTCCATCGGCTTGCGCGGCGTGAAGTGAACCGGCAGGGACCGGTCGGCCGCCTGGGGGCTACGACGCTCCTGCACGAAGCCTATCTTTCGATGTCGGGCAGAGAGGGCACCGTATTCGTGGATCACGCGCGGTTCATGGCCTACGCCGCCCGCGTGATGCGTGGGTTGATCATCGACGACGTCAGGCGGCGGCGTTCGGAAAAGCGAGGGCGGCCTCTTCGACATCACATCGCTCGGCATGGATCACTCCGAAAGCGTGATCACGCCGTACTCCTTGATTCTGATCAGCGACGCGCTCGACGAGCTCGCGGAGGTCGAACCGGAGCTCGCCGAGATTATCGATTTGAAGTTCTTCTGCGGTTTCTCCTTCGGTGAAATCGCGGCGATGCGCGGCGTTTCGGAACGAACGATTCAACGCAACTGGGAAAAAGGCCGTCTCTATCTGCACCATGCTCTTGCCAGCGCAGCGCCGGCGTCGATGAACGCCCATGCCGCCCATCAACGCTGATCGGTGGCGCGTCCTCAGCCCTTACCTGGACGAAGCCCTTGACATCGCACCGGACGATCGCGGCGGCTGGCTGGCCATGATCGCCGCGCGGGACCCGGTACTCGCCGCCGATCTCGGCACCCTGCTCGCCCGCTACCACCTGGTGCATCGGTCAGGATTCCTCGAGCACGCCGTGCTCGACTCCGCCGCGGCCCAGGCTCCATCGCTCGCGGGACAGATTGTCGGTGCCTACCGGCTGATCTCGCCAATTGGTCAGGGCGGGAGCGGCACCGTGTGGCTCGCCGAACGGTGCGATGGCCGCTTCGAGGGGCGCGCGGCGGTCAAGCTCCTCAATATTTCCCTGGTCGGCCGTGCCGGCGAGGAACGATTCAGGCGGGAGGGCAACATCCTCGCGCGCCTGACCCATCCGCAAATCGCGCGCCTGATCGACGCCGGTGTGTCGGCGACTGGCCAACCCTATCTCATCATCGAGCACATCGACGGCCAGAACATCGATCGTTACTGCGACGATCGCTCGCTCAGCATCGAAGGCCGTCTCAGTCTCTTCCTTGACGTCGTCGACGCGGTCGCGCACGCACACGCGAACCTCATCGTCCACCGCGACATCAAACCGGCCAACGTGCTGGTGAGCACGGACGGTCAGGTCAAGCTGCTCGACTTCGGCATCGCAAAGCTGATCGAGCGCGACACGTCCTGGGGCAGCACCACCCAGTCGAGCCCGCTGACCCGTGAAGGAGGCACGGTGCTGACGCCCGAGTACGCAGCGCCCGAGCAACTGTCCGGTGGCGCGGTCACGACGGCGACCGACGTCTACGCGCTGGGTGTGCTCCTGTATGTGCTGCTGAGCGGCCGGCATCCTGCCGGCGAAGCGATGCACTCTCCAGCGACGCTGATTCGAGCGATCGTCGATCTCGAGCCTCCGCGCGTCTCCGACGCGGTGCGCTCTGACGCGCGACAGCACCGACCTGACCGGTCATGCCGTCGCGTGCGGCACCACACCGGTCGAGGCTGCGTCGGCTGCTTCGAGGCGACCTCGATACGATCGTCTCGAAGGCGCTCAAGAAGAGTGCGGCCGAACGCTACTCCTCGGTTACCGCTCTTGCCGACGACCTGCGCCGTTTTCTGCGTCACGAGCCAATCAGTGCACGGCCGGCCTCGCTCGGTTACCGAACCGCGACGTTCGTCCGGCGTCACGTCACCGGTGTGGTGACTTCCGTCGCCGTCGTCATGCTGGTTGCGGGCCTGACGCTCGTGCACACGCGGCGCCTCGCTGCCGAGCGCGACCGGGCCCAGAGGGAGACCGCCAAAGCCGTCAAGGTCAGCGAGCTGCTGATGGGTGTCCTGAGCAGCGCCGATCCGTACACGATTCGCGGAGGCACGGGCGAGCCAACGGTACGCGCGGTACTCGACGCCAGCGTCGCGCAGGTTCAGACCGAGCTGGCGGACCAGCCGGAGATGCAGACCCAGATGCTGACCAACATGGGCCGCACCTATCGGCGCCTCGCCGCATACGATACCGCGCAACACCTGCTCGAACGGGCGCTCGCGATCGGCGAGCGGACGTTCGGCCCAGAAGACGCTCGTGTGGCTCTGACGCTCGACTATCTTGGCGTCGTGCTTGCTGACAAGGGTGAGTACGCGGCCGCCGGACGCCGGCTCGAAGAGTCGCTGCGAATACGCCGCCGTGTGCTGGGACCTGAGCACGAGGACGTGGCGGTCACGCTGGCGGAGCTTGGACGCGTCTACCAGGACCAGGGACAGAATCAGCGTGCCGAGCCGCTTCATCGTGAAGCGCTGGCAATCAGGCGCAAGGTGCTCGGCGACGATCACCGCGAAACCGCGGTCAGCCAGAGCGATCTCGCGTCGGTGTTGCGGTTGAACGGTGATCTCGCGGGCGCTGAGGCACTGCTTCGTCAGTGCCTCGAGACCAACCGAAAAACGCGCGGAGACGATCACCCGAACACCTCCACCACGTTGCACGATCTGGCGCTGATTGCAGCCACCAGGAGCGAGTCGACGTCCGCCGAGTCGCTCCTCCGACAGGTGCTGGCCACGGAACGGGCGACGCTCGGAGATCGACACCCGGTCGTGGCAACCACGCTCAATAGTCTGTCGCGCGTGCTGAAGGACGAGCGGCGCTACGACGAGGCCGCGTCAGCGCTGCAGGAGGCGCTGGAGATCGCGCGCGCCGCGCTCGGCAGCGATCACCAGCTGGTCGCGATCTACTCAATCAATCTCGGATCCGCCCAACTGTCGCGCGGGAAACCGGCCGAAGCCGAAGCGTTGTTGCGCGAGGGCCTCCGGATTCGCGCGCATGCTCCCGATGTCGTGCCCAGCCGGCGCCGGACTTTTCTCGAGGACGACTGGAGCCTCGGCGCCACGAAAAGCCTGCTCGGTGCGACGCTCGTGTCGGTCGGGCGTTATGCGGAAGCGGAGACTGTGCTCCTCGACGCGCGAGGCGATCTCGCGTCGCTCAACCCATCGCAGCCGGTCGCGATGAAAACGACGCTCGCGCGATTGGTCGAACTCTACGTCGCCTGGGGCAAACGCGACCAGGCCGAGACGTATCGCGCACTCCTCGGTTCATAATCACTTCGCTCGGACCCCTACACGCTCTCTCGCTCGCCGCTGCGCCGGCTCGCTCGGTTGCGCGTGGCTCGCTCGCGACGCTCGCTCGCGCGTTGTCGCAACGGCTCTCCCCGCCCGCCGCATCTCATCTTGTGAGAGGGGGTCCGGACCAGTGTCCCCGCTTCCTCTGCCGCCTGTCGGCTTTTCTCCTCGCGTTCCGATTCTTCACGTAGAACCGGAACACACTCGAGAACTGGAGAGCGACACGATGTCAACAACAGTAAGAGCCACGTTCCTCGCGTGCACCTTCGCCATGTCGGGCATGGCGAATGCCGCCGAACGAATCATCCCACCCGCGGTTCCGTTGGAGATCGAACTGTCAGGCGTCTACAAGGCATTTCTATCGGGACACGCCGTCGGGACTCAGAACTACATCTGTGCGCCGGCAGCCGTGCCGTCCGGTGCCGAATGGCTGTTTCTTGGACCGCAGGCCACAGTTTTTGACGCCGAGGGAGAGCAGGTGCTGACGCACTTCCTCAGCAAGAACTCCTTGATGGCTGACGCGCTGCATGCCACGTGGCAGCACTCGAAGGACTCAAGCGGGGTGTGGGGAAGAAAGCTTCACGGCTCGACCGACTCGGCCTACGTGGCGTCCGACGCGATCGAGTGGCTGCTGCTCGAGGTGACGGGGACGAAGACGGGACCCACTGCCGGTAACAAGATGGCCACGACCGTCTACATCCACCGCGTGAACACGGTGGGAGGTCTGAAGCCGCCCGTGGCGGAGTGCACAACCGCGACGATCAATAGCAGAAGGCTCGTCCCGTACCAGGCCGACTACTACTTCTACAAATAGAAACCGTGCAATCGGACCTACGGTTTCACCAGGCGGAGCGCGATATCGGTGCCGAACGGAGGAGCCTCAACCACTCTGAGGCCGTCTCCGACGGCATCGACTCGCCTGACGGTTGCGCCGGTCACCGTGTCAATCCACTCGGCGGTCCACGATCCCGGCGGCAACTGGACGGACAGCGTGGTCCCGGATCCTCCACCTTTCACGAAGATCGCCATTGCGGTGTCGGACACGAGCGCGTGGGCTGTCACTCCTGCCGGCGCGGTGCTTCTGACGACCGAGTCGTCAGGGTGCATGCGGACGAACTCAAAGCGATGGATGAAGTCGCTGAGCACCTTCATCTGACGACGGAATCCCGCGTTGCCTCCACCCGGCTGTGTCGATGGGTATGCGAAAGTCCCATTCTCGAAGCCGGCAGCGAACGAGTAATCGAGGTGATTGAACAATCCGCCGCCGGCGAGAATGAAATCCCAGGCCTCCTGGCGATACGGCGTATCGCCGGTGCCTTTGAATCCTGTCTCGTTGTCGCCGATGACCTTGTTCAGTGCGAAGTTGGCAGAGACGGCATCGGTGTTGGCGTAATGAAAGTTGAACACCGAGACCGCCGGATGTGCCGCGTCGACCACTCCTGATTTGTTCGCGATGTTTTGCGAGATCAGGTGTTTCGTTCGGAAGGGTGCGCTCAGTGTCGACAATGACGCCGGCGACGTGACGTTGCCAGTCGATCGGCACGGCGCGCGTGTACGGTTCGTTCATGATCTCGAAGATCACGTTGTCCATCGGGTTCAGCTCGGTCACCATCCTGCGCGTCAGCGCATCCTGGATCTCGAGCAGACCGCCGTGCTTGTCGAGTGTGTAGACGTCCAATCGGCCGACGCTGCCGAGCGCGTTGACGTTGTTCTGCGCGTTCATCGGGCTCAAGTTCCACTGCGTGTTCTCGTACATCGGACAGAACAGGGTCAATTCGATGACGACGCCTTTCGCGGCCGCGTAGGCGGCGAGCGCTCTCAGCCTGGCGAAGTACGACTCGTCCCAGCGGCGCAAGATCGAACTTGATTGCCGCCGTTGGCGTAGCCTGGCTGATCGCTTCGAGCCCACGGCGCAATGAACCGCCCCGGCAGCGGCGCCAGCGTGTTGCGCGCAATCTTGAACGCGCCCTCCGGTTCGACATACGCGCCGCTGAACACACGCGTCAGCACCATGCCGTCGGCCGCCAGCGTGTCGAAGTACTTGCGGTAGTCGAAATCGAGGTTCATCAGCGCGCCGTAGTGCTCGCCTGAGCCGATGAGCACCGTCGGCCGTCCGTGCCAGAGGAAGTAGTGCGGATTGTCGGGATGAAGCGCGAGCGGCGACGACACCCGCTGCGTGATCGTCGTGGTGCTACTGGCACCCAGGCCGGCCAGACAGCAGACGAGCACCAGTACACTGATGGGCCTAAACACGATTTCAAGACCTCTGCGTTTGGGTTGGCAGTTCGGCGTGCGCACAGGCCCGCATTGTAGCGAAACCTCACGGCATTCACCTGTGCACGAGGGTTCGGGGTTCACGTTAACGAATCGTGACAAGCCGCACCAGCGGGGTTACGTCGACGCTCCCGTTTCGCCGCGTGGAAAATCCGGTTCTCCGGTGCACGCCTCACCATGGCGCCGGCGGTTGAGGTTAGCCGATCCCCGGTGAGCCGACTGTTCCGCAGCGGGGTTAGCCGCTACGCTGATAGCGTACTCATCGCCGCCGGCGATCGGGACACCTGCGAAGCGGATTTAGAGCGCTCGCATGTCACCCGGCTCAAGGTCGCGACGACGCAACCCCACTGGCGCGGCTTGGCGGACTCGCCGGGCGAGCGCCCTGAGATGTGGTGTAAGGACAGCTACCGGGATCCCGGCACGCGATCACTTATTACAATGAGCCATGGCTGGCCGCGAGTGCTACCACTGCAAGCAATGGGTCGCGGAAGGGGAACCGCACGATTGCTGGACCACGACCGAAGCCGCCCTGACCCGGGATCTGTCTGACGATCTCCGTGAGGCCTGGGAGCGACTGCGTGAGACGGCAGTCGAGTTCGGCGATCAACGGATCTACGCGTCGCACAACTCGATCATGTTCTCTCGTAAGTCCTGCTACTTCTTCGTGCGGCCGAAGCGGAGTTTCCTCGAGGTGTGCGTGTTTCTCGGCCGCGCCGTCAAGGCGCCCCAGGTGCGCCGCGTCGATCAGTCGTCGAAGACGAAGTTCGTCCACTTCCTCCGGATCGCGCACCGCGACGAGGTCGAGGCCCCGATCACCGACTGGCTGCAGGAAGCGTACGATCTGGCGGACGTGGTGGCTCGAGCGCCAAAAGCAAAGGGCCGGACAACAGCGACGAGGCGAGCGGACCAGAAGCGCAAGGTCCGGAGCCCTCGAAAGCCGTCGCCCTGAAAAAGCGGAAGCGGCGTTGACCGTTTTTGTGCGTGCTATTGGCGAAGCCCCACGCGCTCGGAGGATCTCGTTGTAGACACTGATGCAGTCCCTGGGATCGACGACCTGCCTGGCGGGATCACCGCGATGCACCGACGGGGAAGGACTCACATAGCCAAGCGCCGCAAGACGTTCTATCGATTCCGAATCCGGCCGCGTGGCTGCGGCGGCGGGGTCGCCCGGTGTGTCCAGGGCCATTCGGTTCAGCGCGGCGCTCATCACGGCGCCAAGATCGTTTCGCTGGTGATAGATGTTGTGCTGCTCTCCTGGATCCTTCTCGAGGTCATACAGCTCTGGCTGCGGAGCGTTGACCAACTTGAAACGGCCGGCGCGCAGCGCGTGCAGCGAGCCCCAGCCAAAACGGCGCGGGTAGAGCGACTCGGCATACGCGTCCAGATCGAGGTGCTCGATCTGCCCCGTCATGATCGGCACGAGACTCGTTCCATCCATCGGCGGCTGACCTACTCGAAGCACATCCAGCACGGTCGGCATCACATCGACCAGCCGAACCACGTCCTTGACTCTCTTCGGCCGAATTCCCGGCGCTCGAACGATCATCGGAACCCGGATAGTGCTCTGGTAGAGGAAGATGCCGTGGGCGTCCTCGCCATGTTCGCCAAGAGATTCGCCGTGGTCACCAGCGACCACGATAAGCGTCTCGTCCAGACGATGACGCTGTTCAAGTGACCTTCCACAGACGTTCGATCTGCGCGTCCATGTACGCGATCGCACCCAGATACGGCACGTCTTCGTACATCGTCCGGTACGGCTCGCGCAGCGTGTAGGGTGCATGCGCGTCGTAGAGGTGCACCCAGGTGAAGAACGGTGACGCGTCGTGACGGGTGATCCAATCTATGGCCTCGTCGACGACGACGTCGGCCGGGCGTCTCAGCCTGTTCGGCTGCGCGGGTTGACCATCTGAATAGGTGTCGAATCCCTGCGCCAGCCCTCGACGTGCGCCAACGACCGCCGAGCCGACGAACGCTCGCCGAACGAACGGAGTTCTCGCGCAGGACCTCAGCGACCGTGGTGTAGGATTCTGCGAGCGGCGGATCCACGTTGTCGCGTACGCCGTGGTGCGGCGGGAACAAGCCGGTAAACAGGCTGCAGTGCGCCGGCAGCGTGAGCGGAGCCGTGGACATGGCCTGTTCGAACACGATGCCCTCGCGGGCGAGACGATCGAGCGCCGGCGTTTCGACGCTGCGTTCCGCCGTAGGCGGAAAGCGAGATCCGCACGCGTCGTATCGAGCGTGACGATGACGACATTACGCACGTCGTGCGATGCGTTCCGCGCGCCGCCCGTCCAGCACACGGCGATCACGGTGGCAATCGCGAGCGCCTTCCAGGCGACGTGCGCGGGAAATACTCTTCGCGGGGTCATGTCTGCCGGCATCTATCGCCGGGTCAAGACGAACTTCTGCTTGCCGCAGCAGGAGGTTGTGAAGTTCGCGTAGCCACTCGAGCTGGGGCAGCACCCCCATGACACCGCTCAAGCTCTCCGGAGAGCCCCGTCGACAGCTGGCGAGGTCGAAGCCTTGCCGGAAATGAGGAAATAGCTCGATGGCGAGAGGTTTTCGACCAGATCGATCGTTCTGATCGATGTAGGTGTAGTAGTAGTAGAACGGATCGGACGAAATCCCGTGAATGTCGAACGTCGCGGTCGCGCCATTCACGGACCCGCTGAAATTGCCGACCTGCAGTGACCCGCCGCTCGAGTTTCACCGACAACTGGCGCCCGTTCTGCGTGACGGCCGCACCGTAGGTGCGAACTCTCAGCTCCTCCGGCAGTGCGTTCCTCCCCGACCTGGGACAGGCTAGCGATCGGCAGTAATCGTGAGCTCGTACAACCCGTTTAGAGCTGGCCGTTGCAGGCATCTGGAAATCCAGCCGTGCATCGTTGGCCACGGGAATGCCCGCGAACCTGGTCCGGGTACCCTTGCTGCGCGAACGCGCAACTCGACAATCGCCGGCGACCCCGTAAAAACGGTAAATCCCTTCGCCATCGGTGCGTACCGACATCACCGCCCGCGAGCCGTCCAGGACATCGACTATCGCCCCGGCGACTGGCATGCCGCTGTCGCTGACGAGTCCCGATGAGCCGGTACGTACCAGGCGCGAGCACGAGTACCTGGATGCTCGAACGCTTGCCGTTGTTTTCCGCCGCTACGACCGCTTCCCCGGCCTTGCCGCCGGTAGCCTCGCCGCTCGCGGCAACGTCGAGTACCGGCGTTATCCGATGAGCGCCACGTCGTCGTCGACGTGAGGTCCGGAGTGTTGCCATCGGACATCTGACCAGTCGCCGTGTATTGCGCTTTGGTACCGGGTGGAACCGACGTCGGGCCTTCAACGCGGATGCTTTGGAGACGTGGGTTGGCCCGGCTGGCTCGGAGGCGGTGGTGGTGGAAGCCGAGACGCCTGCGTCGGTGACTTGTCGCAGGCAGCCAGCCAGCCCCCGAACCGCGACCGTCAACAACAGAGCGATCGTGCGGAATCGTGACATGGCCGAACTCCTTCTGATGTTCGTCCTTCACAGGCGAACCAACATCACTCTGGACTTTCACGGGGGTGAAAGTCTTAGGAGCGTCATGGCCTTTTTCTGGCGTTTGTATGGGATGAGCCGGTTCGGGCGTGATGGAGGATCGGGATCGATTGGCCGTTCAAGTACTTTCGTTTCGAGAGCGCGGTTCGGACGAGCGGCGATCGCGTCGAGGCAATCACTCCTGCCTGAGGACAACGATGGGATCGACCGCGCTGGCTCGACGTGCCGGAAGAAAGGCTGCCAGGCCTGCCACGACGAGCATCACCGTTGCGACGGTGACGAGGATGCGCGGATCAAATGGACTGACATCGACGACGAGGCTGCGCGTCAACCGGCCGGCCGCCACCGCGCCAAGGAGCCCGATCCCAACGCCGATGACGGCAAGGCGCAATCCTTCACCGAGGACGACGCGCACGATCTGCTGCGGCGCAGCGCCGATCGCGATCCGCACGCCGATCTCGCGCAGGCGGCACGACACGGAGTACGACAGCATCCCGTACACACCCAGTGCTGCGATCAGGAGCGCCGCCCCGGCGAATCCGCCGACGAGCGACGCATTGAACCGCGGACGGGCGAGCGCCGCCCCGATGCGATCGTCGAGCGTCAGCACGTCATAGATCGGCAGCGAAGGATCGACAGATGCGATGGCCCGCCGCAACTCGGGCACGAGGGCTGGCGACTGACCTCGCGCTTTCACGATCATCATCGTGTCCGGAAACGAGAATTGAAGGTACGAGGTATAGAATTCGGGACGTCCGGCGCTGTTCGGCCAGTCCACGGCTTCGTACTTCACATCGCCGACGACGCCGACGATCTCGACAGCGTGGGCAGGATCGGCGAAGGGACCTGTCGTGCCCCCGAACCACACGCGCTTCCCGATCGGGTTGTCTCCAGGCCAGAAGCGGCGCGCGGCGCTTTCGCTGATGACGGTGACCGGCGGACGATCGGAGCGATCGCGAGACGTCAATGGCGCGCCCGGCCAACAGCGGAATTCCAAGCGTCTTGAAATAGTCCGCCGAGATGTAGTGTCGGCCGACGACAGGCGGGTTGCGCTCGTCGTTTGCCCGATCGGTGAAATACAGCACCGTCCGCGAGCACCCGGTGAAGGGGGTGCATCGATTGACGGCGGCCGATTCAACTCCTGGAACCTGTTCGACGCTTGCGAGAAGACGCTCGACGATGGCAGGCCCATCGCCGACGGGATACCGCGATGTGGGTGGGCGCACCCAGAAGGTGACGACGCGGTCCGTGCTGAATCCCTGCTGGAGCCGCTGCATGCGCGCGAAGTTGTCGAGCAGCAATCCGGCCGCGGCGAGCAGGAGAACGGCGAGCGCCACCTCTATCACCACGAGCGTTCGCAGGAGGCGACGCGGCACGCCGCCGCCGCGTTCGTCCTCCTTCAATGCGTGCGTGAGCGTCGCCCGAGAAGTATCGAGCGCCGGGGCCAGCCCACACAGGAGGCTGGTCAGCCAGCGTCACGCCAAGAGCAAAGAGAAGCGCACGCGCGTCGAGTGCCGGCGCGGAGAATGCCGCGATCGAGGTGCGACCCGTCCACAGCACGGCAGGGGCGAAACGCGAGAACACGTTGACGCCCCAGATCGCGCCCGCCGACCCACACACCCCTGCGGCGGCGGCGAGCACCAGGCTTTCAGTGAGCAGTTGACGCACGATGCGCGCACGCCCCGAACCAATCGCCATCCGAATCGCCAGTTCACGCCGCCTCATTCGCCCACGCGCCAGGAGCAGGCCCGCGACGTTCGCGCAGGTGATGAGCAGCACGCATCCGGCGGCGGCGAGGAGCAGCAATACCGAGCGGCGGAGCGTAGGTTCCACGCGAGCCCGGCCGATCGGCTGCGCAACGGCGCCCCAGCGCGCATCATCCGAGTTGTCCCGAGAGGGGAACGACGCGCTGGCCGCGGTCAACTCTGCGTTGGCCTGATCCAGCGTCACCCCATCCTTGAGCCGCGCAACGACAGGAATGAAGAGCTGCGGGGTGGTCAGGTACTCGGCATAGGTGAGACGTGGAGCCATCGATCTCGGAATCCACAGCAGGGCTTTGTCGCTCAGCCCGGCGAAATTCGCGGGCATGACGCCGACCACCGTCAGAGGAACATCATTCACGCGGACCGTACGACCGATGATGGAAGGATCCGCGGCGTAGCGATCGCGCCAGAGGCGATCGCTCAACAGGGCGACTGGTGAATCGCCCGGGGCACGGTCTTCGGCTGGGCTGAACGTCCTGCCAAGAGCTGCTGCCACTCTCAACGTTCCAAAGTACTCGGGCGAAACGATCTCGCCATCGATTTGCTCGGGCTCTCCACTGCCCCCGCTCATGCTGATGAGCGTGGGGCCATACGACGCGATGGACTGATATGAGCTGACCGAAGCGGTCAGCGTGTCGATGAGAGGGCGAGACCATCGCGAGAGCACGAGCCCTTCGCGCGGCGTGGTGCGCGTGGTGAACAGCATGACCAGGCGGTCGGGTTCGGCAAACGGCAGCGGCCGCAGCAACGCCGCGTAGACAGCGCTGAACATCGTCGTCGTGGCGGCAATGCCAAGGGCGAGCGAGCCGACGGCAACTGCCGCGACGCCTCGCATCCGCATCAGGCTTCGGACGCTGTATCGCAGGTCGGTCATGTGAATCAGGACGTGACGCGCGGTCCAATGTTAACGCGCGGTGTGGCTGCGCACGCGTGCTACCATTTTTGCCTTTCAGCATGTGTCCTGTAGAGCGTGTCTCACAAAACCGCTGTGCGGCTGACGGATGTCAGCGAACGAGCGGCCGCGAGTGAGCCACGCGATCGGAGCGAGCCGGCGAAGCGGCGAGCGAGAGCGCGTGTAGGGGAGTCCGAGGGGGCGAAGCCCCTCGGATAAGACCAGTCTTGCGGCGCAGAACCGGTGCGAGGTGCCCTGATGAGGTGTGTGAGTGTGACGGCTCCTGCGAGCCGGGCGGCGCGGGCCTGCGGGTTAGCGCTGGTTGCAACCATTCTTGGCGCCGCCGGCCCGGCGGTAGCTCAGGACCAATCCTTTCAGAGCCAGGGTGTTGAACTCCACTACCGCACGGCCGGCAGCGGAATCCCACTTGTGTTGCTGAGCGGGGGGCCGGGGTTCGACGTGGACTACATGGCGTCGGCTGCGGACTTTCTTCCCGCCGGCTATCAACGCATTTTTCTCGAGCAGCGAGGAACCGGACGGTCACGTGTGGCGATGACTCCGGAGAGCATGACGCTTCGCGTGGCGGTAGACGATCTCGAAGCGCTGCGCACGCATCTGAAGCAGGAACGGTTGCTGCTGGTCGGTCACTCGTGGGGCGGGATGCTCGCGATGGCATACGCCGCGGCCCATCCGGATCGCGTCGATCGCCTGATCCTGATTGGATCTGGCGGACCCACGCTCGAATTCGCCGAGCGCTTTACCGACAATATCGCCGCCCGACTCCGCCCCGAAGACATTGAAGCCCGGCGCTATTGGGACTCGCCCGACAAGCGCGCGGCGGACCCGGACAAGGCCGCCATCGCCGCCATGCGCGCGATCGTACCCGGGTATTTCTTCGATCGCGCACGGGCATTGGCGTTCGCCGCCGAGTTGAAGGATGGCACGTTTCATCCCGCGGTCAATTCACTCTTGATGGGAGATCTCGGCAAGGGCTACGACCTGCGCGCGCGTCTCAAGAAAGTGGATCGACCGGTGCTCATCATCCAGGGCTATCAGGATCCGATTGGCGAGAAAACGGCAGGGGACATTCACGGCCTGTTGTCGAAATCAACGCTTCGCTACATTAACAAGTGCGGGCACTTCCCGTGGATCGAACAGCCGGAAGAATTTCGGCAGGCCCTCGCGGCGTTTCTGAACGCTCCCGCACCCGGTCGTCGATAACCTGATACGTAACGCCGGCCGCATATAGATCAAAACAGGAGAACGAGAGAAAGGGAGGAAACAAATTAACTCTCTTTCTCCCTTTCTCTTGTTCCGTCTCTGGACGATGATGCAGCGCGACGCAGTGCCGAACGCCCCATCGGTTTTGAAATTGGTTCTCGCCGGCGCTTGACACGGGTTGCCAACCTGTTGTATTAAACCAGTAAGTTAATTAACTTATTGGTTTAATACAAATGGCCATCGATCAGCTCAGCACAACCTTCGCCGCTCTCGCCGATCCCACTCGTCGGGCCATTCTTGCGCGTTTGGCCACCGGCGAATGCTCCGTCACCGAGCTTGCGGAGCCATTCGACATGAGCATGCCGGGCGTCTCGAAGCACCTCCGCGTCCTGGAGCGCGCCGGTCTGATAGCGCGCGGACGTGAAGCGCAGTGGCGTCCCTGCCGCATCGAGGCGGGCCCTCTGAAGGAAGTGGCCGAATGGGCCGAGCGGTATCGACATATCTGGGAAGCCAGGCTCGACCGGCTCGGTGAGTATCTCAACGAACTGAAGGAACTGAAAAAGAAGGAGAAGAAACATGGCCGTAGGCACCGCCGTCAATAGCAGCAGTTTCAAGGTCACGACTCCCTCGGATCGCGAGATTACGCTGACGCGTCTGTTCGACGCGCCGCGGCCTCTCGTGTGGGAGGCCATGTCAAAGCCCGAGCACGTCAAGCGATGGTGGGGAGCTCTCGACGACAAGCACTCGATGCCCGTGTGCGAGATCGACTTCCGTGTCGGCGGCGCATGGCACTTCGTCGGGCAGGGTCCGAAGGGCGAATACGGATTCCACGGCGAGTACCGCGAGATCGTCCCGCCCGAACGCGTCGTCTTCACGGAGATCTACGACCCGTTTCCTGACGACGGCTCGCTCGTGACGTCGGTGCTCACCGAGGAAGGCGGCAAGACGCGGCTGACCGTGACGGCGCGCTATCGAACGAAGGAAGTACGCGACTTCGTCATCGGCACGGGCATGGAGAAGGGCGCCGCCATCAGCTACGACCGACTCGAAGATCTCGTGATCGAGTTGCAGCGGGTGTAGCCACCTGGTCGCTCAGGTCCATTCGCGCCGGCGGGTCCAGATGCCCTCTGCAGCGCGAAGCGCAAGCGCACCAATGGTGGATGTGGGGTTGACGGCAGCCGATGTCGTGAAGGAGCTGCCGTCAACGATGAACAGGTTCGGTACGTCGTGCGCCTGATTCCACGCGTTCACGACCGACATGTCGGGCGTTTCTCCCATCCGTGCCGTCCCCATGTAGTGGGCAAAATTCTGTACCCTCCCTGAATCGAACACGCGCGCGGCGCCGGCGCTTTCGAGGACACGCCTGGCTGCCTCGGCGCCGTGTGTCAACATTCGAATCGTGTTGTCGGAAGCGCGGTACGTGACCCGCGCGCCGGGAATCCCGTTTGAATCAGCTGCCTTCGAGTCGAGCTCGACTCGATTCACCTGCTCGGGCAGGTCCTCGGCCATCACGGCAATCCCCACTGAATGCCCGAAGCGCCTCCGCATCTCTGGATGATGCTCCGGGCCCCATGGGACGGGTTCCGAGTCTCCCCACGCCACGCTGAGCGGCCCAAACGGTCGATACACCATCATCGAATAGCCGCGTACGAATCCGCGCTCGCGATCAGTCTCGTAAAACTGCTGGCTGAAGAACGGATTACCGGTGAAGCTCTCGGTCTCGAACGGTTCGTCGAAAATCCCTTCGACGTAGCGCGCCGGATGGTTCATGAAGTTTGTGCCGACATTCCCGGAGGAGTTGGCCAACCCGTTCGGAAAGAGCGGTGACGTCGAGGCAAGGAGCAGACGTGGGGTTCCGATTCCGTTGCAGCAAACGATGACGATGCGTGCCTGCTGCTCGTGCAGCGCGCCGTTCCGATCGAAAAAGAGCGCGCCCGACACCCGTCCGGTCTTGTCGACGCTGATCGTCTTGACCCGCGACCACGTCTTGAGGGTGGCCCCGGCGCGGATCGCCCTCGGCCAATAAACGACGTCAGCAGACGCCTTCGCCTTGAGCGGGCAGCCGAAATTACACCGGCCCCTGTTGTCGCAACCGCTTCGACCGTCGTAGTCGCGTGAAAGGATCGCGTTGTCCGACGGCCACCAGTGCCATCCGAGCTTCTCGAAACCGCGCACCAGCGCTTCACCGGATCGTCCAAGCGGCAAGGGCGGCACGGTGCGTGTCGGCCGCTTGGGATTCGCCGGATCGCCCGCGAGACCAGACACGCCGATGATCGAGTCGTTGAGATCGTAGAACGGCTCGAGATCGCGATACGACACAGGCCAGTCATGCGCGACACCGTCGAGCCGGTGAGTCGCGAAATTCGACGGGTGCAGACGCGGAAAGTGACCTTCCCAATGGACCGTGCTACCACCGACACCGTTCCACATCGCGATCTGCGTCGGTCCCGAGCCGGCAGTGGCCACGGGGTAGTCCTCGCGTCGCTGGCGATCGTTCGGATTGAAGCTGCGACTGCCCCGTCGCAACGACACTTCGAAGTCGCTCCTTTCGGATGCGAAATCAGCCGGCCGGTGCCACTCACCCTGCTCCAGGCAGACGACCGATGCACCCCTCGACGCCAGCCGCCAGCTGACTGCTGCGCCGGCCGCGCCGGAGCCGATCACGAGTGCATCAACCGGCTTGAGACTCACGACGGAACGTCGAGGAAGAGCGGCGCCATGACGCGTACGCGCCCGACTCGACTCTCGTCAAACCGCTCCAGCTGGGCGGTCCGTTTGGATGAGCGCCGGAATGTGTACCCGAGCGACGTCCAGATTTGCGGCTGTGTGTAATACGCCTCGTACGTGAGGTCGCGAAGGGCAGCAAAGAAACCGGCGGGCGCGTCCGTGCGCTCAAAATGCGACAGGACTTCGAACTGCTGATCGCGGCGAGAGGCCGCGAATTCGACGCCGGTCGCCGTCCGGCAATGTGTGTCCACCGCGCGCAAGCCACCGCTCACAAGCGCGCGCACCTTGACGTCGGCCGCCGTCACGCGGTCGATGTAGTCCACACCGCCGACCACGGAAGCGGCAGGCATGCCACGCGCCGCCGGAATCAATGTGTCGATGGCCGCCCGTAGGATACGTTTCTCATCGGTGTTGAACGGTTCGGCGCGCAGGGGTGCGGGAGAGAACGATCCAAGCCGCGCCGTGGGCGCCAGGACGGTCAGCCCCACAGACGTTCCGATGAAGGTCCGCCGGGTCACATGTTTCGGCATCGTCTTAACCGAGGGGCTTCGCCCCTCGGACTCCCCTACACGTTCTCTCGCGCCGCTTCGCCGGCGCGCTCCGTTCACGTGGCTCACTCGCTACCGCTCGCTCGCGTTGCCGGTTGAGCCATTGTATTCATTTTGCCTACACGCCGGACCCGCCGGCCGCCCTGGGATCGCACGACAGCACTGGCTTGATGTCAACGACCGGCGTGCCGTCGATCGCTTCAATGGGCCCGACGCGCAGTCGGTTCCCGTCGATGGCGCGGACGACCACCGGATGCAGACCCAGCGGATTGGGACGATCCGGTGATCGAGTCGCAAAGACACCGGTCAGCGGGTTGCGCGTGTCCGACCGCGGGTGGACTTGAAACACATCACGGTGCGCCCGATGAAACCAGGTGATGACGATGAGTTCGTCGCCGGTGGTGATGAGGTGCAGCGCCTGGGTGGCCCAGGGATACACCTCCAGCCACACGTCGGGCGCGCCCTCCGACCCCTGTTTTGGAGCGTCAGCACGCTGCTTGATATCAGATCTGATGACGCCGACCGGCCGAAGCTCGAACCCAATCGACGCGTGATCCTCTGTGTTACCGGTCACCATTGGCTCACTCCGTTCCGGCGCGGCTCGCGCCCCGGCCTTTTCGCTTAACGATATCGTCATCTCACTCGGCAGCAAACGGCTGAGGGTAAACAGACGATAATCATTATGCGAGATGATTTTCGAGCAGTTCTATCTCGGTTGCCTCGCGCACGCGTCGTACCTGATTGGCGACGAGCACTCGCATCTGGCAGCGGTTGTCGATCCGCAGCGTGATGTCGAGCAGTACGAGGCGTACGCCCGCGACCACGGCCTGCGCATCGCCTACGCGATACTCACGCACCTCCATGCGGACTTCCTGGCCGGACATCTCGAGCTTCGGGATCGCACGGGCGCGACGATCTGCCTCGGCGCTGCCGCGGCGGCAGAGTATGCGTTCACGCCGCTCGCAGACGGCGACACGATCAACCTCGGCCGCGTCCGGCTGCAAGCGCTCTCGACCCCAGGTCACACACCAGAATCGATTTCGCTGCTCGTGTTCGATCTGGATCAGAGCGACACGCACCCGCACGCGGTTCTGACCGGCGACACCTTGTTTGTCGGCGATGTCGGCCGTCCCGATCTGCGTGTGTCGCTCGGCTGGTCAGCGGCGTCGCTCGGCAATCTCCTCTACGACTCGCTACGAACGAAACTCCTTCCGCTTCCGGACGACAGCCTGATCTACCCCGCCCACGGCGCTGGATCGCTTTGCGGCAAAGCGCTCGGGAACGAGATGTTTTCGACGATCGGAGAGCAGCGGCGCTGGAACTATGCGCTGCAGCCGATGACGCGGGACGCGTTCGTCGATCTCGTCACGGCCGATCAGCCGGATGCGCCGCCGTACTTCACCCATGACGCGGTGCTGAACGCCAAAGAGCGTCCGACGCTGGAAGAATCACTGGCCACCGGCCTGACGCCGCTGACGCTCGACCAGCTGCTCGAACACCAGCGGAAGGGCGCACAGATCCTTGACACCCGCGAACCGGAGGACTTTGCGGCCGCTCATCTCACCGCCAGCCAGAACATCGGACTGGGTGGTCAGTATGCCACCTGGGCGGGGACGATCCTCAGCCCGCAGCGTCCGATCGTGATCATCGCCGAACCTGGACGCGAGCAGGAATCGGCCGTGCGCCTCGGGCGCATCGGGTTCGACAACGTCGTCGGGTATCTGCACGACGGGCTGCGCAGTTTGGGATCACGGCCGGACCTGACCGTGTCGATCGAGAGGCTCAGCCCGGGGATTGCCGCGGAACGGCTTCAGGCGAAGGAGGCGCCGCAACTCGTCGACGTGCGAACGCCTCGGGAGTACGCCGAAAAACACATCAACGGCAGCGTGAATGTGCCGCTGAATCACCTCGGCGATCGCTTTCGAGAACTCGCACCCGATCGACCGCTGCTTGTCCACTGCGCAGGGGGATACCGGTCGTCAATCGCCGCGAGCCTTCTGGAAAAGCAGGGATTCCGTCAGATCAGCGAACTCGCCGGCGGAGTCACCGCGTGGGAGGCAGCCGGTCTTCCGCTGCGATCGGCGCCTGCTGGAAAGGCCGATTCGCCAGAGTCGCCGCCGAAATAACCGTCTCAGCGACTCACGCTCTTGGCGCCCTCGATCGGGTAGCCCTTCCACAGCCATTCCAGTGCGGCCGGCAAGGTCTGCTGCTTCATGCCGCGATCGCAATGTCCGGCGTTCCGCGCAAAGACAAACTGGTAGTGATATTTCTTCGCGGCAAGAACCTTCGCCATATTCTCGTTGGCCACGACCCAGTCGTGCATGTCGTCGCGCATGACGTTGGGGTTGTACAAGTCGCGATCCCCAACCTCCATCCAAATCCGAATCGGCTTGGCCGGGCTCTCCGGGATGAGGCGACGATGGAACTCCCAGGCGCCGCCAGGAGTATCCGCGTTCGAAGGCCACTGCTGATTGACGTAGGTGCCCGAATAGCTCAGCACCCGGTGATACAAGTCGGTCCGGTACCACGCCATGCTCAGCGCCGCGGACGCGCCGGAACTGCAGCCCATCGTCGCGCGGCCTTCGGGATCCTTGGTCAACTTCAGGTTGTACTGCTTTTCGACGAGTGGCAGCACCTCAGTTTCGACGAATTCGGCATAGCGGCCTGACATCGTGTCGTACTCGAGGCCGCGCTGGCTGCCTTGCGCATCGCCGCTGCCATTGCCGATGGAGATGGCAATCATCACCGGCACGCGTTTCTGTGCGATCAGGCTGTCCAGCGCCGTAAACAGCAATTGATCGGGACCATCGGCGCCGACGATGAACGGCGCGGCCGTGCCGGCGACATACTGCTTGGGAACGTAAACCGCGACGCGACGCGTGTAGGGTGCGGGATGACTGGTCGTGACGATCAGCTTGGCCGGATCGTTTGGATCGGGCGTACCGAACGTACCGGCCTCACGAGCAACGCCCGGGTAGATCTTGCTGTCCGCCGAACTCATCATGAAGTTGTAGATCGTGCCTTGCGGCACGCCGTCCTGCACGGTCATTTCCGGCGCGGGACTGTGCGTCGGACCGATGATGAAGTTGCCTTCCGCAGCGACCGGTGGAACAGCGCCGTCGGGCAATTCCTTGGCCGTGACGTAGCCCGGAGTACTGGGATCACGTGTCGGTGGCGTCGGACGCGGCGGTGTCGTCGTCTGCGCCGGCGGGGCGGCTGGCGCCTGAGCGCCAGTACCTTGAGCGACCGCCGGGGCAACGGCGGTGACCAGGCCGAGTACGAACGCACCGCTCACTTGGATCGATTTCATTCGTCCACTCGCTCTGAGAAAATGCACCACGTCAGGATTTTGGAAACAGCTGCAGCGCCCGCGGCAGATCCGCATCATCGACCGCGACCACGGCCGCGGTGGTCTTGGTGCGTGTCGATGCCGTTGCATAGGCATATCGGATGCTGATCTTGGCTCGAGCAAGTTTTTCGACCGCTTTCGCGAGTGCGCCCGGCCGGTTCTTCAGCTCGATGAACAACACCTCTTCGGCGGAGAACACGTAGCCGGCCTTGGTGAGGGCGCGAGATGCCAGATCACCGTTCGGCACGAGCAGCCGTACCGTTCCCGCTTCGCGGCCGGTTTCCGGCGCCGACAGCGCGAGCAGGTTGACGCCTCCCTGCGCGAGGTCTCGACACAATCGGGCAAGCGTGCCGATTTCGTTGTCGAGCGGCAGATTGAGCTGAGTGGCCTTCATCGGCGTTCAGACGGCAGCCGGCACAGTGTCAGCTTCGCAGCTTCTTGTAGCTGTCCAGATTCGCTTTCAACGACTCGAGCGGCGGCACGCCTTCGCGCTCGTACTCGATGATGTACCACTCGATGCCGCCGGCGGTTTCGGCAGCCGTCATGATTGCCGGCCAGTTGAGTTCGTCGGCCCCGAGATAGGCATCGGGATTCTTCTTCGAGAACGGCTTGACGTGCATCGAGATCGTTCGACCGGCGTTTCGCTTGATCAGATCGACGACGGTGACGCCTGCCATCTCTGAGGCGTTGCCGGTGTCGAGCTGCAGGATGACGTCCTTCGAGGTCCGATCGGCAAAAAGGTTCCACCAGTATTCGCCGTCGATGCGATTGAAGTCGGTCGTGTGATTGTGGTACCCGACTCGCATCTTGTGCGGCTTGAACTTTTCCGCGGCCTCGTTGACCGCGTCAGCTGTCTTCTTCAGCGGGTCGCCCGACTTGTAGACATCGGCAGGAAGCGAACGAATAATCAGATTCCGGTTGCCGACCGCCTGGTTGAACTCGACGGTTGAAGAAATTTTGTCCCCCTGCAGCTCGTCGAGCCGGTGATGAAATCCGCACGCCTTGAGTTTCGCGGCATCGAGATGCTTCCGCCATTCGACACCGGGCTTGCCGAACGCGTTTTCGAGTTCGACCGCGTCGAATCCGATCTTGGACAGCTCCTGCAAGGTCCCCGGGATCTCGGTCGCCAGCTGCTTCCGGACACACCAGAGCTGCGTGCCGATCGGGATGCGCTTCCACGCTGCCTGTGCCGAGTCTTCCAGCGCCGGGAGAAACAGTGCCGAAGCCGCAGCGATGCCGCCAAGCCTGAGAACGTCGCGCCGAGTCGGTTGCGTCTGCATGGAGAGTCCTTTCAGCTTTGGCGCATCGTAAAGGGAAAAGGGACAAGGGACAAGGGACAAGGGAAAAACGCCCTACCCAAACAGCGTTGCCGCATTCACGTCCGCCGGCAGGCTTCGGCCGCCCGCGTAGGTCGCCTCGAGCCGTCCGGCACTCCACCGCCGCAGCCGGTACAGCGTGCAGAAAATGAAGTCCGGGGCCGCGCCTCCCTGCCCGCCGACGAGCTCGCCGCCGCGACGGACGTTGTCCTGCATCCATGCGGGAACGAGCAGGTGGTACGGGTTGCGCTGCACTTCGCCGACGTGAAACGACAACGCCGCCATCATGTCCGCAAGGTCCGGTGCGCTCGACTCGACCATCAGGTTGGGCGAGGCCATCGCGCCCCAGAACTCGGTTTCGACCACATGACAGGAGAAGTCGGACGGCAGTCGTCCGAGCGCGTCCACGAGCAGATAATGCGTGCCGATATGGGTGCTGTTCCAGTCGGTGTCGTGCGGAAAGAACACCACGTGCGGCCGCTCGTCGGCAAGGATCGCCGCGACGATCTCGACCGACGCCCGCCACACGGCGGCGTCAGCTGTCCGAGTCCTGACGTTGATGCTCTCGAGCCCCTGGGGGCGTGTCTGGATCAACTCAAAGCCAAGATAGTCGCATGCCGCCTGCAGCTCGCCGAGCCTCGCGGTCTGTCGAGCCTTGTTGCTGCCCTGCGTGACTGCCACGTTGATCACGCGCATGCCGGCTTCGCGCATCAGACGCAACGCCAACCCGCCGATGATGCACTCGTCGTCGGGATGAGGCGAGAAGATGAGCACACGCGGCGCATTCGCCGCAACGGCGGGCTTCGACAGTGCAGGAAAGCCGCCAAGGGGAAAACCTCGCCCTTCCCTGACCAGTCGCGCGAGCTCGGACACGTAGCGGTGATACGGATTCATGGCCTCCTCGTAATCGCCGGCAGGCTGGCCGCGGCGATCGCCTGGCCGTGGCGCTTGTCGTGCTCGCCCGGGACATGGAACGTGATGCGCTCGGCGAGTTCGGGAAACTCGACCTCCAGGACCTCGCGGGCGCCAGCGACGATGTCGTCTCCGCCGGGACCGGAGGTGACGCGGCCGAGAACGAGCACGTGACGGATCTGATAAAACGACGCGAAGTGCGCCACACCATAGCCGAGATACGTTCCGATCGTTTCGTAAATCTTCCTGGCTCGTCCGTCGCCCTCGAGCATCAGCGCCTGGACATGCTTCAGTCGCTCGGGCAACGGCGTCTCGGACTCGAATCGATACCGGCCGCGGGCATGAGCCGCCCGACACACTGCTGCGAAAAGTACTGCGATCCCACGCCGTAGTCGCCCGACCACTCATCGACCGGAGCGCCGGGATTGTAGTCCACGGGCACGAAGGCCAGCTCGTTCAGCCACGACGTGATGTTGCCGTCGGGCGTGACGTAGCCGGCCGCCGTGCTGGTGCCGAACGCGATGCCAAGAATGGAATTCTCGCCGAGCGACATCGAGCCGGCGAGCGCCGTGACCTCGCCGTCGTTGACGACTTCGAACGGCACGTCGTGCCACGCTCTCTGAATATCCAGAAACATGTTCCGCACGCGCGCGTTGAACACGTCCTCCGGCACGCCGCGGAAGAGAGATCCGACCTTGACGCGATTGTTGACGTACACGCCGGCAGCGCTCCCGCCGATGCGCGTCAACCCGCGGAAGGTGGGCCGCGGCCTTGCTCAGCGAGTCCATGATGCCGTCGAAGTGATACTGCGGATCCGGCTTGTAGTACGGATCCCAGACGGTCTCGTCGCTGAAGACGACCGTTCCGTCAATGAGCGCGGCGACCTTGCGATCGCTGCCGCCGAGATCGAAGCCGATCCGGCAACCATCGAGATGACGGCCGAGCGGCCGCGTCTCGGAGCGTTCGGCCGGGAGATTGGAGGTGTGCACGACCTCCAGCGTATGGTCGAACATCCGCTCGCCGACCAGGTGCGCGTCGAACTTCCCGGTCGGGGTGTCGCGATAGTGCGCCGCCAGTCTCGACACGAGCGATGGCGGCCCGTCGACATGAATCCGCCAGCCGCCGCGCGACCAGAGAAGAAACTTGACGAAACGCTCGAGGAACGTGAAGTTCGCGGCTGCCTGCGGATGAGAGTCAGGCAGCACGCGAACGTCGAAGCGAAACACGGAGCCGTCAGCCTGTTCGAGCGCAAGGCCAACCGGCATCGCGTCCGGTACGTGATCGACGAGCGCTCGGAACGCGCGCGCGGCGAGAACGGCAGGACGGAACCCGGGGTCGAGAACCGGGACGACCCGCGGCGCGACGAGCGGAAGACCCTGGTTGGTGTCCATCGTCTGTCCGAACCCGGAATCTTAGCAGACCGCGGACGACACGAAGAATGGGAACGCGCGAACGCGAACAGTTGCTGTTTCACAAAGCTGACCCTCGTTCCAAGGCGCGAGCGAGTATAGCGAGCGAGCCACGCGACCGGAGCGCGCCGACGAAGCGGCGCGCGAGAGAGCGTGTTGGGGAGTTCGAGGGGCGAAGCCCCTCGAAGTAAGATTAGTAGTACGATAAGGTTGCACCATGACTACTCCTCTTCGAGTGCTCGTTGCCGGCTGCGGCAACATGGGCGCCAGCCACGCTCGCGCGTACCACAAGATGCCGGAGTTCGCGATCGTCGGCGTGGTCAGCCGGGGCGCCGCGTCGCGCGGGGCGATCAGCAAGGAGCTTGGCGGCCTGCCGGAGTTCAGCGACTACTACAAGGCGCTCGCCGAAACCAAACCCGACGTCGTCAGCATCAACACCTATCCGGAGACGCATGCGCCGTACGCGAAGGCGGCGATCGAAGCGGGCTGCCATGTGTTCTGCGAGAAGCCACTCGCCGAAACCGTCGAGGAGGCCCAGAGCATCGTCGATGCCGCGCGGGCGGCCCGACGCAAAGCTGGTCATCGGCTACATCCTGCGCGTGCATCCTGCATGGATCAAGTTCATCGAGCTCGCGCGCACGCTCGGCAAACCGCTGGTGATGCGGATGAACCTGAACCAGCAGAGCCACGGACCAACGTGGAACGTTCATCGCAACCTGATGCAGTCGATGAGCCCGATCGTCGACTGCGGCGTCCACTACGTCGATGTGATGTGTCAGATGACCGGGGCGAAACCGGTTCGCGTGTCCGCGGTCGGCACCCGGCTCACCGACGACATCAAGGCCGGCATGTACAACTACGGCCAGCTCCAGGTGACGTTCGATGATGGCTCGGTCGGATGGTACGAGGCCGGCTGGGGCCCGATGATGAGCGAGGTGGCCTTCTTCGTCAAAGACGTGATCGGGCCCAAAGGCTGCGTGTCGATCGTCAAGGACCCGAACGAGGCGGCCGCGAAAGCGTCGGACGACATCGACAGCCACACGAAGACGAACTGCATCAAGCTGCACCACAGCGACATCGACGAGAACAACGAGTTCGTGAAGACGGACGAGCTGATCAACACCGAGGACGAGCCTGACCATCAGGGACTGTGCGATCGCGAGCAGGCGTTTCTCCTCCGAGCCATCCAACAGGACGTGGATCTGTCCGATCACATGCAGGATGCGGTCAACAGCCTGCGGATCGTGCTTGCCGCCGACGAAAGCGTTCGGACCGGCCAGGTCGTGGCGCTCTGACGGCTGATGTAACATTCTTCGTTCCGAACCAATCCATCAGGAGCCCCCCAGCGTGACCACCACCGATCTCGTCGACCGCCTCGCCGCACACAAGAGTGTCGGCGCGGCGCCGCGCACGGAGCTCGAGTGGCTGGCAGCACACGGGACGCTGCGGCATATCGACGAGGGGCAGGCACTGAGCCCCAAGGGCGAGCCGGTCACCAGCCTCTTCGTCGTGTTGAAGGGGCACGTCGCAATCTACGTAGACCGCGGTGCCGGCCGCAACAAGATCATGGAGTGGCGAGCGGGTGACGTCACGGGCCTGCTCCCCTACTCCCGCATGACCACGCCGCCCGGCGAATCGGTTGCACAGGAACCGACAGAGGTCCTCGCCATCCCCCGCGAAGACCTGCCGGCGATGATTCGCGAGTGCCACGAAATCACGTCGATGCTCATTCACAAGATGCTCGATCGCAGCCGGGTCTTCACCTCGAGCGGTCTGCAGGACGAGAAAATGTCGTCGCTCGGAAGACTCTCGGCCGGCCTTGCGCACGAGTTGAACAATCCTGCCGCGGCGATCGAACGCACTGCGGCGCTGCTCGAGGAGCGGCTCAACGACGCCGAGGAGGCCACGCTCGCGCTCGGCGCCGCAAAGCTCACCGATGCCCAGCTCACCGCGATCGACGACGTGCGCGCCTCCTGCCTGGCGATGCGTGTCCCGGGCGTGCTGTCGCCGATTCAACAGGCCGAACGGGAAGACGAGATCGCCGACTGGCTCGCCGATCACGGGGTTGACACGGCCATCTCTGGACCGCTCGCTGAGACCTCAGTCACGATGGACGCGCTCAATCGAATCGCTCAGGTGATCAGCGGGCCGCCTCTCAGCGCGGTGCTGCGATGGAGCGCAGCCGGTTGCTCCGTGCGCGGCCTCACCTCCGAAATCCAGGAAGCGGCGATGCGCATCTCCGGACTGGTGACGGCCATCAAGGGCTTCACCCACATGGACCAGGCGCTGGTCGCCGAGCCGGTCGATCTGAAATCCAGCCTGGGCAATACCGTCACGGTGCTGAAGTCGAAAGCGCGGTCGAAATCGATCGCGGTCGCGGTGACGGTGCCACCGGATCTGCCGCGCGGCCGCGGCTTTGCCGGCGAGCTGAATCAAATCTGGGCCAACCTGATCGAGAACGCGCTCGATGCGGCGCCGGTTTCCGGCCACGTGCAGGTCAGCGCCGGACGTGAACGAGATCGTGTCGTGGTTCGCGTCGTCGACAACGGACCAGGCATCCCGCCCGACGTTCGCAGCCGCATGTTCGATCCGTTCTTCACCACCAAGCCGGTTGGCAAGGGCACGGGACTGGGCCTCGACATCGTCCGGCGCCTGCTCGCCCATAACGACGCCGACATCGAGGTCGAGAGCGTGCCGGGTCGAACCGAGTTTCGAGTGTCGCTGCCGATCGCCGACGCCACTGGAGCCGCCGGACAACCGTGAACAAGCCAGCGATTCTTGTCGTTGACGATGACCCGCAGGTCCTGGCGGCGGTACGGCGCGATCTTCGCTCGAAGTATCGGGAGAATTACGCCGTCGTCGGCGCATCCTCGGGCGAAGAAGCGCTGACGACAATCAGCGAGTTGAAGGCACGAGGGGAATCGCTGGCCGTCGCGATCAGCGACCAGCGGATGCCCGGCATTCAGGGCACGTCGGTGCTCGCACGGGCGCTTGAAATCTATCCGCATGCGGGCCGGGTTCTGCTCACCGCGTACGCGGACATCGACGCGGCGGTCAAAGCGATTAATGTCGCGCGTGTCGATCACTATCTGTCGAAGCCCTGGGATCCTCCCGAGGAAACGCTGTTCCCGATCGTCGACGAACTGCTGGAGGCCTGGCAGGTTGCGAATGTTCCCGACGAAAAGGGCCTGAGGCTCGTCGGCCACCAGTGGTCGCCGCGATCGCACGCAATCAAACACTTCCTGGCGGGCAATCTGATCCCGTATCGATGGCTGGACGTCGCCCGTAATCCCGAGGCAGCTCGAACCCTGCTCGACGCTGCAGGCGTTGGAACCAACGAACTTCCCGTGCTGTTTTTCGAAGACGGGACCGCGCTCCGAAGCCCGGAGCCTCGTCAGGTAGCCGAGAAGCTCGGCCGATTGCTGTCGGCGGCGCACGACACCTACGATCTCGTCATCGTTGGCGCCGGTCCGGCCGGCCTTGCGGCGGCAGTCTATGGCGCATCCGAGGGTCTCAAAACCGTGATGCTCGACCGCTCCGCCCCGGGCGGGCAGGCCGGCAGCAGTTCCAGAATCGAGAACTATCTCGGCTTTCCCAACGGGGTCAGCGGCTCGGACCTGACCCGGCGCGCCGTGGCACAGGCGAAGCGGCTCGGCGCCGAGTTCCTCGTGCCGCTCGAAGTGACCAGCGTGGCAATCGACGCCGGATACAAACATCTGACGCTCAGCGACGGGCGGAAGATTGTGACGCGGACGCTGGTGGCCGCGACCGGCATGGAATACCGCGAGCACCTTGCCGAAGGCTGCAACGCGCTGACCGGTGCGGGCGTCTATTACGGGACGGCCACGACGGAAGCGCCGGTGTTCCAGGATCAGCGCGTGCTGGTCGTCGGTGGTGGAAACTCCGCCGGCCAGGCGGCCATGTACCTGTCCCGCTACGCGAAGGACGTGCAGATTGTGATTCGGCGCGACTCGCTGCGCGACACGATGTCGCACTATCTGATCGAGCAGATTGAGTCGACGCCGAACATTCGGCTCCGGGCCCGCACCGAGCTCGAGTGCGTCGAGGGCGACGGCCACGTCGAACGGGTGACCCTCAAGCGGTGCGACGGGGTGACGGAAGTCGAGGATATCGACGCCGTCTTCGTATTCATCGGCACCCGGCCGCAAAGCGACTGGCTCCCGGCCGACGTGCTGCGCGACGACAAGGGGTTCGTGCTGACCGGCAGGGATCTGTCGGCTGATCCGTGCGTACGCGCGTGTCTGGAAAGAGCGACGCGAGCCGATGGCGCTCGAAACCAGCGCCCCCGGCGTGTTCGCGGCTGGCGATATTCGGTCCGGAGCCATGAACCGCGTCGCGTCAGCGGTCGGCGAAGGATCGATGGTGGTCCGGTTCGTCCACGACTACCTGGCGCTGACCTGAGGTCGTCACATCCGGTGAGCCCTGGCGTCCTCCGTTTGCGCATAAGCAAGGTGGAGGGCGACATGGTGGCACTGCCTTTCCGGCTTGGACTCGTCGTGATCACATGGACCTGGGCCTCCAGCCTCGCGTCGGCCCAGTCAGCACTCCCACAGTCTTTGCAACCCGTGAAGGATCGCGTGCCAGCCGGTGATGTCGTGTATGTCACCGACACGAAGGGCGTGACGATCAAGGGACGCTTGGGTGCGGTGACGGAGGATGCGGTGCGGCTAAGCATCAAGGCCGGCACACGAACCATCGCCGCTGCCGACATCGGTCGCGTCCAATGGGAGAAGCCTGACTCGTCGCTGACCGGCGTGCTGATCGGCGGGGCCATCGGTACGATCCCTGGCGTCTATTGGCTGATCGCGGACCCCAACGAGTGCACCGGCCTCTGTCCGGAGGACTACGCGGCCATAGCGGTGGGTGCCACTGTGGGATGGTTGATCGACCGTGCGATCAAGAAAAAGGTCACGGTATACGGCGCAGCGCCATCGGCCGCCCCGCCGACCACCGTCAGGGTTGGTCCGCTCGTCACACGAAATCTCAGGGGCGTGCGGCTCGCAGTCGTATTCTGATCTCATCCGAGGGGCTTCGCCCCTCGGTCTCCCCTACACGCTCGCTCGCGACGCTCGCTCGCACAGCGCTGTTTCCGGCGAATTTCCATTCGACTGGTCGAATCCCGCAACTAACTATTGTTCTGCCGGCCGATCCAGCAGTACGCTCGGAAGCTATGCTTCATCAACGGCTCGGTTTCCGCGGCGGCTATCGCTGTGTCTTCCTGGTTCTGGTGGTGCTCGCCACCGCCGTCATCGGCACGGGCTGCCGATCCACTCCCGGACCCGCGGCCGCACCCGCTGTTTCCGCCGACGCCTGGGCGACGGTCGACGGGAAGACCATCACCGCCTCGGACGTCGAGAAGGTATTTCGCCGGACGCGCGACGAGTCGCAGCCGCTTTCGGACGAGGAGACCCTCACCGCAAAGCTGGGGATACTCAACGACCTCATCGTCCAGGAGATTCTGCTGGCGAAGGCTGCCGCTCTGAAACTCGAGATCCCCCAGAGCGATCTCGACACGGCGTACGGGAACGCCAAGAAGAACCTCACCGACGATGCGTTCAAGCAGGAGTTGACGCGGCGCAATTTGACGCCGGAGGACATGCGGGACGGGCTGCGTCGCGAAATGCTGACGCAGAAGGTCATCGAGCAGGAGGTCAGTTCAAAGATCGCCGTCACCGATCAGGCGGTGACGGACTTCTTCAATGCCAACCGCGCCCAGTTCAACGTGCCGGAAGAGGCGTACCACATCGCGCAACTCGTCATCACGCCGATCCGCGATCCGCAGTTGGCGAACGGAACCGGAGACGATGCGACCACGCCGGAACAGGCCGCGGCCAAGGTGCGAATGCTGATGGAGCGCCTCAAGGCCGGCGCGCTCCTTCCGCGACCTGGCGGCGGGCTACTCGGAGGATCCCGAGTCGGCACCGCGCGGTGGCGACATGGGTCTGATCCCGGTGTCGAAACTCAAGCAGGCAGCGCCGGCTCTGCGCGACGCGGTGCTGAACAAGACACCGGGCTCGGTGAACGTGGCCAGCGTCGGCGGCGCCTACACTCTCGTCCTCGTCGTCGCGCACGAGCAGGCCGGACAGCGTGATCTTTCGACGCCGGGCGTGCGCGAGCGGATCACCGACGCGCTCAAGTCGCGCAAAGAGCAGCTGCTTCGCACCGCCTATCTCACCGCGATACGCAGCGACGCGAAGCGTCGTCAACTACGAGGCACGGCGAGTGGTCGAGTCGAAAGGCAGCGTCACGGCCAGCCAGCCGCCCAGTCTCCTGAAAAAGTAGCGGCGACGGCCTGCTCGTGTGATGCGGGCTTCACACTACAATTTTGATGTCGTGAGCATCTGGGAAGTGGGAAGCCAGGTCGGCCCGTACGTCCTCCTGAGCGGTATTGGCGCCGGCAGCATGGGAGAGGTCTGGAAGGCCCGGGACACCCGGCTCGACCGGACCGTCGCCATCAAGCGGCTTCGCGTGCCCGGCGAAACGATCGAGCGCGAAGCACGAACGATTGCCGGCCTCAATCACCCGCATATCTGCACCCTGCACGACATCGGCAGCGATTACCTGGTGATGGAGTTCATCGACGGGGTGCCCCTCGCAGGACCAATGGAAGCCGGCAGACGCCGTCCGCGTCGCCCTGCAGATTGTCGCGGCGCTCGAAGCAGCGCACGGCAAGGGCATCGTGCATCGCGATCTGAAGCCTGCCAATATCCTTCTTGCTGAAGGCCGCGCCAAGCTCCTCGACTTCGGCATCGCCAGGGTGCGCGCGGGCGTGACGCCCGATGCGACGATGACGAACGAGATGACGGTGTCGGGGACGCCGGCGTATATGGCTCCCGAACAGGCTCAGGGCGGTGCCGCCGACGCGCGGTCCGACATCTTCAGCTTCGGCGCCGTGCTCTATGAAATGCTCTCGGGACGTCGGGCGTTCAGCGCGCCATCCGGGATCGAGATCCTGACCGCTGTCCTGCGCGACGATCCACCGCCGCTCGACGCGCCAGCGGCGCTGTCTCAGATCGTGAAGCGATGTCTCGAGAAATCGCCGGCTCGGCGCTACCAGACCGCAGCCGAATTGAGAGCGGCGCTCGAGCAGGTCTTCAACGCTCCTGAAACCGGACCGTCGATCGCCGTCCTGCCGTTCGCGAACCTCAGCTCCGATCCGGAACAGGAATACTTCAGCGACGGATTGACCGAGGAGATCATCAACGCTCTCGCTCACGTGCCAGGACTGAAGGTGATCGCAAGGACCTCTGCGTTCGCGTTCAAAGGACAGCAACTCCCCATCGGACGGATCGCAGAGGCGCTTGGCGTCAGCACCATTCTCGAAGGCAGCGTCCGTCGAGCCGGCAACCGGATTCGGGTGACGGCACAGCTCGTCGACGTCTCGAACGGCTTTCACCTGTGGTCCGAGCGCTACGATCGCGAACTCGCGGATGTCTTCGCGGTGCAGGACGACATCGCCTCGGCGATCGCCAGCGAGCTTCGCGGCCGATTCACCCCGGCCGCGCCGCCGGCTACCTACACGCCAAAGGTCGCGGCATACGAGGCGTACATGATGGCGCGTCATCATGTCTGGCAGGGGCTGTCGCCAGAACGATTCGCCCAGGGCCTCCGATGCTACGAGCAGGCGATTGCGCTCGATCCGCGTTTCGCGTTGCCGCACGCCGGGCTTGCCGAGATGTTTCATATTCACGCGAGCGGCAGGGGACCCGACGCGCAAGCCGCCGCCGCGCGTATGCGCTCGTCGCTCGAGCGGGCGGTCGCCCTCGACCCCGCTCTTCCCGAGGCACACGCCTGGCTGGGCGTCGTCGCCACCACCTACGATTACGACTGGGCCGAAGGCGAACGCCAGTTCAATCAGGCCATGGCGAGGGAACCGGTGACACCGGGAATTCGCCATATGAACGCCTACTTCAACCTTCGTTTCACGGGACGCGCCGAGCAGGCGATCGCGGAACATCACCGCGCGATCGAGCAGGATCCACTCAACATGATCTTCCGCGTCGGCCTTGCAGCGGCGCTTCACCTCCGCAGGCAGGGATGCGGAGGCCTCGCAGGTCGTCGACACCCTGATGGAACTGGCTCCGGACTTTCCCGGTACTTACGGCCTGCTTGCACGAAACGTGGCGCGCGTGCCAATCGAGCAGGCGCTCGCGTTTGCGGAACGCTTCCAGTCGCAGGACACGTGGCACGCCGCCAGCACGGGATTGCTCGCCGGACTGCTGCTTCGAAATGGGGACGAAAATCGTGCTGCGCACCTGATGGCCCAGGCAGGACCACCGGAAGAATACGGCAATGCCGTGGGATACGCGTTGTATCATCTCGCCAGCGGCGAGACGGATCGGGCGTTCGATTTCATGCAACGGCTGATCGATCAGCGGCACCCGTTTCTGATGATGATTCTCGTCGGCGGACCCTATGCGCCAGCGCTGCGCGCATCTTCACGCTGGCCATCGTTCGCTCGTAGGATTGGACTGCCGTCCTGACCGACTCCTGAAGGAGCTCACATGCAGCGTCATTCCTGGTCTATTCTGCTCGCGGTTGCCTGCACGCTTGCGTCTTCAATCCTGATTGCGCAGCGGGGTCCCGCGCCGGATCCGCTGGTTCGTGAAAACGCAACCGTGAAGCTCGGCCCACATACGTATGTGATCCCCGACAACAACGTCGGCCTGGTGCCGAACGTCGGCATCATCGTCGGCTCACAGGCGACGCTCGTGATCGATCCGGGACTCGGACGCCGCAACGGGGAGACCGTTCTGAGAGAGGTCGCCAAGGTGAGCAAGAACTCCGAGCTGTTTATCGGGACGACGCACTTTCATGCCGAACATACGACCGGCTACATCGCATTCCCACCAACGGCCAAGTACATCAACTCCACCGTGCAGGAGGCTGAGTTCGAGCAGGGTGGCATGCAGATGGTCCAGATGTTCTCGGGACGATCGCCCGCGACGGCCGAAATCCTGAAGGACGCGGCACGCCGACCGGCTGCGATCACGTTCGAGCGCGAGTTCACGCTCGATCTCGGCGGCACTCGTGTTCGGTTCCTGCTGGTGGGACCGACACACACGAAAGGCGACACCGCATTCTTCGTCGAGGGAGACAACGTCCTCTTCGCCGGCGACGTCGTCATGAACAATTCATTTCTGTCAGCGACTCCGGTTTCAAGCATGAAGGCCTGGCTGACGGCATTCGACACGCTGGAAGCATTGAAGCCGCAGACCATCGTGCCGGCGCACGGCGAGGTCGGCCCCGGCACTATCATCAGTGCGAACCGAACCCTCATGCAGGGAATACAGGCGCGCGCCCGCGCGCTCAAAGCGGAGGGCAAGAGCGCGGACGAAGTCGCCACGACTGTTCAGACGGAATTTCAGGCACAGCATCCGAACTGGCCGCGCGCGAACGGGCTCACCGCTGCAGCGCGATCCGCGTACGCAGAAGCACAGTAGGCGGAATGATCGGTGCCGGGGTCCGGGATCCGTGGTGCGTCCGCCTTCGCCGCTGCACGGCTTCGGCGCGACAGCTTTCGCCTGAACTTGGGCGAAAGCTGGCTGCTGGGACTCGACGATTGAGGATCAGCGTGCGAGTGACAGCTTGAACGCCGCCATCTCTTCTCCGTTGCGAACCAGCAGGTAGTCACGGACCAGCACCGGATGGTTCCAGGTTTTTCCGTCGATGGCCTTGACGCGTGCGATCTCGGTGAATTGATCGGGAGTGGCTTTCACGAGCGCCAGCTCGCCTTCCTCGGATACGACCAACAGCAGATCCTGATCCGGCAGCAGCACGAGCTGGCCGTCACCGTAACGACCACCCTTCCATTTCCGTTTGCCGTCCTGCAGATCGATGCACGACAGAATGGCGCCGTCGAAACCGTAGGCATGACCGTTGTGCACGACGAAATCGTTGAAATAGGGCTTCAGCCCGGTTGACGTCCACCGCTCGGTCACGGTCCACCCGCCAGATCCGTGCGCAACGGCAAGGCGGCGAATGCCGAGGCCACCGGTCGCGGTCAGGGAGTTAATCAGGACGTCGCCATCTGAAGTCATCGCCGGCTGCACGATCGTCGTGCCTTCGGGCCACGAGTGCTGCCAAAGCACCTTCCCGTCGGTAGGCGAGACGCTGGTTGCGCCCGAGGCAGTCAACAGCAGGATCTGCTCAACACCATCAATCGTTGCTCGATGGGGCGAACTGTAGCTTCCAGGCAGATCGGGTCCGAACCAACGCGACTTCCCTGTCGCGATGTCATAGGCGACAAGCTTCCCCGACGCGGCCACGACGACGAGGTCGTCGATTACCAGCGGTGAGCTCGAGAAACCCCACATCGGAATCTTCTTGTCAGTATCTGCGGCGACGTCGCGCGACCACACCACCGCCCCGTTGCCGGCATCCAGCGCGTTGAGGATGCCGGTTGCGCCAAACGCATAGACACGCCCGTTGACGAGCGTCGGCGTCGCGCGGGGGCCCGCACCACCGTTCGATTCCCAGAATCGCACCTTGTCACGATGTCTCCAGATCGGTTCGCCGTTACCGACCCTGTAGCAGGCGACGATCTCGTCCTCGCCACGCTGCTCCTGCGTGTAGAGGAGATCTCCATTGACCGCGAAAGACGACCATCCCGGCCCGATCGGCCGATGCCACAGAGGAACCGGCGGCGACGAGGTCCAGTCGGTGTTGATTCGCACACCACGAGCGACGCCGTCTCGACCCGGACCGCGGAACCCAGGCCACTCCGCCGGCTTGAGCGCGGAGGGCACTGGACGCAGGGCCGCGGGTATAGGCGCTGCGGGCGTCGGGCGCTCGGCGGCCTTGTCCGCGATCGCATCGGCTGCGGATTTGTCAGCGGCCGCTATCGGGACGGAAGTCCCGGGCACGTCGGGTGCCGGCGTGGGTGACGCGACGGGCGCGCGCTGCGGATTGTTGACGGACTCGTTCGCGGTCTGAGCGAGGAGTCGATCCTCCGCAGTCTGCGACCAGCGCCAGGCCAGCTCGGAACTCCCACCCCTGATTCCGGCGGTCCGGAGGAGCAGGAACACGCCGCACGCGAGCAAGACGGTTACGACGAGCGAGACGCGTCGGACGGCGGTCAGAGAGGCGACGGGTCGCCACGGCCCACACGACCAGCGCGGGGGGCACGACAAAGATGGAATAGACCGGCAACATCATGCCCATCATCCCGGTGCGGATCGAGACGTGGACGAGTGGTGATACCGCGTACACCGCGACGACCGTCAGCACGATGGCACCCACGCGTTCAAACCACGCGGCCCGACTGAACAAGAGCCACCACACGACGATGGACAGAGCGCAAACCGCGGCTCCCAGCGAACCCATAAAAACCCAGATCGGGTGCCACGAGACGGCACGACATATCGCAGCAGGCATAACAGCACTGCGGCCGTGACGCCTGGCCAGAGACGAAGGGGGACTCGAGGACTCATTCGGACCTCAGCGCTTGTAAAAGATCGACCCGGGACGCGCGTGCGGCGGGCATCAGCGATGCGAGCACCGCCGCCAGGACGAGAACGGTGGCGGCACCAAAGACCGGCAGTGCGCCCGGCAGCTGCACCTGCTCGAAAAACATCGAGGACAGGCGCGCGAAGATCACGCC
Source organism: uncultured Acidobacteriota bacterium (assembly GCA_963804915.1). Lineage (GTDB taxonomy): Bacteria > Acidobacteriota > Thermoanaerobaculia > UBA5066 > Gp7-AA6 > DAHUXD01. Next base: position 712,313 of record CAWDSI010000011.1, read on the forward strand.
GGCCGCTCCACCGGCCGCGATGCCGGCGATGGCGATCCGCAGTCCTTCCGATAGCACGCGAGCGAGCAGATTCGCTCGCCCGGAGCCCACCGCCAGCCGTACACCGAACTCCCGTGTACGCGCACTCACGGAGAACGCGAGCACGCCAGCCACCCCAACCACAGCGATCAGCAGCGCCATGCCGGCAAATCCCGTGAACACAAACGCGTTCAGCCGGTCCGAGGACAGCACTTCTCCGCGGACGTCCTCGAGCGTTGCCGGTCGCTCGAGCGGCTGGTCTGCCGAAATCCCGCGGATCACCTGGCGCACCGCCGGAACAACGTCATACGGATTGCCGGCAGCCTGCACGAACAGCCGTCCGGCGACCCCGATCTGACGCACCGGCTGATAAATGGTCATCGCCGGCCGGCTGACGATGCTCTCGTCATCGGCATCCGCCACGACGCCGACGATCCGGCGCAACACCGCCTTGCCAAAGAGTGGATCTGTCCAGACCAGGTGGCGATTCACCGCGTCGCCGTTTGGAAAGAACCGGGTGGCAACGCTCTGACTGACGACCGACACGGGTTCAGTATCGCCGCTGTCGTCATCAGCAAAGTCACGTCCGGCGAGAAGCCTTACGCCCAGGACCCGGAAAAATCCTGGCGCTACGATCCGGAATCGTGCGCGCGGATTTTCCTCGCCGTCTTCAGGCGTATAGCCGTCAACGGCAAACTGGAATCCCGGCCCGAAGGTCCCGGCATCACGCCACGGCACGAAGCTGCCGACTGCGACGCCTTTCACGCCGGGTAGCTCGCCGATCCGGCGAGTAGCTTCCTGATAGAAATCGATGGTTTGCGCGCCGCTGAAACCGGTCGCGGCGGTCGGCATGTCGAACGCCAGCACGTGTCGCATGTCGTACCCGGTGTTTGCCGTTTGCATAGCGACGAGCGCAACGAGCAGCATGCCGGCGCCGGAGAGCAGGTACGAACGAAAACCCGATCTGCGCCATCGCGAACATTCGCAGACGCTTGTTGGTGCCCGCCGTAATTCGGAGGCTGCCGCTCGTCAGCCCGAGACCGGACGACGCGTGCTGCGACGGCAGCCGAGGAACATACGCAAGCACGACGGCTGCAGCCAGCGCGAGGCCCGCGCCCACCCAGAGGACGCTTGGATCGACGGTGACCTCGAGGGCACGAACCGAGAAGCGAGCCGCATACCGTGCGACGACGGCGACGAAGGGACGCGCCACTAACACTCCGAGTACGGCGCCGCCGCCGCAGAGCACCAGGCTTTCCGCAAGCAGCGTACGCCGGAGCGCACGCGGTCCGGCGCCGAGTGCCGCGCGAATCGCGAGCTCCCCTTGCCGACGAACCGATCGCGCAAGGATCAGGCCGGCGACGTTCGAGCAGGCAATCACGAACACCACGGCGGACGCCGCAAGCAACACGAGCAGGATCGTTCTTGCCGGCGCGGCAATCTGATCGCGAAGCGTGGTCACGCTCACTTGAACGTCAGCCGCAGGCGAGTAGGCTTCGGGGTGCTGCCGCATCATGGCGGCATGAACGGTACTCAGCTCGGCGCGCGCGTCTTCAAGCGATGCACCGGGCGCCAGGCGGCCGAACAGTTCCGACATCCGGTGGACTCGATTGGTGACCATCGTCGCCCCGAGATGGTGCGGGCTGCTCACGACGTTCGCGATGATCTCGGTGTCGGCCGGGTACGGCACCGATGGCTCGAGCACCCCAACCACGGTCGCGGGCCGAGGCCCGATCCGGATTGTTCTGCCGATAACCGTCGGATCGCTGTTCAGTGATGTCCGCCAAAATCGGTTCGTCAAGACCACGACGGGCGCGGCATTGGGGCCGTCGTCGTACGCGTTGAGAAGGCGGCCAAGCACGGGTCGCAGCCCCATCACTTCGAAAAACGACCCGCCGACCACGCCGGCCTTGATCGTGCGCGGTTCGCTGCCCAATCCGACCAGCGCAAAGTCCACCGTCGAAAAGTCACCAAACGCCGTGATCGTCGTGACCCGCGTTTTGAGATCGTTTACCTCGGGTACCGAGAACGTCATGTTCACGGCGCCGATACCCGGTGCGCTCTGGCGGACGTAGATCAGTTTGTCTTCGTCGCGATTGACCAGCGGACGGAGCAGTACTCCCCGGACCACGCTGAAGATCGCCGCGTTGGCGCCGATACCGAGAGCGAGCGTCACCACGACGGTGGCGACAAGTCCCTTCGCGCGCATGAGCGACCGCACCCCAATTCGCATCTCGCAGCCGAACGCCGCGCATGCTTCGAGCTTGCGGCTGTACCACACGCGCCGCATCGACTCGCGTGCAGCTGGGATGTAACCGAATTCCCGCAGCGCAGCGCGCCGAGCCTCGTCAGGGTCTTCTCCGCGGTCGATGCGTTCCTTGACGCTCAACGCCAGGTGGCCCCGGATTTCATCGTCGAGCTCGCGGTCGTCAGGCCGCATGGCTATTCCTTGTTCGCGGCCGCGGGGTTCATGATGCGGCCGATCGCCTGCACGAGCTGCGACCAGCGATCCTGTTCGCGCGACAGCTGCGCCTTGCCAGCCGCCGTCAGCTGGTAGTACTTCGCTCGCTGGTTGGCTTCGCTGACGCCCCACTCGGACTTCAGCCATCCGCGCTTCACCAGCCGATGCAGGGCGGGATAGAGCGATCCGGTCTCGACCTTGAGCACGTCGTCTGATTGCGCGCGAATCATCTGACCGATGCCGTGGCCGTGCTGACGACCCCACTGCAGGGTCCGGAGGATGAGCATGTCCAGGGTGCCCTGGAGGAGCTCCAGACGCTGGTCGTCAGGAGTCTTGGCCATAGTCGTAGACAGTCTACGGCCTTAGACGTAGACGGTCTACGGCTTGTTCAACCTTCGCTCGTAATTGCATGCGAAGGTTGCCCACCGTACCGGAGCGCGGAGGCGGGCTGTTCTGGTTATAGAACGAGCTACGGTTGACAGGTCAACATTCGCCGGGATCCGGGATGCAGGATCCGGGATCCGCGAGATGCGGCGCCCGACTGAGCGCTCTATCGGATCCCGGACCCCGGACCCGGACCCGGATCCCGATGTTAGGGCAGCTTGAACAGCCGCACACGGGTAGTCTCGATCCCCGTGTGCGCGAGGACGCCGGCCACACCCGCGGCAACGGTGAGTTCGTCCGCCCGCAGATCGCGCGGGATCGCGATCGCCCGCCCGTTGACGACGTCGACCGCAGCAGCTGGGTGGAATTGGCCCAACGTCCAGAGCTGAGCCATCCGCTCACCCATCCGTCGCGCGTCGGCCGGTAGCTGACGAAGTGGCCGCTGAGCGAGCCGATCGGCTGCGGCATCGCCGGACGAATCGACCGCGAGGAGGTGCGTCCGCGTGCCGTCGAATGCCAGGCACACGAGACGTGCGGCGTCGAACGCACGGTCGGCGCAGCTCGTGTCCAGCTGCGAAGCGGCGATTCTTGCTCGTCCCGTTCGGCGCTGATCCGTGTCAGGCGCGTCTGCATGTGATCGAGCATCAACAGCATCGTCCAGCTGAGCCCGTTGAGATCAAATTGCCTGTGGGCGACGAGCACGCTGTCGCCGTCGATGGCCCAGGCTTCGGGCCAGCCAGCCTGATCCGCCATATTCCATTCGCGGCGCTGCATCTCGGCGCTGCCGACGTTCGCCTCGACCGCGACGAGGCGACCCTCGAGGCTCATGCCGGTCACCATCCAACGATGGGAGGAGGCGCGATACGACAGGCGCGGGACGTGCACGTTCGGCACTTGTTGTTCCCAGGCGACCGTGCGCGTCGGCAGACTCACCTCACGCACCACGGCGTTGGTCCTATCAACGACGAGGGTCAGCAAACGATCGTCATCGAGGAATAGCACGTCGTTCGCGTTGATCGGCGCGAGCTCGGATCCTGGAGTACCAACCGAAAACGTAGTGGCGACTCCGACCGAATAGGCAGTCACCACACCAGCAGCCACCTGGTGCTTCAACACCGCGATCCGGCGGCCGCCTGGTGACAAGCGCAGATCGCTCACCATGCCTGGAATCGTGAAGTCGGCACTCGGAGCGCCTGTCAGCGTCTCGACTGGCAGCGGCTGAGCGCTGACCAGAAACGGATCGCGTCCGAACGCATAGAGAAACGTGCCGCTGCCTGCAATTCCACACATCACGCCGACCAGGGCGATTGGAATCGCGGCAAGCCTCCAGGCTGCGACGCGGTCCAAACGCCAGTGCTGCCGCGAGCGCGAGCGGCAGGACTGCCGCGGACGGAGTGGCCAGACTGGCCTGATTGAGTCCGACGGCGCCGCCGCCTCGCATGGCGATCGCCGCGAGGCTCATGAGCACCAGCAGCCCGAGCACGGCAAGGCCTGCGTTCACCAGTCCGTTTCGATCGTCCTCGCGCCTGCGCCAGGCACCAGCGAGTAGCGCAACGCCGAGAATGGCCAGCAGCAAGGCTGGCCAGGCGTCAGCAATTTGTCCGGTCGTCATCGCTTGGTGAGCGACGAGGACCGATGCGCCAAGCGACGCGGCTCCTGCGGCAACAAAGAAGGTGGCCACGGATCGGAACGCTGCACCCATCGCAACGACTGCCAGCATGATGTGGCCGACCCAAATCGCGCAGATCGCGACACCAGCGACCGCCGCTTGCAGGATTGGCGTCGTCCGTGACGGTACGACCGGCTCCGCGAGACGAACGTCGACGCGGTCGAGAATCGTTTGGGCGCGCGCCGTCTCGGTCGCGTCGAGCCCGACTTCCCAACGTCGGCCACCTTGCTCGAGCGCGACGAGCCGCGTATCCCCTGACGGGCGAACCTGGACGCGCAATTCGGTCAGATGCGCATAGGACAGAACGTGGGTTGCGCCTTCTGATTCCTGCCAGTGCAGTCGATCGTTCTCGAACCTGACGACGGTGTGACCGTCGGATCCGCGCACGATCTCGGGTTCGTGAATCGCGTGCTGCTGCGGGAATTCCGGCGGCGGCACGGATCGCCCGGATGCGCCGGGCGAGGCTGGGATGGCTTGCCGCGCGCTCCGTCTCGCTATCAAAACGCCGAGGCACACGAGAGAAGGCATAGACCTTGGTCAGCGCACGGATGAGGGCTTCCGGGTTGCCACACAATTCGACGGCGCGAAGGTCGCTGGCGGTTTCGTTCTTCTGTTTGTCGCGCGCCATCCAGCCAAGCGTCACCACGAATGCGACGCTCCACAATCGCGGCAAGCATCAGCAGCGACAGGTCCGGGATCAGCCGGGGCATGAAGGACGCGACGATTGCACCCGCGATCGAGCGCGGTCGAGACGCGCCGGATCGTCCCGAGCCTGGCCGGGTGGTCAGTACTCGAGGTGCGCGATCTCGTGCGCCGTGATGGCAACGGTCTCGTCGGCATCGAGCAGTCGAACGAGCGTATCCGTGTAGAGAACAGAGGAGCCACGAAGCGATGCGAGCGCGAGCGCATTGGCTATCGCGCCGCCATGGAAGTCAACCAGTTCGAATCGGGGCTGCTGCGCGCGGCTCGCCGCGGCCAACGCTCGAAAGCGAGTGAGCAGCGGTCCGTCCGGGAACGGCTGCGCCCGTACGAGCCAGCGAAATACTTCAGCGTTGCGGCCGTTCCAGATGAAGAGCAGGCCGGCCAATGACAGGGCAACCAACCAGTCCAGGGATCCCGCTGCAGCGGCGACGAGCGGCAGCAGCGGCGAGTAACAGCCAGAATCCTGCGACCGCCAGCCAGAGCCGGAGCATCGTCACCGCGTAGGTGGTGAAACTCCAGCGCTCATCGAACAGCGCGCGACGAAGCGGATAGCCGGCCGCTAAGACGGCCGCCGACGACGACTGGGAGAGTCCAGATCAGGTCGAGGTCGCGGAGACCGCCGAGAACGACGATCGCGACCAGTGCGAACCAGAGCCCGATCAGGTTGCGTCGACGATGTGCGGCGAGACGCTCCGGGAGGACCGGATCACTGAGGAGTGGAATCAGCGACCGTGCCGACCACCAGCGCATCGCGCCGGGCAGCAGACACAGGACCAGCAGCACCGCGGTGCGCACGACGGGATCGGCAATCATGGCGCGCTCGGATGGGAGCGCGTCGATGGTGCAAGCGTCGTGCCCCGCGGAGAGAGTCACGACCTCGAATCATCCGTAGCTGCATCGGTGTGCAGTTGTGGATAGAGGCTGTCTCCGGACGATCACAGGATCGAATCGGCAATGACATTATCGAAACCGGCTCCCGGAAAACGAGCCGGTTTCGATTCGAGACGGAGCGGAACTACTGCGCCTTCTTTGCGTGGAGCGAGAACATCGCACCCTGCGGATCCATGGCGTTCACGATCCAGTCACCGCCGGGAACTTCCATCGGTCCGTTGAGGATCTGGCCGCCGTTGGCCTTGACCCGCTCGGCCGCGGCGTTGATGTCGGGCACGCGGAAATAGATCGCCCAGTAGGGCGGCACGTTCGCCATATGGGGGGGCTTGTTCATCATGCCGCCGATCATGCCGACAGGCCGATTGAACATGTGGTACTTGCCCATCTCTCCCATGTCCATCGTCTCGCTCGGCTGCCAGCCAAACACCTCGGTGTAGAACTTCATCGCCGCGGCGGCGTCGGTCGTCATCAGCTCGTGCCATGACGCCTCGCCGACTTCGGGCGCCTGTTCCGGCCGTTCTTCCCGCGGCTCCGGCTGGATGATATAGAAGGCAGCCCCTTGCGGATCTTTCAGCATCTGGAGGCGGCCGATGGTCGGCACCTCGATCACGCCTGACAGGTCGCTGCCGCCCAGCCGCTTGATGTGCGCGACGGCCTCCTCGAGTTTCGGCACCGCCACGTACATCGACCAGAACGGCGGCATGTTCATGCCCTTGGGGGTGTGCATCACGCCGGCCACCTGCACATCGCCAGCGCGCTTGAAGACGTTGTAGGGCTCTGGCCCGCTTCGAAATGAAGCCGAGGTCCACCCAATCACGTTCTTGTAGAACGTCTCGGCAGCTGACATGTCTGTCGTCATCAATTCGTACCAAACCGGTCGTCCGAGCAGGGTTGAAGTCGCAGTCGTCATCACGAGGCCTCCTGAAGTCGAGCTGGGGATCCGACGGGGCACATGAACGTGTCGCGATCGATCAGTTTGCTCACAACCGGTGATGGATGACATCTCATCCTCGTAACATTTCCGAGGATGGGTGGTGGGACCAATCGCGCTCCTTCAGTCGAGCTCAGGGCAGGCACTTCACTGGTCGAACTTCGTCTGGCGCTACCGGCGAGGCACTTCAACGTGAAACGTGCGAGTTCCGGCCGGTTGATCGTTGACGAATACTTCGGCGGTGTACTCGCCGAATGGGAAGCCGCCGGGACTCTGCAGTCGAAACTCTGTCGCGGCGGCCATGCTGTAGGACACTTCCTTCTTTGGCTCGTCGATCACCCGCTCTCCGTACTTCCAGCGCACGCGGATCGTGGCCGACCCCGCGCCACCGGTGAGGACCGCCAGGTGGATGGAATCATCCGGCGCGAACGTCGTGGTAAAGCCGCTGACAGTGTTGTCGGCATTCACTGACCGGCCGAGCTGAATGGCCGTGACGGCGAGAGTTCGGTTCGATCCGCAACCCATGAGGGTGAGTGCAAGAGCTGCGGTCAGGATGACTTTATGAGTGGGCATGAAGACTGGGATTGTACCTTGCCGCCGTTCAGAATCAATTCTGACACGGTGCGACCGATTCGCTCACGCACGATTCAACCGTCTCGTGAGCGCTTCGAGGCGGCGTCAGTGCAGCGTCGTGAGCTGACGATCGATGTGCGCGAGCTTGTCGGGATTGCGAACGACGCGGATTGCCGGAAATCACGTCGTCGTCGATCGAGAACACGAAGATCGACTCGAGCTGTCCGCGCGAGGCGGAGAACCAGGGCCGGTTCGGAATTGACATCTTCCATCGTCAGCGACGCGTCGCGTATCAGACCTGGGTCTCTGCGGTGCGATGCAGGCCGACCAGGAAATTGAGCACTTGCTCGCGACCGAGGAGCGGCCGCCGCGCCGCGGTCGCCTTGCCGCCGCCATCGCTCCACATGACCGACGTCGCTCGTCAACAACGCGGTCAGCTCGGAGGCGTCGCCGGACGAGAACGCCCGGGCAAAGCGCTCCGCGACCGCGCGCCTCGACTGCGGCCGTGCCGGTCAGCGCGGCCGGCCTTGCGCCAGTCGCGCCTTCGCGCGATGCAGGAGCTGACGCGAATTCTCGACCGTCGTGCCGAGAATCTCGGCGATCTCCCGTGCTCGTACTCGAAGACGTCCTTGAGCAGGAACACCGCTCGCTCCTCGGGCGAGAGCTGTCTCGAGCAGGACGAGGAACGCGAGCGTCACCGACTCCGATCGCTCCAGCATGTCTTCCGGACTCTCCACTTCGGAGGTGAGCACCGGCTCGGGCAGCCACGGTCCGATGTATTCCTCGCGCGTCTGTCTGCGCCGACTTCAACCGATCCAGGCAGAGACGCGTGACGATGGTGGTCACGAACGCTTCGGCGAGCGAATCGTCGATCGGTCGACGCTCGCGAAAGCGAAGCCACGCGTCCTGCAGGACGTCTTCCGCGTCCGACGCGCTGCCGAGCATTCGGTACGCGATCGAAAACAGCAGCGGCCGATCGGTCGTGAAAACGTCCTGGTCCATCGTTCACGCCGCGTCTTGAAACATCTGTGCAAGACCGTCGCGCATCGTCGGATACTTCGGCCGCCATGCCAAGCTCGGCCTTCGCGTCGGCGTTCGACAGCGGCATGCGAATCGAGGTCATGCGCGCCATATAGGGAGCGACCAGCCGCGGCAGCCAGGCGGCACCTTGAGCGGTCGCGGCGCGCCGGTGAATTCGGCGATCGTCTCGACGATTTCGGTCAGGCTCACGGCGCGATCGTCCACGATGTCGTAGACGGCCGCCGGCGACGAGCCAGCTTCGAGCGCGCGCACGGTCGCGCTCACCGCATCGTCGATGTGGATCACCGGCAGCTGTCCCGCGTCGCCACGGACGACCGGCAGCCGGCGCTTTCGAACCATGTCGATCATGGTGACGGTCGACGGCGTCTCGAGGCCGTAGAACAGGCCGTAGCGAAGGACGACGCCGTCGATCGCGCCGCGGCGCGTCGCATCGAGCACCTGGTGCTCCATCGATCGAACGCTACCGCGGCATCGTCGTCCGACTGCGGCGGCGCCGGCTCTCGAGGTGACAGCGGCGCAAACGATCCGACGACGAATCGCCGCGCGCCGGCGACGATCGCGGCGTCCAGGAGATTGCGCGTGCCGTCGATGCGCAGACGATTCGTGGCCGTCGAGATCGCTCGCCCGGCGCGGTCCGTCCTTGGGCAGCGCGGTCAACTGGTGAATGCACGTGCGTCGGCTGGGCGTCTCGAACCGCGCCATCAGCGCCTCGCGATCCAGCGCGTCGGCCACCGCCATCGACGCGCCCAGCGCGCTGCAGCTCGTCTCGCTTGTGCACCGACCGCGTCAACGCGGTGACCTGATGTCCCGCAGCAGACGAGCGCGCGCACGAGCGGCATGCCAATTGTTCCCGATCCACCTGCAACAAACACGTTCATGAGACGTTCTCCGTTTCTCTGGGCCAGGCGGAGCGCCAGGCTGAAGCCCAGCGCTTCGGTGAGGGCGAGCAGGACCGCGGTCGTCGCGAACAGCGGCCGCCATTGCGGACGCGACGTGAGCCACGTGATCCGGACTCGCGAATACGAAGTGATTCAGCGAGTCCGAAAACGAACGAGCCGGCCATCGCGACCGCGATGACCCAGCCGCCGATCCGCTCCGCCCGCCACATCAGCGCCACACCGACCAGCGGTCCTGCCAGGATGACGATGAACACGAACAGGCTGCCCGGCAGTGACAGCGGAACGTGTGCCCCGTTATGGGCGGCGCCGTGGACCATTGAGATGACGAGGTGCAGCACCACAACGGCGGTCAACCAGAATCGCGGGGAGTTGTCGTATCGGCTCATGCCTAGTAGACGAACGACGATCGCCAAACGTGACAGAACCGGCGAACCGCGATTTTCGCTCCGAAATGCCGGAGCTTGCTTATGGCAGCGGCGACCCCATCAAGCGAGACGACTGGTGTTCGCGCACGGTCGATAACGGCGAACTGGACGCTGAGCTGGCATGGGAAGTGCTCCTGGCGCAGCCTTCATGACCAGATTCCAAGGGCTGTTGGCGGCCGTTTCTGCGGTTGTCCTGTTCCTGCATGGACTGCAGAGTTTCAGCCACGAACTCCAGGCTGTCGGCGGTCCGGCACTGAAAACCTGGCTGGGACGGGTCACGGCGAGCCGATGGCGCGGGTTCGCGATCGGCGCGCTAGCCACGGCCGTCGTGCAGTCGAGCAGCGCGATCACTGCGCTGACCACTGCCCTCGTTGACGCCGCCGTGATTTCCTTCCGGGCAAGTCTCGGCGTGCTGCTCGGTTCAAATGTCGGCACGACGGCGACAGCCTGGCTGGTGTCGCTGAAGCTGACGGGAATCGGACCGTTCTTCATAGTGGTCGGCGCGCTGTTGTCGGCGGTGCCCGTACGGGCCAGGGTCATTGGCAAAGCGGTTTTCTATTTCGGCCTGATCTTCTTCGCGCTCGATCTCATCTCCGCCACGCTGAAACCGCTGCAGCAGCTACCGGAATTCAAAGAGTGGCTCGCGCTTGCGCAAGCGCCCTGGCGGGGAGTGCTCACGGGGCTCATCTTCACCGCCGTGATCCAGTCGAGCAGCGTCACGACCGGAGTGGGCATTCTGCTGGTGCAGCAAGGCATTCTGCCGCCGGAAGCCGCGATCTCGATCGTCATTGGCGCAAACGTCGGGTCAACTTCAACGGCGCTGCTCGCGAGCTTCGGAATGAGTTCCAACGCGAGGGCCACGGCGACCGCGAATTTCCTGTTCAATGCGGCTGGCGCCGCAATCATCTTCCCTTTCCTCCGACCCTTCGCCGACGCGGTGATCGACGCCGCGGCCAATCCGGGCATCGCCGTCGCCTGGGCCCATCTCATCTTCAACTTAGGCATCGCCGTCGTGTTCCTGACGACCTTGGATTGGGTCGAGCCGTTCCTTCGCCGCCGGCTATCTGCTGATACCAGTTCAGAGACGCGTTCCGCGTCAACTCGTGCGGCGGGATCACCTGATCAAGTCGGATGAGACTTCACGCGGCGTGAGAGGCTGCTCCTCCACAGTCGAATTCCGGGTCACGTGCGCCACAGAGACGGCTCACGGATCCGGGCTTCCCTCCGCGGTGTCGAGCAGCCGTGCGACCGCGCTTTCCGAGCAGCCGACGTCACGACCGAACTGACTATCATAGACGTCTATGACGGTTTCGAGCTCCACCGTGCGTGCGAGCGTGCAGTGGGCCGGCGCGCTGCTTCTCCTCCTCTTAGCGTTCACGTGGATGGAATCTGCAGCACAACAAGCAGGCGAGCGTGGCTGGCCACCGATTACCGCAGAGACGAAGCCGTGGACGCGATGGTGGTGGCAGGGCAGCGCGGTCGATCGATCATCGCTGACGGCGCAGCTGCAGGCGCTCGCCGCCTCCGGAATCGGCGGCGTCGAAGTGACGCCGATCTACGGCGTGCGCGGCGCGGAAAATCGTTTCATTCCTTACCTGTCGCCGCAGTGGACGGCAATGTTCGACTACGCACTCGACGAGGCCGGTCGCCTGGGGATAGGCGTGGATATGGCGACCGGTACCGGGTGGCCATTCGGCGGACCGGGGGTCGGCGACGACTCGTCCGCGCGAACGCTCGTTCACAGGACCTGGACGATCGCCGGCGGACAGCGCTTGACCGAACCCATCACATTTCGGCAGGCATCGCTGGTCCGCGCTATCGGCAACCAGATTCACGTCGTCAATGAAGGCGCACCCGGAGATCCGCGGCGAGGTGCCGCGCCGGCGGAGCCTGTCATCCGCCCGGACGCTCGTCCCATTCAGATCACCGATCTCGTCGAACCCGTCTCAGCCAACCGGAATCTGCAAGCCTTGGCACTCGAGCAGGTGAAATATCCGCGCGACTTACCTTTGATCGTGTTGATGGCCTATTCGGATGCCGACGACGTAATCGATCTGACGTCGCGGGTCCAGGCGGACGGTCGCCTCGACTGGACCGCACCTTCCGGCCGGTGGACACTGCTTGCGCTCTTTTCAGGGTGGCACGGCAAGCTCGTCGAACGCGCTGCGCCTGGCGGCGAAGGCATGGTGATCGATCACTTCTCGACCGACGCGATCAGGAAATACCTGCTGCCGTTCGATCGTGCGTTCAAAGGACACGACCTTCGCGGGCTTCGCGCGTTTTTCAATGACTCGGTACGAAGTTGACGATGCGACCGGACAGGCCGACTGGACACCACGCTTCTTCGAGGAATTCGAACGTCGCCGCGGCTACGATTTGCGGCGGCACCTGCCGAAGCTGCTCGGGCAGAACACGGATGACGAAAGCGCGCGCGTGCTGGCCGACTACCGCGAAACGATCTCGGACCTGCTTCTCGACACGTTCACGACCGAATGGTCGTCGTGGGCAAGAGGACAGGGGCACCTGGTGCGCAACCAGGCGCACGGATCCCCTGCAAGCCTGCTCGATCTTTATGCCGCGAGCGACATCCCCGAGACGGAGGGGGCGGAGATTCAGCGGTTCAGGTGGGCAACCTCCGCGGCGGACGTCGCTGGACGTCGTCTCGTGTCCGCGGAGGCCGCGACCTGGCTCGGCGAGCATTTCCGCGTCCGCCTCGCCGACGTCAAGGCCGCTATCGATCGGTTCTTCGCGGCTGGCGTCAATCACATCGTGTACCACGGCACAGCGTACTCGCCCGCCGGCGATCCCTGGCCGGGCTGGCAGTTTTATGCCAGCGTCGAATTCAATCAGCAGAATGCCTGGTGGGACGACTTCGCGGCGCTCAACACCTACGTGGCACGTGTGCAGTCCTTCCTGCAGTCGGGACAGCCGGATACGGATGTCCTTCTGTATTACCCACTTCTACGAATCGCTCGCCGTTCGCGGCCCATCGCTCCTCGCACATTTCGGTGGCGCCTCGCAGCCGGCCGAGGGGACGACGTTCGAGAAGGCAGCCTCAGCGCTGCAAGCCGGCGGCTTCACCTACGCCTACGTCTCCGATCGTCAACTACGTCGGCTGCACACCGACAACGGGCGGATCAGAACCGAAGGCGGGAGGGCGTACCAGACGATCGTGCTGCCGTCGTGCGGCTACGTCCCACTCGAAACGGTGTTACAGGCCCTGGAGCTCGCACGGCAAGGCGCGACGATCGTGTCGTTCGACGGCTGGCCTTCCGATGTGAGCGGCCTCGCCGATCTCGCCGGCAGGCGATCGCGCCTGAGGGCTGCACTTGCTGCGGTGTCGTTCGGTCCCGCCGATGCCGAGGGCATTCGCGAAGCGGCGATCGGCCGCGGTCGCGTCTTGCAAGGACCTGATCTTCGCCTCGCGCTTGCGCGCGCCGGCGTGCGCCGCGAGCCGATGGTCGATCGCGGTCTTCAGTTCGCACGACGGGTCGACGCGCTGGGTCGGATCTACTTCGTGAGCAATCCGGCTGATCACGCAATCGATGCGTGGGTGCCGGTCGATAGCCACGCGGTCGCGTTGATCGCGTTCGATCCGATGACCGGACGACACGGACGTCTGAACGTTCGCGCCAGCGAGACAGGGCGCGAGGCGTATCTTCAGATGCCCATCGGTGGGTCATTGATTCTCGCCGAGTCGCCGACGTCGATCCCGGCGTTATTCGATCAGTACCAAGCCGCCGGCGACGCGATCGGCATCGCGGGACCGTGGACGGTGCGCTTCGTCAAGGGTGGACCACGACTGCCGTCGTCACGCGCGGTCGATCGGCTCGTCTCGTGGACAACATTCGGACCGGATGCCGAGACCTTTGCCGGCACGGCTGCATACACGGCTACGTTTGCGGCGCCGCTTCCCCCTGTTGGAATCTGGCAGCTGGATCTCGGTCGTGTCGCTGAGAGCGCGCGGATCCGCCTGAACGGTCAGCATCTTGCGACGCTCATCGGACCACCGTATCGAATCGTGCTGGATCCTTCACAGCTCCGTGCGACCAACACGCTCGAGATATTCGCCACGAACCTCTCGGCCAACCGCGTCCGGGATCTCGATCGGCGCGGCGTGTTGTGGAAAAAGTTCTACAACGTGAATTTTCCGGCGCGCTTTCCCGAGAACCGGGGGCCCGACGGCCTCTTCTCAGCCGCCCGATGGGAGCCGCTGGAGTCGGGACTCCTCGGTCCGGTGACGCTTACTCCGATGGAGGTCGTGAGGTAAAGATCGGCCGCCTGAGTTCGCTGGTCACTCGCTGCGGACGCGTCTCACGCGGGGGCATAGAGAGAAAACTAATCTCGCGCAGAGACCGCAGAGCGCGCAGAAGCTGAAATTCGCGAACGGGAGCTGGCGGGACGCGGCCCAGTGGCCGGCGCACGAGTGACCGGCTGGCGCCTGAAGTCAGCAGGGATTCGTCACTCGCGGCGGCACCTTTCTTCTCGGCGGCCTCGGCGATCTCCGCGCGAGATCGGTCTTATCGGCCAGCTCTGCGCAAGTCGGTGTGCGATCTTCGGGCGGCCAAAGCGGAGCAAGTTACAAAACCGTTTCTACGCTGCGCCGGCACCGGCTCGCATAGCGGCCATCTCTTCCCGGTTCGGGCCGTAGAGGCCCGGCGTCTGTCCGCCGGCCAGGCGGCACATCAGCGTGAGCTGACCTCGATGGTGAATGCCGTGCGCGAGGATCAAGCCCCACATGATGTCGCGAATCGTCATGGGCCCGGCGAAGAACTGAATCGTTTGATCGAGATCCTCCGGCGTCAGCTTACGGATCCGATCGACGGCCTCGCGATGGACCTGCTCGTACTTCGGCGCTAACGCGTCGATCGTGCGCGGACGTTCGATGTTGGGCGGTTTCGCCCCACTCATCGTGAACTGGCGTTGGTCGATACCGTAGCTGATGTAGGCATCACCCTCTGCCAGGTGCCATGCGAGTTCACCGAGGGACCGGCCGCTGGGATCCGGCCGGAAGTCATACTGCGCCGCCGGGAGCGCTTTGCAGTAGCTTGACGGTATTCGCTGCCTCTCGATCCCACGCCGCCAGAAACATTTCGAGTTCATTGGTTGGCATAAAAGACCTCTTTCAAAAATAGCAGCCCCGTTCGCCTGGGCAACACCCGAATCTACTTCCGCCGGAACAAAAGAGCAATCGGTCGGCGTAACTACTGCCGTTTCAGACCCGAGCGTGCGGATGCGCTTGTGAAGCGCGGTTCGCTCAGTATCGAGCAGCCGAGCCGCGGCTGAGACGTTCCAGTCGGTCTGATCCAGCGCCTGCCTGATTCGCTCACGCTCGGCGGTGTCCCGCACCTCCTGCAGGCCGGCCGCGCGCGGAACCTGGCCCGAACGTACTTCAAGCGGAATCGCTTCGGCTGTGATCCGATCATCGGGCGTGAGGATCGCCATCCGCTCGACGACGTTCCGCAGCTCGCGGACGTTGCCGGGCCAGCTGTAGCGTTCGAGCAGGGCCACCGCGTCCGGATCGATTGTGCGCGGACGGAAGTTGTTCCGCGCGCAGAACTCCGACAGGAAGTACGGCACCAGATCGGAGATGTCCTGCAGCCGTTCTCGCAATGCCGGCACGCGGATGGGAACGACGCTCAGACGATAGTACAGATCCTCTCGGAACCGGCCGCTGGGGACGAGGTCATCGAGCCGGCGATTCGTTGCGGAAATGACGCGCGCGGTCACCTTGATCGTCTGCTCGCCGCCGACGCGCTGGAGCTCGCCGTCCTGGAGGACGCGCAGCAGCTTTGCCTGCGAGGCTTCGTGCAAATCGCCGATTTCGTCGAGAAAGATGGTGCCGCCGTCGGCCAGCTCGAACTTGCCACGCCGGAGCGCCGCCGCGCCGGTGAACGCGCCCTTCTCGTGACCGAACAACTCGCTCTCGATCAATTCGGTCGGAATCGCCGCGCAGTTCACCTTGATGAACGGACCCGAGGCAGAGGGACTCTCGCGGTGAATGTGGGCCGCAAGCAGCTCTTTGCCTGTACCCGACTCCCCCGACAGCAGAACACTGACGTCGGATCTCGCCACTTGCGTCGCCTGTTGAACCGCCTGCAGGAACACGGGCGCCGATCCAATCATCTTCGGCGCCGGCCCGACCAGCTCGCGATAGCGCTGATTCTCGCGCTGCAGCTCCGACCACTCGACCGCGTTCTTCACGACCAGCAGCACGCGATCGCGGGCGAGCGGCTTTTCGAGGAAGTCGAACGCACCGATCCTCGTCGCCTGAACCGCGTCGGCCACCGTGCCGTGCCCTGAGATCATGACCGCGGCCGATCGCTCGTCCCACTGGCGCACCAGGCGCAACAGGTCGAGACCACTGCCGTCTGGCAGCCGCACGTCCAGCAGGTAGACGTCGCCGACCGCGCGATTCGGCTCCGCCGTGAATGCCGCCGCGGAATCAAACACGCTGACGCGGTAGCCTTCTCCCTCGAGGATCAATCGAAGCGATCGCCCGATGTTTGCCTCGTCGTCGACGATGACGATGTGCCGCTTGCGGGTCATGACGGGAGCGACACCCTGAATGCGGCCCCACCGATCTCGCCGGGTATGACCATGACGTCGCCGCCGGACAGCAGCGCGTTCTTCTTCGCGATCGAGAGGCCGAGCCCCATCCCGTGCTTCTTGAAGGTAATCGTCGGCTCGAAGAGCGTCGCCGAGACCTGCTCGCTCAGACCTGGACCTGAGTCGTGAATATCGATCAGGACGCGATCGCTCTCCGCTTGGGTCAGGACGACGACCGCGCCGTCAGGGCCGGCAGCCTCCGCCGCGTTCTGCAGCAGATTCGTCAGGATCCCGTTCACCAGGTCCGGCGCCGCATGCGCGCGCGGGCGGTGGTCGTCGAGCCGGAGATGATATGTGACCCGCGGATGCACCGGACGAAGCAGCGCGACGCGCTCGCTGACGACAGCATTGATGTCGAGCACTTCGGGATGCACGTCCGGCTCGCTGGCAAACTCGGAGAACGCGCGCACCCGCCGCTCCAGTGACTCGATTTCGCTGACGACAATCTGCACCGCCTGATCCATGAACCCGCGCTCGGACGCCGGCCCCTCGACTCGCCCATTCGCCCGCTCGCTCGGGGCAAGCTGTCGGGCCTGCATCTCCTCGACCGTCAAACGGATTGGGGTCAGCGAATTCTTCAGCTCGTGCGCGGTCTTGCGCGCCAGCGACTGCCAGGTCGTCATCCGCGTCAAGTGCACCAGCCGGACGCGATTCTCCCCAAGTTGATCGGCCATGTGGTTGAACGCCTCGACAGCCCGGCCGACCTCGTCGCGCGGCGGCCCCGCACCGTTGCCTCCAGCGTCCAACCGCCGCGACCAGTCGCCGCCGGCGAAGTCGGTCAGCGCCGCCGTGAGCTGCTGGATTGGCCGGCTGATCCGGCTGGCAATCAGGATCAACGGAAGGAGCGAGATGAGCCAGACCGCCGCCAGCAGCACGAGCAGCGTCAGGGTAAACCCGCGGCGCAGATCGCGCGCGTCGATCGCGTCAACCAGTCGACGCGTCTCTCGAACCTGGGTGGACAACTGCTCCATGCTGACGCCGCCGAGGTCGCGGTTGTAAACCTCGACGCCGATCCGATCGCCGGGACCCTCCGTTCGACGCATGTATTCGACGCGCTCTCCGCTGGTGCCCGACACTCCGAATCGTTCGGTCTCACCGCTCTCCCAGAACGATCTGACCGGTTCGGGCCATCGTGCCGCGTCCGCCGTCAGATACATCGTCGGAACCGTCCGCCCGGACAGCGCATCCTGTTTCAGCGCGTCGCGTTCCCGTTGATAGAACTGCTTCGCAGTGTTCTCGAGTGTCCGAGACAATCGATCGAGCTCGCCCGTCGTCGCATACCCCAGGCTTCGGTCGAGCAGCGTCGTCGTAATCCAGACGGTGGCAATGAGCGGCAGCAGGGTTGACGCGAGGAAGGCCGCGATCAGGCGATTGCGAAGAGTCATCGATCTAGAAGGTATCTCACGGACCCAAATGGGCTTCGGTCATCGAGAATCCGCCAGGCGAGCGAGCGAGAGCGCGCGAGCCAGGCGCGCTCCGTCGCGTGGCTCATCGCTGTTCGCTCGCTCGCGTAGCCGGAGCTTGTCGACCGAGCCGATTTGGGTTTAGCGAAGCTCCTCGGAGTAGCCTAGGAGCCGCGCGGCGGCAGCCGGAACGGACCGGCCTCGATCGGGCGCGGCGACGACTCGCTCTTCCGACGCCGGCTCAACGCGTCGATCATCGCCTGCAGCGTGTAGCCAGGGTTCGACGAATCGGCGGAGCCGTCACTCTCCAGGATCTGATACTCGAGTCGTATCCAGAACGGCACATCTCGTCCCAGCGCGCCAAGAGCGCTTGAGCGGAATCGCCAGCTGCTCGACGCACCAGGCCTCGGCCGCTGTTGCGGCCAGATGCGAAACTGTTTGGGCGCGCTTGTCCACGGTGGTGACGGCGAATCGTTCCTCCCAGAGATCGTAGCTCAAGGCGAAGATTCGGCGTGCGGTCGCCACCGCCGACTTTCCTGGCGCAGGCAGCACCATCGCGGTGAGTTCCACGCGCACCGATCGGCCATCCTTCAATCGCGCGAGAGGTTCCCCCTTCAGGAAGCTGAAACCAGGCGCCCGAATCTTCAGCGCCTCGCCGGCCGTGTCAATCGTCAGCGACTGTGCCGATGCCCAGACTGTGGAGCACACCAGCACGGCGAGTACCACCGGTACGGCCCGCCAGGTCCGTGCTACCACCGCGTCCCAACTCCAGGGATTCGCAGACCCATGGCAAGCAACGGCGGTCAGGTTGTCGGTGTTGAGCGGGAAGCCAACGACGAGGAACGCCGGCCCGGCGTGGAACCCGAAACCGGTTGAGACACGAACCTTTCGCTCGGTGTTCGCATCCCAGACCGAACCGATGTCGAGGAACAGCGCAAGCCCCGTATAGCGGTACTCGACCGACGAGTAGGCCATGCGGTCACCACCGGCGGGCGAGATGTCGTACTTGTCCCACCCCCGGAGAGTCATGGAATCGCCGAGCGCGAACCGTTCGAACAGCGGCGCGTGACCCGTGATTCCTCCTGCCATACCGGTCGCCTGCACGTGGTGCCGTCCGAAGTCGAACCGATACGAGCCCTGACCGAGGTACCGCGTGTAGGCGAGATCGCTTTCGAGACTGCGGGAGCCGGCGCGCACGCCGAAGCTGGCAACGACCCGGTGCGTTCGCGTCGGACGTCTCTCTCCATTGACGGTCGAAGTCGATCGACGCAACCGCCGCGTTGGCCATCTGTGACTCAGTGACCGGGGCGAGCGCCTTCAGTTCCGCGATGCTTACGCCCGCGCCGATACTGAAATCCGGCGTGAACGCGAACTTCAGCAGCGGCGTGATTGTCGTTCGCGTGTCGTACGGCGGCGGAACTCGGGTTTCAGCGGCAGCGCGGCCAACGTCGCGCCTCGCCAGTCCTGATCGAACCATGACCACTCGAGGCTGGCGCCAAGCCGACGCGTGCCCAGCTTTCTCGTTTCGAAACGCAAGCCGACACCGGAGTATTCTTCGACCGAATCCTCCGCGTGGGCGAGGGCGAAGATCGGCGTGAAGGCGATGAGTCCGGTCGCCGATGTTGAAGTCGAAGTAGCTCCCCCAGCCCTGGTCCGAGTGATAGACGGTATTCGAGTGGAGCGGCTCGAAGCGCAGCCATGGTGGAGGTTCCTTCTTGCGAGCCTCGTAGAGAAGCTTGATACGGCCGACTTCGGCTTCCACGCTGAATGCGCCGCGACACTTCGTAGTCGCGGCAGCTCGCGTTCGAGTGCGCTCCTGGAACCGATCGGCATCGCCGGAATCGAGGCGTTTGCCGACGAGCGCCTTCAGATCGTCGCGCAGCTCCTGCGACAGTTCGGCGTCGGGCACTCCGCGTGATGTCGGCCTGCTCGACGACGTAGCGCGTGTTGACGTTGTCGTCGCGATCGGATTCCTGCTGGCGGCCGACGACGAAGAACACGCGCGCGTCGCCGCCGGGATCCATGACGGTGCGCACGGCTGCGACGTAACGCGGCCGCTCGGCCTCGATACGCGCGGCGAGTTCGTTGAGCTGTTCCTGTTTGAGGGGCGTGCCGGCAAGATTGCGAATCGCCTCACGCAGTCCGGGGCTCAGGCGATCGATGTCGAAGCCGGTCACCTGCGCGGACGTGATGATGGTGCCTTCGGGCACCGCGGGTTTTTGATCGGTCGCCGCCTGCGGGGTAGCGGCCAGCAGGGTGATGAGGAGTCCAAGTGTACGCATGCCAGCGGCAAGAGCAAGGAGTGATCCCATAGCGAAGCTGTTTGCGATCAAGAAGATAGCGCAATCCTGGCGTGACCGGTGGTCACACCTGTGCGCGAGCGGCCACAGGACTACGGCCGTCGTCGTTTATTTGATGTCATCAGTTGTATTAGTACCGGGGTCCGGGGTCCGGGATCCGGGGCCGCGGTTCGCAGCTCGCGCTTCGTGGCTCGCGATTCGCGATTCGCGATTCGACGCCTTCGATTAACGATTCAGGGACAGGGATTGGATTAGCGATTCGAGGATTAGCGATTCGAGGATAAAGGATTCAGGATCAGTGATGGTGATTAGCGATTCGCAAACAGATCGCCAGCCAGGTATTTCAGGCCGGAGTCGACCGCGACGGTTGCGACGACTTTCCCCGGTCCGAGTTCGCGTGCGATCTGCATCGCGGCGGCGATGTTCAGACCGCTCGACGTGCCAACGAGAAGGCCCTCTTCCCGCGCGAGACGGCGGGCCATCTCTCGGCCGTCGGCCTCGCGGATCGCCCGGGCCTCATCGTAGGGCCGACTGGACAGGTGTGGGGGAACCGATCCCGTGCCGATGCCCTCCACACGATGTCCGCCACCGCGTCCCTGGGTCATCGCCGGGGACTCGGCAGGCTCGAGCGCAATGATGCGGGTGCGACTCTTTGCCTTCCCGCAGTGCTCGCGCGACGCCAGCGAGCATGCCGCCAGTTCCGACCGCGCCACAGAAGACGTCGATTCGACCATCGGTTTGTTCCATCAACTCGCGACCGATTTCAGCGTAGCCGTTCAGCGCGTCGGCGTTGTGGAACTGGTCGGTCCAGAACGTGTTCGGCTCCGCCGCCAGCTTCGCAATCTCCGTCTTGAACCGCTCGAACAGGCTCGGTGAGACCTTGCCGCCGTCGCTCGGCACGATCCGCAGGTCCGCGCCGAACGCCGTCATCGTCAGCAGTTTCTCTTTGGCGAACGCATCGGATGACAGCACGACAAACGGGTAGCCCTTTGCGGCGCAGACCATGCCGAGCGAGGAGCCGGTGCTGCCGCCCGTGAACTCGACCACGCGCATGCCCGGCCGCAGTGCGCCGCGCGCTTCGGCACCCTCGACCATCGCCAGTGCCATGCGGTCCTTGTAGGAACCGGTGGGGTTGATCGACTCCAGCTTCACCAGGACGTCGGCCGAGTCTGCAGGAACGACGCGAGTGAGCTGTACGAGCGGTGTGTGGCCGATTGCACGGAGGACGGACGTCGCGATTTGAGTCATCACGTAATTGTAGTGCTCGGGGAGGAAATCCATTTCGACGGGAGAAAGGAAAAGGGAAAAAGTGTCCTTCAATCGGAGGAAGCGCTGGCCATTCCGAGCAGCGTCGTGACGGTGCGCCAATTGCGTGCGGTCGCCTCGACGCCGAGGCACTTCGCGGCGCGAGCCGCCATCTTCGACCCGCCAAGTCCGTCCGGCGTGTGCAGGTAGAGAACTCGATCCTTCAGGGCGAATGATTCCGTCTTCGTCTTCAGCGCTTCGAGGGTCTTGAGGTCCGGGTTTTTGGGTTGCCCGTCGAGGAAGAAGAGGTGAACGCTCTGTGGATTCTCGGCAGCGCCGGGAAATGGATTACCGGCGGCGGCACGTTCAAGCTCCGCACGCGTCAGCAGAATGACGCGCGGCTCGAACCCGTGGCTTTTCGAGACCGCTGCGCTCAACTGTTTTGCCAGCGTCGCCGCGTCGGAGATCGAGCTATTCAGGATGACATTTCCACTCTGAATGTAGGTCCGGACCTCCTGGCAGCCGTGCTTCTCGAGCAGCGCTTTCAGTGCCTTCATCGGCAACATATGGTTGCCGCCGACATTGATGCCGCGAAACAAGGCAATGTAGGTCTTCATGGAAGTCATCACTCCTAGAACGCGAAGCGCACCTCGACCTGGTGGTGCTCGAGCGGCGGGATCGGGGTCGCCGTGACCATCGCGGCCTCCCTGACGATACACTCCTCCCACGGCGGCAGCTTGTCGGTCTGGTAATAGCGCTCCACGTAGCGCCAGTCGGTCTCGACGAAATCGCTGAACCACTGATCGAGCATCGTCACGCCACGCTCGCGCATCAGCTGCATCGCAAAGCCCGCCGCCTCGCGCTCGTAATCGTGCAGGACCTGCATGAACCGGGCTTTGTCCTCGGTGTGCTTGAGATCGGCCAGCTTGTGCTCAATTGATGGAGCAATCCATTGGACGGAGTGGCCAAACAGGTGAAGCAGCAGGAAGCACTGCATCTCGAAGCCGACGTCCGGATCGATCACGATGCGCAGTCCATCGAAGATGCCGGTCCGCGGCGGCTCGAGGTCGCGGTATTCGATCACGAATCCGTACTTGACGATGCCGGATGTGACGTCCCGCCAGAGCGCGACCATGTCGCTCGACGGCAGCTCGCCGACCAGCCGGCTGCCGGCCAATTCATGGCCGCGTATGGTATCCATCTGTCAGATCCTCAGAGAAGCGGCTGCGGTCGTTTGCAGAGTTGAAGCGCAAGGCCCCACGGATCGCGCAACATGAGCAGGCGGCTGCCGTCATCTCGCGCCATTTCGTCGACGAACGAAGCGCCCGCCGCGACGAGCGCGTCGCGCGAACCGTCAGGATCGCTGGTCGCGAACGCGACGTGCAGCCGAAGCGGATGCATCGACGCGTAGTCGGGACACGGATCGGCGGTGTTGCTGTAGATCTCGATCACGCTCCGGCCCGCCGCATCGGCGATGAAATGAATGAACGGCGGGACGTCGGATTGGCGGACGATTCGCATTCCGAGGTTTTGCACATACCAGGCCGCCATCGCGGCCGGATCGGGAACGTTCAAGGCGATGTGTTCGAGGTTCAGCTTCGGCATGCGGCCATTCTCTCTCAAATGACGATTCAGCGAAGCGACGCCGACGGGCACCGCGTTATCCTGTCGATCGCGGCGGACGTGTTGCGGATCCTATGCAGGATCGGAGACCCAGATGAACACAGACACTGGCAAAACCTACGTGCTCGGCAACGACCCGGCGGAGCTTGCGCGACTCGATCGCCAGGCGGCGGTCATCGAGCGCCCCACGCGCATGATTCTCCAGGCCGCCGGAATCACGCGAAATATGCGAGTCCTGGACCTCGGCACCGGGCTCGGCCACGTCGCCCGGCTGGTCGGAGAGCTCGTCGGTCCGGACGGTGCGGTCGTCGGCGTCGATCAATCCAGCGACGCGCTGGCGGTGGCACGCCAGCGCACCGGCGAAGCACGGGCCGATCACGTGTCGTTCATCGAAGGCGACGTCCAAGCCTGGCGCTCCGAGTCTCCGTTCGATGCGATCGTTGGGCGCCTCCTGTTGTTCCACATGGCCGACCCGATACAGGTCGTTCGGCACCATTTGCAGAATCTGCGGCCGGGAGGGCTGTTCGTCGCAGTTGATTTCGATATTGGCGCCTCCCGTTCGGAACCTCACGTTCCACTGGCGACAGACACGCTCGGCTGGATCATGCAGGCGTTCACCCTCGCTGGCGCCAGTCCTCGGATTGGCGCGCGTCTCGCGATGATCCTCCGGGAGGCCGGACTTCAGAATGTCTCGACGTTCGGCGTGCAGGCATATCTGCCGCCACAGGATCCGGCGGGCGCGGCTCTCCTGGCCGGCGTCGTTCGCAGCCTGGCCCCGGTAATCACCGGACGAGGAATCGCGACTGCCGAACAGATCGGCGTCCCGACCCTTGAAGATCGGATCGCGGCTGAACTCAAGCGAGCCGATGCAGTGCTGTTGCCGCCAACGGTGGTTGGCGCATGGGCTCAGTCGAGTGGCACGGGCGCGTAACCCTCACGTGACGCTCGCTGGATTCTCGCGACGCCGCCTCGACTCACTCGCTCCGCAACGCGACGACGGGATCGATGCGGGATGCGCGACGTGCGGGCACGTACCCCGCGAGCGTCGCCACGATCGCAAGAGCCGCCAGCATTCCCACAAACGTGGCGGGGTCCGTGTGCGCTGATGCCGAAGAGCAGCCCGCTGAGCGATCGGGTCAGCAGCGACGCCCCAATCACCCCGATCGTCATCCCGGCGGCCGCCATGCGCAGGGTTTGGAGAACGATACGGATCTGGACGTCACGAGCCGATGCGCCGAGCGCCATGCGAATGCCGATTTCCTGGGTGCGCTGCCCCACGGAATACGAGATCAGTGCATAGATGCCGAGCGACGCAAGCACGAGCGCGAAGATGGCGAAGCCGCCGAGCATCAGCATGACGAAGCGGCGCGGCGAGACGGATTTGTCAACCAGCTGCTGCAGCGTTCTGAACTCGTTGCCGGCCAGGTTCGGGGCCAGCGGCTTTAGCGCCGCCCGAACCGCGGCCGCGATCTGCTCCTCCTCGCGAGTGGATCGGATCACCAGATCCGCCGACGGTTGGTCGCCGCACTGGCGCATGGGAATGTACATCTCGTTGCCGGATGTCTGTTCGAGCGCCAGATGACGCACGTCTCCGACAACGCCGATCACGTGCCGCTCCGGACTGCACGCGTTGAGAACGATCTTGCCGAGTGGATCCTGCCCTGGCCACAGCGCATGTGCCATGGTCTGGTTGATGACAATCACTGACTCACTCGAGGACGTATCCCGTTCCGAGATGTCGCGGCCGGCGATCACCGGAATACCCATCGCTGCCAGCGTAGCCGTCGCTGACGATGCGCGGGAAGGCAGACGGCCCCTTGCCTCTCTCGTAGGTCACACCTTTCGCGCGGGCGCCCCAAGTCCGGTTGCGCCCGAGCGGAAGTGCGTCCGTGATGCCGGCACCTTCAACGCCGGGGATTTCGCGGACGCGGCGGAGCACCTCGTCGAAATACACGGTCTTCTGCTCTCGTGTCGAATACGACGTGTCGGGATCGACGCGAATGGTCATCGCGCGCGACGGGCGGAACCCCAGATCGACGTCGAGCACGCGGATGAAGCTGCGCAACAATAGGCCCGCCCCGACCAGCAGGACACAGGCAAACGCGATCTCGGACACGACCAGCGCGTTGCGCATCCACGTGCGACGGCTCCCCGTGGAGCCGCGGCTCGCGTCCTTGAGCGCGTCGTGAAGCATCGCTTCCGGCGTCTGGAACGCCGGCGCAAGGCCGAAAACAATGCCGGTCACGAGAGCAAGCGCCAGCGTGAAACCCAGCGTCGCCGGGTCGACGTGGGCCCTCTGCAGTAACGGGACGTTCATGGCGTCGAGATGTGCGAGCGCGCGCGTGCCGCCGATCGCCAGCAGCAAACCGAGCGCCGCTCCGCACGAGGACAGGACGATCCCTTCGGTGAGCATCTGCGCGATCAGCCGCCGCCGGTTCGCGCCAAGCGCCGTGCGGATGGCGATTTCCTTTTGCCTGGACGCGGTCCGCGCCAGCAGCAGATTGGACAGGTTCGCGCAGACGATGAGCATGACGACGCCGACCGCACCGGCGAGCACCCACAGCGCCGGCCGCATCCGGCCGTTGACGTGGTCGGTGAGCGGCGTCACGTAGCCTTCGAACGAGTTCCGTTCGGGATGCTCCCGCGACGCCTGTGCGCCGAGCGTCCTGATTTCCGACTGCGCCTGCGTCGGGGAGACGCCAGGCTTCAAGCGGCCAATCATCGCCATCGTGTTTCCGTACCGATTGGTCTCCGGACTCAACGGAAACGGGAAATAGAGATCGAAGCGGCTGCCGGGAGCGAAGACCGATGCGAAATCGAAGGATTCGGGCAGCACTCCGACGATCGTGTGCGGCTCGTCGTTCAGGGTCACGGAAGTGCCGACGATCGACGGATCGGAGGCGAACCGGCGCGACCACAAGGTGTGACTCAGCAGCACGGCCTTTGGTCCGTGCCACTGGCACTCCTCCGCGGTGAAGGTGCGTCCCAACTGCGGCTGGACGCCGAGGATCTGGAAAAAGTTGTCGGAGACCTTTACCCCGTTCACCCGCTCAGGCTCACCGCGGCCGGTCATCACGTTGTCGCCGACGCCGTAGAACGCAAAATACCCCGCCAGTTCCGACAGCGTCTGCGTCCGTTCACGCAGATCGAGCATGTACCCGACCTGGGTGGTCTGCCCGGACAGCCCGCTGGTGTCGTGATTCGCGACCCAGACGAGGCGCTCGGGATCGGCGAAGGGCAACGGTCGCAGCAGCAGTGCGTTGAGCACGCTGAACACCGTGGCGCTCGCACCGATGCCAAGGCCGGCAATGACGATGGCGAAGGCCGCGAACCCGGCGTCGCGCCGCAGCGTTCGGAAGGTGTAGCGCAGATCCTGGCGGAGGCTGGAGATGGACATGTCCCTTAGACGGCGAGACTGGTACGAGTGTTGGCTGGCCTGCGACAAGTAATCTGAGTTGAGTGATTCGCTAAGTGTCGGCTTCTATAGCCCGACATTTCGTTCCGAATCGCACAGTTTGAAAACCGTTGACTGGTGAACGTGCGTGCGCTTTACTGGCCGCCGGCGCGATCGGCGTCGATAGACGGCCACGGCAACCATTGAAGAAGCGCACGCTGTCCGGCTCATCAGGATGCCGCGACAGAGCGATTCGAGGAGGTCGTATGAGGCGGATAGGTCTTTGCGCCTTCACAACGGTATTGATGGTGGCCGCGCTTGCGGCGATGGCCCGCGCCCAGACGACGACCGGAGTGATTACCGGAGTCGTGCGTGATGCCGGCGGCGCGGTGATTCCAGGTGTCACCGTCAAAGCGACGCACGTCGCTACTAACGCCGAAACCACTACGGTCAGCGACGAGGTTGGGCTGTACGTGCTTCGCGGACTGCCTGTGGGCCGCTACACCGTCGTCGCGGAGCTTTCGGGTTTTCAAACCGCAAAGAATACCGACATCGTCGTGCGGGTCAACGAGGATGTCCGCCTCGACATTGCCTTGAGGGTGGGCGCGGTGAATGAAACGGTCACCGTCAGCGGCATGGCGACGACCGTCGATACGACGACGGGTACGCTGAAGACCGTGGTGGATCAGGACCGCATTGAAAGTCTGCCACTGAACGGTCGCAACGCGACACAGCTGATGCAGCTCGTTGCTGGCGTGCTTGACCGATCGAACCGATCTCACGTCTGGCACCACGTATCCCGGCACGACACCTGTCTCGTCGAGCGGCGCGCGGGGCAATACGACGAACTACGTGCTGGACGGCGGCTCGAACAACGACCATTACACCAACGGACCAAACCCGATGCCGAACCCGGACGCGCTGCAGGAATTCAGCGTCCAGACCAACAGCTTCAGCGCCGAGTATGGGCGCAACGTTGGCGCCATTGTCAACGCAGTGACGCGCGCCGGCACGAACGCGTATCACGGCCTCGCCTTCGGGTATTTCCGGCACTACAAGTTCAACGCCACCAACTTCTTCACGCCGGGTATCGACGACGGGCTGAAGCGTTCGCAATACGGCGGAACCTTTGGTGGACCGATTGTCAGGAACCGGACATTTTTCTTCGGTTCGTATCAAGGCACGAATCAACGGCGTAAACCAACCACGCGTTCCGGCCTGGTTCCTTCCGCCGCCATGCGTGCGGGGGACTTCTCGGCAATCCCGCGGCAGCTGCGCAATCCGTTCACGGGAGAGCTGTTCCCGAACAATCAGATTCCCACATCGCTCTTCAGTCCCGCGGCGGTGGAGATTGTCAACGACTGGCTGCCGCTTCCGAATCCCGCCGGCAACGACAACGCGCTGACACTTAAATTCGCGCAGCCGCAAGACGACGACGATCATCAGTGGCTCGGGCGCGCGGATCACAGTTTCAGTAACGGGCACCGTCTGTACGGGCGTTTCTGGGTGTCGCGCGCATCGACGCCGCCGGTGCTCCTCGACGGGAATATCTTGAGCAGCGCGTTCGGCCGGACATGGCAGAACACGGTGGGATCGATCAACGACACGTTTATTCTCAAATCGAACCTGCTGAACAACCTGGTGGTCACATTCAACCGGACGAACAACTTCAACTACCAGATCTATCCGCCGGACTACTCGACGCTCGGTATCAATGTGTACAACGACAAAACGCCGCAGTGGTTCTTCAACGTCTCGGGCTACTTCGGCATCAACAGCGGCGATACAAATACCTTCCTCCGCAACGAAATTCAGTTTGTCGACACGATTCGCTGGACGAAGGGCCGCCACGAGGTCGCGGCCGGTGTTGACTACAGCTACGGGCAGGGGGACACGGTCAACAACTTCCGCGCCAACGGACGGTTTACGTTCTCGAACGGCGCCGGCTTCACCGGCGATGCGCTGCCGGATTTCTATCTGGGCAAATTCTCCAGCTTCGAACAGGCAATTGGGGAATACAAGAACACGCGGATGAACTTCTTCGCAACGTTCGTCCAGGACACGTTCAGACTGAATCCGCGAGTGACGCTGAACCTCGGGATGCGATGGGATCCCTTCTTTCCCTATACGGACGTCACCAACCGCCTTGCCTGTTATCGTCCTGGCGAGAAGTCTCGGGTGTACATCAACGCACCCGTCGGGATGGTGTATCCCGGCGATTCTGCCTGCCCCGATGGTGGCTATGACACGTCGTGGACCGACTTTGGCCCACGCGTCGGCCTGGCCTACGATCCGTTCGGCGATGGGAAGAGCAGTGTGCGTATCGGCTACGGCATGTACTACGACCGGCCGAACACGATCTCGACGAATAGTCCGGCCAACCAGGCGCCGTTCGGCACGCTCGCGACATTTACCGGCGACAGTGTCAACAGCATGGCGCAGCCGTATGCGGGACGAACCAATCCATTTCCCGCTGATCCCTTCAACGTGCCGAAGGATATCCAGTTCTTCCTGCCGAATGCGGCATTCAGCTACGATCCGAATCTGAAAAACGGCAGGCTGCAATCGTGGAACGTGACACTCGAGCGCGAGGTCGTGCCTTCGTATCTGGTGCGTGTGGCGTACGCGGGCTCGAAAGGGGATCGGCTCGCGATGGGCCGCGAACTGAACGCCGCGATTTATTCGCCGGGCGCCACGACCGCGACCACGAACCAGCGCCGGCCGCTGTTTCCCACGTACAGCACCGTGACAACCATCGAAACGACCGGCCGGTCGTCGTACCACGCGCTGCAGCTCACGGTCGACAAACGCATGAGTAAACGCTTCTCCGTGTTGAGCAGCTACACATTGTCAAAGAACCTGGACCATGCCGGTGAAGCCAAACAAACCGGCACGTCGCAGACCAATCCATTCGATCTCGACTTCGACTGGAGCTACGCCAACGCCGACCGGCGTCATCGGTGGGTGACGTCATTCCTCTGGGAGATTCCGGGATCGTTCGACAACCCGGTAGCATCCGCCCTGTTGAGCGCATGGTCCCTGACGGGCATTCTTGCGCTGCAGAGCGGCGGCGGATTCACGGTGACGAGCGGCGTTGACAATGCGCGCTCTGGAACGGGCGGACAGCGGGCGGATCTTTCCGGAGATCCAAACCTGTCGTCCGATCGAGCGACCTCGGAGAAGGTTCTGCAGTGGTTCGACACGTCCGTCTATTCTCCGAATGCGCTTGGCACATTCGGCAATTCGGGGCGCAACACAATGCGCGGGCCAGGAACGAAGAACGTGGATCTCGGGCTGAACAAGACGTTCGCGACGGGTGGAAGCACGAAACTGCAACTGCGCATCGAAGCGTTCAACGCATTCAACTGGGTCAACCTGGGGACACCGAACACCACGCAGACCTCGCCGAACTTTGGACGCATCACGTCGCTGGCCCCAGGGATGTCTCCACGCGTGATGCAGGCCGCCTTGCGCGTGTCGTTCTAGTCTCCGAGGGGCTTCGCCCCTCGGACTCCCCTACACGCTCGCTCGCGGGGCCCCGCAAGCCCCACTCCGCTCGCGTGGGCTCACTCGCGCGCTCGTTCGCCTGGCAGCCCGTACTCGGTTTTGAAACCAGTTCTAGAGAGTTCGGTCTGCATTCGCTCCGCATCGCGTTTGACGAAGAACAGAATGCCGGTGAGCAGCAGCAGTCCGGCAGCGACGTAGACCGTCGACGCGAGCGCGATCGCAAGGCCGAGGCTCTGGCGTTGCGCGATCATTCCGATGACCAGCGGGGCGCTTCCGCCGCCAGCGAGCCAGCCCACGGCGTTCATGAAACCGGCCGCGGTACCACGCGCTTCGGGGCGGACCACGTCGAAGACGGACGCGAAGATGTTGGCATCGTACAGGCCTTTGAAAAAGCCCCACATCGTGAGGGCCGTGATGAGCATGCCCACCGAAGACGTCAGCCCGCACAGGACGACGAACGGCGCACCGCCAAAGACGCCGATCATCTGCACGGCAAGACGGCCGCGAGGCGTCTGGCGCCGCCACAGATCCGCAAGCCATCCCCCGACCGGCGCCCCCGCCATGCTGGCGAGCTGCACGAAGATGGTGGCGGTCAGCCCCGCCATCGCCAGGCCCATGTGGAATTTGTCGTACAGGAATTTCGGCATCCATGACAGCAGCACAACCGCCACGAAGTTGGCGCACATGAATGCGCCCATCAGGCAAAGCAACGTGGGCGTGCGTGCGACCAGACGCAGAAACGACGGGAGCGACATACCGCCACGCAAGCCGTCGCGAACATCGGACGCGCCTGTCGCGTCGGCGACTTCCGCGGCGCCTCGCGGCGGCTCAATCAACCAGCGACTGAGAACGAGACCGAGCACAATCCCGAGGCCACCGAATACGATGAACGACAGCCGCCAACCGTAGTATTGGCCGATCAATCCGGCAAAGAAGCCGCCGCCGATCGTCCCCACATATACGCTTGTCTGGTGCAGTCCCATCGCACGCGACCGCGTATCGCGGCCGTGATAATCGCTGATGAGCGACATCGACGCGGGGTAGTAGAAGGTTTCTCCGAGCCCTTCCGCGGCGCGCCAAAACAACAGATGACGAAATGTCCGGGATGTGACGGTCGCCACGCAGATGAGACTCCACGCCTGGAGTCCGCCAAGAATCGCGGTCCTTCGCTTGACGCGGTCGACGATCATCCCAGCGAACGGTGCGCCCAGACCGTACACCCACGCAAAGGAAGAACCGAGCAGTCCGAGCTGCACGGAGGTCAGGTGCAGCTCGCGCTCGAGAAGCGGGAACACTGAAAAGATTGCCTGCCGGTCCGCGTAGTTGAAGAAGGATATGAGCCAGAGCATCGCGACGACCCACCACTTGTAGTTGGCGTTCGCCGCCAGCGACGACCGGGGACGGCTCGGCATGGCGATTCAGTACAACGTGCGCTGGGGCTGTACCGGGAGGATGCCGTGCAGACCGAGAAACTCGGCGGCCCCGCCCTCGAAGAGCGCCAGATCGGTTGGTCCTTGAAAGAAGAGAAATCCCTCGTCGAGATAACGGCGCGTCTGTTCGAATGAACCGGCAGGCCGCCCCGCAATTTTCCTGTGCCGCGCCGCAGCCGCACGGACCATGCGCGCCGCCTCTTCGACGCGCGGATGTTGTTGATCGCCGCGCAAGCCAAGTGAGAATGAGAGATCGCCGGTGCCGACGAAGATGACATCGATTCCCGGCGTCGCCGCAATCTCCTCGACGTGCGCCAGGGCTGACGCCTCTTCGATGATCGCAACCACCATGACGTTGCGATCCGCGGAGTCGTAATACCGTTCAGGCTCCGGCCAGGACGATGTGGCCAGAGCCGCCCCAGATCCCCGTCGTCCGATCGGCGGATAACGGCAGGCCTGTGCCGCCTGCTGCGCGAGCGCCGGCGTGCTGACGAAGGGGAACGCCACGCCATGCACGCCCGCATCGAGGACGCGCTTGGCCATCCACGTTTCCGTCACCGGCACTCGCGCGAACGGCACGGCCGGAAGGCCGCGCGTCGCCAGCACAATGTTGCGCAGGGTCTCCAGCGTCAGCGGCGAGTGCTCGAGCTCCAGCCAGAGAAAATGAAAGCCCGACACTGCTGCGCGAGCGGCGAGGTCAAGGCTCGTACTGGTAATGGTGCATCCGAAAACCGGCTGCGAGTCACGCAGTCGGCGACGGACGGGACTCTCCCACGTCTCTTCCATCACCCAGCACCGTCACTTTCTCATCAGCCAGATCTCGGCGATCTGGTTACCGCGTCCGGCACTGCCAATCCCGGCGGGCCCGCTGAACGTCAACGTCAGCTCACCGCCGCGCGTGGCCTCGGTCGGCACGTCGAATTCCACCGCCTTGATCGGCATCTCTTTGCGCATCGGCGGATGGATTTCGTACTTCTCGTTGGCGATCAATTTGATCAGCGTCGTAGCGCCGAACACATCCCCCGCGTATACGAGGCGCAGGCGATACTGCGCGCGTGGATCGAGATCCGTGTAATGCATCTGCAGCGGCGTGTCCCAGAAAGACTCCGCGTGCGTCATCCACGACAGTCGCCAATCCGCTCCGGCGCCGAACCCGGTCAGGGTTGATTTGAAGCGCTGCGGATCTTCGGCAAATGACAGGCCGCGCACCAGGTGCGGCTGCTGCGGGGGATTGCCAAGGTCGTCGTAATAACCGCCAGGCCCGGGATCGGTCCAGCGTACGATCCGATCGATCGCCGTCAGTCGCGCCGGCTCGCTGTCGAGCGCCGACGCTTCCGCGAAGCGCGCTCGAAGCCAGCCGGCGTTGTTCAATGGCGTTTCGAGACTGTCAAGCGTGGCGCCGCGGCCAACCGCGATGGCACGGTACTTCTCGACACTGAGTTGCTGCCTGATCGTCTGGAACAGCGCCTCCGCCAGGGTATACACGCGTAAGCGCCATTCTCCCGCAGGCTTCTGCTCGCTCGTCTCGAGGATCCGCTTCGCGTCCGCAATGGCCTGCCGCGACTCGCCGCGACCGACCGCGCGCAGCCGATCGAGGGCGCGCTCTTCGATCCCGGTTTCATACAGCAGCCGGCTGCGCACGTAGGCATCGTAATAGGCACGGTAAAGTCCCTGGAGGAAACGCCAGTTGTGAAGATCGGCCGGCGAGGCCGCGCGCTCCATGCTCTGGAATTGCTCCAGCGTCGTGTAGACGGAGGTATTGGCCGCGAGAGGGCCGCGCCAATTGCGCTCCAGCGCGAGGAGTCCCTGCGCGAACGAATCCGTGTACCTGACGCCGATGAAATAGCGACTGTATTCGCGAAGGATCTGCAAGACATCCGCTTTGGGATCCCATCCCAGGCCACTCCACACGAACTTATTGACATCGTCGTTCGCGCCTTCGGAGTAGGTGATGAAATCCGGGCACTCCGGCATCAACGCCCGAAAGATGAGGGCTTCATCCACCGGGCGAGGGTTGATCTGCTCGCGCTGAGAGGTCAGCGCATGCGCGATGTCCCAATCCTGCACGGGATACTGGCTGCGCAGGCTATGAGTGATGTCGGGATAGTGGCGCAGGCGGTATCGCTTCGGAAGCCGCGCGCGCAACACTGAGGCGCTGTCGCGGACCTGCGGCCCGAACACAAGGCCGGTGAGCCAGGCCGGTTCGCTTTTCAGGATCTGGTAGAACTCTTCCATCCATTCTTTGGTGAAGCCCTGCGGCGACATCCACATCTGCGCGTTCGGATGGAACGTGTGCAGGCTCGTTGTCTGACGTTCGAGCATCGCCAGAAGATGCTTCGGCTGCGTGTGTCCGGGATCGCCTCCCGGGACGAAGATCGCATCGATACGCGGCAGCTTTTTGAATACGTCTGCCCACTCGGCGAGGGCGAACTCCACCTGCTTCGGATCGCCGTAGTCGGGGTCCAGCGCCGGATACCAGATCCAGACGTCCATGCCGTATTCGTTCGCGAGGCGCGACATCTCGACCATCATGTCGATCTGTGGCAGCGGAAAGTGCGGACTATCAGCGGCATCGTCGGACCGCGGCGGAATTAATTCGACGGCGTTCGTGCCGAAGATGGCAAGGTCGCGGATGTACTGCTCCCACATCGGAACATCCCACGCGTCGTAGGCGTTCGTCTTCGGGCGATATCCGAGCTGATGGCCCCGGAGAGCGACTTGAGGAGCGGAGACGATCGACAGGGCGGCAGGTGTTTGCAACGAGCCGCGCGACATCCGCAATTCACGCAGCAGCCGGCCGACACCGAAGAGCACGCCTCGCTGATCCGCTCCAAGCACGAGGATCGTCGGACTGCGCCGGGCGGTCGTGTTGACCGCAAGGCGGTATCCTTCGCGGCCGGGTGCTCCGGTCGACGGTAATCCGCGGAGTCCTGGACTTGCCCAGGTCGAAGACGTCGTCAGAAGTCCAACAGCAATCGCAGGAACCGTGTCAGCGGGCCACTGGGTAGAAACGGGCACTCGAATAGTGGTTCGTTTCTCAATCTCCTCGATCAAAACTCTGACGGCGGTACGTTCCTGCTGTCCGAGCGTCGCGGCCGTGACCACCGTCGCACGTCCGAGATTCAGAAACGACGAATCGGCGGCCGAGGAATTTGAAGGGGTAGTGCTCTGCGAGCGCGGCGCGGTGGCGAACGGACCCGCGCTCGAGAAGCAAAGACACACGATCGTCAGAACAAGCCGGCCAGTCAACGCGGGCAAGTCTATTACAATCACCGATTGGCATGAAAGCGGTTACCCGACGCTGCCCGAGCGTCGGACATTCGCGATTATTTCCCTTTCTCCGGTAACGAGAACGCAATGACGGTGTCGGCCGTCGGACTTCTCAAAAACCCACCACCGCCTGCTGGCACAACGACGTACTGCTTGCCGTCGCGGCCCATGTAGGTCGATGGAATGGAATGCGCGGGCGCATCGAGCTGCTCTTTCCACAACTCGATGCCGTTCCGCGCATCGATCGCACGGAAATAGCCATCGATTGTGGCGCCGATGAAGATGAGGTTGCCCGCAGTCGTGATGCCGCCGCCGAGCATCGGCTGTCCCGTCTTCGATCCCCTTCGCGGCAAGATCAGGGAATTCTCCAAGTGGAACGCGCCAGGCGATGTCGCCCGTGTTCGCATTCACCGCAATCAACTCTCCCCAGGGAGGGGCCGAGCAGCTGTAATTGTGTTGCGCGTCCCAGAAGCGCCCACCTTCGGGGGTGGTTTTGTTCAGTGTGGTCGCACCGGCCGGCGGTATCCCGGGCGGGACGACGCCCTCAGGAGCCTGGACGCTCTGTTCGTTCCCTCTGCCGCCCCGGCCGCCGCGTGCACCGGCCGGTTCGCCAGCACCAGCTTCCTCGTCACCGCCGGGCGCGCCTCGCCGCCCACGACGGCCGAACGCGGCGCGCTCCTCGAGGTGCCCCCACTGTCCGGCATTCATCACGTTGGTGATGATCAATCCGAGCGGCCGATTGAACATCACGCCTTGCCAGTTGCCTCCGCCGATCGCACCCGGAAACACGACGATGTCCTGCTTTTCACGCCAGGGGTTGTAGGGCACGGTATCGGACAGGTTGTACTTCTCCCACAGGCCCTTGCAGTACACCTCCAGTTCCGGAGTGACCGCAGCGAGCTCTTCCTTCTTCAGCGACGTGCGCGCGAGTGGTGGCGGCTTCAACGGAAACGGCTGCGTCGGTGACGTCCACTCGCTCTTCGCTGTCGTCTGCGGCACGGGCCGCTCCTCCATTCCATACATGGGCTCGCCGGTTTCCCGGTTGAAGACGAAGAGCATTCCCATCTTGGTAATGAGCGCGACGCCGGGAATGATGCGACCGCCGCGACGCACGTCTACGAGTGTCGGCTGCGCGGCAAGGTCGTAGTCCCAGATGTCGTGATGCACGAGCTGCTGATGCCATTTCATCTTGCCGCTGTTCGCATCGACGGCAAGCAGCGAGTCGCTATAGAGGTTGTTTCCATGGTGAGGACCGCCGTAGTAGTCATTCCCAACCTTCTCCACCGGCACAAACAGCAGGCCCCGCCGCACGTCCACGGTGAAGATTCCCCACAGGCCCGGGGTGTACTGGCTCTTCCAACTCTCGTCGAGCCAGGTCGATTGATTTGGATCCCCCGGCTGCGCCTTCAGATTCAAGGTCCAGCGCGGCTCGCCGGTCACCGAATCCCAAGCCTTGACGGTGCCCTCGCCGCCTTGCGACATCAGGACGTTGTTGTAGGCCGCCGGCGGAGACGACACGCGCAGCCCGGGAATCAACCCGTTCACGCCAAACGTCGTCACGAGCGCTCCGGTCTTCGCATCGAGCGCGGCCAGCCCGTTCTGCGTCGACGTAAAGAGTCTCGGCGGGAGTCCTCGGTAGCCGGGCCAGTAGGTCAGTCCTCTCCGCGTCGTGCCGGTCGTGTCGTCCTGCCAGATCTGCTGTCCCGTGACGGCATCGAGCGCATAGACACCGTTGGCCGCGCTGAAATACAGCACGCTGTCGACGACCAGCGGCGTGCTCTCAAAGAAGCCGGACTTGTCGCCGGTGTGGAACGTCCACGCGCGTTTCAGGTCCTTGACGTTCGATGTATTGATCTGCGTAAGCGTCGAAAACTTTGTCCCTCCAGGATCCTGCCCGAACGACAGCCAGTTGTTCTGTCCGGATAGCGAGGACGACCACAAGACGATGCCGGCGGCGGCAACACTCAACAGCTTCTTCATGGTTTCACTTGATCGTCCCTTGTGCGGGAGTCGCCGAGGTTGCGGGATCGCGTTTCAGATGCGGTTGGACTGGCGCGTCGCTGATACCCAACGACCATTTGATGGCTTCGAACATCATGACCTGGACATTCCGGATGTCCCACGCGTCGGTGCTGTGTGACAGCGAACTGTAAACGACGCGTCCCTGACCGTACATCTTGGTCCAGACGAGCGGGAAATCGCCGTCGGCTGGCAGGCCGGAATTACCGGCGCTGGTTGGATCGAACCGAAGCAGCACGTCGACTTTGTCGCGGGAGAGTGAGGCCGCGCGATAGAACTCGTCGTTGAACTCGGCCACACCGCCCCAGTGCCTGACGATCGGATTGGACGGCTGTTCGCTGATCATCCTTCCTGGTCCGGTAAACAAATGTCCGCCGTAGGTGGCGCCCAACATGTCACCGAACTCGGGCCATGATTCAAAAGCGGTCAGGCCGGTGTGCGCAGCGACGAAGCCTTTGCCGCTTCGCACGAATGCGAGGAGCTCCGCTTTCTGTTGGCTGTCAATCGGGACCTCGCGATGACCGAGGAAGAAAATTCCATCGACGCTGCTGAGGCTGGGCCCTCCACTTGCCGGCGTTCCATCAGTCTTCCGCGCCTGGTTGAAGATGATGTGTGAGTCGGTACGGATGAAGGTATCCCACAGCCCGGACTCATATCCGAGTCGCTCGACGACCGCGAGCGCGTGCGAGGTCGACACGTGCTGCGCCTGGCCATTTCGTGTGTCGGCCCAGGCAAGCAGGGCTTTCCGTACTCTCGGAGTGGTGCCTTGACCGCCGCGGCCGCGCGCGTCAGGCTGCGCCGCGGGCACCTGTCCGGGTGATTGCTGCGGTGTCGGTGCCGATGACGACGTGACGGCCACAATCAGGACAAGCCCGGAGGCCCCTGCCCACATTCGCAGAGAGTTGCGCACTGGCTGCTGCCACATAGAAGGTTCCTCTACGTTGATGTGACCGAAGACTAGCGCTTGGCAGTCTTGTCCTCGCGGACAATTTCGGCGAGGGCTCGCAACGCCGCGGTGTAGGACCGCCACCCGAGTCCCATGACTGAACCTCGGGCGGCGGGAGTCAGGATCGAGTGCCGGTGAATTTCGTCGCGGGTCGCGAGATTCGAGATATGCACCTCGATCACCGGAAACGGCATCGCCTTGATGACGTCATGAATCGAGACGCTGCTGAAGCTGAGGCCTGCCCCATTAATCAGCGCACCATCCACGTCGTCGATGTGCTGTTGGAAGGCCTCGACAATGGCCGCCTCGGAGTTGGATTGCATCGCGACGAGTTCTACGTTGATCTCTTTCGCCAGTTCAGCGAGGCGTGCATTGATTTGATCGAGTGTCGCGGTGCCGTAGATCTGCGGCTCGCGGCGACCGAGCAGATTCAGATTGGGCCCGTGGATCACCAACACCTTCAGGCGCGGCGGCGGCGCCGTCTGCGGCACGGCATCAACGCTGGACGAGATGCATGCCGCAATAGCAAGCGCCGCGAAGCCCAACGTGAATGGACGGGTCGAACGCATGAAGAGCTCCTCGCGACTCCATCATATTCGCTGCCTAGCCCTCTGGCGAAGGTTGCGGCAGCGCACCCAAAATCCTCGCGCAGAGAACGCCGAGGTCGCCAGAGAAACACCCGGGGCTGGCCCGACCGGCCAAAGCCGGCGTCGGGCCAGCCGTGCTCACCCATCGTGCGCGGAGATTACCGAAAACCGCAAAAAAGGAATCTGCGTCCTCTGCGTTCTCTGCGCGAGACCTTTACGCCAGCGCGGCACGCTCCTCGCGGTCCGGATTGTTCTTCACGACCGACGTCGTGTCGAAGATCATCGTCTCGCACTCGATCAGGGGAGAACGCCGGCCACTGCGGCAGGCCAGCGTGATTCGGGTTGCCGTTGCGCGCGAAGGCCACCCAGGCGTCGGCCATCTTGTCGGCGAGCGCGCGCGCATCGGCGCCGCCGCCGGTCATGACGGCGCATCGATCGGTGTTGGCGAAGACGAACGGCAGCTCCGCGCAATGATAGGCGCGCGGCCGCCCGTCGAGCACCGGCGTCTGCCACTGGAACCAGTACACGTACGCGGGTGCGCCGTTCTGTTGCGCCTTGCGCGTCGCCTGATTGACGACGTTCATCCGGGCGGTCATGCCGGTCGATCGCGAGAGCAGCTCGTACGGCGTCGCCTTCGGGAACTTGCGCTGAAGCACTTCGAGTAAGGCCGTCGCCTTGTCGCCGCGCTGATCGCTGAGCCGCTTCCGCATCTCCTCGACGCTCATCGAGTCGAGCGACGGATCGCCAGCCTGGATGCTGTTGCCGAATTCGTTCAGCACGCTGCCGACCATCAGCGGAACCGCGGCCGAATACTCCGGCGCGGTCGGATCCCAGGCGTGTCTCGGCAGCGACTTGCCGTCGACGGTCGGTCCCCAGTTCAACCCGGCGCCGGTGCCCGGAGCGGCCGGCACCGGCTGGAGTTTGCGTTGTGCTCGGAGCCCGGCCTGAATGATCGTTTCGACCGGCACTTCCTGCAGTCGATCGATGGTGGCCTTGGTCAGCCCGAGCTCCTGCAGCGTCGCGGCTGAAAGCGACGCCGATCGATCCGGCGTGATCTGCCGCAGAGCTCGATCCACTCTGAATGACGGCGCGATGAAAGAGTCCCTTCGCCGCCGGCATGCCCATCAGCGTCGAGATCTTGCCGCCACCACCTGACTGGCCGAAGACCAGAACCTTCGACGGATCGCCGCCGAACCGTCCGATGTTGTCGCGCACCCACTCGAGCGCGGCGATCTGATCGAGCTGCCCGACGATTGACCGCCTGCTCCATTTGTCGCCGTACTCCGAAGGTTCATGTAGCCGAGCGGGCCGAGCCGATGGTTGAGGCTGACAACGACCACGTTGCCGCGGCGCGCGAGGCTTTCGCCGTCGTACATCCGCAGCTCGTTCGACGAACCAGACGTGTAGCCGCCGCCGTGGATCCAGACCAGCACCGGCCGCTTCGTCGTGTCAGCGGTGGACGGTGTCCACACGTTCACGCGCAGGCAATCCTCGCCGGGCTGCCCGTCGTCCCACTCGAACATGAACGCCTCTTCGTCATGCGTCCATCCGACACGCCGGCCTTCGGGCACGTGGAAGCGGTTGGGGACATGCGAACCCGAGCGCCATACAGCTCCGGACGCCGGTCCAGCGGCAGGTTTCGTCGGCGCCATGTAACGCGCCGTTCCCGCCGTCGACGCCGCGTACGGAATGCCCTTGAACGTGAGAATGCCGTTCCGCGAGAATCCGCGGATCTTGCCGCAGTCGATCTCGACGATGTTGCCGGAGTTGGGCGCGACGATCGTGCGTGAGGCCGACGACTTCGCCGCGGGCGCTGCCTGATCCACGGCCTGAACGCTGCTGGAAACGAACGGCGCAGCCGCGGCGCCGGCCGCGAGGGCTGCCGCCGACGTGATCCACTGCACGGCGGTCGATCCCGGTTGATTGATTCGCGTTCTTCTTTTCAGACATGAACAACTCCCATTAAGCAGGGCGGATTCACGGATGCCGTCGATTCACGATTCACGATTCGCGATTCGCGATTAGCGTGAGTGATTCATTGGCCTCCGCGCCCGCGGCCTGCATTACCTCGACCACCACGTCCACCCACCTGCTTCAATTCGTCGTCGGTCCACGGCTTGTTGCGAGTCTTGGTCAGATCCACGCACCTCGAGCACGCTCAGCGGGTCCACGGGCGGCGCGATGTTGCCCCACGACCGCCGCACGAACGTGAGGACGGCTGCGATCTGGTCGTCGCTGTAGGTGCGCGCCAACTGGCGGCATCAACCCGATCGTGCCTTCCTTTCCGGACAGCAACACGCGGATGATCGCGTTCGGATCGACGTTCTTCACGTACGGCGAGTCGACGAGATTCGCGCCAATCTTGTCCTTGCCCTTGCCGTCCTCCTGATGGCAGCCGACGCACAGCCCCTTGTAAATCTCGGCACCGGCGGCGAACTGCTTCTGCTGCTCGGGCGTCAGCGGCGGCACGACGACAACCGGAGCAGGTCTGTTGGGCCAGTCCAACTTGTTGACCACTGATTTCGCGAGGGTTGCAAGCGGCTCGGCACCTGCAGCGAGACGCGCCAGTTCGACAGGCTCGGCGGACAAGCTGACCGGACGTCCAGGCGTGAACGATTCGCCGGCGCCCGGAGTGCTGAGCCCAGCGAGGGCGACGGTGCCAGCAGCGCGTCCGCCGCGACCAGCGGGCGCGCCAGCCGCGGGAAGAACCTTGTCGACACCCTGAAGCAACGCCAGCCGGATCGGCGTCAGGCTGCTTGTCGTCGGTCACGAGCGCAAACATCCGCTGAATGGCGGGAACATCGCCGCTCCGGGTAACGGCGGCGGCAAGCGCGGTGACCGCGTCGGTCGCGACAGGCTGGCCACCGTTCGCTTCGAAGGACGGCGGTGAGCACGACTTCCTCGGCACCGGGCATGCTGCTGATGACGGCGTCCACCATGACCGGATCGCTGCCAAACTTTTTCAGCAGAAGGATCGCCGGATCATTGCGTGGCAGCTGCGGGCAACTCTCCAATCGACGCCGCTACCTGACGACGAACGTTCCAGTTCTTGTCGCTGGCGAGCGCCAGCACGGCCTTCGTGATCGACGCAGGGCTTGACTGAACCGAGATAGCGTTCCGCCAGGCGCACGGCCGATGCTCGGACCTCGGCCTTCGGATCGGAAAGCGCCCGCTCGACCGATTCCGGATCGATCGCATCGAGGCCATCAAGCGTCCACAGCGCGTGCAGCTTGGTCCGCCAATCGGGCGCCGACGCGGCCAGCTTCTTCAGCGCCGGCGCGACCGACGTTTCACCGCGCTCGACGAGCAATCGCTGCGCGGTGTCGCGCCACCAGCCATTCGCGTGGCTGAGCGCCTGAACGAGCTGCGCCGGCGATGCCGACGAGAGCGATGGCTTCGGCCCTCGATTGGTCGCCGAGGTTCCGTACACGATCCGCCAGATGCGCCCCCGCTTCACCGGCATCTCCAGGTCGCGGCTCTTGATGTAATCGCGAAGGTAGTCGGACCAGATCCCGCCGTCCTGGACCACGCCTCGATACATGTCCACGACGTACAGAGTTTCCGTCCGGCGCCGACATGAGATTCACCGGACGAAACCGTTCGTCTGACGACGCCAGGAATTCGCCGCGCGCGTACGCGTTCTTCGCCGTCAGCCGTCCGGTGCCGTCGTCGACAATGTTGAAGCGATGCACGAGATTGGTCGGCGAATCGGTGATGAAGACACTGCCGCGAACGTCGGCCGGGTACTTGTCGCCGCGATACACCGTCGGGCTGCCGGCGCCCTGGATGACGATTGACGATCCGTCGGGGCGAAAGAACGGATCGCGATAGCCGCGATTGACGCCGCGATTCTGACGAACCGGATAGACCGACCGCCTCCATCTGATCGATCAGGCTCTCGTAGAGCCCGCGCGTCCGGGCGACGTTCGGGTTGCGCATGAAATAGCGCGCCGGCGTGTAGTCGATGAACAGCGGCGCGTCGTTCACGTTTCGATACACGCGGCCGGCATCATCCTGCGACGATTGCCACTGGCCGCGGCTGAGCGACGGCAGCACTTCGAATTTGCCGTCCTTGAATCGCAGGTTTTCGTTCCACTCCGAGGTGTACAACACGTTGTCCATCGCCCACAGCAGGCCGTTGGCGTTGTGTTCGACGCCGCCGATGAACCGGCCGTAGTTCTTGTAGATCACGTCCTTCGTGTCGGCCTTGAGATCACCGTTGGTGTCCTTCATCAGCCACAGGTTTGGCGGTTCTCCGATGAGCACACCGTGATCGAGGACCTTGAGCGCGCGCGGCAGCACGAGGCGATCGGCAAACACGGTCCGCTTGTCCATCGTGCCGTTTCCGTCGACGTCCTCGAGCACGGCGACGTCGCAGATCGGATCCTGCGTGTCTCGACCGGACGTGTCGGGAAGAAATGCCTGCAGCTCGAGCACCCACATGCGGCCGTCAGGATCGAAGTCGATGATGATCGGCGACTCGATCAGCGGCTCGGCGGCGACGAGCTGCGCGTGATAGCCGGGCGGCATCGAAAAGGTCTTCATCTCCTCTTCGGGCGTCAGCGCAGCTGTTGACGAGGCCGCTTTCTTCGCCGGCAACCAGATGTTTCCAGGCGTTTTTGCCGTACCGGCAATCGGGGTCGCCGCGTCCGGCGCGGGCTGCGGCGTCTGAGGCGCAGGCTGAGGCGCTTGGCGAGCCTTGACAGTCAATACCGCCACGAAGGACAGCATGAGAACCGCATACAGAGTGGGTTTGTTCATCGAGGATTCCGTCAACTCTTCTTACTTTGCGCTGGGGCCCCACCCCCAGCGCCTGCCAGCGCTCGCTCCTTCGCTCGCGCCGACCGATCGCTAGGCCCTGTCTGCTTAGATCCGCATTAGGACGGTGGACCCGTCACCGCCCGTCAATCAGCATTCAGCATTCAGCAATCAGCATTCAGCCATCCATTCTATGCGCCGCCCGCGGCGACCGCGTCCTCCCTGCGCCGGCTGCCTGACGGTCATCAGTGCATCGATCGGCCACTTCGCCGCCCAGGCGATGCCGCGAAGGATCATCGGCTGAACCTGCGGGTCCGAGAAGTTGGCATAGCTGTGTCCCTGCATCCACACGAACGCGCGGAACGACTGGCCCAGCCCGAATGGACGTTCGTAGGTCCAGATCTGCGGCACCACTTCGCCGACGTGTTCGCCGGCGCTGTTGCTCTTGGGCATCGGCGCCGTCGCCAGGACGTGGAGGCCGTCCGGTGAAAGCGTCGGCTTCGTGAGCAGGAAGAATGCCTCGTCGGTGATCTTGAAGTCCGACATGCCCTGCATGATCGGGTGATTCTTGTCCGTGATCGTGTAGGCGATTTCACCGGCCGAGAAGTTGCGCTCGCCGTGCTTCTTGGCACCGCCGAGGATGTTCGCCTGATACTGCGGATCGTCGCCGCACAGCGTGTCGTGGAAGCTGACGAGCCCGCCGCCGCGTTTCAGGTAGGCCTCCAGCGTCGCGCGTTCGTCGGCGCTCATGTAGCCGGCGTCCCCCTTGTACATGACGATGACGTTGACGCCGCTCAATTCGGCCGTCGTCGGAAAGTGAAAGCCGCCGTCGACGATCGCGCCGCGCTCGGTCAGGAGCTTGCTCCAATCGGCCATGAACTGCGGATAGTCGTGCAGGCCCGGTCCATGCGACTTCAGTCCGCCGCGAATGTAGATGTGCATCGGCGGCCATGGCATATTGACGGATTGCAGCGCGGTCGGAATGTCGGGATCGGCACCCTGCTGGGCTGGCGCCGCCGGGTTCGCACCACGCCCCTGCGGGGCTGGGGCCGCCGGGTTTGTACCGCGGCCTTGCTGGGCGGAACCGGCAAGGCCGGAGAGGACCATCATCATCAGGAGAGCCGAGCCAAGCCGTTTCATGAACATCCTCCAGCCAATCGAGCCTGGTGTAGCGGTATGGAAACCGCAACGGCGCGAGATGCACTCGCGCCGTTGTCCTTTCTTACTGATCTCAGCGACGTTCTGCTTACCCGAGGCCCCTCAGAACGAGAGTCGCAGCTGCATCTGTACGGTCCGCAGCGGCTGGGCGCCGGTCACCGCACCGAAGCCGGCGGCCGTGGTCTTCAGCCGATTGGGATCCAC
Source organism: uncultured Acidobacteriota bacterium (assembly GCA_963804915.1). Classification (GTDB taxonomy): domain Bacteria; phylum Acidobacteriota; class Thermoanaerobaculia; order UBA5066; family Gp7-AA6; genus DAHUXD01. The sequence continues at coordinate 756,760 of CAWDSI010000011.1, forward strand.
GCTGCCGTCGGCCAGGAACTGCGGGTTCCGGATAGTCTGATTGGTCGGACTCACCAGCTGCAACTGAGTCTGTCGCGCGTTGTAGACGACCACGTTGAACGCGTTGTACATCTCGACCCTGATTTGCGCGGTCCGCGAGCCGCCCAGCTTGATGTTCCTGGCAATCGCGAGATCGGTCGTGTGATCCGGGCAGCCACCTCCTGCGCATAGCCCTCGATCTGGTTGTAGACGAACGTGCCCTCGACAAACGACGACTGCTGCGTATACGCCGTGTAGACGCCGAGCGCGGCGTTGGCGAACCCGAATCCCGAATCGAGCGGGTTGTTGGTGTCGTTGGCGAAGCTCAGATCGCCCTGGAACGGAAGCGCGTTCCGCTGATTCAGGTTCTGCTGCTTGAGGCTGTGGTTGCTGTAGAACCCGTACTTCGTCGTGTGACGGCCGAGCACCTTGGTCAGGCTGATCGACACGTCCTGCGTCGGATTCGTGTTGAGAAATGCCGGATACGCAAGGTTCGGCGGCGGCGTGCCGACGCGGCTCCCCCACTGGAACGTCGGAGCAAGCATGGCCAGGCCGTTCGAAAAGAACGGCGGAGCGACATCCTCCATGACGCGCCGGTCTGTACGAACCGTCGGGCAGAGCATACGCGTTCGGGAACAGCGACGGCAGCCCGGCCAGGCCGGTATTCGCCGGATTCGTAGAGACGGTCCGCCGGAATTCGGTTGCCGGGAAACGTCCCGCCGTTGATTGGATCTCTGAGCGCCGGAATCGGTGCCCCGTTGTTGTCGAGCGATGCCGAAAAATCACCGCTTCGTTCCGCGAGGGTGGGAACGCGGAACTGGCGCAGCGTGTTGGCGGCGTTGCGCGGCCGATACTCGTGCGAATAGAAGAAGAACAGTTTGTTGCTGGCGCCGGGCTTCCCGATCGGGCCGCCGAAGGTGTAGCCCCAGTCCGACTGCTTGTCCACGGCTTTCGGCGTGCCGTTCATCTTGTTGACCCAGCTATTGGAATTCCAATCGGAATTCCGCAGCACGTCGTAGACCGATCCGCGAAAGCGATTGGTGCCGCTCTTGGTCACCGCGGTGATCTGCAAACCACTCGATCGGCCGTACTCGGCCTGATAGCCGGCGGTCAACACCTTCACCTCGGCGATCGCCTCGGGATTCATCTGCAGCAACTGACCATTGTTGCCGGTGTCCATCGTGGACACGCCGTCCATCATGATGTTGTTCTGACCGCCTCCGCCGAGCCGCGTCGTGGTTCCAACAACGCCGGGCGTCAGCGACGTCAACGTCGCGAAGTTGCGGTTGGTGCCAATCGGCAGGTTCTCGACTTCGGCGGTGGACACGCGGAACGATCGTTCGCCGCTCTGTGATTGAATCACCGGCGCTTCCGACTTGACGGTGACGGTCTCGGAAGTGCCGCCGACCGACAACGTCAGCGCGCCGACGCTGATGCGGTCGGCGCCGCTGACCGCGACTCCCGTGCGCTTCACCGACGCAAATCCCGGCATCGCGACTTCAATCGTATAGGTGTCGGCGGTGACGTTCGGGACGACGAAGTCGCCGGTTGCGTTCGTGACGACCGGCGCCATGCGGGTGCCGCGGGCTTCACTGATGAGCGTGACGGTCGCACCAGGCACCGGCAGACCCTGGTCGTCCTTGACGGCCCCAGCCACCGTGCCGGTCGTGATTTGAGCGAAGACGGGAGGTGCGGCCAGTACGCCGAGTACCAACGCCGCAAGGACGGCGCGCGCGAAGACACTGCTGCACTTCATGTTTCTCTGCTGGACGACACGCGCCGAGAGACAACAGAGGGCGCGCCGGCCTCGACGCCTGCCGGCACGCGACAGCCCCGACCGACATTCCCGCAGTCACTAAAGGAGCGAATCCAGACCGCCGACTGGCGGCAAAGTGGTCGATAATGTCCAGCATTATCGATAAACAGTCAAGTGATATATAAAGCTGAGGTTATCGGATTTCGCGGCGCAAAACGCCGATACGGGAAGAGGGTGTCGCTCAACAAATAGGGCTAACGCGAGCGAGCGAGGCGAGCGAGCGTGGGGGGAGTTCCGCCTTCGCCAAGGCTAGGGCGGACATCGCCGAAGCTGCAGCGGAGGCGTGCCGAGGGGCGAAGCCCCTCGCATAAAGATTAGTGCTTCGACGCGCCCGACGACGACGCGCCCGGCATCAGACGAACGATCATTCCAGGCGTCGCCGCCGACAACGGCACCCCTTGGCCACCGGTCGGACTTTGCAGTGCGATATAGAGGTAACCGTCGGGTCCCTGGACGATGTCGCGCACGCGGCCAAACTCGGAGAACAGCACTTCCTGCTTGACCACTTGTTCGCCGCTGATCTCGAGCCGTCGCAGCTGCTGGCCGACCAGGCTGCCGACGAAGAGACTGCTGTTCTTCCACCCTGGATAGCGACTGCCGGTATAGAAGGTAATCCCGGCCGGCGCGATCGACGGCGTGTAGTAGACGATCGGATCGTCCATGCCTGCTTCGGAGGTCTTGGTAATGCCTCCCTGGATGCCCTTCGACGCCACGCCCCACCCGTAGTTGTGCCCCTTCTGGATGATGTTGATCTCGTCGCCGCCGGTCGGACCGTGCTCGGATTCCCAGAGCGTTCCGGTGCCCGGCTCCCACGCGAGCCCTTCCGGGTTTCGGTGACCGTAGCTCCAAATCGTCTTGTCGGCATCCGGCGTGTCAACGAACGGATTGTCTTTCGGAACGCTTCCGTCGTCGTTGACGCGATGAATCTTGCCGAGCGGGTTCTTGAGGTCCTGCGCATTTTGCATCGTGCCGCGTTCGCCAAGCGTGAAGAGCAAGTGTCCCTGCTGGTCCCACGCGAAGCGGGATCCAAAATGCACGCCGCTCGAGACGTAGAGTTCTGTCGGTGACCGGAAGATGACTTGCTGATCCGTCCACTCGTTGTTCTTGTTGATCTTCCCGCGAACGATCACCGTGTTGGACGGAGGCTGCGGCGGTCCTCCGCGCCCGCGACCCTGACCGCCGCCAAACCCTCCACCAGGCGCCGGCGGCGCGCCGGCGTTGGCAGCGGGCGGCGTCGCCGCGGCGGGTGCTGCTGGCGCGGCTGCCGGATCGGCCGGCGGTGGCGGAGGTGGCGCCACTTACCCTGGCTGCACTTCCGAGTACGAGAGATAGATCCAGCCGTTCTTCGCGTACTGCGGATGAACCGTGACGTCGAGGAATCCGCCGTCCTGCTGCACGTGCGGCTTCGGCGTGCCGGTGACCGGGGTGGACAGCTGGTTGTTCTTGTCGAGAATGCGCAGCGTGCCGTTTCGCTCGGTGACAAGCAAGCGGCCGTCAGGAAGAAACGCGAGACCGAATGGCGTGTTGACGTCGCGCGTGAGCACCTCCATCTTGAAGGCCTGCTTCTCGGAGGTGATCGCTTTGCCTTCGGGATCCGCGACGTAGGCGGGCTTCGGCTTCAGGTTCGCGGTCGCGGTTCGGATGTAGGCGATCAGCTGAAAGATCTGCTGGTCGGACAACTGCTCGGGCGTAAATCCGACCATCCCCTTTTCAGGCACCCCGCGTCGCACCGTGGTCGCAATTTTCTCGTCGTCTGTGCCGTCGAGCCATTTCTGATCGAAAAGCCAGGGCGCGCGGCCGGTCAACTCGGGAGTGCCGTGGCAACCGGAGCAGGTAGCGGTGAAGAGTGCAGCGGCAGGGTTGCCGCGTCCACCGCCGCGACCGGCAACGGGAGGCGTCTGCCCGCCCGGAGCCGTTCCCGCCGGGGGCGCACCACCTGCAGGCGGCTGTTGCGGCGCCTGGGCTGGTGCCTGAGCGTCCCCATCGCGCGCCGTCAGAAACAACTCCGCTCCGAACAGCAACAACGTGCTGACCAAGAGGATCGGAGCCGCCAATCTCGAGTGGTTTCTCATCGTCATTTGTGTTCAATATCCGGGGAATTCAGGCGCAATTCTGCGAGTTCGCGATAATATCGATTCTTTGGTAGATTGTCGAAATAAATCACACGCGGTTTGACAGGTTGGCGCCGGTGTCCACCGGGCGTCGGCTAAAACGCTTGACGAGTGTAAACCAATGCGCGCTAACCGCTCTTCGCCGATCGCGTTTCCGGTCACAACGACCCGGTCAGCACGGCCCAAGGGCCCACGGGTCAGCCGGACCCTCACATCCGATCTGTTCGATCGCATCCGGCTCGACATTCTCCACTGTCGTTTGCAGCCGGGAGCGCGGTTGCTGTTTCGCGATCTGCGCAGCATGTATGGATCCGGGCAGAGCCCGCTGCGTGAAGCGCTGATGCGCCTGGCCGCTGAACAGCTCGTCGTTCTCGAAGATCACAAAGGTTTTTGCGTCGCGCCCGTTTCACCCGACGAGGCGCTGGACATCGCCAGGAGCCGCTGCGAACTCGAAGGGTTGGCCGTGCGGATGGCAATCCGAAACGGCGACGATCAGTGGGAAGCCAATATCATTGCGCGATTCCACGAGCTTTCGAAACGAGCGACCTACGCCGCGGACGGCAGACTCGATCCGGAATGGGAGCGCCGCCACGACGCCTTCCATCAAGCGCTGTACGGCGCCTGCGACCTGCGGTCGCTGATTGCCTTCAGTCAGATCCTGGCGGAACGGGCCTATCGTTATCGGCATCTCCTGCTCGAAAACGTCGACCGCACGCGCGATCACCGCGGCGAGCACGAGGCGATTCAACGCGCCATCGTCAACCGCGATGCGGACGCTGGCGTCGCCCTGCTGCAGCAGCACTACATGCGGACCGTTGAAACGCTCGTCGCCAACTGGCAGGACGTCCGTCTGACGGAGTAGGTGCAGAGCCTCGCGTCACGTAAACCCTACGCCGGAATCTTCAGCAGCTTGTGAACGTTGCCCCAGACGATCTTCTGAAAGACGTCTGGCGACGCCGAGCGCTTCAGCACGCCCAGCGTCTCGCGCGCGACGCACTTGCCCGCCATGCGGGCCGCGGCGGGGTTGTTGTTCTGGCTGACGCCGCCGCCGTGGCCGTCGCTGCAGCTGCAGTCGCTGCCGAAGAACAGCTTGTCCTGATGGCGCTTCAGGAAGTCCGCCGTGAAGTCCGCGATCGCGCGACATCGCGTTGTTGCCGGAATTGGCGGACATGTCGCCGAAGAGATTCGGATAATCACCGAGCCACTTGTCGGTCAGCCCGCCGCGCTTGATCGGGCCGGCCGGATACGCGGCTTCGTTGTGGTAGTCGGCGCTCACGTTGGCCCAGAAGGCGTCGGCATGGCCGATGAACGTGGTCTTTGGGTAGGCCTTCAGGATCGATTCGAACGTCCTGGCAAAGCCGGTGCTCCAGGTGCCTTCGTCTGGAAAGTGATCGACTTCCTGAAAATGAATCAGGATCGGCACGTGGAGTTCGGCAGCCAGCGCATACATTCGGCGCAGCTCCGGACCGTCGGCCGCGACGTGAAACTTCATCTCGCCGAACCCCTGTGCTCCAGCCTTGACGGCCTCGGTGAGCACCTGCTCCGCATCGGGCTTGGTGACGTCGTAGCTGTTGAACCAGGTGAATCGTCCCGGCGCCGCGGCCTGAATGGCCTTCACCTGTTCGAGGGCGGCGGCGCGCGTCAGCAGGTTCGCCTTCGTCACACCCGCGCCATCGAGGTGCGCGATGTTGCTGGCCGGCTGCTGACGAAGATGGAAGTGCAGATCGAAGACGGGCGAGCCCCACTCGTTCGCGGGAGCCTGCTGACGGCCGATCGCCGGAAGCACAGCGGCGGCGGTGACCGTCTCGAGGAATTCACGGCGATTCATCTGCGGCCCTCCGGTCGACGACAACGTGTGGTCGACATACTACGTTGGTCGACGCCGCCAGACAACTGGCCGTGCGCGTCACCTTTTACTCCTACGGCACCCAGATCGCATAGATGAGATAAGCGGCAAGCGCGCCGAAACCAAATAGAATCACGCCGGCGAGGCGATATTTGTGGACAAAGTACAGGAGGACGAGTCCCGTCAGGGAAATGAACACCAGCAGCCCGGCAGAGACGTCGATGGCCGTTTTCCACACTGCGCCAGTGTCCCGGCCCTTATGCAAATCGTTGATGATCGCGGCAAACCCCATTCGAGATTCGGTCACCTCGAACTTACCGGTTCGGCGTTCCACCACCGCCGACGCCTCGTAGCCAGGCGCCTTGAAGACCACCTCGCACTGGGCATCGTCGATGCGGAAGTCAGCGAGTGCGCCGCGCACTCCGCCGGTGGAGCGAAGCGATTCGACGACTTGCAGCTTGTCGACGCCGTCCGGTCCCGCAGTCTTCAACAGCGAAGGGACTGATTGTCCCGTGCCGCTCTACCGTGACCTGCTGATTGGCGAACCAGTCTTGATGGTTCAGCGTGATTCCGGTGATCGCGAAGAACAGGACGAGCGCGAGGCTGCCCATCGACCCGTAGATGTGCAGCCAGCGGGATACCTTCGCGATGCGTCGCCGCCAGACGTGCCGGCTCATCGACAGGATGCCCGCAGGCGCGGCGCTTCCGAAGGACTCCTCGTTTCGCGCGTTCCTACGCTCGCTCGCGGCAGGCCTGGTTTCAACGACCGACCGGTTGATAGTCGAGACTTGCTCCACTGATTTCCGTCCCCCCTGGCAGATCCATGTGCTTCGATGGACCGGGCAGGTCGATCTCCTGCCGGATGATCTGATAGGTGCCGTGTTCGCGCGACGCCTCGATGATGACCGTGTACTTGCCAGGCGGGTACTGGCTTGCCGAGTTGTCTTTGCCGTCCCACTGCAACGTGTACTTGCCGGCGGTCCGCGTGGCGCTCGTGACCGCGTCGACGATCTGCGATCCCTCCGCCATTGCGCGAAGTCGATCCGCGCGATACCACGCGCGGAGTTCGGGCAGATAGCGTGACTTGCCGTCGTACCACAGCGCGACGGTGCGCACTGGAAAATGATCCTTATCCTCGACCCATACCGCCACGTACGGACGGCGAGTCATGCCGCTCATGCGCGCGAGTTCCAGGTTGATCGTCAGGTGCCCGGCGGCGACTCCACTCGCTTGTTCGGCGGCGTAAAGTGTCTCGACCGGGCTGGTGAATCTTGGCCGTGAAGGCGGCCGCATCTCGAGGCTTCGCCATCCCGGAGAATCCGAGGCGCTCTCCGTTCACGAGGGAGAGCGAGAACTCAACCCCTGGCAGCGAGCGTGCCAAAGCGACGCTCTCTGATGGCGTCAGCACGCAGAATGCGGTGGCGAGAGCGCCTGCCTCAATCGCGTTCGAGGAAATGATCGTGGCGCTCGCGACATGTCCGGTCGGTTGGCCCGTCCGTGGATCGATGACGTGTGAATAGTGCCGTCCATTGATGTCGAAGCCGCGCTTGTAGCCGCCGCTCGTTGCCACCACGGCGTCCCGTACGGCGATGACCGAAACCGGCGCCGCGTTGTCCGCGTTGGCCATCGGATCGGCGACGCCCACGGTCTCGGTCCAGTCGCCGCGCACGACGACGTCGCCGCCGGCATTGATGAGGACCCCGCTCACACCGGTGACCGCGAGCGCTCGTTCGGCGGCGCGATCGACAATGTAACTCTTGGTGAACGAGTTCAGACGCAGCGGTGCGTTGCTCGTGCGCGTTGCGGTCAAGGAGCCGCGATCGACGATCCAATGGCGTTGCCGCACCTGCGAGACAGCCAGCTGCAACTCTCCCGGGTTCGGCATCCGCCTCTCGCGCGCGGCCTGCCGTCCAGACCGCGCTGAACGCTTCTGCCGCCGGATCGAGCGCTCCGGCGGTTCGGACTCGCCACTCATCGAATGCTGAAAGCACGTCGATGAGCTCGGGGGAGACCTTCATTGGAACCCCTGACGAGCGCATCCAGCGGCTGAACTCACTCGACGCGTCATAGCCACTCAGAATCCCTGAAGCGCGCGATATCTCGTCGGTCACCGCCACCTCCGCTTCACGCGCAGCGTTTTCAGAATTCGCCTGAATCGTGATCTCGAGCGAGGTCCCCATCACGTTTTCGAAGTGCGACACATACACGCGGGCGGCGGAAGGAGAAAGGTGGCGGTAGCCGGCATGCCCCAGATAACCGCCGGCGACCAGTCCCGCGACGATTGCACCGATGACGAGTGACCGCTTCATCGGCGTCCACCACCGCGACTCTCGGGCCCGCGGCCCGGCATCGGGCGAAGCTCGTCGATCGAGAGTTGACCGTCGCCGTTCGCGTCGAGTGCCTTCAAGGCATCCGCCGCGCCGGCAAGCTCAGCTTCCGAGAGAGCGCCGTCACGATCCTGGTCGAGCGCTCGCATCAGGGATCCATCCCTGGACCGCGGCCTCGACCGCCGCGACCTCCACCCTCGCCCCGTCCGCGCCCGGCGCCTTCCTGGACTGTCGCGCTCGCGCTTTGCTTGAGTTCATCCCTGGTCAGGGAACCGTCCTTGTTGCCATCGGCACGATCGAACAGGCCGTGGAAGCGATCCGGCAGTTCGGCGCGATCGAGCTTGCCGTCGCCGTTACGATCGAACGCCATCAGCGTGTCCGCCAGGTCGTCAGCCGACGCGGCGGGCGCCGCACCGCCGCCGTCCTCACCGCGTCCGCCTCGTCCCTCAAACCCACCGTCGCCGCGTCCGCGCGGCCCGCGCCCGTCGAACGCCGGTCGCAGCTCGTCGACGGTCAGCTGGCCATCGTGGTTGGTGTCGAGCGCCTTGAGGGCCGCCGACGCGGCGCGGATTTCAGCGCTCGAGAGTGTGCCGTCGTGGTCGGTGTCGAGCGCCGCAGCGAGGCGACCGATCGGCCTGGGCGGTTGGCCTGGATCGAACCCGCGGTCTTGCGCAGCGAACGCAATTATCGCCGCCGCGCAACAGCCGCCACACGTCAAGAGGACTGCCTTCATCGTTTCTCCCATCAGCTTCGACGTATTGTGAACCCGCGAGTTGCTTGCTCGAGCCGCGGCGACTCGAATTTCAAGGTTGTGTCACAGGTTCATCACAGATTCGTCTCAGCCGAGGAACGAAACCGATTGGTCGAAGCCGGCGCTCGTGCGATGTCTTGGGCTGCTGGCAGGCTCCGAAACCGCCTCAACGCGAACTGGGCTCAGCGGTTGGCACTGGCGGTGTGCCGTGGGTGTGAAACGTGCTGACGGTCTGAAGGCCCCACGCTTGCCCTTTCGCGCGCTCGGCCTGCGTCCAGACGACAGGCTTCCAGTCGGGATCGAGGATCAAATAGCCGCCGGATCCGATCTCGAAACGATTCCCGCCGGGCTCGTAGCAGTAGAGAAAGAAGGTTTGCCCGATCGTGTGTTTGTGCGGACCGGTTTCAATCGCCACGTCGGCATCACGCAGGATGTCTGCGGCACGAAGCACGTCCTCACGGCTGTCCATCATGTAGGTGAGGTGGTGGAGACGTCCCGAGGCGCCGCTCCGATCGTGAGTGATCGCCACGTCGTACGAGCTTGTTGGTCGCCGACAACCACGCGCCCATCTCGGTGCCGTCGTCAAAAATGATCTGCTCGGTCAGCCGAAGGCCGAGCAGCTCGTGAAAATAGCGGCGTGTCGCCGAGACGTCGCCGGCGAGGATGTTGAGATGATCGAGCCGCCGCGGCGCGATCCCGCGCGGCACATAGCGCTGCGGTTGATTCTTGAACGTGGTCGCAATCTCGGGTGTGGCGGTAAACCGTCGAGTCTCCCAGTACAGCTCGACCGCGTGTCCGTCCGGCGTGCGCGTGCGATACGCCGGGCCATGACCGGCGTCTTCGACCCATTCGCCGCGCACCTGATGCGACTCGAGCCGCGCAACGAAGCGCTGCAGCGTCGGCTGGTCGCGAACACGCAGGCCCAGATGGCCGAGCCCTGACGTCGTGTGGGCCGTCAGTTTCAAGGTGTGCCACTCGTAGTCACCCCAGGCGCGCAGGTACACCGAATCTCCCGCACGCCCCGTTTCGTGGAGACCGACGACCGAGGTGAAGAACGCGAGGCTGGCGTCCGGGTGCGGCGTGAACAGCTCGACGTGGCCGACGTGTGCGACATCGCCGAATTGAGGAAACTGAATCGCGGAGTCGAATGCGGTCATCGACGGATCCTCCCGAAAGATTCTCAGCCGAGCGACGCCAGGACGTCGGTGACGAGATCGTCCAGCTTCAAGGGTCGCGCCAGCAAATGCTGCGCGTCAGCAGCGGCGATTGCAGCCTCGAGATTCCGGCGGTTGGCTTCGAACCCGATTGGAACCGATGCCGGGTCGACTGCGCGGCCCCCCAGCTCGCGACTTGCGCGAAACAGCCGGTCACAGCTCACCCATGATTTCCTCGTTGTCGGCGATGATCACCGGACGACGATCACATGGTTGAGCGTGCGGGCGCGATGCTTCTCCACCCACGCCCTAAACGTCGCCTCGGCATCGGGCACAACCGGCACAATCGCGGATCCGGCGGAAGCGGGTCGTCAATCACCGCGTCGGCGGTGCCAGTCACGGAACATGGTCAGCAAGTCGGCTCCGGAGGTGTCGCGGCGGACGTTTGCTGGGTCGCTCACGCCGGCGACGTGCCCTTCATCAAGGGTGATCCATTGCGCGCGGCTGATGTCTACGCCGAACTGATCGGCAACGAGCGCCGAATCCAGACGGCAGTGGTGGTCGAGTAGGATCGGACCGCAATCCGGTACTCGGGTAGGTCGCCGGGAGTGAGACGACCGCGCTCCCGATCGCAGACAAGATGCGGGAGCGGATTGCGGCTGAACACGACGACCGGCAGCAGCTTGAGGGCCGCGCCGCGCGAACGCGCCATCAGGAACGTCATCAGCGCAATCTCCGCGACGTCGAACTCGAGATCGCGCACCCACTACGTTTGAACGCCTTGTGCGGCACCGCGACGTCGGCGAACGCAGAGCGGCACACGTGGCGATGTCACCGCGCCGTGCCGCACCGCGTGGGTGTTCAGATAGTCGCCGAGCAGGGTCCGCAGGGGTGCCCTGGCCGTCACCGTTCCGTCTGTCGACATGCGCTCGTATAATACGCGCCGACGTGTCAACCATGCTCGTCTTCAGTGCCCACGCCGCCGACTTCGTCTGGCGCGCCGGTGGCGCCATCGCGCTCTACGCATCGCGCGGATATCGGGTACGGATCCTCTGCCTTTCATTCGGAGAACGTGGTGAGAGCCAGGGCTTCTGGAAAGAGCCGGGAATTACGGTGGAACGCGTCAAAGAGATCCGACGCATCGAGTCACAACGCGCGGCCGGGCTGCTTGGCGCTGAGGTGCAGTTTTTCGATGCTGGCGACTATCCATCCCGCCCGACCGACGCCATCGTCGAGGCACTCGTGCAGGAGTATCGCGTGTGCCGGCCTGAGTTCGTGCTGACGCACGCGTACAACGATCCCTATAACCCTGACCATCCGGCCGCGAATCAGATCTCGCTGCAAACGCGCGTCTACGCGCAGGCAGAAGGGTACTCGCTGCCAGGTCCGGCACTCGGCGCCCCGCCGGTCTTCATGTTCGAGCCGCATCAGCCCGAACAATGCGAGTTCAAGCCCGATGTCCTGCTCGACGTCACGCCCGCCTGGGAACAGAAGCGTCAGGCGATGGAGTCGATGGAGGCGCAACGTCACCTCGTCGAGTAGTTACTCCGACCTCAGTCGCCGTCGTGGCACGCAGGCGGTTCGCAATTCCGGCCGCAAGGGCATCGTCCACGCCGAGGCCTATCAGCGGGTGTTTCCGCACGTGACGAGCGACCTCGCATGACCACGACGATCGTGCGAACGATTGCACGGGCTGACGCGGAAGACATCCGCCGGCTCGGCGCGGCAGGCGTCGCCACCGTTCATGAAGCGCAGGGACGGACCGGGCTCGCTCGGTCCGTCCCTGCGCCCGGTCTACGCCTCGGCTCGGGTCGCCGGGAGCGCGGTCACCGTGCTCTGCGGCGCCGGCGACAACCTGATGATCCATGCGTCGATCGCCGTCGTTCAGCCGGGCGACGTGCTCGTCGTCTCGACCCTGGAAGAATCGACCCACGGGATGTTCGGAGAGTTATTGGCCGAATCGTGCCGGGCGCACGGCGTGGTTGGCCTGGTGATCGATGCCGGCGTCCGCGACATCACCGAAATCACCGCGCTCGGCTTCCCTGTATGGTCGAGAGCCGTTTCCGCGCAAGGCACGACGAAGACGATTGCCGGCAGCGTCAACGTGCCGATCGTGTGCGCCGGCGCATCCGTCGCACCAGGTGACGTGGTCGTCGGCGATGCCGACGGCGTCGTCGTGGTGCCGCGCGAGAGGACCGGAGCCGTGGCCACGGCCGTCGATGAACGCCTCGCGAAAGAGGTACGGACACGCGCGCGCCTCAAGGCTGGCGAGCCTCGGGCTCGATATCTATGGTCTGCGCGATGTGCTCGCACAACGAGGCGTCG
>CAWDSI010000012.1:0-128453 GCA_963804915.1 uncultured Acidobacteriota bacterium
CCTCTTCCTCGTGTACGCCACGGCGACGGCCGAGATCTTCCTGACGTGGGCCGACAGCGAGCGCGCGAACCGCGCCGAGATCTTCGGCACGAAAGGCGTGCTGCGGCTCGACGGCGGAAGCCTGACGCTCCTGGACGTCGACGGGACCCGAAAGGTCGAGGAGTGGAGCGTGCCTTCGCTCGCCGACGGCTCGCACCATCCGGACTGGTTCGCCGGGGTCGTGGACGGCTTTTTCGGCGAGATCGCGGACGAAAAGTGGCGGGGCCGGAACCTCGCGGAAGCCACGCTCTGCGCCAACGTGATGTCCCTCTCGCGCGAATCGAGCCGCCAGGGTGGCGTTCCCCTGGCGATCGAGCGCATGCGGCGTTGACCCGCGCGCTCGCTCTCGTCGCGCCCCGAGGATCCGGAGTCCCCGCGGAGACGCCGCTCCTGGGGCTTCCCCTGATTCGCCGGACGGTCCTCGCCGCGCGGCGGGCCGGGTTCGCGTCGGTCTCCGTCGCCGGGGCCACTCCCGGGATCCGCGCGGCGCTCGAGGGCGCTGCTGTGGACATGACGGAGATGACGGCGGACGCGCCGCCCGATGCGCTCGTCCTGCCCTGGAACGTCGTCGTCTCCGTCGGGGACCTCGAGGCCCTCCGCGCCGGCGCTCCCGAAGCCGGCGTGATGGTGGATTCTCGAGCGGATCTCCGCCGCGCCGAGCGCCATCTGCTCGCGAGCCTCGTCAAGGACACCGAGGGGTTCATGTCGCGGCACTTCGAACGGAAGATCTCGCTCGCGGTGAGCCGTCGCCTCGCCGGCACTTCGGTGTCGCCCAACGCGATGACGCTGATCTCGCTTGCGGTCGGCCTCGTCGGCGCGGCGTTCTTCCTGAGGCCCACCGCCGCCAGCGAGACGACCGGCGCGCTGCTCTTCCTGCTCCACTCGATCCTCGACGGGTGCGACGGCGAGCTGGCGCGCTTGAAGTTTCAGGAGTCCCGCTGGGGCGGCCTGCTCGACTTCTGGAGCGACAACGTGGTGCACGCCGCGGTCTTCGCGGCCATGGCGATCGGGTGGAGCCGCAGCGTCGCCCATACCTGGCCTCTGACCCTGGGCGCCAGTGCGGTGGCGGGCACGTTCGCGTCCGCATATTTCGTGTACCGGCGGACGATGACCCGCCCGCGCGAGGGCCCGCTCTACACGTCCGTGGCGACCGAGGGCGAAACACCGCTCACCCGCGCCGCCGACGCGGTATCGCGCCGGGACTTCATTTATCTCGTTCTGATACTGTCCGCCCTCGGCAAGGCCGGCTGGTTCCTGGTGCTCGCGGCCGTCGGCGCCCCGGTCTTCTTTCTCATGCTGACGGCGATCGCCTCCGCGGAACGGCGTCGACGCCCCCGGGGGTACGCGCCCCCTGCCTGACTCGAAGGAGCGCTTCATGACGGACCGGACCTCGTTCTATCCCGAGCTGGAAAAGAAGATCGCGCCCGCGGAGGGCAAGCTGGCCGTGCTGCTGCCGGGCCTCGGCGCCGTGTCCACGACGCTCATCGCCGGCGTGCACCTGATCCGCAAGGGGCTCGCCAAGCCGTTCGGCTCGGTGACCCAGATGCAGAAGCTCCGGCTCGGCAAGCGCACGCAGCCGCGTTTCACGCCGGTGAAGGAGCTCGTGCCGCTGTCGGAGCTCTCGGACCTCGTTTTCGGCGGCTGGGACATTTTCCCGGACAACAGCTACGAGGCGGCGGCGAAGGCCGGCGTGCTCTCCGCCGAGATGCTTGCGGCGGTGAAGCCCGAGCTCGAGTCCGTCCGGCCGATGCCGGCCGTCTTCGAGAGAACGTGGGTCAAGAACCTCGACGGCCCGAACGTCAAGAAGGGCCACACGAAGATGGACCACGCCGAGGCCCTCGTCCGGGACATCGAGGGCTTCCGCAAGAGCTCCGGCGCCGCGCGCGCCGTCATGGTCTGGTGCGGATCGACCGAGGTCTACGCCCAGCAGAAGCCGGTCCACGAAACTCTCGAGGCCTTCGAAAAGGGACTCAAAGAGAACTCCCCCGACATTCCGCCCTCGATGATCTACGCCTACGCCGCGATCGCGAGCGGGACGCCGTATGCGAACGGCGCTCCGAACCTCTCGGTCGACGTGCCGGCCCTGATGGAGATGGCCCGGGCGAAGGGCGTGCCGATCGCCGGCAAGGATTTCAAGACCGGCCAGACCCTGATGAAGACGATCATCGCGCCGGGACTGAAGGCCCGGATGCTCGGGCTCCAGGGCTGGTTCTCGACCAACATCCTCGGCAACCGCGACGGCGAGGTCCTCGACGATCCGGGCTCCTTCCGCTCCAAGGAAGTCTCCAAGGCGTCCGTCCTCGACGCGATCCTGCAGCCCGAGCTCTATCCCGAGCTCTACGGCGACTACTTCCACAAGGTCCGCATCGAGTACTACCCGCCGCGCGGCGACGCCAAAGAGGGCTGGGACAACATCGACATCGTCGGCTGGCTCGGCCAGCCCATGCAGATCAAGATCGACTTCCTCTGCCGCGACTCGATCCTCGCGGCGCCGGTCGTCCTGGATCTCCTGCTCTTCCTCGACCTCGCGAGCCGCGCGGGGCTCTCGGGCATCCAGGAGTGGCTGTCCTTCTACTTCAAGTCCCCGATGGCCCGGCCGGACCTCCGTCCCGAGCACGACCTCTTCGTCCAGCACATGAAGCTCTCGAACACGCTGCGGATCCTGGTCGGCGAAGAAGTCATCGACCACTCGGGGCTGGACTACTACGAGGGGCCAGCAGACGTAACGTCTCGACGGGTTCGGAGGTTAAGGTTTCTGGGAAACCGTGGACTCAGTCCTGAACCCTGAACCTCGACCTCGACAGCCCTCCGCCGCATCCTCCATGTCGACATGGACGCGTTCTATGCGTCCGTGGAGCAGCGCGACGATCCGTCGCTGAAGGGACGGCCGGTCGCGGTCGGCGGCTCTCCCGAAAGCCGAGGCGTCGTCGCGGCGGCGAGTTACGAGGCCCGGAAGTTCGGCGTGCGCTCGGCCCTCCCGATGGCGCGCGCCGTGCGACTCTGCCCGGAGCTCGTGATTCTCCGGCCGGACTTCAAGAAGTACGCCGCGGTCTCGTCGCAGGTGTTCGAGATTTTCCGGACCGTCACGCCGCTCGTGGAGCCGCTGTCGCTCGACGAGGCATTCCTCGACGTGACCGAGAACTCGCTCGGGCTCGGCCTCGGAATGGAAGTGGCGCGCCACCTCAAGGCGCGCATCCACGATGAGACGCGGCTCACCGCTTCGGCCGGGGTCGCGCCCAACAAGTTTCTCGCGAAGATCGCCTCCGGCTGGAGGAAGCCCGACGGCCTGACCGTCATCGCGCCGGAACGCGTCGAGGCCTTCCTCCAGGACCTTCCCGTCGACGCGCTCTGGGGCGTCGGCCCGGTCACCGCGGGCAAGCTCCGCGCGGCCGGCATCCACAAGCTCGTGGACGTGCGCGCCGCGCCGGCCGAGGTCCTCCAGCAGGCGGTCGGGCAGCTGGGCCGAGGGGCTCCGACGCCTCTCCTTCGGAGAGGACGAGCGGACGGTCGAGCCCAACCGCGAGCGCAAGTCCGTCGGCTGCGAGGAAACCTACGCGAAGGATCTCGAGGACCTCGCCGCGATCCGGACCGAGGTCGAAGCGCTCGCCCGCCACACCGCGGACATCCTCGAGCGGAAAGGGCTCTTCGCCCGGACCGTGACGCTGAAGCTCCGCTACTCCGACTTCACGACCATCACGCGGAGCCACACCCAGGATCCGGCGACGCGCGACGCCTCCGCCGTGGTCGATCGCGCGATCGCGCTCCTCGAGAAGACCGAAGCCGGCCGCCGGCGGGTGCGGCTGCTCGGCGTGTCCACCCACGGGCTCGGGACGTCGCCCTCCCCACCGGCCGACGAAGCGGAAGAGCTCCTACCGCTCGCTTAGTGAGGGACTGGAGCGAACGCCGCCCGGCGCTCGAACATCTGGTAGATGTGATGCGCCTCGTGGTGGGCCATGTACTCCATGCAGAAGTGCACGTCGTAGGTCGGATAGTCCGGGTGCGTTCCGGGACGGTGCCAGTCCTCGGGTGACAGGGCGATGAGCCGCGCGACGATGCGGGCGCGGCCGTCCGCGAAGAGCTTCAGAAGCTCCACCGAGGGTTTTGCGGCGACCGCGACGAAATCCGCGTCCCGCTCCGGCGAATAGGAGACGATCGGCGGCTTGTCCTGCGTCAACAGCGCTTCGAGCCGCCCCTCGAAGATCTCCTGGATGCGCGCGATGTGGGCCAGGACTTCCTTGACGGACCACTTGCCGGATTCCGGTCGTCTGGCGATCGCGTCCTCTTCGAGTCCCGCGCAGAGGCGGCGGATCTCGGCGCCCTGCTCCTCGAGCTTTTCGACCACGCGGCGGTGAGCTTCGTGTTTGCCGGCCATACGGGACGATGCTATCGCGCTATCGCGCTATCGCGTCGGGTTCCCGGTGGTGATGCCCTTGCGTACCGCCGCGAGGGGCGCGGAATCGTCGTAGACGATCCGGCCGCCGGAGACGGAGACGCCCAGCTGCTTCCAGAGACTCGCCGGATCGACCTTGCTCCCGCCCTTCCCCATCGTCCCGTAGAGCTCGGCCAGCACCGGCACGCCCGTGGCCCGGTCGCCCGCCTCGAAGGCGCGCTCGATCGGCCAGGAGACCGTGACGTTTCCTCCGGCCCGGACGATGCCGCGCAGCGCGTCGTCGAGCGACTGGCGATTGCCGGTGCGTTCGCGGATCCGGACGTCCGCGAGAAAACAGAACGTCGCGCCTCCCCAGTAGGAGGCCGCCCAGCCGCTCGCCTCGTCGAGGCCGCGACCTCCGAGGCCGTCGAGACCGCGCGGCACTCCCCAGAGCAGCCACCGCCAGATCTCCTCCGGCGCGATCAGTCCCGCGCGGGCGCGGACCAGGGGCTCGACGTAAGTCGCGAGGCCTTCCTCGATCCACTCGTGTCCGGTCATCGAGGGGAACGCCAGATGCACCATCTCGTGCACCAGGACCCAGCTCTCGCGAAGGTCCTCGGCCGAGGTGTCTTCTCCGACCGTGATGACGATGCGCGCCCCGCCCCGATCGCCCCAGGTCCGGCCGCCCGCGATGCCTCCCGGCCGCCCGGTGCGGACGGTCAGCTCGACGCGGGAGATCGGAAACCCGCCGTAGTAGCTCGCGACGGCGCGCGCGGCCTTCTCGATCCAGGAGAGGAGCTCCGCCCGCGACGGCGACTCGGCGGCGCCGGCGAAGGACACCTCGACCAGGCCGCCGGGAACCTGGATGCGCGCGTCGCGTCAGCGCGCCGGGCCCGCTCGTGGAAGCCGAAGCCGAGGCCAGGAGAGACGCCGCAAGCGCGAAGGAAAGGATGGACCCGGTCCCGGGAAAGAGCGCTCAGCGACGGGCGCCTAACGCTTCTCCATCGGCGGGAACGGGCGCTCGCCCTCCCCGAGGTACACCTGCCGCGGACGAGCGATCTTCTCTTCGGGGTCCTCGAGGAGCTCCTCCCACTGCGCGAGCCAGCCGGACGTCCGCGGGATCGCGAAGAGGACCGTGAACGCGGCCGTCGGAATGCCGATCGCCTCGTAGATCAGTCCCGAGTAGAAGTCGACGTTCGGATAGAGCTTGCGCTTGACGAAGTACTCGTCCTGGAGCGCGATGCGCTCGAGCTCGAGAGCGATGTCCAGGAGCGGGTTGCGCCCCGTGACCTCGAAGACTTCCTCCGCCATGCGCTTGATGATCTTGGCCCGCGGATCGAAGTTCTTGTAGACGCGGTGGCCGAAACCCATGAGCCGCTTCTCGCCCTTGCCGTCCTTCACTTCCTTGATGAACGCGGGGACGCGGTCCTTCGAGCCGATCTCCTCGAGCATCTTGAGGACTTCTTCGTTCGCGCCGCCGTGGAGCGGGCCGTAGAGCGCGGCCGCCGCGCCGGCGACCGCGGAGTACGGGTCGGTGTGGGCGGAGCCGATGCCCCGCATCGCGTTCGTGCCGCAGTTCTGCTCGTGGTCGGCGTGGAGGATGAAGAGCACGTCGAGCGCGCGGACGAGCGTCGGGTTCGGCTTGTAGTTCTCGGCCGGCGTCTTGAAGAGCATCGTCAGGAAGTTCGCCGTGTAGTCCAGGTCGTTCGAGGGGTACATGTACGGCATGCCCATCGAGTGCTTGTAGGCGAACGCCGCGACCGTCGGCATCTTGGCGATCAAACGGTGGATCTGCTTGGTCCGCACGGCCCGGTCGTGAACCTCGCGCGCCTCGGGATAGAAAGTCGACATGGCGGCGACGGTCGCGATGAGCATCCCCATCGGGTGCGCGTCGTAGTTGAACGCGTCCATGACCTTCTTGAGGCTTTCGTGGATCATGGTGTGGTAGGTGATCGCGTGGCACCAGTCGTCGTACTGCTTCTGGTTGGGCAGCTCGCCATAGAGAAGGAGGTACGCCACCTCCATGTAGTTGCATTTCTCCGCCAGCACCTCGATGGGATAGCCGCGGTAGCGGAGGATCCCCTTCTCGCCGTCGATGTAGGTGATCCGGCTGGTGCAGGAGGCCGTGTTGAGGAAGGCCGGGTCGTAGGTCATCAGGCCGAAGTCCTCGGGGCCGGTCTTGATCTGGCGGAGGTCCGTCGCGCGGACCGTGCCGTGGACGATCGGGACCTCGTAGACTCGCCCGGTGCGCTCGTCCTTGATCGTCAGCGCGTCGCGCTTGCCGCCCTCGCGGGCCGCCGTTTCTTCGCCCTTTGCCGTTTCCACGGTGCCCATGGGGACCTCCGCGCCTATTCTCTAACGAATCCCGAAAGAAACCTCGGGAGCTCCCGAACGTCGGAGGAAGGGACGTGCGAAATCGAAAAACCCGCGCCCGGCGCGCCGTTTCCGTAGCGATCGCCCTGGCCGCCGTTGTTGTCGCGGCCTCGGCCCTCGGGGCGAGCCCGGAAGCCGCCCCGGCTCCCCGGATTCCCGAGACCGACCGCATCCGGCTCGCGGAGGCGTTCCGTCTGGCCGAGGCCATCGGCGACAGGCTCTGGCCGGGCTGGAGCCGCGTCCCGTTCGCCGTCGTCCTCGTGACGCCGGAGACGGAGTTCTTCGTCCGCCACGAGGCGCCGCCCTCGAATACGCGAACGATCGGCTGGGACACCCTCCTGCGATCCGAGGTCTACGCCCGGCCGCGCACCTTTCCTCCGCGCCTCCTCGCCACTTTCCCGATCGAGGGGATCTCCACGGTGGTCGTCGGCCAGCCCGAGAACACATCGGCCTCGTCTCCGACGGACTGGGTCGTCATCCTTCTCCACGAGCACTTCCACCAGCTCCAGGAAGCGCAGCCCGACTTCTACGCGAAGGTCGCCGCTCTCGGCCTGTCGCGGGGCGACCAGACCGGCATGTGGATGCTGAACTACCCGTTCCCCTACGAGACCTCGGCGGTCGAGAAGGCCTACGCGAACGCGGCGCAAGCGCTTCGGGCCGCTCGCGGCGGCGGGGACGCGGATGCGTTTCTGGCGGCACGGACGCGTTTCCGCCGGACCGTCGCCGGGGACGACCTCAAGTACCTGGACTTCCAGATCTGGAAGGAGGGCGTGGCCCGCTACACGCAAGTCCAGGTGGCCCGCTTCGCGGGGGCGACGGAGCGGTATGCCCCTCTCCCCGCTTTCGCGGCGCTGGCGGGCTACATCACGTACACGGCGCTCGCCCACGACCTCGCGGAGACGATCCTGGACGAGCTCGCGAACCTGACGCTTCCGGACGACCGACGCATCGTGTTCTATCCCTTTGGCGCGGGAGAAGCGTTCCTCCTCGATCGGCTGCGTCCCTGCTGGAAGGACCAATACTTTTCCAACATGTTCACGCTCGCGCGCGCCTTCGATGCGGATTGCGGAAAAGGCGCGGCCTCGAAATGAGAAACTGTCGGCCGTGCCGAGCCTGCAGGACACCTATGCGCCCCGGAATCGATGTTTCGGGTGCGGCCCCGCGAACGAGAAGGGGCTGCGGATCAAGAGCTTCGTGGAGGGCGACTCGGTCGTGGCCGAGTGGCGGCCGGAGCCGTATCACCTCGCGTTCGAAGGCATCCTGAACGGCGGCATCTGCGGCGCCCTCCTCGACTGCCACAGCAACTGGACCGCGGCGCACCACCTGATGAAGCAGTCGGGCGCGGATGCGCCTCCCTGCACCGTCACGGCCGACTTTCACGTCACGCTGAAGCGGCCGACGCCGATGGATGCGCCGCTGAAATTGACGGCGCGCGTCGTGGAGTCGACGGAGGACCGCGCCGTCGTCGACGCGACGCTCGAAGCCAACGGGAAGGTCACGGCCACCTGCCGCGGGACGTTCGTCGCGGTCAAGCCCGGCCACCCCGCCTACCACCGGTGGTAATCCGCAATCCGATGAGAGCGAGGCGCATCGCGGCGGCGCTGCTTTTCGTTCTCCCGCTGGCCGCGTCCATGTCGTCCACGGCCTCCTCGGCGATCTGCCGCCACGATCGAGCAGCGGACGGTCGTCTCGCGCGACACGAAGCGGACCTATGCGTTCTACGCTCCCGACTCCGTCAAGACCGACGTGAGGGCGCCGCTGATCGTCGCGATCCACGGCTCGACGTCGAACGGGAAGGCCATGGTCGAGCGCTGGACGGACATCGCGGACAAGCACGGCGTGCTGATCGCGGGCCCGGACGCGACGGACAACTCCCGCTGGGCCTCGCCCCAGGACGGCCCGCTCTTCCTGAAGGACGTCGTCGACGACGTCTCCACACGCTACGCGATCGACGGCCGCCGCATCTACCTCTTCGGGCACTCCGCCGGCGCCAACTTCGCGCTCCAGATGGCGGTCCTCGAATCCGAGTTCTTCGCGGCCGCGGCCATCCACGCGGGCGCCGTGAGCTCGGACTACTTTTCGATCTTCGACGCCGCGACGCGAAAGATCCCGCTCGCGATCTACATCGGCACCCGCGACCAGTTCTACCCGATCGACGTCGTCCGGGCGACGAGCGAGGCCCTCAAGACACGCGGTTTCCCGCTGCTCTACAAAGAGATGCCCGACCACGACCACAACTACAAGGCCGTCATGGGCGAAATCAATCCGGAGATCTGGGAGTATTTCGCCGCCCATCCCCTGCCCACCGACCCCCGCTACACGAGCTACAAAGACCCCTCGCGATAAGATCGGCGTACGAACCCCGACGTCGTCGCCGGCATCGAGAAGCTTCGCGCGCAGGGCGTCCTCACGGACGCGCAGGTCAGCGCCTTCACGCCCGCGGCTCGCGGGGATCTCGTGTCGGTCCGTGCCGAGCTCCGCCTCGTCCTTTACGGCGGCGTCCTGCTCGCGGCGGGAGGCCTCGGCCTCTTCCTGAAGGAGAACCACGAGCGGCTCGGCCCGGTCTTCATCGCGGCGGTCGTCGCCGTCGCGGCCGCAGCCTGCCTCGCCTACGTCGTGCGCCGAGCCCCGCCGTTCTCGTGGCAGGCGACCGCATCGCCGCACATCGCCGTCGACTACCTGCTCGTGCTCGCGATGCTCCTGATCGCGGCGGACCTGGGCTACGTCGAGTCGCAGTTCCGCTGGCTCGGTCCGAACTGGACGTACCACCTGCTCGCCGTGTCGATCCTCTACTTCCTCGCGGCCTACCGGTTCGACTCGCGGGCCGTGCTGACGCTGGCGCTCACGAGCTTCGCGGCCTGGCGCGGCGCCGAAGTGGGCATGCGCTTCGAAGGCCACGGGAATCCCGGCCTCACGCGCCTCAACGCGATCGGCTGCGCGGTCCTGTATCTCGCCGCGGGAGCCGTGTCCGTGCGCCTCCGCCGGAAGCCGCACTTCGAGCCCGTCTACGTCACGGGCGGCCTCGTCCTGCTCTTCGGCGCGATGCTGACCGGCGCGTGGGACGAGCGGACGGAGGCCTGGATCGCCTGGCTTCTCGCGGTCCTCGTCGCGGCGGGGATCGTCCTCGTCGTGTCCCATCGCCTCCGCCGCGCGCTGGACTTCGGGATCGGCGTCGCGGCCATCTACCTCGTGGGCCTGCGTCTCCTCGGCGAGGCCGGCAATCGCTCGACGTTCTTCCTCGTGGCCGGCTGGAGCGTCGCAGCGCTCGTGGTCCTCATCCGGGCCACGCGGCGCATGCGGAGGACGCCGTGAAGCGAGCCTGGGCCGAAGCGGCGCGCGCCGAGGAGGTGCGGGCGGCGGCGCGCGGCTGGGCGCACGCGAAGGCGATCGATCCTCCCACGCTTTCGAAGATCGAGACGACGTACCCCGAGACGCGCATCGCGCTTCACCCGGCGTGGAGAGTGCTCATCTTTCTTCTCGGCTGCGTGGCTCTCGGAGCCCTCTTCGCCGGCGTGTTCCAAACGATCGGCCGCTTCGAGGATTTCCGCTGGCCCACCGCAGTCTGCGCGGCGGTGCTCGTCGTCGCCACGGACCTGCTACGGGGGTCCCGGCTCTCGGGCACCGGCGCCGACGCGGCGACATCGTTCGTGGGGCTCGGTTTCGTCCTGACCTCCGTGGTCCTCTTTCTCACCGTCGGCCGCGAGCCGTCCTGGACGACTGCTTCTCGCGTTCGCCACGGCCGCCGGAGCGCTCGCGGCCTGGCGCTGGGGCTTCTGGTTCTACGCGTTGGCCGGAGCGGCCTGCGGATTCGTCCTCGTCGGCCGCATGCCGTACGCACGCCTCACCTGGATCGTCCTTTCCGTGCTGCTCATGGCGCTCATCTACCCGCGCCTCGATCGCGCCGCGATCGCGCCGCCCCACCGCCGCTCGCTCGCGGCCGTCTTCGTGGTCTCGGCGGCGGCGCTCTACATGGCCGTGAATCTCTTCGCTCTGGATCACGGTTTCGTCGAGTGGATCCGCTTCGAACGGATCCGCGCGGAGCAGTTCGCCGGTCGGCCGGCGATTCTTCCCGCGGCGGCGAGCCTGCGGATCGCCGCCGCGCTCGCGACGGCGGCGTTCCCCGTGGCGTTCTTTCTGTGGGGGATCCGCGCCCGGCGGCGGCTCCTGCATCGCCATCGGCATCGCTTCGGCGGTCCTCTCGGCGTCCACCTTCCGCCACTACGTACCGATCGGCCCGCGCTGGGCCTGGCTCACCGCGTGCGGCGCCGTCCTCATCGCGGCCGCGCTCTGGGCGCACCGTCGTCTCCGCGACGCGGCCGGAGGGGCCTGGCGCGGACTGACGGCCTCGCCGCTCTATTCGGCCGACGACGCCGGCATCTCTCCGCTGGGCGCGCTCGGCGCCCACATCGCCGGCCCCGCCGCGCCCGAGCCGGAGCGCCCCGGCTTCACCGGCGGAGGCGGCGAGTTCGGGGGCGGCGGCGCCTCCGGGACCTACTAGCGACGCTTTACTTCGGGGCCTTCAGGAGCTCGATCCCGCCGTTCGAGTTCGCGAGCGTCAGAGGACACTGGCCGTTGCCGATGCGCCCGTTGAGGAGCTCGCTCGAAGGCGAGCCCGCGATCGTGAGGGGCAGCTCCGACTTGATCTTGCCGAAGGACGTGCGCGCGTCGACCGTGTAGCCCGCGCTTTCCGGCAGCCGCACGACGATGCCGCCGAAGGACGTCTCGAGAGAGATGGGCGCGCATGCCGTCGGAGACGGAGCCGTCTGGACTTCGATCGAACCGTTCGAGTTGTCGACGTCGATCTTTCCGCTGACGTTGCTCAGCCATACCGATCCGAACGACGTCCGAACGCTCGCTCCGCCCTTGATGCCCGAGCCCTTGACCGCGCCGTTGGAGTTCTCGACCGTCAGGTCTCCCCCGATGCGCTCCGCTTCGGCCGCGCCGAAGCTCGACTTCAGGTACGTCGCTCCCTCGATGTCCGTGGCCGACACGGGCGCGTTCTGCGCGACGACCTTGACGCCCTTCTTGACCTTGGACGCCGTCACCTTGGCGAACGAGCCTCGCAGGTCCGCGGCGCCCTCGATCCCCGAGACCGAGATCGCGCCGTTCGAACAGGTCACCGTGGCGTCGCCTCCGATCGCCGAAAGCACGACGCTTCCGAACGACGACCGCACGGTCGCCGAGCCCTTCACGGTGTCGGCGTTGACCGCGCCGTTGGTGTTCTCGACCTCGAGCGGACCGCCGAGGTTGCGCGCCTCGACGCTGCCGAAGGAGTTCGTCACCGAGACCGGTCCCTTGGCGTCGTTCACGATGGCCGCGCCGTTCGAGCCCGAGATCGTCAGCTTGCCCTGGATCCGCGACGCGGTCACCTTGCCGAATCGGTTGCGGATCTGCGCCGCGCCCTGGACGTCCGCCACGGACACGTTGCCGTTGGCGCCGCTGACGTCGACCGACCCGACGTTGCCCGTCAGGTCGATCGCGCCGAAGGAGTTCTCGATGCGCTGCTCGCCCTTGCCGTTGCGAAACACGATCTTGCCGTTGGCGTTCGAGAGGTTGCCGTTGGCCTTGAGGTTCTCGACCGAGATGTCGCCGAACTTGTTGCGGGCGGCGAGGGGCATCGTCTCGGGCATCGCGATGTCGAAGTCGACCGAGTAGGAGACGAACCCCTTGTCCACGAAGTGCCACTTCTTCTCGGGGTACTTGCTCCGGACGACGATCGCGCCGCCGGACTCCTCGACCGTGATCGCGATCGCGTCTCCGAAGGTCTTGGCTTCGCCCGTCGCCGACGTCGAGACCTCGATCCGGGCCCGGATGCGGAGCTCGGGGGCGGAGTGCGTCGTGATGCGGAGCGCGCCCTGGCTGTGGTCGATGTCCAGGCGCTGGCCGGGCTTGACCGGCAGCGTCTTCGAAAAGTCGCGCTCGTAGTCGTCGCGCGCCTCGCGGCTTTCGCCGGCGAGGGCCGGCCGGAGCGGCCGTCATCGCGGCGCCGAGAAGGAGCGCCGCCACGGGGATTCGAAGCGTGAGACGGTTCATGACTTGACCTCTTTCATCAGATCCTGCAGGGTCTTCTGCTTCTCACGGTAGGCCGCGAGGAGCTCCCGACGCAGGTGAGTGTTGTAACGGTTCTGTTCGATCGAGGACCGCAGGTCCGCGATCGCGGAGTCGAGCACGGAGAGCCTCTCCCGGTAGTTGAGAGCGATGGGCGAAGACGCCGCCATCAGGCGCGGCTCGGCGAGACGGGAGAGCTTCTCGATCGAGTCGACGTAGCTCTTCTCGGCCTCCTCGACTTCGTCGGCCGCCGATTCCGCGAGGATCGGATCCTTCGTCGTCTGCCAGTGTGAGACGAGAGGGTCGCGGCCGCCGCTGTTGCGGAAGACCAGCAGGCCGGCCGCGGCGACGCCGAAGAGGGCGGCCATGGCCGCCGCGGGAAGGAAGCGAAGCCACGGTCGCGCCGCCCGCCGCGCGGCCGGCGTCTGCGATTCTTCGGCCAGCCGCTGGTGGATCGCGGGCCAGAGCTCGGGCGAATCCCACGTCTTTCGAAGCGAGGGCGCGGCTTCGGCGACCTTGCGCCAGCCCGCGAGCTCCTTCGCGCAGGCCTTGCAGCTCTGCGCATGCGCTTCGAACGCGGACAGGACCTCCGGCTCGCCGCCGGAGAGAGCGCGCTCGAGATCGGCGCAGGACGCCTTCATGAGGCCCCTCCGGAGAACGCTCCCGAAGATTCCAGCGCCTTCTGGAGATGCCGCCGGGCGCGAAAGAGCAGCGCGCGCGAAGCGCCCTCTCCGACCTCGAGGATCTCTCCCGCCTCGCGGTGGGAGAACCCCTCGACCTCGCAGAGGAGAAACGCGGTGCGCTCTCTCGGCTCGAGCTGCGTCAGCGCCTTCTCGATCGAGAGCCGAAGGGGATGGTCGCGAGTGCCCGCGGGGAGCGACGCCACCAGGACCTCCGACGGCGGCATCGGGGCTTCGACGGGGGCCCGACGCCGGCTCTGCCTCAGAAAGTCGTAGCAGGTGTTCAGGAGAATCCGGTAGAGCCACGTCGAGACGCTCGCGCCGCCCCGAAAGCGGGAAACGCCGCGGTAGGCCTTCAGCATCGCCTCCTGAACGGCGTCCTCGGCGTCGGCCGGATTGCCCAGAATGTTTGCCGCGACGGACTTCATCCTCTCTCCGTGGTCCTGGAAGAGCCGCTCGAAGGCCGGGAGCTGCCCCGCCCGGAGACCCTCGAGAAGCTCCCCTTCGCCGGGGTGGGCCTGGGTGCCTGACAGGACCAACTCCTTTGCCGTCTGTGTGATGGGGACGAGCGATTCCAGCCTACACCTGCCTCCCGGAGCTCAAGAAGATCCATTCCCGTCTACTTGGACGTCGGGGGCGGGCGTTTCGTTAGGCTAGCTCGCATGAACGTGACGGAACGTCGCCGGCGCCTCCTTGCCATCCTTCTCGCAGTCGCGGCCTCGTCGGCCTTCCTGGCTTTCTTCGCAGCGGCCCCGGTCTTCGCGCAGAAGGCCGTCTTCGTCGTCCGCCACGCCGAAAAGATCTCCGATGAGGACGAGCGGTTGACCGAGGCCGGGCACACCCGTGCCGGCCGACTCGCCGAGATGCTGAAGAAGTCGGGCATCGCGGCGATCTACTCGACGGATACCGAACGCACGATCGGCACCGCGCAGCCTCTCGCCGACAGCCTCGGCCTGAAGATCCGGATCTACGAGGTGAAGCCGGTCGAGGGACGCTTCGACTTCACTCCGTTCGTCGAACGCCTGCGCGCCGATGTCCCGGATGGCGTCGCCCTCGTCGTGGGCCACAGCAACTCGGTTCCCCCGATTCTCCGCGCTCTCGGCTGCGCGGACGAGGTGTCGATCGCCTCCGACGAGTACGACAACCTCTTCATCGTCGTGCCTGCGGCGAGCGGCAAGGCGACTCTCGTCCGGTTGAGGTACTGAGGTCCTCGAAGCGGGCGATCGTTCGCGTCGACTCGCTACCCTCTACCAGCCGACCGGCTTGCCCTTGTTCTGCTCGTCGAGCCACTTCTGGAGCGGCGCGAAGTAGTCCCGGAGGGCGGTCGCGTCCATCTGGCGCTGGCCGGTCAGGGCTTCGAGGGCGTCCGGCCACGGCCGCGACTGCCCCATCGCGAGCGTGTCCTGCAGCCGCTTGCCGGCGGCCGCGTTTCCGTAGATCGAGCACCGATTGAGCGGTCCCGTGCACCCGGCCGTCTTCGTCAGCGCGCGGTGGAACTGGAACTGCAGGATGTCCGCCAGGAAGTAGCGCGTATACGGCACGCCGGCCGGCACGTGGTACTTCGCTCCCGGATCGAAGTCCTCGTCCTTGCGCGCGATCGGCGGGGCGACGCCCTGGTATTTCAGACGCAGCGCCCACCAGGCCTTGTTGTAATCGGCGGGCGTGATCTCGCCGGAGAAGACCTTCCACCGCCACTGGTCGATGAGCAGGCCGAACGGCATGAACGCCACCTTCTCCAGGGCCTTCTGGAGAAGCAGGCCGATGTCCTTCGAAGCGTCCGGCGCCGACGACAGCAGGCCCAGCTTCACCAGGTACTCCGGCGTCACCGACAGCGCGATCGTGTCGCCGATCGCTTCGTGAAAGCCGTCGTTCGCGGAGTCGCGGAAGAGCGGCGGCTGCTTGTTGTAGGCGCGCTGGTAGTAGTTGTGGCCGAGCTCGTGGTGGATCGTGACGAAGTCCTCGGCCGTGATGTCGATGCACATCTTGATCCGCAGGTCGTCGACGTAGTCGATGTCCCACGCGCTGGCGTGGCAGACGACCTCGCGGTCTTTCGGTTTCGTGAACATCGAGCGATCCCAGAACGTCTTGGGCAGCGGATCGAAGCCGAGCGACGAGAAGAAGCCCTCGCCGTACTTGACCATCTGCACGGCGTCGGTCTTTCGGGACTTCAGGATCTGCGTCAGGTCGTAGCCGGGATCCGCGCTCTGCGGCGCGACGAGGGGATAGATGTTGTCCCAGGTCTGCGCCCACATGTTTCCGAGCAGGTGCGCCGGGAGAGGGCCGTTCGCCGGAACGACGTCGCCGTACTTCTCGCGCAGCTTCCAGCGCACGTAAGCATGGAGCGAGACGTAGAGCGGCCGGACCTGCTCCCAGAGCCGGTCGAGCTCCGCGGCGAAGTCGCCGGGCGGCATGTCGTACTTGGACCGCCAGAGCGCGCCGGTGTCCTTGAAGCCGAGCTCGCGGGAGCCCTTGTTCGCGAGCTCCACGTAGCGGGCGTACTTTTCCTTGATCGGCGGCGCGATGGAGTGCCAGCCGGCCCAGACTTCGAGGAGCTGCTTCGCATCCCGCGAGGTGGCCATGATCTTCGTGATGTCCTCGAGATCCAGGCACTTCCCCTCGGGCGGACAGTACTTGCCCTTGCCGTACATGCCCTCCATCGCCGCGCCGAGGCGCGTCAGCTCCGCCGCCTCTGCCGGATCCGAGGGCACCGCCACCGTGAGCGAGAGCTTCAAGAGCTTCAGCTTCCGCGCCGTTTCGGGATCGAGGCTCAGGCCGTCGAAGCGCGTGGCCTGTTTCGCGTACGCGACGCCGGCGGAGATCGACTTCTCGTTGGCCAGCGCCGCCAGGACCTCCGTGTCCTCCGTGATGTAGGTCGACTTGACCCAGTCCGCCCGGCCGGTGTCGATCCAGAGCTTGAGCAGCTTCTGCTCGGCGTCGTCGACGAACTTTTTGGCGCTTTCCGGCGTCGGGGGATTGGCGGTGGTCCCGGGTGTCGGCGTCTGGGCTTTCACAGGCGTCTCAGTCGACATCAGCACTCCCGCCAACAGACAAACTCCGGCCGCAAGGCCGGAATACGGTCGCCTCATTCAGTCCTCCCGGATACGGTCTACGTTCGCGCAACGGGAGGCGAATTTATCGCATCCGGACGGGAAAACCGGCCTAGCCCGTCCGCACGAAGTCGATGAACCCCCGCTCGACGTCGGTCGAGATGAGCTTGACCCGCAGCTTGTCGCCGACCTCGAGGCCCTCCCAGCCGTGGACGAGCTTGCCCTCGGCGGGGGGCTGGAAGATCCGCACCCAGGTCCCCTTCTCCGACGCGCCCGTGACGACGGCGTCGAAGCGCTGGCCCATCCGCTGCTCGAGCAGGAGCGCGGCGGCCGACTTGCGGACGAGGCGCTCGACCTTGTCGGCGTCGTCTTCCTGCTCGGTGCAGTGCGTCGCGAGCGTGCCGAGCTCGCCGGCGTCGTAGGCCGTGAGGCTCGCCGGCGAGCGCGGCCTTCACGAGTCGCTGGGTGATCAGGTCGGGAAAGCGGCGGTTCGGAGCGGTCGAGTGCGTGTAGTCGCGCACGGCGAGGCCGAAGTGCCCGATCGGAGTCTGTCCCGGCCGCTCGACGACGTACTCGCCCGCGCCCATGAGCTTCACGATGACGAGGGAGAGGTCCGGGAAGCGGAGCGGGTCGGCCTTTCGGCGCTTGCGGAGAAACGCCTCGAGCGCGCGGCTGTCCGGCTCCGGCGGAAGGCGCTCGCCCTGCTCGGCGGCGACCGCGACGATCTTCTGCCAGCGCTCGGGAGAACGCACGACGCGCCGCAGTGACGCCAGACCCTTGCCCGCCAGGAAGCGCGCGGTCGCGCCGTTCGCGGCGATCATGAAGTCCTCGATGAGCTCCCGCGCGCGGTTCTTGGGCTGCACGGCGAGATCCACGAGCGCGTCGCCGTCGAACACGGCCCGCGGCTCGATCGTCTCCAGATCGAGCGCGCCTTCTTCTTCGCGGCGGCCGCGGAGGAGCTGCGCCGCCGCATCCTGGAGCCGGAGCTGCGCGACGACGCCGTCCACGCGCACCGCCTTCTCGGGGAACTCTCCGCCCTCGAGGCCAACCGAGACCGAGTCGTAGGCGAGCTTCGCGTGGTTGCGCACGGCGGCCCGCTGGAGCACGCACTCGCCGAGAGACCCGTCCTTCTCGACCGTCATCGTGGCCACGACGGCCATCCGGTCCTCACCCTCGTTGAGGGAGGTGAATCCGGTCGACAGCTTCTCGGGCAGCATCGGGAAGATCTCTGCCGCCGTGTAGACCGATGTCGTGTTCGTCCGCGCGTGCCCGTCGATCGCGGTGCCCTTGGCCACGAGCGCGTCGACGTCCGCGATGGCCACGAAGACGCGCGTGGCGCCCCCGGGAAGAGGCTCGGCGTACGTCAGCTGATCGAGGTCCCGCGAGTCGTCGTTGTCGATCGAGACCCACAGGCGGTCCCGCCAGTCGGGCACTCCGCGGTCTACGGGCGCGGGACCGCGGATGTGATCGAGCTCGTCGAGCGCATCGCGCGAAAAGCCCGGTTCGAGTCCCTTCTCCATCATTGCGCGGTGGGCGATGTCTTTGAGGTCGGCGCGGTCGTGGCGTCCGCGGCGCTCTTGCCTGTGTTCGTTCACGGCCGGGAGTCTATGCGTAAGATGCCTGCGTGAGCGCCGCCGCGCCGGCCGCCCCCCGTTCGGCCCGGTTCTACGCCTGGCTCTCGATCGCCGCCGCCGTCTTCACGATCGGCCTGAAGCTCACGGCCTGGAAGGTCACGGGCTCGGTGGGCATGCTCTCGGACGCGGCGGAGTCGGTCGTGAACCTCGTCGCCGCTCTCATCGCGCTCTGGGCCCTCACGGTCGCCGACCGTCCGGCGGACGCGCGCCACGCCTTCGGCTACACCAAGGCCGAGTACTTCTCGAGCGGCGTCGAAGGCTTCCTCATCATCGGAGCGGCGGCCGGCATCGCGATCGCCGCCTGGGAGCGCTGGAAGAATCCGCAGCCGATCCAGGACGCCTGGCTCGGCGTGGGCGTCTCGCTCGCGGCGTCCGCGATCAACGGCTGGGCCGCCGCCGTGCTCCTGTCGGCCGGGCGGCGCCTGCGCTCGATCACGCTCACGGCCGACGGGCACCACCTGCTGACGGACGTGTGGACCTCGGCCGGCGTCATTCTCGGCATCGTCCTCGTCGCGCTCACGGGATGGCAACGTCTGGATCCGCTGATCGCCGCCGCGGTGGCGGTCAACATCGTCTGGACCGGCTGGAGGCTCGTGCGCGAGACCGGGCTCGGCCTGCTCGATTCCGCGCTGCCGGAAGACGAGCGCCGCGCGGTGACCGAAGCGCTCGCGCCCTTCCAGGACGAGGGCATCCTCTTTCACGCCATCCTCTCGCGCGTCGCGGGGCGGCGGCGCTTCGTCACGATGCACGTCCTCGTGCCCGGGAACTGGACGGTGCAGAAGGGCCACGATCTCTGCGAGCAGATCGAGGCCGCCGTGCGGCGGGAGCTTCCCGGAGCGCATGCGATCACGCATCTGGAGCCTCGCGAAGATCCGGTCTCGTGGGAGGACCGCGGGCTCGACCGGAAGTGAGTCCTCAGTCCTCGCGGACGTACGGGAACTGGACCGGCTCCCGGCCGTTGAACTTGACGACGTCGAAGTTGGGAGACAGGTCGAAGTCCTGCGGCACGCAGAGGCTCGGGTGTCGGGCTTTCAGGAACCCGCTGTAGGCGCTGCGCGTCGGGCGGCCGAAGATCTGCTCGCGGAGCCGGCTGCGCTTCACCGCGCGGCGGCGGATGTGGAGCGGCAGGATCGTGAGGCCGACCTTCGTGAACGCCTGGGCGAGAAACGACGAGCAGATCGTCTCGGTGTCCTTGCCGCTGCCGAAGTGCAGGGCGTCTTCCCGCAGCCGCATGGGGACCAGCCGCATCGGAAGCAGGTAGCGGAAGAGGTCGAGGATGTTGCGGCGGTCGTAGTGGAAGCCGAGCCGCGCGGCCGCCTCGTCGAGCACGGTCTGGATCTGCTCCGGCGTCAGCCCGGTCGGGCGGCACACGCGGATGTTGAAGTCGATGTACTTGACGAGCGGCGAGACGACGACGCCCCGATCCACGAGGGCTTCGACGATCAGATAGCGGGATTCCGGGCCGAACTGCCGCCGCGTCTCCGCGCGCTGCGCCGGGTCCCGCAGGAACCGGCTCCCGACGAAGATCGCGCTGTGCGACCACGGCGACATCGTGAGGTACTTGACGACCTGCGACACCCGCTGGTCGCCGTCCACGAGCACGACGTCCCCGGGGCGGATGCGGCTCTTCAGCTTCTCGGGGTCGTTGAAGACGTAGCGCCGGTACTCCTGCCTCGGGCGCGTGATGCGCGAGACGACCCACTCGGCCAGCGCCTGGGCGGGCGACCGCACGGCTCCATTGTGCGCCTCATTTGCCGGACGGAATGAGAATCGCGCTCTTGCTGGGGCGGATCGAGGTATTCCGCGCCCTTGTTCAGCGGCCTTCGACCGCTTGCTTCAGCGTGACGATGTCGACGAGGCCGGCGCAGCCGTAGATGGCGGGCAGCACCTTCTCGGGCGGGTTCCGGCGGCGCAGGTCTTCGATCACCTCGGTGCCCGCGCGATAGGCCGGCAGATTCATGCGGCCGAAGAGCGGGTGCTTCCCCCACGCTCCGGCGAATTTCCCGGCGCGTTCTTCCGACACGAGAAAATCCCGTCGCAGCGCGGCCGCAATCTCGGCCTGCGGCGCGCGCTCCCCCCAGGTCAGATACGACGCCTGGTTCTTGGCGTCGTCCTGCAGGTGCGCGAGCCAGAGTCCGATCTGGAGATCCTCGTCGGGGACCTGCTCGACTTCGGTCAGGCCCATCGCCATGAGCACGGCGTTGTTGCCGATCCCCTCGGCGAGCGTTCCCCAGCGCGTGTTCATGGCGAGGATCGTGGCCTCGAACCCGATGCGGCCGCGGACGTAGAGCCCCTGCATGAGGGCGGCCGTCGTGACGTGGCCCGGAACGACCTCGTGGCCCACGAGCTGCTCGAACTCGGGCACGCTGATCTGGAGCGACGCGTTGATCTCGTAGAGCGCCTCGTACTGGGGCGAGCCGTCGGGATTGCGGGCGCGGCCGACGTAGCTCATGAAGCCCGAGAAGAAGGCGTCCTTGATGGGAACGAACGTCATGTTGGACCGGGGGACACTGCGCAGCTCGGCGGGCAAGTGCGGCGCGAGGTTCTTCGTCGTGCCGGCGTCGAAGCGAGCGATGAACGCGTTCGCGAGCGTCGGGATCGTCTTCGGCGGCACCATGCGCTCGCGGCGCCAGGCGTCGACCGCGGAAAGCAGCTCCTCCCCCGTCTTCGACGGATACCCCGCGCGCGCGAGAAGCTCCGCCAGCCGGCGCCGCTTCTCCTCGGGCCGGGAGGGCGACGGCGGCCGCCCCGTGGACGCCAGGACGCATCGCTCGTAGGGAACGGCGGGCCCGCGGCCGAGGATCTCCATCGAGAGGTCCCACATCGCCGAGAGGCACTCGCCGAGGCCGTCGAAGAAGGCGCCGCGCAGTCCTCCGAGAGCCCGGCCTTCCTTCCACACCGCGTCGATCGCGCCCTTCACGTCGACCGCCGCGAGGTAGGCGTCGATGGCCGCGCGATCGGGCTCCTTCGCGGCGACGCCGCCGCTCTCCCGCAGGCGCGCCGCGGCCGGATGCGTGTACGCCTCGGGCATCGGCTCGTCCGAAAACCAGGAGTCGACGACGGCCCGGCCCGTGCCGGACGGATTCATCACGTCGCCGCCCCAGAGCGTGTCGATGCCGAGGAGCGCGGCGGCCGTCTTCTCGTCGAGGCGGCGCGAATCCGTCAGGCGAGCGTCTCTTTCTTCATGGCCCCTCTCCAGAGATAGGCGCACAGAAGGAGGAACCCGATCGAGCTGACGATCTGGGAGACCGGATCGTTGTCGTAGATCGGAAGCTTGATGAAGTCCTCCCGATACCATCCGAACAGGAACGCCGGCCACTTCGTGCGCAGCACCGCTCCGAAGAGACCGCCCAGGGCCCCTCCGGCCATCAGGCCCGAGGCGATGATGATGGCCCGCTCGCGCATCGTTCGTCCCGCTTCGCCTCCCGCCTTCTCCGAGCGCTTCTGAACGTAGTGCGAAATGACGCCGCCGACGAGCGCCGGCGTGTTGAGCTCGAGCGGAAGGTACATGCCGAGGGCCACGATGAGCGGCGGGACCGCCAGCATTTCCATGGCCACGGAGATCATCGCGCCCGTCGCGAAGAGCAGGTAGGCCACCGGCTGTCGGCTCATGAAGCCTTCGACGAGCGCCTTCATGATCGACGCCTGCGGCGACGCCAGAACCAGCCGGTCGTCGCCGGGGGCCGCCTCCCCGAATTGGTAGCCCTTCGCGAGCGCGACGATGGTGATCCCGACGACGATCGCCGAACAGATCACGCCGTAGAACTTGACCTTCTCCTGGACGGCGGGCGTCGAGCCCAGCCAGTAGCCGGTCTTCAGGTCGGTGATCGTCTGGCCCGAGACCGAGAGCGCCGTGCAGACCATTCCCGCGATCGCCATGACGAAGAACATGCCGGTCCGTCCCGAGACGCCGAACTCGAGCAGGACGAGCGACGAGATGATGATCGTCAGCATCGTCATGCCCGAGACGGGATTGCGCGACGTCGTCGCGATCGCGTTGGCGGCCACCGATGTGAAGAAGAACGAGAAGACGAGGGTCAGTCCGAGGCCGATCAGAACGACCACCGCGGTCGCGCCGAGATTGCCGAGGAAGATCGCGACGGCGACGGCCGAGACGACGACGCCCACCAGGATCGTCATGATCGGCATGTCGCGGTCGGTGCGCTCCGTGCCGGCGTGCTCGCCGTGCTTGAACGCTCTGGCCGCGATCGAGAACGATCCGATGACCACCTTGAGCGACTTGACGATGCCGAAGATTCCCGCCGTCGCGATCGCGCCGACGCCCATGAACCGCACGTAGTTCCGGAAGATCTCGTTCGCGGTCATCTGAGCGATCGGCACCGTTCCCGGGTACACCACCGCATCGGGAGCGAAGTGCTGACCGAGGAACCAGATCACGGGCACGAGCACCAGGTTCGAGAGCACGCCGCCCGCGCAGAGAAGCGTGGACGCGCGCAGGCCCATCACGTATCCGAGACCCAGGATGAAGGCGATCGCGTCGAACTTCAGGACCATCCGCGCCTTCACGCCGATCTCGCGGACCACCGGTACGAACTGGAAGTCCAGCATCTCCTTCCAGACCTGGAAGGTCGTCACGAAGAAGTCGTAGACCGCCGAGATCCCGGTCGCCTGCAGCAGGAGCTTGGCCTGCGAGCCGCCCTTCTCCCCCGTCACGAGGACCTCGGTGATCGCCGTGGCCTCGGGATAAGGCAGCTGCCCGTGCATGTCGCGCACGAAGTAGCGGCGCAGCGGAATCAGAAACAGCACGCCGAGGCAGCCGCCGGCGAGGCAGATGAAGATGGTCTGCCACGGGTGCGGATCGAGCTTGAGGATGTAGAGCGCCGGCAGGGTGAAGATCGCGCCGGCCACGACCGAGCCCGAGACGCCGCCGATGCCGGTCATGATGACGTTCTCGAGGATGCTCGAGCGGCGGCGGTACACGCGTGCGAGGCCGATCGCGAGGATCGAGATCGGGATCGCGGCCTCCATGACCTGGCCGACCTTCAACCCGGAGTAGGCGGAGGCCGCGGTGAAGATCGCGCAGAGGAAGAGGCCCCACAGGACCGAGCGCGGCGTCGCCTCCGGCAGGATCACGTTCGGCGGCACGACCGGCCGGTACTCTTCGCCCGGCTTCAGAGGCCGATAGGCGTTCTCCGGCAGAGACTTCGTCTCGGACGCGTCCATCGGCCCTCCCGCTCGCGGCCGGGAATCCCGCCGCAATGTTGCGCGGAGTGTACCGAAGTCGCGGCGGCGGAACGGCGGCGGTCCGAGGGGAGTATCGTGATTACGGCAAGAGGAGGATGGATGCGCCGGAGGGTCTTCCTCGCCCTGGTCTTTCCGTACGTTTGCGCTTCGGGGACCGCGACCGCCCAGTCGGTCACGCCCCAAGGTCCAATCGATCCGGTGGATGCCGGCATCAGGCCGGCATCGCCCTCGTCGAAACTTTCGCGCCGACCCCCAAGGGCCGCGATCCCCGCCCGACGCCCACGCCCCAACCCCCCTTCGTGGTGCGGCCCGACGGATCCTCGGTCGACGCCATCATCGCGGCGCTCTACGAATGCGTCAGTCACGGTCCGGAGTACGAGCCCAACTGGACGCGGATGCGGAACGTCTTCATCCCCGTCGGCATGATCGTCCCGCCCAGGAAACCCACCGAAGACCTGTTCACCGTGCTCGACGTCGACGGCTTCCGGGAGCGCGTGCAGCGGGCGCTGGCCGCCGCGAAGGAGAAGGGTGAGCCGACCTCCTTCTTCGAGAAGGAAGTCGCTCGCCGCCTCGACTGCTTCGGGAACGTCTGCCAGGCCTTCTCGACCTACGAGGCCCGCCGCGCGCCTTTCGACCAGAAGCCCTTCGCGACCGGCATCAACAGCATCCAGCTCCTCAATGACGGCCAGCGCTGGTGGGTCGCGTCCATCACGTGGGATACCGAGCGCCCCGGCAACCCGATCCCGCCCGAGTACCGGGCAAACTAGGGCCGCCGCGGCCAGCCCCAGGCTTCGCCAAGAATCCGCGGATGCGCGCGACGCTGTCGGGCCGAACCGCCGCGAGAGCTGTCGGGCCGAACGGCCCGCGACGTGTCGGGCGGAATCGACCGCGAGCTATAGTCCGCGCGAGAGGAGGCCACTTTGAGAACGAAACTCTTCGCCGGCGCGTGCGGGATCCTGTTTGCGGTCACCGCGAGCGCTCAGTCCGGGCCGACGCGTCCTCCCGCCAGATCCCAGGCGGCCCCGGCCCCCGCCGATACGGTGAGCGTCGATGCCATCCTCGCCGCCCTCTACGCCTCCGTGAGTCACGCCGACGGCGAAGAGCCGGACTGGGCGCGGATGCGGAAGATCTTCCTTCCCGTGGGCATGCTCATCCCTCCCAAGCGCCCCAACGAGGACATGTTCACCGTGATCGACGTGGATGGCTTCCGCGAACGCGTGCAGAAGGGCGCGGCGGCCGCGAAGCAGAAAGGCGAGTCCACCGCCTTCTTCGAGAAGGAAGTCGCCCGGCATCTCGACTGCTTCGGCAACGTCTGCCAGGCGTTCTCGACCTACGAGGCGCGACGCGCGCCGTCCGACGAAAAGCCTTTCGTGAGCGGGATCAACAGCATCCAGGTCGTCAATGACGGCCAGCGCTGGTGGGTCGCCTCCGTCGTCTGGGACACCGAGCGCCCGAACAACCCGATTCCGCCGGAGTACCGGAAGAACCAGCCCTGAATCCGGAGGCCGCTTGAAAACGAAGCTCTTCGCCGCGGCGTTCGCGATTCTGGCTGCGGCGTCGAGCCTGCACGCCCAGCCTCAGGCGGGGTCCTCCGCGGACACGGCGTCGGTGGATGCGGTCATCGCCGCGCTCTATGCCTCGGTGAGCCATCCCGACGGCCAGGAACCGGACTGGCGGCGGATGCGCAACCTCTTCCTGCCGGTCGGCATGCTCGTGCCTCCGAAGCGTCCCGGAGAGGACGCTTTCACGGTGCTCGACGTCGACGGCTTCCGCGAATTCTTCCGGCAGGGCATGGCGGCCGCGAAACAGCGCGGAGAGACGAACGCCTTTTACGAGATCGAAGTCGGGCGGCGTCTCGATTGCTTCGGCAACGTTTGCCAGGCCTTCTCGACCTACGAATCCCGCCGCGCTCCCTCGGACCCGAAGCCCTTCATGGCCGGCATCAACAGCATCCAGCTCCTCAACGACGGCCAGCGCTGGTGGATCGCTTCCGTCGCCTGGGACTCCGAGCGCCCGAACAACCCGATCCCGGCGGAGTACCGCGCGAAGTAGACGCGGCGCTCAGGCGCCGCCGCGGCCGAGCTCTTTCGAGCGCGCGGTCGCGGCCTCCACCGCGTCCATGAGGATGGCGCGGAGGCGGTTTCGCTCGAGGCTGTGGAGCGCGGCGATCGCCGTACCGCCGGGCGAAGTGACCATGTCCTTCATCACCGCCGGATGGATTTTCAGAACCTCGGCCATCTTCGCAGCGCCGAGCACCGTCTGCACGGTCAGCGCGGCGGCCACGTCCCGCGAGAGGCCCACGCGCACGCCGGCGTCCGAGAGCCCCTCGATGATCTGGAACACGTACATCGGGCCGCTGCCCGAAAGACCCGTCACGGCGTCGAGCTGATACTCGGGCAGCTCGACCACGAGGCCGATCGACTCGAAGATCTTCCGGGCCTCCGCCATGCGGGCCGCACGAGCGTGCCGTCCCGCGCAGAGCACCGTGGCGGAGAGGCGCACGACGGCGGCGACGTTCGGCATCGCTCGGACGACGGGGACCCGGTCCCCGACGATCGCCTCGATGCGCGAGGTCGGAAACCCGGCCGCGATCGAGACGAGCAGGCGCTCGGGAGAGATCACCGGCGCGATCTCGGACAGCACCGACTCCAGGATCTGCGGCTTGACGGCGAGCAGGACGATGTCCGCCGAGCGCGCGGCCTCGA
Organism: uncultured Acidobacteriota bacterium; assembly: GCA_963804915.1. Classification (GTDB taxonomy): domain Bacteria; phylum Acidobacteriota; class Thermoanaerobaculia; order UBA5066; family Gp7-AA6; genus DAHUXD01. The sequence continues at coordinate 26,101 of CAWDSI010000012.1, forward strand.
GGTTCGAGGCCAGGACCCGGATGCCGAGCTCCTTGCGCAGCGCCGCGGCCTTCACGGACTTGGGGTGCGAGGCGGTCAGTCTTCCGGGCTTGCCCCAGCCCGAGGCCAGGATGCCCCGGATCAGGGCGGTTCCCATGTGGCCGGCGCCGAGCACGGCGATGCGCTTCTTTTCCATCGCGCGAGGATAGCGCTAGGCTGCAGACGACCGACCGACCGCAAGGAGGCGCGATGGGAAGGATCAACTTCTCCCGGGTCGTCCTCGGGGGCATCCTCGCCGGGATCCTGATCAACATCTCCGAGTACCTGCGCTACGACGTCGTGCTGCGCGGCGAGTTCGAGGAGGGGTTGCGCGCTCTCGGAAGAGGCCTCCCGAAAGGCGCCGCGGTCACCACGGTCTGGACTCTCTGGGGATTCGCGCTCGGGATCGCGGCCGTCTGGCTCTACGCCGCGATCCGGCCGCGCTACGGGCCGGGGGCGGGTACGGCGGTCCGCGCCGGCGTGGCGGTCTGGTTCTTCACGTCTCTGCTCGCGATCATCGCGATGCGGGCCATGGGACTCTTCTCCATCTCGCCCGTCGCGCTCGTGTGGACGCTCGTCGAGTGCGTGGCCGCGACGCTCGCCGGAGCGTGGCTCTACCGCGAGTCGGAGGCGTGACGCCGCCGGCCCGCTAGCCGCCGCCTTCCAGGGCCTGCGTCAGGTCCTCGATCAGATCGTCGGCGTGCTCGAGGCCGATCGAGACGCGCAGCAGGTTCTGTGGCGTGGTCGACGTCGGACCCTCGCTCGAGGCGCGATGCTCGATCAGGCTCTCCGTTCCCCCGAGGCTCGTCGCGACGACGAAGAGGCGGACGCGTGACGCCAGGCGGACCGCGGCGTCGCGCCCGCCTTTGACCTGAAAGGACAGCATCGCTCCGAACGCCTTCATCTGCTTCTTCGCCACGGCGTGGCCGGGATGCGACTCGAGGCCCGGGTAGTGCACCACCTCCACGTTCCTGTTCGCGGCCAGCGCGCGGGCGACGGCCATGGCGTTTGCGCTCTGCGTCTCCATGCGGCAGGCGAGCGTCCGGATCCCCCGGAGCACCAGCCACGAGTTGAACGGGGACGCGACGGCGCCCAGGATGTAGCGGACGTGCAGCGCTCGCTCGTAGAGCTCGCCTTTTTCGCGGAACGCGATCGAGCCACCCTGCACGTCGCTGTGCCCGCCGAGATACTTCGTCGTCGAGTGCACGACGGCGGCGGCGCCGAGCTCGAGGGGACGCTGCAGCGCGGGCGACGCGAACGTGCCGTCGACCACGAGATGCGCGCCCGCCCCGCGGGCGATTTCTCCCAGCGCCGCGAGGTCCGCGACCTTCATCAGCGGGTTGGACGGCGACTCGGCCCAGATGAGCTTCGTATTCGGCCGGAGCGCGCGGCGCACGTTCTCCGGGTCCGCCATGTCGACGGCCGTGGCGTCCATCCCCCAGCGCGGGAGGTACTCCTTCGCCATCACGCGCATTCCGTAGTAGACGTCGTCGGGATAGAGCACGTGCGCGCCCGGCGGAAGCGCCTGCAGGGTCGCCGACGTCGCCGCGAGCCCCGAGGCCAGCGCCAGCGCCGCCTGTCCGCCGTCCAGCGCCGCGAGGGCTTCCTCGAGCCGCTCCCCCGTCGGGTTGCCCTCGCGGATGTACATGAACCCCCGCGGGATCTCGCCCGCGGGCCCGTGCTCGAAGGTCGTCGACAGGTGGATCGGCGGCGCGACGGCTCCCGTCGCCGGATCCTTCTCGGACGCGGCGTGCACCGCGAGGGTTTCGAATCTCATGGGATCTCCCTTCTCGGATTCCTCAGGATGCCTTCCGCTTTCCGCGACACACGCCGCCCGGCGGGATGACCAGGATCTCGCCGGCCTCGGGCAGGAAGCGGATCGAGTCGCCCGCGATCGCACTCCTTTTTTCGGGCGAACTCTTTCACAGGCCGGGGCTTTCCGCCACGGAATCCGCGGAGCGGCGGACGTCGTACTTATTCGAAACCATCCGGCGGGCGCCGGAATCAAAGGCGCTCCGGCAAGGTTTCGCCGTAAGGAGGTCCATCCTTGAGTCTCCGAGTGTTCCTGCGAGTCGCGCTCGTTCTGTTCGCCGCCTGCGTCGCGATGCCGTCACTTTCGGCCCCGAACGAGGTGGCCGTGTTCGCCGGGGGCTGCTTCTGGTGCGAGGAGAGCGCCTTCGAGGGTCTGCCCGGCGTCGTCTCCGCCGTCTCCGGCTACGCCGGCGGCACGACCGCCAACCCGAGCTACGAAGAGGTCTCGACCGGCCGCACCGGCCACGCCGAATCGGCGCAGGTCACGTTCGATCCGGCGAAGATCTCGTACCAGAAGCTTCTCGACGTCTACTGGCACAACATCGACCCGACGCAGAAGGACGGCCAGTTCTGCGATCACGGATCGCAGTACCGCACGGCGATCTTCTACACCAGCGAAGCGCAGAAGACCGCGGCGCTCGCCTCGAAGGCGAAGCTCGAGCAGGAGCCGCGCTTCCAGGGACGGATCGCCACCGAAATCGTTCCGCTGACGAAGTTCTATCCCGCGGAGGAGTATCACCAGGATTACTGCAAGGTGAACCCGATCCGCTATACCGCCTACTACAAGGGCTGCGGCCGCGAGACTCGCCTCAAGGAAATCTGGGGAGACGCGGCGGGAGGTCACAAGTGAAACGCGCGTTGCTTTTTCTCGCACTCGGCATCCTCGGGCTCGCGGCGGCCGTTGCGGCCTCCCGCGTTCCGCAGAAAGCGGCGAACGCATCCTCGGCATCCGTCGACGGCTCGGCCCCTCCGCACTGGACGGGAACCTTCCAGAAGCCCTCGGACGCAGATCTCAAGAAGCGGCTCACGCCGCTCCAGTACGAGGTCACGCAGCACGAGGCGACCGAGCGGGCGTTCGCCAATACCTACTGGAACAACAAGAAGCCCGGCATCTACGTCGACATCGTGTCGGGCGAGCCGCTCTTCTCCTCGCTCGAGATGTTCGACTCCGGCACCGGATGGCCGAGCTTCTGGCAGCCGCTCGAGCCCGCCAACGTCAAACAGAGCACGAACCTCGGCGGCTTTCTCGGATCGTACGCGGAGGTGCGCTCGGTCCACGCGAACTCGCACCTCGGACACGTCTTCACCGACGGGCCCAAGCCGACGGGGCTGCGCTACTGCATGAACTCCGGCGGCGATGTACTTCATCCCGGCCGAGGATCTCGAGAAGGCCGGCTACGGCCAGTACGCGAGAGCTATCGTTCGAGACGAAGTAACGCTTACGGCGTGAGTCCTGGCTCGTAGTTCGTCACGAACTCGAGAAACCGGATCGTCTCGATCATGTCCTTGCCGCGGAACCGGATCGAGTGCGCGTCGGTCCGCTCGACGATCGGCAGGTACGAGAGGACTTCCGACGGGCGGTAGCTCTTGAAGCGCACGTCGAGCGTGACCGGCGTCGTCAGCACGTAGGGCTTCATCTGCGCCCGGCGGCCGACCGCCGTTTTCGCGGCTTCGCGGATCCGGTCGCAGCTCGCCTCCGGCGTCAGCGTGCGCGCCGAGTGGAAGCCGTAGCTCCATTTCACGACGGCGCCCTCGATCGGGCCGAGCAGCGCCTGCGCTTCCTTCACCGCCGCGTCGTCGCCCGAGATCATCGCGACCGGCACCTTGTAGTGCCCGGCGATGGCGGCGTTGAGGCCGGCCTCCGGAACCGAGACGCCGTTGAGACGCACGTCCGCGAGGTTGGCCGAGGACATCGTGTGTGCACGGACGCCCTGCGGGTTCACCGTCGAGGCGTGGTAGCCCACGAAGAGCACGGCGTCGAAGCTCGCGTCGATCCCCTCCATCATGGCGAGCGGCCGCGGCCAGGACCGCACGATCTGCACGTCCTTGGGGAAACGCTCGATCAGGAGGTTCTGCCCGTTGCCGTGCGAGTCCGACACGAGGATCTCGGTCGCCCCCGCGGCCCGCGCGCCCTCGATCGCCGCGAGCACCTCGTTGGTCATGAACCCGCGGAAGCGCTCGTACTCGAAGCCGGACGGTCCGAGCTGCTCGCCCGAGACGACGCCGGCGATCCCTTCCATGTCCGCCGAGATGTAGACCTTGAGCTTCGACTGGGCGGAAACAGGCGCGGTCGCGAACGCCGCGAGAAGGAGCGTGAGAGCCAGGAGACGGCGAGGCGCGATTCTCATCCGCCGGTCGCCGGAGCCTCGGTCTTCGCGGCCTTCGGCATCGCGAAGCGGGAATCGTCGATCGGCACGTTGATTTCGATCTTCTGGAACTCGAGGGCCTGCGTCTGCGGCACGTCGGACGCCGACGCCTCGAACGAGTGCGGCAGCATCAGGCCGCCGACGTTGCGGTAGTCGCCGATCTTGCTTCGGATCTCGTGGGTCTGTCCGTCCGCCGTCCGCTTCGTCACGGCGAGGATCTGGAGATACGTCTTCGCGTCGAGGTAGAGGTCCCGCGCGTCGCCGTTCTTGCGCGTCACGCGCAGGCGCCACGCCTCGACGCCGCCCTCGATCGTCTCCTTGCCGACGAGCTCGATCGTGTTGCCCTTCGCCGCGGCGTCGATGAGGGGCCCGTCGACGTCGGCCTGCATCTCGATGTCCCGGGCTTCCTGGTCCGTCATGACCTGCGGCTCGGTCTGTGCCCTCGAACGGCATGATCATCCAGGCGGTCTTGCCGTCGTAGGCCTGGACGGCCGTCTGTCCTTCGAGGGTGAACTCCCAGCGCGACTTGTTCGGCCGCTTGAGCTCGAGCGTCGTGGGAAGCTTCTCGTCGCCGAGGCGCATCGTCCCGGTCATCTTCATCGACTGGACGTTCTTGATCTTTTCGAGGCCGCCCCGTGCCTGGATGTTCTTCGCGACGAGCTCCTCGGCCGTCTCGGCGGCCGAGAGCGCCGCGATGAGCCACAGCCCCGTTCCGAAACGCGCAGAGTCTCCGGGTCCGCCGCATGGGTTTGCTCCTGTCGGGCGTGACTCTACCCCAGGCCTGCGGGGCCGCCAGGTGCTAGGGACGGGCCGGGCCGGGACGATCTTCCGGAACGCGAAGAGAACTCCGAAACGATAGGCTCCCGTCCATGCAAGCCATCGAAGACCTGCCGACGCCGTCGGTGCTGGTGGACCTCGACGTCCTCGAGAGGAACGTCCGCGCGATGCAGGACCGCGCCCGATCGGCGGGCGTGAAGCTCCGCCCTCACGCCAAGACGCACAAGTCTCCGGAAGTCGCGCGGCTGCAGCTTTCGGCGGGAGCGAGCGGCCTGACGCTCGCCAAGACGTCGGAGGCGGAAGTCTTCGCGGCGCTCGGATTCGACGACGTGTTCCTCGGTTATCCCGTCTTCGGCGCCGACAAGGCGCGCCGGCTCCTCGTGCTCGCCGACAAGGTTCGCCTCGCCGTCGGCGTCGACAGCCTCGAAGGGGCGCGCAGCCTCGGCGGCGTCTTCCATGCGGCCGGACGCCGCCTGCCGGTGCGCCTGAAGATCGACTGCGGCTACAACCGCGTCGGCGTGCCGCCCGAGACGGCCGTCGAGACGGCACGCCGGATCGCGGACGTGCCGGGCCTCGAGTTCGCGGGCGTGTTCACGCACGGGGGCCAGGGCTACGCCGGACGCACACCCGAGGAAGTCGCCGAAGCCGGGCACCTCGAGGGCCGCGTCGTGGCCGAGACCGCCGACGCGATCCGGGCGGCGGGCCTGCCCGTGGACGAGGTCTCCCTCGGCTCGACGCCGACCGTGCGTGCCGCGATCTCCGAGAGCGGCATCACGGAGTGCCGCCCGGGCACCTACGTCTACAACGACTTCTCGCAGGTGCAGCTCGGCAGCGCGAAGCTCGAAGACTGCGCGATGACGGTGGTGGCCACGATCGTCAGCGCGCCGGCGGCCGACCGCGCCGTCTGCGACGCCGGCTCGAAGACGCTCTCGAGCGACCCTCTCCGTCCGGCCGGCGGCGGCCACGGCCGGATCCTGGGGCGAAACAGCCGCATCGCCCGGCTGTCCGAGGAGCACGGCGTCATCGGGGTGGAGGCCGGCGAATCTTTCCGCGTCGGCGAGCGCGTGCGGATCCTGCCGAACCACGCCTGCATCGTGTCGAATCTGCACGATCGCCTGGTCGCCGTCCGCGGCGGGCGCGTCGAGGGCCAGATCACCGTTGCCGCGCGCGGCTGCGTGCAGTAAAAGAGCGGGCTTCACGCACGAAAGGAGACACAACGATGCCACGACGGTCCCGACTGTTCGCCTTGCTCTCCGTCATCACCGCGGCCGCGGCGGCCGCTCCCCTGTTCGCCGCCGATACGTACACGGTCGACAAGAACCATTCGGACGCGAGCTTCCGGATTCGCCACTTCGCCTCGAAGGTCCGTGGACAGTTCACCGATTTCGAGGGGACGATCCAGGCCGATCCGGCCCAGCCGGCACTTTCGACGGTCTCGTTCAAGATCAAGTCGGCCTCGATCGACACCCACAACGCCGACCGCGACAAGCACCTGCGTTCGCCGGATTTTTTCGACGCCGAGAAGTGCCCCGACATCTCGTTTCAGAGCACGAAGATCACTCCGACCGGGAAAGACAAGTATGACGTTGCGGGGACGCTGACGCTCCACTGCGTCTCGAAGCCGATGACGATCCCGGTCACGTACCTCGGTGTCGCCAAGGATCCGGGAGGCAACGAGCGGGCGAGCTTCGAGATCGTGACGAAGCTGAACCGGAAGGACTTCGGCATGAACTGGAACAAGACGCTCGACGCCGGGGGCCTGATGCTCTCGGACGACGTGGACGTCGAGATCAACCTCGAGACCGTGAAGAAGAAGCCCGAGGCCGCGACCAAGTAGCGGACGTTCTTTTCGGGGTCGAGTCCGGGGCGGCTTTCCGGCCGCCCCGGTCCCCAAGGGCCTTCGGGCAGTGTAGAGTTTGCGAATGATTTCGGTCCCCCTCACCGACACCGCGCCGCAGCCGAGCCGGCGGATCCGCGCCACCTCGATGGCCGGCTTCCTCATCGTGCACGTCGCTGCCCTCGGCGTCTTCGCCGTGGGCTTCTCCTGGAAAGGGATCGCCCTCTGTCTCGGCTCGTACTACCTGAGGATGTTCGCGGTGACCGCGGGCTTCCACCGCTACTTCAGCCACCGCACGTATCGCCTTGCGCGCGTGCCCCAGTTCCTGCTGGCCGTCCTCGGCCAGACCGCGGCGCAGAAGGGCGTGCTGTGGTGGGCTGCCCACCACCGCCACCACCACAAGTACTCGGACCGGCCGGAAGACATCCACAGCCCGCTGCAGGGCGGATTCTGGTGGGCCCACATCGGCTGGATCCTCTCCCCGGACCACGAGAAGACGGACTACTCCCGCGTGCCGGACCTCGCGAAGTATCCCGAGCTGCGTATGGCTCAACGAGCATCAGTACCTCGTGACCATCCTCTACGCGATCGCGATGTATCTCGGCTTCGGACCGGTCGGTCTCTTCTACGGCTACTTCCTCTCGACCGTCTTCCTCTGGCACGGCACCTTCACGATCAACAGCGTCATGCACCTCTTCGGCCGCCGCGTGTTCGCGACGACCGACGACTCGCGCAACAGCTTCCTGTTCTCGCTCCTGACGATGGGCGAGGGCTGGCACAACAACCACCACTGGGCGCCGGGCTCCGCCGCCCAGGGCTTCCGCTGGTGGGAGATCGACCCGAGCTACTACCTGCTCTGGCTGGGAGAGCGGCTGGGCCTCGTGAAGAACCTGAACCGGCCGCCGCAGCGGTGGCGGGCGGCCGCGCGCGAGGCCATGCAGACGGGCCGCGCGTTCTCCTCGGCCCGCCTCCACGTCGAGGTCCGGACGCTGACGGAGCGCTGGGCGAACCTGCGCGCGTCGGCGCGCGTCACCGCCCACGACGCGTTCGTCGAGCTCGAAGCGGCCCGGGAGCGGGCCGCGGCGCGGCTCGAGCGGCTCCACGAGGAGGCCTCGGCGGCGGGCGCCCGCGCCGGCCGGCGGCTCGAGGAGCTCCATCGCGAGATCGACAAGACGCGCGCCCACCTCGTCGAGATCCTCCGCCGCCTCGTGGCGACGGCCGAATCCCTCGGCATGCCGAACCCGCAGCCCGGCTAGAGACGCAACGGTCATGAACGGCCCGGCGCAGGCGCTCTTCCTCCGCCGGCTCGCGGCCACCCGCGACGGCAGACTGGAGGTGCGGCTGCCCGACGGGACATCCCGCGTCTTCGGCGATCCCCGTTCCGATCTCCGCGCCGTCGTCGAGATCCGCGACCCGGGCGTCTTCCGCCGCTTCGTCTTCGGCGGCGACGTGGCCTTCGGAGAGACCTACGCGGAGGGTCGGTGGACCTCGCCGGATCTGCCGAGCGTCGTGCGCCTCGGCGTCCGGAACATGCGCGCCTTCGACGCGGGCCGGCGCGTGACTTCGATCCTCTCGCGCCTCGGCCACCGCCTCCATCACGCGTTCCGCCGCAACACCGTCTCGGGCAGCCGGCTCAACATCCGTTTTCACTACGACCTCGGCACCGACTTCTATTCGCTCTTTCTGGACCCGACGCTGACTTACTCCTGCGGCATCTTCGAGACGCCGGAGACCTCGCTCGAACAGGCCCAGCTCGCCAAGCTCGACCGCATCTGCCAGACGCTCGAGCTCGCCCCGGGCGACCGGGTCATCGAGATCGGATCCGGGTGGGGCGCCTTCGCCATCCACGCGGCGACCCGCTACGGCTGCCGGGTCACGACGACGACCATCAGCCGCTCGCAGTACGACCACGTTCGCGAGCGGCTCGCGCGCGAAGGACTGGGCGGGCGTGTCGAGCTCCTCTTCGAGGACTACCGCAAGCTCACCGGTCTCTACGACAAGGCCGTCTCGATCGAGATGTTCGAGGCCGTGGGTCTCTCCTTCTACGACACGTACTTTTCGGCGGTGGATCGGCTCCTGCGTTTCGGCGGGGCGATGCTGCTCCAGACGATCTGGATGAACGAGGAGCGCTTCCCGAGCTACCACGGGCAGCCCGATTTCATCCAGCGGCACATCTTTCCGGGAAGCGAGCTCGCCTCGATCGGCGAGATCCGCCGTTCCCTGGCGCGGGCCACGTCGCTCTCCGTCTCCGGACTGGAAGAGATCGGGCTCCACTACGTCACGACGCTCGCCGCCTGGCGGAAACGATTCCTCGAGAACCGCGAGCGCGTCCGCGCTCTGGGCTTCCCGGAGACGTTCATCCGGATGTGGGACTACTACCTCGGCTACTGCGAGGGCGCGTTCGCCGAGAGGTACATCGGCGACGCCCAGCTCCTCCTCGCGAAGGCGGGGGCTCCCATGACGCGGACGGCGGCCGCCCCGGCGGGGAAGCCGAAGGCCCGCGTGGCGCGCGACCTCGAAAAGCGCCGGGCGTGAAGCTCCCGGACAATCTCCGCTCGAGGATCGCCGGCACCGGTCCTCGAGCAGCTCACGCAGGGTTTGTCTACGAACACGATCGCTTTGACGATCGGCGTCGGCCTCGCGATCGCGGTGATCCCCGTCATCGGCGTGACGACGATCCTGAGCTTTCTCGCGGCCTGGGCCTTCCGGCTCAATCAACCCATCATCCAGGCGATCAACTGGACGAGCTACCCGCTCCAGCTCCTGCTCCTCTTCCCGTTCATCCGGATGGGCGAACGACTGTTCGGAGCGCCCCGGCTGACGCTTCTCGCTCGACCAGCTCGTCGCCATGGGCAAGACGGATCCTCTCGGAACGATTTCGCGGCTGGGAACGACGGCGGCGCACGCGGTCGTCGCGTGGGGGCTCGTCGTGCCGTTCGTGATCGCCGGCGTCTATTACGCGTCGCGACCGCTCCTGCGGGCCGTGGCGCGCCGCGCGACACCGGCCCCGGCTCCGGTCCCTGTCCCGACCGGCCCGGAGAAGGACGTCGACCACGTCGCCTGAGGCCGACTGCGATAGCGTTCCCCGCGTGAAGCTGCCCACGCCCCTCGAGCCGGCGCCGCCGGCGCTCGCGGGCGGCCGGCCGCTCCATCTCAAACGCGAGGATGTCCACGAGCTCGGCGCCTTCAAGTGGCGCGGAGCGCTCCCGACGATCGAGTCCTACAAGAGGAAGGGCGCCTCCGCCGTCGTCACGGCCTCCACCGGGAACCACGGCGCCGCCGTGGCCTGGGCCTCCAGGGAGCTGGGCTTGCGCGCGATGGTGTACGCGCCCGCCGGCGCCTCGCTCGCGAAGCTCGCGCTCATCGATTCGCTCGGCGCCGAGGTCCGGCTGATCGGGACGGACCTCGACTTCGCGAAGGACGAGGGGAAGCGCTTCGCTTCCGAGGCGCGAATCCCGTTCTTCGAAGACGGAGTCGAGCCGACGCAGTTCGAAGGCTACGGAGCGATCGCGTCGGAGATCCTGGACCAGCTCGGGTCATCGCCCGCCGCCGTCGTCGTTCCGGTCGGCAACGGGGCTCTGATCGCGGGCATCGGCCGGGCGCTCAAGGCGCGCGCGCCCGAGACCGAGGTCGTGGGTGTCGCGGCGAAGGAAGCTCCGGTGATGGCGCTCTCCTTCGACGCCGGGCGCGCGGTGGACTGCGATCGCATGGCCACTTTCGCCGACGGCCTCGCGGTTCGCGTGGCGATCCCGTCGGCCGTGGGGCTGATCCAGGGCGTCGTCGACCGCATGCTCCTGGTTTCGGAGCGCGCGATCGCAGAAGCGCGTCGGCGCGTACGACCGAGCCGGAATCCGCGCCGAAGGCGCGGCCGCCTCGGCCCTCGCGGCGCTGCCGCAGCTCGGCGACTCGCCGGGGCCCGTCGTCCTCGTCGTCACGGGACGCAACATCGACGACGCGCTGCACCGGCGCGCGGTGGAGGATCCGGGGTCGTTTCCCGACTGACGCCGACGCCGGCCGGTCATCCGGCGCAGCGCGTCATCCCGAGGAGCGAGCGACGGGTCCCGTAGGAGCCGTCATCCGCGAGCCGGCAGCGAGGGATCCCGGACTCGATTGCCAGTGCTGGCGGAAAGCACGGGATCCCTCGGCCTGCGGCCTCGGGATGACGCCTCCCGGCGTCCTTTCAGGACGCCTTCGGCGTCAAGTCCGACCGTCGCCAGGAACCGCGGCGGCTTGCGGGCCTTCGTGGCCTGCTCGAACGCGTACGCGATCTTGAAAATCGTCGGCTCGCTCCCGGCGCGGCCGAAGAACGAGAGCCCGACGGGAAGCCCGAACGACCAGCCCGCGGGGACCGTCACGTCGGGGTACCCGGCGATCGCGGGGAACGAGGAGCTTCCTCCCGGGCCGTAGGACCCGTTGACGAGATCGATCAGCGAGGCCGGCGCCGAGGTCGGCGCGACGAGGCAATCGAGGCGATGCTCGTCCATCGTCTTGTCGATGCCCTCCGCGCGCGTCAGGCGCACGTCCTTGGCGAGCGCGTCGAGATACGTCTTCTCCGTCAGCGGCCCTTTCGCCTCGGCCTTCTCGAAGATCTCCTGGCCGAAGTAAGGCATTTCCGTCTCGCGGTTTTTCTGGTTGAAGACGATCAGGTCCTTCAGGGTCCGGTACGGCGTTCGATTCCCGAGGCCCGCGAGGTAGAGATTCAGGTTGGCTTTGAACTCGTAGAGCAGAACCTCGAACTCGGAGTCGTCCGCGTCGCCGAGCGTCGCGATGTCCGCCGGGTCGACGATGATCGCGCCCTCGCGCCGCATGGCGTCGAGCGCCGCCTCGGCGACGGCGTCGGCCGCGGGGCTCTGGCCGTAGAGCTTCTTGCGCGGCACGCCGATGCGCATGCCGGCGAGGCCCTTCCGATCCAGAAACGCGGTGTAGTCCACCGGAGCCTTGCCCGCGAGATCCCGCGTCGTCGGGTCGGCGGGATCGAAACCGCACATGGCCGAAAGCAGGGCGGCGGCGTCGGCGACGGTGCGCGTCATCGGTCCCGCCGTGTCCTGGGAATGGGCGATCGGGATGATGCCCGTGCGCGACACGAGGCCGAGCGTGGGCTTGAAGCCCACGAGCGCGCAGTTGTTGGACGGCGACACGATCGAGCCGTCGGTCTCCGTGCCGACCGTCACGGCGCACAGGCTCGCCGCCGCCGCCGCTCCCGAGCCGGAGCTCGAGCCCGAGGGATCACGATCGAGCGCGTACGGATTGCGGCACTGGCCGCCGCGGCCGCTCCATCCGCTCGAGGAATGCGTCGAGCGGAAGTTGGCCCACTCGGAAAGGTTCGTCTTGCCGAGGATGACCGCGCCCGCGTCGCGCAGGCGCTTGACGATGGCCGCGTCCGCCGCCGGAATCGCGCCGACGAGCGCCAGCGAGCCGGCCGTCGTCTGCATCCGGTCGGCCGTGCCGACGTTGTCCTTGATGAGGACGGGGATCCCGTGCAGCGGGCCGCGCACCTTGCCCGCCTTGCGCTCGGCGTCGAGGCTTGCGGCGATCGCCAGCGCGTCGGGGTTGATCTCGAGGACCGCGCGCAGCGCCGGTCCGCCGCGGTCCACGGCCTCGATGCGGGCGATGTACTTCTCGCACAGCGTCTTCGCCGAGTCGGCGCCCGACGCCATCCGCTTCTGGAGGTCCACGACCGTCAGCTCGTCGAGCTCGAAGGCCGGCGACGGGCGACGTGGGCGGCGCAACCGCGGCGGCCTCGGCGGCGGACCGCCCCGCGAGGGTGGCCGCGGCGCCCGCGAGCGCGCCGTTTCTGAGGAGCGACCGGCGATCGATCATGGATTCCTCCGCGATTGGTGCGGCAGAGATATCACGAGGACCGACCCGGGAATCTAGAAGAGATGCGCGATCGAGCTCGCGTAGTACTGAAGTAACGGGATCTCCTCGGGACGCGCGCGATAGAGACCGCCGTGCCCGTCCGCGGCGTCGACGAGCCGGCGCAGCGTCAGCATCCGGAGGCCGACCGTGATGGCGTAGTCCTGGTCGCCGCGCGGCACGTAGACGTGGGCGCCGCGCCGGCCGAGCTCCTCCATGAGGCGCAGGACCTCGCCCTTCAGCTCGAGCTCGCTCCAGATCCGCTCCGGAGCGCGCACGAACACCGTCGCGACGAGAGAGACCGGGACGACGGGGATGACGCGCGCGATCTGGCCCATCAGCTCGCGGGCCAGTTCTTCGAGCTTCCGCGACCGGTCTTCCCGGGAGAGCTGCCGGAAATCGATGCCGTGGCGTCCGGCGTAGCGCCGGAGCGAGAAGGGCGAGCCGAAGTTCACGCAGGCGTAGCCGAATCGGTACCAGCGGTTGAACGCCCGGAGCCAGACGTTACGGCCCACGAAGCGCGCCGTCGTGCCCACGCTCGCCGTGGCGGTCTTCTTCGGCGCGTCGGGATCCAGCTCGTGCAGCAGGCTCCGGTCCTCGAAGATCCGGTCGTAATTGATCCCGACCGGCACGAAGACGATGTCCCGCTCTCCGGCCGCATCGAGCGCCCGGACCATGTAGTCGAGGATGCCGAGCTTCGGAGGGCGGAGCTTTCCGTCGCGGGACAGGCCGCCTTCCGGAAAGACCGCCTGGGTGACGCCCCCGGCCGTGGCCATGCCGACGTAGCGCTCCAGCACCTTGCGATACAGGGGATCCTTCGAGTTGCGGCGCACGAAATACGCCCCCATCGCCCGGATGAGCGTCTGGAGCGGCCAGATCCGGGCCCACTCGCCGACCGCGTAGGAGAGCGCGGCCTTCTCCGCGGCGAGGTAGGACACGAGGATGTAGTCCATGTTGCTGCGGTGATTGATGAGAAAGACGACCGTCGCCGACGGAGGAATCGCCGCGAGCCCCTCCTCGTCCTCGTAGCCGAGGCGCACGCGGTAGAGGGAGCGCGCGACGTTGCGAGCGATCCAGTACCCGACGCGGAAATACGCATAGGCGTTGAAGGCGGGCACGATCTCGCGGGCGTAGTGGCGGATCCGCTCCATGACGACCTCGCGAGGCATCCCGCTCTCGCGGGTCTCGGCCTCCGCGGCCTGCTGGACCTGCGGGTCGTAGAGCAGCCGGTCGATCAGCACGTCCCGTTTCGTCAGCTCGAAGGGGGCGATGCGGATCTTCAGCCGCGTGTTGATCTCCTCGAGCACGCGGTTGACGCGCCGGCGCAGCACCCAGCGCACGCTCGGAATCAGCAGGCGGTCGAGGGCCGCCCACGCCGCCAGAATCCCGAGCAGGATGGCGAGCCAGAGGGGAAGCGAGACAGTGTCGCTCATCGATTGCCGCGTGTTCGGGAGCATAGGATAGCGGCGGTTCCGCGGGTAGGATCCGCGCATGCATCCGGACGGCGCCTGGACGTCGACGCGCGGCGCGTACTCGATCTCGACCGATCCGGGTCTTCTCGACCGGCCGCTCATCCACGCGTTCCTGAGCCGGTCCTACTGGGCCGGCGGCATTCCGCGGGAGACCGTCGACCGCTCCATCGAGAACGCCCTGTGCTTCGGCGTCTACGAGGGGGCGTCGCAGGTGGGCTTCGCGCGCGTCATCACCGACCGGGCGACGTTCGCGTACCTCGCCGACGTGTTCGTCCTCGAGTCGCACCGCGGCCGAGGCCTCGCGGTGTGGCTGATGGAAGCCATCCGGAGCCATCCGGACCTGCAGGGCCTGCGGCGCTGGATCCTCATGACCCGCGACGCCCATGCGCCTCTACGAGAAGTCCGGGTTCCGGACGATCGAGGATCCCCGGCGCTGCATGGAGATCGTCGACCGCGACGTGTACACCCGCCGCGGGCCGGGGTAAGATTTCACGTGCTGAATATGCCTGCCATCGTCTCTCGCTAGCGGCTCGGACGACTCCGGCCGCATCCCGTCGCAAAGACCGCGGCGCGCCCAAGGCGCGTTCGCTCGAGAGCCGCGCCTGAAGGCGCGCAGAGAGGAGCTCCCTTGAACGCACCTCCGGACTGGTGGAAGCATTTTTTCAGCGGCCTCGCGGTCAGCTTCTGGCGCGCCGCCCTGCCGCCCGAGGCCACGAAGGCCGACGTCGACTATCTCTGGAAACACCTGAGCCTCTCGCCCGGTGACCGTGTCCTCGATGTGCCCTGCGGGGCGGGACGCCTGACGCTCCCCCTCGCCGAGCGCGGCTGCGCGATGACCGGCATCGACATCTCGCGGGAGTTTCTCGACGCGGCCCGGGAAGTCGCGGCCGAGAAGCGTCTGAACGTCGAGCTCGTCGAGGCCGACATGCGCGCCGTACCGACCCACGGCGGGTTCGACGCCGCCTTCTGCTTCGGCAACAGCTTCGGCTACCTCGATGACTCCGGCAACGAGGAATTCATCGAGGCCGTCGCCGCGGCGCTGAAGCCGGGCGGGCGCTTCGCGCTCGACTTCGGCCAGACAGCGGAGAGCGTCTACCCGAGGCTCGAGCCGCGCCAGGAAGGGGAAATGGCCGGCTATCGCTTCGTCGAGGAAACCCGGCTGGATCCCGCGACCTCTCGCATCGAGAACGTCTTCGAGTTCTCCAAAGACGGGAAGACCGAAAGGAAACTCGCGTCGCAGCGCGTCTACCTCGTCGGGAGACGTCATCCGGATGCTGGCCGCGGCAGGCCTCGAGACGCGAGAGATGTTCGGCTCGATCGAGGGCGACCCGTTCGGGCTCAGCTCGCAGCGGCTCCTGGTCGTGGCGGAAAAGCCACGCGTCAGAGGTCGTCGCGGAGAAGAGGGCGTTTCAGGAGCGAAATGAGGCTGATGAGCGCCCAGGAGCCTTCGAGGGCGATGAGACCCGAGTTTTTCGCCTCGTAGGCGAAGTAAGTCAGGATCACCGAGCCGAAGAGATTGAGAAGCAGGTAGGCGAGATCCTCGCGGCCGAGCTTTCCGGCCTGTTGCGCGCCGAAGGCCGCGAGGATCATCGCCGCCCCGATCATCGAGACGACTTGCCCGATCACCGCCCGGCTCCGGCGGGCGTCTGCGTGGCCCGAGCGCGCATTTCCACCTCGAGCTGGCGTCCGCGATGCTTTCTCTCCGTCACGACGTCCTCCCCTCCTCGTTCTCCTCGGCCTCGATTCCCGCGGCGACGCGGGTAGCAGGTCAGAACCAACCGGTAGGGCCGTCCGCGCCCGGGCCGGCCGTTCTCGCGGAGATTGGGCGAGGTGTGCCTCGCGATCACGTCCACGACGGCCCGGCGGATTTCCTCGGCAAAGCGGGCTCGCTCCTCGGGCGTCTGGAAGCGGAACTGCGACTTGAGCGACAGCGTCGAGAGGCGCTTCTCCTCGCCGGCCGCCTCTTCGGAGGCCCGCGTCACGTCGGAGCGCACCTGCTCGGCGAGCGCCAGCAGGTAGTCCGCCGAGGCCGTGTCGGCGATGGATCGCCAGTCCGGAACGAGCGGACCGAGGAGGGCCGGCGCCAGGACATAGGAGCGCGCGGTCGCGACGTAGCGCTGCTCGATGAGGTTCCTCCGCCGCCGGCGTCCGGCCGCCCGGAGCAGGCCGGCGCGCTCGAGCTGCCGGACGTGGTAGTTCACACGCTGCCGGGGCAGGCCGAGGCGGCGGGCGAGCTCCGTGGCGGAGGCGGGCTCGCGCGCCATCGAGAGCAGGCGCGAGCGGAGCGGGTGGAGCAGAGCGCTCGCTCCGCGCGAGGTGGCCACGGATTCGAGTGGAGTAATTGCGGCCGCAGGCTTCCACAGACAGTATTATTTGTCCGGACAAATCTATTTGTCAATACGTCGCATGCGCCTATCCGAGCCTCTGGGTGCGTATTTCGAGCGTGAAAGCCAATTCCTCCCCTCCCCGCTTCGCTCGCTACAATCGGCTCGTGCCCCTGACTCCGGTTCCACTCTCCCCTGTCGGGTCGGCCTGACGTGGCGCGTCTGGGGTTCGGAGGCGGCGGCCTCTCCTCCGGGGCTGCGAAAGTCGAGCGCCGGAGCGGCAGACCGCCCCGGCCCGACGAACCCGACAAGAAGAAAAAGCCGGGCCTGAAGGTCATCCTTCGCGACGCCGCCGAGCTCATCACGGCGCGCAAGGGGCGCCTGGGCCTCGGGCTGGGGTTGCTCCTGATCAGCCGCCTCTGCGGCCTCGTTCTGCCCGGAACGACCAAGGTGCTCCTCGACGACGTCATCGCCAAGGGCCACCGCGAGCTCCTGCTCAAGATCGTCCTCGTGGCCGGCGCGGCGACGCTGATCCAGGCCCTCACCGGCTTCGCCCTCTCCCAGGTCCTCGGCAAGGCCGCACAGCGTTCCATCACCGAGATGCGGCGGGCGGTCCAGTCCCATGTCGGGCGTCTGCGGGTGGCTTTCTTCGACCAGACGAAGACGGGAGTGCTCCTCTCCCGGGTCATGACGGATGCCGAGGGCATTCGCAACCTCGTCGGCACGGGCCTCGTGGAGCTCGTGGGGGGCCTTCTGACGGCCCTGCTCGCCCTCGGAATCCTCTTCTACTTCAGCGCCAAGCTGACGCTGATCGCCCTCGCGGTCCTCTCGCTCTTCGGCCTGGTCCTCTCCTACGCGTTCCGGACGCTGCGGCCGCTCTTCCGCGAGCGCTCGAAGATCAACGCCGAAGTCTCCGGCCGGCTGACCGAGTCCTTCTCCGGAATCCGGGTCGTCAAGGCGTATCGCGCGGAGCGGCGCGAGGCGCTGGTCTTCACGAAGGGCGCCTATCGCCTCTTTCGGAACGTGGCGAGCACGATGACCAGCTTCTCGACCGTCTCCGCGATCTCGACGCTGCTTCTCGGCGTCGTCGGCGTGTCGATCATGTGGGTCGGCGCCCACGAGATCGAGGCGGGACGGATGACCGTGGGCACGTTCGTCTCGTTCACCCTGTACCTCGGGCTCCTCGTCGGCCCGGTGATCCAGATCGTGTCGATCGGCAGCCAGGTGACCGAGGCCTTCGCCGGCCTCGAACGGATCCGCGAGCTCCGCGACGAGCTCGCCGAGGACGCGGGCGACGCCGCGCGCGAGCCCCTCCCCCCGATCGACGGCGCCGTCGAGTTCCGGGACGTGTCCTTCGCGTACGAGGAAAACACGCCCGTGCTCCACGACGTCTCCTTCGTCTCGCCTCCGGACACGGTCACGGCGCTCGTCGGCCCTTCGGGGTCGGGCAAGAGCACGATCATCGGCCTGGTCGCGGCTTTCCACCGTCCCAGCTCCGGCGCCGTGCTCGTCGACGGGCGGGACCTGGCGAAGGTGCGGCTCTCCGACTACCGCGGCCAGATCGGCGTCGTCTTCCAGGACAACTTCCTTTTCGACGGGTCGGTCTACGACAACATCGCCTACTCGCGGCCCGATGCGTCCCGTGAGGACGTGCTCCGGGCCGCTCGCATCGCCAACTGCGACGAGTTCGTCGAGAAGCTGCCGGGAGGCTACGACACGATCGTCGGCGAGCGCGGCGTCAAGCTCTCGGGCGGCCAGCGCCAGCGGGTGGCGATCGCGCGAGCGATTCTTGCGGACCCCCGCATCCTGATCCTCGACGAGGCCACCTCCTCGCTCGACTCCGAGAGCGAGGCTCTCATCCAGGAGGGGCTCGCGGAGCTCATGAAGGGCCGGACGACGTTCGTCATCGCCCACCGGCTCTCCACGATCCGGCGGGCCGACACCATTCTCGTCGTCGAGGGGGGCCGCGTCGTCGAGCGGGGTCGTCACGAGGAGCTGCTGGCCCGTGGAGGGCGCTATGCCGACCTCTACACGCGCCAGTACGGCCTGGAAGCGAATCTCTTTCTCAACCCCGGCGAGAACGTGCGGGTCGACGACGAGGCCGCGGCGGCCGTCGCCTCGGCGGATTCGGGGATCGGCCGCCTGCCGCTCGTCGGCGAGTAGGGCGCGACCCGTCTCCCTGGTTAGTTCCGGCGGCCGCCGAGGAAGCGGAGCATGAACAGGAAGAGGTTGATGAAGTCGAGGTACAGCGACAGCGCGCCGACCACCGCGTAGGAGCCTGTCTGTCCCTCGGGCAGAGCCGTCGCCATGGCCTTCAACTTCTGCGCGTCCCAGGCCGTGAGGCCCGTGAACACGATCACGCCGACGATCGAGATGACGAACTGGAGGCCGTCGGACTTGAGGAACATGCCCACGACGGAAGCCAGGATCAGACCAATCAGGCCCATGAAGGCGAACTGGCCGACGCCCGCGAGGCTGCGCTTGGTCGTCGAACCGTAGAGCGCGAGCGCGCCGAACATTCCGGCCGTGACGAAGAAGGTCGTCGCGATTGAGGTGCCTGTGAACATGACGAAGATCGCGGCGAGCGTCGCGCCGTTCAGAGCCGAATAAAGAAGAAATAGCCCCGACGCCGTCGCCGGCGCCAGCTTGTTCACGCGGGCCGACAGAAAGAAGACCAGGCCCAGCTCGGCGATCACGAGACCGAAGAAGAGGATCTTGCTGCCGAAGATCGCCTGCATGAGGGTCGGCGAGCTCGCGACACCGAGCGCCACAGCCGCCGTGACGCCGAGGCCCACGAACATCCAGCCGTACACCTTGCGCAGGAAAGCCGTCACGCGCTCCGCCGTGGCGGTCGCCGTCGGCGAGAAGGCGGATTGCGGCGTCATTTCGAATTCAGTCATGGTCGCTCCTTCGGAAGCGGGGATTCTATCCCCGGGGGAAGAACCTCGCGGGCGCCCTTCGGATTCCAGGGCCTCAATTCACCTTGTAGCGCAGCATCTCCAGGAACTTCAGAGCCATCGGGTCGTCCGGGCTCTCGGCCAGCGCGCCCTCGAACTCCGCGATCGCCTCGGCGATCTCTCCGCGAGCCGCCCGTAACCGGCCGAGGTTCAGGTACGGGAAGTGCCTCGGCTCGTACCGGGATGCCTGCTTGGCCTTCTCGAACCACGGGATCGCGCCCTCTCCGTCGCCCTGTTCCATGAGGTAGCAGCCGATGTCGTTGTAGGGATTGCCGAAGGAGGGATCCGTCGCGATGGCCTTGCGGCACTCCTCGATCGCCTCGGGGAGCCGGCCCGCGAAGGAGTAGGCCCAGCCGCGGAACGTGTATGCCTCGGCCGTCGGCTCGGCCTCGAGAGAGCGCGTGAAGAGGTCGACGGCTTCCTCGAGCTCTCCGGCGAGCAAACGGTGCGTGCCCTCACGCCAGAGCTCGAGCGCTTCCTCGGTCCGCGCGCCCATGCGAGGATTATAGAATTGGCCGTCGCGCCTCTCCGGGGCGCGCTCAAAGAAGCCATCCATGGGCGAAGACCGCAAGTACCGCCACCGCGGATACCAGGAATCGGACCGCGACTCCTCCGGGCGCCGTCCGATCGGCCCCCGGCCGCCTCGCGACGACGACGGCGCGCCCCGCGGCCGCGGCATCGATCAGAACAAGGCCGTCGTCTTCCGCTGCAAGCACTGCGGCGAGAAGGTCCTCGATCTCGACAACATCGGGTTCGAGGCCGTCTGCCGCAAGTGCGGCGCGTCGCTCCACTCCTGCAGCCAGTGCTCGAACTTCGACACGTCCGCGCGCTTCGAGTGCACGGAGCCGATCCCGGCGCGCATCCCGTCCAAGCAGGCCGCGAACACCTGCACCTTCTACGCGCCCGCGAAGACCTTCGATCTCACCGGAAGCCGCGGCGGCGAGGCCACGCCCGACGACGCGCGCTCCGCCTTCGACGCGCTGTTCAAGAAAGGCTGACCGCGCAGGCGGCCATCGGCCGCCGTAGCGGTCATCCCGAGGCGCGCAGCGCCGAGCGGATCCCAGAGCGCAGACCCCGCAGTAGGCACGCCGACCGCAGGTCGGCGGTATCGATCCCGGACTCGCAGCGCCGTAGCGGCCCTCAGGACGACGGCTCAATCGCCGCCGCGCGCATCGCCCGCCGCAGCACCGCCCGCAGCATCCCCTGCGTGAGCTTCCCGGTGAACGTGTTCTGCTGGCTGGGGTGGTAGCTGGCGAGCAGTCGGTCCTCTCCGATGCGGTAGTCGGCGCCGTGGCCGAACCGCGGCCGGGGTTTCGGGATCGGCGCGCCTTCCTCCGCGAGCGCGGCGAGGCAGGCGGAGAAGGCGAGCGCGCCCAGGGCCATGAGGACGCGAGGCCTCGGAAGAACCGCGAGCTCGCGGCGCATGTACTCGCGGCAGTTGTCCATCTCCTCGGGCAGAGGCCGATTCGCCGGCGGCGCGCAGCGGCAGGCCGCGGTGATGAGCGCGCCCGAGAGCCGGAGCCCGTCGCCACGATGGAGCGACTGCGGCTGATTGGCGAGCCCGACCGCGTGGAGCGCCTCGAAGAGGAAGTTGCCGGACTCGTCCCCGGTGAAGATGCGGCCCGTCCGGTTGCCTCCGTGCGCGGCGGGCGCGAGGCCGACGAGGAGAATGCGCGCCGCCGGATCTCCGAACGCCGGCAGGGGCTTCGCCCAGTAGCTCTGTCCGGCAAACCGGCGGGGCGGATGCCGCGCGGACTCCTCGCGCCACCGGACGAGCCGCGGACAGCGGCGGCAAGCCACCACGTCGCGCTCGATCGCGGCGAGGCTCTCCTTGCGCATTCCTACGGGCTCCCCGCGAAGACGACGACGGTCTTCGGCCGTCCCTCGACGCGGAAGACCTGACGGAAGCCGGCGGTCCCGAGGGTTTCTCGATCCGAATCACCGAGATCGCGTTCGTAGAAGGCCGCTGCGTCGAGGCCGTCCAGCTCCGCGCCCGCCAGGCCGAGCGGCCGGGTCGGCGTCCGCTCGCGAATTTCGACGTCGTTGCCGAAGGTGAGACTGCCGCCATAGGCCCATTGCTGCTCGAGAAGAACGCGGCGCGGCGCGAGCGTTTTCATCCAGAGGCCCGCATCGACCGCGGAGCGAGACTTCTCACGCATGAGCGTGAGCGTCCGCTCGATTCCCCAGAGCGGCGCCAGCGTGAGGAGGATCCATCCCGTCGCCCGGGCGATCCGCGGACGCGACGACAACAGCTGCGCGCAGCCGAGGCCCATGAGCACAGCGAGAAGAGGCACGGCCGCCTGGAGATAGCGATAGGCCTTGTAGGCGAAGAGCGAGTTGCCGAGCACGACGAAGGCGAACAGAAGAAGCGGCACCGCGCGCGCCCGGCCGCCGGAGCGGCGACGAGGACGAGCACGACGGCCACCGGGCCGGCCCACTGGAAAATCGAGGTCCCGTACCAGAACCAGGGCTTGTCGTAGCGCGGAAAGTCCGGCCGGTCGGGCCCCGCCATGATCCGGAAGAATTCGGTGAGGCTCGCGAACGGCCGTCCCCACGTCAGCCAGTCGGTCGACGCCGGCGAAAAGCAGTCGCGCCGAAAAGGCCCCCGGCGGCGGCGAGCGCCCATGCGCGGACACAGCGTCGATGCCGCCACCACACGAGCGGCGAGAAACGGCAGCGCCAGGACCCCCTCGCTGAAACGCACGGCGAACGCCGCACCGAGGAGCAGGCCGCCCGCGAACAGGACAGCGCCGCGCGCGCTCGTGGCGAGGACGAGTGCCAGCACGAAGCAGCATCGTCGAGATCGGCCTCGGAAACTGCGTCGATCCGTAGCCGAGCGGCAGCCAGTGGAACGCGTAGAAGAACGCGGCGAGAAAGCTCTCCAGTCACGTTCAGGCCGAGTCGAGGGCCAAGTCGGAAGGTCAGCCAGACGGTCGCGCTCGACGCGAGGATCGTCGGCAGCGCAGCCCAGAACGCCACGGCCAGCGGCGTCGTTCGCCGCGCCGAGGAGCGCCGCGACCCGGAGGACGGGAGCCACGAGCACGAGAGGATGAAAGAGGCACCGGAGCGACCACGGCTGGTACTCGAGGCCGAGCGCGTATTTCGCGGCGCCCTGCACGACCTCGAGGTCGTCGCCCGAAAGAAAGCCGTAGAAGTGCCTGGCGAGCCACAACCGGACGGCGAAGCCCCCGACCACGAGCCCGAGAACCGCGAGGCCGAGCCTGCGAGGGTCTTCCGCCTCGTCCCTCAATCGCGCCGGTACGTGCCGGTCAGCGTCGTCTCTTCGAGGACGTGACCCTTCATCGCCGTCTCGAGCTCGCCGCGCCCCGCTCCCGGAGGCAGGCCCAGCTTCGCGTCCAGGGCGTAGAGGTGGAACTCGTAGTGATGAACGCCGTGCCCTCGCGGCGGCGCCGGGCCTCCCCAGCCGAGCTCGTTGAAGTCGCTCCTTCCGTGCGTGCCGCCGGAGGCGTGGCGCTCGGTCTTCGAGACGCTCGCCGGCAGCGCGGACGCCTCGGCCGGGATGTCGTAGAGGATCCAGTGGACCCAGCGGCCGCGCGGCGCGTCGGGATCGTCGCAGATCAGAGCGAAGCTGCGGACGCCTTTCGGGGCGCCGGACCAGGCGAGCGCGGGGTGCGAGTCCGCCCCGTCCCGCGAGTGTTCCTTCGGGATCGGCTCGCCTTCTCGAAAAGACGCGCTCTCCAGGCGCACGGACCTACTTCTTGGCGGGCAGCCCCTTCGGAACGCCCATCTGCCGCCAGAGCTTCTTCTTCTCCTCCCAGTCCTGCTCGGCGCGCTTGCGATTCCGGGCCGCGGCCTCGGCGCGGGCGTCGTCTTCGTTTTCGCGAGCCGGCGGAGCGGGAGCTTCGGTTTCCGCTTCCTTCGTTTCCGTCACGCGGCCATATTACCGCCGACCGGCTCACTCGACGACGAGCAGCCCGATCATTCCGGCGTGCTGCTCCGGGTCACCGCCGCAGCCGCTCTGCGTGCAGACGAACGGGTAATTGCCGCGCTGCCAGGCCTCGGGCGTGAAGGCCGGGATGACGAACTCGTGGCCCGGGGAAATGTCGTCGGTCGCCGGAAGCCCGAGCTCGGAGACCCCGGAAAACCCGTGTCGCGCGCCGACCGTCCCCGGCAGGTCGGCGTTGCGGAAGACGAGCGTGTAGGTCGTGCCGACCCGAAGCGTCATGGGCGGTGAGATCGGACCGCCGGGTGAGAAGTCCCAGGCCCGGACCGAGATGACGAGCGTCTCCGGTCCGGCCGGCGGCGGAGGCGCGGCGTCCTCGGCCCCCACGACGAAGATCGGATCGCTCGTCGCGGCGTCGATCACGGCGGCGTAGGCGTAGAGCGGAGAGGCGCCGCCGTCGACGACCACGACCCCATTCGCGGTCGGCAGCGACGCGGCGCCCGCGCGCGCGAAGACGTCGTTGATCTGGGCGCCCGTCCGCGGAGCCAGCGGAGCGTCGAGGCGCAGCGTGCCCACGAGCGTGGCCCCGTCGTAGAGACGGAAGGCCGGATCGGCCGTCGAGGGGCCGGGGTTGTAGACGCCGACGTTCGTGCGGAACCGGCTCCCGACCAGTTGCGGACCGACGTCAGCACCGAGACCGGGTGCGCCGCGGCGGCCGAGAGCCCCGGCACGAACATGCCGACGGTGGGCGCGGGAGAGGTCGAGTAGAGCCGACTCGTCACGACGAGCGCTCCATCGGCTCCGCCGTGAGAGAACTCCACCGACCCGGCCGAGTCCGGCGACTGGAAGAGGGAGACGCAGACGTCGTCGAACGCCCGCGACTCGCGCGGCCCGAGCGTGAAGGTCTTCGGCGCGTTCGAGCAGACCCCGATGAAGCAGCGGTATTCGGCCGTGACCTCGAGAGAAGCCGTGTACGAGGTGTTGAAGGCGCGGACGTCGGAGTAGAACGGCGACGCGCCCACGACCGAAGCGGCGGCGGGCAGAGTGACGATTTCGGCGAATGCGGCGAACGAGCCGGACGGGACCAGGAGAAAGACCAGGAGGGCAAACTTGCGGCGTCGCACCCTCATTCGACGACGGTCGCCGGCCATCGTTGACAAAAGAAAGGCCGCCCTTACGGGCGGCCACAGGGGAACAGGAGGGCCGAGGAACGGCTTTGTCGCGAGTCGCGTGTTACGGGTTGACGATGACGGTACCGGTCATGCTCTGGCCGTGGACCTCACAGAAGTAAGGGAACGTTCCGGCCGCGCTGAACGTGTGACTGAAAGTCCCGCCGCTCTGCGGATTGCCCGAGCGGAACACGTTGTCCGTGTTGCACGGCGGACACGCCCCGGACGCGACGTTGTGAAAGCCACCGACCCAGACCCAGTTGACCGTCGTCCCGACGGTGATCGTCGACGTGCTGTTACCGCTGACCTGGTCGACGAAGTTCGTTCCGCCCTGCCCGACGTTCACGGTGCGCGTGCCGCCCACGGGAGGCGTCGGCGTCACCGTCGGCCCCGGAACCGTCGGCGTCACCGTCGGGCCCGGAACCGTCGGCGTCTGGGTCGGTCCGGTGGGCGTGGTGGCCTGGAACGGCTCGTCTTCCGCCCCGACGACGAAGATCGGATCGGTCGTGTTGTTGTCGATGACCGCGGCGTAGGAGAAGATCTCGTGCGAGGCCGAGACGACGATGACGGCGTTATCGGTCGCGTGGCTGGCCTGGCCGGCCGCGGTGAAGATCCTGTTGACCTGGGCGCCCGCGTGCGCCGCCACGTTGATCGTCACCGAGTTGCCAACCTGCGCGCCCCCGTCGAAGATCCGGAACGTGACGTCGACGGCCGAGTCCTCGCGGTTGAAGACGCCGACGTTGGTGCGGAAGCCCTGCGTTCGCGCCGCCGTTGCGAATCGAGGTCAGCACCGTCGTCGGGTACGCCTCCGAGTTGGGCAGGCCGGGGATGAACATGCCGACCGTGGGCTGGGGCGCGGTCGAGTAGAGCCGGCTCGTCACGACGAGCTGTTCACCGCTTCCCGAGTGCTCGAACTCGATGCCGCCGGCGCTGTCCGGCGTGTTGAACTGCGACACGACGATGTCGTTGAACGCCCGGGACTCCCGGGGCGCCAGCGTGAACGTCACCGTGTCCGTCGTGGGCGTGCAGGGCGACGGGATGAAGCACCGGTAGTGCATCGTGACGTCCAGGCTGTCCGTGTAGGACGTGTTGAAGGCGCGCACGTCCGAGAAGAACGGCGCCCCCCCGACGACGGACGCGGCCGCCGGCAGCGTCAGGTCCTCGGCGCCGAGCGTCGCAACCGCCGAAAACACGATCAGAGATACGAGAACCAGAATCTTGCGCATGAACCACCTCGATCTTTCCGCCCGCAGGCTATCCGCGGCCGACCCGGGAGCCCCTCTCATTTAAGAAGCCTTGAGGATGCCGCACGTATAATGCTCAGCCGTCGTGACTTCCCCTTCTTCTCCTATGGCCGCGCGCGATGGAAAACCTGCGCCGGGGGTCGGTCGACCTGATCGACGAGGCCGACCTCGCGCGGAAGCTCGCGAAGGGGCCCCTGACGGTCAAAGTCGGCTTCGATCCCTCGGCGCCGGACATCCATCTCGGGCACACGGTCGTCCTGCGAAAAATGCGCCACTTCCAGGATGCCGGGCACCGGGTCGTCTTCGTGATCGGCGACTTCACCGGGGCGATCGGCGACCCCTCGGGCAAGAAGACGACCCGCCCCCAGCTCACGCGCGAGGAGATCGAGGAGAACGCCCGGACGTACACGAAGCAGGCGTTCAAGATCCTCGACGCCGACAAGACGATCATCGAGTTCAACAGCAAGTGGCTCAACGCCCTCGGCGCGGCCGGGCTCGTGCGGCTCGCGGCCAGGGTCACCGTCGCGCGCATCCTGGAGCGCGACGATTTCCAGAAGCGCTGGACTGCGCGTCAGCCGATCGCCCTGCACGAGCTGCTCTATCCGCTGGCCCAGGGCTACGACTCGGTGGCTCTCCGCGCGGACGTCGAGCTCGGCGGGACCGACCAGCTCTTCAACCTCCTCGTCGGCCGTGACCTCATGCGGGCGGAAGGTCTCGAGCCGCAGGTGGTCATGACCCTGCCCCTGCTGGTCGGCATCGACGGCGCCGAGAAAATGTCGAAGTCGCTCGGCAACGCGATCGGAGTGCTGGACCCGCCTGGCGACATGTACGGCAAGGTCATGTCCATTCCGGACGCGCTCCTGTGGAGCTGGTACGAGCTCCTGACGGACGTGCCCGTCGAAGAGATCGTCGCGCGGCGACGCCGGATCGAAGGGGGCGAGAACCCCCGCGACGCCAAGGCCGAGCTCGCCGGAAGAATCGTCACCGACTTCCATGGAGCGGACGCCGCCACGCGCGCCGCGGAGGACTTCCGCCGCGCCTTCTCCCGAGGCGAAGTTCCGGACGACGTCGAGTCGAAGCGGCTGTCCGCGTCCGCTTCCGCGGGCGGCGCCGCCGCGAAGACGCTGGTCGACGCCGGGCTGGCGTCGTCGATGCGTGAGGCGCGCCGAAAGATCGCCGAAGGCGCGCTGAAGGTCTACGCCGACGGAGTTGCGGAGCCGCGCGAGGTCCGCGATCCCGATGAAAAGTTGGCCGGCGCGCCGGGCGGGGCCGTCGTGCTCCGCCTCGGACGCCGCTTCATCCGCGTGGTCTGGGAGTAAACGGCAGGCTGTCCCCGAGGCGGTCCTCGTCGGCGTCGGTCTCGGCGCCCGTATCGGTCTCGGAGGCCGTCGGAATCCCCTTCTGACGCCGCGGCCGGCAGGATCGGCAGATTCCGCGCATCTGGTGCGTGTGCGAGAGGAGCACGAAGCCGTAGCGCTCGGCCACTTCGTCCTGAAGCTCCTCGATCCGCGGCTCGCGGAACTCGATGACGCGCCCGCAGTGGTCGCAGATGAGGTGGTCGTGGTGGTCGCCGGCGCGGAGGCGTTCGTACCGGTAGCCGGCTTCTCCGATCCGCACCCGGCCCACGATCCCCGCGTCGACCATCAGCTCGAGGGTGCGGTAGATCGTGGCGCGGGAGATCTTCTTGTGCTTCGCGCGCAGTCGCATGAGCAGCTCGTCCGCCTCCACGTGCTCATGCCGGCTGAACAGCTCGTCGAACAGGGCCTGTCTCTCGTGGGTCAGCTTCAGGCCCCGCCGTTCCAGATACTTGCGGAAGATCGTGTGTTCGCGTTTTTCCATGTGATTGCGACTCGGTCTCAATTGCGATACTCTGCCGGTTCCCCGGCCGTGTCAAGCCGGGCAGGCCGGACAACGGCGTCCGGTAAGGGGGCCCTCGATGTGGCAGGGATTTACGATCGCGCTCCGGGAGGGAATCGAGGCGTTCCTCATCGTCGCCCTGACCCTCTCCTACCTCACCCGCACCGGCCGGCAGGGCCTCTCGCGGGCCGTGTACGCGGGGATCGGATTCTCGGTCCTGACCTGCGCGGCTGCGGGCTGGCTCTTCTCGAAGGCCGTCAACCAGCCGCTCTGGGAGGGCATCCTGGCCCTGACGGCGGCGGCCCTCGTGGGAAGCCTCCTCGTCTACATGAAGCGAGTTTCGGGCCGGCTGAAGTCGGACATCGAGGGCCGTCTCGAGGCGCGCGCGAGCGCCGGCAGCGCGGCTCGAGGCCTTCTGGGGAGTCTTCGCGTTCACGCTCCTGATGATCACGCGCGAGGGCATGGAGACGGCGCTGCTCGTCGCGACCGCGCTGTTTCAGCTGAAATCTTCGGCCGTGTTCGTCGGCCTGCTCCTGGGTCTCGTGTCGGCCGCGGCGATCGGCTTTCTCTGGACGAAGCTCGGCAAGGGCGTCGACTTGAAGACGCTCTTGAACGTGTCCGCCGTCTTCCTCGGCATCTTCCTGATCCAGCTCGTGCTCTACGGGATCCACGAGCTCTCGGAAGCCCGCCTCTTCCCCGCTTCCCAGGCCATCCACGACGCGACCGAGATCCTCGGACCGGACGGCAAGATCGGCCAGCTTCTGGCTTACGCGCTCGCGGTCATCCCGACCGTCTGGTTGCTGAGCACGTGGTGGAAGCGCCGCCGCGCCGCCCAGCACGGGTCCGGCGCCGCGCGCACGCACGCGGCCTGATCAGGAGCTCGGAGTCGCTGTCGGCGCCGCCGGCGTCGGTTTCGCGCCGGGCGTGATCGGACCCCGGCCCGACTGGAGCATCGCTTCAATGACGGCCGAGGACACCCCGGCGGCTCGCAGCTTCTGCATGTCGTCGAGGCTCAGCGAGTAGACCTTCTTCTCCGCGCGGATCGTCTCGAGGAGCTTTTCGTCCGAAGCTCCCTCCTGCTTCAGCCGCAGGATCCCGGCATACGCCTTCTGCGGCGCCGCCGGCGTTCCCACGTAGGGCTGATCCGGCACGATGCCGGCCGGCCGGGGAGGCGTCACCGCCGGAGTCGGCGTCGGAGTCACGACCTTCGCCAGGGAGCCGGCGGGATGTTCGGACGCGCCGACTTCACGGGCATGCCGGGTCTGATCGTCGGCGCGTCGGTCTTCACCGGCGACGCCGGGCAGGGCCAGTTCACGCCCACCGACCAGAAGATCAGCGCGCTGACGACCGTTTTCGACGCGCACGCCGACTTCCGTTGGCGCGGTCTTTGGCTGCGCGGCCTCTACGCGCACACCACGGTCGACCAGGCGGAGCTCGTCAACCAGTTGAATAACTTCCAGGGCGACGAGTCGGTCGGCTCGACCCAGGAAGGCTGGTACGTCCAGGGCGGCTTCGACGTGCTTTCGATCTGCTCTACATCCAGGATGAACCTGATCCCCTTCGTCCGCTACGAGGAGTACGACACGCAGGCCAAGGTTCCGATCGGCTACGCGCGCAACCCGGAGAACGACGTCCACGAACTGACCGTCGGCGCGGCGTTCCAGCCGATCCCGCAGCTGATCCTGAAGGCGGACTGGCAACAGCGCCACAACGCCGCGAATACCGGAGTCAACGTTTGGAACGCTTCACTCGGCTACGTCTTCTGACGCCTCGAGGCGCCCGGGTCGCGACGGCTGCAGCGGGACTGCTCGCCGCCGCGAGTCTGTGGGCGAAAGTCTTCGTGACGCCCGAGGAAGCCCTGAAGCTCGCGTTCCCCGGCGCCGCGATCGAGCGCCGTACGGCTTATCTGACCGAGGCACAGCAGAAGCAGGCCCGGAGCCTCTCCGGCGACGCCGAGGAGCCCTCCGCCCTGGCGTCGTACTACGAAGCGACGAAGGACGGCCATCTGGTCGGTACGGCGTACTTCGACACGCACGTGGTGCGGACGATGCCCGAGACGATCATGGTGGTCGTCGATCCCGCCGCCGCAATCACCCGCATCGAGGTCATCGCGTTCGACGAGCCCGAGGAATACATGCCCCGCGAGAACTGGTACGGCCAGTTCACCGGGAAATCCCTCGATGCGGAACTGACCATGAAGCGCGGAATCCGACCGGTCGCCGGAGCGACGCTGACCGCGCGCGCCACCACGGACGCCGTGCGAAGAGTCCTCGCGCTCCACCGAGTCCTCCACCAGGGCAACACGCCGCAGAAGCCGGGACCGACACCGCGATGAAACGCTGGGAGGCCTGGTGGAACCATGCGGCGATCATCGCCGTCTCTCTGACCGGGATCGCCTACGGAATCGCTCGCTACTTCCTTCACAATCCGGACCCCGACTCCGCACTGGGGCACCCGTGGCAACCCTTCCTGCTCAAGGCGCACATTCTGGTGGCGCCCTTCGCCGTCTTCGGCGTCGGACTCCTGCTGCGCCGCCACGCCCTCGCCCGGCGGCGCAGCGGAGAGATCAACGGACGGCGCACCGGAAACTCCATGCTCTGGATTTTCCTGCCGCTCGTCCTCACCGGCTACCTCGTCCAGGTTGTCACGGGGCGCGACGCCGCCCACGCGGTCGGTTGGACTCACGCCGCCCTCGGGGTCTTCTTCGCCCTCGGCTATGCCCTCCACCCGCGCCGCAAGGCGACCTCGGACACCGGCACCGACGAGACGGAAGACGGGCACGGCAACGGAAACGGCCGTGCCCGGGTCACCGTCACGGGAACCCGGGCGACGACGAGATAGGACCAGCCCGAACTGAGCTCGGGTCGCTGCGGCGCCGCGGCATCAGCCGCGCCGGCTTCTCCGACGAGTGCAAAGTCGAGCCCGGCCGCGAGTCCGAGATGCATCGCCGGGATCATGCGGGCACGGCAGCGTCCCACGGAATCAGAAAACGTAGGTCAGCCCAGCCGTGTAGGCCGGCTTGATGTCCTGGATGCCGTTCAAGTCCTCCCAGACGGGAAACTGCGCCGCCACGCGGGCGACGAGGCCGCGCACGACGTTGACGGCCACGCGCGGCGTGAGGTACAGGCTGTTCCCGCCCGTGTTCGGTTCGACGAGGCCGATCGGGTCGACCTGGTCGCGCCTGGCGTAGAGGTAATTGACCTCGAGGACGCCGTCGAGCCATTCCGTCAGCTTTCGGTCGTAATAGACGTTGGCCTGGAAGTTGTCGCCGTACTTGTAGCCGAACTCGTTCCGCCCCGTGCCCGTGTACATCGCGGAGCCGTAAATCGAAGACTTCTCGTCGATCAGATAGAGGCCCGAGAGCCCGCCCGCGAGATTCGTGGCGCCCGTGCCCGGCTGCACGTGCTCATCGAGCCGCTCGCCATCCACGGAGGCGTCGTTCTGTCCCCAGGGCGTCTTGACCGAGAAGGCCGCCCAGAGCCACGCCCGGCGGCCCAGCCCCTGCTCGAACTTCGAAGCCCAGATGCGCCCGTAGACGAAGAAGAGCGGATCCGAGAGGCCGTCGGCGTTCTGGACCTCCTCGGATTCCGTGAGCTCGTTGATCGAGTAAGGCACCTGCGCGACGAGGGTGAGCCTCTCGTGCCAGCCGTACGAGATCGTCGCCGTAATCGTGTTGCGAACCTGCTCCTCGAAATCGCCTCCGTGCTTGCTTCCGCGGAGATGCTCTTCGCCCTCGTGGCCCTCGGCTCCCTGAGTCTGGTCGAGCCGATTCCAGTCGACGGCGATCTGGAAACCGCCGTAGGTATAGAGCCCTTCACCCAGGGCCGAGAAGACCGGATCGCTGCAGCGGCACATGGAGCACGCCGAGGCCGGCGCTGGCCCGAGCGCCAGGAGAACGACGACGAGCGCCGCGACAGACAAAGCCGCCGCGCGGCGGCCGAAGGAAACGCGTTTCACGAAGATGCTCCTTTCGGCTCCGGCTCGTGGGCCGGAGGACCGGGTTCCGCTAAACCGCTTTCAGCAGTCAGGAAAGGAGCCTGGGCACAGGGTCGGGACGATCGGGAACGAGACCGATGAGGGCAATCGTCAGAAGGAGAGTCCGCCAGCCCGCGAGCGCAGGCGCCGGCAGAACCGAGACCGCCGGCAGCACGACTCGCGGCGCCGAGATCGGAAGAAACGACCCGTCGACCGGGGAACAGCGGCGAAACGAAGACGCTCCGGCGGCCTTGCAGCAGCAGACCTCCGCGTCGCCATGATCGCAGGCCATCGCGCAGCTCGCACCCTCCGCCGTACGCGGCGAGGGAAGGGCGAGGCTCGCCGGGATCGCGAGCGCGGCGAGGAGCAGGAATCCCCAGAACCGTCGCACGAGTGGGATTCTAGCTTCGCGGGCGGCCCCGGATGCCCCGTTTCAGGATCGGTTCATTCTCGGAGCGCGCTTCCAGGCCGTGCCTTCGTGACCGAAAGCGAAGGCCTCGGGATGGAGGATCTCCGCCAGGATCTCGAGCGTCTCGGCGAGGCGCGGGCCCGGCCGGTTGAAGTACTGGTTGGCCTCGGCGATGTAGACGCGGCCGGTGGACACGGCGGAAAGCGCGCTCCAGCCCGGAAGCGACGTGAGCAGGCCGATCTCGCGCTCGACGCGCTCGAGCGAGAAGCCGCACGGGAAGACCACGAGGACGTCCGGGTCTTCCGAGCGAACGGTCTCCCACGAGAGCCAGGCCGAGTGGCGGCCCGCGGACCCGAAGACGTCCTTTCCCCCGGCCATCTCCACGAGCTCGGGCATCCAGTTCCCGGCGGTCATGAGCGGCGACAGCCACTCGATCGTCGCGACGCGAGGCCGTGGGAGGTTTGCGGCCGCGGCCGCGATCCGTTCCATCCGCTCGCGCAGCCTCGCGACCAGCCGCGCGCCTCTTTCGGATGCATCGAGAGCGGCCGCGACGCGCCCGATGTCATCGAAGACGTCGGCGAGACCTGCGGGATTCAGAGCGGTCAGCCGCGGGCGCTCCGCCGGCACCGTCCATGCGCCGAGCGCCTGCTCGACCTCCTCGAGCGACACGGCGCAGACTTCGCACTGGACCTGCGTGACGAGATGGGTCGGCTCGAGCTCACGCAGTCTCTGCGCGTCGACGCGATACACCGAGAGCGTCTGCGCGAGCAAGGCGCTGACCGAGCGGTGGATTTCCTCGGAGCTTCCGCGAGGGTCCAGCTTGGGCTCCGTGCACACCGGCAGCTCCGCGACTTCCTCCGGGTAGTCGCACTCGTGCGAGCGTCCGACCAGGGCGTCGGCGAAGCCCAAAGCGGCGACGATCTCCGTCGCCGAAGGCAGGAGCGAGACGATCCGGGGGGCTGTCATTTCGTGGAGGTCCCGTTCGCGACCGCGAGCCGCAGGTCCGAGAAGACGAAGCCGTCGCGCTCCACGGTGTCTCCGGCAACGGTGTCCACCGCCTCGCGAAACATCGGGCCATCCGTGACGCAGGTGTGAAACTCGCCGTTCTCCCCGCACGGGTCGACGTCCGCCGGAAGCTCCGCGAGGAGCGCCGCGTCGAACTCCCGGCCCGCGAACGCGGCCGGGAGGCGGCGCGGATCCAGGCACACGATCCTCGCCCGGAGACCGGCCGCGATCATCTCGGCGGCGAGAGCTCGCGTCGGTCGGCCCCAGAGCGGGAAGACCGGCTCGATGCCCGAGCCCGCGAGCATGCGCTCACGGTACGCGCGCACGTCCTCGAGAAAGAGATCGCCGAAGACGACCCGCTCGATGCCTTCGGCGCGGGCCTCGGACATGGCCGCACCCATCGCGCGCTCGTAGTCCGCGTTGACGCAGCCCGCCGGGATCCGGACCTTGCGGCAAGGCAGACCGAGAGCTTCCGCCTGGCGGTCGAGAATGGCCTCGCGCACGCCGTGCATCGAGACGCGGCCGTAGTCCTCCGTCAGGGTCGTCAGCAGGCCGATCACGTCGACATCTCCGGAGACGCGTGCCTCGTGAAGCGCAAACGCACTGTCCTTGCCCGAGCTCCAGGCGACGAGGGCCTTCCGGCGCGGCCGCTTCCGCGCGACTACGCCCGGCTGTTCCAGAGAACGTCCGGAACGCCGCGCCGCCGGTTCTCGTGGCGGGCCATGACGAAGAGAGCGTCGGAGAGTCGATTGAGGTAACGGATCGTGAACGGGCCCACGGCTTCCTTGCGCGACAGGGCGATCACCAGCCGCTCGGCGCGCCGGCAGACGGTGCGCGCCACGTGCAGCGCGGCGGCCGACGCACAGCCTCCCGGCAGGACGAAGTTCTCGAGCGGCGGCAGCTCTTCCGAGAGCCGGTCCATCAGGGCCTCGAGCGCGTCGACGTGCCGCGACTCGATTCCGGGAACCGGCCGCTTCGCCTTGTCGTCCTCGAGGATGCAGAGGTCGGATCCGAGGTGGAAGAGCTCGTTCTGGATCGCGGCGAGCGCCGCGCCGCTCGCTTCCCCGACTCCGGCCGCGACGGCGACGCCGACGTGACTGTTCAGCTCGTCGACCGTGCCGTAGGCGGCGATGCGGAGCGAATCCTTCGGAACGCGCTGCCCGCCGCCCAGGCCGGTCGTGCCGTCATCGCCCGAGCGGGTGTAGACCCTTGTGATCCTCGGCATGTGGGAGTTACTCCGTTAGAACTTTACGTCCAAGCCGCCCGCAACGAGCCGCCCCGCCGCGGGATAACCCGCCGCCTCCTCATAGGCGTGGTTGGTGGCGTTGATCATCCGGAGGTAGGGCGCGAGGATCGACGTGGCCTGCCAGCGAAGGACGAAGTCCAGGCGCAGATAGGACGGGTCCTCGACGGGGTCGCCCGTGAGGGGGTCCGCATCGGCCCGCTCCCCGACATAGAGGAGACGCGGCGCGAAGCTGAAATTGGAGATGGGCGACCAGGAGATGCCGAGCGAGGCCCCGTTCTCGGGCCGGCGCAGGAGCGGATCCCCGGTCTCGAGGTCTTCGGTCTTCAGGTACATGTACGTCGCGTTGACGGCGAGGGTGGGCAGGATCGTCTGCTGCCACCCAAACTCGACGCCCCAGGTCCGCGCGTGGCCGACGTTGAAGTTCTGAGACGCCGCGAAGTCGTAGACGATCAGATCCTTCAGGTCGTTCCAGAAGACGGAGACTTCCGCCCGGCCGTTGTTCCCAAAGTAGCGTTCGCCGCCCACCTCCGCGGAGACCGAGCGCTCGGGCAGGAGGTCGGGATTGCCCGAGAAGGGGTAGTAGAGCTCCCCGATCGAAGGCGCGCGGAAGCCGGTGCCGCCGGAGGCGCGGACCTTCCAGAGCTTGTCCGACGAGAGCCAGGAGATCGTGCCGCGCGGGCTCCAGGCCTCGCCATACGACGTGTCGTGGTCGTAGCGGAGGCCCGCCGTCAGCGTGAAGGCGCCGAATGTCGCGGAGTCCTGCGCGCCCACGCCCCACTGCGTCGTTCGCGAGTCGTCGAGGTTCACGCCGAAGTTGCTCTCGTCGGAAACCTCCCAGCGCTGCCATGAGGCGAAAGCCGTCAGCGTATGCGCGCCGAGCGTGGCCGTGTCCGAGACGCTCGCCTGCAGCGTTCGGGCGTCGGTTTGCGACTCGAAGCCGCCGTCCGTGTCCCGGTACGCCGGCTCGGAGCGAACGCCGGCGAGCAGGACGTCCAGATGGTTCGTGTCGGAGAGCGCGAAGCTGCCCGGCACCGACAGCCGCCCCTCGTGCGTGAAGCCGCGGGCGCTGGAGGGGGCACCGAGGGGACCGGGGTTGCCGACCTCCCCGTCGATCAGCCCCCACTCGACACCGATGCGGCTGGCCTCGCCGAGCTTCGCCGAGAGGCTCGCCGATCCGTTTCTCTCGCGCCAGTCGGTGTTGGGGCGATCCCCGTCGAACGCGACATAGCGATAGCTCGCGGACCCGGTGAACGGCCCCTCGCCCAGCGAGACGAATCCGGAGCCCTGACCCGAGCCCTGGTTGCCGACTTCGCCCGTCGCCCGACCGGAGACGCCGTCCGCGCCGGGGCGGGTGAAGATCTGGACCACGCCGCCGATCGCGTCCGAGCCGTAGAGCGCGGAATACGGGCCGCGCGCGATCTCGATCCGGTCGATGTTCTCCGTGGTCATGCCGGACCAGTTGTAGCCCGAGAAATACGGAGAGTTCATCCGCACGCCGTCGATCAGGACGAGCGTCTGCGTCGAGTTGGTTCCCCGCGTGAAGAGGGACGTCACGGAGCCGGGTGTGCCGGACTGCGTGAGATCGAGGCCCGGGACCGAGCGCAGAGCGTCGGAGACGACCACGATTTCGTTCTTCTCGAGCTCCTCGCGGGTGATCACGGTGATCGCGGAGCCGACGTCCTTCTCGTCCTCCGGAACGGAAGTCGCGGTGACGACGATGTCTTCGGACGCCGGAGGCACCTGCGGCGGCGCCTGCTGACCGCTCATGAAAGCCGGAGCCGCGAAAACGACGAGAGCGACGGCCGCGAACGCGCGGGCCCGCTGCCGGCGCGAAAGCGCATCGAGCCCGAAGAGCGTCGCCGTCCCGAGGAGGTCGGCGGCGAGGGTTGCCCAGAAGAACGGGATGGCCGCGACAAAGCAGAGCACGAGGCCGGCCGGCGTCTTCGGGTACTTCGGGTCCGCCACCCACTCCGCGAAGTTGGACGTGACGAAGAAGAGGACCGAGGCTCCGACGGAAAACGCGGCGAGCCGGCCCGGGCCCGACCGCTCGCGCAGGCGGCGTCCGGCGAGGACGATCGCGGCGAAAGTGGCGTAGATCGTGATCCGCATTCCCGAGATGGCCGCGCGTCCGGTGCCCGCGTCGAGAAAGACGTCCGACAGGGCCATCGCCCCGAGCGGCACCACCCACGCCCAGCGGCGCGGCAGCCGCGCTCCGGAATAGAGAGCGAGGGCGCCCAGGGCCACGAAGTTGGGGGGATGAGGAATGAGTCGGGACAGGGCGCCGAGAAAAACCAGCAGGACGGACGTCAGGGTCGCCATTCGAACCTCCCGTTCGACAGGACGGATGTCTCGGGCGGGTTCGAGCAGCGGCCCGCGCCCCGGGAATTCGAAGGCGCGTCTCTCGTGGCCCCGTCCGAGAAGCGTGTCGTCCGGCAGGTCTCCTGGCTTCCGGATCATCCGCCGCGGGCTCCTTCCCGGACGCGCAACCGGCGTTGGCCGATCTCTCGCGTCCAGTGGATTGCCGCCCGAGGCGTCCCCGGTGACAGTGGCGGGGGCCGCGCGGGATTTTCACCCGCTTCCCTTCGCCGAACGATTCAAAGAGCCGAGAAGGGGACGAACCATAACGCGTCCCACATGGGCGCGCAACCTATGCATAGAATGCAAAAAATGCGCGGTCCCGACTACACGCTCGATCTCGACCGCCTCCGCCGGGTCGGATTCCCCGAGGTCGTGCTCGCCGAGGGCAAGTCCACCGCGCAGATCGTCGAGATCTGCCGACAGCTCTCGCGGGCACACGACGTGCTCGTCACGCGCCTGACGCCGGAAGCCTGGGACGAGGTGTCGGTCTCGGCGCTGCCGGGCCGCGCCGACTACGACCCGCGCTCCTCGACGCTCCATCTCTCCGTCGGCAAGCCGATGCCGCGCGTCGAGGGTGTCGTGGCGGTCGTCACGGCCGGAACCTCGGACATGCCGATCGCCGAAGAAGCCCGCCGCTCTCTCGAATACCTGGGCGTCGCGTCGGCGCTCGTGCCGGACGTCGGAGTCGCGGGCGTCCTGCGCCTGCTCTCGCGCCTCGAGGAGATCGAGCGCGCGGACGTGATCGTCGCCGTCGCCGGCATGGAGGCGTCGCTCTTCTCGGTCCTGGGCGGCCTGGTCGGGCGGCCCATCGTGGCCGTCCCCACGTCGCGCGGCTACGGCGCCGCGTTCTCGGGCCTCGCGTCGCTGCTGTCCGCCGTCAATTCCTGCGCCAACGGAATCACGGCGGTGAACATCGACTCCGGGTACGCCGCCGCCATGGCGGCATATCGAATTCTTTCGGGAGGACCGAGACGATGGGATCGAAAGGAAAAGGCTCCCTCTCCAGCGCCCGCGAATACATCCACGCCGCGGCGGTCGGCGTCGACCGCAAGAGGAAGAAGGAGCTCCTCGGCCGCCCGACGACGGCGATAAAGGTCGACAAGACCACCACCGTTTCGCAGCTCCTCGACTCCTACCGCGAGGCGTCCTTCCAGGCCCGCGCCCTCGGCAAGGCGGCCGCGGTGTTCGAGGGCATGCTGCGCGACAAGCAGCGCCCCACGATCATGCTGGGCATGGCGGGCTCCCTCATCGCCGCCGGGATGCGCCAGGTCATCGTCGACCTCATCGAGGAGAACATGGTCGACGTCGTCGTCTCGACGGGCGCGATCATCTCGCAGGACTTCTACCAGGTGCGCGGCGGGCGCCACTACCACGGCCATCCCGACGCCGACGACAAGGAGCTGCGGGACCTCTACATCGACCGCCTCTACGACACGTTCATCGACGAGGAAAAATACTGGGCGACGGATCTCGCGATCTCCAAGTTCGCGGACTCGCTCTCGGGGCAGTCGATGTCCTCCCGCCAGTTCCTCGCGCTTCTCGCCGAGCAGGCGGCGCAGGACAAGGGCTCGATCCTCGGCGCCTGCGCGCGCCGGGGCGTCCCGCTCTTCGTGCCGGCGCTCAACGACTCCTCGATCGGCATCGGCCTGACCGAGCATTACCATCGGGCGAAGAAGGAAGGGCGCGAGCCCTTCCGCATCAGCTCGATCGCCGACAACTACGAGCTCACGCAGATCGTGGTCCAGAGCTCCGCGACGTCGGCGCTCTACGTCTCGGGCGGCGTGCCGAAGAACTACATCAACGACTCGATCGTGATGTCCTACATCTTCGGCATCGACACCGGCGGCCACAAGTACGCCCTG
Organism: uncultured Acidobacteriota bacterium; assembly: GCA_963804915.1. Lineage (GTDB taxonomy): Bacteria > Acidobacteriota > Thermoanaerobaculia > UBA5066 > Gp7-AA6 > DAHUXD01. The sequence goes on from CAWDSI010000012.1 coordinate 64,549, forward strand.
CAGATCACGACCGACGCTCCGCACTGGGGCGGCCTCGGCGGATCGACGCTCTCCGAAGCGACGTCCTGGGGCAAGGTCTCAAAGCAGGCCACGCACGAGATGGCGTTCGTCGAGACGTCGGTCGCGCTGCCCCTGCTCTACGGCTACGCGCTCCAGAAGAACGCCGCCGCGGGCCGCAAACGGCTGGCCTTCGCGTGGGACGCCGACATCCTCAAGTCGGTGAAGCGCGTCTGATCCCGATGACCGCGCTCGGCCGCGATCGTCCGCCTGCAGGTCCAGACGTCGAGCCTGAAGCGCGGGGAGCGGCCGAACCGCGTCTACGATCCCGCGCCCCTGATCGCCGTGAAGGAGCTCCGGCTCACTCCTCGCGGGGCCGCCGGAATCACGGAAGCCGGCGAGACGGTCCTCGACGTCCACCACGCCGACCATCCGACTCCGAAGTTCGAGCCCGGACGCGAGGTCTCGTTCGGCTTCACGAGCCACTACGGGAAGATGCGCGCTCAGTACGGCGAGAGGTGTCGCGATCGGCTGCGCCGGCGAGAACATCCTCCTCGAGTCCGACCGCGTGTACGTCCTGGAAGACTTCGCCTCCGGCCTCGCGTTCCAGAGCGCGGCCTCCGGCGCCGCGGTGCGTCTCGATTCGGTGATCGTGGCCGATCCCTGCGTCGAGTTCTCCCGTTTCTCGCTGGGCGATCCCGGGGCGTCGCCGCAGGATCTGAAGCCCGTCCTCCAGTTTCTGGGCGACGGGGTGCGCGGCTACTGCTTCACTCCGGCGGGGGACCTCCGCCTCGTGCCCGGAGACGTCCTCGTCGCGGGCTGACCCGGTGCGCCGGTTTCTCCCGTGGGCCCTCGCTCTCGCCTTCGCGGCGATCGCCGCGCTCCTCTTCGTCCGCCTCGCCACGAGCGTGCGCGAGACGCGGCGCGCCGAGGCGGCGCCCGTCGTGGCCGCGATCAAGAAGATCGCGCACCTCGCGACGGTCGAGGTCCAGATCGCCGACGTCCTGCGCTTCGAGGAGGTCAAGACCTTCCTGATTTTCGACTTCCCGAAGTCGGCGACGATCCGCATGCGCGGCAAGGTCATCGCCGGTTTCGACCTGCAGTCTCCCGACTTCAAGGTCCGGGCGGACTCCGGCAACGGACGACTCGAGGTCGACCTGCCCTCGCCGCGCATCCTCGCGATCGACCCGCGCCTCGAGTGGTTCGACGAAAAGGCCGGCCTCTTCAACTCGATCACGCCCGAGGACCGGACGCGCTGGATGCTCTGGGCCCGCGGTCAGCTCGCCCGCGCGGCCAAGCAGTCGGGCATCGAGGCCCGCGCCATCGAGCAAGCCCGGGAGCTCATGTCGGCGTCCGGCGCGGCGCTCGGCTGGACGGTGGAAGTGAAAGCCGTGGGCCGGATCGGCGCCGGAGCGACGCCCGTGCCGACGCCGTAGGCCCGCGGCTTTCATCCCGAGGAGCGCAGCGACGAGCGGCGACCACCGAAGGCAGACCCACGGCAGTAGTGCAACGCCGACCGCAGATCGGCAGCATCGATCCCGGACTCGATTCGCGCGGCTCAGGGCCTGCCGACGACGGGATCCCTCGCTATCGCTCGGCGTTGCCTACTGCCGTGGGTCTGCCTCTGGTGGTCGGCTCGCTATCGCTCGGGATGACGGCGTGGTCGCTGCGCTACCCTGGCGGCAAGGTAACCGTAGCCCGCCCGGCCGCAAAACAAAAACGCCCCGGTTGCCCGGGGCGTTTGGATTTGAGACGGAATGGAACTTAGAGCGCTTCGCCCTTCAGCGGGATCTCGATGATGCCCTTGTCCTTGTCGGTCGTGTGGAGCGTGACCTTGCCGTCCACCGCGCCCTTCTTGACCTTGTCGGAGGCCTTGACGACGACGGTGTAGGAGACGCCTTCCTGCGTCGGGACGACGTCCGTCATGAAGCCCGGAACGCTGACCTCGGCCTTCGTGACCTTGACCGGCGTGCCCGGCTTGTTGTTCGTGACGACGATGTTGCGGGTGATGGGGTCCTTGCCGGCGGTGAAGTTGCCGAAGTTGACGGTGATCGGGGAGACCGAAACGCGCGGGCGCACGATGCCGGAAACCGGGATCTCGAGCGTCGGCTGCTGCTGGACGCCGGTGGTGATGCGGACCGGGGCGTTCAGGAGACCTTCGGGAGCGTCCGGAAGGACCGAGACGTTCAGCTTGAACTGCTCGCCCGGACGTCCGGCGATCTTGTCCTTGTCGCCGGCCGGCGAGATCTCGGCCTTCACGTAGGGCTGAGCCGTCTCGGCGACGGTGGGCTTGAAGCCCTTCTCCTCCGAGATCAGGACGACGTCCTGGGAGGCCGCATCGCCCTTGACGACCGAGAAGCGCACGTACTGCTGCGGAGCGACATCGACGAACGGCTTCACGATGGCCTTGACGAAGAGGTTCATCTGCGGCCGATCGGGGTCGTTCGAGACGACCAGCACCGACTTGGAGATCGGGCCCGAGAAGCTCTTGGTGTCGACGCTCGTGTGGACCTTGCCCTCGGTGCCGGGCTTGATCACCTTGTCGAAGGACGACACGGTGCAGCCGCACGAGGGGCGGGCGTCCGAGATGACCAGATCCGAGCCGCCCGTGTTCTTGATCACGAAGTCGGTCTCGATGACCTGGCCCTTGGGCACCGTGCCCATGTCGCGGGTTTCCTGGGTGATGTCGATCTTGGGAGCCGCCACGGCCGCCTTGCCCGGCGCCGGGGACGCAGAAGCCGCCGGCTTGGATTCGGCAGGCTTCTGGGCCAGCGCTACCCCGGCCGTCAGGAGCGCGGCGAAAGAGAGCCGGCCGATTTTCAGGACATGACGCATCTTAGGTTTCCTCCTGTATTTCGGGATGCCGAAGCGCGAAACCCGCGAAAATCGGCGGTTATTTCCGAAAACACGTCAATTAGACCAGACTCCGCGACGAACATGCTCGGAATGCGCCGTTTTCACTTCGTGCCCGTCGGGGGGACCGCCATGGTGCCCCTGGCGGCCCTGCTCCTGGAGGAGGGACACCGGGTCACGGGCAGCGACCACACCCTCTACCCCCCCATGTCGACCACCCTCGAACGCCTCGGGATCCCGGTCGCCACCGGGTTCGCCGCCGACCACGTTCCGCCGGACACGGACGTGGTCGTCGTCGGAAACGCCGCCCTCCGCGACAACGTCGAGGCGGCCGAAGCGGTCCGCCGCGGCCTGCCTGTCCTCTCGCTGCCACAGGCGGTGCGCGAATACCTCCTGCCGGGGAAGACCTCGATCGTCATCACGGGGACCCACGGCAAGACGACGACCTCGGCGCTGACGTCGTGGCTGCTCCTCGATTCCGGACGGGATCCGGGCTTCCTCGTCGGCGGCGAGATGAAGAATCTCGGCCGGGGTTATCGCCGCGGCGCCGGCCCCCACTTCGTGCTCGAAGGCGACGAGTACAACGCGGCGTTCTTCGACCGGGGCGCCAAGTTTCTGCACTACGAGCCGAAGCATCTCTTCGTCGGCAACATCGAGTTCGATCATGCCGATCTCTATGCCGACCTCGCGGCGGTGCTCGACGCGTTCCGCAAGGTCGTGGCGCTCGTGCCTGAAAACGGCGTCGTCGTCGTCAACGCCGACGATCCTCGCGTCATGGACGTCGCCCGCGAGGCCCGCGCGCCCCTCGTGAGAGTCGCGCTCGATACGGCTCCGAGCGGTGTCGACTTTTCGGCGCGCGACATCGTCTTCGGCGCCGACGGCACGGGCTTCACGCTCGTCGAGGCGGGCCTGCCGACGGTGCGCCTGTCGTCTCCCCTGCTCGGCCTCCACAACGTGCGCAACGCCCTCGGCGCGATCGCGCTCGCGCGGAGCGTCGGCCTCTCGAACACCGAGATCGCGCGCGTGTTGCCGCGCTTCGCCGGCGTGCGCCGCCGGCTGGAAGTCAAGGGCGAGAAGAACGGCGTCCTCGTCGTCGACGACTTCGCGCACCATCCGACGGCGGTGGCCGGCACGCTCCAGGCGGCGCGAGCGCGCTTTCCGGGACGCAGGCTCTGGGCGCTCTTCGAGCCGCGCTCGAACACGGCCGGCCGCAAAATGTTCGAAGACGAGTACGCGGACGCCTTCGCCGGCGCCGACGCGGTGGTCCTCGCTCCCGTCTTCCACGCGCAGCGCCTCGGCCCGGACAATCAGATCGACCGCGGCGCGCTCGTGCGGCGATTCGCCTCCGCCGGCAAACCCGCGTTCGCTCCCGACACGATCGACGCCATCCCCGGAATCCTGCGCGGCGAAGCGCGCCCCGGCGACGTGCTGATCCTGATGTCCTCCGGGGCGTTCGGAGGCCTTCCCGAGACGCTCCTCGACCGCCTGTGAGCCAGGGCGGACGCAGGGCGCTCCTCGCTTTTCTCGGCGCCGCGGGTCTCGCCCTCTACCTCTGGCCGGCCTTGAAAGCTCCGGTCGTCCTCTGGTCCGACAGCCAGATCGATCTGGCCTGGGCGCGCGAAGGCGCCGGCATCGTCTCGCCGGCCCCGCCTCCGCCTTCGGCGCATCCCGCCAAACCCGGCTGGATCGCTTTCCTTCGCGCGGCTTCCGTCGGGGCGTCTGCGGACGCGGTCCCGCGCCGGATCGTCATCATCCAGATGGCGCTTCTCTGGCTCTCGATCGCCGGCGTCTGCGTATTTCTCGGCCGCCGGACATCATTCGCGCGCGGCGCCGTCCTGTATGTGGTGCTCGTGCTGTTTCTGCGGCTTCCCGATTCCGCGACGACGGTCATGTCGGAGGCTCTCACCGCGGCGCTGCTACTTCCGATCGTGGCGGCGCTTCTCGATCCTCCGGCGCGCGCGTGGCCCGCGTTCGCCCTGGGCGCTTCGAGCGGACTCCTCTTTCTGGTGCGTCCGAACGCCGGCGCTGCGGCCGGCGCTCTGGCGGCCCTGGCATTCACGGCCACGAGACGCTGGCGAGCCCTCTCGAGTTTCGCCGCGGCCGCCATTCTCGTCGTCCTCCCCGTCTGGCTACTGACGGATCCACCCGGCCGCGATCCGCTGCGCGGACTCGGGCCGGCCTTCGTCTGGGCGCGCTCGGAATACGGCTGGACCAACGCGGCCGGACTCCCGCCGCCAGACCGGTCCGAAGCCTTCCGCCAGGGCGTCTGGCGTCTCTGGCACGGCCTCCTCGGCGGCGAGCACCACGACGCGGCCTGGTCGAAGTCGTGGGCGATGCTCGACGAGGCATCGCGCCTCGCCTCGCCGTTCCTCGTGCTCCTGGCGCTGGCGTGTCTTCTCGCGCCTCCGCGAAAGCGCGGCTCACTCCCGCGGATTCTCGGTCTCGCGCTCGCGGCCATGCTGGTGGCGCAGAGCTTTTTCCTCGGGGCGCTGCCTCGGTTCGCGCTGCCGCTGCTCCCCGCTCTCTTCCTGTGCGTGGCGGCCGCATGGCCTCCGATCAAGAGCCTGGCCGCGGCGACGTTCGTGATCCTCGTCGCGGCCGCCCGGTGGCAGCGCCAGGTCCTCGATCGGGAGTGGGGACGCATCGAGGCTCCGGGCATCCACATCGCGCAGACGCTTCCGAAGGGCGCGCTTCCCATGGCGCAGGGATCCGTCCTCCGAATCCGCGTGGCGCCGGCGCTCGTTCCGTCGAACGCGGGGCTCTCGGTTCTCGGGCCTGCGGGCGAAGTCTTGTACGACAGCCGCGCGGACACGGACCGGCGCCGGCCCTTCGTCGAGATGCCTCTCTCGCCGGACCTTCTCGCCGCGAACCAGCGCGGACCGGTGACCCTGACTCTCGTTTCGGCGGGGGACTACGGCGAGAGCCAGTACCTGCTCTTTCCCGTGATTCCGGCGCCGTGGGGAACATCCGCCGAGCGCGAGGGCTCGGCGGTCCTGTCGCCCTCGACCGGCCTGAGATCCGGAAGCCTCGACTGGTGGGTGGACTCGGACGCGCGTCGACGGGATTGACTAGGGCGACTCCGCCGCGTCTCCCTCGCCGTCGTCGCCTTCTTCCGTTTCTTCGCTTTCGATCGGACGGACCCAGCTGGCCCGCATCGGCGCGGGCATCGGCTGATCGGCGCCGCGGACCGAGCGCCAGACGATCTCGTTGAGCAGAAGATCCGGCGCGCGGTCGGCCTCTTCCAGATTCATCCGCGACGACGCCTCGGCGCCCCACGCGTCCGGACGGTTCTTCTCGTCGAGAGGAACGCGCGGCGGCCGGGCCGTGAAGGGCCGCGCGTCGGGTTTCGACAGGAACGCGCCGTACATCGGAGTCGCGGCGGCGTCGTACTGGCTGAGCGGCTCCAGGCCCAGGATCAGCTCGATCGTGCGCAGGACGCCGGAGGTCGTGTACATCGTCGGGTCCACCGCGCCGCGGCGAGCGTACGGGCTCGCCACGAGCAGCACCGAGCGGTGCGCGTCGATGTGGTCGGCACCGTTCTGCGCGTCGTCTTCGAGAATGAAGATCGCCGACTCCTTCCAGAAACGGCTCTTCGAGATCGCCTCGACGATGCGGCCGAGCGCCTGATCGTTCTCGGCGATCATGGCTCGCGGCGTCGGCATGCCGGGCCGTGTGCCGGCCGTGTGATCGTTCGGGAGCCGGAGGATCGAGAGACGCGGCAGCCCGCCGTCCTTCTCGTAACGGCGAAACTCTTCGAGCCACGCGTCCACGCGCTGGTTGTCGGGGATCGAGAGGTCGTAGGGCGGATAGGTCGGACACACGTGGCCGCGCACGCCCGGCACGGATCCGTCGTACGGGGGGCCTTCCCGCGGTGTCGTCGGCGGGTGTCGTCTGCGGCACCGCGAACTCTCCGTAGTTCCGATGGGAGACGCCGGCCCGCGCGCAGGCGTCCCAGAGGTAGCCCGCCGGCGGCGCGGTGATGTTGCCGTAGGCGTTTCGATCCGGACCGCCGCCCTCCGAAAGGTACTGGCCGCCGCGTCCGCCGTAGTACGAGGGCCAGAACTTCTCGGTGGCGTCGGTCGCGTAGGCGCCGGTCGAGAAGGCGTGGCCGTCGTAGCTGACTTCGGCGTCGACGTAGAAGTTGTCGAAGAGTACGAAGTCGCGCGCCAGGGCGTGCGCGTTGGGCGTCACGTCTTCGCCGAACAGACAGAGCGAGGGCTCGCCCTCCCCGATCGGCAGATCGCCGAGGATCTGGTCGTAGGTGCGGTTCTCGCGGATCACGTAGAACACGTGCCGGATCGGCGAAGCCTGGCCCACGCGGAGCGGGATCGGCGACGACTTCGGCGGGCGGGCGGGCGTCAGCCTGTGCGCATCGCGATAGGGACTGAGCTCGTGGACCCGCCGAGTGAATTCGGCGAGCTTCGCCTCGTCCGGGACGTCGATGAGCGAGAGCGATCCGGTGAGGAGGCGGCCGATGTACTGCCCCTCCGATCCTCCGACGCCGGGCTGCGGTCCGCGCGGATTGGACTGGGATGTCAGGCCCTTGCCGGCGATGACGAGAATGCGCTTGCCGTCAGAAGTGAAGCGCGTCCCGGTCGGATACCAGCCGACCGGCAGAAAGCCTTTCACCCGCGATTCGCGCGATGCGACGTTGACGACCGCGACCGTGTTGTTGTCGGCGTTCGCGACGAGGAGCGTGCCGCCGTCCGGCGAAAGCCCCAGGGCGTTGGGCGTGCTCCCCGCCGGCGCCTTCGGCTCCAGGGCGATCGAGATCCGCTCGGTCACCTTTCGAGAGGCCAGGTCCACGGCCCAGACGGCATTCGTGCTCGCACAGGCGACGAAGACGGAGGCGCCGTCGCGCGAGAGCACCATGGCCGCCGGATGTTCGCCGACCTCGACCTCGCCCTGGACGGCGAGGCTCGCCGGATCCACGAGCAGAATCCGGGAGCCGCCCCAGAGCGAGACCAGGAGGGTCTTCCCGTCCTTCGACAGGAGGCACGTGTACGGTTCGGCGGGCAGCGTCACCACGCGCTCGACGCGTCCCGATTCCAGATCGACCGCCGAGAGCGTGAGCTCGAGCGGATTGACGATGAAGAGCCGGCGCCCGTCGGCCGAGACGTCGAGACCGGCGAGAAAGCTCGTCGTGAGCTTTTCGCCGAGCGCGATGCGCTTCTCCTTCTCGAGCTTCCGATCCTTCCAGAGAAAGACGTCGATCGCGTTGTCGCTTCCCGCCGACGAATAGAGACGCCGGCCGTCGGGGCTGAAGGCCAGACCCAGCCAGGCGTTGCCCGGCTCGAGCGACTGGCGGACCATCATCCTCTCGACGTCGACGACGGTCAGCGTCGGGCTCGAGACTCCGGCGGTCGAGACCACCGCGCAGCAGCCGTCAGGCGATTCGACGAACGAGATGGGGAAATCGCCCACGGCGACGTGGCGGCCCGCCGGATCGATGCGCCAGCCGTTCGGCAGGAGCGTGGCGTTGCGTTTCTGGCCGGGCCGATTCGGATCGGGCGGCGCCGGCGGCCAGGAGCGCCGCTGCCGCCACCGCCACCAGAAGCGCGCGACGTCGCATCTCTCGTCAGGGCTTCCGCACCTGGTTTCGCAGGACGCCGACTTTTTCGATCTCCACCTCGACGACGTCGCCCGCGGCGAGTGGGCCGACGCCCGCGGGAGTGCCGGTCAGGATGAGATCACCGGGCTCGAGCGTCATCATTCGCGACACGTAGGCGACCAGAAACGCGGGCGAGAAGACCATCGCGGATGTCCGAGAGGTTTGCCGGACGGCGCCGTTGACCCGTGTTTCGATCGCGAGGTCCGAAGGATCGATCCCCGGGACGATGGCCGGGCCGACCGGACAGAAGGTGTCGAAGGACTTGGAGCGCGCGAACTGCTTGTCCTTCTTCTGGAGGTCGCGCGCGGTGACGTCGTTCGCGCAGGCGACGCCGGCGAGGGCCTCGAGCCATCGCTCCTCGGGCCAGGACTTGATGCGCCGCCCGATCACGAGGGCGAGCTCGCCTTCGTAGTCGACTCTCTCGGACTCGGGCGGCAGGACGATGTCGCCGCCGTCGAAGACGAGCGCCGAGGGCGCCTTGAGAAAAAGCAGAGGCTCGTCCTCGGGCGCCACGTTGCCGAGCTCGGCCGCATGCTCGCGGTAGTTCCGCCCGACGGCGACGATTTTGGAGGGAAACGGTGGAGAGCCCGCGGAACCGAACGCGATCACGCCTGCCAGGCCTCCTCGAGAAGCTCGCCGCCGTAGACCTCGCGCGCGTCGCCCGTCAGGCGCACGCCCGTGAAGGCATCCTTCTCATCGGAGAACTCGACGACGAGATCCACGCCGCTCTTCGTCGCGCAGGTCACGGGCGAGGCGGCGAGGCCGGCCCGCCCCGCGACGATCGCCGCGGCGACCACGCCGGAGCCGCAGGAGAGCGTCTCGCCCTCCACGCCCCGTTCCCACGTGCGGACCTCGATGCGGTTGTCCTTGCCGGCGCGCACGAAGTTGGCGTTGGCGCCCTCCGGCATGGCGGGATGCTGGCGCACGAGCGGCCCGAGGCGCTCGATCGGAAGCTGTGAGAGATCCCCGCGCATGAAGACGACGAGATGCGGCACGCCGACCTTCATCGGAATCGCCGTCGGCGGAAGGCCGCGGCCCGAGATCGGCACGGGATCCTGCGGCGCCGGCACGGCGGGCAACGCGAGCGTCACGACGTCGCCGTTGAGGTTGGCCGCAATCGGTCCCCAGCCGGTTTCGAGAACCAGGCTCGGCCCGGAGGCGAGCTTGTGGCGGATCGCGTAGCGTGCGGCGCAGCGCGTGCCGTTCGCGCAGAAGGTCGCCGGTCCACCGTCGGAGTTGTAGTAGTCAACCCGGACGCGTCCCGGCCCGTCCGGCGAGAGAAAGAGCGCTCCGTCGGCCCCGACCGACAGCCCCCGGCGGCAGACCAGGGCGAGCCGGCGCCGGTCCTCAACGGTGAGGTTCCGGCCGTCGGCCTCGAAAACGAGGAAGTCGTTTCCGCCACCGGCCATCTTCACGAATCGACTGGGCAGGGACATGGGAGCGGGAGTGTAATCGAAGCTTGAAGAGGCGTCATCCGGCGATCAGGCCGTCGTCCGGAGCCCTACCAGCCGTCATCCTGAGCGAAGCGAGCCGACCACCGAAGGCAAACCCCCAGCGTTAGGCAACGCCGACCGCAGGTCGGCGGTAACGATCCCAAACTCGCAGCGCCGTCAGAACGGCTCGGCGATGACCACCGGCGAGGGGCTGCTCTCGTTGCCGGAGCGATCGACGGAGCGGACGGTGTAGCGATAGCGCACGCCGACCTTGACCTTCGTGTCGTTGAAGAACGGATCGACGACGGGGGTCGGCGTGAGGCGCACGGGGGCGCCGCCGCCCTCCGCCCGATAGAGGAAGTAGCCCGCGAGATCGGGCGCGTCCACGGGATCCCACAGCAGCCGGACGAGCTTCGGCTCCGAGAGCGCGTCCAGGCGGGCCGGCGCGGGGGGAGGATACGTGTCGCGCGGAACGACGAAGAGCTCCTCGGCGGGAAGACCCTCCACCTTCGGATTCTTCGCCAGCGTCGCGCGCACCGTGTAGGCCAGGGGAACTCCGTAAGGCGCCGTCGTATCGGTGAAAGACGTCCCCTCGATCGGCTTCACGTTCAACGGCGTCTCGTACTCGTCCTGCGAAAGCAGCCGCCGATAGACGCGGTACCCGCCGATCTCGACCGGCTGAAACAGGACGTTCTGGCGCGGCGGCTCCCACTCCAGGCACACGCGTCCCTCGTCGAGGATCGCGGGCAGAAGCTCGGGCGCCTGCGGCGCGATCCCGGGCGTGATCGAGACGATGTTGGAGAGCGGGCTTCGCTCCCCGTTCCGCCGCGTCGAGACGACCGCGTAAGCCAGGGGATGCGGCCCGTCCTCCTGCAGGAAAAGGCTGCCCAGCGGATCGCGATAGACGAGCTGCGCGCCGTGCGTCGCTTCGGCGATATCGGGGAGCGCGAGCGACGCCACGCGCTCGGACTCCTGGTAGAACGCCTCCTCGGCCAGCCGCACGTTGGTCGCGGCGCGACGCTCGGCGTACCCGAGGCCCTTGAGCTCCGATCCCGACATACCTCCGCCGCCGCCCGAACTGGGGACAGGCCCGGTGCTCGGCGGCGCCGTGATGCCGGGCGGCGGGTTCACGTAGCGATACACCTCGATCGAAGCGAGGTCCGTGAGCGGAGTTCCCGTCTGAAGCCGGTCCGGAAAGGAGAAGATCAGGACCGCGTCGTCGCCCTCCTGCTCCACCGCGAGATCCTTGACGGCGTTCGGACCGCGCGGCAGCGGGGGCTGAGGGTCCCCCTTCTTGCCGCACGCCAGCGCCAGCAGGCAGATCGCGAGAGTCGCACGAAGGCGCTTCATGCGAAAAGGAAGCTTACAGGGAGAGGATCCGGGAGCGACTTCCCCTCTCATTTTGGTCGCGCCGCGAAGCGGCGCGCTAGAGCAAAACGTAGCGCGACAGGTCCTCGTCCTTGACCAGATCGGCGAGCGCCCCCTGCACGTCGGCGAGCTCGATCCGGATCGACTTGCCCGCATTCTCCGGCCCCGCGAACGAGATGTCCTCGAGCAGGCGCTCGAGGATCGTGTGGAGCCGGCGCGCGCCGATGTTCTCGAGCGCCCGGTTGACGCGCTCGGCGTCGCGCGCGATCTCTCCGATCGCATCCTCCGAGAAGCTGAGATCGACGTTCTCGGCGCCGAGGAGGGCCCTGTACTGCTTGAGCAGCGCGTTCTCGGGCTCGGTCAGGATCCGCACGAAGTCCGCCTCGGTCAGGGAATCGAGCTCCACGCGGATCGGGAAACGGCCCTGCAGCTCCGGGATCAGATCCGAGGGCTTCGAGACGTGAAACGCGCCCGCGGCGATGAAGAGCACGTGGTCCGTCTTGACGAACCCGTACTTCGTGTTGACGGACGTGCCTTCGACGATCGGCAGAAGGTCCCGCTGGACGCCTTCGCGCGACACGTCGGGCCCGCGGCCGCCGGACTCGCGGCCCGCCACCTTGTCGATCTCGTCGAGGAAGACGATGCCGGAGGACTGCGCCCGCTCCACGGCTTCGCGGGCCACCTGGCCCGGATCGATGAGCCGGCCTTCCTCCTCCGCCTGGAGGATCTGCCGGGCTTCCGAGACGGACGTCTTGCGGCGCTTCTTCTTGCCGCCGAAGAGGCCCGGGAGCATCTCCTTGACGTTGATGTCCATCTCTTCGACGCCCTGGTTCGTCACGATCTCGAAGGACGGGAAGGTCTTGTCCGCGACCTCGACCTCGACCATGCGGTCCTCGAGCTTCCCCTCGCGGAGCATCGTGCGGATGCGGGCCCGCGTTTCCTCGCCCTCGTTGTCGGGCAGCGCCGGCAGCAGCAGCTCGAGCAGCCGCTGCTCCGCTCGCCCCTGCGCGCGGTCGCGGATCTCGAGCGTCTTCTCCTCGCGGACCATCTGGACGGCAACCTCGGTCAGGTCGCGGACGATCGACTCGACGTCGCGGCCCACGTAGCCGACCTCGGTGAACTTGGAGGCTTCGACCTTCAGAAACGGCGCATCGGCCAGGCGCGCGAGGCGGCGGGCGATCTCGGTCTTGCCCACCCCCGTCGGGCCCATCATGAGGATGTTCTTCGGCAGGATCTCGCGCGACATCTCGGGCGAGAGGCGCTGGCGCCGCCAGCGGTTGCGCAGAGCGATCGCGACCGCCTTCTTGGCCCGCTTCTGGCCGATGACGTACTTGTCGAGCTCGACGACGATCTCGCGGGGCGTCCGCGCCGCGGCCGGCGGGGCCTCGGCTTCTTTCTCTCCCGGCATCAGGAAGACCACGACACCAAAATACCAGAGGACGGTGACAGATACCCAGGTCCGGGCCGAGGGGCCGGGCCTACAGCTCCTCGAGGGTGATGTGGTCGTTCGTGTAGATGTCGATCTGCGCGGCGATCAGAAGCGACTCGCGGCAGATGTCCGTGGCGGACATGTCGGGGCGGTGCTTCAGGAGCGTCCGCGCGGCGGCGAGGGCGTAGGAGCCGCCCGAGCCGATGGCGAGCACGCCCTCCTCGGGCGAGATGAGGTCGCCGGTCCCCGAGATCAGAAGCGAGCTCTGGCGGTCGGCCACGATGAGCAGGGCCTCGAGCTGGCGGAGCATCTTGTCGGTGCGCCAGTCCTTGGCGAGCTCGATCGCCGAGCGCTCGAGGTTGCCGCGGTGCTCGTCGAGCTTGCCTTCGAAGCGGGAGAAGAGGGCGAAGGCGTCGGCCGAGGATCCGGCGAAGCCCGCGATCACCGAGCCGCCCGCGAGCCGGCGGATCTTGGCCGCGGTCTGCTTCATGATCGTGGTGCCGAGCGTGACCTGCCCGTCCGAGGCCATCGCGACTTTGCCGCCGGCCCTCACGCAGAGGACGGTCGTGGAGTGCCAGCGAGGCGGTTTGGACATTGAGAAGAGATTACCTCAAGCGGGAGGACGCGGCTTCGCGGCGAGCGCGTCGATCGCGGCCTCGATGACGGCGTCCTCCCGACCCTCGGCGGCCGCGGGCCGGTCGGCGACCGTGATGTCCGGATCCACTCCCTGGCCCTCGTAACTTTTCCCGTCGAGGCTCTCGATGGCGCGCTCCGAGAACCAGAGCATCGACCCGTCGGAGAGCTTGACCGCGGCTGCGCCACCGCTCGCCATCCCGGCCGTGCGCTCGCCGACGATCGGCCCGATCTTGTGGGCGCGGAACTTCAACGCGAGCGCCTCGGCGTTGGACGCCGTGCCGGAGTTCGTCAGGAGGGCCACGGGCAGCGGCTTGTAGGCCGGCGGCACGAGACGCTTCGCGTCGCGCGAGATCACGTAGTAGTCGGCGGCGTTCCACTGTCCGCGCAGGAACGTCGGAAGGATGTTGGGATCGTAGCCACCGCTGTTGCCGCGGACGTCGAGGAGGAACCCGTCGATCTGCGAGAGCCCTCCGAGATTGGGCCGCGAGCCTTCGGCGCCCTTCGGATCCGACAGCATGTCGACGATCGCGAGCGCCGCGTCGGCCGACATGCCCCAGAGGCGCGCGTAGCCGTAGGCCTTTCCGTTTCGTCGGATCACGCGGGCACTCTTCCAGACGAGATCGTCGACGGCCGGTTCGGGGACGCGGACCAGCTCCTGCGCGGCCGCCGTATCGCGTGTCTCGCCCGATTTCTGCCGCCGGACCGAGACGGAAGAACCGGGCGCACCCTCGAAGACGAAAAACAGGTCGCGGAAGTTGACACGCTCGCTGCCGTAAGGCCGTCCGTCCACGGACAGGATGCGGTCGCCGAGGCGAAAGCCCGCGCGCTCGGCCGGGCCGCCGGGGATCACGCCCTTGACCGCATAGCCGTCGCCGTCCTGGCCGATGCGCAGGCCCGCGGTCCCCCACCCGTGTTGGGGGAGCCGTCCCGCAGGCACGCGGAAGGTGTGGGAATCGGAAAGCGTCGCGAGGAGACGGTCGTAGATGGCGTCCGCGGCGGCGGCCGAAGGCGCGGGAGATGCGGCGAGCTCGGCGGCCGCCTTCGCGACGGCGCCGTCCCAGTGGACGCCCTTCAGCTTCGGATCCCAGAACCGTTCGCGGATCGTCTTGTCGATCTCGGAGAGCAGCGGCGGCCTGCCAGGCGTCGGGCGCCGCCGTCTGAGCGGACAGACAGGCCGAGACCAGAAGCCCCGAAGCCCACAAGAGCATCGAAACCCGCTCAGGCCTTCGGATGCGCATTCCGGTAGACCTCGGCGAGCCTCGCGGCGTCGAGGTGCGTGTACTTCTGCGTCGTCGAGAGCGAGGCGTGGCCGAGGAGCTCCTGGATCGCGCGCAGGTCCGCGCCCGCCTGGAGCAGGTGCGTCGCGAAGGTATGGCGCAGCGCGTGGGGCGAGATCTCTTCCGGGAAGCCCCGCGGCGCGCAGGCGACGTTTCAGGAGCCGCGCCATCGAGCGCGGCGTGAGCCGGCCTCCGCGCGCATTGACGAAAACGGGCTCCCCGCCGCGCCCGGCTCCCGGATCCGCGCGGTGGCGCAGGGCGTCTCGCGAGGGCAGGTATTCGCGCAGGGCTTCGGCGGCCGCTTCGCCGAAGGGCACGATCCGCTCGCGGCTCCCCTTCCCCGTGACGCGCAGGAGCCTCGAAGAAAAATCGACGTCCCCAAGATCGAGGCCCGCGGCCTCGGACACGCGCAGGCCCGTGGCATAGAGGAGCTCGAAGAGCGCCCGCTCGCGCTCGGGAACGAACGCCTCCTCCTCGTCGGCCGAGAGCAGCCGCTCCGTGTCGCCGAGCGTCATCGCCCTCGGCAGAGTCTTCGGGACCCGCGGCGAGGGCAGGCCGCGCGCCGGGTTCTTCTCGAGGTGACCTTCGCGGCAGGCCCAGCGGAAGAACGAGCGCAGCGTCGAAAGGTGCCGGGCGAGCGATCGGTTCGCCAGCCGGTCCCGGTGGAGATGCGCCAGATATGACCGCACGGCGAGCGTGTCGACCTTCGGAAGCGGCGTCTTCGCGGCCGGGCTGTTCGCGAACTCTTTCTCCCAGAAGCCCGCAAAACGCTGGAGGTCCCGGCGGTAGGCCTCGACGGTCCGCGGGGAGTAGCGGCGCTCGTCGGCCACGTAGGAGGCGAAGCCTTCGATCGCCCGAGCCAGGGAAATCACCGTGGCATCAGTGTAGCGCGCCGTGGCAAATCGCATTGTCTGAACGCATAATGCCCCGCCATGGAATTGCGTCCGTTTCGCTCGATTCGCTTCTCCCCCCGCGTCATCCGCGAGCGCGGGCTCTCGAACGTGTTCGCGCCGCCGTACGACCAGATTTCGCCGGAGCGGCTGGACCAGCTCTACGCCCGCGCGCCCGAGAACATCGTGCGCGTGACGTATCCGAAGAAGGAGGGCCCGGATCCGTACGCCGGAGCGGCGAAGACGCTGGCGGACTGGCTCGCCGGCGGGATCCTCGAGAAGGAGAAGCGCCCCGCGCTCTGGACCTATCGGCAGACCTTCACGGAAGGCGGAAAGACGATCGTGCGCGACGCGCTGGTCGGTCTCGTGAAGCTCGAGGAGTACGAACGCGGGACGATCCGGCCGCACGAGCGCACGCTCGCGAAACCCAAGGAGGACCGCCTCGCTCTGCTCTCGGCCACGAAGGCGGACCTGGAGCTCCTGTTTCTCCTGACGCGCGCGCCCCTCTCGGCGGCGCTCTCGACCCGGCGGGCGCCGAACCTCACGGCCACCGACGACGACGGCGTCCGGCACGACGGGTTCCGCATCTCGGACTACGCCGCGCACGTCGAGCTCCAGGGCCTCGTCAAGAACGCGGAATCGATCATCGCCGACGGTCACCACCGCTACGAGACGGCGCTCGCGTTCTCGAAGGACCCGGCCACCGAGAAGATGCCGGGCGCGAAGTACAAGCTGTGCGCGATCGTCGACATGGAGTCTCCGGGCGTGATCGTCCGGCCGATCCATCGCCTGCTCTCCGGGATGCCGGACTGGCGCCCCGTCAAGACGCTGCACACCGCCCGCGATTACTTCGAGCTTCGCGAGCTCGGTTCGGCCCGGGAGGCCTACGATGCGCTCGAGGCGCACTCCCGCCGCTTCCCCGCGTTCGTGCTCTATGCCCCTCCGGGCAAGCCCGTGCTCATGACGCTCAAGGAGAAGCCCGAGTCCCTCCCGTGGCCCGAGGGACGCTCGGAAGCCTGGAAGGCGCTGGACGTCGCCGCTCTCGAAGTCGCATTCTTCGACAAGCTCCTCGACATCCGCACCGACGCGATCGCGAAGGGCGAGCGCATCTCCTTCATGTCCGACACCGATGCCGCGATCGACGCCGTCGACTCGGGCCGCGCCCAGGCGGCGATCCTGATGCGCGCGACGACCGTCTCGGACGTCGACGCCGTGGTCGGAGCGGGAGACCGGCTTCCCCAGAAGTCGACGCACTTCTTTCCCAAGATGTACTCGGGCATCTTCGGGGTCGCGCTCGAGGACGCGGTCTATTAGGACCTGATGGCGCTCGAGGCCGAAAAACGCGCCAAGGAGGCCGAGGAGCACCTGGCCGCAGGCCGGATCGAGGACGCCATCGCCGCCTGTCGCGAGGCGCTCGCGATCCAGCCCGACTGCCTTCCGGCGCACGTGTGCATGGCGCATGCGAAGCTGCCGGGCGACGACTTTCTCGCGCATCTCGCCCGGTTCCACGAGACGCTGCGGCCCCGCGTGTATCTCGAGATCGGCGTGGACGTCGGGCGCACCCTCTCGCTCGCGAAGCCCCCGACCCGTGCGATCGGCGTCGATCCCGGCGCGAAGGGCGGACGCGTGTTCGCGGCCACGACGATGATCTTCACGCTCGAGAGCAACGTGTTCTTCCAATCCGGAGAAGCCGCGCGGGCGCTCGCGGGCGAGGCCGTCGACCTGGCTTTCGTCGACGGCCTCCATCTCTTCGAGCAGGCCCTGCGCGATTTTCAGAACATCGAGCGATACGCGAAGCCCGGCACCGTCGCGCTCTTCCACGACTGCCTGCCGCTCACGGCCGAGACCGCGACCCGCCGCCGGGCGACGTCCTTCTGGACCGGCGACGTCTGGAAGATCGCGCCGATCCTCCGCCGGCTGCGCCCCGATCTCACGATCTTCCTGGTGCCGACGTATCCGACGGGCCTGCTCGTCGTCACGGGCCTGGATCCGAGCTCCCGCGTGCTCGAGGAGCGGATGGACGCGTTGATCGCGGAGTGGACGCCGAAAGAATGGAGCGACGGCGAAGCATCATCCGATCCGCCGATCCCGCTCGTTCCGAACGACTGGGCGGAGATCAAAGCGCGTGCGCGGCTGCAGCCGCCGGCTTGACCCTTACTTCTTCGGAGCGAACCCGCGCACGTCGAACTTCACGAGGCTCTGGATCTGCTCCTGCGTGAGCTTCTTGCCGAACGGCGGCATGTCGTCCTTGCCCTCGGTCACGGCCTCGATCATGGACGCGTCGCTCTCCTCACTCTGAAACTCGGCGTCGGTGAAATCCCGGGCCTTGAGGTTCTTGCCGCGCGACGTCTGCGCCTTGCCGTCCTCGCCGTGGCACTTCGCGCAGTACTGGAGGAAGGTCTCCGACGGATGTTTCGGCTGGGCATACAGGGCCAGTCCCAGGCCCACGATCCCGCAGAACACCAGCGCGCCGAGAAGACGGGTCCGACTCATCCTTTTCTCGCTTTCTGCAGGTCCTGGAGCACCGTTTCGGGCTCCCACTGCTCGCCGTAGTAGACGGTCGCCAGCTTTCCGTCGGGATCGACGATCGCGACCGCCTGGGAGTGCACGATCTGGGCCTTGTCGGGGTAGTACAGGACGCCGAAGCGCTCCGCCACACGCGCGACGTCCCGCGGGTCGCCGGTCAGAAACTTCCAGCGCTTCGGGTCCGCGCCGACGTGCGCGGCGTATTCCTTGAGCACCGCCGGCGTGTCGTTCTCGGGGTCGACCGTGACGCAGAGGAGCGCGCCGAAGTTGTCCTTCTTCAGCCCGGCGTCGATCTTCGAGAACCGGGCCACCGTGAGCGGGCAGGCCGTCGCGACGGGACAGCGCGAGTAGACGAACGTCACGGCCACCGGCTGCCCCCGGAACTGCGAGAGCTTGACCCGGGCGCCGGTCTGGTCCGTGAGCGTGAAGTCCGGGATGGTGTCGCCGATCGCGACGCCCTTGTTGGGCTCGGGCTTGATGCCGGAGCCGCCGAACGGCGTCGGCGTGGGCACGAAGCCCTTGGTCAGCACTTCTTCGAGAAAGTAGTTGTCGCCGTCGACGACGAGCCGCGCCTCGATGCGGTCGCCGGGCCGCAGAAACGCGATGACCTTCGGATCGTCCCGGATCGGGAAGGCCATCGTCATCGCGGACATGTAGCCCGGAATCTCCTCGTGCTGCACGGTGACCTGCGCGCGCGCCGGATCGACCTTCGTGACGACGCCCTTGAGGGGATAGCGCTTCGCGTTCGGCCCGACGGTCGGCGCGGCCACGGCCGCGATCGCCGGCTTCGACGGCGCGTTCGCGGGAACCTCCGCTTTCCGGCAGGCGATGCCGACCCCAAGCGCGAGCGCGGCCGAGACCCAGGCCAAAGCGACTGCGGAGGCGGAAGCTCGTTTCACGGCGCCCTTCCTATCGGATTTTTGGGTCCGTTTTCAAAGGTTAACGAGGCCCAAAGGCTCTTCCAGTCGGCATCGACGCCGCCAGGCGCCGGAGTCATATCGACCGCTTTGATCAGCCAGAAGCCGGGCTGCGCGAGGCGAAGCGTGGCGCGCCCGCGGCGGTCCGTGCGCGCGGCCGCCTTCACGCTCGGGTCCCCGTGGAGGTTGGCCTGGACGAGCGCGCCCGCCAGCGGCTTGCCTTCCAGGAGCAGGACGACCGGCAGCTCGCCGCCCGGCCCGAGCGCATACGGGTCCTTCTCCGCCACGAGCTCGAGCGTCAGGCCGATGGCGCGATCCTTTCCGGATGCGCCGCCTCCGGCTTCGATGAGCGCCTTGGCGCAGCGCGAGAACAGCTCGCGCGCCGGCTTGTCCGTCTCGCCCCGCTTCTTGCGCAGCTCGGAGATTTTTTCGAGGCCCTCTTCCTTCAGGTACTCCTCGAACTTCGCGGGCTCGATCGTGATCGGCGAGTCGAAGCTGCGGTAGCCCACGATCTGGAGGCCCGGCGACTCCATGCGGACGACACCGGCCGGCTCGCCGCCGGCACGGCCCGGAACGTCGCGCTCGCTGCCGGACGGAGGAACGAGGACGAAGCGCTGGATGAGCTGCGGCACTCGTGGAAACGGCTCGCCTTCGAAGTGGGGCCCCACGAAGAGGCGGAGCTCGACGACCGAGCCGACCTCCGGCTGGAAATTCGAGGGCTGGATCCAGAAGTCGTGCGCGGCGAGCCGACCCGCGGCGAGACACGCCGCGACAAAAACCGCCGCAGCCAGGAGGGGCCGCGACTTCATCCCGCCGCCGCGGGAACCGGGCGCGACGCGATGTAGTCGGCGAGCTTCGCGAGATCGACGTTGCCGCCCGAGAGCACGACCCCGACCTTCCGTCCGCGAAAGTCGGCTTTCCGATGGCGCACGGCCGCCGCGGCCGCCGCGCCGGACGGCTCGATGAGCACCTTCATCCTCTCGAGCATCCACGTCAGCGTCTCGATCATCTCGGCGTCGGAGACGAGAAGGATGTCGGTCACGTTCTGCTGGACGATCGGAAAGGTGAGCTTGCCCGGCGTCGTCACACGCAAGCCGTCGGCGATCGTCGGGTTCTGCTTGACCTCGACGCGCGTTCCGGCCCGCAGCGAACGTCTCGTGTCGTCGGCGGTCTCCGGCTCGGCGCCGTAGATCCGAATCTGCGGGCGCATGTGCTTCGCCGCGATCGCCCAGCCGCCGAGGAGCCCGCCTCCCGAGACGCAGACGACGAGCGTGTCGATTTCGGGAACCTCCTCGAGGAGCTCGACCGCTCCGGTCGCCTGGCCGGCCATGACGAGCTCGTCATCGAAGGGCGGGACGAGGAGCGCCTTCCTCTCGCGCGCGATCTCGGCGGCCATGTCGTCGCGGCTCTGAATCTCGCGGTCGTAGAGAACGACCTCCGCCCCGTAACCGCGCGTCGCTTCGACCTTCGACTGGGGCGCGTCCTTCGGCATGACGATGATCGCGCGGACCCCCAGGAGCTTCGAGGCGAGGGCCACGCCCTGGGCGTGATTGCCCGAGGAAAAGGCGACGACCGCTTCGACCGGTCCCCGCTCGCTCTCGGCCTTGATCTTGTTGTACGCGCCCCGGAACTTGAAGGCGCCGCCGCGCTGCAGGTTCTCGGCCTTGAAATGGACCTCGGCGCCGCACTCCGCGTCGAACTGCTTCGAGTGGAGGACGGGCGTGCGGTGGGCGACGCCCGCGAGACGGCGACGCGCGGCTTCGATGTCTTCCCAGGTCGGCATATATGGCTTCCCCTATGACGATACGACGGCCGCAGGCGTCGAGATCTGTTCCTTCCACTCCGCGATGGCCGAAAGCGCCCGGTCGACCATCTGCTGGCGGCGCACCTGCTTGTCGCGCACGGGAGAGTGCGACGTGTCCTCGATCAGGCCGAACGTGACGTTCATGGGCTCGAACTTCTCGGACGGCGGCCTCTCCGAGCAGTGGCGAGCCAGGGAGCCGATCGCGGTCATGTACGGGATCGGAACGGGCTCCCGCCCCTCCAGGACCTGCGCGATCGCGAGGCCCACGGCGAGCCCCGTCGCCGCGCTCTCGACATAGCCCTCGACGCCCGTGATCTGGCCGGCGAAATAGATGCGGGGCTCCCGGCGCATCCGGAAGAAGCGGTCGAGGTGCGCCGGAGCGTGGATGTACGTGTTCCGGTGAAGCATGCCGTAGCGTGCGAACGACGCGTTCTCGAGGCCCGGGATCATGCGGAAGATCCGCTGCTGCTCGGGGATCTTCAGCTTCGTCTGAAAGCCGACGATGTTGTAGTGCTCCTTCGCGAGATCGTCCTGGCGGAGCTGCACGACGGCCCAGGGGCGCCGGCCGGTCCGCGGGTCCGTCAGGCCCATCGGTTTCATCGGGCCGTGCCGCAGCGTTTCGCGGCCGCGCTGCGCCATGACCTCGATCGGGAGGCAGCCTTCGAAGTAGATCCCTTTCTCGAAGTCCTTGATCGGAACCGTCTCGCCCGCGAGGAGCGCGTCGATGAAGCGCTCGTACTCCTCCCGCGAAAGCGGACAGTTCCAGTAGTCCGCGCCCTCGCCCTTTCCGTAGCGCGAGAGCGCGTACATCTTCGAAAGATCGAGCGAGGAAGCCTCGAGGATCGGCGCCATCGAGTCATAGAAGTAGAGGTCGTCGGTGCCGAGGAGCTCGCCGATCGCGCGGTCGAGCGCCGGGGAGGTCAGCGGGCCCGTGGCGATCACGGCGAGGCCTTCGGCGGGGATCGCCGTGACTTCCTCGCGGACGAGCTCGATTTCCGGCCGCGCAGCGAGCGCATCGGTCACGAGGCCGGCGAAGATGTGGCGGTCCATCGCCAGGGCGTCTCCGGCCGGGACCGCGGCCTGCCGCGCGCACCGGATCACGAGCGAGTCGAGCGCCTCCATCTCGCGCTTGATCAGCCCGACGGCGTTGCGCGGGTTGTCCGAGCGAAAGGAGTTCGAGCAGACGAGCTCGGCGCAGCGGTCCGTCTGGTGCGCGGAGGTCGTGACCTTCGGCCGCATCTCGTGGACGCGGACGCGATGGCCCCGGCGGGCGAGCTGCCAGGCGCACTCCGAGCCGGCCAGGCCCGCGCCGACGATGGTGACGGATTCGCGCACGAAGAGGGATTCTACGGGGAGCCGGGATCCTGCCTACCAGCCGCCGCCGCCACCTCCGCCCGAGCTTCCGCCGCCTCCCCCGCCTCCGCCCGAGGACGAGGACGACGGCGCCGAGACGCCGGCGGCGAGCGCTCCCGCCGCGACCGCCCAGGTGCCCGAGGCACCCGCCCCGCCGAACGCGCCCCCGCCGCCGCTCCAGCCGCCGGAGGAGGAGGAGGACGACGACGAGGAGGACGAGCCCGAGGACCGCGAGCCGCTCCAGGCCGTCGTGCCCGCGGCCGCCGCCGCCCCGTGCGCCTTGAACCACCGGTCGGCTTCGGAAGTCAGCCCAAACGCGACGACGTACGGGAACCACGCGTCGCGCAGCCGCGGCTCGGGCTTCTTCAGCTCCTCGACGAAGTAGGCCCGCGCCGCCGCGAGCTGCTTGCGACGCGCCAGCCGCTTCGGACCGTTGCGCGTACTGACGACGTTGAAAAGCGACCAGACGGCGGCGAGCCGCAGCAGGAACGTCCCCGTCACGACGAGGACCGCATATGGCGCCGCCTGTTGCACGCCGTACCAGGCCATCCAGACCAGAAGCGCCGGCGCCCACAGAAACGAGAGGGACCACGGGTCGATCGACCGGATGCGGTTCTGAAAGGTCCAGGCGCCGATGAGGCCGAGGAGGTAGATGATCCCCGTGATGATCGCGGCGCCGATCACCGTGCCCGGCTCCGTGCGTCCCTGCAGCACCGCGACGACGAAGCAGGCGACGCCGGCGAGGGCCAGCAATAACGCCGGCCACCGCGACGGCTTCGGCGCCGCGTCACCGAAATCCGGCAGGGCCTGGAGCTTCTTTTTCAGGCCGGGCTCGATCCGCGACGCGGGGTTGAAGCCTCGCGAGCGGTAGTGTGCCTTGATCGCGTCGGTGTCGGTCTCCGTCCGTCCGCCGAAGAAGAGGCCCTGGATGAGCTCGCGTTCGTAGTCGTCGAACTGCGCCGCCGGGACGAGCAGCCGCATCACGAGCTTCTTGCCCTCGACCGCGGTTTCGATCTTCTTCTCGGCGGAAAGGCGCGCCAGGACCGCCGCGACCTCGGGCGGTCCGACCTTTTCGTCCCAGAGAGCGCCCGCCTCCTCCGGAGCGAGCACGAGCAGGTTCTTCTCGAGCCACTCCGTGCCGATCTCGGAGGCCGGAGTCAGCGGCGCGAAGCGGCCGAGGGCCTGGTCGCGGCGCCGCCACCGCACGTACGCGAAGACGATCGCGGCCACGAGCGCGCCGAGAAGGCCGCGGCGCAGGCCGGGGCTGGCGAAGGCCGGGCCGGCCGCCGGAGTTCCGGCGCCGGTGTACGCCAGCGGAACGGTGACCGTGAAGTTGGAGCCCGCGGAGAGCGGTCCTCCTTCGTACCGTCCCGGGAAGGCGCCCGCAGGTTTCCAGACCGGGTCGAGCTCGAGCGTCACCGTCAGCTTGCGGATCGGAAACGTGGCGGCCGGCAGGCCGAAGTTGTGGTCGAGCAGGTAGCCGCCGCTCTGGCGCACGAGCACGTCGCGCAGCGTGTACGCGAGCTCGTAGACGAGCGTGGTCTCCGAGAATTCGGGGTCGCCCGGCAGCCGGCTGCGCCAGCGCAACACGTTCTCCTCCGCCCAGTCCCACTCGTCGACGGCCGACAGCCCTCCCCGATTCAGCGGATGCCGGCCGCCCTCCGGATCGATCCGCGTCACCGACTCGAGCGTGACGCTCTGGCCCGGAAAGAGGCGGAAGATCCGCTCGCCGCCGTTCCAGTCTCCGGAGAAGACGATGGTCTGCGTCTCGACGACGTGAAGCGCGCCTTCGGCATCGAGGCGGGCCCGGACGTCGATCGCGTCCCAGCGCAGGTCGCGGGCCGCCGACACGGACACGGCGGCGAATGCCGACGGCGGCGAGCAGAATCGTCCCGGCGAGAGATCCCCGTCGGCGTGAGTGCATGCCGGAATTGTACGGTCCCCGCGGTGTCGCTTGACCGCGTCCGGACGCACGGCTACCCTCGATCGACTTCTCCGCTTCCCGAGGCCAATTCGATGCTCGCGCGCGCCACGTCCGTCGGCTTCGCCGCGCTGCTCCTGTTCGTGGGAGCCTCGCGAGGGCAGTGGCTCTCCCGCTGGGCCGACCAGCCGACGATGACCGGGGACTGGGGCGGCCTCCGCACGCGCTGGAGCGACGCGGGCGTCTCGATCTTCGCGACTTACGGGATCAACCTGGCGGGCAACCCGGTCGGGGGCCTCGAACACGACACGACCTACGTCGACGACCAGTCCTGGGGGGCCGATTTCGATCTCGGCAGGCTCTTCTGCCTCGACGGCTCCGCGGTCCGCCTTTCCTTCAACAACCGCGACGGCAACAGTCTCTCCTCCGACATGGGCGCGCTCTTTGCGGTGCAGCAGCTCTTCGGCGGCGGCGAGCGGCCGCGCCTGATGGAGCTCGCGATCAGCCAGACGTTCCTGGACGGCAAGCTGAACGTCCGGGCCGGCCGCGTCATGGGCGCCTCCGACTTCGCGACGTCGCCGCTCTACTGCGAGTACATGAACCAGGCGCTCTGCGGCAACCTCGGCAATCTCGGCAAGAACATCACGTTCTCGTTCTACCCGATCTCATCCTGGGGCGGACGCGTGCAGTGGACGCCGGACGATCTCTTCATGGTCCAGGCCGGCGTCTTCGAAGCGAACCCGACGCTCGTCAACAAGAACGGCTTCGACTGGAGCACCGCGGGGGCGATCGGGACCGTGACGATCGGCGAACTCTGGTACACGCCCGGCTCCGCGCCGGGAGGCCGGCCCGGCCACTACAAGCTCGGCGGTTACTACTCCTCCGCGAACGCCCCCGACCTCTACCTCGACGCGGAGGGCCAGCCCTACGTCGAGTCGGGCCAGCCGCCTCTCGAGCACTCCGGCCAGAGCGGCGGTTACTTCCTCGCGGACCAGGTCCTG
Source organism: uncultured Acidobacteriota bacterium (assembly GCA_963804915.1). GTDB lineage: Bacteria > Acidobacteriota > Thermoanaerobaculia > UBA5066 > Gp7-AA6 > DAHUXD01. The sequence goes on from CAWDSI010000012.1 coordinate 89,565, forward strand.
ACCCGCGAAGCCGAGGAGGGCAACCAGGGCCTGACCGCCCTCGGCGGCATCGCGTTCGCGAGCGAATCGACCAACACGATGCCCTACTTCTTCTTTCTGGGCCTTCAGTACACCGGAGCGTTCGCGGGCCGGCCCGACGACGTCCTCGGGTTCTCCGTGGCGCAGGGCCGCATCAGCTCGAGCCTCGCGGCCACCCAGGTGCTCGAGGGGCAGGTCCCGCAGGACGCCGAAACGCTCTTCGAGCTCAACTACTCGATCCACCTGACGAACTGGTTCGTCTTCGAGCCGAACGTTCAGTACATCGTGACGCCCGGCGGCACCGGCGAGATCGCGAACGCGTTCGTCCTGGGGCTCCAGACGGCGCTGACGTTCTGACGCGCTCGTCTACTCCTTGACGGCCACCGCGCGCGCTCCGACGACGCGGCCGTCGGCGAGCGTCACGGGATCGGTCAGCGCGCGCGCCTGCGCGGCCGGCATGCCCGTCGCGTCGAGATAGAGCTCCGTCCGTTTGCCCGGCGCGATGACGACGGGGACGACGACCGTCCCGTGGTTCACGCAGCGAGCCCGCACCTCGTAGAGCCCCGCTTTCAACGGCACTTCTTCCGGCTCGGACTCGGCGGAAGACGTGTGGTTGTCGACCTGCGCCACGAGCTCGCCGGAGGCGCGGCGAATGACGTAGCCCGTGTGCGGATAGGACGGCGAGCTGCGATGCTTGGAAACCGGAAGCGACTCGGAATAGACGACGAGTGTCCCCGTCATCGCCGCATTCTCGCCGGCCGCGGGCAGGACTCTCGCGGCGCCGACCGGTCCGACGGCGGGCAGTGTGAGCGGCGCCTGCGACGCGCAGCGGCTGAGCAGGAGAGCGGCCAGCACCGGCGCAGCCAGAGGACGGCGAGACATGGCGTCTCGATTCTAGGGTCTCAGGGGAGGATCTCGAAGCGCGTGCTCAGCTTCGTGCTCGAGCGATCCAGCGTGTCCTCGACGGTGACCTCGACCGGGCCGGGCGACGCGAAGAGTTCCGGCGGCACGGCGGCGGTGAGCAGCCGGCTGTGGCCGAACGTCGTCTTCAGCGGGTGCCCGTTCCAGAGCACCGTGTCGCTTCGCTTCAAGCCCGTGCCGAGAACGAGGAGCCCGGCCTCTCCCTTCGGGAGCGGCTGAAAGAGCACGCCGGCCCGGCACCGGTCGGGAACCAGGGCGCGAAGGGAACGGGCTCGGGCATCGACGCGCGCGAGGTGGCCGGCGGGAATCGCCGGAGTCGCCTGCTCCCGGCACCCGGCGGCGAGTAGAAGCAGTCCGGCGGCGGCGGCCGCGCGCCAGGCGTCAGTCCGCACGGCCGATCCGGATCTCTCCCGGAGCGAGACTCGCGTCCGGAGCTTCGCCCGCCGTCGCCGCCGTGGCCGGGAGTGCCGCCGGCGAGGACGCGAAGGGCAGATACCCGAGCGAAAGCAGCCGCGCGACCACCTCGCCCGGCAGAGGGAGCATGCCGCCCGAACGCGCGGCGGACGGCGGCGTGGTGAATACCGCGACTCCCGGAGGCAGACGAGCGCGCCCCGTCCACCCGAGGCCGCTCCAGCTGTAGGAACCCTTGCCGACGCTCCAACCCATCGTCGACGCCACGGGACCGGCGCCCTGCACGTCCAGATCCAGCGCGCGCGAGCCGTCGGTTTCGAAGGCCAGCCAGACGGGCGCCCGCGGCCGTGCGAAGCGCGCTTCGGTCCGTGCGCCGCGCTGCGAGAACGCGCCGGTCGAGGCGAGCCCGAAGACCCGGAGCGCCGGCGCCGCCGCGCGTCCTCGCGCTGTGACGACGATCGGGCGGCCGGCCTCGGATGGAGCGGCGGGCAGGCGCACCACGAGCGAGTCCGGAAAGCCGGAAGCGAGATACCGGTCCACCTCCGCGAGGAGGTGCGTTCCCCAATCGGACGCCGAGGGCAGAGGCTGCCGCTCCCACGGGTCGCGCGCGAGGTCGAAGGACTCCTGGACCGAGAGGACCAGAAACGCGCCGCCGTCGAACCACGAGCTCTGCGGCGAGCCGGTCCGCCGGATGAGCTTGTGATCGTCGACGCGGACGGCGAGCGCCTCGAGCGGCGGGGCTTCGGTGACCAGAGCGCGGCCCGCCGGCGGCGACTCTGAGAGAAGCGAGCGCCCTTCGAAGCTCGCGGGCGCCGGCACGCCGGCCGCGTCGAGAAGCGTCGGAGCGACGTCGAGATGGGACGCGTTGCCGCGCCGAACGCCGCGCGCGCCGGGCGCCCACGGAACCCGGGCCTCGAGCGGAACGAGGATCTCCTCCTCGAAGAGATACGGGCTCGCGTGGCCCCACTCGAGGCACTGGCCGTCGATCCGGCGGTCGCAGAGGGCTTCGCCGTGATCGGAGGTCAGCAGGATCGCGGTCTGCGAGAGGCGTTCCTCCCGCTGCAGACCGTCGAGAAGCTCGCCGAACGCACCGTCCACGCTTCGAAGCGCCGCGTCGTAGCGATGGCGGAGCGAGTCGGCGAGCCCCGGATCGGCGCCGCGCGCGCGGGTCACCTCCGAGAACTCCGCCCGCCAGTCCGGGCCGAGCGCGGCGACGTCGCCGAAGAGCGCGCGGGCCGAGGCTTCGTCGGGGGCGTAGTCGTGCACCTGGAACGTGTGAAGAAAGAGGAACACGGGCTCGTCGCGATGTTCCCGCAGCAGGTCGAGCGACCGCCGAACGGCCTCGGCCGCCGTCTCGCGCGCGGTGAAATAACGGTCGAATCCCTGCGCCATGCCGAACGCGGGATCGACGAGCCCGCCTCCCGTCACCGCGATCGTCCGGTAACCGGCCGCCGCCATGCGCTCGGCGAGCGTGTCGAAGCTCTCCGCCAGCACGTTGCCGTAGCGGCCGGCGTCGTGCCGGGCGACGGGGACCGAAGCGAAGAGCGAAGCATGCGAGGGCAGAGTCCAGTTCGCCGCGGCCACGCATTTTTCCGCCCGCAGACCTTCTCGAAAGTAGCCGTCGAGGCGCGGCGTGGTCGGGAGCCGGTAGCCGTAGGCCCCCACGTGATCGGCCCGCAGCGTATCGATCAGAAACAGGACGATGGTGCGCGGCGGGCCCCGCGCCGGAACTTCGAGCGAGGGCTCCGAAAGAAAGATCGAGCGCGTCGTCGGGCCGGCGTCGCCGTTCTCGTATGCGAGCTCGAGCTCGACCGGCGCGCCGGTCTTCGGCAGCTCCACCGAGAACTCGTGCCAGCGCGCCGGGTCGGCGGAGAGCTCCAGGACGTTCGGCCGCGGGGCGCGCTCCGCGCCGGCGATCCGGATCTGAAGCCGTCCCGGCGGATCGCCGGCGAGAAGGCTCGCGTAGCCGCCCGCGAGGCGGCGCGCCGGGCCGGCCGGCAGAGACCACCGTACGGAATCCCCCGGCGAGAGCCAGACACCGGGCCGGGTCTCCGAAGCGACGCCGACCCACTCGGTCTCGGGCACCGGGAGACGGACCACGCTGCGAGAGCGGTCCGTGCAGGCGAGCGATCCCGCGGCGACCGCAAGCGCGAGCGTCACCGCGGCGGCGAGGCGTCTCCGGCGCCTTCGGCGGTCAGCGCGCTCCGCGTCCATCCTCAGCGGCTCGAGCGGACTTTCTCTCTGGCCTTGCGCCGCGCCACGGGGATGACGAAGCGGATCGAGGTCAGCCGCGGCGAAAATGCGGCGATCTTGTTGTCGACGAGTCCCGCCGCGAGGCCGGCTTTCTGGACGTCGAGCCACATGTACGGAAACTCGAGCTCGGCGACGAAGGGCTTCTTCGGGAAGACGACCCAGAGCGAGCCCGCCGGCTCGAGGCGCTCTTCGAGGTCCGAGAAGAAGGAGGACAGCGAGCCCTCGGAGGGGACCTCCACCATCAGCCAGGCGTGCCGCCCCGCGGGCAGCTTCGTCACGCGCTCGACCAGAGGTCCGAAGATCTCGCGCATCGTCCGCACGAACTCGGTCGAGCGGCCCGTCGCGTACGCGGCGCCGTTCGGAGCCGGAAGAGAGAACTTCTCCCAGGGGGCTTTCACCGGGGGGATTCTAGGGCCCGCGGGCGACGTCCGACAGCCCGACAACCTAAGATGACCCCGTGACCTTCGAGGCGGAGCTCTACCCCGACGAGTACTACGACGGGCTGCATCGCGTCACGCCGTTCGCGGCGACGCCGCGGAAGTGGCGCGAGCGCGATCGGGACATCCTGAAGCTCGCGTTAGGGGGCCGCTCTTCCCCTACGTCGGAAAGCGTTCTCGACCTCGGCTCGGCCCGCGGCGACGTCTGCTTCCTGCTCGCGCCGCGCGTGCGCGAGGCCATCGGCGTCGACGCCTCGCCGAAGGCCCTCGAGATCGCCGAAGCCGAGCGGAAGCGCCGGGGCCTCGCCAACGTCCGCTTCCTCCAGTCGGACGTGGCCTCCCTCGACGGCGTGCCCGACGCTTCGATCGACGTGGCCGGAGCCTTCGATCTCCTCGAGCACGTCGACGACGCCACCGTCCGGCAGATGCTCCGGGCCCTGGCGCGGGTCCTCAAGCCGGGCGGCGTCCTGGCCGCGTACACGCCCAACCGCGAGCACTACGTGGAGCGCCTCAAGGCCCACGACTTCATCCTCAAGCAGTTCCCCGAGCACATCGCCGTGCGCCGCCCTCGCGAGATCCGCCGCCTGCTCGAGGCCGAGGGCTGGCGGCTCCTCGAGATGAGCTACTCCCCGGCGCCCTTCCCCGTCGTGCACTGGATCGAGAAGCTTCTGTGGCGGGTGCCGGGCCTCGGGCCGCCTCTTCCGTTACCGCATCCTGCTGCGGGCGGCGCCGCCGGGCTCCCGATCCGAGAGATAAACTGATCGATTCATGCGCGCCAGCGTGGTCATCCCCTGCCGGAACGCCGCCAACACCGTGCGGGACGCGGTCGCGTCGGCGTTTTCGCAATCGGAGCCGCCCGCGGAGATCGTCGTCGTGGACGACGCCTCGACCGACCTCTCGGCCGACGCGGCGCGCGAGGCCGGCGCCCGCGTGATCCGCAACGCCACGCGCCGCAACGCCGGCGGCGCCCGGAACGTCGGCATGGAAGCGACCCGCGGCGAGCTCGTCGGCTTCCTCGACGCCGACGCCGTCGCGCCGAAAGACTGGCTCGCCCGGGCGCGCATCGCGTTCGAGAGGGATCCTTCGATCGCGGGCGTCGGAGGCCGCATCGTCAACGGGCGGCCGGGCCGCTACGGAGAGCTCGACTACTACCTGAATCACTCGGAGTGGATCGCCGCGGGCCGACCGGGCGCGAAGGCCAACATCCCGACGATGGCGATCGTCTACCGCCGCGAGGCCATCGGGCCGGTCCGTTTCCCCGAGACCAACACCGGCGAGGACACGGTCTTCGCGCTGGCCGTGACCGCGCGCGGCGGCCGGCTCTGGTACGACCCCGAGATCGCCGTGGTCCACCGTCACGAGCGGCTCGACCCGCGCGCCTTCTGGGAGAAGCAGGTCGCCTGCGGCCGCACGATCTACGAAACCCGCCGCGACCACGACCGGCCCGGCAAGGCGCTGGTCCGCTTCCCGGCGCTGCTGTACCTCTTTCCGCATCTCTGGATCACGGTCGCCCGGATGCTGCGCGCCGGACACGTGGGCAAGGCGCTGACGCTCTTTCCCTGGCTCTTCACGGGCGAAGTCGCCCGGATCCAGGGGTTCCACAGCGCGCGCCGCGCGGACCTTCGCTCCGGAGCGGTGGTGCGGGCCGCATGAGCAAGCTCGCCCAGGGCCTCGCCCTCGCTCGCGACTGGATCGCTCCGGGGGAGGCGATCGCCCAGTGGACGCACTTCGTGACGTCCGTCTGCAACGCCCGCTGCGCCCACTGCTTCTACCCGATCAACGCCGGCAAGAACGAGCTGACGCTCGAGGAGATGGAGCGCTTCGCGGCCACGCTCCCGCCGATCCGCCTGTTGCTGATCTCCGGAGGCGAGCCGTTTCTGCGGCGCGACCTGCCGGAGCTCATGCGGATCTACTTCGAGCGCTGCCGGTTCTTCTCCGCCTCGATCCCGACCAACGGCTTCTCGCCCGAAGAGGTCGCTCTCGCGGCCGAGAAGATCTGCGGCATCTCACCCGACCTGTCGCTGGGCGTGACCGTCTCGATCGACGGCTTTCGCGAGCTTCACGACCGCGTGCGCGCCGTGCCGGGCCTCTACAACCGGGCGCTCGCGACGCTCGAGGCCCTGCTCGCGGTGGCGCGCCGCACGCCGAACCTCACGGCCGGCGTCACGACCGTCTTCATGCGCGACAACCAGGGCGAGATCGAGGACTTCCTCGAGTTCGTCTACGCCCGGTACCGGCCGAACCACCACTCCCTCGGCTTCGTCCGGGGCGACGCGTACGATCCCGGCGTCAAGGACGATCTCGACGTCGATCTCTACCTCCGGCTGTCGAAGAAGATCGACCTCCGCTATCCTCCGGACGAGGCGCGGGGAGGCTGGAAGGGCGCGCGGACCCGGGCGAGGCGGGAGGTCAACCGCCAGCGCTTCGAGTACATCGCCCGCCAGGCGAAAGGCGGGCCGTTCGAGGGGTTCTGCCTCGCCGGCGAAAGGGAGTACGTCCTGACCGAAGACGGCAACGTGCATGGCTGCGAGCTCATCTCGGACGTTCTGGGCAACGTCCGCGCGGCCGGCTACGACTGGTCGAAGATCCGCGAGAGCGAGGCGGCCCGGGCGTTCGTGGACGCGAAGCACGCCCGGCTCTGCCGCTGCACGCACGAGTGCAACGCGCGCACGATGATCCTCTTCGACAAGAAGAACGCCTTGCCCGTCGTCGCCGCGATGGCGGGGCTCGAAGCGAGGCGGCCCTCTTGAGCAAGGGAAAGAACGGCCTCCGTCTCCGCTCGCTCAAGTACATGCTGGAGCTGACCTCCCGCTGCAACCTGCGCTGCGGCATGTGCCCCATGGACGTCCTGACGCGCCCCTTCGAGGACGCGCCCTTCGACATGGTCGAGGACGTCGCACGGCAGATGCGCGAGCTGGGCCTGCCGATGAAGTACCTCCACGAGATGGGCGAGCCCTTCCTCTACAAGAGGCTCTGCGAGGCGATCGACCTCTTCCCCGGAGTCTGCGTCTCGACGAACGGGACGCTGCTGTCCGAGCAGTGGGCGAAGGACATCCTGTCGAGCTCCCTGTCGAAGCTCCGCATCTGCATCGACACGCTCAAGCCCGAGGTCTACCCGATCGTGCGGAAGGGCGGCAAGTTCGACGTCGTCGTCGAGAACATCCGTCGGTTTCTCGAGATGTCGAAGGGCAAGAAGATCGTCGTCGAGATCCAGCGGATGATCACGACGCAGACGCACGACGAGTCGGTCAAGTCGTTCCGCGAGTTCTTCCACCTCGATCGCTACCCCCAGGCCACGATCATCCAGAAGACCTGCGAGGGCCTGGACACCTCCGAGGTCACCGAGCTCCACCAGGCCTACTACGGCTGCTTCCAGGGCACGCCGTACCAGTGGTTCGTCATCCTCTGCAACGGCGACGTCACGCACTGCTGCTACGACTACGACGGCACGCAGAAGCTCGGCAACGTGCGTGAGAAGTCGATCGCCGAGATCGCCAACTCGCCCTTCCTCGCGACGATCGAGGAAGGCTTCCGGACGCACGATTTCTCGCAGCTCCCCCGCTGCGCCGAATGCTTCAAGAACCCCGCGGCCAAGCCTCCGCTGACGGACCGCCTCTGGCGCTACGCGCAGGCGTTCCCGTGGAAGGACCCGTTCCGGCGGTTCCTGAACATTCCGGGCGTCCCGGGAGGGGAGAACTGACTACGCGGCGATTGCGCCAGCAATCGCCAAGTAGTCATCCCGAGGAGCGCAGCGACGAGGGATCCCGTCACTGAGTTCGTCGGAGACCATCCCGAGTCGCGCAGCGACGAGGGATCCCGGACTCGATTCGCCGCACGGCTCGTAAGCCTGCCGGTCGCGGGATCCCTCGCTATCGCTCGGGATGACGGCGTAGTTGCGGCGATTGCGCCAGCGTTCGCCAAGTAGTCATCCCGAGGAGCGCAGCGACGAGGGATCCCGTCACTGGATTCCTCGCTGATCGTTCCGAGGAGCAGAGCAACGAGGGATCCCAGACTCGACTCGCCGCACGGCTCGTAAGCCTGCCGGTCGCGGGATCCCTCGCTATCGCTCGGGATGACGGTGAAACAGCGCTCGGGTGATGGTGAAAGAGCACTCCGGGTGACGGTGAAAGAGCGTTCGGGGTGATGGTGAATCAGCGCTCCGGGTGACCGTTGACAGCGCTCGGCGGAGTGACGCCGGAACGAGCGCTCCGGCTGACGCGCTCTCTACGCCTTGGCCCGCCGCGCCCGAGGGTTACCGCCGGCCTTGCGGCCGGCGTTGCCTGCGGCCGTGGGCTTGCCTCTGGTGGACGGCTTCGCGGCCTTCTTGGCCGCGGCCGCTACGACCACGGGATCCGGCAGATCGGGCGGCGCTTCGGGGGTGTATTCGATGATCGGCGGCAGCTCCCCCGGCGGCTTCTCGAACCCGCAGCCGGCTTTGTCGCACGCGAAGACGTTGCCGGACTTGCGCTCGCGGAAGAGCAGGTACTCGTTGCCGCACTGCGGGCACTTCTCGGGGATCGGCCGCACCGAGAGCGAGAAATCGCAGTTCGGATAGTTGATGCACCCATAGAACGGCCGGAAGCGGCCGCGGCGCTCGGCGATGACGCCGCCGTCCTTGGGGCACTTCACTCCCGTGTCCTTGATGGGCTTGGGCGGCTTGTACTTGCAGGCCGGGTAGTTCGAGCAGGAGACGTACGCGCCGTAGCGGCCGTGGCGGCGCACGAGGCCGTGGCCGCAGCGCGGACACATCTGGCCGGTCGGCTCGTCGGGGCGCGCCTCGGCCTTGCCTCCCGCGACGGCGATGTTCACGACGTTGCGGCACTTGGGGTACGCCGAGCAGCCCAGGAAAGTGGATCCCGTCCGGCTCTGCCGCACTTTCATCGGCTCGCCGCACTCGTCGCACGTCGTCTTCTCGATCTCCGACATGTCGACGGCGTCTTCCTCGGGGTCGGGGATGTCCTGCGTGAACGTGCAGGTCGGGTATCCGCTGCACGCGATGAAGAGGCCGTTCTTGCCCATCCGGAGCTTCAGCTTCTTGCCGCAGTTCGGGCACTTCTCGTCGATCGCGGGGACGACGGAGAGGTTGAGCTTCCTCGCCTGCGCGAGCGGAATGCCGGCCTTGCCCGAGTGCATGCCTTCGAGCGCCCGATTGCGGTCGCGCGTGAACGTCTTGTCGAAGTCGGAGAGGGCCTTCGTCCAGGGGAGCTTGCCCTCCTCGACGTCGTCGAGCGTGTCCTCCATGCGCGCCGTGTACGCGGTCTCGAAGAAGTCGTCGAAGTACGGGATCAGGAGCTCGATGACGGTCCGTCCGAGGGCCGTGGGGATGAACCGCCGGTCCTTGCGGTGCACGTAGCGGCGTTCCTCGATCTTCCGCAGGATCTCGGCGTAGGTCGAGGGCCTGCCGATGCCGTTCTCCTCGAGGAACTTCACGAGCGAGGCCTCGTTGAAACGCGGCGGAGGCTGGGTGGCCTTCCTCTCGGGCAGAACCTCGACGAGCGTCAGCGTCTCCCCCTGCGTGAGCGGCGGCAGCTTCGGCGAATCCTTGTCCGCGCCCTCGTCCTCTTCGTCCGCGGAGACCCCGTACGCCGCGAGGTACCCGGCGAACTTGAGCGTGGAGCCCGAGGCGCGGTAGAGCGCGCCGACCGGCCGTGATCTCGGCGGACGTCGTGTCGTAGACCGCCGGCGACATCTGCGAGGCGACGAAGCGCTCCCAGATGATCCGGTAGAGCTTGGCCTCGTCGGGCGCGACGTACTTGGCGACCTCGTCGGGCGGCAGGTCCAGGTACGTCGGCCGGATCGCCTCGTGCGCGTCCTGCGTGTCGCGGCGGCTCTTGAAGTAGCGCGCCGACTCGGGCAGGGACGCCGGTCCGTAGAGTCCGCCGATGTGCTCGCGGACGTCCTTCAGCGCGTCGTCGGAGACGCGCGTGGAGTCGGTGCGCATGTACGTGATCAATCCGACCGTGCCGCGCCCGGGGATCTCGCGGCCTTCGTAGAGTCGCTGCGCGATCTGCATCGTGCGCCGCACCGCGAAACCGAGCCTCGGCGCGGCCGCCTGCTGGAGCTGCGAGGTGATGAAGGGCGGCGCCGGGTTCTTGCGCCGCTCGGAGGTCTCGACCGACGAGACCGTCCAGGCCGCCTTCGAGACGTCGTCGACGACGCGCGTTGGCCGACGTCCTCGTCGGGAAGACGCGGGATCTGTTCCGTCGAACTTGAGCTTCTCGCCGTCGAAGGAGGCGAGGCGCGCCGTGAACTCGGGCGGAACCTTGCCCGCGAGCTTCGCGTCGACCGACCAGTACTCGACCGGGACGAACGCTTCGATCTCGCTCTCGCGCTCGCAGATGATGCGGAGGGCGACGGTCTGGACCCGGCCGGCGGAGAGGCCCCGCCAGACCTTCTTCCAGAGCAGGTCCGAGACCTCGTATCCGACGAGGCGGTCGATGATGCGCCGGGCCTGCTGGGCGTCGACGCGCTTCGAGTCGATCTCGCCCGCGTTTTCCATGGCCGCGAGCACGGCCTTCTTGGTGATCTCGTTGAAGCGCACCCGACGAAACGTCGTCGTCTTGCCGGCTCCGGGCTGCAGCGTCTCGCGCAGGTGCCAGGAGATGGCTTCGCCCTCGCGGTCGGGGTCGGCCGCGAGATAGACCGCGTCCGCGGTCTTGGCCGCGCGCTTGAGCTCGTTGATCGTCTTCTCTTTTCCGGCGAGCACTTCGTAGGTCGGCTCGTAGGAGTGCTCGCGATCGACACCCAGGCCCTTGCGCGGCAGATCCCGCACGTGGCCGTACGAGGCCATGACCTTGAAGCCCTTGCCGAGGAACTTCTCGAGGGTCTTGGCCTTCGCGGGGGACTCGACGATGACGATGGACTTGGCCATACGGGGCGGGGAACCTCTCACAACGGTGGAGAAAGAGCAAACCGAGGGTCGTTCATGTCCCGAAACAAATCTCTATTCCAGAGGGAAAGAAGTTGAGCGTTAAGAGTTGAGAGTGAAGGGTTAATGCCACGCTCCACACTCGACTCTCAACCCTCAACTTCCACTCAATGTCTCCGCACTCCATACCTCCCATCCTGCGAAAGCGCGAGCCCGGCCGCTTCCAGCTCGAAGAGCCCGGCGAGGATCGTCGCGGCGGGCAGCTCGAGTGCCTGCGCGAGCTCCTCCGCGGAAAGCGACTCGTCTCGGGATAGCGCTTCGAGCATACGCCTCGCCTCCGGCGAAAGCTCGGAGAACGGGACTGCGGGGGCGACCCGCTGGGGCTGCGGGATGCCGATCGACGGGAAGAGCTCGGCGAGCACGTCCTCCGCGCCGCGGCAGAGGATCGCGCCGTCCTTCAGGAGCGCGTGCGTGCCGGCGGAGGTCTCCGAGAAGATCGAGCCCGGCACGGCGAACACGTCGCGGCCGAAGTCGGCGGCGAGCCTGGCGGTGATGAGGGAGCCCGAGCGGCGCGAGGCTTCGACGACGACGACGCCGGCCGAGATGCCGGCGATGACGCGATTGCGGATCGGAAAGTTCTGCGGCCGCGGCTCGGTGCCCGGCGGGTACTCGGAGAGCAGAAGGTGTTCCGAAGCGAGGCGCTCTTTCAGCCGGCCGTGCTCGCGCGGGTACTCCACGTCGATGCCGCATCCGAGGACGGCGATCGTTCCTCCGGGGCCCCCGAGCGCGGCCTCGTGCGCCGCGGCGTCCACGCCGCGCGCGAAGCCGGAAGCCACCGCCACGCCCGCGGCCGAGAGCTCCTGCGCCAGCTTCCCGGCGACGTCCCGGCCGTAGCGCGAGGCGTCCCGCGAGCCCACGATCGCGACGACCGGAAGGCCCAGCCGCTCGAGCCGGCCCAGCGCGAACAAGAGGAACGGGGGGTCGGCGATCTCCCGCAGGACTTCCGGATACTCGGGGTCGAAGGCCGTCACCAGGCGCATGCCCGTCTGCTCGATCCGCGCGGCCCAACGCTCGGCCTCGGCGTCGTCGCCGGCCCGGAGCACCGCCCGCGCCCTGTCCCGGGAGCCCAAAAAGGCGGACAAGTCCTCCTCTTCGGAGGACAAAAGCCCTTCCACGCCACCGCGCGCGCGGATCAGGGGCCAGAGTTTTTGCGGGGTCACGCTGCCGCGCGCCCACGACAACGCGGCGCGACGATCGAGGGAATGCGGGCTCACGGATTTAAGTAATCATTCATCGAGCCAGAGGCGACAATTCTCCGATCCTTCGTCGACGCCAAACCTATAATAGCCACCCCGACGCGGGAGGCGGGTGACAGCTTGAGGAAAAGCGGCTCGTGGGTCCTCACCCTACTTCTTGTCGCGAGCGCGTGCACGTCGTACTCCCACACGGAACGCCCGTCGACGCAGCTCGCCTTCGGCACCGACGTCGCGAAGGAAGGCCACTGGCGGGAAGCGGCCTTCCGCTTCGAGCAGGCGATCGCGAAAGAACCGTCGAACGCCCGCGCCCACAACAACCTCGCCGTCGCGATGGAAGCCAACGGCGATTTCGCGCGCGCGCTCGTCGAATACAAGAAGGCGCTCGAGCTCGAGCCCAACAACGAGTACATCCGGCGCAACTACGCGCGCTTCGCCGAGTTCTACACCTCCTACACGAAGACCACCGGAAAGGCCGCCAGTGCGACGCCGTAAGTTCGCGGCCGCCGCGGCGGCTCTGCTCCTCTTCCTCGGACCGATGCCGGCCTTCGCCGGCGTCGACCAGGTGCGGCTGCGGCTCCCGCTGAAAGCGAAGCTGCCCCTCCGCGGCAACGAGCGGATCGCGCTCGCGCCGATGATCATCGTGACCGACGCGGAGAAGGGTCGCGACAAGCGCCTCGCCAACGTCGATCTCCAGGCCGAGTTCCAGCGCTTCCTGAAAAAGCAGCTCGAGAAGAGGACGCGTTTCGAGCTCATCCAGACGCCGCCGGATCTGAAGCTGCCGACGCAGAACCTCGTGGAGCTCGCCAAGGCGCAGGAGTTCTGGGCCTCGGTCGGCGCGCAGACCGGCGCCGAGATCGTGGTCTCGGGAAGCCTCGAGTTCAAGGTCGAGGACCGTTCCGGCTACAAGACCGAGGAGTACACCTCGCCGATCGACGGCCGGACGTACTACCGCCAGGTCTACGTCGAGCAGACGGGCTTCCTCTTCGACATCGTGCTCCTGGTCCTCGACGGCCGCACCGGCGAGAAGCTCCTCCAGGACCAGTTCAAGGACTTCCGGCAGACCGGAAGTCGCCGCGCCGACGAGCTTCAGGGACTCTTCGAAAACCTCTTTTCGCTGGAGAGCCAGATCCTGAACACGTTCGTGGCCCGTGACCGCGAGGCCGAACGCTACATCTTCACCAACTGATTCCCCCGAGGACATAAATGAAGAAGTCGTCCGCCGTCGCCGTGCTTGTGGTTGCCGTCGCCGTCGCCGCAGGGCTCTTCCTCCCCGCCGCCGCCTCGGCCCAGTTCGTCGATCCGTACTACACGTACTTCGGCGTGAACAAGATCGCCTACGACACCTTCACGTGGAAGACGTACCGCTCGACGCACTTCCTCATCTACTTCCACGACCGGGAGCAGATCTCCCTGCAGAAGGTCGCGTCCTACGCCGAGAGCGCCTACGACGACATCTCGCGGTCCCTGAACTTCCAGATTCCGAAGCCGATCAACATCATCTATTACGCGACCCACACCGAATTCGAGCAGACGAACACGCTCGCCGGCTTCATTCCCGAAGGCGTGGGCGCCTTCGCCCTGCCGACGCGCAACCGGATGGTCCTGCCGATCGACATGCCCGACGAGGAGCTCCAGAAGCTCATCGCCCACGAGCTCACGCACGTCTTCCAGTTCGAGATTTTCTTCGGCGGCAGCTTCATCCGGGCGTACACCTCGGGCGCGCCGCAGTGGCTGACGGAAGGCATGGCCTCCTACTTCGCCTCCGACGAGGACTCCAAGGACGTGATGGTCCTCCGCGACGCCGTCCTCGCCGACCAGGTCCCCGAGATCGCCGAGCAGGGCATCTACGGCTTCTTCGCGTACCGCTTCGGCCACGCCGTCTTCGACTTCATCGAGGCCGAGTGGGGCAAGGACGGCGTGCGGGACTTCGTCTTCGAGTACCGCGGACAGCTCGGGCCGAACATCGACCGCGTCCTCCAGCGCACGTACGGGGTCAACGCCGAGGACTTCGACATCCGCTTCCGCCGCTACCTGCGCCAGCGTTTCCTGAAGATGCTGACCGAGCGCGGCGAGCCGATCGACTTCGGCGACCAGGTCCGCCTCTCGCAGGAGGGCTCGGCCGAGGTCTCGGTTCGCCCCTTCCCCTCCGGAGACTTCGGCGCCGCGATCTCGACGCTCGGCCAGGACGCGAACGTCGTGGTCTTCTCGCCCCGGGACCGCAAGCTCTACCGGAACCTGACCAAGGGCTTCAAGACCGACTACGAGTACATCGTCGCCCAGTGGCTGACGACCGGCCCGGTCGGAGGGGTCGACCTCGCCGTCTCCCCCGACGGCAACTCGCTCGCGTTCTTCGTCAAGCGCGAGCGCGGCCGCGAGCTCCTGCTCCTCAACGCCCTGGACGGGAAGATCGAGACGATGATCCCGATGCCGGGCCTCGACCAGCAGCTCAACCCGGCCTTCTCTCCGGACGGCAAGCGGATCGCGTTCCTCGCCGTCAAGGGCGGCGACGCCGACATCTACACCTACGACTTCGAGAGCAAGTCGATCGTCAACATCACCCAGGACCGTTCGTTCGACTTCGCGCCGACGTTCTCGCCCGACGGCGAGTGGATCTACTACTCCGGCGTCCAGGGCACCTCGGCCAAGATCTTCCGGATCCGCCCGGGAGTCGAAGGCTCGCGCGAACAGGTCACCTACGGCGACTCGAACGACGAGGACGCCGCCGTCTCCCCCGACGGCAAGCGCCTCTTCTTCTCCTCGGACCGCAACGGCGGCGTCTACAACGTCTACTCCGTCGATCTGGCCAACGGCGAGACGAACATGTTCACGAACGTCGTCGGCGGCTGCTTCTCGCCGGCGATCCTGACCGCCCGCGACGGTTCCGAGCGGCTGGTCTTCTCGGCCTACTACAAGCGCCGGTTCATGCTCTACGTCACCGACGCGAAGAAGCCGTACCGGAAGCTCGCGGAGCTCAACCCCGCGCCCTCGCCGGCCGGGCCGACCACGATCGCTCCGTTCCAGCCCTCGATCGAGGTCTCGGTCGACCCCGAAAAGATCGAGAGGCCGAGCCGCAAGCTCTACCTCGAGAACGCCCAGATCCTGGCCGGCGTCGCCTCCGACGGCCAGTTCCTCTCCAACACGATCCTGACCTTCGGCGACAACCTCGGCGACCGCCGGCTGCAGGCCGTCCTGTGGACGGTGTCCGGCTATACGAACGGCAGCCTGTCCTACACGGACATCGGCTCACGCCTGCAGAAGGGCGCCGTCGGCTACTACAACCGCAACTACTACTACGTCCTCAATCCCGACGGCACGGTCGGCACGCAGAGCAACTACCAGTACATCGGAGGCAACGTCTTCGCGGCCTACCCCTTCAATCGCTACTACCGGCTGGAAGGGGAAGTCGGCTACAACGACCGGGATTTCAACGGGTATCCGGTCTGGGTCGAGACCGATGAGGGCCGCGGGATCATCGGTATTCCGACGACGAATGGCTACGCGACGCTCGGCACGCGCCTCGTCGGCGACACGACGCAGTACGAGTCGTTCGGACCGATCTCCGGCCGGAAGCTCTCGATCGGTCTCTCCTGGTCGCCCTACATCAGCGGCACGAAGTTGCCCGGACAGGACGGCATCACGTTGACCTGGGACGCGACGATGGACCTGCGCCACTACTTCAAGGTCACGCGCCGCTCGCTCTTCGCGATCCGCCTCTACGGGTTCCGCGCCGATGGCAACCTTCCGGACGTTCTGGCCTTCGGCGGCATCGACACGCTGCGCACGTTCCCGGTCTACGGCATCGTGGGCAACACGGCCGGGTTTTTGAACGTCGAGTTCCGCTTCCCGCTCATCGACCTGCTCGCGACGCCGTTCCTCGGCATCCGGGAGATCCGCGGAAAGGTGTTCATCGACGTCGGCGGCGCCAAGCTCAAGAACCAGCCCTGGCAGTTCTGGGACGACTACACGCTCTGCGGCAACGGCGATCCGATCTTCGGCGGCGCTCCGCTCGGTTGCAACGGCTCGCAGGGTGGATACTCCGACTGGGGATTCGGGTTCCAGACGAACTTCCTCGGCCTGCCGCTGCACTTCGACGTCGCGCGCCAGTGGAACTTCAACAAACAGCTGACCAACTTCAAGCTGTTCTTCTACCTCGGGCAGGAGTTCTAGGGACGGGAGGCCGGCGGCCGGAAGCCGGAGACAGAGCCTCGGTCGATCTGCTTCCGCCTCCGCCTCCCGGTTCCCGCTTCCCGCTTCGGCCTCTTCCCCGCACTCCCTTACAATCCCCGCAACGTGCCTTCCGGCCGATCACTCGCGATACGGGTACTGGGACCCTACGGAGGGTCCGCGCCCGGCTATCGGATGACGACGTTCGTCATCGACGGCGAGACCGCGCTGGACGCGGGCGCGCTGACCGACGCTCTCCCCATCTCCGCGCAGCGCCGTCTCCGCCGCGTCGTGCTCACGCACGCGCACCTCGACCACGTGGCCTCGCTGCCCTTTCTGGTCGAGAACGTCTACGGCCGGGAGCGGCCGCTCGAGATCATCGCTCCGGCGCCCGTGCTGCGCACGCTCTCCCGCCACATCTTCAACGACGCCGCGTGGCCCGATTTTTCGCGCCTGCCCTCGCGCCGGCGGCCGACGATCGTGTTCCGGCCCGTGGCCGTCGGCCGGCCCTTCGCGGCGGGCGCCGTGCGCTTCACTCCCCTGCCCGTCGATCACATCGTGCCGGCCTACGGCTACTTCGTCTCCAAGCCCGGCCGCTCGGTGCTCTTCTCGGGCGATACGATGCCGACGCATCGGCTGTGGGAGCACGCCCGCCGCGCGCGCGACCTGAAAGCGATCTTCCTCGAAGTGTCGTTCTCGGACTCCCAGGCGGCTGTCGCCCGGGCGTCGTGTCATCTCACGCCGCAGCAGCTCCCCGCGGAGCTCGCGAAGGCGCCGGCGCGCGTCCCCGTGTTCCTGTACCACATGAAACCGCCGTCGCTCTCCCGCATCCGCCGCGAGGTGGCCCGACTCGACGAGCCGCGCCTGCGGCTGCTCGAGTCGGAGAGATCCTTCCGCTTCTGAAACCGGTCGGTCGAAGCGAAGGTCGCGCTGACGGTTCGGCGCTTCGACGTTCGACCGCCGATCAGGAAGGAATCGCGACCGCGATTCCGCGCCAGCGCTGGAGACGGAAGCGCCCGACGCTCAGCGCGCAGCGGGTGATGTGTCCCAGCACGATGGCCGTCCAGATGCCTCCCGCGGTCAGCCTGCCCGTCGCCTGGAGCGCGGCGCAGATTCCGAGGGGGATCACGACCTGGGACACGATCGAGATGTAGAGCGGCCCCTTGGTGTCGCCGGTGCCCTGGAGGGCGCCCGTGAAGCTCAGCGCCACGGTGATGAAGAGTCCCGAGACCGAGAGATACCGCAGGAGCTGCTGTCCCAGGGCGCGCGCCGTCGGATCGTCCATGCCGAAGATGCCGAGGAGCAGGTTCGGCACGGCGAAGAACAGGAGTCCGACGACGGCCGCGGCACCCAGCCCGATGCGCGAGGCGACGCGCACGCCCTCGACGACGCGGTCGGGCCGGCCCGCGCCCAGGTTCTGGCCCGCGATGGCGGCCGCGGCGCCCATCAGACCGACGGAGGTCCACGTGATGAGCGAGAAGAGCTCGGTATAGGCCACCGCGTAGGCCGCCTGGGCCGCGGCGCTCTGCGGAAGCGATCCGATGAACCGCAGCAGGAACACGCCGGCGACGTTCATGACGATGCCCTGGAAGCCCGTGGGCAGCCCGAAGCGGAAGAGCTCGCGGATGACGGCGAGATCCGGCGCCTTGCGCATGCCGGGCTCGAGGTGGATCACCGCGTCCGGCTTGGTCAGCCGCCAGAGGCCGTAGGCGGAGACGATCGTGCTGCTCGCGATCGTGCCGAGCGCCGCGCCGAGCGTGCCCAGCCGCGGAATCAGGATCACGTTGAAGACGATGGTGAGCGCCGTCATCATGACGCCGAGGCGCAGAGGCGTGCGCGCGTCGCCGGCGGCCCGCATGGCCCCGCTCAGCAGGAAGAAGACCATCATGCCGACGATGCCGACGAGCATCGCCCGCAGAAACGGCAGCGCCTGGATCTGGACTTCGGGCGCGGCATGGACCAGATCGAGCAGGCTCGGGGCGAAGATCCAGCCGGCCGCGCCCAGCGTCACGGACAGGCCCACGGCCGTCAGGAACGCCTGGTAGAAGACCCGGTTGACCTTCTCGGGCTGGTTCGCGCCGGCGAAGCGCGCGATGAGCACGCCCATCCCGCTGAAGACGGAGCTCGCGAAGACGATGACGACGATGACGATCTGCCAGCTCACGCCGATGGCGGCATTCGCCGTGTAGCCCACGAAGTGGCCGACCATCACGTGATCGATGATTCCCTGCAGGCCCGCGATCACGTTCTGCAGCATGGTCGGCCAGGCGAGCTTCCAGACCGCCGGACCGATCGGTCCCTCGACCAGCGAGCGATCGAACGTCTTCCGGGGCCGCGCCGGCGCCGTGAACTCCTTGGCCTCGGCCACCCCGTCGGGAACCGCGGCCGCGCCTTCCGTCAAGACGGGGGCCTCGGGGGAATCTCCGGCAAAGGTCATGAGTGTTACTACGGTGTCAACGGGGTTTCGGTCGCAACTTCTTCCGAAAATCGCTCGGCAATTTTTGGAGCATCCTTCGCCAGATCAGCCTGGCGGCGCATTCGGCACCGCCAGCGAACGTTGTCACGGCGTTCGCAGCAGTCTTAGAGCATCCTTCCCCAGGCCAGCAGGTCCACGGCGAGATTCGCGGCGTGGCGGCCGCGGAGGGAGTCGTTGCGGAGGAGGTCCTCGCGCGCCCCGGGAAGGATCGTTTCGCGCATGAGATAGGTCCGCCCCTCGCGCATCTGGGCGCGGTAAGACGAGCGCTGCTCCGACGCTCCCGCCCGGCGGATCACCGCGACGCGGCGCGACTCGGGATCGAGGGACACCTCGTCCTCGAGGCGCGCCTCGGGGGCCGCGCCGGAGCCCGGCGTCAGCGACAGCCGGAATCCCGAGGACGTCGGAACGAGATCGCCGATGTCGGCGACGCCCTGTAAGAGCCGCCGGTACCCTTCCGGCGACGCGATCGCGCCGTAGGCCGCAGCCGGCGAGGCGTTCGTGTCGAGATACGACGTGAGCACCGTCTCCGGCGACGCGGGCGCCGGATCGCCCGCGATCGCCAGCGCCCGGGCGAGCAGCGCTTCGTCCACGCCGAAGAGGACGGACAGCGCCGACGCGCGCGGCGCGGGCATCGGAACGCGGAGGCGCGAGTGCCGATCGTCGACGCGGACTTCGCCCCGCGCGAAGGCCAGCACGCGCTGGCCGAGGTCCCGCCGCAAGTTCACTTCCTGCAGAAACGGAGCGCCCTTTCGGAATGTGCGCCGCCACAGCTCGCGATAGTCCTCGGGCGAGGTCGTCGCCGTGCCGATGGTGAACGTCCGCGGGCCTTCGGGCACGCCGCCTTCGAAGCTCACCTGCAAGGCCTCGCCGCTTCGGGCCGTCTCGATCCGAAGTCCGGCGAGCGCCGACTCGACGAGCCCGGGCGCTGCGGGGACGAGCACGGGCAGCGGGAAGCCGACGTCGGCGATCGTCTCTCCCCTCGGAGTCTCGACGAAGAGGGCCGCATGGTCATCGGGGTTGCGGACCTGGCCGACGACTCGCCGCGTCCGGAAACCGAGCTCCGTCAGAAGCGCGTCGAAAGCCGCGACGCGGGCGAAGCAGGTTCCGCCGGTCCCGCGCTCGAGATGATCGGTCCAGAACACGTCGGGCGTGCGCGGCTTCGCAGGGTCCTCGGCCACCTCCGCGTCGCGGACGATCTTCGAGGCGTTCTCGAAGGGCACGCGATCGTTGAAGCGCACGAACAGCGCTTCGAGAAACCCGGACCCGGGCTGGGCCCGCGAAAGATCGAGGGCCTCGAGGATCTCGTCGACCGGAATCACGCCCGGCTCGAGAGCCTGGCCACCATGTCGCGGATCCGGAAGCGCGCGTCCTCCGAGAACCAGAAATCGAGGAAGGGGTCGTGATCGCGCGCCTGGTCGAAGCGCGCCAGAGCCGCCGCCCGCGAGCGCCGCTTGACCGCGGCGTGGGCCGGGCTCGAGAGGCCGCCGAGCACGCGCGCCCGCTCGAATGCCCGCTCGCCGAGCTCCGCCGCGGGCACCACGCGATCGAGCAGGCCGATCGCGAGGGCCTCCTCGACGGTCCGGTTCTCCCCCGTCACCGCCAGCCGCTCCATCTGCCGCGCGCCCAGGACGTGCCGGAACGGCTCCATCAGGCACTGCGGCACCGAGACGCCGAGGATCACTTCGGAGAGCCCGAACTTGCCCTTTCCTTCCGCCGCGATCCGCTCGTCCGCCGCCATGGCGACGATGAGACCTCCCGCGATGGCATGGCCGGGAAGCGCCGCGATGACCGGAGGTCCGGCGATGAAGATCTGCCGGACGAGGTCGCAGTATGCGCCGACGAATTCCTCCATCGCGGCCCGGTCCCTGTCGACGAGGAGCGGCAGGTCCCACCCCGCCGAGAAGATCCCGGGGAGCGCCGAGCCGAGGACGATCGCGCGAGCCGTCTCGACCTCGACGAACGCCGCCGAGAGCTCGGAGACGAGCTCCGGCGAGAAGGCGTTGGCCTTCGGGCGGTCGATCGTGAGGAGAGCGACCTCGTCGCGGGTGTCGATGCGGACGAGACTCATGGGCTGATCTTTCAGGCGCTCGCCCGTTCGGCGTCGGCGTTGGCTTCGGCTTCGGCTTCAGATCGTCCGGACGCCGCTTCCGCGCCGAAGAGGAGTCGATGGAGGCGTCGGTCCGACGTCAGCTCGGGATGGAACGTCGCCGCGGCCACGTTGCCCTGGCGCACGAGCACCGGCTCGCCGCGGTGGGTCGCGAGGATCTCGACACCGGGGCCCGTCCTCCGGATGCGGGGAGCGCGGATGAAGACGGCGGGCATCGCGCCTCCGAGCGCCGGCGCATCGACCTCGCCCAGGAAGGAGTCGACCTGCCGGCCGTACGCGTTGCGCGCCACGGCGATGTCGATGAGGTCCAGGCCGCGCTGCTCCGGATTGGTCACTTCCCGCGCCAGCACGATCGCTCCGGCGCAGGTTCCGAGGATCGGCCGGCCTTTTTTCGCCAGGTTACGGAATGCGTCTTCCCAGGGCTCGGCCTCGAAGAACTTCCAGAGCGTCGTCGACTCCCCTCCCGGAATGATCAGGCCGGCCGCGCGATCGAGGTCCGAGGGCCGCTTCGCCTCGAAGCTCTCGACTCCGATCTCGGCGAGCGCCTTGCGGTGCGCCTCGAAATCGCCCTGGAGCGCGAGCACGGCGACTCCCCTGCCGTTCCCGCCTCCGGCCTCCGGCGTCCGGCCTTCGGATGTCGCCATCACCATCCGCGCGTCTGGAGCTGCGCCTCTTCGGGAAGGCTCGCCGCTTCGATGCCCTTCATGCCCGACCCGAGCGACTCCTCGGCCGCGAGCAGGGCGTGGGCGTCCCGCCAGTGCGTCGTCGCCTGCACGATCGCACGCGCCCGGCGCTGCGGATCGTCGGACTTGAAAATCCCCGAGCCCACGAAGATCGCCTCGGCCCCGAGCTGCATGCAGAGCGCCGCATCGGCCGGCGTGGCCACGCCGCCGGCGGCGAAGTTGGGCACGGGAAGCTTGCCCTTCTCGGCGACTTCGACGACGAGCTCATAGGGCGCCTGCAGCTTCTTGGCCGCGGCCATGAGCTCGTCCTTCGTGAGCTGGGTGAGCATCTTGATCTCGCGGTGCACTTCGCGCAGGTGCCGGACGGCGTGCACGATGTCACCGGTGCCCGCCTCCCCTTTCGTGCGGATCATCGCGGCGCCTTCCCCGATTCGCCGGAGCGCTTCGCCGAGGTTGCGGCAGCCGCAGACGAACGGGACCGTGAAATCGTGCTTGTAGACGTGGTTCGCCTCGTCGGCGGGCGTGAGGACCTCGGACTCGTCGATGAAGTCGACCTTCAACGCTTCGAGCACGCGCGCTTCCGCGAGGTGTCCGATGCGGCACTTGGCCATCACCGGGATCGAGACCGATTCCTGGATCTCGCGGATCTTCGAGACCGGCGACATGCGCGCCACTCCCCCGTCGCGCCGGATGTCCGCCGGCACGCGCTCGAGCGCCATGACGGCCGCCGCGCCGGCGTCTTCGGCGATCTTCGCCTGCTCCGCGTTGACGACGTCCATGATGACGCCGCCCTTCAGCATCTCCGCCAGCCCGACCTTCAAACGAAACGCTTCGCGTAGTCACTTCTGGATCCTCCATTGACCATTCGACCATTGACGGGTTCACACCACCGGCGCGGCCAGCGCGGCACGCGACCGCGATCTCGTTTGCACTTCCCGAACCGCCTGCGCGAGCGCCGCGATGCCCCGCTCGATGTCCTTGCGCTCGACGCGCGAGACCGACAGGCGCACGTTGCTGCGATCCTCTCCGCGCGGGTCGAAGTCCTCCCCCGCCGCCACACCGACGCCCCGCGCCGCGGCGGCCTCGGTCACGCGCCGGCCCGACACGCCGTCCGGAAGATGCAGCCAGAAGAGCGGGTTGGCGCCCGCTCCGCCCCACCAGGACACTTCCGGCAGATGCTCGCGCAGGGCCTGCTTCGCCGCGGAGGCGCGCAGGGAGACTTCTTCGGAGCGCGCCTGCCGCAGCTTGCGGTCTCCGTTCGCTTTCAAAAACGCGGCCACGGCGGCCTGCAGCGGCACGGGCGTCGCGAAGTCCGCGGCCTTCTTGACGCGCGCCACGCGCTCCACGATCGCGCGATCCGCCGCGATCCAGCCGAGGCGGAATCCCGGCACGAGATCCTTCGAGAGCGTTCCCAGCCACACGGTTCGCGAGGGCTCGCGCGAACAGAGGGGCGGCTCGCCCGACTCCGGCTCTTCGTAGCCGTCCTCGATCACGAGCGCGCCCGCCGAGAGCGCGGCCTGCATGAGCGCTTCGCGACGCCTCGGTCCCGTCGTGATGCCCGTGGGGTTCTGCCTCTCGGGCATCACGTAGCAGAGCTTGACGCGCTTGCCGTAGAGCGGCAGCGGATCCGGCCCGCCCGGATCCATGGTCAGCGGCAGCAGGGCCAGCTGCGAGAGCCGCGCGAGCGAGAGCGCGCCCGAATACGTGGGCGATTCCATCGCGACGAGATCGGCCGGATCGGTGAACGTGCGGAAGAGCAGATCCAGCCCCTGCTGCGCGCCGCTCACGACGAGGATCTCGTCGGGCGAGCGCGTCAGGCCGATCTCCTGGAGGCGGCGCGAGATTTCGACGCGCAGCTCTTCGGCGCCGAGCGGCGGAGCGTATTGCCAGAGCTCGCGACGGCGGCTCCAGGAGTCCGCGAGCGTGCGCGTGAATTCCTCGAGCGGAAAGAAACGCTCGTCGGGCGCCAGGCGCGAAAAATCGGCGACGATCGGCTCGGCGACGGACAACGGACGGACTCTTCGGGCAGTTCGCTCGCGCGCCGCGAGAGCATGCCGGCCAGGCGAAACTGGGAAACGGCGGGGGAGTGCCGCCGCACGACGGTGCCGCTGCCCACGCGGCCTTCGACGAGACCGCGCTCCTGAAGTCGGCGATAGGCCGTCTGAACGGTCCCGCGATTGACTCCGAGCGCGGCGGCGAGCTCGCGCGTCGTCGGAAGGCGGCTGTTCTCGCCGAGGATGCCCCCCGCGATCCGGCTCTCGATCGCGTCGTAGACCTGTTCCGCGAGCGAAACGGTCGCGGTTCGGTCGATGGTGATCTGGTTCAGATCCAATTGGGCTGCCACCGACCCAATTGTATAGCCAATCCCGAGCGGGTTGACTAGTCCAGAGGGACTACAGTCAGAGTCTAGTAAATGCCTTAGCTGCTATAGGTTGCGTGAGAATCTACTGTAGATATTCAGGCGCCGTGCTTGCGGAGCTCTTCCTCGAGCGACCTCGAGAACTGGAATTCGCGGTCCTGCTCGCTGATCCGGCGCTTGGCGAGTGCCGCGCGGACCTTCTCCTCCAGCGCGTCGAGCTCTTTGAAGGTATCGGTGAGCTCCCGCACGACCGCCCTGCGCACGGTCTCGTCGTCCGACTTCTGCTCCAGGTTGCGGTTGTCTTTCAGGCTCTTCAGGACCACCCGCGCGAGGTACAGAATCCGGTCGGCCGAGATTTTCACGACGGCCTCGGCTTTCCGAACTGCTGCGCCGATAGCGGGTGGCGAAACAGCTGCTCGATGACCGCTGCCCGGCAGCACCGCGACGTCCGCGCCCATCACGGCGGCGTCGAGGACGTGGATCGGGTTCTTGGCTTCCGCGACCACGATCTGGGTCTGGTAGCCGAAATTGTCGTAAATCCGGATCACCTGCTCGACGAGGTCCATGCCGATCGTGCCGACGTCGTCGAGCGGCCCCACGGCGGGCGCCACGTACGCCAGGTTGGCCTTGGCGGCGATCAGGGCCTGCGCCGCGGAATAGCAGCCGTCGGCGCAGATCGCGACCTGATCCTGGGCCAGCAGCCGCGCCACGCGCATGCCTTCGGGAGCGAGCGGCACACGCACGATCACGTCCTTGCCGAGCTTCGCGAGCTCGCGCGCCTCCTTGTACATCCCCTTCGTGTCGCCGGCGGAAAGCTCCACCAGGACCGGGCCGTCGGTCAGGGAGGCGAGATCGCGAATCGCCTTGCGGTACTCCGAGCCCGCCTCTTCGGCGGCCTCGAGGGACAGCCACACGCCGTCGAGCAGTCCGAGGTCTTTGATGCGGCGGGCTTCTTCGGCGCTGCCGCTGTCCAGAAAGAATCGCATGGGGGCGGGATTCTATATGCAGGGACAGGGGACGCAGGAGCCCGCGGCGGGACAGCAGGAAGCGCAGCGGAACGGCGGGCGCGACGAGGACGAGACGAGGACGGGGGAGAGCCGGGCTTCGCTACTCCTCGTCCTCGTCGTCGCCGAGCAAGTCCATCTCGCCCTTCTTTCCGGCTTTGCCTCCGGCCGGCGCGGGGCCGGCCTTGTCGGCCCCGGGAAGGACCGCCTGCGGCTCGTCCTCGGCGTCGTCGCTTTCGGCGAGCTTCGCGATGCCGACCAGGCGGTCGCCCTCCTCGAGCTGGATGACGCGCACGCCCTGCGCGGCGCGGCCGGTTTCCCGGATGCCGTTGACCTTGATGCGGATGAGCTGGCCGCGCTCGGTGATCAGGAGCAGCTGGTCGGAGTCGGTGACCGACTTGATGCCCACGACCGGCCCGTTCTTCTCGGTGACCTTGACGTTGATCACGCCCGAGCCGCCGCGGCCCTGGTAGCGGTACTCGGTGACCTCGGAGCGCTTGCCGTAGCCGTTCTCGGTGACCGAGAGCAGGTGCGCTTTCTCGTCGACGATGTCCATCTCGACGACTTCGTCGTTGTTCTTCTTGAGCGAGACGCCGATGACTCCGGTCGTGTCGCGGCCCATCGGCCGGACGTCCTTCTCGGAGAAGCGGATGCCCATGCCCTGCCGCGTTCCGATGAAGATCTGGTCGTCGCCGCTGGAGATGCGTACCGAGAGCAGCGAGTCGCCCTCCTCGAGGTTGATCGCGATGATCCCGCCCGAGCGCACGTTCGAGTACGCCGAGAGCGCGGTCTTCTTCACGACGCCTTTCCGGGTGGCGAAGATGACGAAACGGTCCTCGGGGAAGTCCTTCGTCGCCGCCATGGCCACCATGCGTTCGTTCGGGGAGAGCGAGAGCAGGTTGACGATGGCCTTGCCGCGCGTCGCGGGGCCGAGCTGCGGGATGTCGTAGACCTTGATCCAGTGCATCCGGCCGCGCGAGGTGAATGCGAGGACGTACGCGTGGGTCGACGCGACGAAGAGGTGCTCGACGAGATCCTCTTCCTTGGTCGTCGCGCCGATGCGGCCCTTCCCGCCGCGGCGCTGGGCGCGGTAGAGCGAGAGGGGAGAGCGCTTGATGTAGCCGCCGCGGGACACGGTGATGACCATGTCCTCTTCGACGATGAGGTCCTCGATGTCGATGTCCGTGGCCTCGGCCACGATCTCCGTCCGCCGCTCGTCGCCGAACTGCTTGCGGATCTGCTGGAGCTCGTCGACGATGATCTCGAGGACGAGCTTCTCGGAGCCGAGGATCTCGCGCAGCTTCGCGATGAGCGCGAGGACCTCCTTGAACTCGGCGACGATCTTGTCCCGCTCGAGGCCCGTCAGCCGGTGGAGGCGCATGTCCAGGATGGCCTGCGCCTGGATCTCGTCGAGGCGCAGGACCTGGCTGGCCTTGCCCCCCTCGTCCCCGAGCGAGCTGCCGATGAACTTCTCGAGGGCCGAGCGCGTCATCGAGACCTCGGCCGAGAGGCGTGTCCGCGCCTCCTGGGGGTCCTTGGACGAGCGGATGATCTTGATCACGAGGTCCAGGTTCGCCAGCGCGAGCGCGAGGCCGCGCAACAGGTGCGCGCGCTCCTCCGCCTTCTTCAGGTCGAACTGCGTCCGCCGGATGACCACCACTTTGCGGTGGTCGACGAAGTGGCGGAGGAGGTCGTGGAGGGGCAGGACGCGCGGCTGGTTCTCGACGATCGCGAGGAAGATGATCCCGAAGGACGACTGCATCGGGGTCAGGGCGTAGAGCTTGTTGAGGACGACCTGGGCGTTCTCGCCCCGCTTGAGCTCCACGACGATGCGCATGCCCTCGCGGTTGGACTCGTCGCGCAGGTCCGCGACGCCGTCGATCTTCTTGTCGTTGACGAGCTCGGCGATCCGCTCGATGAGCTTGGCCTTGTTGACCTGGTAGGGGATCTCCGTGACGACGATCGATTCCTTGTCGCCGCGGGCGGCCTTCTCGATCATCGCCCGGGCGCGCACCTGCACGGAGCCGCGGCCGGTCTTGTAGGCGTCCCGGATTCCCTGGGCGCCGTGGATGAAGGCGCCGGTGGGGAAGTCGGGGCCCGGCAGTTTCCTCATGAGCTGGCCGAGCGTGGCGTCGGGATGCTTGATGAGCTCGATCGTCGCGTCGATGACCTCGGAGAGGTTGTGCGGCGGGATGTTGGTGGCCATCCCGACCGCGATGCCCGTCGATCCGTTCACGAGGAGGTTCGGGAACTTCGCCGGCAACACCATCGGCTCGACGAGCGAGCCGTCGTAGTTGGGCGTCCAGTCCACCGTCTCCTTGTCGATGTCGTCGCCGAGGAGCTCGGCCGCGAGCGTCGCCAGCCGGACCTCGGTGTAGCGCATGGCCGCGGCGTTGTCGCCGTCGACCGATCCGAAGTTCCCCTGACCGTCCACCAGCGGATAGCGCAGCGAGAACTCCTGGGCCATGCGGACGACCGAGTCGTAGACGGCGCTCTCGCCGTGGGGGTGGTACTTGCCGAGGACGTCTCCGACGATGCGGGCCGACTTGCGGTAGGGCTTGTTGTGGAGGTTGCCCTGCTCCCACATGCCGTAGAGGCTGCGGCGGTGCACGGGCTTGAGGCCGTCGCGGACGTCGGGAAGCGCCCGTCCGATGATGACGGACATGGCGTAGTCGAGGTACGACCGGCGGACCTCGTCCTCGATCGTGACGGGAACTTTCTCTTCGGGGGTCAGGAGGTTGGTCATTTCACATCCGCCGTCATCCCGAGGGCCCCAGGCCCGAAGGATCCCGGACTTTCAATCTCGGGATCCCTCGCTTCGCTCGGGATGACGCGCTCTTCTAAATATCCAGGTTCCTCACGTTCAGCGCGTTCTGCTCGATGAACTCGCGCCGCGGCTCGACGGCGTCGCCCATCAGGATCGAGAACACGTCGTTGGCCTCGACGGCATCCTCCACGGCGACCTGCAGCAGGCGCCGCGTCTCCGGATTCATCGTCGTGTCCCAGAGCTGCTCGGGGTTCATCTCGCCGAGGCCCTTGTACCGATTGATCACGAGGCCCTTCTTGGCCGACTCGTAGACCGCGTCGACGACGGCGGAGAGAATCTCGTGCTTGGCCGTCTCGCCGTTGCGCGTGACGACGTAGGGCCCGTCGAGGAAGCCGCCGATGGCCTTGGCGGTCTCCTTGATCCGCTTGAACTCGAAGGAGGAGACGAACTCCGCGTCGATCCGGGCGGAGCGGGGAACGCCGTTGACCTTCCGCGTGATCTCGAGCGCCCAGCCCGAGTGCTCCTCGTCGGCCACGACCTCGGCCTTTTCGACGCCGAAGGCACGGACGGCCTTCGCGATGTCGTCGACCTTTTTCTTCTCGCCGAAGTCGCCCTTGGACGTCATGCCGCGGTCGAGGAGCGCGCGGAGGAGGCCCTCGGGAATGCCGCGATGGGACAGCTTGCCGACGTGCGTCCGGTACTCCTCCATCTTCTCGAGCAGCGCCGCGAGCTTGGCTCCGGCAACGGTCGTGCCGGACATCTCCGACGAGAGCGTCCGGTCCTCGCCGAGCCGGCCGAGAAGGAACTTGGACATCTCCTTCTCGTCCTTGAGGTACGTCTCTTTCTTGTTCTCGGTGACCTTGTAGAGCGGCGGCTGCGCGATGTAGAGGAAGCCCTTGTCGATGAGCGCGGCCATGTGGCGGAAGAAGAACGTCAGCAGCAGCGTCCGGATGTGCGAGCCGTCGACGTCGGCGTCGGTCATGATGACGATCTTGTGGTAGCGGACCTTCGCGGCGTCGAAGTCCGTCGAGATCCCCGCTCCGAGCGCCGTGATGAGGGTCCGGATCTCGGCCGAGGCGAGCATCTTGTCGAGCCTCGCCTTCTCGACGTTCAGGATCTTGCCGCGCAGCGGCAGGATCGCCTGGGAGCGGCGGTCGCGGCCCATCTTGGCCGAGCCGCCGGCCGAGTCGCCCTCGACGATGAAGAGCTCGGAGAACGCGGGATCCTTCTCCTGGCAGTCGGCCAGCTTGCCGGGCAGGGCCCCCGAATCGAGAGCGCCCTTCCGGCGGACGAGCTCGCGGGCCTTGCGGGCCGCTTCGCGGGCGCGGGCGGATTCGACGATCTTCTCGACGATCCGCTTGCCGACGCGCGGGTTCTCCTCGAGGTAGGAGCCCAGCTTGTCGTAGACGACCTGCTGGACCCAGGTCTTCACTTCGGAAGAGACGAGCTTGTCCTTCGTCTGCGAGGAGAACTTGGGATCCTTGACCTTGACCGAGACGACGGCGGTGAGGCCCTCGCGGCAGTCGTCGCCGGAGAGCGTCGTTTCCTTCAGGCCCTTCGTCAGCCCGTTGGCCTCGGCGTACTTCTGGACGGCGCGCGTCAGCGCCGTCTTGAAGCCCTCGAGGTGGGTGCCGCCGTCGCGGTTGTTGATCGTGTTCGTGAAGGTGAAGAGCGTTTCGGCGTAGCCCTCGTTCCACTGCAGCGCGACTTCGACGCGTTCCTTGTCGGCGTCGCGCTTGGGATCGCCCGTCCCGCCCTTCACCTCCTGGAAGAAGATGACCTTGTCGTGGATCGCCTGCTTCGCCTTGTTGAGGTGCTCGACGAAGCTCTTGATCCCGCCTTCGTACGCGAAGTCGTGCTTCTTCTCGGTGCGCTCGTCGAGGATCGCGATCCGCACGCCCGGGTTGAGGAACGAGAGCTCGCGCAGCCTCTGCGAGAGGCTGTCGAAATGAAACTCGGTCACCGAGAAGATCTTCGGATCCGCCCAGAACGTGATCTTCGTGCCGGTCTTCTTGGAGGTGCCGACGTTCTTGATCGTCCCCGTCGGCTTGCCCTGCTCGTAGGACTGCTGCCAGACCTTGCCGTCGCGGCGGACCTCGACGTCGAGCCGCTTCGAGAGCGCGTTCACGACCGAGACGCCGACGCCGTGGAGGCCGCCCGAGACCTTGTAGGAGTTGTCGTCGAACTTCCCGCCCGAGTGGAGGTCCGTCATGATGATCTCGAGCGTCTCGCGCTTGTGCTCTTTGTGGATCCCGACGGGGATGCCGCGCCCGTTGTCCTCGACGGTGACGGAGTTGTCGGCGTGGATCGTGATCCCCACGTGGTCCGCGTAGCCCACCTGGGCCTCGTCGATCGAGTTGTCGACGAGCTCGAAGACCATGTGGTGCAGCCCCGAGAGATCGTCGGTGTCCCCGATGTACATGCCGGGGCGCTTGCGGACGGCCTCCAGGCCCTTCAGCAGCTTGATGGAATCGGTGGTGTAGGCCGTGCTCATGAGGCTCCGTTCACGGCTCGTACGCGCACGAGCGCGGCGGAAGAAAAGTGCCCGTGCGGTGTCGCCGCCCGAAGCACGCTTCCCCGCTGTATTTCCAGGACCGCCGCAGGGCGTTTCGACGATCCGGACCCAAACCCGAAACGGGCCGGAGGCGCCGTGGTCGTCAGCAACACCTGGGCATGGGCCGGCAGCGCGTCGAAGAACTCCTCGACCCAGCTCTCGGAAAGGCCGGCGTCGAAATCGTCGGCCACGAACAGCGGCGGCTCGCCTGCCGATTTCGCCACGGCGCTCCATTCCGCGAGCTTCACGAGGGCGACCGTGCGCGCCACTTCGCCCGAGGAGGCTTCGGAGGCCAGCGGACGGCCGTCCCGCGTCCAGAGCAGATCATCCCGGTGCGGTCCCGCGAGCGAATACCCGCGGCGCCGCTCGAGAGGCAGGAGTCGCTGGCAGGCCGCCCGCAACTCCTCCGCCGAGTCCCCCGCCGCCGAATACTCGGCGCGCACGCCGCGATAAGCCTCGCCGGCATCGCGCGCCAGAAGCTCGAATTCTTCGTACCAGAGGCCCAGCGCCGCGCGCCGATGCCGGCGCACCGCCGCTCCGGCGACCGAGAGCTCCTCCGTCCACGCCTCGAGCTCGCCCGGAGCCGCCGCGTGTCCGACGGCGCCTGCCCGGCGAGACCGCGCGAGCAGCGCATTGCGCTCCCGAAGCGCCGTGCCGTATCGCCCGAGATCGTCTCCGGCCGCGGGCTTCAGACCGAGCACGAGTCGATCCAGGAACCGCCGCCGCGCCGACGGAGAGCCGAGGAGCAGCTCGCGATGTTCGGGCGCGAGGAACACCGCGGGGGCCAGGCCCGAAACCTCGCGGAACCCGGCCGTCTTCTCGCCGCGCCGGAACTCGCGGCCCCCCGCGCGGGACCAGGACACGGTGACCCGCTCCGGTCCCGACGATGCCTCGAGCGTCCCGGTGATCGAAAAAGCCTCGCCGTCGCGAGCCATCGCCGCCGACGTCGCGCCGCGAAAGGAGCGCTGCCCGCACACGAGGGCCGCAGCCTCGATGAGGTTCGTTTTGCCCTGCGCGTTCTCTCCCGTGATCAGCGTGACACCCGCGCCGAAAAACACGGGGTCGGGGGAGAGGTTGCGGAAGCCCTGGTTCGAGATCTCGGAAAGCTGCAAGCGGTCTAGTCCCACCTCGAGAGTTCAGAGACGCATCGGCATGACGACGTACAGATACCGGGAGGCGCCCTCGAGGCCTCCCTCCGGCTGACACAGGCACTGGGTGTTTTCGTCCTTCAGCTCGAGCCGCACCGTTTCGGTCTCCGCCTCCTCCAGAAAATCCAGGAGGTACTGCGCGTTGAGCCCGATCGACAGCGGCTCGCCGTCGAAGGAGACGTCGAGCGTCTCGTGGC
Source organism: uncultured Acidobacteriota bacterium (assembly GCA_963804915.1). Classification (GTDB taxonomy): domain Bacteria; phylum Acidobacteriota; class Thermoanaerobaculia; order UBA5066; family Gp7-AA6; genus DAHUXD01. The sequence goes on from CAWDSI010000012.1 coordinate 121,188, forward strand.
CCTCGCCGAGCTCCTGGCTCGCCGATGCCACCGTGAGCAGGTCCTTCTCGAACGAGAGCTTCACGCCGCGCGACCGCTCCGAGGAAAACAGCGAGACGCGGCGGATCGCGTCCTTCGTCGCTAACGTCGGCACCAGCGCGACGCGGTCGTTGGTCTTCGAGAGGATCTTTTCGTAGTCCGGGAAATTCACGTCCAGAAGCCGCGCGACGAGCTGCCGGCTCCCGACGGTGAAGAGCAGGTGATTCTCGGAGTGGCGGATCTCGAGCCGGGGATCGGATCCCCCGTCCATCTTCAGGATCTCGGCCAGGGCTTTCTTCGGGATCAGGACGTTCGGCACCGTGGCCTTGGCGTCTTCCTTCGGAAAGTCGATCAGGGAGAGCCGATGGCCGTCCGTGGCGACGAGCTCGAACTCCTTGCCCTTGTCCTTGAGGAGCGCCCCCATGAGCTGGAACCGTGTCTCTTCGGCGGATACGGCGTATAAAACCTTACGGGTCAATCTCTTCCATAGGTCCAGGGGGAATGTAACCCCCTTTTTGGCCTCTACCTTGGGTACAGTCGGGAAATCCTCGGCCGGCTGGGCCACCAGGCGGAAGTTCGACCTCTGACAGGTCACCCCGAGGTAGTGGTTGTCGAGGAGCTTCAGGTTCACGTCGGCTTCGGGAAGGTTCCGGATGAGGTCGAAGAGCTTCCTCGCCGGAACCGTCACGCTGCCCGGCCGGGTGACCTTGGCCTCCGCCTGGGAGAGCAGAGTCAGGTCGAGATCGGTGGACGTGAACGAGAGATGTCCGTCGGCTGCCCGGAGCAGGATGTTGGAGAGGATCGGAATCGTGTTCTTCCTCTCCACGACTCCCTGCATGAGCGTGAGCTCATTCAAGAAGTCACCCCTTTTGACCGTCAATTCCATCGGGATTTCCCACCTCCGAGAAGAGAAAAAAGTCTATCACATTTAACCGTATTAATAGGGTCGCGGAAGAATCGCGAACATCGAAAAAACCCAATGAAAATGGGGTCGAAATCGAGGTCGATCCTGCGGACGAGGCTCATCGTCTTCCACAGATGCGAGGTGTTTCGCGAGCGCGAGAACGCGTGCGGAAAACGCTCGCGAGGAAAACTCGGGGCGGCCCCGGCCGCGTCAGCGATAGGCCTGCAGAAAACCGTCGATGACCCTGCGGAAATCGGCGTCGTCCTCGATCATCCGCTCGATCTTTTCGACGGAGTGCATGACCGTCGAGTGGTGCTTGTCGTTGAAGAGGCGGCCGATCTCCGGATAGGAAAGCTCGGTCAGCTTCCGGCAGAGGTACATGGCCACCTGGCGGGGGAAGGCCACCGGCTTGGCGTTGGACTTGGCCTTCATGTCCGACACCCGGAGCCCGTAGTGGGAGGCCACGGTCTTCAGGATCTCGGAGGGGGCGGCCTTGTGCTCCTCCGTCCCCACGATGTCCCGCAGGGTCTCCCGGGCGAGCTCCACCGAGAGGGGCTTTCCGGTCAGGGACGAGAAGGCCAGGACCCGGTTCAGCCGCCCTTCGAGCTCGCGGATGTTGGATTTGACGGTGCCCGCGATGAACATGGCCACGTCGTTGGGGACTTCGACCTTCTCGGCGGCCGCCTTCTTGCGGATGATCGCGACCTTCATCTCGAGATCCGGCGGCTGGATGTCGGCGATCAGTCCCCACTCGAAGCGTGAGCGGAGCCGCTCCTCGAGCGTCGGGATCTCCTTGGGCAGCGCGTCGGAGGTCAGGACGATCTGCTTCTGCGCGTCGTGCAGCGCGTTGAACGTGTGGAAGAACTCTTCCTGCGTCGAGTCTTTGCCGGCGATGAACTGCACGTCGTCCATGAGCAGCACGTCGAGCTCGCGGTAGCGCCGCTTGAACTCGTGCATGCGTTCGAAGCGGAGGGCATTGATCAGATCGTTCAGGAAGCGTTCGGCCGAGAGGTATTGAACGTTGGCGCCGGGATTGCGCCGCAGGACCTCTCCCGCGATCGCGTGCATCAGATGCGTCTTGCCGAGTCCGACGCCGCCGTACAGGAAGAGCGGGTTGTAAGAGCGGGACGGTGTCTCGGCGACGGCGCGCGCCGCGGCATGGGCGAACTGGTTGGAGGAGCCGACGACGAAAGTTTCGAAGGTGAAGCGCGGATTCCCCGTCACCCGGCGCTCGGCGCCGCCGGGAGGGCCGGCGCCCGCCGTGACTGGCGTCGGGACCCCGGCGGGCTCCGACGCCGAGGCTTCGAAGCGGATCTCGAGCCCGGGGAACCCCGCCGCTTCGGACTCGCGAGCGAGCAACTCGCCATGGCGCGACTGGATCCAGTCGGCGAAGACACGCGACGGCACCAGGACCGTGAGCACCGGGCCGTTGGAGGAGGAGACGAGATCGAGCTGGCGCGTCGGGCCGAACCAGGTCTTCAGCTCCTTCGCATCGAGCTTCGACTCGATCTGTCTGAGGATGGCAGTCCAGATCTCGGTCATCGTTTGCGCCTGGATTTCCACAAGTTTTCCACAGCTGTGGAAGCCTGTGGGAAGCCGGGGGCCGGGAGTATATGTCGAGCTGTCGACTCTCGGCTATCCGCTTTCAGCCGGACTCCGGGAGGTTTTCCGGCCGCAGCGAAGCTGCTCGATCCTTGACTTCTCACCCCCCTGCACCTAGGATTCGCCCTCTTTATGAAGCGCACCTACCAGCCCAACAATCGGCGACGCAAGCGCACGCACGGCTTTCTCGTCCGGATGCGGACGCGGGCCGGGCGCGCCGTGATTTCGGCTCGCCGGCGCAAGGGGCGCAAGAAACTCACGGTGTGAACTCGGGCCCGGCCGTCTCCGAGACCTTCTCGAAAGACGACCGCCTCCGCAAACGCAGGGAATTCGAAGAGTGCTACGCCACCGGGGTGCGCGTTTCCGGACGCCACATCCAGGTTTTCCTTCTCGACGATCCCACGGGCAACCGGCCCACGGGCGCCCCGTCACGGCCGCGCCTGGGGATCTCGGTCTCGCGCCGGGTCGGCAACGCGGTGACGCGGAACCGGGTGCGGCGCCGGCTTCGCGAGATTTTCCGGCGCACGCGCCCGCAGCTCTCGATCGGCGCGGCGCGACTGGTCGTCAACGCCCGGCCCTCGTGCGCCGCCGCCGAGTTCTCCGAGCTTCTCGAGGACTACCGATCGGCCGTGTCGCGAGCGATCTCGCGGCGGACGCGCCGGTGAAGTGGCCGTCGAGGATCGCGATCGCGCTCCTCGATTTCTACAAAAAGTTCCTTTCGCCGCTTCTGCCGCGCGCCTGCCGCTTCGAGCCGACCTGCTCGCTCTACGCCCGCGAGGCGATCGCGAGATACGGCCTCGGGCACGGCGGCGCGCTGGCCCTGCGGCGACTCTTCCGCTGCCACCCGTTCCATCCCGGCGGGATGGATCCGGTGCCCTGAGCCGAGACCGACCTTTGGAGAAACGCCTCCTCGTCGCCGCCGGGCTCTCGCTCCTGGTGCTTCTCGCCTGGGAATGGCTCGTTCCCAAGCCCCCCAAGCCTCCGGCCGCTCTCTCGCCCACGCCCGTCTCGGCCGCGACAACGGCGACGACGCCGGCCACGGGTAGCGCGGCTCGCCCAGGCTTCGTCCGCGCCGGCGCTGTCGGCCCCGGCGGCCCTCCCGCCGCCCGCGAGCGCGCCCGCCGAGGCGACGGCGACGATCGGCAACGAGCTCTTCACGGCCACGTTCTCCAACCGCGGGGGAGTGCTGACGTCCTTCGTCCTGGCGAAGTACCAGGACGAGAAGAACCGGCCGCTCGACCTCGTGCGCGTCTTGCCGCCCGAGTTTCCCCGCCCGCTCTCGCTCGACTTCGGCCGCGACGCCGCGGCGACGAAGGCCGTTTCGAACGCCCTCTTCGTCGTCGAGAAGGAATCCGACCGGGTCCTGCGCCTGCGGTACGCGGACGCGACGATCGCGATCGAGAAAGAGATCAAGGTCGGCTCGGGCTACCTCTTCGACGTCAAGGTGAACGTCGCCGGACCGGCCTACGACTTGCTGATCGGGCCGGGTCTGCGCAATCCGCCGGATGACGAGAAAAAATCGCGGTACGTGATGCCCGCTTCGGCCGTCGTCGCCTCCGCCGACGGATTGAAGCTCGTCCGCCCCGAGAAGGCGAAGGCGGGGGAGAGCTGGACGCTGCCGGCGAAAGCATTCGCGGGCATCGAGGACAGCTACTTCCTCGAGGCGCTGATCCCATCGTCGCCCGCGACGGCGCGGCTCTTCACCTTCGCCGTGCCGCACGCCGACGGCAAGCCCGTCCAGGAGCTCGCGACCGGCATTTCCGGACAGGGGCCCTTTTCCGCGTCGGCGTACTTCGGCCCCAAGGAGGTCGCGACGCTCGACAGCTACGGTCTCGGCCTCGAGCGCACGATCGACTTCGGGTGGTACGGGATCCTCGCGCGGCCGCTGCTGTGGATGATGAAGAAGTCCTATGCCGTCGTCCCCAACTGGGGCGTCGCGATCCTCGTCGTCACGTTCATCATCCGCCTGCTGCTCTTCCCGCTGACGGCCAAGAGCTACACGTCGATGAAGAAGATGCAGAAGCTCGCGCCGAAGATGAACGCGATCCGGGACAAGTACAAGAAGGCCAAGACCGACGCGGCCCAGCGCACGAAGATGAACGCCGAGCTGATGGAGCTCTACCAGAAAGAGGGCTACAACCCGATGAGCGGGTGCCTTCCGGTGCTGCTGCAGCTGCCGGTCCTCGTGGCGTTCTACAACGTCCTGTCGAAGACGATCGAGCTGCGGCACGCGCCGTTCGTGTTCTGGATCAAGGATCTCTCCGCGATCGACCACACCTACGTGCTCGTGATCCTGATGATCGCTTCGATGTATGCCCAGCAGGCGATGACGCCGTCGACGATGGATCCGGCGCAGAAGAAGATCTTCATGTTCATGCCGGTCCTGTGGGGCTTCTTTCTGAAGGACATGCCGTCGGGACTCGTCCTGTACTGGCTGTTTTCCAACCTGCTGACGATCGTGCAGCAGCTCGTGATGAACAAGATCGTGAAGGAGGACGACCCGGCGCCGCCGGCCAAAGGGGCGAAGGCCCTGAAACAGGCGCGCGCGTAGGTCGATGAGCGCATGAGGTACGAAGCAAAGACGGTCGAAGAAGCAGTCGAAGGGGCGGCCCGGGCTCTCGGCAAGACGGCCGCGGAGCTCAAGTACACGGTCATCCGGGACGAGAAATCGTTCTGGGGCGGCCGGGTCGTGGAGATCGACGTCGACGAGGGGAGAGGCGGACGGGTCGAGGCTCGAGAGCCCAGGGCCGAAGATCGTTTGCCGGAGCCGATGCGCGAGGTGGAGACGAAGCTGCCGTCGGAAGCCTTCGCCGCCCCGCCGTCCCCGGTCGCCGTCGTCGACGCGCGAGCGCGGGCCGCGGGATCGGGGCGCGGCTTCAGAGGCCCCCCGCGAACGCGACACCACGCCCGGTGCGACGGACGCGGAGGCGATTGCGCTCGTCGAGGCCACGCTGACGGAGCTGCTCTCGGCGGCCGGACTGCTGGTCGAGATCCGCCGGCGCGATGCGCAGGGCGACGAGCTGCTCTTCGAGCTCATCGGCGACGACGTGGAGCCTCTGCTCGCCAACAAGGGCGAGGGCCTCACGGGCCTCGAGGTTCTCGTGGGCCGCATCGCCGCCAAGCGGCTGGGCAAGCCGGTCCACCCGCGGCTCGACGCGGACGGCTTCCGGGCGCACCGCAAGGACGCGCTCGAAGAGCTCGCGCGCCAGTCCGCCGAGGAGGTCCGCCGCTCGCGGCGACCCTCGCTGCTTCCGCCCCTGGCTCCGTGGGAGCGGCGGCTCGTGCATCTCGCGCTCGCGGAGGACGCCGAAGTCGAGACCCAGTCCGAAGGCGACGGGTTTCTGAAACGCGTGGAGGTTCGCCTCAAGAGCCGCTAGGAGGTCGCGTCCGCGTGCGCCCCTCCGACGCTCTCCTCGACACCATCGTCGCCCCCGCCACGCCGGCGGGGCGCGCGGCCATCGCGCTCGTGCGCCTGTCCGGCCCCGAGGCGGAGCGCATTCTGCGGTCCCTCGCCCCGAGCCTTCCGGCGGCCGGTCGACTTCGCCCGCGCCGGCCCTATCTCGCGGCTCTTCGGGACGCGGCGGGCGAAGGGATCGATACGGGGCTTCTGACGTTCTTCTCCGCGCCGGCGTCGGTCACTGGCGAAGACGTCGCCGAGATCTCGGTCCACGGGAGCCCGGCGGTCGTCGAGCGCGTCCTGGAGGCCGCCGTCGCGGCCGGGGCGCGGCCGGCGAAGCCGGGGGAGTTCACCGAACGCGCGTTCCGCTCGGGCAAGATCGATCTCGTGCGAGCCGAGGCCGTGCGCGACCTGATCGATTCGAAGACCGCCGCCGCGGCACGGTTCTCGGCGCGCCGGCTCGAGGGCGGGCTCTCGCGCCGGCTCGATGCGGTCCGCGAGGATCTCCTCTTCGCCGCCGCCGCGCTCTCGGCCGCCGTGGATTTTTCGGAGGACGTCGGCACCGAAATCGATCCGCAGACCGCGTCGCATCTCGAGTCCGCCGAGCGCGAGCTCGCGCGTCTCGCCGCGACCTACCGGACCGGGCGGCTGCTCTCCGGCGGCTGCCGCGTCGCGATCCTGGGCCGGCCGAACGCGGGGAAGTCGACGCTGTTCAACGCCCTCGTCGGCTCCGCGCGAGCCATCGTGACGGAGATTCCGGGCACGACGCGCGACGCCCTCGAAGCCCTGGTCGACGTGCGCGGCATCCCCGTCACGCTGGTCGACACGGCGGGCCTGCGCGAGAGCGAGGAGCCCGTCGAGAAGATCGGCGTGGCCCGGGCGCGCGAAGAAGCGGCCAGGGCGGACGCGATCCTCTACGTCTTCGACGGCTCGGAAGGTTTCTCCGGCGAGGATGCGCAGGCGCTCGCCGGGATCCCGGAAAAGCCGCGGATTCTGGTGGCCAACAAGGCCGATCGCGGCCGCGCGGAGGACCTTCCCGGGGATGCGACGCTCGTCTGCGGCCTCTCTTCGGACGCGGGCTCGAGGCTTTCGGCGCTTCTCGGCGCGGTGATCGCGCGAAGACATCCGAACGGAGGAGACTTCGGAGGTTCTCGGCTCGCTGCGCCAGCGCGACCTCGTCGAGCGCGCGCGGGACGGCGCGGCGCAGACGATCGCGGCCCTCGCGCGCCACGATTCGCCCGAGTATGCCGTCACCCACTGCCACGCCGCGCTGGACGCGCTCGCCGACCTCGTCGGCGAGACGACCTCGGACGACGTCCTCGCGCGCCTCTTCTCGACGTTCTGC
>CAWDSI010000013.1:0-180030 GCA_963804915.1 uncultured Acidobacteriota bacterium
GTGGGAAAGTAGACCGTCGCTACGCGCGACGCTCCGGATCTACGCTAATCGCGTACCGGCGGGCGGCTCGCGCAAGGGCGCTCGACCGCCCGCCTCCTCCCTCCCTTCGGTCGGGAGACTTCTCGCGCCGCGCGTGAACGCGAGATCGTAGCGCCGGAGCGAAGTCGTGGGAGACAATCCCGGGCGTGCGATACGAGGTGCTGGTCATCGGCGGAGGACACGCGGGCATCGAGGCGGCCCATGCTTCGGCCCGCATGGGCCGTCGCACGGCGCTTCTGACCGGGGCGCTCGACGCGATCGGGCGGATGTCCTGCAACCCTGCGATCGGAGGCCTCGCCAAGGGCCAGCTCGTTCGGGAGATCGACGCGCTGGGCGGGGTCATGGGCGGCCTCGCCGACGCCGCCGGCATCCAGTTCCGGATCCTCAACCGATCGCGCGGGCCCGCGGTGTGGGGGCCGCGCGCCCAGTGCGACCGCGCGCTCTATGCCCGGCTCGCTCGCTCGCGCATGGAGGAGACGGAGAACCTGACCGTCCTCGAGGGCATGGCGGAGAGCATCCGGACCTCGGGCGGGCGCGTGACCGGAGCGGTCACCTCGAACGGCGAAGCGATCGACGCGGACGCCGTCGTCGTGACGACGGGAACGTTTCTCAACGGCCTCATGCACACGGGAACGCGTCGGACGCCGGGCGGGCGCGTCGGCGAGATGGCCTCGGCCGGACTCTCGGCCTCTCTGGCGTCGCTCGGGCTCGCTCTCGGCCGCTTCAAGACGGGAACGCCTCCGCGCGTGCATCGCGATTCGGTCGACTACGCCGCGTGCGCGCCGCAGGACGGCGACGATCCGCCGGTCCCGTTCTCGTTCCGCACGCAGCGGCTGCCCGCGGCGGCAGGCCAGGCGCGCTGCTGGCTGACGGCGACGAATCCGCGCGTGCATGCGCTCATCCGCGCCCACCTGCACGAAAGCCCCATGTACTCGGGCCAGATCCACGGCACCGGCCCGCGCTACTGCCCGTCGGTCGAAGACAAGGTCGTGAAGTTCGCGGAGAAGGAATCCCACACGCTCTTCCTCGAGCCCGACGGTTGGGATTCCGAGGAGATCTACATCAACGGGCTCTCGACCTCGCTTCCCGAAGACGTGCAGCGCGCGATTCTCGACGAGGTCCCCGGACTCTCGAGCGCGGGAATGCTGCGGCCCGGCTACGCGGTCGAGTACGACGTCGTTTTTCCGGAGCAGCTCTCGCCGACGCTCGCGGCGCTCGAGGTGCCGGGGCTTTTTCTCGGCGGTCAGATCAACGGAACCTCCGGATACGAGGAGGCCGCCGCTCAGGGTCTGCTTGCCGGAATCAACGCGGCGCTCGCGGCGCGTGGAGAGGCGCCCTTCGTGCTGGATCGTTCGGAGGCGTACGCCGCGGTCATGGTCGACGATCTGACGACGCGAGGCGTCGAGGAGCCCTACCGCCTCTTCACCTCGCGCGCCGAGTACCGGTTGCTGCTCGGCGTCGATACCGTGCTCCCCCGCCTGCTTCCGCACGGACGGCGCCTGGGACTGATCGACGAAGGGGAGTACCGGACGGCCATGGAGGGCGAGAACAGGATTCTCCGGGCCGAGGCGGCGCTCAGAGAGCGTGTCTTCAACCCCTCGGCCGCGAACCGCGACCTCTTCGCCGAAGCCTTCGACATCGACCTCGAAACTCCCGTGACAGCATTTAAACTATTGCAACGAAAAGACTTAACGTCGCACAGGGTCGCCGCGGTGGCGCCGGAAGCGTTCGAGGGACTTTCCCTCGAGGAGCGCACCTACCTCGAGAGCCGCGTGCGCTACGAGGGCTACATCCGGCGCGAGAAGGAGCGGCTCGAGAGACTCAAGCCGTTCGAGGCGCGTCCGATCCCCGAAGACTTTCGCTACGCGGGCATTCCGGGTCTGTCGCACGAGGTCGTCGAAAAGTGCACGCGGAAGCGACCCCGAACCGTCGGCGACGTCGCGCGGCTTCCCGGGAGTGACGCCAGCGGCCGTCGCGATAATCTCGGCGCATGTCGCCCGAGCCGGAGCCGGAGGCCCCCGCCCCGCCTGAGGCCTTCCGGCGACTGCTCGAAGCCGAACGCCCCCGATTCGATCCGAGCCTCCCCGACTCCGTTCTGGGCCGTCTCGCCACGTATCTCGCGGAGCTCGACTCCTGGCGCCGAAAGGTCAACCTGACCGGGCGTCTCTCAGCGCGGGAACTGGCTCACCACACGCTCGAATCCGTCATGGGGTCGAGGCTAATTGCTCATGGCGCACGAGTTGTCGACATCGGAAGCGGCGCCGGATTTCCGGGCTTACCGCTCGCGATCGCGCGGGACGACCTCGACGTTTCGCTCGTCGAGCCGCGCTCCAAACGCTGCGCCTTTCTCCGACACGTCGCGCGCACATTGGGACTCGAGAACGTCCGGGTTCTCGAGGCGCGCATCGAGGAGGTCGGCGGGCAGACCTTCGACGTGGCCACGACGAGGGCCGTCGGGCATTTCGCCGAGTGGCTGGCCGGCACGCCCTTCCTGGACGCGTCCGGACTGGTCCTGGCGTGGACGACCGATTCGGCCAGTATCGAGACGGCTCTCGGCCCGAAGTTCCGCCTCGAGCGGAACCTTCCCATTCCGGAGTCGGCAAAACGCAGGATCGTCGCGTTCCGGCGGACCGCATGAGTGTTCCACGTGGAACGTCGCCATTTTGGTCCTTCGGACTTGGTGTCCGACCGACGATAATCCCCGACCACATGAGCCGGATCCTCGCGATCGCCAACCAGAAGGGCGGCGTCGGAAAGACGACGACTGCCATCAACCTGGCGGCTGCGCTTGCGGCGTTCGACAAGAAAATCCTCCTCATCGACCTGGACCCTCAGGCCAATGCGACCTCCGGCCTGGGCTTCTCGAAGCGAGAGGCGTCCACGGTCTACGGCGCCCTCCTCTCCGGCAGCATGGCCGACACCGTCCGCGAGTCGAACTTCGCCAACCTCTGGGTCGTGCCCTCCGGCCGGGACCTGGTCGGGGCCGAGATCGAGCTCGTCGAGCAGCCCGACCGGGAAGCCAGGTTGCGATTCGCCCTCGGGCCGATCCGGGGGGCGTACGACTTCGTGCTCATCGATTGCCCCCCGTCTTTGTCCCTTCTGACGGTCAACGCCCTCGCCGCCGCGGACGCGGTGCTCGTGCCCATCCAGACCGAGTACTTCGCCCTCGAGGGGCTCACGGAGCTGCTCGAGACCGTCGAGCGGGTCCGGAACTCGTTCAACCCCCTCCTCGCCATGGAAGGCATTGTCTTGACGATGTTCGATGAGCGGACTAACCTCGCCAGACAGGTCGTCGACGACATTCGCCAGCACTTCGGAGACAAGGTTTTCGAGACCGTGATACCGCGGAACATTCGTCTCGGCGAAGCGCCGTCCTTCGGCAAGCCGGTCCTTTCGTACGACATCAAGTCGAAGGGCGCCGAGGCCTACCTGGCGCTGGGGCGGGAACTGCTGAAGCGCCGGGAGGGCCGATGACGATCGGGAAGAAGCCGGCCCTCGGGCGCGGCCTGTCGGCCCTGCTGCCCGGCAAGGATGACGTTCCACGTGGAACGCAGCGGGAAGCCGAGATCGGGCAGCTGAGGGCCTCGAGGTTCCAACCCCGACGCGACTTCTCTGAGGGAGCCCTGGCCGATCTGGCTCAATCGATCCGGGAACAGGGGATCGTTCAGCCCATCGTCGTGGTCGCCCGAGGCGAAGGCTTCGAGATCGTCGCAGGGGAGCGCCGCTGGCGTGCGGCGAAGCTGGCCGGCCTCGAAAGAGTGCCGATCGTGGTCCGGGAGCACACGTCCGATCGGGAGCTCCTCGAGCTCGCGCTCGTCGAGAACCTGCAGCGCGAAGATCTGAACGCGCTCGAAGCCGCGGAAGCCTATGCACGCCTCCGCGAGGAGTTCCAGCTCACCCAGGATCAGATTGCGGATCGGGTCGGCAAGGAGCGGGCGACGGTAGCTAACTCATTGAGACTATTGAAGTTATCAGTACTCGTCAAGGATCGCGTGCGCTCCGGAGAGCTCTCGGCCGGACACGCCAGGGCTCTCCTCGCCCTCGCGTCCGTCGACGACCAGGAACGACTCGCGGAGGAGATCGTCCGGCGCGCGCTGTCGGTCCGGCAGACGGAAAAGCGGGCCGCCACGATGGCGGCGGGCGACAAGGTCGTGCGCGACAAGCGTCGGGATCCGTTCACGCGCGACGCCGAAGAGAAGCTCACGCGCCGCCTCCAGACGAAGGTCCGCATCGTCCGAAAGCGCCGCGGCGGAAGGATCGAGCTGTCGTACGGATCCGAGGAAGAGCTGATCGGTCTGTTCGAAAATCTGATGAAGAACCAGTGGCAGTGAACCAGGAGCACCCATGAAACCTCGAGGCGACGGCGCCACGCTCAACGGATTCCTCGACAAGGGCAGCCGCTTCAAGGGCGAGCTGTCGTTCGAGGAGACCTTTCGCATCGACGGCAAGTTCGAGGGCACGATTCCGTCCGGAAGCGAGCTCATCCTCGGGGACACGGCCGAAGTCGACGCTCAGATCCGGGTCGAGCGGGTCTCGATCAACGGGACGCTCAAGGGCAGCGTGCACGCGAGCGAGCGCATCGAGATCCATCCGCGCGCGCGCGTGACCGCGGATCTGCACGCGCCGGTGTTGCGAATCGAAGAGGGCGCGTACTTTCAGGGAACCTGCGACATGAGCGGTGACACGAGCCCCGAAGCTTCTGGAGATGCCGGGCACGCGCAAGTAGCGCTTTCACAATCGTTTACGGAGGGCGCAGGCGGTCGGCCGAAGGTCATGAGAGCGAGACCCGGCGACGGACTTCCCAGGGCCCACAACCTCGTCTCTCGACTCTCAACCTCCCCTGTGTTATTCATCCGCGGTTCCGCTTACGTCGTCAGGAAATCTCCATGATCGAGTTACCCAACGTCACGAGTCTGTATGTGCTTCTTGCCTTCGGGGTGAGCTACGTCATCCTGAAGAAATACCTCTTCGTTCCGCTCTCGGGGATCCTCGAGGAGCGTGAACGAGAAGAGCTCGAAGCGCAGAAGGCTTACGCCGAGAGCCTCGCCGCGCTCGAGAAGGCCGTGGCCGCGGGAGAACAGAAGCTCATCCTCGCGCGCCGCGAGGCGCTGAAGACGCGCGAGACTCTTCGCGGCGAAGGCGCCGCGCTGCTCGAGGAGAAGCTCGGAGAGGCGCGCTCGCGGGCCTCGGACGAGATCGCTCGCGGCAGCCGCGAGATCGACGCGCAGGCCTCCGAATCCGCCCGCCAGCTTCCCGAGAAGGCCAGGGGCCTCGCGCGCGAGCTCGCGGAGAAGATCCTCGGCCGAAAGCTCGCTGCGTGAGCCTGTCCTTCCTTCCGTCCACCGCGCTCTCGACCGCCCTCCTGTTCTCCTCCGAGGAAGGGGAGCATGCGAGCTCCTTCCTCGGCGTGCCGATGACGGTCTGGCAGATCGTCAACCTGGTCCTGTTTCTCGCCGTGCTGATCTATTTCGTGGCCAAGCCGATGAGCGCGGCGTTCCGGAAGCGCCAGGAGGAGATCGAGGAACGCCGCCGCGAAGCCGAGAAGCAGAAGGCGTCCGTCGAGCGGCTGTCGGCCGACATCCGCGAGCGCACGGCGAAGCTCGAGCGCGAGATCGAAGAGATCCGGAAGCAGGGAGTCGTCGAAGGGCAGGCCGCTCGGGCCGAGCTCGCGGCGCGGGCCGACCAGGAAGTGGCTCGCGTGGGCAAGGAAACGAAGGAAGAGATCGAGCGGCGCGTCGCCGCGGCGCGCGAGCAGCTGCACCGCGCCGCCGCGGACCTGACGGCGCAGAGCGCCGAAGGGATTCTGTCGCGCGAGATCAACGACGCCGACCGCCAGCGGCTGCTGACCGAGAGCGTCGAGAAGCTGAAGGCCTCGCGATGAGCTTCGCCACGCCGTACGCCAAGGCGTTTCTGGAGACCGCCCCGAAGGGCTACGACGTCGAGGGGTTTCTGGCGTCCGCCGGAGACCTCGCCCGCGCGATCGAGAAAGATCCCGCGCTGCGAGCCTTTCTCGCGGCGCCGGCGGTCCCGGAGGAGGCCAAGCGGAAGGCCATCGCCGAGCTCGCGACGCGCGCGGGCGTCGACGCGTTCGGCGCGCGGTTTCTCGAGCTGCTCTTGAGACACCGGCGCATCCTCGGCACGGGCGTCATCCTCCAGGGGGTGCGCGAGCGCTTCGACGCTTCGCGCGGGATGCTCGAGGGCAGCGTCACCGTCGCCGCCCCGATCGGGGACGCCGAACGGGCGACGATCGAGCAGGCTCTCGGCGCGAAGCTGAACGGCCGGGTCCGTCTGAAAGTCGCGGTCGATCCGAAGATCCTGGGCGGTTTCGTGGCGCGCGTGGGCTCGAGCGTTTTCGACGCCTCCGCCGCGGCCGGAATTCGCCGTTTCCAGGAGCAAGCGAAAGGAACGGGAGCCTGAGATGGAGATCAAAGCGGACGAGATCACGGCAATCCTCAAGCAGCAGCTCGCCGGCTACGAGAAGGCGATCGACGTGGCCGAGGTCGGCACGGTCCTCTCGGTCGGCGACGGCATCGCGCGCGTCTACGGCCTCGACAAGGTCATGGCGGGCGAGCTCGTGGACTTCGGCCACGACCTGTTCGGCCTGGCGCTCAACCTCGAGCAGGACCAGGTCGGCGTCGTGCTGCTGGGCGAGTCGCAGCACGTCAAGGAAGGCCAGGAAGTCCGGCGCACCCGGCGCATCATCCAGGTGCCCGTCGGGCCGGCGCTCGTCGGCCGCGTCGTGGACGCCCTCGGCCGGCCCATCGACGACAAGGGACCGATCAAAGCGACCGAGTTCTATCCGATCGAGCGCATCGCGCCGGGCGTGATCGACCGGCAGGGCGTGAAGGAGCCGGTCCAGACGGGACTGAAGGCGATCGACGCGATGATTCCGATCGGCCGCGGCCAGCGCGAGCTCATCATCGGCGACCGCCAGACCGGCAAGACCGCCATCGCCCTCGACACGATCATCAACCAGAAGGGCAAGGGCGTCGTCTGCATCTACGTCGTCATCGGCCAGAAGAAGTCGACGGTCGCGCAGGTTGCGAAGACCCTCGAAGAGAACGGCGCGATGGCCCACACGATCATCGTCTCCGCCACGGCTTCGGATCCTGCCCCGATGCTCTACATCGCGCCCTACGCCGGGTGCGCGATGGGCGAGTGGTTCCTCTACAACAAGAAGCACGCGCTGACGATCTACGACGACCTCTCCAAGCACGCCGCGGCGTACCGGGAGATCTCGCTGCTGCTCCGCCGGCCGCCCGGCCGCGAGGCGTACCCGGGCGACGTGTTCTACCTGCACTCCCGCCTGCTCGAGCGGGCGGCCAAGCTCTCGGACAAAGAAGGCGGCGGGTCGCTGACGTCGCTGCCCATCATCGAGACGCAGGCCGGCGACGTCTCGGCCTACATCCCGACCAACGTCATCTCGATCACCGACGGCCAGATCTACCTCGAGAGCGACCTCTTCTATTCGGGCGTGCGTCCCGCCGTGAACGTCGGCATCTCGGTCTCTCGCGTCGGCGGCAACGCCCAGATCAAGGCCATGAAGCAGGTCGCGGGCACCCTGCGCCTGGACCTCGCGCAGTACCGCAACCTCGCGGCATTCGCCCAGTTCGGCTCGGACCTCGACAAGGCGTCGCAGGCCCAGCTCGCCCGAGGCCAGCGCATGGTCGAGCTCCTGAAGCAGCCGCAGTTCGATCCGATCGACGTCGAGCTGCAGGTCGCCTCGATCTACGCGGGCACGAAGGGATTCATGGACTCGCTGCCGGTCGAGTCCGTCGGCGCCTTCGAGAAGGGGCTGCACGAGTACCTGAAGTCCTCGAAGAAGGAGATCCTCTCGGCGATCGTCTCGACCGGAAAGCTCGAGAAGGCCACCGAGGAGGCGCTCTCGGCCGCCATCAAGGAATACAAGGACCGTTTCGTCAAGGAAAACGCCAAGGGCGCCGCGGCCTAGCCGCCTGGCCGCCTGACGAACTGATGGCTTCTCTCATCGACATCCGCCGCCGGCTGCGCTCGGTCAAGAGCACGCAGCAGATCACCAAGGCCATGAAGATGGTCGCGGCGGCGAAGCTCCGCCGGGCCCAGGAGCGCGTCATCGGCGCCCGCCCCTACGCGAAGCTCCTCTCGCGATGTGCTCGCGCCCGTCACGGCGCAGGCGGGCGAGCTCAAGCATCCGCTGCTCGCCGTGCGCCCGAGGAAGAACGGTCATCGTCATGGTCGTCGCGGGAGACCGCGGCCTCTGCGGCGCCTTCAACACGAACGTCAATCGCGCGACGGCGCACCTGATCGCCGCGCACCCGGAGTGGACCGAGGTGCGCCTGCTCCCGGTCGGCAAGAAGGCCGTCGAGTACTGGAAGCGCCGCAAGTACCCGTTCACCGAGAAGACGTATCCCGCCATCTTCGGCGAGCTCAAGTACGCGCACGCCCGCGAGATCGCGAGCTTCCTCGCCGAGGAGTTCCTGGCCGAGCGCGTCGACGCCGTGTACATCGTCGTCAACGAGTTCCGCTCGATCCTCTCGCAGGTCGTGCAGGTCGGTAAGCTCCTGCCGCTGTCGACGGAGCAGGCCGCTTCGAAGGACGCCAGGACCGCCGACGAAGGCCGCCCCGCCGGTCGACTATCTCTACGAGCCCGACGCGCCGTCGATCCTGGCGTGGCTCCTGCCGCGATACCTGGAGTTCACGGTCTACCGCGCGCTCGCCGAGTCCGCCGCGGCCGAGATGGGCGCGCGCATGACGGCGATGGATTCGGCCTCGAAGAACGCCGGCGAGATCATCGACAAGCTCACGCTGACCTACAACCGCGCCCGCCAGGCGCGCATCACGAAGGAACTGATCGAGATCGTTTCGGGCGCCGCGGCGCTGGAGTAAACCGCGCTGAAGTAAGAGGGAAATCATGGCAGAGCAAAACGTCGGAAAAGTCGTCGCGATCATCGGGCCGGTGCTCGACATCGAGTTCCCGGAAGGCAAGCTCCCCGCGATCTACAACGCCGTCCAGATCCAGGACGACGGGAAGACGACGGGCGAGAAGATCGACGTCATCGCCGAAGTCGCCCAGCAGCTCGGCGAGTCCGTCGCGCGCTGCGTCTCGATGAAGCCGACCGACGGCATGGTGCGCGGCATGACAGGCCGTGGACCTCGGCGCGCCGATTTCGGTGCCCGTCGGCCGGGAGACGCTCGGCCGCATCCTGAACGTCATCGGCGACCCGATCGACGGCCTGGGCCCGGTGAAGGCCAAGGAGCGCTGGCCGATCCACCGCGAGCCGCCGGCGTACGACGAGCAGGCGACCTCGGTCGAGATGTTCGAAACCGGCATCAAGGTCATCGACCTGCTCGAGCCGTACACGAAGGGCGGCAAGACCGGCCTCTTCGGCGGCGCGGGCGTCGGCAAGACCGTCATGATCCAGGAGCTCATCAACAACGTCGCCATGCACCACGGCGGCTTCTCGGTCTTCTCCGGCGTGGGCGAGCGCACCCGCGAGGGCAACGACCTCTACCACGAGATGACGGAGTCGGGCGTCATCACGCCGGGCGACACCGAGAAGTCCAAGGCCGCGCTGATCTACGGCCAGATGACCGAGCCGCCCGGGCGCGCGCCTGCGCGTCGGCCTCACCGGTCTGACGGTCGCCGAGTACTTCCGCGACACCGAGGGCAAGGACGTCCTGCTCTTCATCGACAACATCTTCCGCTTCACGCAGGCAGGCTCCGAGGTGTCCGCGCTTCTGGGCCGCATGCCCTCGGCCGTCGGCTACCAGCCGAACCTCGCGACCGAGATGGGCGAGCTCCAGGAGCGGATCACCTCGACCAAGAAGGGCTCGATCACATCGGTCCAGGCGATCTACGTGCCGGCCGACGACCTGACGGATCCGGCGCCGGCGGCGGCCTTCGCGCACCTCGACGCGACGACGGTTCTCTCTCGCGCGGTCTCGGAGATGGGCATCTACCCCGCGGTCGATCCTCTCGCCTCGACCTCGACGATCCTCTCCGCGCGCGTCGTCGGCGAGGAGCACTACAAGTGCGCCCGCGACGTCCAGGCCGTGCTCCAGAAGTACAAGGACCTCCAGGACATCATCGCGATCCTGGGGATCGACGAGCTCTCCGAAGAGGACAAGCAGACGGTCGCGCGCGCCCGCAAGATCCAGCGATTCCTCTCTCAGCCCTTCTTCGTCGCCCAGCAGTTCACGGGCCTCGAGGGCCGGTACGTCAAGATCGCCGACACGATCAAGGGCTTCCGCGAGATCGTCGACGGCAAGTGCGACGACATGCCCGAGCAGGCGTTCTACATGGTCGGCACGATCGAAGAAGCCCGCGAGAAGGCGGCGCAGCTGGCGAAGGTGGCGTAGGTCGACCGAATGGCCCTTCAGCTTCTCGTCATCACTCCCGAGCGCAAGGCCGTCGAAACCGAGGCGGACGAGGTCGAGCTGCCCGGATCCGAGGGCTACCTCGGGATCCTGCCGGGACACACGCCGCTCATCACCCTGCTCAAGCCGGGAGTGCTGTCGTTCAAACGCGGCGGCCGCTCCCAGGCCTTCGCGGTCTCGACGGGCTTCGCCGAGATCTCGTTCGACAAGGTCTCGGTCCTCGTGGATTCGGCCGAGGCCGGCTCCGAGATCGACGCGGCGGCCGCGGAGCGCGAAAAAGCCAAAGCCGAAGAGGAGCTCAAGACGGCGGGCGTCGACACGCTCGAACCGATCCGCGCGCGCATCGACCTCGCGGACGCTCGGCTGACCGCCGCCCGCCGGCCCTCGTAGACCGTCGCCTTCGCTTACGCGGAGACCTGCCCTGCGGCACCGGGCCGCGGCTCGTCCGGATGCGGACTCGACCGCGGCCCTGGTCTCCGCGCCGCGCTCCGGCTCCCGCGGCGCGGACCTCCTCCTTCGCTTTGCTCAGGAGACTGTCCGCGCCGCGAACAAACCTTCCCGCACGCTTCGGGCGGTTAAGATCGGTCCGTGGCCGAGGAGGAACAGCCGGAACCCGGCGGACCGCGCACGGTCGAAGCGGACCCGTCGCCTCCCGAACGGCTCTTCCTCGAAGGCCCCCGGTCGCGCTGGAAAGAGCTCGTCTCGGTCTTCGGGATCATGATGGAGTTCATTCGGGGCTTCCGCACGCTGCACTTCGTGGGGCCGTGCGTCACGGTCTTCGGCTCGGCGCGGTTCGTCGAAGGCAATCCCTACTACGAGCTGACGCGGAAGGTCGGAGCCGGACTCGCGCGCCTCGGATTCACGGTCATGACGGGCGGCGGCCCGGGCGTCATGGAAGCCGCGCTGCGCGGAGCCAAGGAGGCCGGCGGTTTCACCGTCGGCCTCAACATCGTCCTGCCCGAGGAACAGAAGGTGAATCCCTGGGTCGACCGCTCCGTGACCTTCGAGCACTTCTTCGTCCGCAAGGTCATGCTCGTCAAGTACTCCTACGCCTTCGTCGTGATGCCGGGCGGGCTCGGGACGATGGACGAGCTCTTCGAGGCGCTGACGCTCATCCAGACGAAGAAGATCGAGAACTTCCCGGTCGTGCTCATGTCGACCGAGTACTACCGGCCGATCATGGGACTCCTCGCCAAGATGGTCGCCGCCGGAACGATCTCCAACACCGACCTGGATCTGCTCCTCATCACCGATTCGGTCGAAGAGGCCATGGAGCACATCGAGAAGCACGCGATCCGGGGCTTCGGTCTCCACCGGCCGGAAGCGCGCCTGGCGGTCCTGGGCGAGTAAGTCGCCGACTCAGCGCGTGTTCGCCGCAGGGAACATGACCCGGTCCGGCGCGGCGTTGAGCCGTTCGATGATCCGTTTCGTCAGCACCGTCTTGCGCCGGCCGGCGTTGCCGGGGGGCGACCAGGTAACGCACGGTGGCGTCGACCCACGTGATCGGGTTGACGCGGAAGATCACCGACGGCCGCTCCGAAACGTCGAAATGATCCACCGGCGTTTCCGCAAGGAGCCCGCGGTAGATCCGGACGCGCTCTTCCATCCGGGATCCGATCTCCTCCTCGACGGTCGCGGTCATGACTTTCGCGACGAGCTCCAGATCGCTCTGGTAGGCCACCTGGACGGTGATCTCGTTCCAGATGTAGGGGAAGAGCGGCCAGGAGTAGTTGAAGACCGAGGTGTTGAAGACGGTCGAGTTCGGAAATCGGATGATGCGGCCGCTCGGATGGTCGCTCGAGAGGAACTCGCCGCCGACCTCCCAGAGCGTCGTGTCGAGATAGCCGACGTCGATGACGTCGCCGGTGGAGTCGCCGATCCGGATCCGATCGCCGACGCGGTAGGGCGCACGCGCGAGGATGTAGATCCACGCGAAAAAGCTCGTGATCGGCGCCTGCAGCGCGAAGCCCAGGAGGAGCGACAGCAGCCCCAGCGAGACGGCGGCCCCGTACCAGCCCACGAAGAAGACCGAAATCGTCGAGAAGACGATGACGAGGAAGACCAGCAGATTGAGAACCCGCCGAACGTTGTAGGCCGTGGCGCGGCTCTTCAGTCTCGGAAGGACGAGCGCCTTCGCGATCGTGTGGAGCGTGAGCAGGCCAAAGACGATCAGACCGGCCAGAAGAGCCTGCTGCCAGGCGGTTCCACGAAGCGCCGGAAGCGACCATGCCGAGGTCGAGCAGGAGATAGGAGGCTCCGAGGAAGGCCGCGGCCAGACCGAAAGCCCAGGCTTGCGGGAGGCGGGGCTGCTTCTTTTCGACTTCGGCCGGGCGCGCCGCCTCTTTCAGGGCTTCCTGAACGGCGGGCTGTTCGCGAATCTCCTGCGGTGCGATCGAATCGGGCGCGACGCACGCGGGATCCGGCCCGCAATCCTGCCGAGCGCTCTTCGCCTCCATGACGAAGGCATGCGGTTGCAAGATCCGCACCCCGGGCAGCACCGACGGAATAGAGCTCGTGGGAATCAGGTTGGGCGTAATCTTCGGTTCGAATTCCTCGTCTGACTGGCTCGGACCGCGGGCCCGGAAGGCTTGCGGCCGGAAAGGGGTTTCTCTTGAAGACGCGTCTGTTCCGATTGGTTCCCGCCGCCCTCCTGATCGCCGGCCTCGCCGCGTCGTCCCTCGCGCAGCAAGCGCCAGACCGCCGCCGGCTCTCCCAGCAACGCTTCCCGCTCTGCCTGCTGGTCCTCGACCTGACCGCGGAGCAGCGGACCGAAGTCCAGGCGATCCTCCAGGCCGCATGGCCCGATCTTCGCGTTCGCCTGGCCGCCGTCGCCGCGTCCGGCGAGGTCCTGCGCGTCGCGCTCCACGCCGAACCGGCCGACGCCTGCACCGTTGGCGCAGCGGCGCTGGACGTCCAGGCGGCCCTCCAGGCCGTCGGTGAGGGCCGGGACGGACTGAAGGCCCAGCTCGCGGCGGTTCTGACGCCGGAGCAGCTCGCGCGTTTCGAGGGTTGTCTCGACGCCCCGTTTGGGGAAGGCAGCGTCTCGGGATTCGGGGCCGACGACGTGCGGGACGTGATCGCCCGCTGAGGAAACGGGCTCAGGGGGCCGGAACGCGCCGCGCGAGGTCGTCGGCCAGTCCGAGCACGACGCGAATCTCCTGCGGAAGCTCCGCGCCCGCCGGCTCCGTCACCATCACGAAGGTCCCATCCGGGGCGACGTCGTAGGTGCGCGCCGGGGCCAGGTTGTCGTGGTACGACCCGGTGAAGAGCACGACGGCGCGCCCGACTTCGAGAGTGGGATCCGTCCGTACGGGAACCGCCATCATCCGGTTGCCGGCGCGGTAGAAGAGCTCGCGGCCGTCGCGGGACCAGGCGGGCTCCTCGCCGCCCTCGGCGGAGATCTGCGTTCTCTCGCCCGGCCCCGGGAAGGGCTGTGCGTAGATCTCGAATCGACCGGATTCATCCGACGAGTAAGCGATCCAGCGGCCGTCGCGGGAAACGGCAGGCTCGCGCTCGGCGGAACGGGTGCGGACGACGGGACGCGGCGGTGGCGTGCCCGACGGATCCACGGCCCAGAGGTCCGAGCCGGTCTCCGGATGAAACTCGGTGTACACGAGCCAGCGGCCGTCGGGCGACCAATCCCCCAGGTAGTGGTGGTAGTCGCCGGAGGTCACGCGGCGTTCGGTCCCGCCTTCGTCGAGGACGAAGACCTGGTGGATGCCTGCGCGGCCCGACTCGTAGGCGAGACTTTTTCCGTCCGGCGACCACATCGGCGAGTGATCGTCGGCGCTCGAGCCGACGCGCGAGAACGTGCCGCGGGCGAGGTCATAGGTCGAGGCGTGGGTTTCCGACTCCTCGGTCCACAGCGCGAGACGTTTCCCGTCGGGCGACAAACGCGGCGCGATGTACGCACCGGTGGTCTGCGTGACGACCCGCGTCGCGCCGCCGCGGTCCACGAAGACGACCCGGCGCGCCGGAGCCCGCACGCCGCCGGGCACGTAGGCGAGCGTTCCTTCGGGCGACACGTCGTACTGCGCCGCGCCGCTCCCCGGGTCCGCGAACACGCCGGAAGCGACCGAAACCGGCCGGCCCGTCGACGAGAGGCGCTCCAGGTCGAACGGAGCCGCGAGAATCTCGCCGCCGCGCACGAAGAAGAGATTCCCTCGCGAGTAGCGCGGCATGTAGCCGCCTTCGAGCACGATGCGGGGCTCCGGCTCGCCTCGTGCGAGGACCGCGATCGAATCCTCGTCGTGGCTCCGGCCCCCCTTCCAGATCCCGAAGAGGACGCCTCGGCCGTCGGGCAGCGCCGCCGGCCAGAGATAGGCGCCTTCGCCCTTGTCCTTCCGCGGCGCGGCGAGGAGGCGGGGCAACGCTCCCGGCCCGGCGAGCTCGAAAAGGCCACCCGTCCATGACGGTACGAGCACGACTGCGGCACCGGACCCCGTCGCCGTCGCGCCGCCGGGATACGGGAGCTCGCACAGCGACTGCGGCGCTCCGCCGGACACGGCGACGCGCTGGAGTCGGCCCCCGGCCTCGAAGCCGACCCAGTCGTCGCCGGGGTAGAAGAAGGGACTGCGCGCCCCGATCGGTTCCCGGGATCTTCGTCGCTCCGAGAGCCTCGAGGCGACGAATGTAGAGGCCGCTGCTCTCCTGGCCCTGGAGCGCCATCGCCAGGTGCTTGCCGTCGCGCGAGAAGGCCAGGGACGCGCTGTTGTAGGTGGTCAGGCCCATCCCCGGCGGAGTCTCGACCGCGAAGGAAACGAGAGGCACGGGGGCGGACGGCGTGCCGATGGCCGGTCGGATTTTTCCGGGGAGGAGCGTGCGCCAGAGAAACGGAGCGGCGAGGCCGAGGGCGACGCCGGCCACGGTCCAGAGCGCGGCGCGCGATGGGAAGCGCTTCGCGGCGACCGGCGGCGGGGCCGGTTGGCCCTGCGGGGCGCTCGACTCCGCGATCGCTTCTTCGATCAGGAGACGCGCGTCGCCCATGTCGCGGAGGCGTTCGGCCGCGTCCTTCCGGAGACACCGTCGCAGGAGCTGGCGGACGAGGGGCGGGGTGCCGGCCGGCAGCGCCTCCCAGTCCGGCTCGCGCTCGAGGACGCGCGCGAGCGTGTCGGATGGCGTCGCGCCTCCGAACGAGGTCCGGCCGGAGAGCGCCTCGAAGAGCGTGCAGCCGAACGCCCAGACGTCCGTGCGGCGGTCCACGGCGCGGCCGCGCGCCTGCTCGGGGCTCATGTAGGCAGCGGTTCCGAGGACGACGCCCGTCTCGGTGCCGCGCTGGGTCAGAGTCGGCGACTCCTCGCCGGTGGAATGCGAAGGGCCTGCGAAGGGCTTCGCGAGGCCGAAGTCGAGGACCTTCACGCGCCCTTCCGGGGTGACGATCACGTTCGAGGGTTTCAGGTCGCGGTGAACGATGCCCGCGTCGTGCGCCGCTTCGAGCGCCGCAGCGATCTGCCGGAAGACCGGGAGCGCTTCGCGCACCGGCATCGCTCCCTCGGCGATCCTCTCGGCGAGCGTCTGACCCTCGACGAGCTCGAGGGCAAGCACGTGCGAGCCCCCGGCCGGCTCGATTCCATAGACCGTTGCGATATTCGGGTGATTGAGAGACGCGAGCAGTCTCGCCTCCCGCTCCCAGCGGACGAGCCGCTCCGGGTCTTTTTCGAACTCTGCGGGGAGGACCTTGAGTGCCGCGTTTCGCCCGAGAGTCTCGTCTCGCGCGAGCCAGACCTCTCCCATGCCGCCAGCCCCGAGCGGGCGCACGACGACGTATCGTCCGATGCGCGATTCGGGCGCGAGGCTCACAGGCCTATGGCGCTCGGTACCCCGGGCCGCGCAGCGCCTGGCCCGGCGCCGCGCCCGTGATCTTTCCGCCGTCCACGACGAGGACGCCGTTGACGGCGACGAAGGGGAAGCCGCTGCTGTACACGCGCGGCTCTTCGTAGGTCGCGAGGTCCTTGACCTTGGCCATGTCGACCACGACGACGTCTCCGGCGAAGCCGACCTTGAGAAGCCCGCGGCCCGGGAGGCCCGCGGACTCGGCGGGGAACGACGTCATCTTGCGGACCGCCTCTTCGAGTCGGAGGACTTTCTCGTCGCGCACGTACTTGCCGAGGATGCGCGCCGAGGACGCCCAGCCGCGGGGATGCGACTTCTCCTCCGAGAAGATGCCGTCGGTCGCGCCGGCGGGCGAGTCCGTGCAGAAGGCGACGAGGGGGCTCGCGAGGCCCGCCTTCACGTCGTTCTCGTCCATCATGAAGATGATGCAGGCCGTGTTGGCGCGGTCGGCGATGACGAGGTCCATGAGAGCGTCCCGGGGATCCTTCTTCTCATCGGCCGCCATCTGCGCGACGGTCTTGCCTTCGTAGGACTTGAGCTTCGGATTCACGACCGAAGCGATGAGCACCCGATCCGGCCCGCCGGCGCCGAGATACTGGTTGGACCACGCGCTCGTCTCCTCGAGCATTTCCTTCTTGGCTTTCTCGCGGAGCTTCGGGTCCGCCAGGCGCTTGAGCAGCGCCTCGCGCCCGCCCTCGCGGATCCAGGGCGGCAGGCACGCGTCGAGGCCGTTCGAGCCGGCGGTCCACGGGTACTGGTTGGCCGAGATGTCGATGCCCTCGGCGCGCGCGGCTTCGATCCGGGCGAGGACGGCCGGCATCTTGCCCCAGTTCGGCTTGTACGCGGTCTTCAGGTGCCAGATCTGGCTGCGGATCGGCGTCTCCTTCGCGATGCGGATGACTTCGTCGAGCGAGCTGTCGATCGCGTTGCCCTCCGAGCGCTGATGCGTGAAGTACGCGCCGCCGTATTTCGCCGCGACCTTCGCCATCGCGATGATCTCGTCGGTCGAGTTGTACATGTCGGGCACGTACTGGAGCGACGTCGACACGCCCAACGCGCCGTCGCGCATCGCCTGGTCGACGAGGTCGGTCATCTTCTTGAGCTCTTCCGGAGTCGCCCGCCGGTCGGCCTTGCCGATGACGAAGTCGCGGAGCGTCCCCGCGCCGACGAACGTCCCCAGGTTGATGGCCGTGCCCCGCTTCTCGAGCGTCTCGTAGAAGCCGCCGATGGTCCGGAACTCCGGCGTGTAGCCGTAGCGTGCGTAGATGTCTTTGGCTTCGGCCATCATCGCGTCGTTGACCGGAGCGATCGAAGCGCCTTCGCCGGTGACCTCGGTCGTGATGCCCTGCGTGATCTTCGAGGCCGCGCGCTTGTCGACGAGGACGTTGTACTCGGACTGTCCGAGCAGGTCGATGAAGCCGGGCACGACGAGCATCCCTTTCGCGTCGATCGTGCGCTTCGCCGGACGGCCGGCCAGAGCGCCGACGGCCACGATCTTCCCGTCGCGCACGCCGACGTCCCCGGCGAACCAGGGGGCGCCGCTGCCGTCGACCACCCGCCCTCCCGTGAAGAGCAGGTCGTAGGGGGCCTCGGAGGGGGAAAGGGCGAGCACCGCAGACAGGGCGAGGCCGACGAGAACCGCGAGACAGCAGCTTTTTCATGGCGGGAACTCTATGCCGGATGCCAGTTTCGACAGCCATCGGGAAAGCTGGACGCCGGCGGCGACGAAACCGCCCCCGAGGATCGCCACCGCCAGGATCGTCCCGGAACGCTTTCCGGAAAGCCAGACGACGGCGTAGACGGCCGCCGGCGCCAGCAGGAAGTACAGGGGCATGGAGAAGCGGCTCTCGACCGCGACGGGGAGATAGACGGCGACGAGGGCCAGCGAAAAGAGCGCCGCACCCGCTCCATACAACCCCGCGGGCGTGCCGCGCTCCCTCGCCAGCAGAGTGAACAACCCGAAGGCCGCGAGGAAGAGGAACGCGTAGTTGGCGATCGCCAGCGGCCAGCGCCAGGCGGGAGGAGGCGCGGTGATGTACGTGTAGGGGAAGTCGTGATCGACGAGGGCGAAGCCGTGGGCGCCGAGCGTCCGGAGATAGTCGAGAGGCCGCGCGCGCAGAAACTCGCCCGGAGTCGACACTCCCTCGGGCCGGAGCGGGTTCGTGTAGACGAGCTGCGGCTCCCGGCCGGGCACGACGACCGTTCCGTATTTCAGGATCCCCGTCCCCCAGCCGATCTGGGCGCGATACAGCCGATCGACGAGGAGGGGCGTCCACGCGTCCCACGCCTTCACGTTCCCGTAGAGCTGGGGTGCGAGCGTGACGGCCACGGCGAGCGTCCCGAGCGCCAGGCTCGGGACAAGTCGCTCCCGGTAGAGCCGCGCGCGCAGCACCCAGAGAATCACGAGCGCCGGCAGGATCGCGACGTTGGCCGGCCGCAGGGCGATGGAGGCCCCGGCCGCGAGCCAGGCCAGAAACGCGCGGCGCCCCGTTCGGCCCTGTTCCAGCGATGCGAAAAGCGAGAGTCCCACGAGCACCGCCGACAGCGAATCGGAAAGGAGCTCCGTCGCTCGGATCAGGGCGATCGGATTCAGCGCCAGCACCGCGTACGTTCCGCCGAAGAATCGGGGCGTCCGAAACACGCGCTCGGCGACCCGCGCTGCGTAAAACGCCGCCGCCAGATAGATGCCGAGCTGCGCGGCCGCGGCGACGGCCCGAACCGTCTCGGGCGGGGGATCCGAAAAGAAGGTGACGGCCGCGATGAAGAGCGGGTAGCCGTACATCCGCACGCGCGAGAAGAGGTTCGCCAGGCCCTCCGTCGAGATGATCCGCGAGAGGATCCAGTAGTGGAAAGAGTCGTAAATCACGCCGGGATAGCCGGCCCGGAAGAGCAGCCACGTCAGGAGCGCCGCGGCCGCGGAAACGGCCACGACGAAGGTTGGGCGGCGATGCACTGCGGCTAGGTTATCGGAGCCGACTTGCCGGTGAAACCGCGCCCGCCCACAATGCACGCGTGAGCGGCGAAGGCGCGTCCCGGCGCGAGCTCCTGGCCGGGGCGGGGCTCCTCGTCCTCGGCGTCGGTCTGCGCATGGCCTTCGTGCTGCGCGTCCCGACGGTCGCCTTCTCGGACTTCCGTGCACTGATCGACTTCGGGCTCGAGATGCGGCGGCAGGGCTGGGCGCCGGGCACCTGGCACTGGATCCAGTTCAATCCCGGCCTCGCGATGGCGCTCTCTCTCGTTTTCCGCTTTTTCCCGGACCCCGAGACGGCGGCGCGCCATGCGACCGCCGTGTGGACCGGGCTCATGCCGCTTCTGCCGTTTCTGCTCTGGCGGCCGTTTCTCAGCCTGCGGTGGCGTTTTCTCGCCGGGCTTCTCCTCGCGCTCTGGCCCGGGCAGATCTTCTTTTCCGGCGTCGTGGCGCAGGAAAACTGGGCTCTTCTTGCCGGCGGTCGCGCTCGGCGCGCTCGCCGTGAGGGTCCTCAGGGCGCCGGAAAGCCCGGCCCATCCGCTCGCGGCCGGCGTCCTTCTCGCCGCATGCGTCGCCTTTCGCCAGGAGCTGCTCGTCGCGCTCCTGCCGGCAGCGATCGCCGCGGCCGGTCTCCTCCGGAAGGACGGCATGCGGTTCCGGCGCGCCGCGGGGCTCGCCGCCGCGGCAGCCGTGCCGCTGCTCGCGCTGGCCAGCCAGCGTTACCAGGCCAGCGGCCGATTCGCGATCACGACCGAGCACGGCGGCCTCGCGCTTCTCGGGAGCGTGGTTCCCGGGGCCGCCGACGCGGGCTGGGTCGACCCCCGCGCCTACATCGCCGCCGTCGAGCCCGAGCTCCTCGAGAATCGCACCGTGGCCCGAAAGGCCGCCTCGCGCCTGGCGGCCGCCGAGTGGAGGCGCCGGCCGGCCTTCCATCTCCTGCGCTCCGCATCGGTCTCCGGCCGGCTCGCGGTCGAAAGCGACGCCGACAGCCTCTTCTGGAGCATCGGCTCTCCGCAGGCGCTGCCGCCGGGACGGATGAATGGCGCCGGCGCCGGCGGCCCGCTCTACGCGCGCTGGTTCCCGCGCCTGCGCTGGGAGCTCGCGCTGATCCAGGGGCTCTTTCTCGCGAGCGTGTGGCGGGCCTTCCGACGCCGCGACGCGGCCGTCCTCGTTCTGGCCGCGTGCGTCGTCCTGAAGTTCGCTCTCCAGTCCGTGGCCTCGCCGCTCGGCCGGCTCATGATTCCCGCGACGGCCCTCGAGCTCCTTGCGATCGGACTGGGGCTTGCCGAGCTCCCGACGGGCCGGGCCCGCCTGCGCTTCGGACTCGCCGCGGCCGTCGTGGCCGCGCTCTTCCTGTTCGCCGAGCCGCGGCTCACGGCCCTCGCCGTCGCGAAGGACGAACCGCCGCTCCCGGTGTCGCGTTTCCCGCTCGAGATCTCCGGAAGCGCCGATGCAGGTATCGCGCGCTGCGTCGTCGAGGAGGGCGAGGTCACGTCGATCGAGTGGCGGAGAGCCTGGGTGCGGCCGAGAACCGCGGATCAGCCGGCGCGCATTCGCTGCGCCGCGAAAAACGGCGGAGGCGCCGGAACGCTCATCGTCCGTGTCGAAGGGCCGGCGGGAACCGTGCGCGAGGCGGACCTCGGAGAGGGACGGATCACGCTGTCCGCGGCCGGCGGCGTGTCGCTCTGGCAAACCACGCCAGCCACGCGAACCACGCCACCCACGCCGCAGCGCTGACGGCCGCGAAGAGCCGCAGGCCCCTCAGGCGAAATCGGGTTTCGAACGTGTAGCGTCCGGCCGGCAGGCTCCAGCCGCGAAGGTTCTCGTTCACCCGGACCGCCGGCTGCGGCTCGGGGGCCGCGGGGCCGCCCTCGCGCTTGAGTTCCCAGCCCGGGAAGTAGACCTCGTTCTCCACGAGGAGAAACGGCTGATCGGAGTCGACGCGATACCGCGCCCAGTCGATGCCGAAGGATTCCTGGAGGATCCGGGGATCCGGCCCGCTCTTTCGCATCCTGGGCCAGAGCATCGGAACCTCGATGTTGGTGCCATCGCTCCCCGTCGTTCCTGTTCCTGTCGTGGCCGGCGGCGCTTCCAGAACGATCGGCGTCCACTCGCGGCACATGTAATGGAGATAGCGGCGATCTTGAGTCATCACGGCGCGGGCGCGCAGGCCGGCGGCGGCTCCGAAGTCGGCGACCAGGAAGTCCCCCTGAAGGTAACCGCTCGCGCGGTAGAGGCCGTCGCTATCGTTGCGTGCCGGCCGAGGGCCGTCGTGCGTCCGAAAGAGCGCGGGATCCA
This sequence comes from uncultured Acidobacteriota bacterium, assembly GCA_963804915.1. GTDB lineage: Bacteria > Acidobacteriota > Thermoanaerobaculia > UBA5066 > Gp7-AA6 > DAHUXD01. Next base: position 21,494 of record CAWDSI010000013.1, read on the forward strand.
CGACGAGACCCGCGTCGTACATCTTCGCGGGCGTCGGCGCGAACTGGCGGCAGATTTCGATGAGGTCTTTCTCGACCCACCCCGCGATTCGAGGCAGGACGCGCGCGGCGTCCAGCGAGATGGCCGCGAGGAGCGCCATCAGTCCGACGGCGGGCCGTCCGATCCGCCAGAGGGCCAGGGCAGCGAGCGTCACGACGACGGAGGCTTCCGCGAGCGCCGGCTGGAACAAGTAGGAACGTGCGGGGTAGATCCGACCGACGCTCCACGCGGCGAAGAGCACGACGGGCAGGAACCGCAGGAGAAACTCGAGCGGCTGGACACGGCGACGCCGCAGGTCGCGCCATCCCGCGGCGGCGAGCAGGATCAGCAGCATGGCGAAGAAACCGCGGTAGTCGCTCGCCGGGAAGCGCGAGTAGCCGAGAGGCGGCACGAGCCGTCTCACCCAGGGCGCCAGCGGAAGGGCGTTGCCGGCGGCCATGGCCGCCGCGACCGCGGCGACCGCGGCGCAGGGCCAGAGGCGCTTCCAGCTCGAGCGCGTCAGGAAGCAGACCCCGGCGAGAACCGCGAAGCCCACCCAGGTCGACGTCATGCTGCGATCGTTCGGCAAGCCGCGGTTCTCGAGCACGAGGCCCGGAAGGTGAACGACGCCGAGCGACGACCGGGGGATCTGGTCGGCGTTGTGGTAGCGCAGGAGCTCGTCGCGGTACATCCAGGCCGGCCCGAGGTGGATCGCCGCCATCCCGAGCCCGAGCGCCATCGCCAGGCCGACGGCGATGGCCCATGTCCAGGCCGCGCGCGCGAACCCTTTCTGCGCGACAACGCACGCGGCAAAGACGCCCACAAGAAAGAGCGCGGAGAGGAGGTTCCCCGGGTAGCCCCCCGTGGCCATCAGGAAGACAAACAGCGGGACGAGCAGGATTCGCCGGGGCAGGACGCGCTCCTCGGAGGCCCGGGGCGGAATGGCGGACCAGAGCAGCCACGGTGCCAGCGACAAGGAACGCACGATGTCCACGTGCTCGGCGTTCGAGTAGAAGCCGCCGAACAGTTGGAAGCAGAAGGCCGCGAGAAGAGCCTCCCGTCGCGAGCGCAATAGCGCGCGGCCGAGGACGTACATCCCGAGCGCTCCCGCGAACACGTGCAGACACTGCAGGACGACGGCCGCGGGCAGGGTGTAGGGGATTCGCAGCAGCGGGAAGACCCACATGGGCGGGTAAAAAACTCCCGTCTGCAGATTCATCAGAAACGGGTAGCCCATCGACTGAAACGGCATCCACATGGGCAGCGGCCCGCGAGCGACCGCTTCGGTCCAGTAGGCCGCGGCCGCGTAGTAGGAGCCGATGAAATCCCAGGGGAAGCCGGTCCCGCCGAAGTAGTGTCGGCCGAAAATGGCCAGGTTCTCGAGGGCGAGAATCCCGATCGGCAGGAAGCGAAGCCTACGAAGGAGGCGGAGGCGTCGGCGCACGGCCTCGGGCTACCGCGAAAAACTCTGCGCCGGTGCGACCGCAGTCACCGATGGAGAATACACCGCCGGGCACGATGGCCGATCCAGATCGACGCAACCGGATTCTGACTCTCGCCGCGGTCGCGCTCGCCGCGGCGCTTCTGGCTTTCCAACTCTTCGTGCCTCCGATCGTGGGCCTCGCCGACGAAGGCGATTGCGAGCGCGTCATGGGCTACGCGGGCTTCCGGTATCCCACCGAGAGCTTCGACGAGAAGTACTACGGGCACATCGTCGCGAAACTCTCGATCGTGGCTCCGGGCTGGTACGCGAGCGGCTATCTCACCTCCGAGACGCTGCTCGCCTTCGCGGCGCGCTGGGTCAGCCTGGGCCTGTTCCCGGGACGGATGTTCGACATCCGGATCCTGGGCGCGATCCAGGCGCTGTTGCTGCTCGCGGCGCTCGGCCTCCTCGTCCGGTCCTGCCGGGATCTCTCGCCGGCCGCGCAGGTCGTGGCCGCGGCTCTGCTCGTTCTGGTCTATACCGACGTGGGCTACGCCGCGGCGCTCAATTCCTTCTACGCGCAGACGGCGTCGCTGCTCTTCTTGCTTCTCACATTCGCGTGGGCGTCGATCGGGATTCGGAACGGAGGGCTCCGCGGGCTGGCTCTCGTCGGGTACTTCGCGGCGGCGGCGCTCTTCGTCTGCTCGAAGCCTCAGGAGTTCGTGCACGCACCGCTCCTCGCGGTCCTCGGAGTTCTCCTCGCGGCGAAATCCCCGGCGCGCTGGAGGCGCCTCGGCCTCGCGCTGGCTTCCGCCCTGTGCGTCCTGGCCGTCTGGTACTACCGGCAGATCCCGCCGGCCGGCATCCGCCATGTCGGCCTCTTCCAGACGGTCTTCCATGACCTCCTGCAGTACTCGCCGGATCCTCGCCGGGACATGGAGGAGCTCGGGATCGACGCCGATCTCGCGCGTTACGTCGGCATGCACGCGTACATGCCGGGCGCGCCGATCCGCGATCCCGATTTCCAGGCGCGCTTCCTGGACCGTTTCGGCTACGCGAAGGTCGTGGCGTTCTACGCGCGACACCCCGCCCGGTTCGTCGACCGGATCCGCCGGGCCGCGCCGGCGGCGTTCCGTCTCCGCCCGAAATACCTCGGCAATTTCGAGAAATCCACGGGTGTGCCTCCGCGCACGCGGGCCACACGCTTCGCGCTCTGGAGCGATCTGCGGGCGAAAGGCGAGGCGCATGCGCTCGGCTGGCTCATCGCCTTCTTCGGCGGAAACCTGCTCGCCGCGGCGATCGCCTGGCGGAGGGCGTCGCCGCGGGGACGCCTCTTTCTGCTCGCGCTGCTCGGGGCGCTTCTGACCGCGGGCCTGGAGTTCGGCGTGTGCGCGTTCGGCGACGCCCTCGACGATCTCGGGCGCCACCTCTTCGTATTCCACGCTCTCTGCGACCTGGTGCTGATCGCGGACGCGGCGTGGCTGTCTCAGACCCTCGCTTCGCGGTTCGCGAGGACGGTGCGCACGCGGGCGTCCCAGGAGTTCTCGCGGCCGAGCGCGCGGAGGCGATCCCGGAACGCGGGATCGCGGCCCCTCGCGCGCGCCGGGTCGAGCGCGTCCGCGAGCTCCTTCGCATCCTGCACGATCGTCACCTCGGGGAACGCGGCGCATTCGGGCATCGGGGTCGTGACGACGGGCTTGCCGCCGGCGAAGTACTCGTAGAGCTTGAGCGGCGAGGTCGCCGTCGTGATCGGGTTGATGCGGAACGGGATGGTCGCGACGTCGAAGAGGGCGAGGTAGCCGGGCAGCAGGTGGTAGTCGCGCGGGCCGATCCAGCGCACGTTCTCGCGCTTGAGCATCGGACGACCCTGCAGGCTCTGGTCGTACATCGGCCCGATGAGCAGGAAGCTCCAGTCCGGCCGCAGGCGAGCGGCCTCGTCGACCAGCTCGTAGTCGAACCACTCGGCGAGCGCTCCGTAGTAGCCGGCGACCGGGCGTCCGGAGGCGAGCAGCGGGGCGACGTCCCTGTCGCTCGCGGCCGCGGCCTGGTTCGACGGGGGAGCGGCGAACCGCTCGTACTCGACGCCGTTCGGCAGATACAGCGCGTCCGGGCGGCGCGCGAGGGCCTCCGCGTGCAGCCGCCGGGCCACCGCCGCCACGACGGCGGCCTCGGACAGCGCGGCGTCGTGATTCGTCTCGAGCAGCTTCATGTCGTACGGGAAAACGGAGAGATCGTCGATCCAGTCGTAGACGACCTGCCGCGCGCGTCGGCGGGGAATTCGCGCGTCTGATGAAAGTTGTACGGGAAGCTCCAGAGAAGCGGCGACGGAAGCCGCTCGAGGACACCGGCCGGACCGCGGTAGAGAAAGAGGTTGGGCTCGATCTCCTTGAAGCCGTCGACGCGGTCCTGCGCGTTCGAGCAATCGAAGATCGACAGCCACCCGGCGCGCGCGAACGCCCGCGCGAGGTGGTGCGGCCGCTGAAAGAGATGGATGCCCCAGCCGATCGACGGGAGAAAGACGACGGCCTTCGCTTCGGGCGCGCGACTCGAGCGACGACGCGAGCTGGGCGCGGTACTTGCCGAGATCGGCGCGCGGGGCTCTCCGCCGCCCGCGGCCGCCGCGCCTCCGCCCCATTTCTCCTCGTACTTCCGCCGATTCTCCTCGTACAGCGCGCGATACGCCTTTTCGCCGAGCTTGCCGGAAGGTCGCCTTCTGCCAGTGATGGACGTACGCGTCGCGGGCGCAGCGGATCTCCCAGCCCTGCGCGCGGGCGCGGCGGCACCAGTCGTCGTCCTCGAACATCCCGGCGCCGAAACGCTCGTCGAGCGGACCCACGGCCTCCCAGGTCTGGCGGCGGAGGGCGGCGCAGAAGAACGCGAGCATCGGGATCGCGAACGTCTCGCCGTCGTGGGCGCGCACCCACTCCGCCGCCTTCCCGGGCAGATCCGCGAGGCCGCGGTAGCCGATGTCGACCTGCGCCTCGTTCGCGATGGCGTTCGTGACCGGTCCGACGAGGCCGAGCTTCGGATCCGCCTTCAGGTGCGCGAGGAGCGCCGTGAGCCAGCCGCGCGTGACGACCGTGTCGTTGTTGAGCGTGACGAGGTACGCGGCCTCCGGCGAGACCGCGGCGAAGCCCTGGTTGACGGCCGCCGCGAATCCGCGGTTCTCGGCGTTCTCGATCGACGCGGAGCCGCGGCCAGCCGGCCGCAAGCTCGCGCAGCAGGGCCACGGTCCCGTCCGTCGAGCCGTTGTCGACGACGAGGACTTCGAAGTTCGGCCAGTCGGTGCGCGCGCGCAGGCTCTCGAGGCAGAGCCTGTTGAGGTCGCGGTTGTCCTTCGTGACGACGACGACCGAGGCCCCGGGGAAAAACCCCGGCATCGCGTGCAGCACGTCCACGGGCGAGGCCGCGGGATCGAGCACGACGTCCGGAGGCTCGCCCGAGTGGTCGTCGTCGGGCTCGCCGGTCGCGTCCACGAGAAGCCAGCCCCGCGCGGCCCGCATCCGGCGCGCGTGCGGACGCGCCTCCGGATCCTCGATGAAGGCCGCGGTGGCCGCGAGCGACTCTTTCCGGCGCAGCGCGTCCAGCGCGCCGGCGTGCGCCGGAGGAACGACGAAGACGCGATGGCCCTCCTGGCGGTACGCCTCGAGGATGGCCCGCGAGCGGTCGGACAGCGACGACTCCTCTCCCCGTCCGAGCCACACGACGTCGTAGCGGCTCTCGTCCGGCATCGGCGCCGCCTCGGCATGTCGCGCGGCGTCGGCTCCGGCGTCGGGGCCCGCCCAGTCCGACGCGGGCCGGCCGAGGATGCGCCGCGCGGATCCCGCGGCGGCCCGTCGCAGCCGCCCGAAGAGGTTGACGATCCGCCAGAGCGTGGAGCCCTGGAGCCGCGCCAGCTCCTGGCGCGTTTCCCCGAGGCGTTCTTCGAGCAGCGCCTTCTCCCGCGCGTGCGCGCGTTCGAGAGCGTCGAGCCCGCCCTTCGCGGCGAGCAGGCCCGCCTCGATCTCCGTCGCGTGGCCGCGGTTGGCCTCGAGCGCGTCGTCGAAGAGACCGAGGACGGCGCGGCTGATCTCCGGAGCCGGCGGCGGATCGGAGATGAGCCGCGCGGCGCGGTCGAGGTCCTCTTCCGCCAGCGCCCGCTGCCGGCCGGCCGCCTCTCGCAACCGCGAGGCGATGGCGGGACTCTCCTTGAGCGTGGTGAGCAGCGCGTCCAGGAGGGCGCGCGAGGTGACCTTCGCGAGGGGGAGCGCGGGCGCTCCTCCGAGTCGCGAGAGAAGCGCCGTGACTTTCGGGTCGTAAGCCAGGCCGACGGCGGGCACGCCTCCCGCCGCGGCGAAGACGAGCGAGTGGAGGCGCATGCCGAGCACGAGGTCGCAGCCCGACAGGACCGCCGCGGTGTCCCGGGGCGAAAGGGCCTCCGCGATGGCGACATGCTCGCGCCTGTTCGCGCTCAGCGCCGCCGCGAGCCGTGACGCCTGGTCGAAGTCGTCCTTCTCCGTCCAGGGGCTCTTTTCGAACGGTACGAAGAGGAGCGTTCCTCCCGTCTGCTCCAGGAACTGTTCGAGGGCCGCGGCGACTTCGCTCTCCCATCCCGCCTGCTCGACGCCGATGGACCAGGGCCGCAGCGCGACGCCGAGGATCGGACCGCGCGGCTCGACACCCGCGGCGCGGCAGAGATCCGCCGGAGCCGGCGCGCCGTCCGGAACTTCCAGGGCAAAAGCCGGATCCGCCGTGACGGTGATGCGCGCCTCGGGCACGCCGGTCGCGACGAGGAGATCGCGCGAGGCCTCGTCGCGCACCGAGAGATGCACGGCCGCGTCCGCGACGGCGCGGGCGTAGCGGCGGGCCTCCGGAGATGCGAGCGGCCCGAAGCCCAGGCCGTAGAGGAGCGCCGGCTTTCGCGCCAGCGCGGCGAGCACGACGGGCCCGGCGTAAAAGGCGATCTCTCCGTGCCGCGGCGTCAGAAGCGTCTTCGTGTCGAGGCCCCAGTAGTCCTGAAAGAGACCGCCTCCGCCGACGAGGACGACGTCGCTCTTCGCGACGCTCGCGGAGATGGCCGAGACATCGCGCCAGCCGACCGCTTCGACGCCGTGTTGCGTCCGCGTCGCTTCCGGATCGCCCGAGACGACGATGAACGCGGTGCCGGGAACACGCCGGCGCAGGCCCGCGAGAATCGAGGCGAGGATGGCCTCGTCGCCCGTGTTCCCGAAGCCGTAGTAGCCGGCGAGAACGACGGTCCGCCTCATCCGGGGCAGTTTACCCGCTATACCCATTATGCTCGGCGCGATGATCCGACGCTGCGCGCCTCTCGTCGCTGCGCTTCTGTTCGCGTTAGCGCTCGTCGCGGCGGGCTGCGGCAAGGATCCCGCCAGATCCTGGCGCGGCATGAACGTCATCTGGATCTCGTTCGATTCCGTGCGCGCCGACCACTGCTCCTTCGAGGGCTACGCCCGCGACACGACACCGGGTCTCGCCGCCGTGGCCGGTCGCGGCGTGCGTTTCTCGCGCAGCATCGCGCAGGCGCCCTACACGCTGCCCTCGTACGCGTCGATGCTGACCTCGCGGTACGTCGCCGAGCTCGCGGTCCAGGAGCAGCGGGACGAGAAGGACCAGGCCAAGATCCTGGGCATCGCCCCCGGCCCGTCGGAGAACGACGCCCTGATCTCGGAGGCCCTCCGCGGCGCCGGCTACCGCACGGCCGCGTTCGTGCAGAGCTGGATCTCGAAGCCGCTCGGGTTCGATCAGGGCTGGGACGTGTTCCGCCACCGGCAGGAGACGCTGAAGGACAAGATGCCCGAAGTGCTCCGGTTCGTCGAGGACAACCGCGAGAAGAAGTTCTTCGTCTTCCTCTACACGACCGACACGCACTACCCGTTCCTCCACGCCCACAAGCGCGAGTACCTCTACGGCAAGTACTCCAGCGACTTCGACTTCACGCTCGATAACATTCACCAGGTCCGCGAGGGCAAGCTCCGCCCCTCCGCCGACGACATCGCGAACGCGATGGCGCTCTACGACGAGGGCCTGCACTGGGCGGATGCGGACCTCGCTCCGCTCTTCGAGCTTCTTCGGAAGACGGGGCTCGACGAGAAGACGATCCTGGTGTTCAACGCCGACCACGGCGAGGAATTCGACGAGCACGGCGTCATCAGCCATGGCCAGACCTACTACGACGGCGTCGTGCGCACGCCTCTCGTGATCGCGGCGCCGAAGACGCCGGCGGCCGGGACGGCCGTGAGCGAGCTCGTCCAGAATCTCGACATCGCCCCGACGCTTCTGGACATGGTCGGCGTCGAGCGTCCGCCGGGCTGGAGCGGGCGCAGCCTCGCATGGGCGCTCGCCGGCAAGCCGAGCCCGGCCGGCTCCGCTCCGCCGCCCGCATTCTCGGAGGGCGCCTGGACGTTCTGGATCGGCAGCGTCCAGCAGGCCGAGAACAAGTTCATCCTCGTCACGCCGCAGGACCGCATGCTCTTCGATCTCGCGAACGATCCGGGCGAGAAGAAGAACCTGGCGATGGAGGAGGCCGGCCGCGACTCCGTCCGGACGCTGTACCACGTCCTGATGAAACATCTCGGCGGCCCCTCCGCGCAGGTCGCCTCAGGCGGGACCGGGACGCCGTCCTACGAGACCTGGATGAAGCAGGTCATGGGCCACTACGGCCTCACCGAGGAGAGCGACGTCGTGAAGGAGCTGCGCTCCCTCGGATACCTGAAGTAGATCGCGGCTGCGGTTTACTGCAGGTTGAGCCGTCCACCGGAGGCAAGCCCCCGGCGTTAGGCAACGCCAGCAAAGCGCTAGCCGACAGGCTAGCGTTCGTCTCGGCGGTAACTCGAATCCCTCGTGGCGGCCGTGATTATTGGAGGTTGAACGTCTTCACCAGGAACACCGCCATCTGGCCCCGCGTGTTCGGATCGTTCGGGCAGTAGCGGAGCGGGTTCGTCAGGCAGCCTCCCGTGATCGTCTCGGCGTAGAGCTCTTCGATCCAGCTCACGAATGCGTCGCCCATCGGGACGTCCGCGAAGACGCCCGCCGCGGCCGGCGGCACGTGGCCGGGACCGAGCTTGGTTTTCAGAAGGAACGTCGACATCTGCTTCCGCGTCACGGCCTGGTTGGGACAGTACTTTCCTCCGCCGCAGCCGCTCGTGATGCCGGAATTCGCGAGCTCTTCGATCCAGGCGGCGGCGAACGCGTTGGCCGGCACGTCCGAGAACACCGTGCCGGTGGCCGCGGGCGGCACGTGCCCGGATCCGAGCTTGGCTTTCAGGAGGAAGACGGCCATCTGCGCGCGCGTCACGGGATTGTCGGGGCAGTAGTAGCTCGGCTGGCAGCCTCCGGTCACGCCGTTCGCGGCCAGGATCTCGACGTAATCGAAGAACTGGTGCGAGGGCGGCACGTCCAGAAACGTCGAGGCGGCCGTGAGGCAGGAGGCCGAGTTGATCTCCGGCATCATCTGCTCGTCGATGCAGCGCTGGTGGAACTCGAACGTCACATATTGCCAGCCGAGCAGATGGCAGTAGCTCATGATCGTGCCGTTGCCGGCGCCCGGATTCTCGACCGGCCCCGCGTAGCAGCCGGACTCGGAGCCGTAGCAATGGTCGATGGCCGGCACGTAGCAATGCGTGTGATGGGAGCCGGCGTTGTGGCCGGTCTCGTGCGAGGTCGCGAACTGGTCCCAGGTCTGGAGCGGGTACGTTCCGTACACCTGCGTCACGGCGTAGGCGCCGCCATAGTGGCCGCCACCGGAGCCGAAGTCCCCGGAGCAGAGGACCGAGAGCCACGCGATGCCGCCCGACACGGACTTGCCCGACAGGAATTGCACCATCGCGCGCGGATACGTCCCCATCGGACGGTTCGCGTGCCACCAGTCGCCGACCTCGTCGAGCTGCGTGCGCGTGTTGGTGGACACGTAGGGATCGGCGGCGGCGCCTCCGGTCCAGACGTGGACCTCGGCGAGCGCGAGATGCAGGTCGAGGTCGCGCTCGTACGCCACGTTGATCGCTCCGTAGAGCGTCGCCACCCAGGCGGCGACCGCTTCGGGGCTTCCGTGCTTGGCGTACATCTCGTAGTCGGTCTCGACGCGCACGGCGGCCTGCTTCAATCCGGCGAGGGGCGCCTGCGGGGAGGGGAAAGACGGCTCCGCCATCGCGGTCAGCGGCGAGGGCAGTTCCTCGGTCGCGCAGCTCCAGGGCTCCAGGCTCAGCTCGACTCGTTCGCCGAGGAATCGCCCGAACGCGCGACGAAGTCTCCGCCGGAAGTCGGCCCGACGTACGACGTGACGCCTCCCGCGCGGTGAACGTACGCGTAGACCGCGTCGCGCTGCGCCGAGATGTAGACCGAGGCGCCGGGCTCGCCCTCGATGGTTCCGGCGAAGTGGGCGATCGAAGGGAACGGAAGGGATTTCTCGCCGTCCGGACCGGACACCGTGACGCGCGCGTCCGCCGCCGCGACCTCGAAGCGCTTCACGGCGAGGTCGGCGAGCGTCCCCGGTGCGATCGGGAAGTCCGCGATGCGGATCTCGCCCTCGGCCGCCCGCAGCGCCGCGAGGGCCGAGCGGTCGAGGTCCACGGCCTCCTGCCCGGGAGCGGTCAGGCGCGCCGCGGAGACCGGAGACGACGTGGGCCGGTAAGGGCTCGAGACCGTCGCCGCGGCCGCCGTGAGGGCGGCGGCTGCGGAGGCGATCCCGAGAATCGCCGCGCGTATCGTTCCTCGTCGCATTCGCTCCTCCTTCGTTCGCCGACGGCTTGGCCTTGTGTGCCCCGAAATCGCAAGGAGCGGGCCAGCCGGCGGGTCCTGTCAACGTTAGGCGACGAAAGGCGTTGCGAGCCGTGACCCCGATCACCTGACGCGCGTTGTCACGCGCGCCGCCCCGGCAATGACATTGGCGAGAGCCTCGGGTATGTTCCGATCCCATGACCTCGTTCCATCTCGCGATCGTTCTCTCGGCCCTCATGCAGAGCGCGCCGGCGCCGGCGTCCCCTCCACCCGCGGCGATCCTCGGCCAGTGGGAGTCGGCCGTCCGCAACAAGGGCGGCGTGGGCAACATCCTCGAGTTCCATCCCGACGGCCGCGTGACGCAGATCTCGGCGGCGATGGGCGACACGACCTACGAGGTGTCCGGCGAGTGGCTGCGGACGTTCTACACCGACGAAACCACCGGCGAGACGCGGGAGTCGGAGCTCAAGGTGGAGTTCGAGGGCAGCGATCGCTTCGCCGAGAAGGGCGAGGACGGCACCGAGCAGGGTTCGTCCGAGCGGATCGGCCCGCCCGCACCGCGCACCGGCTCGCCTCTCGTCGGCGAGTGGTGCTCGATCTTCATGGAGCTTCTGACGCAGTACCGGCAGTTCACCCCCGACGGCAAGCTGTTCGTGCGGATGCCGGCCGTGACGCTGCGCGGGACCTACAAGGTCGACGGCGACAAGCTGACCGTCGCGATCTTCGGCCAGCCTCCCGGGACGTACCCGTTCCGGATCGAGGGTGGCCAGCTCATCATCAAGAGCCGCGACGGCACGGACCGCGTGTACAAGCGGACGGAGTGCACCCTGCTGAAGGGGTATTGAGCCCAGGAGAAGTTGAGCGTTGAGCGTTAAGAGTTGAGCGTACCTTTCCGCTCTTGCTCTCCACGCTCGACACTCAACGCTTAACTCTCAACCCTTCTACGGCAACGAGAACGTCAGCACCAGAAACACCGCCATCTGCCCGCGCGTGTTGGCGGCGGCGGGGCAGTAGAGCGGCGGCGCGACGCTGCAGCCGGCGGTGATGCCGCGGTCCGCGAGATCTTCGATCCAGGAATCGAAGATTCCTCCCGTGCAGGGCACGTCGTCGAAAACCGTCCCGGTGCAGGCCGGAGGTGTGTAGCCCGAACCCAGCTCCGTCTTCAGAAGGAAGACCGACATCTGCGCCCGGGTCACCGGATCACCGGGACAGTAGTTTCCGCCGCCGCAGCCGCCCGTGATGTTCGCGCCCGGCGAGGTCCTCGATCCAGGGATCGAAGATGCCTCCGGTGCACGGCACGTCCCGAACACGGTTCCGGTGCAGGCCGGCGGGATGTACCCGGATCCGAGCTCGGATTTCAGGAGGAAGACCGCCATCTGCGCGCGGGTGACGGAGTCGTTGCGGCAGTAATTCCCGCCGCCGCAGCCGGCGGTCACGCCGTTGCGGATGAGCTTCTCCACGTAGGCGTGGAAGATGTCGCCCTGCGGAACATCGAGGAAGTCGGCGAACCAGCCGCCGAGGAGCGTCCCGCTCTGCAGATCCGGGTTCGTCAGGGTGACGTCGTGGAGCTCACCCGCGGCCAGCGCGGGAACCGTGAGCATCGACGCTCGTCGAGGACGTCACGTCGACTCCCGTCGCGGCCACGCCTCCGATCGTGACGGTCGCTCCGTCGCCGAAGTCGGTCCCGCTGAGCGTCGCGATGGTTCCGCCGGAAGCCGGGCCCCGAGGTCGGTGAGATCGCGTCCACGATCGGCGGAGCGGATCCCGCCCGTGAGCGTCAGAAAGCCCGAGAGACTCGTGACGACGCCTGGCCGTCGGGATTGGTCACCGTGATGGTCACCGGCCCGGCCGGGACCCCGATCGTGTTGAGATCGAGCGTGATGGAGGTCGGGCTGGTGTACGTCACGGAGTTGACGGACGACGCCGCCCGACACCGAGGCGGCCAGCCGGTTCGGGAATCCCGCTCCCGGGTCGAACCATCCGGAGCCCGAAACGGACGTGCCGGTGACGACGACCGGCACGGAGGCCTGGCCCGCGGCGACGGTGTTGGGCGCGGCCGTCGAGAACGCGGCCGGCGGCGGCGCAATCAGCTCGGCCACGCGGACGCCGTACGAGTCCGTCGCGTCGCAGTACTCCTGGATCGTCCACATCGTCATGTCGTCCGCGGGGTCCACGCTGGTGAAGGAGTAGTCGCCCCAGCGGCGCGGCGGCCCGGGATCGCCGGGCGGGTTGTATCCGAACGCGCTCGACGTGTAGAGCAGCGGGCTCTGCAGCGTGCCGAGCGGGTCGCCGGCCAGGCGCCCGGCCGTCGCCGCGTTGATCCTCTGGGTCGCGCCGGACGCGCTCGTGCCGATCGCCGCGTGGCCCTGCCCCGAGACGGCGATCGCCGGAATCCAGTAGAAGCGAGGGTTGGTCGCCGCCGAATCGAAGAGCGTTCCCGCCTGCGTCAGCGCCGGCCCGCCGCCGGACACGTCGATCTCGTACCAGCGCGATCCGTTGCGATCGCCCGGCGACACGCCGCCGGTGTCGACCGAAATGTTGTGCGCGGTCCAGATGTGCCCGTTCCGCAGGCTGGCGGCGAAGAGGCGGTCGTCGACGCCGTCGAGCTGGCCGTCCGTACCGAAGACGTTGCCCTGGTGCGGGACGTTGAGAGGAAGCGACGTCGCCGGCACCACGAGCGAAAGGTTCGCCGAAATGCCCGACGGCGGCCACGCGCCCGTCGAGGAGTACGCGATGGAGCGGAACACGAGCGCCCCGAAGCCGGCGTTGTCGACGCCCGCGATCCAGGACTCGGTCGACGCCGCGTCGTGGAGATCGTCCACACCCTGCGGCGCATAGGGACCGGTCCCGGCCGGAGTCGTGGTCAGGTTGCGGAACGCGACGACATCGCCGGAGGGCACGAGATCTCCGCCCGGTCCCGAGAGCGCGCGGCTCTTGCGGATCACGTGGACGGTCGTTCCCAGGTAGACGCCCGTGTCGTCGAAGAGGTTTCCGCCGATGGTCAGACCGTTCGCGTCGACGCCGAGCGAGGGGGAGTCGAAGAAGGTGTCGGTGTCGCCGGCCGGCGAAACGAGGTCGTGCTGAAAGAAGAAATACGTCCAGACGGTCGTGTTCGAGATGACGCCGGCCGACGCCGCGTCGGAGACCGCGAGGAGCACGCGATTGTTGGTGAACGACGCGTTGAAGTTGTTGATCGTGACGATCCAGCGGGACGACAGCCGGTCGTAGCGGACGTGCGGCGCGCCGGTCGGGTTGCCGTTGCGGACGCTCTCGAAGAACGCGTCCATCGTGGCGTCGAGGACGCCGTCGGCGGCGCCGGTGGCCTTCAGGAACGTGCGGATGCGGCCGTTCACGCCGACCAGGAACTGGGTCGGTCCGGCCGCGCCGGAGGTGTCGGGCGGAAACGCATCCGTATCGGCCAGGGCCGCACCCCGGAAGTTGACGCCGATCGTCTGCGGAGCGGCCGGAGCTTCGGGGGCGGGCGCGCCGAGGCCCGCGGGAGACGCGGCGGTGCGAGGCGACTCCGGACGCCCGCCGAGATGACGCCGGGAAGCGCGCAGGCTCGGCCGTGCAGGACCCGCGCCGGTTCCGGGGCGGCCGGCGCTCGCCATGACGTCGGCGACCGTTCGGCGGAAAGGATCGGTCTCGGCAGCGCGCATTCCCGACGCGGCCACGAGCGCCAGGGACAGAGCCCATAGGAGACTACGCAGCGCTCGGCGGAGTGTCGTCGAAGACATCTGTGCTCCCGTGTACGGAATGCGCGATGAGGCGTTCGAGCGCTCAGGGGATAGATTAATGGATCAGCGAACAGCAGCCTAACAGCAGGAGGACGCGATGCGATGGACGGGTGGGACGGCGGTCCTTTGCGTCGCCGCGGCGATGGGCGCCGCGGCCGCGGCGCAGGAGCGGCCCGTGCTGCGGTACGTGCCGACGCACGAGGAGCTCAAGTACACCTTCGGAGGCGTGCCGCCGATTCGCCGCATCGCTCCGGGGACGCGCATCATTTCCTGGACCGAAGACTGTTACGACGGCGCGGTGACGAAGCCGGGCCAGATGCCGACCAAGGTCCAGCCGGCGGGCCACGACAATCCGCAGACCGGTCCGTTCTACGTGGAAGGCGCCGAGCCGGGCGACACGCTCGCGATCCACATCGAGAAGCTCGAGCCGGCGCGGGCCTACGGCATCTCGTCGCTCTTCCCGGGCTTCGGCGCGCTCAACGGCACGGACCGCACGGCCATCCTCCAGCCGGATCTGCCGGAGACCGTCTGGTTCTACGACGTCGATCGCGAGAAGAACGTCGCCCGCACGAAGTCGACCGACGGCAAGCAGGCCTGGGAGGTGCCCCTCGCGCCGTTTCTCGGATGCCTCGGCGTCTCGCCGCCCCACGGCGAGGCCCGCTCGACGGTGGTGCCCGACAACTACGGCGGCAACATGGACTGCCCGGAGGTGCGCGCGGGCAACATCGTCTATCTCGGCGTGCGAGTGCCGGGAGGTCTCGTGTCGTTCGGCGACGGGCACTACGCCCAGGGCGAGGGCGAGATCATCGGCACGGCGATCGAAGGCGCCATGAACGTCCAGCTCACGGTGGACCTGATCAAGGGCCGCGAGACGCCCTGGCCCAGGATCGAGAACTCCGAGTGGATGATGTCGCTCGGCGCGGCCCGCCCGCTCGAGGACGCCGCCCGGATCGCATTCAAGGACATGGTCCAGTGGGTCATGGAGAAGACCGGTCTCTCGACGCTGGACGCCTACCAGTTCGTTTCGCAGAACGCCCTGGCGCCGGTGATCGAGATCGTCGACCCCAACTACACGGTCCTCGTCAAGATCCCGAAGAGGCGGCTGCCGGCGCCGGCGCGCTGACGGGCCGGCAGCCGCCTCTGCGTGCTCCTCCTCCTCGCGTTCAGGATTCGATCGTCACCTTCTGAGCGAGGACCGAGCCGTCCCCCTGGAGAGTCCCCCGGACTTCGACGCCGCTCCCCACGGCCACGTCCGAAAAGCTCGCCTGTCCGCCGCGGCGGTGGAACCGGGTCGACGCGTTCGTTTGCACCGTGATGCTGGCCGAGCTCGACGAGACGACGAAGCTTCCATCGGCGGCGTCGATCGAGAGGACCGTGCCCGAGAAGGAGCGGCTCCCTCCGACGCGGTCGCCCTGCAGGAGGATCTGGGTCGCCAGAAACGTCCCGTCCTCCTGCTCGAGCGCCTTGACGTGCACGCGGTTGCCGACCACGATCTCGTCGAGCGGGATTGTCGTGTCTCCGCGGCGGACATCCGTTGTGCCGTCGGTCAGGATTTCCACTGCGCCGAGGCGTTGATCGAGCACCGTGAGGGTGCCCGCGCCCGCGTCGATCGCCTGGACGAGGCCTTCGATCTCTTCGCCGGCGTGGCCGCGGGGCGACGTGACGATGCCGTCTCCGACGATCGCGATCGTCACCGTGGTGCGGGAACCGGCCGCCACGAAGACGCGGCCGCGGGCGTGAATGTCGGCGCGCTCGAACTCGAGCTCGACCTCCCCTGACGCGAGGCCGGTCAGAGTGAAGGTCCCCGAGCCGTCGGTGACGGCGGAGACGGAGGTGCCGGCGGCGCGGACCGTGACCCCGACGAGACCGATCGCCTGGGAACGTGGCGCGTAAGCGCCGGTCACGCTTTCGCCGCGAACGAGCGTGCCCGTGAGGCTGGCCGGCCCCGGAGAGGTCGGCGACATGCCGCCGTTGCCGTCGCCGCAGCCGGCGAGCGGAAGGAGCAAAAGCAGGAGACAGGAAAAGGAGCCCGAAGGGGCGGGGATTCCGCGAACGGTGAGACATGTGTCCTCCTTGGCCGATCTCTCAGCGCTCGGAGGACTCCCGATCACCTCGTGCCACCCGCGCCGGCGGAAGGGTCAGGTGATCGGGAACCCCCCGACCAGTCTCGATCCTACCGCCGGCACCACGTGCATAGAGCGTGCCCCTCGTCACGCGTCGGCTCGATTAGAATGCGCCCGATATGCGCCTCTGGAAGAAGATCGTCATCGGCGTCGCGGCGCTCGCGTTGCTCGCCCTCGGAGGTTTCACCTACATGGTGGGCGGGCCGCGGAACCTGGTCGGCATGATCCGCTACGACCAGCGCGAAGAGGGTCGGCTCAAAGTCGGCGACAAGGCCCCCGACGTCACGCTGCTCGCGCTCGACGGGAAGACGCCGGTCAAGCTCTCCGAGCGGCTCGGCGGCAAGCCGACGGTCCTGGTATTCGGCAGCTTCACCTGACCCCCGTTCCGCCGCTCGGTCGAGCGACTCCACGGAATGCACCGCCAGTACGGCGAGCACGTGCAGTTCCTGACGCTGTACATCAAGGAAGCGCACCCGCTGGACGAGTGGCAGATGGACTCGAACGTGAAGGAAGACGTCTGCTACCCGCAGCCGACCTCGCTCGCCGACCGCACGAAGATCGCGAACGACTTCGTGAAACGCTTCCACTACGAGCTGCCGATGCTCATCGACCCGATCGAGAACCCGGCCAACGCCGAGTACGCCGGCTGGCCCGAGCGCTTCTACATCCTCGACGAGGCGGGCACGATCGTCTACAAGGGCGAGCCGGGCCCGTTCGGATATCACCCCGAGGAAGTCGAGGCGTGGCTCGGCAAGCGGTTCCCCGACGTCAAGCCGCCGGCGCCTCCGGCCTGAAGTCGTCCTTTCGTTTCCAGAGATAGACGAGGACCGCCGCGTTGACGGCGAGCAGGAGATATCGCCGGAGGCTCTCCGGCCGTCGGACGATCTCCAGGATCTCGTAGGGGAGCCCCAGGGCCGTGACGATGACCGTGAGGTACGGCGCCCACCACAAGCGCAGCGCGAGGAGCGTGCCCTCGGCGCCGAAGACGAGCCCGAGCAGAATGGCGGCCGAGCCGAGGGCCTTGATTTCGACCGGGCTCAGGGCCGAGAGCGCCGCGGCGAGCTGCTGGACGAGAGGCGCCTTCTCGTGCGCCCCGAAGAGATGGACCGCTTCCTGCGCGATCGAGCCGGGCGGCAGGCGCGCCACGCGCAGGGCGGCCGCACCGAGGATCAGGAAAGCCGCGAACTTCGCGTACTTGAAGGCGATGATCGCGAGGTAGCCGGCCGACAGCCGCGGCTTGGTCACGGGCGCCGCGAGTTTCCCACATGGAACCCGGCTGCGAGCCCCGCTGGCCGATGTTCCACGCTGTTTTTCGGGCGATCGGCGTATGCTCGCCTCCAGAAAACCGGGAGGTTCCATGACGTCGCTTCCGGGCGCCCGCCGGCTCGTCCTCGCCGCCTTCGGAACGTTGTACGGGCTCTCTCTGGCCGCCGCGACCTATCAGGCCGGGCCCGATCTCGAGCTGGCGCGGCGCGCGCCCGTGATCGTGCGCGCGACGGTCGTCTCGCAGGAAGCGCGGCTCGAGACCGCCGGGGGGAAAGACGTGGCCGTTCACGTTCGTCACTCTCGCGCGTCTCGAGACGATCCGGGGAAGCGTCCCGGAGGCCTTCTCCGTCAGACTTCCGGGAGGCAAGGTCGGAGACTTCGTGTCCTGGGTCGCGGGCACGCCGCGCTTCGCGACCGGCGGTGAGGTCGTCCTGTTTCTCGAACGCGCGACGGGCGGGTCCGGGGCCTATCGCCTGACCGAGTTCGGCCTCTCGAAGTTCGACCTCGTCGCCGACGGCGCCGGGCGCCGCTTCGCGGTGCGGTCCGCATTCGGAGCGCGGCAGGACCTGGTCCTCGCGGACCGCAGCGACGTCCTCGCGACGCTCGCCGAAAAGAAGTCCGTGCCCGAGCGCGACGCGGATTCGTTTCTCCGAGTCCTGCGCGACATGGCGGCGGGGCGCGAAGCCGTCGATCGGGACATCGCGTGGCGCGAGCCGGAGACCGGCGATCGCGGCGGCAAGCTGCGCCGCAAGTGGGTCAACATCGCCGGCCGCGAGCCGGGGAGCGGCTGCGGAGCGAGACCCGTGCCTCTTCCGCTGGTTCTGGGACACCGGCGGACTTCGCCCAGACGGCGTCATCACCGTGACCGGCACGCAGACGAACCTGACGAACGACGACGCCGCCGGGTGCGGCACGGACTCGGTGTGCGACGTCCAGCACGCGATCGACGAATGGCACGACGTCGCCGGAACGGACGTGCGCTACAGCGGGCCGGCGGCGACCGGCAACGTCTCGGTCACGCTCGACGCGCTGCAGGATTTCCAGGACGGCGCGGCCTGGACGACGGCGCTCGGGTGCGGCCCGGGGACGATCGGCCTGGGCGGCCCCAGCGAGGCGTTCGGCCCCCGGACGTACCGCGGCGACACGAACTATTTCGCGCACGGACTTGGCGGACGTCTCCATGCGCAAGGTGACCTGCAGCCAGGGCTACTCGGCCCGGACGTTCAAGACGGCCGTGATGCACGAGCTCGGGCACACGCTGGGCCTCGGGCATCCCGACGACGACGGCAACGGCCAGGCGGTCGAGAGCATCCACAGTTCGACGTCGCAGGCCGAGTGGGACACCGCCGTGATGACCTCGGTCGTTCCGCAGTCCAAGCCCGACGTCCCGCAGCCCGACGACATCCAGGCGATCCAGTTCTATTACACGACGCGGATCGCTCGGCACGAACCCGACGGCCAGCTTCACCTTTGCGCCCTCCTCGCCGGCCGCCGGCACACCGGTCACGTTCACCGACACGTCGACCGGGACTCCCGTCGGCTGGAACTGGAGCTTCGGAGATCCGGGCTCGGGCTCGAGCAACACGTCGACGAGCCACAACCCGACGCACACGTTCTCCTCCCCGGGCACGTACACCGTTTCCCTCACGGCCGGCAGCGCCACCGGCACCGGCGCGACGACCCGCACGGTGACGGTCGGCGGGGGAACGGGCGGCTGCACGCCGTCGGCGTCGACGCTCTGTCTCAACGCCGATCGCTTCGCGGTCTCGGCGGTCTTCCGGACCAACGACGGCCGGACCGGCAACGCGACAGGGGTGGAGCTGACGTCGGACTCGGGCTACTTCTACTTCTTCAGCGCCGCCAACATCGAGATCGTGACCAAAGTCCTCGGCGCCTGCGGCCTCAACAATCACTACTGGGTCTTTGCGGCCGGCCTCACGAACGTCGAAGTCACCCTGACGGTGCGGGACACCCAGAACGGCTCCGAGAAGACGTACTTCAATCCTCTCGGGACCGCGTTCCAGCCGGTGCAGGACACGACGGCGTTTGAGACGTGTCCCTAGCGTGTCGGAGCCGGAGCGGTCGCCCTAGGTTCTCGATTCGAATTTCATGACCATCGCGGCCGGTGCCCGTCTCGGGGGATTCGAAGTTCTCGGCCCGCTCGGGGCCGGGGGAATGGGAGAGGTCTATCGGGCGCGGGACACGCGGCTCGGCCGCGAAGTCGCGCTGAAGGTCCTTCCCGAGGCACTCTCTTCCGACCGCGAACGCCTCGCGCGGTTCGAGCAGGAGGCGCGGGCCGCTTCGGCGCTCAACCATCCCAACATCGTCACGATCCACGAGATCGGCCGCGAAGGCGAGACGACGTTCGTGGCGATGGAGCTCGTCGACGGCAAGACGCTGCGGGAGCTCTCGGCTCCCGGGCCCGATGCCGGTCAAGAAGGTCCTCAACGTGGCCGCGCAGGTTTCGGAGGGCCTGGCCAAGGCCCACGCCGCGGGAATCGTCCACCGGGACCTGAAGCCCGAAAACGTGATGGTCTCGACCGACGGCTTCGTCAAGATCCTCGACTTCGGCCTCGCGAAGCTGATGGAGACCGATTCCGGAGGCGCCTCGGCGATGCCGACGATGGCGCAGCCCGAGACGCGCCCCGGGACGGTGATGGGCACGGTCGGCTACATGTCGCCGGAGCAGGCCTCGGGCGAGCCGGTCGACTATCGCTCGGATCAGTTCTCGCTCGGGCTCCGTCCTCTACGAGATGCTCACGGGAAAGAAGCCGTTCCTCCGCAAGACGGCCGCCGAGACGATGTCGGCGATCATCCGGGAGGAGCCCGAGCCCGCGACCCGCCTGCGCCCGGATCTGCCGCTCCCGGTCCGCTGGATCCTCGATCGCTGCATGGCCAAGGACCGCGACGAGCGCTACGCCTCGACGCGCGATCTGGCCCGGGATCTTGCGGGGCTCCGCGACCACCTCTCGGAAGCGACGTCGGGTGGAGAGATGCTTCTCGGCGTCGCCTGCGCGCGCGACGCTCGCGCAGCGGCGTGGGTCGCGGCGGCGCTCGGCGCGGTCGCCGTCGCCGGACTCGCGGGCTGGCTCGCGGCGAGAGCGTTCGGCTCGCGCAACCTCGACGGCGCCCTCGTTCAAGCGGCTGAGCTTCCAGCGCGGGGCCATCGGAAACGCGCGGTTCGCGCCCGGCGGCGAAATCGTCTACGGATGCGCATGCCGCAGGCGAGCCAGGCACCCGGCTTCTGTCTGGCGCGTGCGGAAGCTCCGCAGTCCAAGGCCTTCGAGTTCGCGGGAGACATTCTCGCGATCTCGAAGTCCGGCGAGCTCGCGATCTGGCAATCGGAACGGCGGCCGGGCCGATACGGGGACCCTCGCGGTCGTGCCGATCGTCGGCGGCGCCCCGCGGCCACTCGTCGAGGACGTCTTCTGGGCCGGCGCCGATTGGGATCCGCAGACCGGCAACGGACCTGGCCGTCGTCCGTCGGACCGGCGGCGTGATCCGTCTCGAATTCCCGGTCGGAAAGCCGATCGTCGAGGGAGTCTCGTGCGCCGCGGTTCGCGCCGGATGGCCGAGAGATCGCGTTCTTCAGGGAGAACGGGCGACAAGGTGAGCCTGCAATCCGTGATCGACCGACACGGCCGACAGGAGAAGACCCTCTCGTCCGGCTGGGTGAACGTCGAAGGGCGTACCGGCGTGGAGCGGCCGGACGGCGCGGAAATCTGGTTCACCGCGTTCGAAGGCCGGAGAGCCGGAGGCGCTCTGGGCGGTTCGCCGATCCGGCGAGGTCCGTCGAGCTGATTCGCGTCCCGGGCAGCCTCGAGCTCTACGACGTCTCTTGCGACGACCGGGCCCTGATCGGGCCATCACACGATCGTCGGCGTGCTTCGCGGGACTCGCGCCCGGCCAGACCTCCGAGCGCGACCTCTCCTGGCTCGACAGGTCGCGCCCGTCCGACCTGTCGGCCGACGGCTCGACGGTGCTGATCACCGAAGACGGGGAGGGAGCCGGTGGGCGGTCCGGCGATCTACCTTCGCTCGACCGACGGCGCGCCAGGCCGTTCGGATCGGCGAAGGCGATGGGATCGCCCTTTCGCCGGACAAGCAGTGGGTGCTGCGCCGGCCGCGAAGACGGCGGGCGCAGGACATTCGTCCTCATGCCGACCGGGGCGGGCCAGACGCGGCCGCTGACGTTCGAAGGGCTCGACGTCGGAACGGGGATCCTTCACTCCCGACGGCGCAGCGAATCGTGTTCGACGGCGACGCGCTTCCGGGCAGCCCGTCCCGGCTCTACGTCGCCGACGTCGCCGGCGGCAAAGCCCGAGCCGGTCGGGCCTCCGAGCATCCGGCTCCAAGGCATCACGAGCCCGGTCTCGCCGGACGGCCGGCGCGTGGTGGCATTCGCGAGGGCCAAGTTCGTCGCTGCTCTCGACTGGACGGATCGGGCGAGCCGCGCGAGCTTCCGGATCTCGCCGCAGGCCGGACCGCGTCGTCGCAATGGAGCGCCGACTCGCGGTCCGTCTGTCTACGACCAGTAGAAGCGCCCATGGGCTCGAGGTCGACGTCTGCGACGTCGACACCGGGGCGCGGCGAGCCGTGGAAGCAGATCCCGGTCGACGGGATCCACTGACGAGAGTGCTCCTGCGCGTCACGCCCGACGGCCGGGCCTACGTGTACTCCGGCGCTCACGGTGTCGCTCGGAGCTCTACCTCGTCGAAGGATTGCGCTGAGCGGCCTCAGCGTCGGCGCCGCAGATTCGCGGCGGCGAGCCGCCGGGCCGCCTCTTCGAGCGTCGACTCCTTCTTGGCGAAGTTGAACCGCGCCTTCGTCTTTCCTCCGCCGCGCGCGTAGAAGCTCGAGCCCGGAACGGCGATGACGCCGACCTTTCGCGCGAGAAAGTCGACGAAGGCCGTGTCGTCCTTCCAGCCGAGCTTCCCGGCGTCGGCCATGACGTAGTACGCGCCCTCCGGCGGAGAAAACGTCAGGCCCGCTTCGGAAAGCGCCGACAGCAGGATCTCCCTCCGCTGTCGCGTAGCGGCTTCGCATCTCGTCGTAGTAGCTCTCCGGCAGGGCGAAGGCCGCGAGGCCGGCCTCCTGGAGGGGAGTCGGGGCGCAGATCGTCAGGTAGTCGTGCACCTTGCGGATGAGCCCGCTCAGCGGCGCCGCGGCGACGGCCCAGCCCACGCGCCAGCCGGTGACGGCGTAGGTCTTGCCGAGGCCGGAGAGGGTCACCGTCCGGTCCTCCATGCCCGGCAGCGAGCCGAGGCTCAGGTGCCGGTGGCCGTCGAACCACAGGCGCTCGTAAATCTCGTCGGTGATGGCGATGAGGCCGTGGCGCTGGCAGAGACGGGCGATCTCGAGAAGCTCCTCGCGCGTGAAGACGCGGCCGGAGGGGTTGCCCGGCGTGTTGACCAGGATCAGGCGCGTCTTCGGGGTGATCGCGCGAGCCAGACGCTTCGCGTCCAGGCGGAAGTCCGGCTCGGACAGCGCCACGAACCGGGGCTTCACCCCTGCCAGCACGCAGGCCGGAACGTAGTTCTCGTACCAGGGCTCCAGGACGATCGCCTCGTCTCCGGGCTCCGTCAGGGCGAGGACCGAGGCGGCGACCGCTTCCGAGACGCCGCAGGTGATCGTGACCTCGGTTTCGGGGTCGGAACGGATCCCGTTGACCCGCGCGGTCTTCTCCGAAACGGCGGCGCGGAGCGCCGGAAGCCCCCACGTCCATCCGTACTGATGATTGGCGGGAACGGCGATCGCGCGCGCGAGCGCCGCGACGAGCTCCTTCGGCGGATCGAAGTCGGGAAGTCCCTGCGCGAGGTTGACGCCGCCGACCTCGGCGTGCAGCCGGGTCATCTCGCGGATCACGGACTCCTGGAACGGCCGCGTGCGTCGGGAGAGTGCGCGACGTCTTGCGAGTGCGCGATGTCCTGCGAGTGCGCGATGAGTCGCCATCGGCGACGGATTATGTCGCGCGCGCCGGCGGTCGGTCCTTTCGTTGCCGCGGGCGCTCGGTTTCTGCGGGCTTCGATGCTAAGATTCGTCGAACCTGGCCCTCTGCGCAACGTTGCAAGGTCGCGGTTCGAAGAGGAGAGAGCGCATGGTGGGATGGGGCAGGGATCAACACCAGCCGGAGCCTTGGACGTACGAGGGCCGCGCGATCCTGAACGCCGCCGGTTGGACGCTGGCCAAGACCATCTTCGAAGCCGACGCCCGACGCATCGTCGCCGCCGTCAACGACGTGCTCGGAATCCCGACCGCCGCCCTGGAGGCCGGGTTCATCCGCGAGATCCTCGTGCCCCGGCCCGAGTCGACGAGCTCGGTGACCATCCGCGTCCACCCGCTGCCGCAGGAAGCGGCCATGCTCGACCCCGCCGAGTTCTTCATCCACGACCGGCGAGTCGGGGATCGGCGGGAGGGCGAGCGGAGGCAGGGGGAGCGCCGGCGCGGCGTCGCCCCGGTGCGCCAGATCTACTCGGTCGCCGAGTGAATGAGGCGGGGGGCGCACGGCGCCCCCCGATCCCCCCGCCGAAACCCTCGCTCCTAGCGGCGGGCCGAGGCCGGCGCCGGGGCGGCGCTCACGACCACTCGTCCCTTCATGGCCGCGCCGTGGATGGGACAGAAATACGCAAACGTCCCCGCCTCCGTGAAGGTGTGCGAGAACTCGAAGCCGCCGTTATGGGAGCCGGAGACGAACCGTCCGTCGCTGGCGCAATCGTCGCCGCCGTAGCCCTTGACGACATAGCCTCCGCCCCCGCCGCCTCCGCCCTGGCACGTCCCCGAGGTGACGCCATGCATGGTCGTCCCGTTCCACACCCAGGTCACCGTCTCGCCGATGTGGATCTCGGTGATGTTGCCGTGGCTCGCATCGTCCGTGAACACGAGACCGTTCTCGCCGACGTGCACCGTCGGGTTCGCGGGGGAACCCTGAGGGGCCACGTCTTCGGCGCCGCGGACGAAGATGGGATCGGTCGTGTTGTTGTCGATCACGGAGGCGTACGAGAAGATCTCGTGATCCGCCGAGACGACGATCACGGCGTTCTCGGTGGCGTGGCCCTCCTGGCCCGCCGCCCTGAAGATGTTGTTGACCTGGGCGCCCGAGTGCCCGGAGATCGAGGTCGAAACTGGCGTGCCGACCTGGGCGCCGCCGTCGAAAATCGTGAAGGTCACCGTGACCGAAGCGTCCTCCCGGTTGTACGCGCCCACGTTGGTGCGGAATCCCCCGTTGCGGATCGACGTCAGGACCGTTCTCGGGTGGGCCTCGTTGTTGGGCAGGCCGGGGATGAACATGCCGACCGTGGGCTGGGGCGAGGTCGAGTAGAGCCGGCTCGTCACGACGAGCTGCTCGTCGGTGCCGGAGTGCTCGAACTCCACGCCTCCGGCCGTGTTGGGCGCCTGGAACGTGATCGCGACGATGTCGTTGAAGGAGCGCGATTCCCGAGGCGCCAGCGTGAACTGGATCTCTGGCGACCCGACGGCCGTGCAGGTGATGAAGCAGTGATAGTGCGCCGTCACATCCAGCGCGCTGGCATAGGACGTGTTGAAGGCCCGGACATCCGAGAAGAAGGGCGCCCCGCCGACGATCGACGCCGCCGCCGGCAGCGTGACGTCTTCCGCGAAGATCCCCGAAGCCGCGAGAAGCACTGCGAGTGTGAGGACGAGCTTGCGCATGTTGTCTCCGGCACCAGAGGGCCGGACTCCCACGGCGAGCGTATGGCCGGGGAGGAGCGCCTTTCCGCCGATTTAGGAAGGTTTTAGCCGGGGAAGCACCGCCGTGGCCGTCCTGGGATCGTAGGTGCTGCCGGCGGGGAGAACGTCCAGGCGCACCTCCGTGGCGCCGAGGGCCGGGGCGCCGGCCGCCGTGAGAGCGGCTTTTCGGGCGTCGAAGACGACCGCGACGCTCTCCCCGAGAACTCGCCAAACGCCGTCCGGGCCGACCTCCAGCGCCGTGGACTCGTCGATCCCCACGCCCACGAGGGTCGGGTTCTCGAGGACGAGCGACAGCAGGCGGTTGTGGCGGCGGCGGCGCACGAAGTGCTGGTCCACGATGGCCCCGGGGAGCAGGGCGAAGCCCCGCGTGGTGACCACGTTTTCGCGGGCGATCGTCATCCACGCGTCCCCGGAGTCCTTCTCGGGCGGGCGGCTGCCGCCCGGCCGCTTCTCGTCGCCGGTGATCATCGGCGTGGACATCACGGCCGCCCCGGCCGACGTCCCGCCCACGACGGCTCCGGCCCGGTAGCGCGCGGCGATCGCGGCTTCGACCGGCGTGTCGAGGAGCGCGGCCGTCAGGCGGGCCTGGTCGCCGCCGCCGAACCAGATCCCGGTGACGTCCGAGAGCGCCTGCGCGGCGGCCGCGACGCCGGCCTGCTCTCGCGTGAGGACACGGCGCTCCGCCGAGGCGCCCATCTTCGTGAACGTCTCGGCGAGCTCGACGCCCGCGTCCGGGTACTCCGACGCCATCGGAAAGATGACGATGCGCGCCTTCCCGGGCCCGCCGGCGAGCGCGACGAAGCGCTCCAGCACGGCGGTCGGAATCGGGCCGCCGCCCACGATGAGCAGCGTGCCGGCCGGTCCGACCGAGCCGCTCGCGGGACTCGGGACGGTGCCCTGCGTGGCGCAGGCGAGGACCAGGAGAGCGGGCAGGAGGACCGCCGCCCTGAGGATTCGAGTCGCGGATCTCATCGAAGCATCCTCCTCTGACCGGAAGTCAAGCCCCGCGTCGACACTCGTCGCGGAGACGTACACGATTTTGAATTTTCAACTCATGCGTCGTCGACGAAGAAAAATCTCTTTGCGCTTTACGCCGTCAAAAACCGCGATAGCATAAATGCAACGATCACCGGGGACGGTTCGTTCGATTTCGGAGGCGTTGCACGCACGATGGATCGAAAGAGTCCCAGCGCCGCGGAGATGATTCGCGTTCACAATTGAGGAGGTCGTGTATGTGGAGGTCCTACCTGGCTCGAGTGCTGGTCTGGTTCGTGGCGCTCGCCGGCCTCGGCCTCTACGCCGAGGCGCAGAGCAACACCGGTAACGTCTTCGGAAACGTCATCGACGAGTCCGGAGGCATCCTGCCGGGAGGCACCGCCACGCTCACCGGTGAGCGGCAGCCGATGACGACCACCGTCGACGCGAGCGGCCTGTTCCGCTTCCTCAAGGTTCCGCCCGGCAGGTACACGGTGACGGTGGCCTTGCCGGGCTTCACGACCGTGACCCGCGAGAACGTCATCGTGAACGTCGGCGCCAACACGCAGGTCGAGGTCCAGCTGCGGCTGTCGGCCGTGCAGGAAGCCGTGACCGTCACGAGCGCCACGCCGCTCATCGACCCCCGCCAGGTCGAGACGGGCCAGAACTTCTCGCGCGACGAGCTTCAGGAGATTCCGACCTCGCGCGACGTCTGGTCGCTCATTTCGCAGATCCCCGGCGTCCAGGTCGACACGGTGAACGTCGCGGGCAACCAGAGCGCGCTCGCCGGCGGGCCGGACATGATCACGAAAGGCTCGGGCAACGTCGTCTACCAGGTCGACGGCGCCACGACGACGGACAACACCTACGGCAACCCGTTCCAGCGCCAGAATGGCGGCACGAACACGTTCTTCGACTTCGCGACGTTTCAGGACGTCGAGGTGTCGACCGGCGGGTCGCTCGTCGAGCAGCAGACCTCGGGCGTGACGATCAACGTCGTCACCAAGCGGGGCACGAACGAATACCACGGCGCGGCCCACTACTCGTACGCTTCGGCGAACTGGCAGTCGGACAACACGCCGCAGGAGGCCATCGAGCAGGGGATCACGACCGACAGCTCGAGAATGCTCCGCGATTACGGAGCGGACTTCGGCGGCCCGATCGTCCGGGACAAGATGTGGCTGTGGTTCGCCGGCGCCTACCAGACGATCTCCAGGAACATCACGTCGCGACCCGGATGAGCCCGCCTCCCCGTCGTTGGTCAACCTCGAGCCCTGGAGCGCGAAGCTGAACTGGCAGGTTTCCGCCGCGAACGCCGTCCAGCTCTACTACCAGAGAAGCGACCGGGAGCAAACCAACACGAGCATCGGAGCGACGCGCGCTCCCCTGGCGGCGACGCTGCTGACGATCCCGACCAACTTCTACAAGGTCGAGGACTCCCACGTCTTCTCGGCGGATCTCTTCGCCTCGATCTTCGCTGGCCTCTCAAAACCCGAACTACACGGACCTCGGCAACGGGTCGCTCGGCTGCAACAACGTTCCCTTCGAGATCGCCTGCAACGGGGACCAGTCGCGGGACGCCTATTGGATCGACCCCCAGTACCAGAACAACTACCGGTACTACTGGGCGAAGGATCCGCAGAAGCAGGCCAACGGCCAGGTCTCCAAGTTCTTCAACACCGGCAACATCAACCACGAGCTGAAGTTCAGCTTCAACTACCGCCAGCAGATCGCGGACTCGGCCACGGGCTGGCCCGGAACTCAGAACGTGGGCTCGGAATACTCCTACTCCTCGTCCAATACCGCGCTGCTCAGCCGCGGCGTCCGGCCGGTATTCAAGAACCAGATCTGGAGCGGGACGCTCGGCGACACGCTCACGGCCGGCAATCTCACGGTCCAGCTGGGAGTCCGTTACGACCGTCAGCAGGCCAAGAACCTTCCGGGCCCGGCGTTCGAGAACGTGCTGTTCCCGGAGCTGCTGCCGGCGGTCCAGTACCACGGAGCCGACGACTGGCAGTTCGACTTCACGAACTGGCAGCCGCGCGTCTCGGCGACGTACGCGCTCGGCGAGAGGAAGAACACGCTGCTCCGGGCCTCTTACGCGCAGTTCGCCGACCAGCTCGGGTTCATCGGCTACTACGGGAGCGGCGTCCCGATATCCAACGGCTACTACTACTACTGGACCGACACTCAACAGCGACCACTTCGTGCAACCCAACGAGATCGACCTCGAGAACGGGTTCTACGGCTTCTACAACGACATCGACCCGACCACGCTGCCGAACGTCCCGAACATCATCGATCCCACTCTGAAGACACCCAAGACCAACGAAGTCACCTTCGGCATCGACCACCAGCTCAACGACAACTTCGCCATATCCGCGACGTTCAACTACCGCACGACGAGTTCTCTGCTGCAGAACATACCCAACGGTTCCAATGGCGGGACGTGGGAGCTTGCCGGAAGGACGGTCTGCGAAGATCCCGATACCGGCGAGTCCGAGCCATGCGTCGCGACCGCGGCCAACGGCTTCACGCTGCCTTTCGACGAGCCGTTCTACAGCCTCACGCTTCCGGAAGAGCCCGTCGGCGTCACGATCAATAACCGACCCGAGGCGACCCAGAAGTACTACGGGGTGGATTTTTCCGTCGTCAAGCGATTGTCGGACCACTGGATGTTTCGGGGCAACTTCGGGTGGAACAACTTCACGCAGCATCTGAAAGCGGGTTCCATCGTGGATCCCAACAACCTCTGGGGAGGAACCAACTGCGGAGCGATCCCGCAGGAGTCCTGTGCCGCGACCGGCTTTTCCTCCAAGAGTTCCGTCTGGATCAACGCGAACTGGCAGTTCAACGTCAACGCGCTCTACCAGGGCCCGTGGGGGATCAACCTCGGCGCGAACTTCTTCGGCCGCCAGGGCTACCCGAACGCGTACTACGTCCGGACGCGCGCCGTGGACGCCGCCGGTGTGAGCCACCGGTACCTGACCCAGATCGACCAGGTGGACACGTTCCGGTACGACAACGTCTACGAGCTCGACCTGCGGCTGGCCAAGACGTTCCAGCTCGGGCAAGTCGCCGTCACTCCGGCGGCCGAGCTCTTCAACGTCGCCAACGCCGGAACGGTCCTGCAGCGCGGTCAGCGTGTCGGCGACTACCGGGCCTCGAACGGGAGGTTCTCTCCGAACAGTACTTTCAATCAGATCTTCGAGATCCAGAGTCCCCGCATCGTCCGCCTCGGGATCAACGTCAACTTCTAGGCCGGTTCTCGCGTTTTCCAGGGCCCGTCCGGGAATTCCGGGCGGGCCCTTTCGCTTTCAGGCCAGGGTGAAACTCTTCTCGAAAAAGGCCTTCGGGGCGTTCGGCGTCGCCGCCGTGCTGACTCTCCTTCTCCTGTCGTGCCGACGGGAGACGCCGGGGGCCGCCGCGGCGGGGGGAGCCGCGCCGGCCGCGCGGAAGGTCGCGCGGGACGTCATCCTGATTACCATCGACACGCTGCGCTACGACGCCGTCGGGTTCGACGGCAACACGCGCGGGACGACGCCGAACCTCGACCGCTTCGCGGGCGAGGGCCGCGTCTTCACGAAGGCACACGCCCACAACGTCATCACGCTTCCGTCCCACACCAACATCCTGACCGGGATGCTTCCCTACCAGCACGGCGTGCGGGAGAACGCCGGCTTCCGCCTCTCGCCGAAGGTCCCGACGGTCGCCACGCGGCTCAAGGCGAAAGGCTACGCGACCGGCGCTTTCGTCGGCGCCTACGTGCTGGACTCCCGCTACGGCCTCGGCCACGATTTCGATCTCTACGACGAGCTGTACCGGCATCTCGACGAGCAGTTCGAGTTCGAAATCCAGCAGGCTGCGGCCGAGGACGTCGTGAAGGCGGCGATCGAATGGTATCGGGCGCAGGCCGGCCGGCCCCGGTTCATGTGGGTTCACGTCTACGATCCGCACGCGCCGTACGCTCCGCCGCCGGCCTACCAGGAGAAATTCGCGGACGACTTCTACCTCGGCGAAGTCGCTTACACGGACTCCGCGCTCGGCGTGCTGCTGGACGAAGTCCGGGCCGTTCAGCCCTCGCCGCTCGTCGTCGTGACGGCCGATCACGGCGAGGCTCGGGGGGACCACGGCGAGCTGACGCACGGTCTCTTCTGCTACGAGGGGACCCTCCACGTGCCGATGTTCGCCTGGTGCCCGGGCCTCGTCGCCTCGGGACGCGACGACGTGCCCGCGCGCCACATCGACATCCTTCCGAC
Source organism: uncultured Acidobacteriota bacterium (assembly GCA_963804915.1). Lineage (GTDB taxonomy): Bacteria > Acidobacteriota > Thermoanaerobaculia > UBA5066 > Gp7-AA6 > DAHUXD01. Next base: position 51,713 of record CAWDSI010000013.1, read on the forward strand.
GATTCTCGACGCCGTCGGCGTCCCGCCGTCGAGCGAGCTCACGGGGCAGTCCCTGCTGCCCGCGGGCCGCAAAGAGGCCGAGGCCGGCAGCTACTTCGAGGCCCTGTCGGCGGCGTTCAACCGCGGCTGGGCGCCATTGCGGGGTCTCTCGGGGGGCGGGGACAAGTACATCGACCTGCCGATCCCGGAGCTCTACAACCTGCCCTCGGACCCTGCCGAGGCGAAGAATCTCGTTCCGCAGAGCCCCGACTCTCTTCGCCGGCTCCGCAAACGCTTTCTCGAGCTGCCGACGGCGACGACCGAGCGCGCCGCCATCGGGTCGGAAGAAGCCGCGAAGCTCAGGAGCCTCGGATATCTGACCGGTTCGGGCGAGCTGAAGGCGTCGTACGGTCCCGCCGACGATCCGAAGACGCTCATCGGCGTCGACCAGACGCTGCACACGATCAACGATCTCTGCGAGCGCGAAAAGTGCGGGGAGGCGCTTCCGATCGCCCGCCGCGTCGTCGCCGAAAACCCGAAGATGAAGCTGGGATACCTCCATCTCGCCATGACGCTGCGCTGTGTCGGAGACCTCGAGGGCGTGCGCCGTGCCTTCGAGCAGGCCTCCGCGAACGGCGTCGGCGGGGAGAGCGTCGACCGCCAGCGCGCGATGCTGCTCTCGGAGCTGGGCCGGCCGAAGCAGGCGCTCGCAGTGCTCCGCCCGTACGCCGAGAGCGAGGAGCCCGAAACGTTGAACGCTCTGGGCATTGCCCTGGCCGACAGCGGTCGGCCCGCGGACGCGCTTCCGGTCTATGCCCGCGTGATCGAGCTCGACCCCACCAACGCGGTGGCCTACCAGAACACCGGGATCGCGCTCCTGAAGCTCGACCGGGCGGAGGAGGCGCGGCAGAACCTCGAAGCCGCGATACGCCTGGGCAAACGCCACGCGCGGGCATGGAACGCCCTCGGAGTGGCGTGGATGCGTCTGGGGGAACCGCAGAAGGCGATCGAGGCCTGGAAGACCTGTCTCGAGATGAACCCCGAGCAGTACGACGCGCTCTACAACATCGGCCGCGTCGCCGGCCAGCTCGGAGACTGGAAGACCGCGCGGAAAGCGCTGGAGAGCTTCGTCAAGGTGGCGCCGCCCAAGGAGTTCGGCAAGGACCTCGCCGAGGTCCGGGGCGCGCTCGCCGACATGTCCCGCCGCGGGCTCTGATCGCATCCCGATAGAATCCCGGCCATGACTGCTATTCGCTGACGGCCTGGGTCGCCGCCCTGTCTTTGCTCGCCGCAGAACCCGAGACCACCTGGATCATTCGCGGAGCCCAGCTCATCGACGGGACGGGCGGACCGATCACGAGCGCCGACGTCCGCATCGCCGGGCGACCGGATCCTCGAGGTCGGCAAGCTCCGCCGAAAGCCGGACGAGCTCGTCGTCGAGGGCAAGGGCCTGGCTCTCGCGCCCGGCTTCATCGACGTCCACAACCACTCCGAGCGGGGGCTCGTGAGCGATCCCTCGGCCGCTGACGCAGGTCTCGCAGGGCATCACGACGCTCGTTCTCGGGCCCGACGGCGATTCGCCATGGCCCATCGCCGACTATCTCGACGCCCGGCGCGACTCTCCGCCGGCCGTCAACGTGATGACGATGGTCGGCCACGCCACGGTGCGCGAGCTCGTGATGGGGGAGGACTACCGGCGGAAGTCCACGCCGGAAGAGACCGCGAAGATGGCCGCCCTCGTCGAGCAGGGCATGCGCGAGGGAGCGGCGGGCCTCTCCTCCGGCCTCGAGTACGACGTCGGCAGCTACGCGGCGACCGAAGAGCTCGTCGCGCTCGCGAAGGCGTCCGGAAAGTTCGGCGGCTTCTACATGACCCACACGCGGGACGAGGCCGAGAAGACGTTCGAAGCCTTCGACGAGGCGATCGCGATCGCCAGGGGCGGGGGCGTGCCCCTCGAGATCTCGCACATCAAGCTCGCGACCGTCGGCGTCTGGGGCCAGACGCCAGCGGACGATCGACCTCTTCGACGGCGCGCGGAAACAGGGTCTCGACGCGACCGCGGACTGCTATCCCTACGAGGCCTGGCACTCCAACCTCGAAGTCATCGTCCCGAACAAGCAGTACGACGATCCGGCGAGCGTGACCGAGGCCCTGCGCGTCCTCGGCGGACCCTCGCGGATCACCGTCACGGGGTGCAAGGCCCATCCCGAGTACGCGGGCAAGACGCTCGAGCAGATCGCGCAGAACGAAAAGATCTCGCCGGTGGCCCTCTACTCGCGCATGGTCCGCGAGGGCGGCGCCGACATCATCGGCCACTCCATGAAGGAGGAGGACGTCCTCGCGCTCTACAAGCAGCCGTGGGTCATGGTCGCCTCCGACGGCGGCATCGACGACGATCATCCCCGGGGCGCGGGAACCTTTCCGCGCGTGCTCGGCCGCTACGTTCGCGAGAAGCACCTTTTCACGCTCCCCGAGGCCGTCCGCAAGATGACGTCTCTTCCGGCCCGGCGGATGAAGCTCTCCGACCGCGGCCGGATCGCTCCGGGCATGAAGGCCGATCTCGTGCTCTTCGATCCGAAGACGGTGATCGACCGTTCGACGTTCGAAGAGCCGCGCAAGCTCTCGGTCGGGATCAGCCGGGTCTACGTCAACGGCGAGCTCGTCTGGGCGGACGGCGCCGTGACGGGGAAGCTTCCCGGCCGCGTCCTGACGAGTGGTGCACCGGGACGCCCTACCGCGCGGCGACTTCACGGCAAGTAGAATCCCGCGGTCTTGAAACGCATCTTCGTCATCGTCCTGATCGCCGGCGCGCTGGCCGGCGTCGGCGTCCATCAGGCCCGTTCGTCGGTCTCGACCGTCTCCACGCCCGTGATCACGGAGCCCGCGGAGGACGGCCAGCAGATCAATCCCTTCGACGTCCACATGGTCGCAGGGCCCTTCGCCGGCTCGCCGGGCGAAAGCCACGTCTGCACCGACTGGGAAATCCGCAACGCCTCGGACGAGGTGGTCTGGACGGCGCCGTGCGTCACGGGCGCGGGCCTCGTCCACGTGCACCTGGGCGATGGAACCTTCGTCGGTCAGCTCGAAGGGCGCAACCAGCTCAACTCCAGCAGCGACTACCGGCTGCGCGTGCGCTTCCTCGGCGACGCCCCGCCGCCGGAGAGCGATTGGAGCGACTGGGCCGTCCGGGAGTTCGAGACGACGTCGTCGACCGCGATCCAGCCGCTCGTCCTGTCGGATGTTTCGAGCATCCCGGCCCCGCACTGGCGCGACGAGGCGGGCGGAGACATCGTCCTGCCGACTCTGCAGACGCGACCCGCGCGCCTGCGACTCGAGGTCTCGGGCGGCGGGACGGCGCTCGCGTTCTCGGGCGTCGACGGAATCGAGAATGCCGTGACGAACGCGGCGCCGCTGTCGGCGCACGGGGCGCTTCGGGCGATCCTCGAGGCCGGTGGCGCCGGCCTGGAGCTGCCCGCCGTCGGTCGTGTCCTTCACCGACGGAAGCGGCCAGGACCGGGAGGTCTACCTCCCGGCCGTGACCCTCGCGCCCGGGGAGACTGCGGCGTTCTGGATCGGCGAGGCCGGCGGGGCTTTCCTGGACGCGTCCGACGGGGATCCCAATGCCACGCCCGTCTTCAGCGAGCCCTTGAACGAGCCCCCGGTCCCCTGGGCCGTGCGGCAGCCCGGGTTTCGCATCGAAAGGTTCGCGACGGGCCTCCGGCTTCCCGTCAACGTCGCATTCGTTCCGCTTCAGAACACCCCGCCGAACCCCGACGATCCTTTCTTCTATGTCACCGAGCTCTACGGGACGGTCAAGGTCGTCACGCGCTCCGGCGCCGTTTCGGATTACGCGACGAACCTCCTCAACTTCGACCCGACGGGAGGGTTTCCGGGCTCCGGCGAAAAAGGGCTCGCGGGGATCGTCGTCGAGCCGGTCAGCGGCGACCTCTTCGTCAGCTCCGTCTTCGCCGTGGCCGGCCAGACCGACTTCCACTTTCCGGAAGTGCGCCGCCTGCACAGCACCGACGGCGGGCGGACGGCGGCGACCCAGACCCCGATCCTCCAGTTCCCCGACGAGCCCCTGGGCGCGTCGCACCAGACATCGAACGTCTCGATCGGGCCCGACGGCAAGCTGTACGTGCACATCGGCGACGGGCTGCTCACCTCGCCCGCCCAGAATCTCGACTCCGTGCGCGGCAAGATTCTCCGCGTCGAGCTCGACGGCGCACCTCCCGCCGACAACCCGTTCTACGACGGCGCCGACGGACTCACGGCCAAGGACTTCGTCTTCGCATGGGGCCTGCGGAATCCGTTCGGAGGCGCGTGGCGCGAGGCCGACGGCGCCCAGTGGGAAGTCGAGAACGGACCCGGAACGGATCGGCTCGCGAAGATCGTGTCCGGCCGCAACTACCTCTGGGACGGCTCGGACGGGAGCATGAGCAACTATGCCGCCTACACCTGGTTCCCCTCGCACGCCCCGGTGAACATCGCGTTCACGCAGCTGTCGACGTTCGGCGGCAGCGGCTTTCCGCCGGCGAAGCTCAACCATGCCTACGTGTCCGAGTCCGGACCGACGTACGCTCCCGGGCCCGCGGGGCTCGGCAAGCGGATCACGGAGTTCGTCCTCGACGGCGCCGGCAATCTGGTCAGCGGGCCTCTGGCTCTCGTCGAGTACATCGGCGCGGGTCACGGGACGGCGGTGGCGCTCGCCGCCGGCCCGGACGGGCTCTACTTCTCCGACCTCTACAAGAATTTCGGAGCCTCGAACCCGACGGAGCCCGGCGCGAGTGTCTTCCGCATCTTCTGGACGGGCACCGTGGACTTCACCGGCGACGTCGCCGCCGGGGCCGCGCCGTTGACCGTTCGGTTCCACGACGCGTCGAACGTGCCCGAAGCCTCGGCGTGGCACTGGGAGTTCGGCGACGGCACGTCGAGCGACGAGAGGGAGCCCGTGCACGTCTACGCCTCCGGCGGCTCTTTCGACGTCCGGCTCACCGTGACCGGCTCCGGAGGCCAGGCCCACCGTCAGAAAGCGGCGTTCGTCGTCGTACAGGCGCCGCCGCGGGAGCTCGAGCCCGCCCATCCCTCGGCCCGCCCCACCCCCCGCGTTCTCGAGCCCCGCTGAGGGCCGGCGAAGGCCTTCGAAGGTCGGCTCGCCGAAACCCTTAGAATTGAGGGGTATGAAGCGGTGGCGCTTGGCGGCCGTCCTCGTCGGGCTGGCCCTCGTGGCGATCCTCCTGATGGCGCTGACCCGCCCGCGGGGAGTGCCGGTCCAGGTCGTCGAGGTCCGGCGTGGCGACCTCGTCGTCCCGGTCCAATGCGACGGGACGCTGGAGCCGCCGCCGGGCGGAGAGTTGCGCGCGGCCGAAGTGGCGACCGTCGCCGAGATCCCGGCCCATGAGGGCGCCCGGGTCGTCGCCGGAACGACGCTCGTCCGGCTCGACAATGCCGAGCTCTCGCAGAAGGCGCTCGACGCCCGATCCGAGGCCCTGCGTTTGCGGGCCGACCGCGCGAGCGCCGAAGCCGACCTCGCCGAGGCGGAGCGAGCCGAGAAACACCAGCGCGAGGTCGTCGAAGCCGACGCGCGCCTGCTTTCGAGCGGCGCGATCTCGCGCGCCACCGCCGAGACCGACGAGAGGGCTCTCCGGCAGACCGAGGACCGGACACGCTCCACCCGCGCCCGCCTCGCGGGCCTGGAGGGGCCGGAGTCCCGGCTGGCGCTCGCCGAGCGGATCGCCTCGGAGCTCGAGCGCCGCGTCGCCGCTCTCACCCTCAAGGCTCCCGTCGCCGGCGTCGTCTACGGCCTCCCGCGCCGGGTCGGCGAGACGGTGACCGCCGGCCAGGTCGTGGCGAGCGTCGTGGATCCGGAGAAGCGGAGCGTCCGGGCACGCGTGGATCAGCCGGACCTTCCGCGCGTCGCGATCGGGCAGCGCCTCGTCCTCCGCTTCGACGGCCTTCCGCGCGAGAAGTGGGAAGGCACGGTCACGTTCGTGTCTCCGGGCCTCACTCAGATCGCCGGGCGCGAAGTCGGCGAGGTTCTCGGGGACGTCTCGGATCCTTCGCGAAAGCTTCCCACCAACGCGGCGGTGGAGGTCGAGATCGTGACCGGCGAGAAGAGCGGCACGCTCGTCGTGCCGCGCGCCAGCGTGCTCCGCGACGGCGAAAAGCGGCACGTCTATGTGGCCGAGAACGGGCGGGCGCGCCGTCGAGAGATCCAGGTCGGGCTCTCGGGCCTGACCGAGGTCGAGATCGTGGGCGGCCTGTCGGAGAAGGACACCGTCATCCTGCCGGGCTCGACGGCGATGTCCGACGGCCTCCGCATCCGGCCCCTCGGCACGGGCGACGAGCGCCCGGGCGGCTAGGGCCGCCCCGGAGCCGCGACGCGGACCACCGACGACAGATGTTCAATCGCGAAGTTTTCGGGATGGCGGTGGATCGCTTCAAGAAGCACCCCGTCCAGACCTCGCTGACGCTCGCCGGTCTCGTCGTCGGCACGGCCGCGATCATCCTCGTCGTGAGCCTCGGGCTGACGGGGCGCCAGTACGTGCTGCGCCAGATCGAGGGCGTGGGCTCGAAGCTCGTCTGGGTGAATTACCGGGGCACGGTGACCACGGGTGTGTCGCGCTCCGCCGACGACGTCATGACGGACACCGACGTCCAGGCGATCGCCGGCCGCACGGACCTGTTCTCCGGAGTCACCGGGATCCTCACGCTCCGCGGCACGATTGCGGTGCAGTCCCAGGCGAAGACGCTGACCATCCTGGGCGTCATGGCCAACTACGGAGCGGTCCGCAAGAACATGCGGATCCTCCGCGGCCGCTTCATCGACGAGGACGACATGCTCGAGCGGGCGCGGGTGGCCGTCGTCAACCGGGACCTCTACGAGCAGCTCTTCGCGAACGACGAGTCGACGGACAAGACGATCCGGACGCTCGGCACGACCTTCCAGGTCATCGGCGAGTTCGAGGAGCCCGTGGACACGCTCGGGCGCGGCGAGGTCGTCCCCGAGACGATCCTGATCCCGGCGTCCGTCGCCTGGTATTACACGCCCACGCGGCAGCTCAAAACGATCTTCGCCGAGGCGCGCAACTTCGACTCGCTGCCGACGGCCGTCCCCGTCGTCCGGGAGATCCTCAAGGAGCGCCACCGCCCGGGCTCCGTCTACGAGGTCGAGAGCATGACGACCGTGGTGCGCCTGGCGCGGGCGATCTCGGTCGCCCTGATCGTCGTCTTCATCCTGGCGGCGGCCGTGTCGGTCGTCGTCGGCGGCGTCGGCATCATGAACATCCTGCTCGCCTCGGTCGAGCAGCGGACCCGCGAGATCGGCGTCCGGATGTCGGTCGGCGCGCGGCGGCGCGACATCCTGGGCCAGTTCCTCTTCGAGGCGCTCTCCCTGGGCGTCGCGGGCGCTTCGATCGGCGTGGCCGTGGGCCTGGGGCTCCCGTTTCTCGTGCGCTTGCTCGTCAAAGGCATCGACGTGCGCGTCTCGATCCTCTCGGCCGTCCTCGCGTTCGTGTTTTCGTGCGGCGTGGCTGTCGTTTTCGGCGCGGTACCGGCGTACCGCGCGTCCCTCTTGAACCCGTCGGAGGCGCTTCACCATGAATAATCGCTGGACTCGCATTCGGATCGCCCGCATTCGGATCGTCCATATCGCCCTGTTTGGCATGGCCGTCCCGCTCGGCGTCGGAGCCCAGACTCCCGCCCCCGATCCCGAGCCGCTGACCCTCCGCCGCGCCGTGGAGCTCGCCCTTGCGCGCGCCCCCGGCCTCGCGGCGGCACGCGCGGCGCGCGAGGAGGGAGCGGCATCGGCGGAGCTCGCCCGCGACGCCTTCAGTCCTTCGGCGTACTTGTCGACGACGCCGGGATACACCTACGGCCTGCCGACCCTCATCGCGGGCCATGTCCCGTCGATCGTCGGGGTCGACATCCAGAAGCCCATCTTTGATCCGATGCGGCGCGCGGACGCGCTCCGCGCGGAAGCTTCGGCCTCCTCGCTCGAGGCGTCGCTCGTGCTTTCCTGCCGGGCGACCATAGAGGCCGCGGTCGGGGCATATGGCCGGTCCTACCTCGACCGGGCGCGCGTCGAGGCCGCCCGCCACCGGCTCGAGGCCGCGGACGCGATCGCCCGCCGTGTCACGGCGCTCTTCGAGGAGGGGCGCCGCTCGGAGCTCGAAGTCGAGAGCGCGACGCTCCAGGCCGCGCGCGCCCGGCAGAAGCTTCTGAACGCCGAGTCGGACCGGGACCTCGGCGAGCTCGAGTTGAAGCGCCTGATCGGCTGGCCGGGGAGCGCGCCGCTGCACCTCGCGGGCGATCCCGAAGCGATCGTGCCGGAGCTGACGGCCAAGGAGAACCTCGAGACCGTGCGCGCCGCCGACCCCGAGCGCGCGTCGCTCGAACGGGAGGTCACTCTTCTCGCGAAGTCCGCGGACATTGGGGCGAAACGCTGGATACCGACGGTCGTCGCTTCGGTCGCCTACCGACGGCTCGCGAAGTTCAACAACTACGACGACTACTACCTGACCTTCACGCCCGACTCCGTGGCGGTGGGTGTCTCCATCGTCGTTCCGCTCTGGTCCGGAGGCCGCTTCGAGGACGAAAGGCGGGAGGCCCGGGCCCGCTTCGATCGCGCGGAGGCGGCCCTCCGCACGCGCGAGGGCGACGTCGAGATGGCCGTCCGGCGTGCCGAGGCGGCCGTCGCAAGAACGATGGCAGAGCGGAGCATCTCCCGCCGGGCGCGGGGAATCGCCGACCGCACGAAGAGCGCCGAGGAGATGCTCGTCCGCGAGGGACGAAGCGAGCTCGTCGAGCTCGACGAGCGGGAGATGAATCTGGCCGACGCCGACGACGAGTCCGCTCAGGCGAGCCTGTCGTCGCTGCTCGAACGGGTGCATCTGCTGTCGCTGCGAGGCGAGCTGGGCACGGCGCTGTTGGGCTCCGAGCCGCCCTGTACCGCGCCCTGAGCGCCTTCCGGCGCCTCTGCTAGCCGCGCTCCGCCAGGACCTTCAACGCGAAATCGCGGGGAGGTTCGGAAAAGAACTCCGCGCCCCGCGACAGGAGCGCATCGGAGCGCTCACGGACGAGAGCGCGGCCTCGTTCGAGGAGGCGGCTCGCGATTCCGGATCCGCCCTCGGCCGCGAGGGTCTCGATCTGGCGGCACAGCATCGACATGTCGGTCACCTCGCCGAGCTCGCGGGCGAGCGCGCCGAGAGCCTTCTCCCGCGCCTTGAGCGTCGGGCTTCCGGTGGAGGCGAGAAGCTCGACCTGGTACCGCAGCTCCTTGGCGCGCTTCCGCCACTCGTGGAAGTCGGCGTCCGACCGGCTCTGTTGCGCCTGGATCCAGGCGCGGTGGGAGCGCCGATAGCTTCGTGTGAGCCCGCTCTCGAGATCCGGGGTCGAGTACTCGCGGGGAAGGATCACCTCGAGCGCGGCGGGCAGTCGCCGGAGGATGGGGAGCGCGTTCCGCACGACCTTTCCGGGGTCCGCAGACTTTGGATTCGCGCCGAGGCGAGCCGCCACCTCTGCGGCCTCCACGAACAGCTCCGGATCGTCGCCCGAGACCGCGGCGAGCGTCGCCGTCAGGACGTCGCTGTCACGCAGATCGCCCGTGTCCTGGAATGCGCGCCGGAGCTCCTCGGCCAGACCCGCCGTCGCCGTCCGGCCGAGGGCCGGTCGGAGGAGCGCGATCACGCTGCGTGCCCGGCGGATCGACTTTCGAAAGTCGTGCACGGCGCGTTTCGGGTCGACCGACGCCGCGGTCGCGTGACGGCGGGCCACGAGGAGAATCCCCGAAAAAGCGCTCAGGAGTCCGTCGCGCAGCGGGACGTGGCGGCGCAGGCGCAGGCCGCCGCCTCGCCGATTCGTCGTGCGACGACGCGCCGCGGGAGCGCCTGCGATGGAGATGGGGTTTCCGGTCACGGCGGCAACGGATTCTAACGCCGGCGGCTCAGGGCGTCTTCGTCGGCGTGGCCCCGGGAGTGGGGGTGCGGTTGGCGGCGAGGAGCTTGGCGAGCACCTCGTCGTAGTAGGGCTTCTCGCGGAGGCCCGCGTACTTTCCGGGGAAGTAGGCGACGGTCACGTCGGCGAGGCCGCTGGCCCCGTCGAAGGCGTTCAGCACGACCGCGAGGCGCTGGTCGTGCGGCAGCCGGATGTTGTCGATCATCGGAAAGTCGAAATGGCCCAGCCAGAACTCGGTGGCCGTCGTGTCGGTGCGGCCGCCCTCGTCGGTGCGCACCGTGATGCGGAGCTGGAGCTGCTCGGGATCCGTCGTCGCCCCGAGGACCTCGAGCCGGAAGTTGCGCTTGATCCCGTCGACGACGAGGTCCCGCGCGATGAAGGGAGCCTCGGTCCCGTCGGGAAGCGGGAAGGAGAGCGTCTTCGCGTTCACGGTGGCGTCGAAATTCGCGCCGCCCTCCTCGATCACGAGCATCTGTTTCTTGGCGACCTCCTCGGCCACGCGCTCGAGGCGCGCCAGGAGCTCGCGCACGCTCGCCGCTCTGCCGGGCCAGCCTCGCGATGTGAAGAAAGAGCGGCTTGAGGTTGAGCGACTCGTGGAAGTTGTAGACGAGCAGCTCGAGGTTCAGGATCCTCTGATCCAGCGTCTGCGGTCCGGCGCCGAGGAAAGAGCTGATGATCGAGGTGAACATGTCCTTGCGCAGGGCGCTCTCGGATTCCTCGCGGCGGCTGATGAGCTCGGAGTAGAGGCGGGCGTTGGTGTCGGCCGTCTGCATGCGCTCGCTGCCTCTCGGAGTCGATGCGCTCGTTCTCGCGCAGGTACAGGTCGTAATGAAGCCGAGGAGGGCGACCGCGACGGCCGTGAGCAGGCCGCCCACGGGCTGCAGGACGATCGCGGCCTTGTCCCAGGCGTCGCGCCGCGGCGGCGGCGGCGCGTCACGATCCTCAGCGGCCAAGCGTCACTTCCGCGCGAGCGAGAGCTTGCCGGCCTCCTGCCGCAGCTCGAGGTCGTAGCGGCTGGGCTTCTCGAACACGGCGACCGACAGCGACGCGCTCGCGCCCTTGTAGTCGACCGTCAGCTTGCACTGGCCCCCGGCGGCGATCTTCAGGCTGTACCCGCCGAACTCATCGGTGGAGGCGGACGCGGTGGTTCCACCGCAATCGAGCTTCAGGGGGACGCCCGGCGCGACCGGCTTGCCTCCCTCGCTGACCGTGCCGCGGATCTCGGCGGCGGACAGCGCCAGGGGAAGTGCGAACAGGGCGAGGGCGGCGGCGAGTCTTTTCATTCGGGTCTCCTCTGCGAGGAGCATAAACGGCAATGAGCACTCCCCGCATTCCGGGAGCCGGAAGCGCGGATCCCGTCAGGGCGTCACCCTGAGGGCTCGCGCGACTCCATTTTCTCAGGCGCCGGGTGTTTCGGGCCCGCCCGGGGCGCCACGCGATGCTCGAAAAGGCATCTTTCTCGCCCTTTTGGCCCTCGAGGAGGAGTCTCGATGAACAACGGATCGAATCAGGCTTTTCAGATCCTGCGGCTCGGGTTCACGGTGGCGCCGATCATCGCCGGGCTCGACAAGTTCCTGCAGCTTCTGACGAACTGGGACAAGTACGTGGCTCCCGCGGTGCCCGCCACCCTCGGGATCGCGCCCCACACCTTCATGATGATCGTCGGCGTGATCGAGATCGCCGCCGGCCTGCTCGTGGCCGTGAAGCCGCGCTTCGGGGGCTATCTCGTGTCGGCGTGGCTCGTCGGGATCATCGTGAACCTCGTGCTCGTGGGCGGATATCTCGACGTCGCGCTGCGCGACCTCGGGCTCGCGATGGGCGCCTTCGCGCTCGCGCGACTGGCCGAGGCCGATGAGCGGATTCGGGTCGCGACGCCGGCCCGCGCTTAGCGAGTCTTCAGGGAAGGCGGGCGGCGGCCGACGCCGCCCGCCGTCGTTTCGCGTGAGGAGTTGTGACGCTCCTCACCACGCGCCGAACGCGTCCCAATGCGGCGTCCGAGGTGTATAGAATCTATTGAACCGTGCCCCAGCGGATCGCCTCTCGGTTGGCGGTCATCGCGGCTCTCGCCGCGATCTATGTCGGCGCGGCCATGCTGGGCCTCTCCCTCGCGTACCTGCACCCGAGCGCGACGCCCGTCTGGCCGCCCAGCGGAATCTCGATCGCCGCGCTCCTCCTCTTCGGGGCCCTGGGCCTGGCCCGGGATCTTCGTGGGCGCGTTCGTCGCCAACGTCTGGACGTCGGGCGCCGCCCTGCCCTCGCTCGGAATCGCCATCGGGAACACGCTCGAGGCGGTCGTCGCGGCCTGGCTCGTCCGACGCTTTGCGGGAGGAAGCCACGTCTTCGAGCGCGCGCGCGACATCTTCCGTTTCGCCGCTGTCGCTGCGGGCGCGAGCACTCTGCTCAGCGCCACGATCGGCCCGCTCAGTCTCTGCCTCACGGGCTTCGCGCGGTGGGAGGACTTCTGGCCGATCTGGTTCACGTGGTGGTTCGGGGACGCGACCGGCGTGCTGCTCGTCGCCCCGCTTCTTCTGGTCTGGTTCCAGCAGCCCGCCGCGGCCTGCCGACCGCCAGCCGCGGCTGGACGCGATCCTTCTTCTCGTCGGCGTCCTCGCTTCGGCTCTTCTCGTCTTCGGCGGCCTCGGCCCGGAGCAGAACGCAGGACCTTCCTCTCGAGTTTCTGTGCCTTCCCTTCCTCGTCGCGATCGCGTTTCGCTTCGGCGTGCGCGAGGCGGTCACGGCAAACGCGCTGCTCGCGGCCGTCGCGATCTGGGGCACGCTTCGCGGCGTCGGCCCGTTCCATCGGCTCGATCCGAACCAGTCCCTGCTGCTCATGCAGTCCTACACGGCCGTGCTGGGTCTGACGACCGCCGCGCTCGCCGCGGTCGTGGCGGAGCGCCGCCGCGTGACCCATGCGCTCACTCTCCTCGAGTCCGCGGTCGACAACGCCGCCGAGGGCCTCGTGATCCTGGCGAGCGGAACGTCTCCCTCGCGCCCTCGCATCACGTTCACCAACGAAGGGTTCCGGAAGCTCACGGGCCTCTCGGCGGAGGATGCCCTGGGAGGCACGCTCGATCTGCTCGATGTGTCGCCTCGCGACGCGATGGCCTCGGCGAGGCGGGCGTTCGCCATGGGGGAGAGCTTCGAAAAGGAGATGTCCGCAAAGCGGCGGGACGGCTCGACGTACGCATTGGAGATGGAGGTCATGCCGGTTCCCGGCCGGGGCGCCTCGCCGTACTGGGTGGCGATCCTCCGAGACGTCAGCGAGCGGCAGCGCCATCTCGCGGCGCTCGAGCATCAGGCCCTGCACGACGCGTTGACCGGGCTGCCGAACCGGCTGCTCCTCGATGATCGGCTGGACCAGGCGATCCGCACGGCCGAACGGGATGGCGGATCGTTCGCGGTCTTACTGATCGATCTCGACCGTTTCAAGGACGTCAACGACACCTACGGCCACGGGGCGGGCGACGCGCTGCTCGCCCAGGTCGGCCCGCGCCTGCGAGGCGTGCTCCGCTCGGTCGACACGGTGGGGCGCGTGGGCGGCGACGAATTCGTCGTCCTGCTGCCGGCGGCGAGCCGAGCCGAGGACGTCGGCCGGACGGCGGAGAAGGTTCTGGAGACGCTGGAGGCGCCTTTCTCGGTCGAGGGGCATTCGTCCGAGATCTCGGCGTCGATCGGAATCGCGCTGTATCCGGAGCACGGCGCCGACGGCATCCAGTTGCTGCGCGCCGCCGACGCGGCGATGTACATGGCCAAGCGGTCGAGCCGGGGGTATTCGGTCTATTCGGCGGGCGAGGACGCGTTCCAGAGGCGCCATCTCGTGCTCCTCGAAGAGCTGCGCCGCGGGATCGAGACCGGCGAGCTCTTTCTCGCCTACCAGCCGCAGGTCGACATGCGCACGCGGCAGGTCTCGCACGTCGAGGCCCTGGTGCGCTGGCGCCATCCGGAGCGGGGTCTCGTTCTTCCCGACGAGTTCATCTCGGGCGCGGAGCGGATCGGGCTCAGCCGGCGGCTGACGGACTGGATCCTCGAGACCGCGCTCCGCCAGGCGAAGCAGTGGCGCGCAGACGGCCTCACGCTGCCCGTCTCGGTGAACGCATCGATTCGGATCCTCCGCGACCCGAGCTTCGCCGAGCGGCTGCACGGGCTCCTGCGCGAGCTCGGCCTGCCCCCGGAGCTTCTGATGCTCGAGATCACGGAAAGCCTCATGGCCGAGCCGCTGGACGCCCTCGCGACGCTCGAGGAGCTCCGCACCATCGGGGTGCGCCTGTCGATCGACGATTTCGGCGTCGGCGCCCTGTCTCTGCTGACGCTCAAGCAGCTCCCGGTCGAGGAGATCAAGATCGACAAGTCGTTCGTCCTCGGGATGGCGGAGCAGAAGACCGACGCCGCCATCGTGCGGTCGATCATCGACCTCGCGCATCATCTCGGCTGCCGGGTGGTGGCCGAAGGCGTCGAGAGCGCGGAGTTCTGGGATCGGCTGGCCGACCTCGGCTGCGATCTCGCCCAGGGCGACTACGTGAGCCCGCCCATGCAGGCCGGCGAGCTCGAAGCGTGGTTCGCGGACCGGGACGTGGCCGCCCGGGGCTGACCTTCCACCGTCATCCTGAGGCCGAGGCCGAAGGATCCCGAACTCGAAGCGGCGGAACGAGTCCCAGCTTTCTTACCCCAGGTTCACGCGCTCCTCGCGCCCTCGCGCGACGATGCCGCGGCCATGAATCCCATCGAACTGATGCACTGGACCTGTCCGAAGTGTCTCACCCGCAACACGCGGCCGATCCCCGGCGACACCGAGCACGGCCGGCTTCTCTCCGTGCGCTGCGAAGGCTGTCGGGCCGACCACGTCGCGACGGCCATCGTTCGGCCGCCGCGGCCCGGCCGCGAGCCCGCGATCTACGGCGTGGCCTGGGTGTAAGCCCGACGCTAGGTACGCAGACCCGCGGCAGGATGCGGAGCTCGGGCGCAGGGCGCGGTGCGCCGTTCGAGAGCCCTCGGGCTGAGTCGCGCCAGGCCGCGGCGAGCGGTCGAGCTGCGTCGAGCATGGCCGCCCCGGCCGAGGCATCGTAGAAGTGGTACGAGGGCGGCGCCTTCTCGAGGTCGGAATAGGTCATCCGGCCCTCCTTGCCCGGCGAACGCGCGTTCGATCCTGGCGACGTGCTGCTCGAGCAGGCCCATCGTCGAGCGCAGGCGTACCCAGCAGTGGTTGTCCCACGTCAGGATCGTGTCGGGTGGAGGATCGTCGCTGAAGCGCTCCGCGAGGACGCGGGCGGCGTAGGCGCCTCGGGTGCTCAACGCCGTGATGTATTCGGGCGGCATCTTGAGGTTGATGCCGCCTTCCTCGTCGCGCAGATGGATCTGCGCGATTCGGTCTCGGAAGCCGGGAACCTTGAGCTGGATGTTGTCGCGCCAGTTGTGCATCGTGTCGACGATCTGACCGAGAAACCAAAGAAACTGCGAGAGTCGGCCGCCCTCGGGAGGGTTCGACCAGTTCTCCGTCTGACCCTGGCCGTTCGTGTTGCGGAAGCCAGACGTTCTTCGTCTCGTCCTTGCGGGTCGTACCGGAAGCGCGGGTGAAACGGGGTGAGGTTGAAGGCGAACGTCGGCCATCGGGGAATCGGGCCGTCGAAGAAGTGGATCGGGAAGTTGCTGGTGATGCCGCCGTCCGAAAACCAGCATCTCGTGAGGCGCGGCCGGCCGCGTTCTCCCTGCGAGTCCTTGGCCGCGTAGCTGAAGTCGTAGCCCCACAGCGGAACGGCGCTGATCAGGATCGGAAAACTCAGGCTCATGCGGACCGCGACGACGACAGGCAGGTCGGCGGGTGCGGCAGCGGGATCAGCCCCTGATTCTCCGCGATGGCGGCGAGCTCGTCCTGCTCGTGGGCCGAGACCCGTCTCTGTCGCTTCATGAATTCGATGACGCGCGAGGAAAAGAGCGGCGCGAGCTCCACCGGGTCGAAGAAGAGCTTCGGGGACTCGAACGGGAGGCGGTAGGGCCGGGCCTGGGTGAGATTCGTGGTCATGACCTCGAGGTTGACGCGGCGGCCGCCGCCGTCGGCTTCCATCCGCCGCCGATCCTGTTCGATCCGAGCGCCCCAGAGGTCCGCGAAGGTCAGCGGGTCGTCGGACGCGTAACCCTCGGGCCGTTCGGTCGCGCTCTTCGCGCCGCCGAAGGCGATGTCGTCGAGCGTGGCTTCGAGCCAGTCGGTCAGGCGCGGCGGATCGCCGTCCTTACGCGACGTGGATCGGCCGGGACAGATTCCGTACTGGTTCCGTGTCGTGGTCCGGACGACGTCGAGCACGATCGCGATCACGGGAACCAGGAGCCCGAGCCCGAGCGCCAGAGAGCGCCAGCACGAGAACGAGCACGCGGAGCGGCGATCGTCTCGAAGCTGAGGAACGCCATGAACGGCGAGGACGGCTCCCGGGCAGAGAGACCGAGCACGAACGCCAGCGGGTACTGGAGGATGGCCGTTCCGAGAACGCGAAAGAACTTCTTCCACCGGTCGCTTCCGAGAAACGCGAGGAGGAGCCGAAAAGATCGCCGCGCGTCTTTCGCGGGCTGGAAGAGCGACAGGAGAAACGACGTGCCGGCCGGCGTCTCCGCGCCGAACTTCGCCGGGTAGGTCGCGAGCTCCTCGAAGCCGGCGTTCGACCCGAGCATCGAGCGGCGATACTCGGCGGCCGCGAAAAAGGCCGCCGCGATCGCCCCGGCGCTCGCGCCGCCGATGCTCTTGAGCGTGAAGCGCTTCGCGAGCTCCACGCCGGCAGTGGGGTAGACCACCCCGCTCGTGATCCCGCCCTTCATGATCACGTCGCAGTGGCGGTTGGGAGGAGTGTCGGGGATGCGATCGGTCTGGCTCATGTCCAGATCGTAGACCCGGACCTCGGACAGGTGTGGTCGGTGCCGAAAGCTGTGAAACCATTACGGTAATGGTTGCGGGGGTCATCTCCCACTACCTCCTCTCGGCGGTCCTCCTTGCACGGATGGCCGTCGCCCGGGAGGCCGGCTCGGGAAGCCTCGAGGAGGTTCGCGGCAGCTTCGAGTTCAATGCCCGGACAGGAGCGCCGGCGATCCGGGTCTGGTACTACCGGCCGGTCCGTGCGTCTGCGGCGTCACGGGTCCTGTTCTTGATGCATGGGAGCAGCCGTACGGGAGAGCAGGCGCGAGACATCGGCGCGTCCCTCGTCAAGGACCGGGACGTGGTGCTCCTGGCCCCCGAATTCCGGGAGAGAGATTACCCGGGCGACCGCTATGCCTTCGGAAACATGTCGGAACCGGCGGGAGGCTCGTCGCCGGGCCCAAGTCGGGATTCGTTCTCATCGAGCGTCTCTTCGACCACGTGCGTCAGGAACTGGGACTCCGCGCCGCGACCTACGACATCGTCGGTCATTCGGCAGGTGGTCAATTCGTTCAGCGCCTGGTGCTGTTCTTGCCTTCGGCCCGATTCCGGCGCGCCGTCGCATCCTCTCCAGGGAAGTATGCCTTTCCCAGCTTTCGCTACGCCTTCCCGTACGGACTGGAAGGCAGCGGAATCGACGCCGAACGCCTTGCCAGGGCCTTCGGCCGGGATTTCGTACTCCTGCTGGGCGACCGCGACACGACCGACACGGAGCGCGAGCCCGCGGCGATGCTCCAGGGCGCGAATCGGTTTGCCCGAGGCCTGCGCTTCTTCGCCACGGCCACCGAGGAAGCGCGCGCCGTCGACGCGACGTTCGCGTGGCGGTTGAGGATCGTCCAGGGCGCCGACCACACCCCGGCTCCGATGGTCGCGGCCGCTTTCGAGGAGTTACGCGACTGAGTCGCGACAGCGATGGTGTCCGGACCCTCGTTCGCGTGGGGCTCCATTCGTCTCTAGAACAGGCCGAACGTGATCGACAGGAACACGGCCATCTGGCCACGCGTCGCGGGGTTCTGCGGGCAGTAGTTGCCGCCACTGCAGCCGCCGGTGATGGATTCTGCAAAGAGCTGCTCGATCCAGTCGGCGAACAGGCTCGGGCAGGGCACGTCGGAAAACATGCCCGTGCAGGTCGGCGGTGTGTAGGACGAGCCGTGCTCGGCCTTCAAGAGAAACGGCGCCATCTGGTCTCGCCGCACCGGGTTGGCCGGGCAGAAGTTGCCGCCGCCGCAGCCGCCCGATGATGCCCTCCGACGCGAGAGCCTCGATCCAGTCGGCAAAGGTGGAAGGACAGGGAACATCGCCGAACGTGCCCGCGCAGGGAGGTGGCGTGTAGCAGAGGCCGTGCTTGCCCTTCAGAAGGAAGACCGCCATCTGCTGGCGCAGGTCGGCTGGTCCACGCCGTAGTTGCCGCCTCCCACGCCCGCGGTGATGCCGTTGGAGACGAGCTTGGTGACGTACGCGTAGAACTGGTTCGCTCCCGGTACGTCCAGGAAGTTCGCCACCCAGCCCTTGATCAGCGTGCCCGTCGTGGTGTCCGGTGTCGTGACCACGACGTCCTGGGCCGTGCCGGGGGCGAACGCGGGCATGGTGGCGTGAAGCGTGTGGTCGTCCGTGAACGTGACGCCGGCGGCCGGCGTGCCGCCCACCGTGACCGTCGTCGGGTCGGCGAAGTCGGTGCCGGAGATCGTGAAGGCCGTGCCCCCGGCGCCCGACCCCGAAGTCGGGATTGATCGAGAAGATGATCCGCTGCGAGAACTCGGAGGTGTTCCCGGCCGGGTCGGTGGCCGTGGCCGAGATCCGGGCCCCGACCTCCGTGACGACCGGAAGCGTCACGTCGATCGAGGCGTTGCCCGAACCGTCGGTCGTGACCTCGGAGGAACCGAGATAGGTCTGACCCTCGAGAAACTCGCGCGGGAAGTTTGAGCAGGCGGGATTCGAGTAGAAGTCGAGGTCGAAGGTTGTCGAGGGGACGCTGTTGAGCTTGCCGTGGATCTGCGTGCTTCCCGAGCCCTGCGGTCCGAGATGCTCGATGGACTGGAGGATCGGAAAGTTCTGGCGGTTGTTCACGCCCGTATCGGCGTCGAGGGGGTCGTTGGGCGTCGGCGCGGTGCCGGCGAGATCGATGCCGAGGCCGTTGTCGTGGATCGAGTTGCCGCGCATCGTGTGGTGCGCGCCCTGCGCGACGAAGATGCCCCGGCCGAGGTTGTAGGCGATGTGGTTCGCGCCCGGCCCGCCCGGCGCGGCGGCGCCGATGATGTTGGGCGCGGTCCCGGGCGACCCCAGTTTGATCCCGTGCCCGCCGTTCGGAAGCGGCGCGATTCCGGAGTCGTCGACGCCGACGGCGTTGCCCTGGACCGTCATGCCTTCGGCGAGCAGGTCCATGCCGATCGAGTTGCCCGAGACGAGGTTGCCCTCGCCCGCGCCGGTCCCGCCGATGACGAGTCCGGGTCCGCCCCCCTGGATGCCCGCGCCGCCGTTGCCGAGCGCCGCGGTCCCGTTCACGTCGGTGCCGATGAGGTTCGACTGGATCGTCACGTCGATGGCGGCCTCGACGAGGATCCCCTGGACCAGGTTCCCGGAGATCAGGTTCCCTCCCCCCGGTCCGCCGATCAGCACCCCGGTTGTTCCCGACCCGCCCAGCAGGCGGATGCCGATGTCGTTCGGTCGCGCGACCGTACCCGTGACGTCGGTGCCGACGTAGTTGTTCTGGATCGTGCCGCCGGTGAAGGCCCGATGAAGATCCCATAGCTCGTGTTGCCCGAGATGATGTTGCGATCGGCTGGCGCTCCGCCAATCGTGAACGTGACGTGGGAGAGCGAGATCCCGGCGTTGTTCGGGACGGGGGTCGTCCCGTCTGGTCCGACGCCGAGATAGGAGGACTTCACCGTGATCGGCCCGCCGCCGGAGCCCGCGAGGACGCCGGCCCCGCAGCCTCCGATCGAGAGGCCCAGGACCGTACCGGCTGAGGTGAAGTTGAACGCGAAGACGTTCGTGTTGGCGCACACGAGGGCGATCAGCGGGGTGCCCGCGTATCCGGGCTGCGTCGTCCCGTCGATCGTCAGGCCTCCCGGAACCGAGGCCATGGGCAGATTGCTGGCGACCGCGATCGTCTGAACGCCGGAGCCGGGGATGTTGAAGACGATCGTGTGCGGCCCGGCGTCCGCCGCCATTGGCGTCCGGGATCGCCTGACGCAGCGACCCGGCGCCGGAGTCGTTGGTGTTGGTCACCGTGAAAGTGGCCCCAGCCAGGGACGAAGCCGCGAGGAGAAAGCAGCAAGGCGAGTGGGAAACGCCGCATAAGACCTCCTGTCGCCACCGGGGGTGAGCTCCAGACGACACGCGCCGAAGCTCCGGCGCAGGGATCACTCGCTCGGCCTTGTGGTCTAATCTCCGTAACAGCTCAGGCCGAAGCGAGCATGGAAAAGCAGCCAGGACAGGAGGTTACGGCGCTCCTCAAGGAGTGGGCCGCCGGTGACCGGGCTGCGCTCGAACGGCTGATGCCGCTCGTCTATGGCGAGTTGAGGCGGCTCGCGGCCTCCCAGCTTCGGGCCGAGCGCCGCAACCACACTCTCCAGCCCACCGCCCTCGTCCACGAGGCGTACCTGCGCCTGATCGGTCAGCGCTCGGTCTCGTGGGCCAACCGCGCCCACTTCTTCGGAATCGCCGCGCGGATGATGCGGCGGATCCTCGTGGACCACGCGCGCAAGCGCCGGAGGAACAAGCGGAATCCCGAAACGGTCTACCTGGATCTCGGGACCGCGGAGGCGGGAGCCGCCGACCGGGGTCCCGAGCTTCTGGCCCTCGACGACGCCCTGACCGAGCTCGAGAAGCTCGACGCGCGGCAGGCGAGGGTCGTGGAGCTGCGGTTCTTCGCCGGGCTCTCCGTCGAGGAGACAGCCGAGGTCGCCGGCATCTCGACCGCCACCGTCAAGAGAGAGTGGAAGACGGCGCGGGCCTTCCTGCGACACGAAATCGGGCTCGAAGCGTTGCCGTGACCTCCAGGCGATCGATGACGCCCGACGAATGGCGGCGCGTCAAGGCGATCCTCGAAGGCGTGTTGGACCAGCCGGCGGAGGCGCGCGAGAGCTACATCGTGTCCGCGTGCGCCGGCGACGCGACGCTCCGCGCGCGAGTCACGGCTCTCGCCGAGGCCGCCGAGGGCGACGGCGGCATGCTGGACGCGTCGAACGCCGTCGAGGCCGGAGCGGAGGTCCCGGAGGCGGCGTCGCGCGCGGGCGAGCGCGTGGGACCCTACGAGCTCCTCGCCGAGATCGGTCGCGGCGGCATGGGCACCGTGCACCTGGCGCGCCGCGCCGACGACGAGTTCGAGCAGCGCGTCGCGATCAAGCTGATGCGGCCGGGCTTCGCCAGCGACCTGGACCTGAAGCGCTTCAAGGGCGAGCGCCAGATCGCCGCCGTCCTGGATCATCCGAACATCGCCCGCCTGCTCGACGGTGGCGCTACCCCGGAGGGAGCGCCGTACTTCGTGATGGAGCACGTCGAAGGCGGCCCGCTCCTCGAGTATTGCCACGAGCGCGGGCTCTCCGTGCGGGAACGCCTCGTCCTCTTTCGTCAGATCTGCGCCGCCGTGCAGTACGCCCATCAGCACCTGGTGGTCCACCGCGACCTGAAGCCCGGCAACATCCTCGTGACGGCCGATGGAGAGCCCAAGCTCCTGGACTTCGGAATCGCGAAGCTGCTCTCGGGTGGCGGCGGTACGGCGTTCTCGGAGCCGACCGCGACGCTCGATCGCCTGCTGACCCCGGAGTACGCGAGCCCCGAGCAGGTCCGCGGCCGCCCGGTCACGACGGCCAGCGACATCTACTCCCTCGGCGTGATCCTCTACGAGCTTCTCTCGGGCGAGAAGCCCTACCGGATCGACACCAACGACCCGGCCGAGCTCGTCCGGCTCGTGTGCGAGCGGGACCCGGAGCGGCCGAGCACGCGGACGGCGGGGCTCTCGCGCGACCTCGACGCGATCGTCCTGAAGGCGATGCGCAAGGAGCCGGAGCGGCGCTACCCGTCCGCCGCGGCGCTCTCCGAGGACATCGGCCGCTTTCTCGATGGGCGGCCGGTCGAGGCACGGCGGCCCTCGGCTGCATACCGGGCCAGGAAGTTCGTCCGGCGCCACCGCATCGGCGCGGCCGCGACGGTCCTGGTCCTGGCGGCGGCTGCCGCCGGCGTCTGGGCGACGCTGCGCGAGGCGCGCCGCGCGAGGGCGGCGGAGGCCCGCGCCGAGCGGCGCTTCAACGAAGACCGCAGGATCGCCAATTCGTTCCTCTTCGAGTTCCACGACGCGATCCGGGACCTGCCCGGTTCCACGCCGGCCCGGGCACTCGTCGTCAAGCGCGCGCTCGAGTATCTGGACGGCCTGGCCAGGGAATCCGCGGGTGACCGCGCTGCTCCGGCGCGAGCTCGCCGACGCCTACCAGAAGGTCGGCGACGTTCAGGGGAATCCCTACATGCAGAACCTCGGCGACCTGAAGGGCGCGATCGCCAGCTACGGGAAGGCGATCGCTCTTCTCGAGCCGGCGGTGGCGGGGCCCGACCCGTCCGATGCGGAGAGGGCTTCTCTGGGGACGGCATACCTCATGCGCGGAGCGCTGCGACTCTACGAGGGCAATGCCGAGGAAGCGCTCGCGACGGCGAAAAAGGGGCTCGCGCTGCGGCAGGCGCTGGCGGCGGAGGCTCCCGGCAACGTGGAGCGACAGATGGAGCTCTCGCTGGCATGGCAGTACGTGGCTTTCGACGCGGCGCCGGCCGGGAAGCCCGCCGAAGCCGCGAACGCGCTGGCCGCCCAGGCCGCCATCCTCGAGGAGCAGCTGCGACTCCGTCCCTCGGATCGGAACGTGCGACGAAGTCTCGGGCAGAACCTCTACCTGAGAGGCAGTGCGTCGAAGCGCGACGACCCGGCGGGGGCGCTGGCGAAGTTCCGTCAGGCCGAGCAGATCGAGGAGGAGCTCGTCATGGAGGATCCGACGCGCGTCCAGTTTCGCCGCGATCTGGCGTACTCGCAGACCGAGGCCGGCAACACCGAGCTCGATCTCGGCAACGCGGCCGGGGCTCTCGAGGAGTATCGCCGGGCCCTCGCGGCTTTCGAGGCGATGGCGAGGGCGGACCCGAAGAGCACCGATCCCATCCTGGGGATCGCCTTTTCCCACCACAACTCGGCCGAGGCACTGGAAAAGCTGGGCCGCCGCGCGGAAGCCCTCGAGGAGTTCCGGCGAGCCCGGCCGTTCTACGAGGGCGTCATGGCGATGTCACCCTCGGGCGCGTGGGCTGCTGGAATGCTCGGCAGCCTGTATGTCCAGACGGCAGACGTCGAGTCCTCGGACGATCACGAATCCGCATGCGGGCACTACGGCAAGGCGGTCGAGATCTTCGAGTCGGTCCCCGGCTCCGACCTGAGCCCCGAGAGCCAGGTCCTCCTCGCCCGAGCGAGGGAGCGCGTCGCCGCATGCGGGAGCCGGCCCTGACCTAGCTCCGGAAGCTCAGTTCCCTTCCTTCGGCGCGGGGAAGAGCCTTTCGAACTCCGGGTCGTCGTGGAGGTTCGCGAGGTCGGGGTCGCGGCGCGTCCACTCGGCGTCTCTGTACCCGGCCTCCCAGGCCTTGCGCAGCGCGTCGATCGCCTCGGCGTGGCGGCCGAGATTCGCGAACGTGCAGGCGGCGTTGTAGAGAACGGTGGCCTCGTTCGGCCTCAGCGTCATCGCAAGATTCGTCTCGCGGATCGCGTCCTCGATGCGGTGCTCCTGCGAGTACATGCCTCCGAGGAGGATTCGCGCCCGCGCGTCTTCCGGGACTTCGCGCAGGTGATTCTCCAGGGTTTGAGTGAGACGCAGGCGTACGTCGCGCGCGGCGTCCGTCTTTCCCAGCGCGCCGAGCGCGTTCATGATCGGGATGTAGACGTTGTAGTCGGTGCCTGCGGCTTCGATCGCCTCCTCCCGGAGAGCCGCCACTTCCGCGTGCTTGCCTCCGGCGAAGAGAGACCGAAGCAGGAGGTAGTACGCCCCCTCGCAGTCCCGCTTGCGCGAGATCGCGGCCCGGGTCAACCGCACCGCGTCGTCGTACCGGCTCCCCGCGTAAAGGATCCAGCCCTGGGAGATCAGGACCTCCGGAATGTCGGGTGCGAGCGCCACGGCGCGAAGCGAGGCCGACTGGGCGCGCTCCATGTACGTCCCGCCCGGTCCGGACCAGTACTGCGCATGGGCGCAGCCGTTGGCGATCGCGGCCCAGGCGAGCGCGAAGTTGGGGTCGAGCGTCACCGCGTTCTCGAACATCTGGAGTGCGAACTCCATGTCCCGGGTCGTTCGCCGGCGGGCATAGCTGCGGCCGCGCAGGTACTGGTCGTACGCCTGGAGGTTTTCGGTGGGCTTGGCGGCGAGCTCGGCCTTCTCCTGCGGGGTGAGCTTGATGCGGAGGGCCTCGGCGATCTTGTGGGCGATCTCGTCCTGGACTTCGAAGATGTCGGACATCTCGCGGTCGTAGCGCTCCGACCAGACCGGGAAGCCGGTCGCCGCGTCCACGAGCTGGGCGCTGATCCGCAGTCGGTTTCCGGCGCGGCGCAGACTCCCCTCGAGCGCGAAATCGGCCCGCAGTTGCCGGCTGGCGTCCGCCGCGGTCGTCTTCTGATCGCGAAAGGCGAGCATCGTGGTGCGCGGGAAGACGCTCAGACCCGTGATCTTCGAGAGGTCCGTCAGGATGTCTTCGGTGATGCCGTCGCGGAGGTACTCGTCTTCCTTCACGCCCGAGAGGTTCTCGAAGTACAGGACGGCGATCGATCGCGCCGCCTGCTTTGCCGGCGGCTTGGAATCCGAGGTCGCGGCCGGGCCCGAGCGATGCCCTTCGAGCTTCCGGCGCAGTCGGAGAAGGTCGGTCTTCAGCTCCGTCGCGGTCTGGTACCGGAGGCTGCGGTCTTTTTCGAGAGCCTTTTCGAGGATCGGCCCGAGCGCCTCGGGCATCGCCGGGTTCGCCTCCGCGAGCGGCCGCGGGTCGCGGTTCAGGATGGCGTCGAAGATCACCGCCTGGGTGTCGCCCTCGAAGGGCCGGTCGCCGGAGGCCATCTGGTAGAGGATCGCGCCCAGCGAGAACAGGTCCGTGCGCGTGTCGGTCGCGAGCCCGCGCGCCTGCTCCGGCGACATGTAGTGGACCGTGCCGAACACGGTCCCGGCCGCCGTCAGATCGGACCGCGGGGGAGCCGTCGGAGAAGTCGTCTGGGAGCTCGCGGCGCCGGGGCCCTCGAACTTCGCCAGGCCGAAATCGAGGATCTTCAACTGGCCGCGGGAGGTCACCATCATGTTCATCGGCTTCAAATCGCGATGGACGATTCCCTTCGCGTGCGCCGACTCGAGCGCGTCCGCCATCTGGATCGCGAGATCGAGCAGCTGCCCGATCTCCATCGGGTGTCCCGCGAGCCGCATCGACAGGGGCTCGCCGTCGACGAGCTCCATCACGATGAACGACTGCCCTTCGTTCTGTTCGATCGCGTGCACGGTGCAGATGCCGGGATGGTTCAACGCCGAGGCCGCGCGCGCTTCGCGCTCGAACCGCTCCAGCATGGGGGCGTCCTTCGCCAGCTCCGACGAGAGGAACTTCACGGCGACACTGCGTCCGAGACGCGTGTCTTCCGCCTCGTAGACGACACCCATGCCCCCGGCGCCGAGCTGGCGCACGATCCGATAGTGCGAAATCGTCGTTCCGAGCAACGGGTTCTTCCTCTCTTCGCGTCCGGGTAGACGGCAATCTACCGCACCTGCAGGAGGGGCCGAAGCCATCGAACCTGACGACGGGCGAGATCGAGTGGAGACTCTCGGATGTACCATCAGCTCGACACCGACCAACCCACGACCCGAGGGAGAGGCAAACCTGCCTTGGCAAAATCCATCAGGATGTTGAGCGGGATTCTCGCGGCGACTGTCGCGGCGGCGGCGGCTTCGGGGCAGACCTTCGACGTCGTGACGCTCTTCCATGGCGGTGCCGTGTCCGCCGTTTCCGCCCTGGTCCAGGGACTCGACGGGAACCTGTACGGGACGACCCTGGGCGGGGGAGCGAACGGAACCGGGACGGTGTTCAAGATCGACCCGAATGGCAACGAGCTCAGAGTCCTGCACAGCTTCACCGGAAGCGACGGCGCGTACCCGGCCGCGCGCCTCCTGGCGACCCCGGACGGTTTCCTCTACGGCACGACGAGCGCCGGCGGAGCAGCCGATTTCGGCACCATCTTCAAGGTCGGTACTAGTGGAGCCTCGTTCAGTGTGCTGCACAGCTTCGACGCGTTCGACGGCGCAGCGCCATACGCGGGCCTGATCCAGGCCACGGACGGCAACCTCTACGGTACGACTTCAGACCGCGGGAACTTCTCCGGCGGGACGATCTTCAAGATCGACACGAACGGCACGACGCTGACGACGCTCCACCACTTCGTCGCGGGCCTGGGCGCGAAACCCCTCGCCGGCCTGCTCCAGGCCTCGGATGGCCAGCTCTACGGAACGACGTACAGGGGCGGCGGGAACGACTACGGAATGGTCTTCAAAATCGACACGGCCGGCCGACGTACACGCCCATGCACTCCTTTCTCGGCCCGGTCGGCAGCGAGGGAACGCACCCCAGAGGCGATCTCATCGACGGAGGGGACGGTTACCTCTACGGAACGACCGAAAGCTGTGGCACTTCCGTTTGTGACATCAAGTCGCCCGGATACGGCACCATCTTCAAGATCGCCAAGTTCGATGCCGCGTTCACGACCCTCCACCGCTTTGATGGCACCGACGGCACGAGCCCCTATGCGGGTCTGGTCAAAGGCGCGGACGGCAACTTCTATGGAACGACGCTCACCGGCGGCATCGGCACGGTCAGTACTTCTCGGGGACTGTCTTCAAGCTCGATGCCGGGGACGCGACGCTGACGACGCTGCATCACTTCGACTACTACGACACGGATGGCACGCTTCTTCATGCGGGTCTCGTCCAGACCACCGATGGAAACCTCTATGGGACGACCTTCGAGGGCGGCGCAAACAACTACGGCACGATCTTCAGGGTCGACACCAGCGGTACCGACGTTCACGACCGTGCACGACTTCATTCGCGACGAGGGCGCGAATCCCTCCGGCCTCATCCAGGGCCCCGACGGCTTCTTCTACGGAACCACCTTCTACGGCGGTACCAGAACCTACGGGACGATTTTCCGGGTCGACGCCGGCGGCGCCGCGCTCACGACCCTCCACAGCTTCGACGACGAAGGCTCTGCTCGCCCGGGCGTCATCCTGGGCGCGGATGGCCGCCTCTACGGAACGACCTGGGGCAGCGGCCCGCGGCTGGGGCACCATCTACCGGGTCGACACCGACGGCACGAACTTTACGATCGTGCACACCTTCGACGGATTCGAAGGCGCCAAGCCCGACGTCCTTGATTCAGGGGGCGGATGGCTACTTCTACGGAACGACCGGCGGCGGCGGCGCGATCGGCTACGGAACGATCTTCAAGATCGACGCCGGAGGCACGACTCTGACGACGCTGCACGACTTCGACCTGAGCGACGGCGGGAACGGCGCTTCGCCCATCATCCAGGCGAGCCGACGGGAAGCTCTACGGAACCACCTCGAGGGGCGGCGCGAGCGACTGCATCGGGGATACCTGCGGAACGCTCTTCCGGCTCGACACCGACGGCACGAATTTCGAAACCGTGCACGACTTTCTGCTGAGCGAAGGCGCCTGGCCGGTAGGCGGCCTGATTCAGGACACCGACGGAAACCTCTACGGCAACGACCACCCTCGGACCGCCCGGGTTCAGCGGCACCATCTTCAAGTTCGATCCCGACGGCGTCTTGCTCACGACACTGCGCAAGTTCGTTGCCGGGCGAAGGCTCCGGGCAAGTCCTCATGCAGGCTTCGGACGGAAACCTCTACGGGATCTTGCGCGGCGGGCACCGGCTCTTGCGCTGGGACTCGGACTGGGGCGCGATCTTCAGGATCGATACGAACGGAACCACGTTCACGACCGGTGCACGACTTCGTTTTCAGCGAGGGCTGGGGACCTTCCGCCCTCATCCAGGCCGCCGACGGAGAGCTCTACGGCGCGGCCACCGCCGGCGGGGTCGGCACGCCGCCCGGAATCGGTAACGGAGCGGGAGGCGTCTTCAAGCTGAGCCTCTGCAGTCTGGCCCAGTCGCCGGCGGTGGCCGCCCCGCACTGCATCCCGCCTGCGACGCCTGGCCACATCGCTTCCGTGTCCGGGAACCCGGCCGATGCCTATTTCTGGTCCGTATTCGGAGGGACGATTACCAGCGGCCAGGGCACGCAAAGCATCACATTCGTCTCCGGTGAGGCCGGCACGCGGGTCAGCGTCCAGGTTTTCGAGACCGACGAAAACGGCTGCGTCGGGTCAGCCGCCGAGTACGCTCAGGTGGATTTCGATGACGTCGTCCCGGCCGATCCCTTCTATCCCTACGTCTGCACCATCGGACAAGCGGGGATCACGGCGGGCTGCGGCTCCGGCGACTACTGCCCGACCGATCCCGTGCGCCGGGATCAGATGGCCGTCTTCCTGCTGAAGGCGAAGCACGGCTCGTCCTATGTTCCCCCGCTCTGCACGGGCATCTTTGCCGACGTCCCTTGCCCCGGTCCCTTCACCGATTGGGTGGAAGAGCTCGCAGCCGAAGGAATCACGGCCGGTTGCGGCAGCGGGAACTATTGCCCGTCGAGCCCCGTCACCCGCGCGCAGATGGCGGTCTTCCTCTTGAAGGCGGAGCACGGTTCTGCGTACATCCCTCCCGCTTGCACGGGCGTGTTCGCGGACGTGGACTGCCCCTCGACTTACGCCGACTGGATCGAGCAGCTCGCCACGGAGAACATCACCGGCGGCTGCGGCGGCAGCAACTACTGCCCCGACAACCCGAACACCCGAGCGCAGATGGCGGCCTTCCTCGTAAAAACCTTTGGTCTCGTTTGGTAGTTACGTCTTCGGTAGGCATTTGAGTTACCGGCGTTGCCTACTGCCGGGGGGCCTGGTTACCGCTGCGCTGCGCGCAGCGTTCCTACTGCCGGTGGTGCCTCCGGTGGCCGGGTCGGTGGTCGGCTCCTCGTCAAAACGTTCCAGCTACCGTAGGCGCGGTCCTCCGGTCTCGGGGGTGACAGGTGCGCCGAAGCGGTAGGATCGTCGCGATTCCAGTGAGGCCGAAACCTCCGCTGCCGCTGCTCGTACCGTTCGCCGCGGTGGCCGCGGCCGTGGGATTCGGTGCCTGGACCGGCTTTCCCGTCCACAGCGACGCGATCCTGCCGCTGCTCGAGCGCGAGCACGGAAAAGCCGCGCTCGCGGCGTACCACTCGGACCGGCCTCTCTACGGCTGGATGCTTCAACTGACCGAGAACGTCGTCGGCACGGGACGGGTCGTGCAAGTCGGCGCCGCCCTCGCGGCCTGGGCGGTCCTCGCGTGGCTGACGTCCCTTCTCTGGAAACGGCTCTTTCCCGGCGAGGAGCGGTGGTCGTGGCTGCCCGCGCTGCTGCTTCTTTCGCCGATCGTCGTGCAGGTGCAGTTCGTGGGCCTGACGATCGCCTATCCGGGCGTCCTTCCCGTGTCGCTCGTCCTCGGAGCGCTTCTCGTCGATCTCCCGGCGCCGGGAGTCCGCGGCCCGGCTCGCGCGCCGGCCGTCCTGCTCCTGGCGGGACTCGCCGCCGTCATCAGCGAGTATGGCGTGGCGGCCGCGTTCGGCGGCGCCGCCCTGGCCCTCGTGATGCGGCATCGGCGGACCGCCGCGCTCCTGGCGCTCGGCGCGGGAGCGGGCGCCTTCCTGTTTCATCTCACCTCGGACGCCGCCGCGCGCCCGGACGTCACGGCGGACGCGCAGCTTCCGCGCCTCCTCGATCATCCGCTGCAGGCTCTCGGACGCTGGCTCGTCGGTTTCTGGTACGCGCTCGCCGGAGCCTACGGCGACGCCGCATGGCGCCTGAAGCTCGATCCCGAGTCGAGAGGCACGTTCGTCGCGTTCGCCCTCGGGCTCGCCATCGTGCCGTTCGTCGTGACGGCGGTTCGCCGCTTCGCAGCCCCGGACCCGCGAGCGTTCGATCGTCGCCGCGTCACGGCGCTGATCGTCGCGATCGGCGCGGCGACTCTGCCGGTCGTCCTGGCGGGCCGAAGCGTCGCGTGGTACGGCGCGCGCATCTCGAGTTACGAAACGCGGTTCCTGCTGCCGGCCCTGCCGTTCGCCTGCGTGCTCGCGGCCGCGGCGGTGGTGCGCTTCCTCGTTCCCGATGTCCTTCCGGCGGCGGCCGCCGCGCTCGTGTTTCTCTGCGTGCAGCAGGCGTGGCAAGGCGCCTTCGAGATGCGGTGGGTGCAGGCCTGGGCCCGGGACCGGGGTCGCGTCCTCCAGCCTCTCGTGCGGAGAAGCCCGGGGATCACGCTCGCGGTCGTCGCTGCGGATCCCGTCCGGATGACCGGCCCGATCCCAACGGCCAAGATCACGCTCGGCTGGCCCGCCGACGACGCGGCGAAAACGTGGGTGTTGTCGCTCGACAAGGCCCTGCCGCTGGTCGGCCCCCGGGAGCGATGCCACGTCGGTGAGTCGATTGCGATTCCGGGTGAGATCCGCTGGGCGGGACGGTCCGGGCCGCTCGCCGGCGTCGTCTGGCTTCCGGATCGGGGCCAGCCCGAACCCTACTGCCTGCCGCCGGCACCGTAACGCCGCGAACACGCGAGCCATCCCGGCAAAGTTGGTGCGCCCGGCGCGATTCGAACGCGCGACCTCTAGCTCCGTGAACGCCCTACTCTGGACTGTCGTCGGCTCCAAGGAGTTGGGTCTCGGAGACGACCATGGGCTTTCCGCGGATACCGCCAAGACACGGAGAAAATGCGGAGAATCAGGCGGTTCCTCGCGCCAATCAGCGCTGGCGCGGGCGTCCGATGATGCCGATCGGTCCGGCAGCCTCTCGCGAGAGGAGGGCTCGCGTGTACGACGTTCCGTGCGCGAGGCGAACGTGGGGGAGAAGCTCCTGGACCTCGGGCGTGTCGACGGCGAACAGGTACCGGATGAACTCGACGAGCTCCGCCTCGGGAGGGTAGTTGACGGGAACCCACCTCGGGACGCGGTCCTGGAGCTTGTAGCCCTCGGCGACCCCGATCCAGAAGCGGATGCACTCGGCGAGCTTCTGCTGATATCCGCCGCCGATGGAAACGACGTCGCCGTCGAACTGGACGCCTCTCGTCGCGCTGACCGTTTGGCCGACCGGGTCGAGGGCGACGACGGAGACCTTCAGGCCGAAACAGCCTTCCCCGGGGTTGTTCCTGAGGGTCAGGATCTTGCCGGCGGTGTATTCGATGTGAACGTCCTGAACCACGTCCACGCCGTCGGGCAGGGGGACGGGGTAGTGGGTGTCCACCGAGCCGACGACCGTAGTCCCGCTGCCCTTCAAGTGATCGAAGACCGCCATCTGTGCAGCGAGCTGGCTTACGTAGCCGTTGATCCTTTCCAGCCTCCACTTGAGCTGTAGGGGGCGACCCAGGAGCGTCGGAACGGCGACGAACGTTCCGACCTGCGCCTGCTGAACCTCGGTGTACGGATAACTGCCCGCGAGACAGCCTGACCGATCGTATAGGTCCCCGGAGTGCCCCCGTAGCCCCCGACGAACGGGTCGTTCACGACTGAGCCTTCGATCTTGATCCCGGGGGTCTGTGGCAAGGGCATGGAGATGGTCGGAGCGAAGCCGTGCAGCGTGAGACCTTCGGGCGTCACGACGACGTCGTCGAATGTCGCGCCGCCAAAGCCTCCCGTTCCGAAGGTCATCCCCTTGCCGCCGAGGCCGCCTGCCATCGACATCATTTTCTGGATTGCGATGTCCATGTACGAGCTGACGATGCCCGAGATGACGAGCCCGATCGGGCCGAGCACCGCGATGGCGAGCTGGCAGTACCAGGGGACCTCGATCTCGATCGACGGAGTGTCCACCGCGGTGTTCGCGACGAGCTGGCCCGCCTGGATCGACAGCGTCACGGCCGCGTGGAACGAGCCGTGGGCGTCGTAACAGGTGCCCGACTTCTCGACGGTGCCGTTGATGTCGATTCTGTCATCGGCGAAGGTGTCCGAGATGCTGGTCAACTTCAAGCCATCGCGATCGATGCCTCCCCCCGAGCCGCATGACGGCGGCAGCTCTCCGACGCTGAGCTTGGCGGGCTCGGCGATTTCGGGCAGAAGACGAGGCGGTGGAAGGCACGCGCGGAGACGCTCATCGCGAGGTCGTGGCCGGGTCGGACCGCGGGACCGTCCTTCTGGTTGTGGTCGCCGGAGGGGATCCCCGGCAGGAGCATTCCGAAGAGCCCGACCGCCTCGCCGAAGGGTAGAGGGAACAGACCGCCCAACAGGCCGGCCCGCGGCGCCATGATGTTGTGGAGCTCCAGCCGCTCGAAGATCGCGTCCGAGATGGAGCCGAACATTCCCGGCTCGACCTGGAACTCGAGCGGCAATCTCTGGGGGCCGTCCTTCTTGCCCTTATCGCGAACGTAGCTCTCCGCCATCTGCGCCGCGAGCGACTTGAACGTCGTCGGATCCAGTGGCTTCCCGGCCAGCGCGGAGGCGATCCGCGCTTCCGCGGCGTCCGAGAACTGGAGGTTGACGGTCGCCATGGAGAGATCCGCGGAGATGACCTTCTTCTTCGTGCCGGAGTCGGCGAGCTCCAGGGTCGCTCGAACGCTCATGGTGCCGTCGAGCAGCGACGCGGTGATCGACACCGGTGGTTCGAAGATGACGGAGCTGTTGTGGAAGAAAAACAGGAGCATCACGTCCCGGTCTCCCGTCAACATCAGGTCCACTTTGTGGACGATGATGTGGCCGGAACCATCGCCTCCCGGATACGAGATCGGCAGGAAAATCTCGAATGGGGGATCGATCGGTTGCTCGTCGATCTCGACGTTCGCCTTGACGAGCGTCAGGACGGTCTCCCGCGAGACCTCGATCACGAGATCGAATCCGGCAAGAACGCTCATTCCTCGCGCCTTCGAAACAGGCCCTTGACTCGGAACACCACGTTCTGGGCTCGGCCGCTCGCTTTGAGCGCGTCGTAGGAGCTTTCCGCGAGGCCGGAGAGCTCCGGATGGAGAGCGCGGATTTCCTTCTCGACGCTCTCGGACAACGCCACACCGACGTCGGCGAGGAGCCGGAAGGGGTGTGCCAGAAGATATTCCGCCGTTCGGAATTCTCTCGATCCGGTCCAGGATCTCGCTCTCGCGACGGAGGAGCTCCGCGTAGCTCTCGATCTCCAGCCGCTTGTGTCGATTTTCTCCCATCGACCCTTCGAGCATCGGCAGGCGGTCGCGCACTTCGAAGCGCCTCTCGTGCTTCTCGGGCTTATGCTATCCCGCCAAAGGAGCGATCATGCAAGTAGACTGTAGGATCGAGGGCTCCAACACCCCGATGCCGAATCGGCGCGAATGCGAGGCCGCCGGGGGGACCGTCATCGGGGGCGATAAACCCCCAAAGCCCGGGCGCTGCTTCGTGCGAAACGTATTCGCGCGCGTCGTTAAGCAGCACCGTACTGGACATCGGGTGGGCCGACGCCGTCGGGCAGGGACTCATCGACGCGCTCTCGGTGCCCGTCGCGGAAACGAAACGCGGCGGGTTCGAAACGCGGGCGGGGCATCGTCAAACTGACACCCACGAAGCGAGGGGCGCTGGCTGCAAGAGCCGGCAAATCGATTCTCACGCTCGCGGCGACTTACCCCACGACCCTCGAATTCCGGGATGGACTGCTGACGACGACACGGCGGGGAAGGCAGTGGAAGCGGTACTACGACACGCCACCTGAGCGAAATCTTTCACGTGGCGCACAACGATCTGGAGTTGATGAACGCGTCCGCGACGACCTGGCTGGCTCTGTATCCGTTCACGCGAGCTATGGTCCGGGCGGCCTCGGGCGGGCGGCGCAGGGCCGCCAAGAAAATCGTGTTCACGAAGAGAAACCACAGGACCTGCGTGAGCCTCATCCGGCGATTCCGCAAGGGCTCGGAGGACGCCCGATTCCGGAAAGTGCTTACCGAACTCCAAGGGGAGCTCGCTGGATACGTGGGCCTGAATCCCGAAGAAGCGGTCGCGAAGCTACAGAAGAGTCCCCCGCGATACGCGGAAACACGGTCATCGCGAGTGACAGCGGGGGACCGCGAGCCCGGCAGGCGCTAAAGAGCGTCGGCGTTGCGCGTTCGGGTCACTCGACCTGGCCGGTCGGACGAGCCTCGACGGCCGGGAACGTCGCCAGGCGTCAAGCCGTCCCGGCAAGGAGGTTCGCGGTGGTCAAGAGGGGTTAGTCAACGAGCCGCAGCTTGGTGGATCGCGCGGCACGGATCACGGCGGCAGCGACCAGGGACGGTGGTGTGGAGCAGTCGAGGCCCTGGCCGACGAAGCGGAGAATCACGATCTGGAAGCCCGGAGGATCTGCGGTGCGCGCGAATTCCAACGTCATTCGGTCGGCAACGGAACGGAACCCAGTCGCACCTTCGCGCCGAGCGATTTCGCGGACGGCAGGAGGACCTGTCGGTACGAACACCGGACAACGGCTGATGGCTGCTAAGTCATTGGAAAAGTGGTGCGCCCGGCGCGATTCGAACGCGCGACCTTTAGCTCCGGAGGCTAACGCTCTATCCGGACTGAGCTACGGGCGCAAAGAACGACGCGAGAAAATTTGGGGTGAGTGGAGGGATTTGAACCCTCGACATCCAGATCCACAGTCTGGCGCTCTAACCAGCTGAGCTACACCCACCGTGGGCCGCGCAGTTTAGCACCCCGGGGAGGGGGGTCAAACGGCCGCGGCCGCGCCTTTCGGGCGGGCTCGCTACTTCTTCTTGTTGTTGGCGAGCGCCTTGAGCTCGATCGTGGCGAGCCCGTAGGCCGACCGGATCACGTCTCCGAGCACGATCAGGCGCACGGGGCCCTGGTTCTCGGGCAGGGGGTCCATCGCGGTCTCCGAGACGAGAAAGACTTTCGGATTGGCGCGGGCGGCGCGGAGCTCGCCGATCGAGAAGACGACGGTGTAGCCGTCGCGCGCCGCTCGCGAGGACGACCATGGCGGCGGACTCGCGCTCGCCGCCCATCGTCTTCAGGTCGAGGCCGTTCTTCTCGAGGACTTCGAGCAGCGGAAGGCCGTGGTAGATGGTCACGTCGCCGTCGGTGCTCTCGACGCGGACGTCGCGCTGATCGTTGCCGAGGAGCGACTCGGGCGTGACGCGGCTTGTCGGGCTTGCCGGCCATGCGGAGGACCGGCGGCGCCGCCGCCGGAGAGGCGGCGAGCGAAGCGGCGAGGCACACGACGGCGCCGATGCCCGCGAAGGAGACGTTTCATGACGGACATTCTACGCGCGCTCGAGGCGGACGAGGTCGTCGTAGGTCTCCCGGCGGCGCACGAGCCGCGACGCGCCGTTCTCGACGAGGACCTCGGCGGCCCGCGGCCGGAAGTTGTAGTTGGACGACATCGCGGATCCGTACGCTCCGGCGTCGAGGATCGCGACGAGATCGCCCTCGTCCGGCCGCGGGATCTCGCGCGTCGTGCAGGAAGCAGTCGGCGGTCTCGCAGACGGGCCCGACGATGTCGGCGGTGATGCGCTCGCCGCCGTCGGCGACGACCGTTCGATCGGATGATGGGCTTCGTACAGGGCGGGACGCAGGAGATCGTTCATCGCCGCGTCCACGACGACGAAGGTCTTCGCGCGCTCGCGACTTGACGCCGAGGACACGGGTCACGAGCGCGCCCGCCGGGCCCACGATCGCGCGCCCCGGCTCGACGAGGA
The DNA here is from genome assembly GCA_963804915.1 of uncultured Acidobacteriota bacterium. Classification (GTDB taxonomy): domain Bacteria; phylum Acidobacteriota; class Thermoanaerobaculia; order UBA5066; family Gp7-AA6; genus DAHUXD01. The sequence goes on from CAWDSI010000013.1 coordinate 87,302, forward strand.
GCCGCCCCGGGAGGCCTTCGAGCGCCGGCCGCACGTTCTTCGCGTAAGCCTCGGGCGTGAGCGCGCCCGGCCCGATGCCGATGCCTCCGCCGATGTCGACGGTCTCGATCGGGAAACCCGCGGCGGCGAGCTCGCGGGCGAGGCTCGAGAGAGCGCGCGCCGTTTCGACGAGCGGCCCCGCCTCCAGGATCTGGCTGCCGATGTGCGCCTGGACGCCGGTCATCGAAACGCCCGGAAGTGCCCGGGACCTCTCGAAGATCTCGCGAGCGCGGTCGCGATGTCGACTCCGAACTTGTTCTGCTTCAGGCCCGTCGAGATGTAGGGATGCGAGCGCGCGTCGATGTCGGGGTTGACGCGCAGGGCGACCCTCGCCCGCCGTCCCGAAGCGCGCGCGGCCGCGTCGGAGATGCGCTCGATCTCCCGCTCCGACTCCGCGTTGAAAGCCAGGAGGCCGGCCTCGACGCCGGCGCGGATTTCCTCGTCCGTCTTCCCGACGCCGGAGAAGACGATCCGCTCGGCGGGGAATCCGCTTTCGAGGCAGGCGCGCAGCTCGCCGCCCGAGACGACATCCGCGCCCGCGCCGAGCGCGGCGAGACGCGCGAGGATCGCGAGGCTGCGAGTTGGCCTTGGCCGCGTAGCAGACCAGGTGGGGGAGTCCGGCGAACGCGGAGTCGAAGCGCTGGAAGGACTCCGCGATTTTCGCCCAGCTGTAGACGTAGAGCGGCGTGCCGTACTCGCGCGCGAGATCCGCGAGCGACACGCCGTCGCAGCGCAGCTCGCCTTCACGGCGCTCGAATCCCGTCGGGCCTGCCGGGGTCACTTGCGGGGACGATACACGATTCCCAAACGGGCTCACCGAGCCGCGAAGGTTCAGCCGACGAGGCTAAGGCGTCCGCGCGGCGGACGGATCACCGCCGAGCAGCGGCGTCCGAGCTCCTGTGTCCGGGTCGAGCCGAACGACGGAGTCGTTCGCGCCGATGAAGAGCTTCGTGGCGTCGCTGCCGAGGGCCGGCGGAGCGTCGTAGGAGAGATTGCCGTTCAATCGGGCGGCCGGGGAGAGGCCGTCCGCGAGCTTGCGCACGGTGCCTCGATCGACATCGACGAGATGACTCGTGTAGACCGAGCCGTCGCTCACCGCAACCACGACTCGGCCCGGTGTCACCTCGCCGCCGAGGACGGACCAGCGGCCCGGCGGAAGCGGAATCGTGCGCTGCGAAGTGCCATCCGGTCCGAAGACGAGCAACCGATGACCCTCCGGCGACGATTCGGTCAGGACGATCCGGCCGTCGGCGAGAAAGGCCGTCCCGCGTGCGACGTCGCTGTTCGACGCAACGAGTCTCGCGAGAACGGCTCCGGTCCGGCCGTCGATCAGCCAGGCCTCGGGAAGGGTGATGAGCCGTTCGCCGGCTCCATCCCATGACAGGAACAGGCTGCCGCTGTCCCGCTCGAGCTCGCCCGTCCGGGACAGCCGCTTCGTCGGGACGTCGAGCTCCAGGATCTCGAGATGCGTCTTGCGCTCTCCCGCGTCCGGCTGCCGATAGACGCGGAACCGGTCGTTGCCGTCGAAAAAGCCGCGGATGCTCGAGCGTTCGGTGTCGATGCGGGCCGAGGCGAGAGTCCGGCTTCCGGCGAGGTCGTGAATCGACAGGAGTCCGTCCCCGAGCGTGGCCAGGCGCGACCCGTCGGCCGAGAGCGCGAAGAGCGACGGATAGCTCGGGAGAAAAATCCGCGTCGGCACCGGCTTGCTATCCGTACGGTCGAGCGACATCGAAAGGACCTCGAGCGGCCCGCCCTGGGATTGGGGATCGACCCACGCGGCGTGCTTGCCGTCGCGGGAGATGGCCGGGCGCATCCACTCGACCACCTTCGCGCGCTCGAAGCGGCCGGTCGCCGTGTCATAGAGAAACGTGGCCGACGTTCCACGCGCCCGTCCCTGAAGCAGTGCCCAGCTTCCGGCCCGAGCCGGCGATACCCAGAAACCGCTTTCGAGGTCGCGGGGACCCGCTCCGAGAACCCAGCTCGTCCAGGCGATCACTCCGACGAGCCCGATCGCGATCGACGCCCAGAGCGTGCCCGAAAGCGCCCGGTGAGCGGCCCGGATGTCGGTCCGGCCCCGTGCGACAGAGGCGAAGCCGGCGGCGAGAAGCCCGAGTCCGGCCGCGAGCGCGAATCCCCAGATCGCGCGCCCCCGGGCCTCGTACGCGAAGAAGGTCGGCAAACGCGAGAGGCTCCCGGCCAGGACGAGACCCGCCGCCAGAGCCAGAGCCGCGTCGAGCGCGATGAGCGCCGAGCGGGAGCGCAGCATCACGCTCGCCGCATGGGCGGCGGCGACGAGCATCAGAAACACGCCGGCCGCGAGAGCCCATGCCAGCCGGGGAGGTCGGCCCTCGACGAGGATGTCGCTCCAGGGGATCCGCACGCCGGCCAGCCAGGCCGGGATCCCGATGATCACCGCGGCCAGTGCGGCAATGAGGAGAGTGGCGGCGAGGTGGCCGTACCAGAGGGCCAGGCTCGACACCGGCCGCGCGAGATCGAACCCGATGCGCCGGTTGGCCATCGACGGGGCGAGCATCGACATGCCCAGGCCGACGGCGAGCGCCAGCACAAACCCGACGCCGAGCACTGTGGCGATCAAGGGGCGCGCTTCCGGCGCGCTGCCTCGTTTCCAGCCGAGGAACAGGGGCATGACGAAGGGGAACACGCTCGCGAACGCCGCCGCGGCGAAGACGAAGCGCCGTTCACGAACCTCGCGGCGCGCCACGGCCAGGAATCCATTCATGGGCGTCCTCCTTTTTCCTCGCCGGCCTTCGTCTCTCCCGCCACGGCCAGGAAGATCTCCTCGAGCGGCAGGGCTTCCGCCGTGGCGTCGTCGACGCCGTCGGTCGCGCGGAAGCGCTCGAAGGCCTTCTCGTCGAAGTTGGAGACGATCGCGTCGATGCCCCAGCCTCGGACCTTCACGCGGAGGGCGTCGAACTCGTCGAGCTCGGTGCCGAACGCGGTCCGTGTCTCGGTGAGCCGGTTCGAATAGCGGATCCGGCGGAAGCGGGACTTGAGAGCCTCGGCGTCCTCGTCGATGGCGAGCTTCCCGTCCTTGAGGATGCCGACGTGGGTGGCGATGCCCTCGAAGCCGGCAAGGTCGTGCGTCGTGAGAAAGACGCTCGTCCCGCGGTCCGCGAGCTCGCCGACGATCTCCTCGAAGAGCGAGCGGCGCGCCACGGCGTCGAGGCCCAGCGTCGGATCGTCCAGGACGAGGAGCTCGGGGGAGTGACCGAGCGCGAGCGCCAGCATGCACCTGACCCTTCTGGCCCTTCGAGAGCTTTCCGAATGGAGTCGCGGCCGGGACCTCGAAACGGCGGAGACGCTCGGACACGGCGCCGGAATCCCAGCGGGGATAGATCCGGCGGCAGAAGTCCGAGAGCGTGTGCGCGGACAGTGCCGGCGGCGCGTCGGGCTCCTCCGGAACGACACCGATGCGCGCCATGGCGGCGCGGCGCGTCTTCCAGGAGTCTTCGCCGAAGAGGAGAGCCTGGCCCGCGGAGGGCTTCTGCTGGCCGAGCAGGCAGCGCACGAGCGAGGACTTGCCCGCCCCGTTGCGGCCGAGAAGCGCATAGACGGCGCCGGGCGGTACGACGAGCGACACGTCCGCGCAGGCGGTCGCTCGTCCGTAGCGGACCGTCGAGACCCTCGATGCGAATCGGGTCTTTCACGCCTCTCCTTTCGGCCACGCGGCCTCGACGGCGTCGACGGCGTCCTCCGCGGTGACTCCCAGCGTCGCGGCCAGGCTCGCGTATCGGACCGCGGCCTCGCGAAGCACGCGCGCACGTTCCGCCTTGCTCATCGCCGGCGGCTTCTCGGCCACGTAGGTCCCGTCGCCGCGGCGAACCGTCAGGACGCCGGCGTCCGTCAGCCGCTGGTACGCCTTCGCGACCGTCGCCGGGTTGATACGGAGCTCGCGGGCGAGGTCTCGCACGGAAGGGACGGCCGCCCCGGGCGCCAGGACCCCGGAGGCCACGAGCCGCCGCAGGCCCTCCTCGATCTGGCTCCAGATCGGGGTGGCGTCGGTCGGGTCGATGCGAAGGTCGGTGGCGCGCGTCACTGTATTAGTGTACTACTACACTAATACGATGTCAAGGCGGACTTATCCGCGAGGTCGGAAATACCGTGCCGCCGCCTCCGGGGTTCGTCCGATAGTCGTACCGCCGCAGCATGGGCGCGGCCGCGGCGATCCCGGCGGTGATGAGGATCGTGGCGAAGCCGCCCGAGACGACGGAGACGGTGACGCCGATGACGGTGGAAGCGAAGAGCGAGGCGACGAGGCCGGCCTCGAGCTCGCCGAGCTGCGGGCCCCCCATGAAGAAGATCATGTTGATCGAGGTCATGCGGCCGCGGAGGCGGTCGGGCGTGACGAACTGCCGGATCGTCTGGCGGATGACGGTCGAGATCGCGTCGGCGAGACCGGTGCCCGCGAGCGCGATGAGCGTCAGCCAGAAGCTGCGCGAGAAGCCGAAGACGACGGTCGAGGCGCCGTACGCGATGACCGACCAGAGGAAGATCCGTCCCTGGTTGTCGGGAAGCGGACGCACCGAAAGGTAGAGAGCTCCGGCGAGGGCCCCGACCGCCGGAGCGGCCGCGAGGATGCCGTATCCCTTCGCTCCGACGTGCAGGACCTGGTCGGCGAAGATCGGCAGCAGCGACGTCGCGCCCGAGAAGAACGTGGCCAGAAAGTCGAGGCCCATCGTCCAGACCATGATGGGCGTCGTGAAGACGAACCGCAGGCCCTCGGCGAGCGCGCGCCGACATCTCGACCTTGCCTTCCGTCGGCTCGGGCGCGCCCGAGGTCCGCATCGTCACGAGGGCGAAGATGACGGCCAGAAACGAGACGGCATTGATCATGTAGATGACCGACAGGCCGCGCGTGCCGGGGCCGGCCTGCGCGATCAGGAGGCCCGAGAGCGCGGGGCCGCCGATGAGCGCGGCCTGGAACACCGAGAGGTTGAGAGACAGCGCTCCCGGCAGGTCCTCCGGCGGCACGAGCCGGGGAATGAGCGCCTGACGCGAGGGACCGTCGAAGGCGACCGCGGCGGCGCCGCAGGCGTTCAAGACGTAGAGCAGCCAGAGCGACTCGCGTCCGAACCAGGTCGCGCCGGCGAGGCGCGAGCGCGACGGCCGTCATGGCCGTCTGCGTGATGATCATGACGCGCCGCCGGTCGCTCCGATCCGCGACCAGTCCTCCCCAGAGGGAGAACACGATGATCGGCACCACGCGCGTCAGGCCGACGAACCCGAGGGCGAGTGGCGACTTCGTCAGCAGGTAGACGTGCCAGTTGATCGCCACGACCTGCATCTGGGAACCGGTCAGGGACAGAAGCTGCGATGCGATCAGGCGCCGGTAGTCGCGGTGCGCGAGCGCCATGTACGGGGCTCTGCGCATGGCGCGGTCGGCGGACGACACGAGCAGCTAGCGGCCGGGCGTGACGGCGAACTGCGGGAAGGGAGTCCGCGCGAACTGGATGCCCTCGAACGGGATCCGGACGCGCGTGTAGGCGCGGACGCGATAGCCGTCCTTGCGCGCGGGCTCGAAGCGCCACTGCTTCACGGCGGCGATGGCCGCGTCGGTCATGTCCTTGCGGGCTTCGCGCTCGACCTTGATCTCGAGCGGCTCTCCGTTCTGGGAGACCAGGACGCGCAGCACGACGACGCCGCGCACGCGGTCGTGGAGGGCCTTCTCGGGATAGATCGGCATCGTCATCTCGATCGGGCGCGGCTCCGAGTCGACCTGCGCGGGCAGCAGGACCTTTCCCTCGGCGGGGGCGGCGGACGGCACAGGCGCTGCCACCGTTGGTGCTGCCGCGAAGGGCAAACGGGTCGGGGTCTTGCGGGCGCCGCCCTTGGGCGTCCGCGTGGGCTTCGCCCCCCGCGGCGTGCGGCTGGGCGTCAGTGTGCGCGTCGGCGGAATGGGGCGCGTGGGCGGCGCCGCGGTGGGCGTCCGCGTGTTCAACGCCGTCCAGGTCGGCACCCGCGTCGACGTCTCGCTCCGGGTGGGGCTCGGCGGGATGGGAGTCGGCGTGAACGACGGGGTCGGGCTCGGCGGAATGGGCGTCGAGGTCGCCGTCGCGGTCAGAGTCGGCGGGACCGGCGTCGCAGTCCGCGAAGGCGTGGATGTCGCCGTGCCCGTCGCGGTGCGCGTTGGCGAGGGGGTCGACGTCCCGGTCAGCGTCCGGGTCGGCGAATGCGTCCAGGTCGGCGGCGGAGTCGGAGTGCGGGTGGCCGTCCGCGATGCGGTGAACGTCGCCGTGGGCGTGGCCGTGCCGCTGGGCGTGAGGGTCGCCGTCCGCGTCGCCGTGGCGGTGGGCGGCGGCGTCTCGGTGCGCGAGGCCGTGGCCGTGGGCGGCGGCGTATCGGTGGCCGTCTGGGTGGCGGTCCTCGTGAAACTCGGCGTGCGTGTCGACGTCCACGTCCGCGTGCCGGTGGGCGGAGCCGTCGCCGTGCGCGAGGACGTCACCGTGGGCGGCGGCGTGTCGGTACGGGTCGCCGTCGGCGGGGCCGTGGGGAGAGGCGTGCGCGTTCCCGTCGGCAGTGGCGTTCCCGTCGCTGTCCTGCTGGGCGTCCGTGACGGCGGGAGCGTGTGCGTCGGCCGCGGAGTCAGCGTGATCGTCGGGGAGAGCGTCGGCGGCGCGGGCGTCGCGCTCGGGCCGGCGAGGGTGGCCGTCGGCGGAGGGACCGTCGGCGGAGGCGCCGTCGGGAGGAGGCGGAGCGGGCGGCGGGATGGCCGTCGGCTGGGGGCGTGGCGCGGTGGGCGCCGCCATCGCGGGAGACGCTGGCGGAGGGGGCGCGGCGATCGCCGTGGGCGCGGATGCGGGCGTCGATGGAGGAGCCGGCGAGGGTCTCGGCCGCGCCGCGGTCGGCGTCCGCGGGCCCGGGGCCTGACCCGCCGGGCCGGACAGCGCGGCGGCCAGCGCGGGAATGGCGAGCGCCTGTTCCCGCCCGAAACGCTTGACGAAAAGCGCCGCGAACTTGTCCCGGAGGTCCGGATCCAGGCTTTCGAGCTGGAACGCCTTCTGCATCCGCTCGGTGTCGCGGAAGCGGTCGAGGGTGGTGTCGCGGGCGTCGGGCTGGCCGGCGGCGTCCTCGGCGAGCGCGAGGCGGGCGAGGACTTCGAGGTAACGGGGCGGGTTCTCGAGCGAGGAGAAGCGCGCGACTCGGAGGTAGCTGGCCGCTTCCGCGAAGCGTCCGGCCCGGTAGGCCGCCTGGCCCTGTCGGAGCGCCGTCGCCCCGGTGTCCTCCTGTCCCCTCGAGGAGGCCACCAGGATGAATAACGTCGCCACCGCGGCCGCCGCTCGAGAGAGGCCGGTCACGCCGCGATGCTATCTCGCGGCGATGGAGGTATTCGGGCGTCCCCCCGAGAAAGTCCGTGCGCCCGCAACCGGGGCGCCACCCGTGCCGTGAAGGCGAATCAGGCCGTGCGGGCCGACTTCTGACGGGTCGCGCGCTCCTGCCAGTAGCGCCGCGCGTCGAGCTCGTCCCACGCCGGAACGTCGTCGCAGTCGTGGAGCGCCTTGGCGAGCGCCCGCGCGCTCTCCGGCCGATCGTCCGGATTCTTCGCGAGGCACCCCATGATCACGGCCTCGAGCTTCGGCGGGATCGGCTTGCCGAGCCTCTTCGACAGCGGCTCGGGCGGCGTCTGCAGGTGATGGTGGATGATCTCGAGCGATCCGCGGCCCGAGAAGACCGGCGTGCCGGTCAGCAGGAAGTATCCGACCGCACCCAGAGCGTAGAGGTCGCTGCGGGCGTCGATCGAGTCGGCGTTGCGGATCGCCTCCGGGGCGAGGTACTGCGGCGTGCCGTGCACGACGTTTTCGGCGGTCAGGCGCGGATCCGCCGAGGCCGTGATCTCGCGCACGAGGCCGAAGTCGAGGACCTTCGCGATGTCGGGGATGCCGCCGCGCTCGCAGAGGAAGATGTTGGCCGGCTTGATGTCGCGGTGGATGAGGCCGATGCCGTGCGCTTCGGCGAGCGCCGCGCAGACCTGCCGGAGGATGCGCACCGCGCGGCCGGGCGCCATGGGGCCGCTCTCGCGCACGAGGTCCTCGAGATCGACGCCGTCGAGGTACTCCATGACGTAGTAGAAGAGACCGTCCGGCGTCCGACCGTAGTCGTAGATCGAGACCGTGTGCGGGTTCGTCAGGCGCGCCGTCTGCTGGACCTCGCGCTCGAAGCGCTTGAGGCTGTCCTCGCCGGCGCGGCCCGGGGGCAGCAGCTTGATCGCCGTGGGCCGCCGGAGCATCTCGTGCTCGGCCCGGTAGACGATGCCCATCCCGCCCTCGCCGAGCTTCTCGCCCAGCGTGTACTGCCCGAGGCGGCGCGCCCGCGTCACGCTCTTGCGGAGACGGAACGTCACGAACGAGGCCAGCGTCGACAGCAGGATCGCGAGGATCGTCCAGAGGAGCGCGTACGCCACGGCCTGGCCCCGCGAGACGTCCGCCGGCACGCTCTCGGCGTAGATCTTGAATGCCAGAACGGGTGCCAGTCCGGCGGCGAGCGTCGAGATCCAGGCGGTCCGGTACGCCGGGCTCGGGACGAGCGCGGCGCGCGTCAGCAGGATCGTGATGACGATCAGGAGGAAGAGCATCTCGGGCCGCCAACCCTGCGGCATGTTCGCGGCCATGCAGGCGTAGAGCCAGAGAGTCGAGAGCGTCCCGCCCGAGTCCAGGAAGCGCAGCGCCGATTCGGAGAGGTTCCGCTGGCTGGCGGCGACCCAGACGAACAGGAGGATCGCGCAGGTCGCGAGCTCGAAGAGAATGTCGGGCCGCGCGAGGGTCCGAGGCGTGCCCGAGAGCGGCGGCCAGAGCACTTCGATCACGAAGCCCGCGACGAAGAACGTGAGCGACGCGAAGAACGTGATGCGCGCCCAGAGCGCGATGCGCTCGCGGAGGAAGTCGCGCTCGCCGGACGAGTCGAGGGGGGCCGGCGCCATGTCGGCCTCGGCTCCACGGCACTGGAAAAACTTGCGATTCGGTTCGCTGCTCATGGGTACGTTCTACCTCTCCGTGCCTCTCGGCGCATCACGGATTCTCGATGCGGACCTCCACGCGCTGGCCGAGCTTCAGCGGCGTTGATTCTTGAAACGCGATCTTGACGAGAAGGACACGCGTGTCCTCGGGCTTGCCGGGGTCCTGGGGCTTGAGGCGCCGGCCCACGACCGTGTCGGGGATCTCCTCCACTTCGCCCTTCCAGGACTGCCCGTCCCAGCCCTCCGCCGTGATGCTCACCGACTCGTGAAGTGCCACCCGCCCCGCGTCGAACTCGTCGAGCTCGGCCTCCACGCGCACCTTCGAGAGGTCGGCCACGGTCAGGATCTTCTGGCCGGCTTCCAGCGTCTCGCCGGGATCGGCGTGCCGGGCGATGACCACGCCGTCGATCGGCGAGAGGATGCGCGTCTTGGCGAGAACCGCGGCCAGCCGGTCGGCCGTGGCCTTGGCGGTCGCGCGCCGGGCGCCGGCGGCGTCGAGGTCCCGTTCGGCCTTGTCGACCGCCTGCCGGGAGCCGACGGACTTTTCCCACAGGGACCGCGCGCGCTCGACCTCCGAGGCGGCGAGGCGGATGTCGGCATCCGCTTCGAGCACGCGCGCCCGGGCCTCCTCGAGGGCGGCCCGATGGTCGTCGGAGCGCATCTCGGCCAGGACCTGGCCGCGGCGGACCTTCTCCTTCTCCCGCACGTTCAGTACTACGACCGTGCCCGCCAGATCGGTTCCGACGATGACCTCGCTTCCCGGGTAGGCCACCACCCGGCCCTCCGCGGCCACCCCGGACGCCACGGCCTGGCGGGCGGGCGCGGGGCCGGCAGCGGTGACCCGGGAGGCACTCCGGCCGGCGCCGGAGGTGACCGCCGCCCGCGCCTGCAGCCCGACGACGGCGAGAAGGCCCAGGCCGAGGATCGGCCAGAGCGCCCGGTTCCAGAAGCTCTTCTTCATGGTTTTCCCCTTGTCAGGCCGCGAGGCCTTCGGCCGCGAGCTGGCCGTCCTGGATGCGGAGCACCCGGTCCGCGACCGTGCGGACCTTCGGGTCGTGCGTGACGATGAGGAGCGCCCGATTCTCCTTCTTGGCGAGCGCCCGGAACATTTCGAGCACCTGGCCGCCGATCTGCGAATCGAGGTTCGCCGTCGGCTCGTCGGCCAGGAGAATCGGCGACTCCCCGCGAGCGCGCGGGCGATCGCGACGCGCTGCTTCTGTCCGCCCGAGAGATCGCGCGGCAGGAAGTCGCGTCGGTCCGAGAGGCCCACCGCGTCGATCACCCGCTCGGCTTCCCGCTGCGCGGCCGCGCCTTTCTCTCCCTTGACGTTCAGGGCGTACTCCACGTTCTCGAGCGCCGTGAGCGAGGGAAAGAGGTTGAACTGCTGGAAGACGAACCCGATCGACTTCTTGCGGATCTCGGGCAGGCGCGCCGGCCGGTCGGCCGAGATCTCCTCGCCGTCGACGACGACGCGGCCGGAAGACGCCGTGAGGATGCAGCCCAGAATCGAGAGCAGCGTCGTCTTGCCGGAGCCCGAGGGACCTTCGAGCGAAACGATCTCGCCTCGCGAGAGCGACAGGGACACGCCCCTGAGGACCGAGACGACGTCGCCGCGTCCCTCGCGGAAGTCCTTGGACACGGAATCGGCTTGGAGGACGGTGGTCATGAATTCTCTTCCTGGATTCAGCCCCGGAACACGAGGGCCGGGTCGATGGATGCGACTTTCCGGAACGAGATCATCGCGGCCGCGAGGCACATGACGACCGCGCCGACGAAGACGATGGCGACGAAGACGGGCGGGATGATGAGCTTGAGGTCGATCTTCGTGATCGCGGGGCGCATCGCGTAGGCCATGAGCGCTCCCATGACGAAGCCGCCGACGGCCGCGATCGAGGCCTGCTTGCCGAGGATGCGGTAGATGTCGAGGTTGCCGCCGCCGATCGCCTTGACGGTGCCGAACTCCTTCAGGTGCTCCATCGTCGAGGTGTAGAGCGTCTGCGCGACCACGACGATCCCGACGAGACAGCCGAGGAAGACGGTGATGTACATGTTCAGGCCGATGCCCGTGGACTGGACCCAGTAGTTCCGGGACCGGGTCGCCCACTCCTTCTTCGTGTAGACGTCGTTGTACGGGAGCCGGCGCGCGATCTCCGACCGGACCGCCGCGGCGTCGGCGCCGGGAGCGAGCTTGACGAGGATGTACGTCGTCTTGCCCTGGAGCGACTGCGGGTTGAGCGTCTGCGCGCGCTCGAAATCGATGAACGAGATCGGCGTCGTCGTGAAGGAGCGGGCGTCCTTCGTGCGGCCGATGATCTTCATCCGCTGGCCCAGGATCTCGCGGTATTCGCCGACCTGGAACGGCCCGTAGCGTTTGACCGCGGAGTCGTCGAGGAAGAAGTACTGGCCGCGCTTGAGGTCGGCCAGATCACCCTGCGCCACGTTCCAGGGAATGTTCCAGCGCGAGAAATCCTCCAGCGCGTAGATGAGCGAGCCCTCCTGCGCTCCGGAGGGAAGGTTGACCGTCACGAACCAGACGATGAGGTTGTCCGCGCGCTCCACTCCCGGCACCGAGCGCACGCGCTTGACGGCGGTGTCCGGGAACGTGTGCGCGAAGTCGACGTTGGGGGTGTTGCGCGAGGTGACCCAGAGATCCGCGTCGATGTGCTCGATGGTGACGGACGCGTTGTCGAGGAGCCCGAGAAAGAGTCCCACCTGCACGAACACGAGCGTGACGGCGAAAGCCACTCCCGAGACGGTGATCAGGAACCGCAGCTTGTCGTGCAGCAGACTCTTCGTGGCGAGGTCGACGGCCATCTCAGGACTCCTTAGTGGCCGCTGCCGCGCTCGAGCCCGCGGATCATGACTTCGATCTGGGCGTGCGCCAGCTCCGTCGGGTTCCGCCAGTCCACCCAGGCGTCCTTGCACTTGGCGATGTGGAGCGAGATGACGCCGTGCGTGCCGGCCCAGACCATCTGGGAGACGAGGTCGGGATCCGAGAGCTCGGGGCGGAGGCGCCCGGCGGCGATGGCCTCGGCCACCGTGGCTCGGAGGAACGCGTAGGAGTCTTCCTCGGGATGGCCATGCTTGAGGCGGCTGTCTTCCGGCTTCAGCGCGTCCGGGTGCGGCGTCATGAACATGAGCCGGTAGTGGTTCCGGTGCGTGAGGCCGAACCCGACGTAAGCGCGGCCGATCTGCCGGAGCCGGTCGATCGGGTCCGCGATCTGCGCGATCTTCTGGAACCCGTGCGCGAGGGCCCCGAAGTCCTCGTCGCAGAGCTCCCGCAGCAGCGCGAGCTTGTCCCGGAAGTGGAAGTAGATGGCCGTCGGGGAGTACTCGATCCGCTCGGCGATCTTCCGCATCGTCACCGCGTCGTACCCCTCTTCGGCGAAGAGCTCGCGGGCGGCATCCAGGATCCGCGTCCTCAGCTCCTGCCGCTCCCGTTCCCGTCTTTCCAACGTTCCCAAAACGTGCCTCCGTGACTTAACTACGTTAAGTATTCGATCTGGGTTCTGGTGTCAAGGGACGATTTGCTCTACTCGATAACTTCGCGCCTGCCTGATTCGTATGTGATACAGAACTGACTGGTCAGTTCCGGAATAGGTCGAAAGTCATGCCGAGAGTCAAGACCGAAGCAAAAGAGCGCGCCATCCTGGATGCCGCGGCGAAAGTCTTCGCCACGAAGCCTTTCCACGGTGTGCTCATCGACGAGATCGCCTCCGACGCCGGGATCGGCAAGGGGACGATCTATCGGTACTTCGAAACCAAGGACGACCTCTACTTCGCGACGACGCTCCACATCCTGGATCGGCTCGCCGAGGTCCTCTCCGAGGCGCTCGCCCAGGAACGCTCGGCCGCGCGGCGGCTCGAGCGCATTGCCCGCGAAAACCTGCGCTTCTACTGGGGCCGGCGGTTTCTCTTTCCGTTCCTCGAAACCGACGGCTCGCCCGGCCGGCGCGAGGAGTTGCTGCGGCGGCGGGAAAAGATCCTGCGCTTCGCGCAGGAAGCGATCCTCACCGGCATCGAGCAGCGCGAGCTGCGGGGCATCGACGCCCGCATCGGCGCCGAGCTGTTCATGGGCCTCGTCCGCTCGGCGAACCTCTTCCGGCTGCCCGAGGACACGCAGGAGGACCTCGTCGCGCAGATCATGTCGGTCTTTCTCCAGGGCGTGACGCGGAGAGAGCCGTGAGGCGGGCCGCCGCGTCGGCCGCTCTGCTCGCGCTGGCCGCGGGCGGATGCGCGATCCTGCCCAAACAGAACGTCCAGAACGCCGTCTCTCCCGCGCCCCACGAAACGTGGACGCCCCCGCCGGCCGCGCGCATGCCGCCCTCGCCGGATCCGGCGCCGCCCCAGATCCCCGAGGAGTACACGAAGCCGGGCACGACTCTCAAGCTCGGCCAGCTCGTCGACGTCGCGCTCCGCAACAACCCGGCGACCCGCGAGTCCTGGTTCATCGCGCGGGCCGCGGCCGCGGAGGTCGGCACGCGCCGCGCGCAGTACTTCCCCTACGCGGAAGCCGTCGGATCGATCCAGCGCCAGAAGACCTCCGAGGTCAACAACCAGTTCAACTTCATTCAGACGACCTACGGGCCCTCGATGGCGGTCTCGTGGCTGCTCTTCAACTTCGGCGCGCGCGAGGCGGAGGTCCAGGAGGCGACGCGGTTCCTCTATGCGGCCGACTGGCTGCATAACGCCTCGATCCAGGACGTCGTCCTGGAAACGAGTCAGGGCTACTACCGGTACCTCAACGCCAAGGCCCAGGTCGTCGCGCGGAAGGCGAACCTCGAAGAAGCCCGGCGCAACCTGGCCGCGGCCGACGAGCGCCACAAGGCGGGTGTGGCGACGATCGCGGACGTCCTGCAGGCCAAGACGGCCGCGTCGCAGGCGGAGCTGGCGCTTCAAATAGTCGAAGGACAGGTCCAGATCGTGCGCGGCGCGCTCGCCACGACGATCGGCGTGCCGGCCACCGTACCCGTGGACGTCGGCGAGCTGCCCGAAGAGCTGCCGCTCGACGCCGTGCAGCAGAACGTGGATCAGCTCATCGCGCGGGCCGTCGAGGAACGGCCGGACCTCGCGGCCCAGCGCTTCCGGGTCCTCGCGGCGGAGAGCCGTATCCACGCGGCGGCGGTGGACGGCCTGCCCCGGCTGACGCTCGACGCCCTGGGCAACCGGACCTTCTATTACACGCCGAACGCGCACGACCCGTTCTCCACCAACTGGGCCGGCGCCATCACGCTGCGCATCCCCGTCTTCCGCGGGTTCGAGACGGCCTACGAAGTCCAGAGGGCGCGCGAAGAGGCGGAAGCGTTGAGGGCCGGCGCGGATCGGACCGAGAACGACGTGATCCTCGACGTCTGGTCGAGCTACTACGGCCTGCAGACCGCCGGGCAGAGCGTTCGCACCACGCGCGACCTGCTCGCGAGCGCGCTGCAGTCGGCGGAAGTCGCGGACGGCCGGTACCGCGCCGGCGTGGGATCGATCCTCGACCTGCTGACGGCGCAATCGGCTCTCGCGGACGCGCGCTCCCAGGAGGCGCAGGCGCGCTCGCTCTGGTTCCTGGCGATGGCCCAGCTCGCCCACGCGACCGGCGCGCTCACCCCCGGCGGAAACGTCATCCCGCGCATGTCCGAAGCCAGCACCGGAGGAGCACCATGAAGCGGCATCACACCCCGGCGGTCCTGGCGGCGGTGTTTGCCCTGGTGCTTCCCCTGGCCGGGTGCGCGCGCAAGGCCGAGGTCCCCGCAGCCGAAGTCGTGCCGGTCCTCGCCGCGAAGGTCGAGAGGCGCGCGGTGCCGATCGAGCTCTCGGCGATCGGAAATGTCGAGGCGCTGCAGTCGGTGGCGGTGCAAGCCCGCGTGTCCGGAGAGATCGACGAGGTCGCGTTTCGCGAAGGCCAGGACGTCCAGCCCGGCGACCTCCTGTTCACGATCGACCCGAGGCCCTACCAGGCGGCGCTCGACGAAGCGCAGGCGCGTGTCGAGCGCGACCGGGCGCTCGCCAAGAACGCCGAGGAGACCGCCGCGCGCTACGCCGACCTGGTCAAGAAGGACTACGTGACGCCGGAGCAGTACGAACAGATGCGCGCGGGCGGCGAAGCCGCGCGGGCGACCGCGAAGGCGGACGAGGCGGCCGTCGAAAACGCGCGTCTCCAGCTCTCATACACCCGCATCACGGCTCCCATTGCGGGCCGCACGGGCAGCATCCAGGTGCACCGCGGGAACATGCTGCGGCCCAACGACGAGCGGACGCTCGTCACGATCAACCAGATCCGGCCGATCGCGGTGGCTTTCACGGTGCCCGAGTCGGCGTTCGACCAGATCCGACGGGCCCGGGCGGATTCCAAGCTGTCGGTCGTGGCTCAGCCCTCCCGCGGCCCGGCCGAGCCGGCCGCGCCGGGAACGGAGCCCGGAAACGGCGGTGGCGACAAGCCGGAGACGGGGGAGCTTTCGTTCGTCGACAACACGGTCGACCGGACAACCGGCACGGTCCGTCTCAAGGCGACCTTCTCGAACGCCTCGGGCGCCCTCTGGCCCGGCCGCTTCGTCGATGTCGTTCTCACGCTGGCCCACGATCCGGGCGCCCTCGTGATTCCGGCCGAAGCGATCCAGACCGGGCAGCAGGGCTCTTACGTCTTCGTCGTCAAGGCCGACTCCACCGTCGAGTCGAGGCCCGTCACCGTCGGGCGCAAGCAGGGAGGCCATGTCGTGATCGCGAAGGGCCTCTCGGCCGACGAGCGTGTCGTGACGGACGGCCAGATGCGGCTCGCCCCGGGCGTCAAAGTCGAGGTCAAGCCATCCGCGGAGGTCCGCTCGTGAACTTCTCCGACGTCTTCATTCGCCGTCCGGTCGCGACGACGCTCATCATGGTCGCGATCCTTCTCTTTGGCGTCGTCGCCTACCGCAGCCTTCCGATCTCGGATTTGCCGAACGTGGATTTTCCGACCATCCGCGTCGACGCGGGCCTGCCGGGCGCCTCCCCCGAGACGATGGCCGCCTCCGTCGCGACGCCGCTCGAGCGTCAGTTCTCGACGATCGCGGGCCTCGACTCGATGACGTCGAGCTCGGCGCTCGGTTCGACCTCCATCACGCTGCAGTTCAACCTGACGCGCAATCTCGACGCCGCGGCCCAGGACGTCCAGGCCGCCATCGCGGCGGCCGGGCGGCAGCTGCCGCCCAACATGCCGACGCCGCCGACGTACCGGAAGGTGAACCCCGCGGACTCGCCGATTCTGTATCTCTCTCTGACGTCGACGACGCTGCCGCTGTCGACGCTCGACGAGTTCGGGCAGACGATGATGGCGCAGCGCATCTCGACGGTCCCCGGCGTCGCCCAGGTGCAGGTGTACGGGTCGCAGAAGTACGCGGTGCGGATCCAGCTCGACCCGAAGGAGCTCGCCGCCCGCGGCATCGGGATCGACGAGGTCGCCCAGGCCGTGCGCAACGGCAACGTGAACCTGCCGACGGGGACGCTCTATGGCAAGCACCAGTCCTTCACCGTGGAAGCCGACGGCCAGCTCACCCGCGCCGAGGCCTACGGACCGCTGATCGTGACCTACCGCAACGGCGCGCCCGTGCGCATCCGGGACATCGGCCGCTCCATCGACAGCGTCGAGAGCGACAAGACGGCCGCCTGGAACGTCACGGCGCAGGGTTCCGCGCGGACGATCACGCTCGCCATTCAGAAACAGCCCGGCACGAACACGGTCCAGATCGTGGACCACATCCGCGAGCTCTTCCCGTCCTTCCAGAAGCAGCTGCCCGCGGCCGCGAGCCTGCGCGTGCGCTTCGACCGCTCGATCGCGATCCGCGAGTCCGTCAACGACGTCCGGTTCACGCTGCTGCTGACGCTCGCGCTCGTCGTCATGGTCATCTTCCTCTTCCTGAGGAACCTCTCCGCGACGGTCATCCCGAGCCTCGCTCTGCCGCTCTCGATCGTCGGCACCTTCGCCGTGATGTACCTGCTCGGCTTCAGCCTGGACAACCTCTCGCTGATGGCGCTCACGCTGTCGGTCGGCTTCGTCGTGGACGACGCGATCGTCATGCTCGAGAACATCGTCCGCCACATGGAGAAGGGCGAGTCGCCCATGGAGGCGGCGTTCCGCGGCTCGAAGGAGATCGGCTTCACGATTCTGTCGATGACGATCTCGCTCGCGGCGGTCTTCATCCCCGTGCTCTTCATGGGCGGGATCGTCGGACGCCTCTTCCACGAGTTCGCCGTCACGATCGGCGTCGCGATCCTGATCTCGGGCTTCGTGTCGATCTCGCTGACGCCCATGCTCTGCAGCCGGTTCCTGAAACCCGAGAGCCATGGGGAGAAGGGCGCGTTCTATCGCTGGACCGAGCGAGGGTTCGACGCCATGGTCGGTCTCTACGCCCGGACTCTGGGGCCGGCGCTCACTCACCCGAGGCTCGTCCTGGCCACGTCGGCCGTCATTCTCGTCCTCACGGGGTGGCTCTTCGTCAAGATGCCCAAGGGCTTCCTGCCCAGCGAGGACATCGGCCAGGTCTTCGGTTTCACCGAGGGCGCGCAGGGCATCTCGTTCCCGGCGATGTCCGAGAAGCAGGCCCGGATCGCCGAGATCATGGCGAAGAATCCGAACGTCGAAGCGGTCATGTCCAACGTCGGCGGCCGTGACAACTCGAACCAGGGAATCGTCTTCGCCACGCTCAAGCCGCGCGACCAGCGCCACCAGGGGCCCGACGAGATCATCCAGGAGCTGCGCCCGCAGTTCGCGAAGATCCTGGGCATCCGTGTGTTCCTCCAGAATCCGCCGCCGATCCGGATCGGCGGAAGCCTCTCGAAGAGCCAGTACCAGTTCACGCTCCAGGGCCCGGACACGAAGGAGCTCTACGACTGGGCGCCGAAGCTCGAGGAGAAGCTGCGCGGCCTGCAGGGCCTGCAGGACGTGACGTCGGATCTGCAGCTGAAGAATCCCCAGGTTCGTGTCGGGATCGACCGCGACCGCGCCGCGACGCTCGGCGTGACCCCGGCTCGGATCGAGGACGCGCTCTACACGGCCTATGGCTCGCGCCAGGTCTCGACGATCTACGCGCCCAACAACCAGTACCAGGTCATCATGGAGGTCGCGCCGGAGCACCAGCTCGATCCGTCGGCGCTCTCCTCGCTCTACGTGCGATCCGAAAGCGGCTCCATGGTCCCGCTCTCGGGTCTCGCGACGTTCACGCAGGACGTCGGGCCGCTCAGCGTCGCGCACCTCGGCCAGCTGCCCGCCGTCACCATCTCGTTCAACCTGCGCCCGGGCCTTTCGCTCGGTGAGGCCGTGACGCAGGTCGAGAAGATCGCGCGGGAGATGCTGCCGCCGACGATCGCGACGAGCTTCCAGGGCACGGCCCAGGCCTTCCAGGACTCGACGCGCGGCCTCGGCATCCTGCTTCTCGTCGCGATCCTCGTCATCTACATGGTGCTCGGCATCCTCTACGAGAGCTTCATCCACCCTCTGACGATCCTGACCGCGCTGCCGTTCGCGGGGTTCGGCGCGCTGGTCACGCTGCTCGTCTTCGGAATGGAGCTCTCGATCTATGCCTTCGTCGGCATCATTCTTCTGGTCGGTCTCGTCAAGAAGAACGGCATCATGATGGTCGACTTCGCGATCGAGGCGCAGCGCACCGAGGGCATGAGCGCACAGAAGGCAATCTACGAAGCGTGCCTGGTGCGCTTCCGCCCGATCATGATGACGACGATGGCGGCCCTGATGGGCACGCTGCCGATCGCTCTCGGCGCGGGCGCCGGGGCGGAGTCGCGACGCCCGCTCGGCCTGGCCGTCGTGGGCGGACTCCTCTTCTCCCAGACGCTGACGCTCTACGTCACCCCCGTCTTCTACGTCTACATGGACCGCCTGCAACAGCGGCTGAACCGCCGGCGCGGGCCCAAGCGCGGCGAGCCGGCGGTGGCCTCCCAACCCCCTGCGACGGAAGAAGCGTCGAGCGGGTCCCGGCGACAGCCGCTCTCCGCCTGCGCGACATCTGAGTCGCCGCTGAGCGTCCGCCGCCTGCGCCGATAGGACCTAGGTCCAATCCCGTTTCGGAATCACGGGCGGTACCCTTCCGTTCTCCCAGGCGCCACTATGCACATCACCGTCGACAACCTCCGCCGCGTCAGCAGTGCCCTCTTCGATCGGCTCGAGTCCCGCGGCTACGAAGCGATCGACGTCCCGCACGACTACTACTGGGACATCGACCGCGTGCAGCGCCACAACCTCGACGCCGAGCCCGAGAACCTGACCGTCGGCCAGCTCACCGAGGACTGGTGGAACCTCGAGGAGATGCTCCGGGACGAGAGCCTCTGCGCGGCCTACGGGCTGACCTGGCTCGCCGCCGTTCTCCGGGAGATCGGCGAGCTCATCGTCGACTGGCTCGGACTCTGGGCGGCCCGCTTCGCGGGCCAACCGACGGGAGGGGGAACGTCGCTTGGGGACTCTCTCCGAGAGATTCACGGATCGCTAGGTCCGGCTCGCCTCCCGCTGACCTGGAAGGCCGGCTTCCCGAGCAGGTAGCCCTGCCCGAACTCGATGCCGAGCTCGACCAGCGCCTTCCTCTCCGGTTCGACCTCGATTCCCTCGGCCACGAGCGTGGCGCCGATGCGCTTTCCGATCGCATCCAGCGAGGCGAGGATCTCGCGCTTGATCGGGTCGACGTGGATCTTCCGCACGAGCGAGTCGGCGACCTTGATGTAGTCGGGCTTGAGGTGGAGGATCGTCTCCAGTCCCGAATAGCCCGAGCCCGCGTCGTCGATGGCGATCCGCATCTTGGCTCTGCGGACCGTGTCGAGGACGTCCTGGAAGGACGCGTAGTCGCGGACCATCTCCTTTTCGGAGATCTCGACGACGACGTCGCCGTGGCTGCGGTTGATCGCGGCCAGATTGCGCTGGTCCAGGAAGACCGGGTGGCGCAGAAGCATCGCCGAGGCGTTCACGAACAGCCGCTTCTCGCTGACGGCCTTCGGCAACCCCGCGAAGATCGTCTCGAGGCAGAGCGTTTCGAGCTCGACGTCCATCTCGTTCTCGTGCGCGACGGCAAAGAGCACGGTCGGCGGCTCGAGCGTCGAGCCCTGCGGCCCGCGGATCAGGGCCTCGTAGCCCATGATCCCGCCGTCGGCGAGGCGGCGCACGGGCTGGAACGCCGGCCGGAGCTGCTTGCCTCCGATGACCGACTTCAGGCCGTTGAAGAGCTCGAGCCTGTCGTGGGTCTGGCGCTGGGCGACGATCTTGACCGCTTCCTGCAGCGTGCGGACCTGGTGCCGCGAAGGACGGACGCGCGGATTGTCCGCGACCGAGAGACTCGAGAACAGAACGCTCACGAGGTCGGCCGTCGGACCGTCGTAAGTCTGGCGGAGGCGGCGGACGACGCCGGCGCGGAGCCGGGCCGCTTCTTCCTGGAGGTCGACGGGAGGGCGCCCGCGTCCCGCGGGCGGCAGATCGTAGAGCACGAAGAACCCATCCGCGCCGGAGAAGCGGATCGCCCGGACGTAGGGCGCGAGGCGCGATGTGCCGACGTCGTCCTGCAGTCCGTCGGAGACCGTCGCGAGCACCCGGTCGTACGACTCCCAGCCGAAGAGCTCCTCGAAGCCGAA
The DNA here is from genome assembly GCA_963804915.1 of uncultured Acidobacteriota bacterium. Classification (GTDB taxonomy): domain Bacteria; phylum Acidobacteriota; class Thermoanaerobaculia; order UBA5066; family Gp7-AA6; genus DAHUXD01. The sequence goes on from CAWDSI010000013.1 coordinate 107,898, forward strand.
GAACTTGCCGACCTGCAGGTAGATGACGCCGAGGTTCTCGATCCTCTCGTCCACGCGCTCGGGCGTCTCGAAGGGATGGATCGGAAGATTCGTGATGCCGTCGTAGACGATGCGCTCGCGGCGGAGGTTGAGCTCGTCCAGCGACTCCGGGGCGGGCGAGGGCACGCACGGCTTCGGCTTCCGCAGCCGGAAACGGCACCTCGATGACGTCGGTACGGCGTTTGGCCCTCATTCTTCCTCCATGGTGTGAGATTCCTCGAGGAGCGACCGTACCTTCCGGCGGAGCTCTTCGGCGCCGAAGGGCTTCGCGAGAAAGTCCGAGCCGCCGAGCTGCATGGCCGTGATGCGATCCTTGACCTCGGAGCGGCCGGTCAGAAAGAGCACGGGGACTTCGCGCGTCGACGACTGGCGGCGGAGGATCGCGCAGAACTCCCAGCCCGTCATGCCGGGCATGTTCACGTCGAGGATCACGAGATCGGGCACCTCGCGGATCGTCTCGACGAGCGCCGACCGCGGCTCGGCCGGCGTGTCGACGGCGAAGCCCGCGGGCACGAGGAGATCCCGGACCGCCGTCGCGATCTCCCGATCGTCGTCGACGACCACGATGCGCTTCATCGGGCGCCTCTCTGGAACGGCAGGAGGATCGTCACCTCGGATCCGTAGCCGGCTTCACTGGAGAGGCTGATCTTGCCGCCGTTCGCCTCCAGGATCTCCTTGGTGACGGCCAGGCCCAGCCCCTTGCCGCGCCGGCCCGACGCCACGGCGCCCCGGCCGCGAAAGGCGTAGTCGAACGCGCGCGCGCTCTCCTCGGGGCTCATGCCCATGCCGGTGTCCTTGACGACCACGAAGGCCTGCGAGCCCGCGGCGCCGGCGCGGATGCGCACCTCGCCCGCGTCGGGCGTGTACTTGATGGCGTTGTCGAGGACGTTGCGGAACGCGCGCTGGAGCGCGACCGGATCCGCCGCGACGGGAAGCTGCGGACGCTCGGCGATGAACTCGATGCGGATGCGCCCGCCGTGGGCGAGGCGATAGGCCGTCGCGAGGGAGCCCAGGATCTCGACGAGATCGGCGTTCTGGGGCGCCGGAAGCTCGGCCGGCTCGGGAGACAGCTCCGACGGCGCGAGCGGCGTTCCGACGAGACGCTCCGCGAGCTCGATCTCCCGCTCGAGGTTGTCGAGGTACTCGCGGTTGGGAAGCTCGCCGCGCCTCGCCGCCTCCTGAATGAGATCGGTGTAGACCCGGATGACGGAGAGAGGAGAGCGCAGGTCATGGAGAACCTCGGCTTCGGGATCGCGCTCGGGGATATGTGAAGTCGAAGGCGAAGTGGACGGCGAAGTCGCCGCGGCCTCGGACGCCGGCGCCGGGACGCGCTTTCTCGTTTCGGGTGCCTCCGCGGAGGAGGGGGAAGCGCCGGCCGCGATCTCGAGCGTCACGAGGAGGGCCGGGGCGGCGAGGGCCACACCGGCAAGCGCGAAGAGCGAGGCGGCGGAGCCGGTCGGGACCTGGCCGAGGGTCACGAGAGCGGCGACGCCCATCAGGGACGCGACCGCGAAGAATCGCGCGGCGGCCTTTCCCTCGCAGTGCCAGGACAGCGCGACGCCCGCGGGCAGCAGCAGCGCGTACGGCGAGAGGGCGCCGCCCGTCAGCGACATCGCGCAGAAGAGGAGGCCGAGGTCCGCGACCATCGCCAGCGGCGCCGCGAAGTCGCCGAGCGCCTCCCGGACGCTCTCGCGAGTCAGCAGGAAGAGAGAGCCGAGGGCTCCGCCGAGAGCCAGCGCGAGCGGCCGGGCGTCGCCGAGGCGCAGGACGATCGCGATCAGGGTGAAGAGGGTGAAGAGACCGGACGCCGCGGCGCGGTGGGCGAAGAAGGCCCGGCGCCGATCAGACATAGGCGCAGCCGACGCGGACTCCGCCTCCGGGCAGGGGTGCGATGTTCAGAGCGCGGAGGCGGATCGGGTGACGTTCGGGATCGTTCTTCTGGAAGATCTCCGCCTTCCACCGCGCCGGCCACTTTTCGCTCTTCTTCGCGTGGAACGCGAGGCCCCGGTAGCTCACGTCGACGACGGACGCGGTCACGGCGCGGCTGTTTCTCTGGCGGCCGTTCCACTCCATGCGCAGGCTCATCTCTTCCGGAGCGAACCGGGGGTGGAGACGCCGCTCGCTTCCCTGGCCCTGGTATGTCGACTGCGAGCGGCACTGGTAGAGCCGCAGATCCGCGACCTTGAGCAGAAAATCGGTGCTCTTGCCGTCGTTCGGATACGACGCGACGCCGTAGTGGAGATCGAGCGCGGCGGCGCCCGAGCGGCCGCCGAGCGGCATGGCGCCCACCAGCTCCCGGACGCGCTCGAGGACCGCGAGCGCCGAGATCATGTCGGTGTTCGGCAGCACGAGCACGAACTCGTCGCCGCCCCAGCGGCAGCCGGCGTCGACCGCTCGCAGCGATTCGCGCACGATGCGCGCGGTGCGCACGAGGACGCTGTCGCCCACGGGATGGCCCATGCGGTCGTTGATCGACTTGAATCCCTTCAGATCCATCATGCCCACGGCGAGGATCCCGCCCGAGCGCTCGGCGCGCGAGATCTCGCGGCCGAGGTGATCGATCAGGAAGCGCCGGTTGTAGAGGCCCGTCAGGGGATCGGTGATCGCGTTGACGCGGAGGACCGCCAGATCCGCCTCCGAGACGAGACGTGGCTCCTTCAGCAGGCCCTTCTTGCTGTGGAGGTGATGGAGGAGCACGGTCTGGAGGCCGAGCGGCGCCCCGAGCGTCTCGCGCAGCGCCGGCAGCATCCGCTCGATCTCGCTCCACCGCTCGAGGGCCTCCGCGGCCTCGAAGGGAACCCCCGTCCATTCCACGAGCAGCTGGCGGAGGACGTCTCCACGATCTCCATTGCGGGCGATGGCGGAGAGAGCCTTCGCGAACCGCGGAAGCGAAAAGTCGCGCTGGCGTCCCAGGCGCGCGAGCCCGTGGATGTGGTGGCTCAGATCGTGCGAAGCCAGCCGCATCCGATTCCCGTCATGCCCGGTGTGAACATCATCGCCGCTCTCCCGATTTTCCAATGCGCCGGGAACGGGACACCTGAGCCGATACACCAGCATCATTTCGCCCGGCCTCGCGCGTGAGGCGGGAGACGGCGCCGGCCGCCTCGGCCACCGCGTCGCCGAGCGAACAGACCAGGACGAGCTGGCCTTCTTTGAGCAGATCCACGACCTCGCGATCCGATCGGGCCCACAGCACGCTCGATCCGACGACGAGCAGGCGCGCCTTCGCGAGGTCGGCCGACGGGTCCAGCTTCGCGAGGGCGTCGGCGCAGCGGCGAATCCGGGCGAGCCCGACGCCGCTGGCGCGCAGCCTCGCGGCGACGCGAAGGCGCACCACGTCGGCGAACGAGTAACGCCGCGCGGAGCCGTAACCGGACGCCTTTCCGGCCGACGGGCGGACGAAGCCTTTCCTATCCCAATGGTCGAGTTGCCTGGCCGTGAGGCCAGTCAGACGAGCGGTCTCCGCGGTGGAAAAGCTTGTGGCTACCACACTGCTGAATTTCATGAATGTAATTCGAAAAATGGTAGCACAGGCGCGGGTTTTTTCGCATTCCGGCGGGACGCCCCGGACCCTGCGGTACAGTCCCTGACCAACGTTTTGGAGGGTCCATGATCGCCAGCCTCCTGCTCGCCTCCGGCCTCGCGGCGGCCGTGCCCCCGGCCGGACCCGACACTCCCTACCTGTACCGGACCACCCTCGTCCAGGCGGCGCCCGGCAAGCTCCTCGAGGTCGTCGAGCTCCTCAAGGCCGGATGGCCGGGCTCGAAGGAGAGCGGCGACGAGCCGCCCATCGCGATGCGGCACAGCCAGGGCGACCGCTGGGACCTCCTGCTGCTCTTTCCGATGGGCGGCTGGAGCGCGTATTACGCGCCCGAGCGGGTGGCGCGCCGCGACCGGGCCCGGGCGTCGGCGAAGGCGGAGCTTTCGCGGCTCGAGTCCGACGTCGCCTGGACGGAAGACGTCTTCGTGTACGGACCGCCGCTCGAAGCGCTCCGAGGGCAGTTCGAGGGCGCCGGGTTCTTCCACGTCGAGATGTTCCAGGCGCTTCCCGGCCAGATCGCCGGCCTTTACCGGCAGCGGGAGATGGAAAACGCCTACCTGAAGGCCCTCGACCAGCCCCGGAACGCGATCTTCGTGCGCGACGCCGGAGCCGCGTGGGACGTCTTCACGATCGGGGCGTACCGCGACCTGAAGCACTACGCCGCGAGCGCCGACGTGCCCGAGGCGAAACAGGAGGAGGCGGCGAAAGCGGCCGGATTCGAGGGTGTGAAGGCCATCGGCCCCTACCTGCGGACCTTCATCGCCCTCCACCACGACACGCTGGCGACGGCCGTGAAGTGAAGAGAGGCGGCGCCCCCGCGGGCGCCGCCTCGGGCCATGCCTACCGGTCGTCTCCGTCGCGCGAAATCGAGGCGGCGACGGCAGGACTGACGTGGACGAAATTGCCGCTCAGCACCCAGGCACGCTGGCTCGGCGAGAAGCGCGGAGCGAGGAGGCCGTCGTTGAGCTCCCGGGTTACGGCGAATCGGTTGAACTGCGTCGCCCCGAGGTAGAGCCGCTCGTTGGACTGCCCGTCCGACGTCCCTTCGACGTCGGCTTCCTCGAACGAGAGGACGCCGTCGCCGTTCTCATCGACCCGCGCGACCTCTGCGGCATAGGCGTCGAAGAGCCGCTCGGCGATGGACGATTGTCCGGGCTCGAAGGACTTGACCCGCACGTAGACGTCGAGAAGGATCTCGTTGGCGAGTGCGCTGGGGATGAAGCGCAGCCGCTGCTCGGCGTGTTCCTCGTCGGGCGGCTGAGGGCAGGCCTCGTCCGTCAGCTCGCTGGTCTTTCCGCGATCTGGATCCCGCGGGTTGTTCGGATTGTCCCCGTAGGCGACCGGGTCGTTGCCGCCCGTCGGCCCCGGACCGGTCGGGCCGGTGCCGTTCGGGCCCGAGCCCGGCACGACCGATGTCAGGAACGCGACCTTGCCCTGAAACGATCGGTCCATCCCGCCCGTGAACCGCTGCTCGTAAAGCGGAAAGACCCAGTTGGTGTACTCGTTGAACTCCCAGTAGGAGTGGCAGTCGGACTGCTGGATGCAGTTGTACGCCCCCATGCTGAGCTGAATCGGAACCAGGTTCGACTGCGTGTCCGGGAAGTGGTCGTCCGCGCTCGGCAGACGAGGGTTGTTGCCGTCGGTCGTAAACTTGTGTCCCGGCGTGTCGTGGTGGTTGCCGAGGGCGGCGATCGCGTCCGCATCCGCCTGAGTCATCCGGCCGAATTGCGCATGCCCGTCCGGCCCCGGCGCTTTGACGTTGGGCACGACGAGATCGTGAATCATCCATCCCTCGTACCACCCCGATTCGTTGTTGATGACGAACAAGCCCGAAATGTCCGTGAAGATGTCGATGAAGGCCTCGGGATCGTCCGGGTCGGTCGGCAAACCCGGCTTCGGCTCCAGCGCGAGCCGGACGGATCCGATCGTCGGCAGTTCGTGGTTGGCGCAGTTGGCGGCCGTCGGCGCCATCCCGCTGTTCAAGGGCGTTGATGCCGGTGAAGACGTTCTTCTGGAAGTGGAGCGTGTCGATCAGGTAGTAACCGAAGAGCTGACTCGGGGAGTCTGCCTCCGCGAACACTCGCATCGGCGCAAACGTGGTCGGCCGTCCGTTGAGCGTGACGATGCGGTTTTTCAACGGGGCCGGCAGATTCACGATGTCTCCGCGGTCGCCGATCGCGTCGACGGCCTGCGGCGCGTCCTGCGCGCGTGCGCGGGACGCCGAGGTGAGGAAGGTGAGCGATACGGAGGCTGCGGCAAACAGAACGAGGGCCGTGAAGGGACGGGACCGTGCGGACATAACAACCGCCTCCTGCGGTGACCGGAGCCAAGTAGCGCCGGCGTCGTGTGACGCCTGCAACGCTAGAGCTCACGGACCTTTTCGCCGCCCGACTTAAGGGGCAGTTAATTCCCTCGCGTCCGAACCGGGCCGCGGTGACATACGCGAGGATCCGGCGAAGCGCGCCGCGCTTCGCGCGAGACGGGTGTTGCCGGAAACGAAGAGGCGTGTCCTCAAGGCTCCTCGAGCGGCGGGGGCGCGCCTTCCTCGTCGCGTTCGGTGCGCAGCGCCGTCTGCTCCTCGGCCGCGTGCCGCTTCTCCGGCTCCAGCAATCCCTGGATCGCGAGAAACGCCGGACCGACCTGGCCCGGGATTGATGCGGCCGGGATAGGTCCGCCGGTAGTCGATCCAGCCCTTCCACTCCATCCAGAGGAGGAGCCGGTCCACGAGGAAAACCGCGAGGACGAGGCCGGCGAGCCCGAGGACGATCTTCATGAACGGCTCACAAGGGATAGCATCGCACCGCTTTTCTGCGGAGGACATGATGACACTCGACCGACGCTCCCTGCTCGTCTCCGGCGGAGCCCTCGTCGGAGGCGCGCTGGCTTCCGCGCGCGGACGCCCAGATCCCGGCCGGAATCGACGGCTCGAAGTCCGCGGCCCTCTTCCTGAAGGACGACGACGGCCTCGCCCCGGCGAGCTACGACCGTCTCCCTCTCGAATGGCACCAGGCTCGCGCGAAGGCTCTCCAGGCGCACCTCGTCGAGAACGGGTTCGCGGGAGTGTGGCTGTCCGACCCGATGAACATGATCTATTTCACGGGCCTCTTCTTCACGACGACGGAGCGGCCGTTCTCGGTCTTTCTGCCCGCCGACCGGCTCGCGACGATCTGGTTCAACCCCGGCCTCGACCGCGACCTCGTGAAGAGCTGGTGGGCCACCGAATCCGACTACTACTTCGACTTCCAGCACGCCGACGGCGCGTTTCCGAACGAGGGCAAGGTCCAGCAGGGCGAGAAGGTGGACCTCTTCGAGTGGGTCCTCAAGGGCCTGAAGAAGCGGGGCTACGACGGCAAGCGCATCGCGACGGACAAGGACCTCTCCGCGCGCCAGCTCTCGAAGGCGGGGACGGTCTTCCTCAAGGAGACGAAGTTCGACTCGATCGCCGAGCACTGCGAGAAGCTCCGGATGGTCAAGTCGCCCGAGGAGCTCGCCCTCTGGCGGCGGGCCTACCGGGTCTTCGACGAGACGCACGCCTTCGCGCGGGATCTGCTGCTCGCGAAGGGCACGGATCTCACCGACTACGAGCTCGCCATGACGGCCCAGGAGTTCGGCATGGGCCGGCTCATGGCCGGGATCAAGCGCGACGGCCGGCCGCACACGGCGGTCGGCATCGACCTCGGCGTCGGCGTGCGCTGCGGCGTGGGCACGGCGTATCCGCATCCGAACCAGATGCACTACAACAAGATCCAGAAGGGCCAGGCGCTCCAGATCGCCGGCGGCGTCGCGATCGCGGGCTGCGGCGGCGAGCTCTACCGCGCGTACCTGCTCGCGCCCTGGACCGATCACCAGAAGAAGGTCTGGACGGTGTCGCGCGACTGCTGCCTGATGCAGAAGGATCTCTCGCGCGCCGGCGTCGCCTGTTCGACGGTGGCGTACCAGATCCACGGGCACCAGGTGAAGGAAGGGATGCAGAACTACATCTACCACCGCCCGGCGCACGGCATGGGCATGGAAGGCCACCAGCCGCCGTATCTCGCGCTCGGCGACTACACGATGCTCGAGCCCGGGATGATTTTCTCCGTCGAGCCGGGACTCTACGATCCGGCGAACGGCTTCGGCGTCAACTTCTCCGACGGCTTCGTCGTGCAGGCGGGCGACAAGCCCTCGCTCCAGATGTCGCGGCTGCCGTGGAGCGAGGAGTGGTGCCTGGTGAAGCTGTAGAGGCCGTCAAAGCGCCGCGCGAAGCCGCTCCCGCTCTGCCTTCGTCCGCTCGAGCAGCGCGACGAACTCAGGGTTCCGGCGCAGGCCGTTCAGGAAGGGGTCCGTCGCGAAGAGGGGATAGCAGGGCATCCCCTCCTCCGCGACTCGCGAGAGGAACCGCATGGCCTCCGCCTGCCTTCCCATCAACGCGTACGCCGTGGCGATGTTGTACGCCGCGTGATGGAAGTGGGACACACTGTCGCCGTCCCGGATGGACGCGGCGATTGCGGTCTCGGCGCCCGAGACATCCCCGGTCAGTGCGAGGAGGACCGCCAGGCTGCTTGCGGCGTCGGACTTCTCCGAGGCCTTCGCGTGCGTCGGGTTCGTCATCTCGGCGCGCGCCGCCGCGAGCGCCTCCGGCACGCGGCCCATGTGCGCGAGCACGATCGGCCTCAGGAAGTCGTGCCGGAACTCCGGCGTGGCGTCGAACTCGGCGAGCGCCTCGGCATACTTCTGCTGGTAGAGGTGGATGCGCGGGATTCGGTAGAGGGCGTCGACGTCGTGCGGATCGATCCGCGCCGCCGCCCGATAACTCTCGATAGCCTCGTCGAGCAGCCCCACGTGGTAGTAGACGCCGGCCAGACCCTTGTGGGCGAGCTGAAGATTGGGATTCGCCTGGAGTGCGCGCCGAAAGTCGGCGATCGCACGCTCGTGCGGAAATCGGTTCGACCGAGTCCAGGCGAGGGTGCCGCGCGCGAGATAGATCTCCGCCAGGTCGGGATCCAGCGCCAGCGTCTCTTCGATCTCGGCCTGGGCCTTCGCCGCCCACTGTCCTTCGGGATCTCCCTCGAACGACATGCGCGCGTAGGCGGCCGCGAGCGCCGCGTGCGCTCTCGCGAAGCCGGGATCGAGCGAGACGGCCCGCTCGAGCTCGGCCACGCCAACCTCCACCCGCTTCCAATCGAAGCGCTGCTGGATGTGGAAGATGCCGCGCAGATACGCGTCGTACGCCTCGAGGCTCGGTGTCGGCGTGGGTCTCGCGCCGGGCGCGCGAGACGGGCGCAGCACCAGCCCCAGAGCTCCCGTGATGTGCCGGGAGATGTCGTCCTGGAGCGCGAAGACGTCCTGCATCGGCCGGTCGTACTTTTCCGCCCAGAGGTGGTAGCCGGTCCGGGTATCGACGAGCTGGGCGTTGACCCGGACCGAATCGCCGGCGCGCTGCACGCTCCCCTCGAGCACGTAGCGCACGCCCAAATCGTCGCCGACCCTGCGCACGTCGACCGCCTTGTTCTTGTACTGCGACACGCTGTTGCGGGCGATGACCAGGAGGCCGCGGACATTGGTGAGGTCGGTCGTGAGGGACTCCGCCATGCCGTCGGAGAAGTACTCGTCCTCCGCGCGGCCGCCGTAGTTCTGAAAGGGAAGGATGGCGATCGAAATACCTTGCGACTCGGCTCTCTGGCCGGGGAGACGGCGGCGTGAGACGAGCCAGGCGACGAGAAGGCCGAGGAGCACGAACAGGAGGGCCCCGGTGACGAGCGCGCGCCAGCGCCGCACCGGCCGGGCGGCCGCGGGCGCCGCTCCTCCGCCACGGTCCCGAAGGCTCTCGAGATCCCGAGCCAGGTCCAGGGTCGAGGCGTATCGCTGCTCCGACTCCTTGGCGAGGCAGCGCGCCACGATCCAGCGCAACGGCTCAGGCGCGTCCGGGGCGGCCCGCTCGAGCGGCGGGGGCTCGTCCTTGAGGATCGCCGACAGCGTCTCGACCGCCGTGCGGCTTCGCGAACGCCCGCGCGCCCGTCGACATCTCGTAAAGGATCGCTCCGAGAGAGAACTGGTCCGAGCGGTGGTCGACGTCACGGCCCATCGCCTGCTCGGGAGACATGTAACCGACGGTGCCGAGCAGCGTGCCGGGATCCGTCTGCCGCGTCACGGTCGCGACGCCGCTCCCCTCCTCGATCGGAGGGGAGAGCTTGGCCAGACCGAAATCGAGGATCTTCACGCGCCCATCCCGGGTGACGAAGACGTTCTCGGGCTTCAGGTCCCGGTGGACGATGCCCTTCTCGTGCGCTGCGGCGAGTCCCCGGGCGATGCCGATCGCATAGTCCAGGGCGCGACGGGGGGAGAGCCGGTCGCGTACGAGAAGCGCGCGTAGCGTCTCGCCCTCCAGGAGCTCCTGGACGACGTAAGGCGCGCCGCCGTGCGAGCCGACGTCGTAGACGGCAATGATGTTCGGGTGGTTGAGGAGGCTCGCCGCCCTGGCCTCCTGCTCGAAGCGGCGCAGGCGGTCGGCGTCCTGCGCGAGAGACGCCGGCAGCACCTTCACCGCGACCTCGCGCCCGAGCCGCGTGTCCCTCGCCCGGTACACCTCGCCCATCCCGCCGGCGCCGAGCGGCGAGAGGACCTCGTAGGGGCCGAGCCGTGAGCCGGCTGCGAGAGACATGGAGACGACGATGGGAGTCTAGCGCGAGGGAGAGGCCGAGAATGCATTCGGCGTCAATTTCTCCGACGGCTTCGTCGTACAGGCGGGCGACAAGCCCTCGCTCCAGATGTCCCGGCTGCCCTGGAGCGAGGAGTGGTGCCTGGTGAAGCTGTAGCCGCGGGGGGCCGGCGATCTTCGGTCAGTTGAGCGCGAAGGTGAGGACGAGGAGCCGGGCCATCCAGGCGCGCGTGACCGGAACGTCCGGGCAGAACGAGAGCGGCTCGGCCTGACACGGGCCGACGATCCCCTCGAGGTAGGCGGCCTCGATCCAATCGGCGAACGGCCCGGGGCAGTCGACGTCCGCGAAGACGTTCGTGCACTGCGCCGGCACGTAATCGGCGCTGTGCAGCGACTTCAGCAGGAAGACCGACATCTGCGCGCGCGTGACGTGACGATCTGGACAGAAGTTCCCGCCGCCGCACCCAGCCGTTATGCCATCGCGTGCGAGCATCTCGACCCAGTCCGCAAACGGGCTTGTGCAGGGCACATCGGCGAACAGGCCTTCGCAGGGTGTAGGGTCCGCGCCGGGCGCGGCCTTCACCAGCAGCACCGCGGTCTGGTCGCGCCGCACGGGGGCATCCGGACAGAAGCTACCGCCGCCGCAGCCCGCCGTGATGCCGCGCCGGCCGATCTCGGCGACGTCCTCGTGAAAGATGTTCCCCGGCGGCACGTCGGCGAAATCCACCTGGGCGAGCCCGGACCCGTGCACGCGGAAACATCGATCATCGAAGGTCGCCGCTGTCAGAACGACGCGAGTGCCCGGAGGTCCGGACGTAAAAGTGACGGAGCGCCCGAACCGAGAAGAAGTGATCGTCCCGCCCTCGATGGTCCACTCGAACCTGCAGGACTCGCCTGGGAAGACCGAGACGAACGCCGTGAGCCCGGAAGTATCGGGAGGAAGCGACGGATCGACGGAGACAACTTGCAGGGCAAACACCGGAATCGCGTGAAAAAGCACGACGAGGGAAAGAGTGCGAACCGCGGTCAGTCGCTCTGGCCTCAGACGGTTGATCATGATGCCTCCTCCGGGGCGCACTGTCGCGCGGAGAGACTCCCGGCGTCCGCAGGCGAACGTGAGATGTACGTGAGATTTCCGAGGCGAGAGCGGTCAGTACGCCTTGATCGAAACGCCCGCTGGAAGAGCGCGAAGGTCTCGCTGTCGATCCAGGCGCGTGATAGAAGTCAGAGTTCTACCAAGGAGGGTGCCATGGGACTCTTCGATCAGTTGCTCGGCGGCGTCGTCGGCCAGTTCGGCAACGACCAGCAAAAAGGCTCACTCATGGATCTCGCGACGAACGTGATCCAGAGCCAGCCCGGGGGCGTTTCGGGTCTGCTGGACCAGTTCCGCTCGGCCGGCTTGAGCTCGCAGGCGGACTCGTGGGTCTCGACCGGTCAAAACGCGCCGGTCTCGGGCGATCAGGTGACGAACGCGCTCGGCCACGGCAACGTCCAGACGATGGCCCAGAAGCTCGGCCTGCCTCCCGGCGCCACGGCCGCAGCCCTCGCCGCGCTCCTGCCCGTCGTCATCGACCAGCTGACGCCAAAGGGTCACGTCGAACAGCAGGGCGACCTGTCGTCGACTCTCGCCGCGCTGAAGTCGAAGTTCCTGACGCAGGCTTAGGCCGGAGGAGAGCGCCGCCTCACGAGTCCTGAGCGCCACTTCGTGACTGAGCTGGGTGTCGCGCGCGCGGTACCCTCGCCCATCCCGCCGACGCCCAGAGGCGCGAGGATCTCGTACGGTCCGAGGCGCGCGCCCGCCGCGAGCGTCATGGCTTCTTCAGGGCTTCTGCCCAGTTGAGGATGAGGATGACCGGATCGGGCGCTTCGTTACGCGCGCGGAGAAGCGCCAGGAATCGGCCGTCGGGTGCGACGTCGTAGCGAGTTGCCACATCGAAGCCGGGGTCGCCCTGGGCGAAGAGAGGCAGAGCGAAAAGGGGCCGGCCCTGGCCGAAGGTGGGCTCGTCGCCCGTCCGACTCACGGGAACGGCGACGAGCTGGCCCGACCGGACGTAGAAGAGCTCTTTCCCGTCCGGGCTCCAGCGGGGCTGCGCGCCGCCCTCGGAGGTGACTCGAATGCGGCGCGCGGCATCCGGGAACGAGGCCGCGTAGACCTCCTTACGGCCGGACTCGTCGGATGTGTACGCCACCCAGCGGCCGTCGGGAGAGAAGTCGCCGTTGGTCTCGTCGTCGGCGGTGCCGACAAACGTTCGGGGTTGGGGGTCGCCCGTCAGCGAAACCAGTTTCAGGTCCCCGAGGGTTCCCGGATTGAACTCCCGATAGATGAGCCAGCGGCCGTCGGGGGATACGTCATTGGCCGTCTTAGTCGTCTCCGACTGCAGGAAGGGTTTGAGGTCGGTACCGCCCTGCGGAGTCGTTTCCCAGAGATCCCAGGGACCGCGGGAGTACGCCGAGCAGAAGATGCGCCGTCCATCGGGCGAGATGACGGGCTGCAGCTGGGCAACGGCGTCGCGGGTGATTCGGATGCCTCGACCCGCACCGGTGTCGAACAGCCACAGATCCGGCGGCAGCGGATCAACGCCCATGCTCGCGACGGCCGTGCGCCCGTCCGGCGTGACGGAGAACGAGAACAACTCTCCCGTTTCTCCGACCGTCGATACCTCGTTGCCCGAACGGTCGAGCCATACCAATCGGGTGGCGCTCATCCCGGCCTGCCAGAGCACGATGAGCATTCTCGGAAGCCGAGAAGAACGGGGATCCCGGAGCCGTGAAACTTCGGGCGACGGAATCCAGAACGATGGGCTCTCCTCGGATCTTCAGCGTCTTCGGGTCGCAGGCGGCCGCCATGAGGCTCTTCGCTCGACCGAAGAGGAGATAGCCGGGCGGGGCGTAATAGGGGCTCGTATCGTTGGCGAGGATCTCCCGCTTCTCGGGGCTGTCGAGCGATCCCACGAACGTCGCGCGGGAAAGCGGCGCCGCGTCCGGGGTGACGCTGCGAACCTCGATCAGGAAGCGGCGGCTGTCGGGAATGAACCGCGGCCAGCGGTACGACCGCTCGTCGCCCTCGAGACGGCAACGCCTGCGAGGGCTTTCCTCCGCTCGCTGCGACGCGCATCAGCGTCGAGAGAGATTGCTCGGCGAGTAGAGGATCGTCCCGTCCTCGCCCCAGGTTCCACCGCGTGGCTCGATGATGTCGGTCACGAGAACGCGAGGCGGCTCAGGCGCCCGCGAAGCCTCGATGATCTTCAGGGCTCCTCTGGCGAAGAAACCGACGAACCGGCAGTCGGGAGACCAGAACGGAAACAACGCGCCTTCGCCTCCTGGAACGGGATATGGCTCGGCAGCGTCCAGGTCGCGGATCCAGAGGCGCGTGGAGCCGTCCGCATCGCGCGTGCCGAAGACGAGCCGGCGGCTGTCGGGAGAGACCGCGACGGGCGCCGAGTTCGCGCCGTAGTTGAAGACGGTTCCCGGCGGAGGAAGCAGGAGCGTACGCATGAGGTGCGGCGACGCCGCACGCGGCTCCCGAAGCAGGCCGAAGACGGCGAACGCGACCGCCAGAGCGGCGATCCGTCCAGGGAAGAGCGGCGGCGATCTCCTGCGGCGAAGGCACCGCGGAGGCAGCGTTCCGAGAGCGGAGCGGTCCTGCCGGATGCCTTCGATCTGCAGCGCGACGTCGCGCGCCGTCTGCCATCTCTCCTCCGGCTCCTTCGCGAGACAGATCGCGACGACGCGATCGAGCGCCCGAGGAGAGAGCGGCTGCTCGCGTGAGATCGGGGCGGGGTCGTCTCGAAGGATCGCGCCGATGAGCGACGCGCGCGTCGCGCCGGAGAAGGCGGTCCGTCCCGGTGACCATCTCGTAGAGCACCAGCCCGAGCGCGAAGATGTCGGTCCGCGCGTCGGCCTCCTTGCCCTCGAGCTGCTCCGGCGCCATGTACTGGACGGTTCCGAGGACCGTCCCGGCTTCGGTCAGCGGCATCTCGGTCGGGATCGTCGGTGAGAGAAGCCGTCGCGGGCGACGGCCCCAGCGCCTTGGCCAGACCGAAGTCGAGGACCTTCACGCCCGAAGAGGTCAGCATGACGTTCGCGGGCTTCAGGTCCCGATGCACGATGCCCTGGCGGTGTGCGCGATCGAGCGCGTCGGCGATCTCCGCTCCGTAACGCAGCGCCTGGTCCAGAGGCAACGCTCCCTTGGCCAGGCGGTCCGCGAGCGTCTGACCTTCCAGCAGCTCCATGACGAGGTACTCGGTTCCGTCCTGATGCCCCACGTCGTAGAGCGCGCAGATGTGCGGGTGCGAGAGCTGCGAGATCGTCTTCGCCTCGCGCTCGAAGCGCTGGAGCGCCTGCGGGCGCGGAGGACAGGCTCGCCGGCATGACCTTGACCGCCACCTCGCGGCCGAGCCGCGTGTCCCGCGCCCGGTAGACCTCTCCCATGCCGCCCGCGCCGATCGGGGCGACGATCTCGTAGGGGCCGAGGCGCGTTCCGGCGGTGAGGGTCATTGAACCAGAGCCTACGCCACGACTCCCGAAGCGTCGCGCGCATGGGCCAGCGATGTGTAGAGGCGGCGATAGGCTTCGTGATCCTTCGAGAGCTCCGACATCAGCCGCGCGTAGTCCTCGGTTTTCCGCGCTTTCTCGAGGAACGGGTCGATCTCGAAAAACGGCAGGCACGGGAAACCGCTGCGGGCACTCGCGCGCAGCATGGCGACCGCCTGCCGGGGCTCGTCGAGCAGAGCGTGGATGCACGCCAGGTCGTACTCCGCGTGGTGGTAGTGGCCGAACGACTTCTTGTGGCCCGCGACGGCGGCGGCGTGCTCGCGCGCCTTCTCGGCCTCGCCCGCGAGCGCGGCGAGAAGCGCGTGCAGCGAGAGAACGAGAACGTGTCCCGGATACTCCCGGGCGGCGCGCTCCGTCGTCAGGGCCGCCTGCGCGGAGAGTCCCATCCGGACCTGACATTGGGCGAGCTGGTAGTAGGTCCACGTCGAGGAGACCCGGGCGAGAGCTTGCTCGGAGATCTCACGGCCCTCGTCGTAGCGCCCCTGCAGGAGACGGACGAGCCCGATGTGCTGCGTGGCGAGATCGTCCGGGTAGATGGCGAGGGCCTGCTCGCCGGCGCGCTGGGATTCCTCGAGCAGACCGATGTGGAGCAGAAGCAGCGCGAGGAAGTGATGGGCCTCTCCGAGGCTCGGGCTCGCCGCGATGGCCGCGAAGAACTCGCGCATCGCGCCGGCATGGTCGAAGTTCCGTTGCGGGCACCAGAGCATTCGGCCGCGCAGATAGTGACCCTCCGGCAGACCGGGGGCCGCGGCGAGGGCTCGGTCGGTGAGCGCTTCCGCTTTCTCGTACCAGCCTCCGTCCGGATCGAAGCTGAAGGCCATGCGGGCCCAGGCGTCCGCCAGTCCGATCATGGCGAGAGAGGAGTCCGGGTCCAGCGCGAGCGCCTTCTCGAAGCACTCGATCGCGCTCGTGACCGCCGGAAGTCGCGTCTCGGAAAAGAGCAGAAAGCGTCCCTTCAGGTAGAGCTCGTGCGCGGGAACGGCGACGGGCCGGGCCGCGCCGGCGAGCCTTCGCTCGTCGGACGGCGTCAGCCGGACCTGCAGCGCTTCGGCGATCCGCCGCGAGACCTCGTCCTGCATGGCGAAGACGTCCTCGAGCGAGGCGTCGATCTTCGTTCCCCAGAGCGGCCGTCCCGACTTCGTCTCGATGAGCTGCACGGTGACGCGCAGCCGCGAGCCCGCGCTCTGGAAGCTGCCGTCGAGGACGGCATCGACGGCCAGCTCGCGGCCGGCCTCCTGCGGGTCGGCAGGACGGTTGCGGTATTTCAGGATCGCCGCCGTCGGACGGACGAGGAGCGACTGCACGAGCGCGAGCTCCGTGATCGCCGAGTCCGCCAGGCCCATGCCGAGCTGGGACTCGGACGCAGAACCCGCCAGGTCCTTGAACGGCAGCACCGCGATCGAGCGCCGGCGTTCCGCGCCGGCCTCCTCCTGTTCCCGCGGCGGCGCCGAAAGCGCCTCGAGCGCAAACTCGAGGTCGCGGGCGTGCTGGAAGCGCCGCTCCGGATCCTTCTCCAGACAGCGTCGGATCACGCGCGCGCTCGCATCCGGCAGACGTCCGGTTCCGGGCGCCGTCAGCGGGTCGTCCTTGAGGATCGCGGTCAGAACGTCGGCGTCGCTGTCGCCCGAAAACGCCCGGCGGCCGCAGAGCATCTCGTAGAGGATGGCGCCGAAGGTGAAGATGTCCGTCCGGTGGTCGGCGGCCTGGCCCCGGACCTGCTCGGGCGACATGTAGCCGATGGTCCCGAGGATGACGCCGGGCTCCGTCGCTCCGGTGTACGTGGGCGCGGCCGTCGAGGCTCCGGCCTCGTCTCCGTCCTTCTGGAGCACCCGGGCGATGCCGAAGTCGAGGATCTTGACTCGCCCGTCGCGCGTGACGACGATGTTTTCGGGTTTCAGATCGCGATGCACGATCCGTTTCTCGTGCGCGGCGGCGAGGCCCCGGGCGATCTGGATCGCCCAGTCGATCGCGGTCGAGGGCGGCAGAGGCCCTTCCGCGAGCCGGGCGCGCAGGGTCGAGCCGTCGAGCAGCTCGAAGACGACGTAGAGAATGCCGCCTTCCGTTCCGATGTCGTGGATCGTGACGATCGCCGGATGGCTCAGCGCGGAGGCGGCGCGTGCTTCTTTCTCGAATCGGCGGCGCCGGTCCGGATCCTCGGCCACACGGTCGGGCAGCACCTTCACCGCGACCTCGCGCCCGAGCCGCGAGTCCCGCGCGCGGTACACCTCGCCCATCCCGCCCGCGCCGATCGGCGCGAGGATCTCGTAGGGGCCGAGGCGCGTGCCCGCGGAGAGGCTCATCGTGTCGGTTGCCAGTTGAGCAGGACGCGGAACGGCTCCGCGTCGTAGTCCGTCGTCGGCAGCGCGAGCAGAAATCGCTGGCCATCGGAAGACACCGCGTACTGATTCGCGACGCTGTTCAGCCTGAGCCGCGCCGGGAAAAGCGCCAGCGGCGGTCCGACCACGGGAGTCGTGCCGGCCGTCGAGATGGGTGCCGCCATGAACCGGCCGTCGAGCGACACGAAGAAGATCTCCTTGCCGTCTTTGCTCCAGGTCGGTTGTTGACCTCCCGCGGTGGAGATACGCCAGGCCTCGGGGGTGAATGGGAATCGGCGTACGAAGATCTCGGTCTGGCCGGGCTCGTCCGAGCTGTACGTGAACCAGTGTCCATCGGGCGAGAAGTGCGGTGTGCGCTCGTCGAATGCCGTCCCAAGCAGAATCTCGGGTTTGTCGTCGTTCTGAAGGTTCTTGACCCCGATGTCGAAGTTCCCGCCCATGCGCGTGTAGAGCACCCAGCGCCCATCCGACGAGATCGAGTGCGGCGTGGCAAAGCTGTCGACGACACCCAGGGGGTGCTCCGTCGCATCGCCGTGAGCGGCTCGCCGTCGAAGCTCGTAGCGTTCCGTCTCGGAGCGATAGACGAGGGTTTGCCCGTCCGGAGCCCAGACCGGCATGCCGGACGAGTCGCCAAGGGGTGTCGAGACGTTTCTCACGGCATCGATGAGCGAGCTCGTGTAGACGCCCGTTTCGGACGCTCGTGTGGAGTAGGCCACTTCGCGCTCGTCCGGCGAAAGCGTCGCGGACCAGACGACGCCGACCTGCCCCAGCGTTCCCAGAACGTTGCCCCTGCGGTCCGTCCAGGTCAGTTGGCGGTCGGCGTTTCCAGCCCGGTAGACGAGAACTCCCGTCTGGGAAACGGTGAACAGGTCGAGGAACGATCCGAGCTCCGCCCGCATGACCGGGCGGACGACCGTCTCCGGAGCACCCGAAAGCTCACCGGTGTCGGGATCGAAGTGCTGGGCGAGAAGGGCGGTGCTTCGGCAGTAGAGCAGCGTCGCCGGTGCGAGGAAAACCCCCGTTGCGCCGTTGCGCAGGACGAGCTTGCGGCCGGCCTTGCCGAGCGACGCGAGATACGTCCCCGTCGTCTCGGGGCTGCTCGTCTTTATGAAGAAGAGAAAGCGTTTCCCATCCGGCAGGACCTGGGGCCAGCGGTGCATCAGGTCGCCTTTCTCGAGAGTCGTCGCGGCCGCCACCGCTCCGCCCGTCGCCGCGACCCGAAAGATCGCTCCGGCGGCCTTCTGCGCGAAGAGAATGTCGCCCCCGGGTGACCAGCTCCCGCCGCGCCCCGCCTCGGCATCCGCGAGCGCCTCGATCGATCCTGTCGCGATGTCGATGCGGCGCAGCTTTCCGCGCGAGACGAAGCCGAGCGACCGCCCGTCCGGGGACCAGAAGATGGATTCCGCCGATTCGGTTCCCGGCAGGGAGCGCACATCGCTCGAACTGAGCTCGCGGATCCGCAGGAGGAATTTGCTCGAGGTGATTCCGGCGAAGGCGAGCGTTCTTCCGTCCGGGGACAACGCGAAGAAATCGTTCTGGACGGTGCGCTCGGGCAGGACGATGGAGAGCTCCATCCGCTGCGCTGCGGGCGGAGAGGGCGTGCGGCGGAACGCGGCGAAGTACACCCCCGCGAGAACGGCCGCAACGGCGATCGTCCAGGGCAGCCAGGGGCGCGGCGTGGATCTCGCGGCGGCGGCCGCGCCGGTCTGAGAGGAGTCACTGCCGACCCATCCGAGCTCGCGGCGGATGTCGGCGGCGCTCTGCCAGCGCTCCTCGGGATCCTTGGCGAGACACGTCCGAACGACGCGGTCGAGGGAGGCCGGCGTCGCCGGCTCGGCGGCGGAGATCGGCGCGGGGTCTTCCTTCATGATCGCGGAGATGAGGGAGGCCTGGCTGGTTCCGGCAAAGGCCTTTTTCCCCGTCGCCATCTCGTAGAGCACCGCGCCGAAGGCGAAGATGTCGGTGCGCGCGTCGGCTTCCCGGCCTTCGAGCTGCTCGGGCGCCATGTACTGGAAAGTCCCCAGGATGGTGCCTTCCTGCGTCAGCCCTTGCTGGGTGGGGAGCGCGGTCAGGCTGCTCGCCGGATCCGGCGGTGCCATCGCTTTGGCGAGACCGAAGTCGAGCAGCTTGACGCCCGCCTTGGTCAACATGACGTTGGCGGGCTTCAGGTCGCGATGCACGATGCCGCGCCGGTGCGCCTTGTCCAGTGCGTCCGCGATCTCGACGCCGATCCGAAGCGTCTGTTCGAGCGGGAGTGCGCCCTTGGCGAGACGTCCCGAGAGGGTCTCGCCTTCGAGAAGCTCCATGACGAGGTACTCGGCCTCGCCGTCACGCCCGACGTCGTAGAGCGCGCAGATGTGCGGGTGCGAGAGCTGCGAGATGGTCTTCGCCTCTCGCTCCAGCCGCTGGCGCGCCTCGGGCGAGGCGGCCAGCCGCGCGGGCAGGACCTTGACCGCGACCTCGCGGCCCAGGCGGGTGTCCTTGGCGCGGTAGACCTCGCCCATTCCGCCCGCGCCGAGCGGCGCGAGGATCTCGTAGGGGCCCAGGCGCGTTCCGGCCGCGAGAGTCATGTCACTCAACCCCTTCCATCACCCAGATGTCGCCGCCCTGAGGGCGAAACCGGTCGAAGAGCACCGACTTTCCGTCCGGCGACCACACGGGATAGTCGATGCGCGCGTCCGGGTCGTCGAACTCGAACACTTTCTCGGGCGGACCGCCGTCGAGCCGCGAGACGAAGAGCTCGCGGTGGCCGACGACGTCCATGATCCGCGAGTAATCCGGCGAGAAGGACATGTGCGCTCCGCCGGCGACGTCGCCGACGGGCTCGGGCTCGCCGCCCGCGAGCGGTGCGCGCATGGTCCGCGCGGGGTCTCCCGCGGCCCGGAAGACGACGCCGCTGCCGTCCCTCGTCCAGCGCAGGAAGTGTCCCATCACGCGGATCCCCGCGAGCGCCCGGGGCGCCGAGCCGTCCGCGTCCATGACCCAGATCTCCAGGCGGCCGTTGCGATCCGACTGGAAAGCAATGAACCGACCGTCGGGCGAAAACGACGGGTTGATCTCGAGCGACTCCGTGCGCGTCAATGTGCGCAGATCGCCGGTGGCGACGTCGACGGTCCATATGTCGGGGGATCCCGCGCGGGAGGAGAAGAACGCGATCGTCCGGCCGTCGGGGGACCACGCCGCCTGGTAGTCGCCTCCCGGGCCCTGCGTCAGGGGACGCGGGGGTTTTCCCTCCATTTCGTGGATCCAGATGTTCATCTCGCCGCTGCGATCCGAGTTGAACGCGATGGACCGGCCGTCCGGGGACCACGCCCCTCGGCTGTCCTCGCGATTCGTGGCGATGAGCTCGACGGGTGCCCCCGTCGGGCGCCCCGTCGCCGGATCGACGGGAAGGGTCCAGAGGTCCGCGTTCTGGCGGCGAATCGCAAACGCCAGGCGCCGGCCGTCCGGCGAGAGCGCGGGCTCGAGATCCTGACCCGCGCCCGTCGTGACCTGCTGGGGCGCGCCGCGGGGCTTGCCGCCCGGGGACACCGCGATGCGCCAGAGGTTCAACCCGCCGCTCCGGTAGGTCGAAAAGTAGATGAAGCGCCCGGAAGGCGACCAGACGGGCTGGAGATCCTGAAACAGATCGTTCGTGACCCACGAGAGCTTCTGCGTCGCCAGGTCGACGACCCGCACGTCGAACTTCGTGCTTTCCATGTTCTGGAAGACGATGCGCCGCCCGTCGGGCGACCAGCGCGGCCGCAGGTGGGCGTGGGCCTCGGAAACATCGCTCGTCACCTGCTTCGGGTTGTGCCCGAGGGCATCCACCGTCCAGATGCGCCGCTGCCCGGTCCAGGGAGCATCGAAGGCGATCCGTGCCCCGTCGGGGGAGAAGGACGGGTTGTAGGCGTTCTCGACGAGCTTCGACTCGCGGCCCGAGATTCGGTCGATCGTCCAGACGTCGCCGCCCCAGTAGGCTCCGAAGACGTCGCCGGGCTCGAGCTTGCGGCCGCTCTCGCGTCCGCGGACGAAGGCGATGGTGCCGCCGTCCGGAGAGAACGACGGCTGGATGTCGTCGAATGCGCCCGAGGTGAGCGCGCGTTCTTCGCCTCCCGATGCCCGCCTCAGGCAGATCTTGCGGACTCCGCCGCGGTCGGCGGCGTAGGCCATCTCGTCTCCCGACGGGGAGAAAACGGGGGACTCCTCGAGGCCGCGCGAGAGCGTGATCTGGGCGAGCCGGCGCGGGGCCTCCGTCACGCCGCTGGGCATTCGCGGGCGGCGCGGCTTCGGCGCGGAAGCCTCCCGGATCGCGGCCAGGACTTCGCGCGCATCGCCGAGCCGCTTCTCCGGTTCCTTCTCGAGACAGCGCTGCAGCAGGCGGCGGACGCTCGCGTTCGTCGTTCGCGGCAGGAGCTTCCAGTCCGGTTCGTCGTGCAGAACCGCCGCGAAGATGTCGGGAACGCTCGCACCGCCGAAGGCTTTCTTTCCCGTGAGCATCTCGTAGAGCAGGCACCCGAACGCCCAGAGGTCCGTGCGCGCGTCGACGGCCTGCCCTCTCGACTGCTCGGGACTCATGTAGGAGGGCGTACCCACGATGACGCCGGTCGCGGTCATCGAATCGGCGGGCTTCGGCGGCCCCGACGTCGGCGCGACGGCCTTGGCCAGACCGAAATCCAGAACCTTCGCCCGGCCGTCCGGCGTCACGCGGACGTTCGCCGGCTTCAAGTCCCGATGGACGACGCCTTTCTCGTGCGCCGCGGCGAGCGCCTCGGCGACCTGGGCGGCGAGGGCGAGGGCGCGGCTCGCCTCGAGCGGGCCGGCATCGAGCGTGTCGGAGAGCGACTCGCCCTCGACGAGCTCGAGAACCAGAAACCGCACGTCCTCATGCTGTTCGAGGCCGTAGATCGCCCCGATCCCCGGATGGCTCAGCGCGGCCAGCATCCGGGCCTCCCGCTCGAACCGCGCCAGATACCCGGGATCCTTCGCCAGCGCGTCGGATATGCGCTTGATCGCGACGTCCCGTTCGAGGCGCAGGTCGCGTGCGCGATAGACCTCGCCCATGCCGCCGACGCCGAGCGGCGCGACGATCTCGTAGGGGCCGAGACGCGTGCCGGCGGGAAGGGTCATGGGACGGCAGGCTCTGGAGGCGGGGTCGGCGTGAGGGCTCGCCGCCCGCGACGGTGACCAGCCAGAGCGACGAGCCGCCGCTGCCGCGGCAGTAATAGAGATAGCGCCCGTCGGGCGAGATCGTCGGCTCCTCGAGAAACAGGCCGGCGTCGGGGAAGCGGGTCACCTGCTCGAGAGCGCCGCCGCTCGCCGGAACGCGGTAGATGTTGCGGTGGCTCGGCTGGACGTAGATCCACTTCCCGTCCGGCGAGAAGAACGGGTGCCGCATGCGCTCGTAGCCGGTCGTCAGCTGTTGCATCGGACCGCCGTCGATCCCGGTGCGGAAGAGCTGGATGACGCCCTCGTGAATCGCGGTGACGGCCATCGTCTGGCCGTCGGGCGAGATGACGATGTCGAACTTGTTGCCCGGGCCGTCCGTGATCTGGCGTCGGACTTGCGGCTCGCCAGATCCACGCGGAGGATCTGCTGGACGCCGTCGTCGTTCTTCGCCGGGTAAAGGACGCTCTTGCCGTCCGGCGTCGGGGCGAGCAGCCAACCCACGCCCTCGTAGCGCCGTGCGGGTCAGGATCTCCTCGGCGCCGCTGCCGTCGACGGCGACGAGCCAGTTCGTCGCGACGTTGCACGTCCATCAGGCGCGACAGCACGATGTGGCGCCCGTCCGGCATCCACGCCGGGCCAGTCTGCGCTGATGTCTTCGCCCGGAAGCTGCAGCCGGCGCCGCTGGCGGGTCTCGAGATCCAGGATCCAGACCTCCGATATGCCCGAGAATGTCGCTGACGTACGCCACCTGCCGGTTGTCGGGCGAGACGGCCGGATAGCCGTCGATGACGCGGCCCGCGGATAGCGGTTCCTCGCCGCCCGAGGGCGAGGCTCCACCTGGCGTGAGAGCAAGGCGCGTGAGATGCCGGGACGCCTCCTCCTCGGAAGCGGCGATCCGGCGGCCGTTCCGCGGACGCGGCGAGCTCCCAGAGCGAGCCGGTGACCAGCCCGATCGTGCGGGGAACACCGCGCAGGATTCCCTCGTTCGAATCGATCGCCACGAACTGGAGCGCCGTTCCACCCTGCGGGTTGGCCGTCACGAAGTAGAGACGACTCGAGGCGTCCCATGCGTGGCCGAAGCCGTTGGGAACGACAGGGTGTGGCTTTCCGCCGGCCGACGGCATCAGGAGAATGCCGCGCCATCTGATCCTCGAGGGAGATCCACCGGCCGTCTGCAGAGCAGGAGATCCGATTCCATTCCCATGTGGACTGCTCGCCCCCGAGGAGCGCGCGTGGCGCACCGCCTCTGGCCGGAACCTCCATGATGGTGCGGTGACTTTCCGTGCCACTGACGTAAATGACGCCCTGGCCGTCCGGCTTCCAGACCGGCGAGTTCGCGTCAGAGGCCAGACGTCGCGCGGCGCCTCCGAGCGCCGGCACGACCCACAGATCACCTCCGTACGTGCGCACGTTGCGCGCCAGCGTGCCGCCGATGCGGATGAGGCCGGTCCGAGACGATCGGGTCGAGATGAAGGCGATCGAGTTGCCGTCCGGCGAGAACGCCGGCTGGATGTCCTGGCCGGGGTCGTTCGTCACGTTGACGTCCTGGCCGCCTTCTCCGCGGCGCACGAAGATGTCGTAATTGCCTTCGCGGTCGGAGGCATAGGCGAGCAGACGTGCCGTCGGCGGACCAGGCCGGCCACTCCGAGCGGCCCGCGTCGTGCGTGATCCGGGCGAGCTTCGAGATCGCCGGATGCGACGGCGGTGCGGGAGCGCTGCGACGCGTCAGGCGCCAGGCCGCGAGCGCGCCGAGTCCGGCGGCCGCGACGGCGACGACGATCCAGCCGAGAGTCGAGATGGCGCGGCCCCGAGGTGCGACGGAGGGTGTGACTGCGGGAGCCTCGCCCGCGTCCTCGATGTCCAGACGCGCGTCGGCGGCGTCGTGCAGCCGCCGCTCCGGGTCTTTGCGCAGGCAGCGGCGCAGCAGCTCACGGACCCGGAGAGGCGTGGCCGCGGGCAGCGCGTTCCAGTCGGGCTCCCGGCTCAGGACCGACACCATCACGTCCGACACCGTCTCGCCCTCGAACGCCCGGCGTCCCGTCAGAAGCTCGTAGAGGACGCAGCCGAACGACCAGATGTCGGTGCGGCGGTCCACCGGCTTTCCCCGCGCCTGCTCGGGGCTCATGTAAGCGGCCGTCCCGAGAACCACGCCGTGCTGCGTGCCGCCGGAGGTCACGGTGGGCGAATGGGAGAGGTCGGTCGGCCGCGACTCGGGCGCGAACGCCTTGGCCAGACCGAAGTCGAGGACCTTCACCTTTCCGGACGGGGTGACCTTGATGTTGGCGGGCTTGAGGTCCCGGTGGACGATGCCTTTCTCGTGTGCGGCTTCCAGAGCCTCGGCGATCTGGCGGCCGAGAGCGAGCGTCTCTTCGACCGGCACCGGGCCGGCCGCCACGCGCTCGGCCAGCGTCTCGCCTTCGACGAGCTCGAGCACGAGGAACCGCGTGCCGCTCGACTCCTCGAGGCCGTAGATCGCGGCGATCGCGGGATGGTTGAGCGAGGCGAGCACGCGGGCCTCCCGGTCGAACCGCGCGAGCCGTTCGGGGTCGGCCGAGAATCCGGCGGGGAGCACCTTGATGGCCACCTCGCGATGGAGCCGCGAGTCGCGAGCGCGATACACCTCGCCCATGCCGCCCGCGCCGAGCGGGGAAAGGATCTCGTAGAGGCCGAGACGCGTGCCGGGAGAAAGGCTCATCGCCCTCCGGATTGCGCCCGGATTCTATCGCCCGGTCAGGCGGAGATCCCGGACTCCGCGCGGCGGCGGCGGCGCTCGGCGAGCGCGTAGAGAACGAACCCGGCGACCACGAAGCCGAACGAGCCGGCGGCAACCTGGAGAAAGAAGCCGCCGCGGTCGGCCGAGTCGGCCGGCGGGATGAGCGCGAGGACGATCGCGACGAGCGTCGTCACGAAGCCGACGCTGTTCCAGAACCAGCTGCCGGCCGCGCCGCCCGGGGATCGGAACCGCGCCCGGCTGCCGGGCAATGTCGAGGCGCATCTTGATCGCGGCGGCGAACATGTAGAGGTAGGGCAGGAAGTAGACGATGAGCGTCGCGTTCACGAGCTTGAGATACGCGTTCTTCACCGTGTCGCCCTGCGTGGCCGCGAGGATGAACACGGCGGAGAGGGCCGCCTGGAAGAGGAGCGCGAACCACGGCGTCTTCCACTTCGGGTGCGTGGCGCCGAAGATCGGCGGCAGGTACTTGTCGAGGCCGCCGACGAAGAGGATGCGCGCCGAACCGATCAGCCACGCGCCGACTCCTCCGAGCCCCGCGAGCGTCATGAGGAGGGCCGTCGGCGGCCCGAGCCAGGGCAGCCCGATGCGCGCTCCGGCCTTCGTCACGGCCTGGTTGACGCCCGAGATGATGGAGGTCTCGGAGGGCGGCAGCGACCAGAGGAGCGAGATCGTGCCGAGGAGGTAGCACGCCGCGATCGTGAGACCCGAGATGATGATGGCGCGAGGGAAGGTGCGCCGCGGCTCGACGACCTCGCCCGCCATGACCGGCGCGAGCTCCAGTCCGGCGAAGCCGAAGCAGAGGTTGGCGAAGAAGAGGATCGTCGGAAGCGCCGCGAAGTTCGGAACGAGCGAGGTCGCGGGCATCGGCGTCGCCGAGCCGAAGCGAGTCAGCGCGACGAGGCCGACGAGCAGCAGCACCGCCGACGGGATCCACTGGGCGATCCCGCCGATGTTCTGGACCCAGCGGCCGGACTTCATGCCGACGATGTTGAAGACGAGCGCGATCGAGAAGGAGCACGAGCGCCGCGCCGGCGGTGTAGATCCGGCTCTGCTCGAGGTGGGCGAAGCGAACGCCGAAGACGTAGAGCGCGAAGACGACCGTCGAGAGCGTCAGCGTCGGGAAGTAGAGGATGTTGTTGGCCCAGTAGAGCCAGCCGGCCATGAAGCCGTGGCGCTCGCCGAAGGCCTTCTTCGTCCAGACGTAGAGGCCGCCTTCCTCCGGGATCGCGGAGGCCAGCGCCATGACGGCGAAGCCCTGCGGGATGAAGAACGCCACCGCGGCGAGCACCCAGAGCAGCAGCGAGGACGGCCCGTTCGCCGCGGCGAGCGCGATCCAGCGCATGCCGACGATCGCGGCGACGTTGAAGAGGACGATGTCCCGGGTCTTGAGCGCGCGCTCGAGGGCCATGCGGGCCTCCTTCTACTTCAGTCCCTCGATGAGGTACAGATCCGACGTCGCCGAGCGGCCGTAGCCGTAGGCGTATGACCTTCCGTCCGGCGTTACAGAGATCGTGCCGATGTCGATCGAGCCCGGAGCAGGTCGGGCGGCGCGAGCGACTTCCAGGGCTCACGCCGGCCAGTCGCGACCTCCACGCGCACGAGCTGAGCGGGAATGCTCCCGGTGAGCGCGGCGTACAGGAATTTCCCGTCGGGAGCCCACTGGAGAATGTCGCAGATCTTGGTTTGCGGGATCGGTGCGCGGCTCTCCGCCCGCCACCGGCAGGAGGAAGACGTCCTCGCTCCAGTCTCCGTAGCGCGACGACCCACTGCCCGTCGGGCGAGATCGGGCGGAGGCCGAATCCGTAGCCCGCGGCCGCGATGGGCCGCGGCTTCCCCGCCGGCAGGTCCTGAACGTACAAGCGGCGCTTGTGCCCGGGCTCGGCGCGCCTGGAGGAGCAGTCGCTTGCCGTCCGGGAAAGCAGCACCGCCGCCTCGACGGTCTCGAATCCCGGCTCCTCGATCGTGACGGGCGTGCCGGTTCCGCTCGGGGTCAGGACGAGAGCTCGACTCCGAACCGGATTTGCGCGCGAGCGACCCACTTGCCGTCGGCGGAGAGATCGAGCGCCGCTGCCCGTCGCCGAGCTTGACCGGCCGGCGAGCCGTCGGTCTTGCGGAGGTAGTACGCCGCCCTCCGCGCCCCGCGGCGTCGCCGAACTCGTTGAATCAGGGCGAGGCCGCCGTCGTCGGAGAGTGCGACGAGGCTGGATCGGTCGAACCAGGTCAGATCGCGCTCGCTCGCTTCGCCGGGCACGAGAACGACGATTCCCGGCTTGCTGTCGTACCGCTCGACGAGGACGCGCCCGTCCGGCGAAATGTCGTGGACGAGCAGCCCGACCGGCAGGGTGGCCAGGACGCCGCACGCGTCCCGCGAGGTTCACGGCCTTCAGAAAGTATTGGCCGCGCTCCTCCCCGGTCGTCGAACCAGATCTCCTCTCCCGACGGGGACCAGGCGATTCCCTGGCCGCCGACGGGACCCGACGAGTGTGGCGCTCTTTCCGGCGAGGTCGACCGTGCGGATCCAGGGGCGTCCCGAGATTCTCTCGACGAAGGCGATCCGATCGCCGCCGGGCGAGACTCTCGGAGACACGAAGGCCATGCTCCGTGGCAGTAGATCATCTTTCCCGAGCGGGAGCTCGATGCGGTTGCGCCCTTCCAGGAACCGAGTGACCGCGAGCTGCTTACCGTCGGGAGTCCACGCCGCGCGCTCGACGAACTCCGCGATCGCCCGCGGCGCGCCGCCGCCGATCGGCACGGTGGCGAGCGTCCCGATGCCGGACGGTGCCGGCGAGGAACCGCTCGCGCAGAGAGATGGCGAGCTCTCCCGACGAGGAGACGGACAAGAGGTCCGCGTTCTTGACGCCGATGCGGCGTGGACTCCGGGCCCTCGAGGCGCGTCGTGTAGATCTCGAGGGGCCCGCCCCCCAGGGAGGCGCCGTAGACGATGCTGTGCCCGTCGGGCGCGAAGCGGGCGGTGCCGATGTTTCCGCGGCGGAACGTGAGCCGGCGGTACGTCGGGGTCGAGACGGCGGGCGGCTTCCAGAGAAAATGCCCGGCGGCGAAGGCCGCGATCAGCGCCGCGAGCGCCGCCGGCCGCCGATCCACGGAAACGCCGTTCTTCGGCCGGCGAGCCGGCCGCCGCCGGCGGTCGCCGTTCCCGAGGCGCCGGAGAGCTCCCCGAGGTTGAAGGCGAGGTCGCGCGCGGACTGGAAGCGCCGCTCGGGATTCTTCTCGAGGCAGTGGCGGACGATGCGTTCGAGCCCCGGCGAGATGTTCTGGTTGGTGACCGAGAGATCCGGCGGATCCTCCCGCAGGATCGCCGACATCGTGTCCGCGGCCGAGTCGCCGTGGAACGCGCGCTTGCCGGACAGCATCTCGTAGAGGATCGCGCCGAAGGAGAAGATGTCGCTGCGCGCGTCGGCGGGCTTGCCGCGGACCTGCTCGGGCGACATGTAGCCGAGCGTGCCCAGGACGACGCCGGGCTCGGTGCCCCTGGTCTCCGTCGGGAGATTCGTCTGCCGCTCGAGCCGGCGCTCTCGGTCTGTGTCAGCTTGGCGAGGCCGAAGTCGAGGATCTTGACGCGGCCGTCTTTGGTGACGAAGACGTTCTCGGGCTTCAGGTCGCGGTGGACGATGCCCTTCTCGTGCGCGGCGGCCAGGCCCTCGGCGATCTGCGTCGCGGTGTCGATGGCCTTGCGCGGCGAGAAGCGGCCCGCCGGCGAGCTCCGCGCGGAGCGTCTCGCCCTCGAGCAGCTCCTGGACGACGTACGGCGCGCCGTCGTGGCTGCCCGATGTCGTAGACGGCGGTGATGTTGGGATGGTTGAGGACGCCCGCGGCTTTCGCTTCCTGCTCGAAGCGGCGCAGGCGATCGGCGTCCTGCGAGAACGACGCCGGCAGCACCTTGATCGCGACCTCGCGCCCGAGCCGCGGATCCTTCGCGCGATAGACCTCGCCCATCCCTCCGGCGCCGATCTGGCCGAGGATCTGAGGGCCGAGCCGGCGGTGGGGCGGAGACGCAGAGCAGTAGCGGAGCGGAGCGATCCGGCCTTCAGGCCACCTATCCGATCGACGTACAGATCCGACGTCATCGTGCTGCTGTAGCCGTAGGCGTACGACTTCTCGTCCGCCGAGATCAGGATCGGCGCGATCTCGATGACGCCCGAGAGGTCCGGAGGGCCGAGCTCCTTCCAGAGCTCGCGGCGGCCGGTCGCGACGTCGATGCGGACGACGCGCGCCGGGAGGCTGCCGAGCTCGACGGCGAGCAGAGACTTTCCGTCGGCGGCTCCAGCGGATGGGATCGACCGTGTTCGTGTGCGGGAATCGTCGTCGCGGCGCCGCCGTCGAGCGGGGTCACGGTGAGATCGTCTTTCCAGTCGGCGCCGTAGGTCACGAGTCGCCGGCCGTCGGGCGACAGCGCCTTGCCGGCATAGCCCGCGCCCTCGAAGAGCTTGCGCGGCTTTCCGTTCGGGATCTCCTGAAGGTAGAACGCTCGCCGACCGTCCGAGCCGCGCGCGGCCATGAGAACGGCTCTTCGCCGTCGGCGGCGAAGATGACGCCGTCGACGCGCTCGAATCCCGCCGGCGGGGAGGGAAACCGCATTTCCCGTGCCCGTCGGAACGAGGGCGATCTCTTTCGCGTTGTTGCGGCGCACGAGGACCCACTTGCCGTCGGGAGAGAGATCCTCGGCGTCGCCGTCGCCGAGCTTGACGGCCGGCGAGCCGTCCGACTTGCGCAGGTAGAACTCGCCGTCGCGGGTCGCGTCGCCGCAGTTCGTTGAGCGCGACCATCCGGCCATCGGCCGACAGCCCGGCCAGCTCGGTTCCGTCGAACCAGGACAGCTCACGCTCCTTCGTCTCTCCCGGCGCCAGGACGACGACCCGCCGCCGGGAAACCGCCGCCTCGACGAGCACGCGGCCGTCGGCGGTCACGTCGTAAGGGATGAGCCGCCCGGGCGCGCGCGCGAGGACGCGGGTCTTTCCCGACGAGATCGACGGCGCGCAGCCGGCCCTCGCCGTCGCCGCTGCGGTCGTCGAGCCAGATCTCCTTTCCGGAAGGCGCCCAGACCAGAGAGATTGCGCGCAGGCCCTCCGCGAGCTTCGTCACTTTTCCGGCGAGATCGGAGACGCGGAGCGATTCCGCCCCGCTCCAGGAAGGCGATGCGATCGCCCTGCGGCGAGAATCGAAGGCCGAACAGCGACCGCGGGTTCGCGTAGAGGACCTTGCCGATCGGGAACTCGAGCCGGTTCGTCCCCTCGGCGAACCGGATGATCGCGATGTCCTTCCCGTTCGGCGACCAGTCGGCCCACTCCACGAACTCGAGGATCTCGCGCGGCGATCCGCCGCCCAGGGGGGCGCGGGCGAGCGTGCCGACACCGTTGCTGCCGGAGAGGAAGGCCTCGCGCAGGGACAGAAGCAGCTCTCCGGTCGAGGATACGGCGCAGGAGCGCCGAGCTCCTGTACCCGAGCGGCGTCGACTCGGCGCTGCCCGGCCGCGTCGTATAGACCTCGATCGGAGAGCCCTCCCAGGAGGCGCCGTAGACGACCGTCTTGGCGTCCGGCGCGAAGCGCGCGTTGCCGATGTTGCCGCGCCGGAACGTGATGCGCTGGTAGGTCGGCTGGGACAGCGGCCGCCGGCTTCCAGAGCAGCCGGCCGGCCGCGAACGCCGCGGCGATCGCCGCGAGGGCGCCGAGCGCGAGCCATGGCAGGCGTGCGGAGCGGCCGGGTCGTCCCGCGGGCAGCGAGCGATTGCGCGGAGGTGCCGGAGAGCGCCTCGAGGTCGAACGCGAGGTCGCGGGCGGACTGGAAGCGCAGCTCGGGATTCTTCTCGAGGCAGTGGCGGACGACGCGCTCGAGGCCCGGCGAGATGTTCTGGTTGGTGACGGAGAGATCCGGCGGGTCTTCCTTCAGGATCGCCGACATCGTGTCGCGCGGCGGAGTCGCCGTGGAACGCGCTCTGGCCCGAGAGCATCTCGTAGAGGATCGCGCCGAAGGAGAAGATGTCGCTGCGCGCGTCGGCGGGCTTGCCGCGCGACCTGCTCGGGCGACATGTAGCCGAGCGTGCCCAGCACGACGCCGGGCTCGGTGCCCGCAGTGGTCCGGTCGGCAGATTCGTCGCGCGCTGCGAGCCGACTCTCCGGCTGCGTCAGCTTGGCGAGGCCGAAGTCGAGGATCTTGACCCGGTTGTCGGCGGTGACGAAGACGTTCTCGGGCTTCAGGTCGCGGTGGACGATGCCCTTGCCGTGCGCGGCGGCGAGGCCGTGGGCGATCTGGAGCGAGTACTCGATCGCCTTGCGCGGCGAGAAGCGGCCGCCGGCGAGCTCCGCGCGCAGCGTCTCGCCCTCGAGCAGCTCCTGGACGACGTAGGGCGCACCGTCGTGGCTGTCCGATGTCGTAGACGGCCGTGATGTTGGGATGGTTGAGGACGCCCGCGGCCTTCGCTTCCTGCTCGAAGCGGCGCAGGCGATCCGCGTCCTGCGAGAACGACGCCGGCAGCACCTTGATCGCGACCTCGCGCCCGAGCCGCGGATCCTTCGCCCGGTAGACCTCGCCCATGCCCCCGGCGCCGATCTGGCCGACGATCTCGTAGGGACCGAGCTTCGAACCGGTCGCGATTGTCATTTCGCTGCCGGCTTCCGGCGTCACCCTTTCCCAGATGTCGGCGTTGTCGGTCGTGCGCACGACATAACAGGTGCTTTCCGCGCGGGCGCAGGCGACGCTCTGGAAGTTACCGTTCCAGGGCCGCTCGAGCACGATCGCGGTCCTCGCCGGTGAGCAGGTTTGCAGTGCGCAGGTCCTTGTCTACGTAGATGAGAAAGCGATCACCGAGGAATGCCCCGCGGCGGGCGCGGCCATTCCTTTCGGTCCCGGCGAACCGGCCGGATGACGGCTCCGGCGCCGGGCGTGTAAGAGCCAGCGACTGGCTGACGAAGTCGCGGGAGCCGGATCACGGAACCGGCGAGCGTCTTGCCGTCGGGGGACCATGCGAGCGGATCGAAGAACGTGCTGGGCCCCGCTGGAGGGATGGGCTCGATGCGAGCGAGGTCGCCCGCTCGTCGAGTCTGCAGGATCGAGCTATCGCGCCCGCTGTTGGTCGCGAGCGTCTTGCCGTCGGGCGACCAGTGCGCTTCGATGATGAGGTCGTTCGCCTTCGTGATGGGCTTCAGGCCGCTCCCGTCGCTCTCCACCGTCCAGATCTGGTAGTGACCGCGCGCGGTCGGAGTGGAAGGCGAGTCGCTTCCCGTCGGGCGAGAAACGTCGGATGGCGGTCTCTGGGGGGCGTCGTCGGTGATCTGCCGGAGGTTCCGTCCGTCGCTGTCGGAGGCGAAGAGATCGTCCCGGGCTCCTCCGCGAGAATCGAACGCGAGAGTCTTTCCGTCCGGCGAGACGTCGAGGTCCGCCATCTCCTGCGACCAACCGAGAATCTGCTCGGGCTGGCCCGACAGTCGTCCGGTGGCGACGGTCGAAGGGGAGGCGGTCGATCGAGAACGTGTTCTCCCGAACGACGTACGCCGCTCGGCGTCCGTTCTTCGATAGGGCGAAGCCGCCCACTTCCCGGGCCGGCAGAAGCTGCGGCTCGGGGGGGCCGAGGGTCCGCCCGGTCGTTTCGTCGATCGAAACGCGCCAGAGGTTCATTGCGCCGTCGCGGTTGGAAAGGAAGTAGAGCGTCTCGCCGTCCGGCCCCCAGACCGGGTTCCAGTCGACCGCGTCGTCCTGCGTGACGGGCACCGGCTTTTCGCCGGCCGCGAGGCCCTTGTAGGGCATCGTCCAGATGTCGCGCTGGCTTCCGCCGGCCGGCAAGCCCCAGTAGGCGACGCGAAGCGCGTGGGGCGACACGCTCGGCTGGATGGCGTCGAGGTCCGCGGAGAGCTTGCGCGTCTTGCCGCTGGCGACGTCGATCGCCCAGAGCGCGCTCGTCCCGATGCGGCCGTACGGCCCGCCGATGAGCTCGGTCGAGTAGAGAATCTCGCGCCCGTCGGGCGACCATGCGGGATGGCTGCCGACGCCCGTCAGGCGGCGCGAGTTCTCTCCTGTGGCTCCCATCAGGAAGAGTCCGCCCTCGCCGCACTGGGAGCCGTAGGCGA
The DNA here is from genome assembly GCA_963804915.1 of uncultured Acidobacteriota bacterium. GTDB lineage: Bacteria > Acidobacteriota > Thermoanaerobaculia > UBA5066 > Gp7-AA6 > DAHUXD01. The sequence continues at coordinate 140,966 of CAWDSI010000013.1, forward strand.
TGAGGCTCCCGTCCGGCGAGAAGGCCGGGCTATAGCTGTCGCGATCACAGTCGGGCGTCAGGTCGATCGGATTGCGGCCGCCGGCGCGCTGGATCCAGACATCGGTCTTGCTCACCGGAGCGGTGCACGAACGCGACGGTCTGGCCGTCAGGAGAGAGCGTCGGGGAAGTTCTCGCCGCCGGAGAGGTTCGTGATGCGGCGGAACTGCGCTCCCGCGAGTCCCGGCGGCCTGCGGCGCGCCACGAAAGCCCCGCAGGCCGAAGTACGCGGCGGCCGCGCCGGCGAGGGCGCCGAGGCCGAGCAGAAGGATGGGCATGAGCCGGAGCCGCCGGCGGCGAAGAGCCGGCGCCGCGGTCTGGACGGACGTCCCGGAAACCGCCTCCAGGTTGAACGCGAGGTCGCGCGCCGACTGGAAGCGCTGCTCCGGACTCTTCTCGAGCGAATGCCGGACGATGCGCTCGAGGGCGGGGGAGATGTTCTGGTTCGTGACGGACAGGTCCGGCGGGTCTTCCCGCAGGATCGCGGACATCGTGTCCGCGGCCGAGTCGCCGTGGAAGGCCCTCTTGCCCGAGAGCATCTCGTAGAGGATCGCGCCGAAGGAAAAGATGTCGCTGCGCGCGTCGGCGGGCTTGCCGCGGACCTGCTCCGGCGACATGTAGCCGAGCGTGCCGAGCACCACGCCGGGCTCGGTGCCTCTCGTCTCGGTCGGCAGGTTCGTCGCACTCGAATCCGCGCTCTCGTTCTGCGTCAGCTTCGCGAGGCCGAAGTCGAGAATCTTGAGACGGCCGTCTCTCGTGACGAAGACGTTCTCGGGCTTCAGGTCCCGATGGACGATGCCCTTCTCGTGCGCCGCCGCGAGGCCCAGGGCGATCTGCGTCGCGTAGTCGAGCGTGCGGCGCTGGGCCAGCCGGCCGCCCGCGAGCGCGGCGCGGAGTGTCTCGCCCTCGAGCAACTCCTGCACGACGTAGGGGGCGCCGTCGTGACTTCCGATGTCGTAGACCGCGGTGATGTTCGGATGGTTCAGGACTCCGGCGGCGCGGGCTTCCTGCTCGAAGCGGCGGAGGCGATCGTCGTCCTGCGAGAACGACGCGGGCAGCACCTTGATCGCGACCTCGCGCCCGAGCCGCGGATCCTTGGCCCGATACACCTCTCCCATTCCCCCGGCGCCGATCTGGCCGAGGATCTCGTAGGGGCCGAGCCTGGATCCGGCGGACAGGGTCACGTGCGGTGGATTCTACCCGCCGGGTGTGCTCCACCGAGCCGCGCATCGGGCTCGTCGACGGTGAACGCAGAGCGTCTGATACGCTGGCCGAAGCTCTCGGAGGCTCCATGACGCGCCGTTTCCGGCCGTTCGCGTGTTTTGCCGTCTTCGTGTCCGCGGCCTGGCTCCTCGCTGACGACCCCACCGTGACGACGAGCTACGACGTGCCGTTCACGACCGCGGGCGGAGCCGAGCTGCGGATCGACATCGCGCAGCCGGCCATGGGCGACGGCCCGTTTCCCGCGATCCTCGTCATCCACGGGGGCGCCTGGCACGAAGGGGGGCGGGAGGAGAACCACCGGTACCTGCTCGAGCTCGCGCGCCGGGGCTACGTGGCGGCGTCCCCGCAGTATCGCTTCTGCCCGAAGGACACGTTTCCCGCGCAGCTCGAAGACGTCAAGGCGGCGGTGCGCTTCCTGCGCTCGAACGCGAAAGCGCTCAAGGTCAATCCCGAGAGGATCGGAGCGATGGGATTCTCGGCCGGCGGGCATCTCGCGCTGCTCCTCGGCATGACCGGTCCCGAGGACGGGTTCGACGGTCCGGCCGCGAAAGGCGTCCCCAGCGCGCGGGTCCAGGCGGTCGTGGACTTCTTCGGTCCCGCGGACCTGGCCGCCACGGATTTCTCGGAGACCGCGCGCGGCTTCGTCCGGTGCCTGATCGGCGCGCCCGCGGCCGAGAGGCCCGAGCTCGCCGCGAAGGCGTCGCCGGTCACCTATGCGGGCGCGGGCGATGCGCCGGTGCTGGTGTTCCACGGATCGAAGGACACGCTGGTGCCCCCGTCCCAGGCCGTGGAGCTCATGGAGAAGCTCTCGGCCGGCGGAGTCCCCGGCCGCGTGGAGTTCATCCTCGGCGGGGAGCACGGATGGCAGGGCGCCGAGTGGGACCGCACCTGGAAAGAAACGCTCGAGTTCTTCGACACGACACTCAAAAAGCGCTGACGGCGACGGCGGCGGGCCGATACTGCAACACATGGTGCAGGTCGGCCAGAAGGTCCGCCCTGATTGGGCGAGCGCCCGAGCGTCTTGACGCATCGAGAGGCGCTCTGCTACCTTCCGGCAACAAATGGTGCGGACCCCTCCGTTGCGGATCGACGCCGTCGAGCTCCGGCTGCTGCGCATGGATCTCGTCGAGCCGTTCGAGACGAGCTTCGGCCGGGTCGGGTCGAGGCGGATCGTGCTCGTCCGGCTCGAGGGAGAAGGGCTCGAGGGCTGGGGGGAGATCGTGGCGGGCGACGAGCCCCTCTACAGTTACGAGACGGTCGGGACGGCGGTGCACGCGGTGCGCGACTACTTCGCGCCGGCGATGCTGCGTGCTCCGTTGCGGGACCTCGACGAGCTCGCCGAGAGGCTGGCTCCGTTCCGCGGTCACCCGATGGCCCGCGCCGGTCTCGAGCTCGCTTTCGTCGATCTCGTCGCGAGGTCGAAGGAACAGTCCATTTCGAGGCTCCTCGGAGGCGTTCAGGCGCGCATTCCGGTCGGGGTCAGCCTCGGGATCCAGGCCGACGTCGCCGGATTGCTGGAGAGGATCGAACGGTCCCTTCGTCTCGGTTACCGCAGGATCAAGATCAAGATCAAACCCGGCTGGGACGTGGCGGTTCTCGAGGAAGTGCGGCGCCGGCATCCCGACATCCCGCTGTCCGTGGACGCCAACGCGTCGTACGCACTGTCCGACCGCGATCACCTGAAGAAACTCGATGCCTTCGGACTGCTCATGCTCGAACAGCCGCTGGAGCACGACGACCTCATCGACCATGCCGCGCTCCGGCGGGGACTATCGACGCCCATCTGCCTCGACGAGAGCATCACGGGAGCGCGAGCCGCCCGGCAGGCCCTGGAGCTCGGGAGCTGCGACATCGTCAACCTCAAGGTGGGCCGGGTCGGCGGCTACTCGCAGGCTCTCGCGATCCACGAAATCTGCCGGTCGAGCGGCGTGCCCCTCTGGTGCGGCGGCATGCTCGAGTCGGGCATCGGGCGCGCCCACAACATCGCCCTCGCGAGCCTGCCCGGCTTCACCCTGCCGGGCGACATCTCGGCGAGCCGACGCTACTTCGCCCGCGACATCATCGTCCCGGAGGTCGAGGTGAGCCCGGAGGGAATGGTGGAGGTTCCGCTCGCTCCCGGCCTGGGATTCGAGATCGATCGAGACTACGTCGCGGCCGTCACCGAGAGCGTCGAACGGTTCACGTTGCGCGGGAAGACGGTTTCGGTGTCGTGAGATTCTTCCCGGACCCGGAATGAGAACGGACGCCCTCCCGGCGTCACGGCGGAAGGGATCGACATGCCTGCACGCACTGCGATTGAACAGCGGCTGGCCGACGCGCAGTCTCGCCTGAACCCGCGCCGCCGCCGCATCATCCAGGCGGCCCTCGAAAACCCCGACGAAACGTTCTTCCTGTCCTCCCGGGCGCTCGCGCGCCGCTATCGCGTCGACCCGGCCACCATCGTCCGGACGATCCAGGTGCTGGGCTACCGGCAATACGCCGACTTTCTCAAGGACCTGCGCGACCACTTCATTCAGCGGGTGACGCCCTACCGGATCGTCGAAGCGACCGCCCGCGAGCGGCGGAGCGTCGCGGACCACGTGCGGCACAGCCTCGAGCGAGACCTGCACAATCTCGACGCGGTGCGTTCGGGCCTGGACCCCACACGGGCCGTCGACCTCGCCCGCCGCATCCACCGGGCGCGCTCGATCCTGGTCGTGGGCGTGGACCTCGCCGCCTCGCTGGCCTGGTTCTTTTCCTACGGGCTCGATGCGCTGGGCTTCAATGCCGAGGCTCCGGTCGGCAGCGCCGGGATTCTCCAGCACAAGGTCCGGGCCCTGAGCCGGCGCGACCTCGTGGTCGCGATCAGTTTCGGCCGGTGCCTCCGGGTCACGATGGATGCCGTGACGGAGGCGAAGGCGCGCGGCGTGCCCACGTTCGGGATCACGGACAGCGACACGACACCGATGGCGCGGACCTGCGACGCGTATCTGCTGGCGCCGATCTCCGCCTCCACGTTCACCGGCTCGTACGTGGCTCCGATGGCCGTGTTGAACGCGGTGCTCGTGGCGTGCGCGCAACTGAAGCCCAAGCGCTCGCTCGCCCTCCTCCGCCAGACCGAGAAGGAATACCTCTCGGGCCCGCGCTGGTACGCCCAGGCGCCCTCGGACGATGCGATCGGCGGGAATGCGGGGAAGCGGAGGACCTGACGTGAGGGCGCGCGACTGGTTCTCGCGCTTCGACGCGCGTCGGGAACGGCTGACGGAGGATCTCGAAGCCGCCGTTTCGCAAGAGAGCCCGTCGGAGGATGCCGAGCGCGTCACATCTCTCGCACGTTGGGTCCGCGATCGGCTCCGCGAACGGGGCGTCGCCGCCGAGACCCATCCGTGTGTGGACCGGGGCGAGGCCGTGTCCGCCCGCGTCGGCGGCGGAGGCGGAGTCCTGATCCTCGGACACCTCGACACGGTGTGGGCCTGCGGAACCCTGCGCGATTTTCCCGTATCGGATCGACGGAGACCGGGCCTCGGGCCCCGGCGTCTTCGACATGAAGGCGGGCATCGTCGTGGCCATGGCGGCCCTGGCCGGGCTGGCGGAGGAGGGGTCCGGAAAAGCGACGCTGCTGCTGGTGCCGGACGAAGAAGTCGGAAGCGCGGCGTCCCGCGCCCGGACCGTCGAGCTGGCCCTGCAGCATCGCAGCGTCTTCGTGCTCGAACCCTCCCTCGACGGCGCCGCCAAGGTCGCGCGCAAGGGCCACGGCGTCTTCCGGCTGCGCTTTCGGGGCCGGGCCGCGCACGCCGGTCTCGAGCCCGAGCGAGGAGCATCGGCGCTCTCCGAGCTGGCGCGTTGCGTGATGTTCCTGGAATCCCTGGGCGATCCCTCGAGCGAGACGACGGTGGCCCCGACGGTGGCTCGGAGCGGAGAAAAGATCAACGTGATCCCGGAGCACGGGGAGCTGTCGGCGGACGTGCGCGTCTGGTCCGTCGCGGAGGCGAGCCGCGTCGAAGAGGCGATCCGCGACTACCGGCCGGCCGACGCGCGAGTGGCGGTGGAGGTGGACGGAGGAGTGGATCGGCCTCCGCTCGAGCCGACGCCCGCCTCCCTGGCCCTGTACGAGCGCGCGCGAGGGCTGGCCGAGGAGTTGGGCTTCGCACTCGGGGCGGCGCGCGTCGGCGGCGCCTCCGACGGCAACCTGACGGCGGCGGCCGGAATCCCGACGCTCGACGGACTGGGTCCGAGGGGAGGCCACGCCCACGCTCGGGAGGAGTTCGTGTCGCTCTCGGACCTTCCTCGAAGAGCGGCGCTGCTGGCCGCGCTGGTGGACGCCCCGTGAGACGTCTCGTCGTCCGCGAGCTGCGCACGCTCGCCGACTTCGTCGCGGCGCAGGAGGTGGCGCGGCGCGTCTGGGGCTTCGAGGATCGCCAATTGCCGTCCACGTTCGACCTCCAGGTCGTGGGTCACGTCGGCGGCCTCACCGCCGGCGCCTTCGCGGGAGGCGAGCTCGTGGGCTTCGTGCATGGACTGGCGCGGACCAACCTCCGACGGCCCTGCCATCATTCGCATCTGCTGGCGGTCCGGCCGGAGTTCCGCGGGCGCGGCGTTTCCGTCCGGCTCAAGTTCTTCCAGCGGTCCTGGTGTCTCGAGCGCGGAATCCGTCTCGTCACGTGGACCTACGACCCGCTCCTCGTCCTGAATGCGCGCCTCAACCTCGTGCGGCTCCGGGCGCGCGCGTGCGCGTTCCTGCCCGACGTGTACGGCGAGCTCGGGGGTCTCTACGGCGGCCTTCCGACCGACCGGTTCGAGGTGCACTGGAACCTGGCGAGCCCCGAGGTCGGAAGGGCCGCGGAGGGGCGTGCCCCCGAGCCTCGGCGGGCCGACGACCTGCCGCGCGCGAATCCGCGCCGCATGCCGGCCGCGTCCCGGGTCGCCGTCGAGATTCCCTCCGGAGCTCCGGCTCTGTATGCGTCCGACCCGGCGGCCGCGCTCCGCGCGCGCCGGGCGCTCCGCCGTACGGCCGGAGCGCTCTTCGACCGCGGTTACGAGGCCACCGCCCTCGTCGCGCGCGGCGACACGGCCCTCTACGTCTTCGAGCGCTGAGGGCGCTCCGCGGCCCGCGCGGGCCTGCAATACATGATGCGTTTCGCTCCAGCGAAGGCTCGATCCGGCGCCGCTGCAGGGGTCAACCAGCGGTATCCGACGCTGTATTGACACGTGGCAACGAATGATGCATTCTCCGGACAATTTGGTGGGGTCGTCGATCGGCGGGAGCCTTTCCGGCGACTCGGTGAGGGAGGAGATCTCATGAAATCGTCCCCGAGGACCTGGGCCGCAGCGGCGGCGGCATTTCTCTTCGCGTCATCCGTCTGGGCGCAAGCGGTTGGCGGAACCGTCTTCGGCCGCGTGTCCGATCCGTCGGGCCGCCCACTCTCGGGGGCGACGGTCGTGGCGCGCAACCTGGCCACCGGCCAGGTCCGCACGGTCCCGGCCGATGCGGACGGTCTCTACCGCATGGTCGAGCTTTCGGTCGGCAGATACGAGTTCACCGTGAGCTCGGCCGGTTTCGCCACGGAGGTGCGGACCGGCGTCCAGCTGCAGATCGGTCAACAGGTGGCGATCGACTTCGTTCTGAAGGTCGCCGCCGTGGCCGAGACCGTCACCGTGCAGGGGGAGGCGCCGATCATCGAGACGACCAAGAGCGCGATCGGCGCGAACATCACGACCCGCCAGATCGACGAGCTCCCGCTTTCAGGGCGCAACTTCCAGGACCTGATCTTCCTGACCCCCGGAATCACGACGAACGTCACCGGGGAGGGAACGACCGTCTCGGCCGCCGGAAGCAACGGGGCCAGCAACACGTACCTGATCGACGGCATGAGCAACGACCAGGACTCGCTCGGCGGAGCTCGCGGCGACTACTCCCCCGATGCGATCGGTGAGTTCCAGGTCATGTCGAGCCAGTTCGACGCCCAGTACGGTCAGGCCTCGGGCGCCATCATCAACGTGCTGACGCGCTCCGGCACCAACGATTTCCACGCCCGGGTGTCCGGCTACTACCGCGCCGACTCCCTGACGGCGAGCGACCCCTTCGCGCAGACCAATCCCCTCACCGGCGAGAAGGAGGAGACGCCGTTCGATCAGTGGATCTTCAGCACCTTCCTGGGCGGGGCGATCGTCAAGGAAAAGCTCTTCTACTTCGGCTCCTTCGAGCAGACGTGGCGGGACGCGACGGCCGTCGTCGCCGTCGATCCGGTCACCCTGGCGTCGCTCGGTCTCCCGACCGAGACATCCGTCCCCCAAACCTTGCGCGAGCCCCGTGTCGTCGCCAAGGTCGACTTTCTGACGACCAGCAGCAACACTCTGACGGGTCGGTTCCGGATGGACAATCCCAAAACCACGAACGACTTCGTCGGACAGGATGCCGGGGGCGGCGTCGTCGTCACTTCGGAGGCGGGGTTCACCCTCGACACCCACAACTACGACTACGGTCTGTCGGACTCGTGGGTCATCTCGCCGGTGCTGCTGAACGAGGCCCGCTTCCAGTATTCCGACCAGTCCAATGACGCGACCCAGCAGAACTGTCCGGGGTGTCCGACCATCATCCGGCCCTCGCTCCTGTCGGGCAAGCTTCCGAACCAGCCCCAGACCTTCACCGAGAAGCGGTACGAGTTCGTCGACTCGGTCAGCTTCACGCTCGGCAGCAACGGCGAGCACGGCTTCAAGGCCGGCGTCGACTACAACCACATCAACCTCGACGCCTTCGTTCCACAGTACTTCGACGGCTTGTTCCAGTTCATCAGCGACCAGCCGTACAACCCGGACGACCCGCTGACGCATCCCGTGATCTATCTCCACGGCACCGGCGATCCGTTCATCAAACTCTCGAACAACGTCGTCGCGCTCTTCGTCCAGGACCAGTGGCAGGTTCTGCGCAACCTGACGCTGAACCTCGGGCTGCGCTGGGACTACGAGGACCAGGTCTACACCAAGAACGACTGGCAGAACTTCGCGCCCCGCGTCCATTTCGCGTGGGACCCGTCCTGTCAGGGAAAGACGTCGGTCCGCGGCGGCTTCGGCATGTACTACGACCAGATATTGCTGAACGCGCCGCTCATCGGCTCGCTCTTCGAGCCGGGACGGTTCGAGATCCAGGCGACGCTGGATCCCGGTTATCCGGACCCCGGCACGGGCGGTTTCCCGCTGCCTCCGGACATCGCTATTCAGGACCCCAAGAACACCACGCCGTACAAGAACGTCGGCAGCCTCGGCGTCCAGCAGGAGCTGGCTCCCGACATGGCGGCGAGCATCGACTTCGTCTACGCGCGGGGATATCACCTTTTGTACCTGCGCAACGCCAACGCCCCGATCGACGGCGTGCCGCCGGATCCGAACGTCGGCTTCGCCTACGACATCCAGACGGAGGGCAAGTCCAAGTACCTCGGGATGCAGGTCGGATTCCAGAAGCGCTTCGGCCAGAACCTCGGCGTCCAGCTGGCGTACACGCTGGCCTCGACCAAGGACAACACCGACGGCCACCAGTACCAGATCAGCAACAGCTACGACGCCAACGACGACTACGGCCCGAGCTCGAACGACATCCGCAACACCCTGAACGCCGGCGCCGACTGGAGGGGGCCATTCGGGCTCGTCCTCGGCGGGACCGTGAACTTCCTTTCCGCGCCGCCATACAGCGTCCTGACCGGCCTGGACCCTTTGAATCCCAACGAACGGCCGCCCGGGGTCGAACGCAACTCGAAGCGCGGGGAGTCCCTCTGGACCGTCAACCTCCGCGTGGCCGAGCAGATCCCGATCGGAGAGACGAACCTGCAGTTGATCGTCGAGGCCTTCAACGTCTTCAATCACACCAACCCGACGGGCTACGTTGGCAACCTGACCTCGCCGAACTTCGGCGAACCGACGCGGACGTTGCGCCGGGGCGTTCGGGCCGCGCCAGATACAGTTCGGCCTGAGGTTTGATCTGTGAGGAGGGGAGATCCGATGAGAAGAAGCACCCTGGCCATGCTTTTCGGCGGACTTCTTTCCGCCGCCTCGCTGGCCGCCCAATCGGTGGTGCCCCTGCCGACGAAGCCATCGTCTCCGGCCGCGAAGGCGTCCGCAAAGTCCGAATCCGCACCGGCAGCGGCCCCGCGCCGGCCCCGGGGCAGCCGCGGAGATGACGGCCGCCGACGTCGAGGCGTTTCTGGACGGCGTCATGCCGGCGCAGCTCGGCCCGGGGGACGTCGGGGGCGCCGTCGTCGTCGTGGTCAAGGACGGGAAGGTCCTGTTCGGCAAGGGCTACGGTTTCGCCGACGTCGAGAAGCGGGTCCCCGTCGACTGGCAGACGACGCTCTTTCGGCCCGGATCGATCTCGAAGCTCTTCACCTGGACGGCGGTCATGCAGCTGGTCGAGCAGGGCAAGCTCGACCTCGACGCCGACGTCAACACGTATCTCGACTTCAAGGTGCCCGGAGGCGTTCGGCAAGCCGATCACGCTGCGCGACATCATGACGCACACGCCGGGCTACGAGGACTACGCCAAGGACCTGATCGTCGGCGATGCCAAGATGCTCGTGCCGCTGGGCGATCACCTGAAGACGCACCAGCCGCGGCGCATCTTCCCGCCCGGCTCCACCCCCGCCTACTCCAACTACGCGACCGCCCTGGCCGGGTACATCGTGGAGCGCGTCTCCGGAAAGCCGTTTCCGGACTACGTCGAGCAGTTCGTCACGGGACCGCTCGGCATGACGCACGCGACCTTCCAGCAGCCCCTCCCGGCGGCGCTCGAGCCCCAGATGTCGAAGGGCTACAAGGTCGCCTCGGACAAGGCGAAGCCGTTCGAGATCGTCGTCCCGTCGCCGGCGGGCGCACTGTCGGCATCCGGCGCCGACATGGCGCGCTTCATGATCGCGCACCTGCAGGACGGGAGCTACGAAGGCGCGCAGATCCTGACGCCGGAAACCGCGAAGCTCATGCACGCGCGCCAGCGCGGCAAGTCCGACCAGACCGACGGGATGGCGCTCGGCTTCTACGAAGAGTCGCGCAACGGGCACCGGATCATCGGACACGGCGGCGACACGAACTGGTTCCACAGCGACCTGCACCTGATCCCCGACGCGAACGTCGGCTTCTTCGTCTCCTACAACAGCGGCGGCAACGGGAAGGGCAGCGGCCGGACGCTCCTGTGGGAGCAATTCCTCGACCGCTACTTCCCCTCGACGCCGCCCGCCGCCCCGCGTGTCGCGGACGCCAAGGAGCAGGCGCAGAAGGTCGCGGGCAACTACCTGGTGAGCCGCCGCTCGGACAGCAAGTTCCTCCGGCTGCTCTATCTGCTCGAGCAGACCAAGGTTTATCCGTCCCCGACGGACGAGGGCGCGATCGAGATCTCGGCTCTGACTGGCTACAACGAGAAGCCGAAGACATGGGAACCGATCGGCAATGGCGTGTTCCGCGCCGTGCACGGCCAGGAGAAGGTCGTCTTCCAGACGGATCCGCTCGGACGCGCGGAGCTGGTCACCGAGTACCCGTTCTTCGACTTCTTCCGACCGCCTGCGTACCTCGACGCGAAGCTCGTCCTCCCGATCGCGATCGTGAGCCTCTGCGTCATCGTGCTCGCACTGGTGCTGTGGCCGTTGGGCGCGCTGGTGCGAAGGCACTACGCGAGGCGGCTCGAGCTGCCGCCCGGCGAGCGGCGCCTCCGGCTCTGGACGCGTCTGGTGTGCCTGGTCGAGGTGGTGATGGTCGCGGGCTACGCGACGCTCATCATCAAGGGCCTCGAGGATCTCGACCTGCTGACGCCGAAGACGGATCCCTGGCTCCGCATCCTGCAGGTCCTCGCCGCGCTGGCTCTCGTCGGGACGCTGATCGCGCTCGTCAATGCCGCGCGCGCGTGGGGAAGCCGGCAGCGCGGCGTGTGGAGCAAGCTCGGGGAGACGCTGATCGCGCTCTCGTGCATCGGCGTCGCGTGGATCATCCTGGCGGGTCGCCTCCTCCACGTCGGCCCGAGCTACTGATGCGGACCCGGACCGCGCTGGTGGCGGCGGCGCTCCTCGCGCTCGCCGCCGCGTCTTTTCTCGCGGCGGCCGGTCCGGTCGAGGAGCCGGTGGAAGAGGTGACCTTCGACGTCGTGATCCGCGGCGGCACCGTCTACGACGGCTCGGGCGGAGATGGCCGCCGTACCGACGTCGGGATCGTCGGCGACAAGATCGCGGCGATCGGGGACCTCTCGAAGGCCAAGGCCCGCCGCACCGTGGATGCCTCCGGCCTCGCCGTGGCGCCCGGGTTCATCAACATGCTCTCCTGGTCGACCGACTCGCTGATCGTCGACGGGAAATCGCAGAGCGAGCTGCGTCAGGGAGTGACGACGCAGATCTTCGGCGAGGGCTTCTCCATGGGGCCGCTGAACGACACGCTCCGGAAGTTCCTCGAGGCCCAGCAGACGGACTTCAAGTACGAGATGCCGTGGACGACGCTCTCGGAGTATCTCGCCTACCTGGAGAAGAGAGGCATCTCGCAGAACGTCGCGTCTTACGTGGGCGCGACGACGCTCCGGACGTACGTCATCGGCTTCGACAAGCGCGCGCCGACGGCGGCCGAGCTCGACACGATGCGCGAGCTCGTCCGCAAGGAGATGGAGGCGGGCGCGCTCGGGATCGGCTCCGCGCTCATCTACGCCCCCGGCAACTACGCGTCGACCGAGGAGCTCATCGAGCTCTGCAAGGTGGCCGCGAAGTACAAGGGGAAGTACATCTCGCACATGCGGAGCGAGGCGGACGCGCTCCTGGAGGCCGTGGACGAGCTCATCCGGATCGGCCGCGAAGCGGGCCTGCCGGCGGAGATCTACCATCTGAAGGCGGCCGGCAAGGCGAACTGGCCCAAGATGGACCAGGTCATCGCGAAGGTCGACACCGCGCGGCGCGCGGGCCTCGAGATCCGCGCCAACATGTACACGTACACCGCGGGCGGAACGTCGCTGGACGCGTGCGTCGCGCCGTGGGCGCACGACGGCGGAGACGCAAAGTTGCTCGAGCGCCTCAAGGATCCGGACACGCGGGCCAGGATCGCCGCCGAGATGAGGGTGCCCGGCAAGGACTGGGAGAACCTCTGCCTCCTGACCGGGGGGCCCGAGAACGTGCTGCTCGCGGAGTTCGCGCCGGACGCCATGAAGCCGCTGCAAGGCAAGACGCTGGCCGACGTCGCGAAGATGCGGAACAAGGACTGGGTCGACACCGCGCTCGACCTGATCGTCGAGTCGGACGTCGGCGTCGGCGCGATCTTCTTCCTGATCTCCGAGGACAACATCAAGAAGGAGATCGCGCTGCCGTGGGTGTCGTTCGGCTCGGACGCCGGCTCGGAGGCGCCCGAAGGCGTGTTCCTGAAGTCCAACCCGCATCCGCGCGCCTACGGGACCTTCGCGCGCGTGCTCGGGAAGTACGTCCGGGACGAGAAGGTGATCCCGCTCTCGGAGGCGATCCGCAAGCTGTCGAGCCTGCCGGCCACCAACCTGGGCCTCGACCGCCGCGGCTTCCTCAAGCCGGGGATGTTCGCCGACGTCGTCGTGTTCGATCCCGCCACGATCGGCGACCGCGCGACCTACGAGAAGCCCCAGCAGTACGCGGTCGGAGTGCGACAGGTCTTCGTCAACGGTGTTCACGTGCTGAAGGACGGCGAGCCGACCGGGTCTCCCGCCGGCCGCGCGCTGAAGGGCCCCGGCGCCGTGAAGGCGGGCTCCTAGGAGCTCGCTCCCCGCTCAGTCGCCGCGCGGGTCGCGGTGCGGCCGCGTCGAGCGCTCGATCTCCCCGGCCGAGTAGGGCAGCCCCGGCGTCAGGATTTCGTGGCCGGTCTTCGTCACGAGAATCATGTCCTCGAGATAGAACCCCTGGCCGTCGACGGAAAAGATCGGTTCGAACGCCACGACCATTCCGGCGGCGAGCGTCTTCGGCGATCCCTCTCCCGCCTCGAGGCCGACGCCGTGGATTCCCCAGAACTTGAGACCGTCCGCTCCGAGGAGGACTTCGGCCGCTTTCTTCCCGAGCGGTGTCGCGAGCGCGGGCTGTCGGCGGCGGACTTCCGAGAGGCTCGCCGCGAAGACCGCATCGCTCGTCACGCCGTCCTTGATCGCCGAAAGTCCCGCGCGATAGGCCGCGACGAGAAGCTCCCAGGTCTCGCGCTGTCCGGCGTCGAAACGTCCCGAGACCGGAGCCGTGCGGCCGACGTCGCCCTTGTAGTGGTCCGCGTCGCAGCCCACGTCGACGCGCGCGACCTCACCGGCGCGCATCGTGCGGTTGAGATGCCGGTAGTCGACGAGGGATTCGAAGGGCGCCGGGAACGCGCTCGCCGGGCCCGTCATGACCCACGGCCAGAACGACGGCCCCTCGGCGCCGGCGTCGAGGCAGGCGCACACGACGTCGCCTTCCGCGGCGCGCTGGGTGCGCCCCGGGCGGAGGGCCGAAAGTCCCGCCCGGAGAGCCCGCGCGCTCGCCGCTCCGGTCGCCCGCATGGCCTCGATCTCGGCCGGGCTCTTGACGAGGCGCATCTGTTCGAGGATCGGATCCGCGGATTTCAGGCGCCCGGTCGGCCAGAGCTCCTCCATCGCGTGGTTCCAGGCCGCCTGGGGATCGTCGAGCGCGATGTCGAGGGGAAACCCGTGCCCGCCCTCGGCCAACCCGGCCGTGTAGAGCAGCAGGCCCGGTGCCTCCTGGCGGCGGGTCAGAAACGCCGGCAGCTCCTTGCGGCTGACGACCCGGTCGACACCGAGGGCGGCGGCGCTCTTCTCTCCCGGCTCGATGCGCGCGCGCTCGAGCCGCGCGCCGAGCCCCGGCAGCTCCTTCGGCACGAAGAGCCAGGTCTCCTTCGCCGCTCCGTCGATCGCCAGGACCGCGCCCGAGGCGCTCGCCAGGCCCGTGAAGTAGTAGAAGTTCGGCCTCTGCTGGAAGCCGTGCAGAAAGACCTGGTCGCCGGCGAATTCGAACGATATGGAGGGCAGGAGCAGGATCCCGTCCGGCATGCGCCGCATCGCCTCCGCGCGCCGCGCGCGAAACTCGGACACCGGAAGCTCGCTCGCGGGCGGAGCCGCGGCGGCGCTCGCGGCGACGTTGAGGCCAACGCCCAGGCCGACGCCGACGCGCAGAGCGAGCAGGTACGGAACGTGCATTCTCATCGGGCTCCCTCCATTCGCGGAGGGGATAATCGCACGCTCAGCGAAGGAGTCGAGTCATGCAAGACGGGGGCGGCAACCTCTTACGCAATCGCGGCTGCAGCCGGCTGATGATCGCGCTCGTGATCGCCGTGGTCGGCATCATCGCGTACATGAGCCGCACCGAGGTCAATCCGGTCACGGGCGAGAAGCAGCACGTCGCCCTCTCGGTCGATCAGGAGAAGGTGCTCGGCCTCGAGGCCGCGCCCGAGATGGCGAGCAAGATGGGAGGCGAAGTCGACCCGAGCAATCCGAAAGCGCGCATGGTCCAGGAGGTCGGCCAGCGCGTCGTCGCGAAGAGCAACGCCGCCTCGAGCCCCTACGCCGGGAACTTCCAGTTCCATCTTCTGGCGGATCCCGAGACCATCAATGCCTTCGCCCTGCCCGGCGGGCAGATCTTCATCACGCTCGGTCTCTACGACAAGCTGCGGGATGAGGCGGAGCTCGCCGGCGTGCTCGGGCACGAGGTCGGTCACGTCATCCATCGCCACTCCGCCGAGCAGATGGCGAAGGGCCAGCTGGGCGCGATCCTTTCTCAGGCGGTCGGCGTCGCGGCGTCCGACGGCTCCGACGGCGGGCAGCACGCCGCGATGATCGCGGCCATGGTGAACCAGATGGTGCAGATGAAATACGGCCGCGGCGACGAGTCCGAGTCGGATCGCTACGGCATCGACGCGATGGCCGAAGCGGGCTTCGACCCCAAGGCGATGCTCGAGGTCATGGAGATCCTCAAGCAGGCGAGCGGCGGAGCGAGGCAGCCCGAGTGGCTCTCCTCGCACCCGCTCCCCGAGACGCGCATCGCCGAGATCCAGGAGTACCTCCGGCAGAAGGGCGCCGGAGGAGGCTCCGTCAGCGAGGGGCGGCCCCTGAGCTAGGCGCCGCCGCCACGAGGGTCAGCGCGGCGCCCGGTTGCGGAACGATCCGGTCCTGGAGCGCCGGGACCTTGTCGTCGGCCTTGTGGTGGTAGCAGATGACCGTTTTCGCGTCGATCCGCCCCTTCTGCTGGGCGATCTTTCCGATCAGCCACGGCGAGACGAACGCGTAGTCGAGGTTCTTCATCGCGAGGAGCTGATCGGCGCTGTCCGTGTCCCCCGTGAAATAGAGCCGGACACCGTGCCACTCGACGAGGTAGGACGCGTGGTCCACGTCGCCGTGCGGAGTCGGAAACGCCTCGATCGTGATGTCGCGGTACGTCATCTTCGGCGCGAAGGGAATCACGCGCGCGGGCGGCAGCATCGCGGCGACTTTCGGCGGAGCGATGGCCTTCGCATCCATCTTCGCGAACAGCGCCGCATCGAAGTGGTCGCGATGGCCGTGCGTGAACAGGCACAGGCTCCCGGGGGCCTTGGGCACCTTCGAGAAGTCGTAGGCCATGTAACCGAACGCTCCGGACTCGTACGGGAAATCCGTGTAGAGCGCCGTCTTTCCGTCCGTGATCGCGAAGGCCATGTTGCCGATGAACTGCGCCTGGAGCTTCGCGGCGGGCGCGGGCGGGGCCGCGGCCGCGGCGAGGTGGAGAACGAGCGCTGCGATCATCGCGTGATCCCCATCTGCGTCAACTGGAACGCGTAGTCGTACGCGACTTCCCGGAGCTTGTCGTACCGGCCCGAGGAGCCGCCGTGGCCTCCGGCCATGTTGATCTTGAAGATCAGCGGATTCGAATCCGTCTTGAGCGTCCGCAGCTTCGCGACGTACTTCGCGGGCTCCCAGTACATGACCTGCGAGTCGTCGAAGGACGTCTTGACGAGCATGGCCGGATACGCCTTGGCCTCGAGGTTGTCGTAGGGGCTGTACGACCTCATGTAGACGTACTGTTCGGGCACCTTCGGGTTGCCCCATTCCTCGAACTCGCCCACGGTCAGGGGCAGCGACTCGTCGTACATCGAGTTGATCACGTCGACGAACGGCACACGCGCGACGACGGCCTTGAAGAGGTCGGGCCGCATGTTCACCACCGCGCCCATGAGCAGCCCGCCGGCGGATCCGCCCTCGATGACGAGGCGGTCCTTCGAGGTGTACTTCTCGGCGACGAGCGTTTCGGCGACCGCGATGAAGTCGGTGAAGGTGTTCTTCTTCTTGAGCATCTTCCCTTCGTCGTGCCACTTCTTGCCGAGGTCGCCGCCGCCGCGGATGTGGCCGACGGCATAGACGACGCCGCGGTCGAGGAGGCTGACGAGCGTCGAGTCGAACCCGGCGTCGTTCGAGGCGCCGTAGGAGCCGTAGGCCGTCAGCAGCGCGGGCGCCGTGCCGTCGGCGACGAACCCCTTCTTGTAGACGAGCGAGATCGGGACCTTCGTTCCGTCGGAAGCCGTCGCGTAGCGCCGCTCCGAGGTGTAGCGCGAGGGATCGTAGCCGGGCACTTCGCGCTGCTTGAGGAGCTTGCGCTCCTTCGTGGCCATGTCGAAGTCGTAGACCGCGGGAGGCGTCGTGAAGGACTCGTACTCGATGCGGAGCGTCCCGGTGTCGAACTCGCGGTTGTTCTGCGGGCCGACGGAGTAGATGGCCTCCGGGAAGTCGATCCGGTAGCCGCCGGCGAGAGACGCGTTCGAGACCTGGATGCGGGGCAGCGCGTCCTGACGTTCGTACAGGACCGTCCAGTCGCGGAAGAGGTCGAAGTCTTCGAGCATCACGTCGTCGCGATGCGGCACGACCTCTTTCCAGTTCTCGCGGACGGGGTCGGCGGCCGGCGCCGTGACCAGGCGGTTGTTGCGCCCCTGGTCGTTGGTCATGATGTAGAAGAGGTCGCCGCGGTGGTCGACCGAGTACTCCTGCTCCTGGATGCGGGGCGCGACCATCTTCATCTCGGCGGCCGGCGTCGCCGCCGGCACGTACCGCCATTCCGACGTGGTGTGGCTGCTCGACGGAAAGAAGAGGTACGCGCCGCTCCGCGAGCGGTACGCGCCGACGCGGAAGCGCTCGTCCTTCTCCTCGTAGAGGAGCGCGTCGGCCGACGTGTCCGTGCCGAGGGTGTGGCGCCAGATCTTGTGAGGCCGCTTCGCGTGATCGGTCGTCGCGTAGAAGAGCGTCTTGTTGTCGGGCGCCCAGGCGACGCTCGTGACGCGCTCCATCTTCTCGGGCAGAAGCTTGCCGGTCTGCAGATCCTTGATCTGCAGCGTGTAATCGCGGAAGCCCGTGTTGTCGGTCGTGTACGCGAGCAGGCGCCCGTCGTCGGAGACCTGCCGCGCGGCGACGCTCATGAAGCGCTGGCCCTTCGCGAGCTCGTTGACGTCCAGGATGACTTGCTCGGGGGCCTCGACGGAGCCCTTCTTGCGGCAGTAGATCGGATACTGCTTTCCCTTCTCGGTGCGCGAGTAGTAGAAGTCACCGTGGTCCCGATAGGGCACGGTGAGGTCCGTTTCCTTGATCCGCCCGAGCATCTCGTCGTAGAGCGTCTTCTGTAACGCCTCGGTGGGTTTCATGAACGCCTCGGCGTAGGCGTTCTCCTTCTCGAGATACGCCCGGACCTCCGGGTTCTCCCGCTCGCGCATCCAGTAATAGGGGTCGACGAGCTCGTCGCCGTGCAGCTTTTGCATGTGGGGCACCTTCTTTGCCGTCGGCGCCGGGGCCTGGGCCGATTCGGGGCCGGCCCCCCACAGGGGCAGCGCGGCCGAAAGCAGCCAGGTCACGACGACAGTCCGCGATTTCATCGAGCGCTCCTATGCAGGGAGCGAATTCTATCGTGCGGATATCGCCCTCCTGCCGGGGTTCCGTACCGCGCGCTTCGCGCGGCGTTCCCTACTGCCTGGGGCTTCCTTCGTGGCCGGGTCGGTGGTCGGCTCACGGGGAGCCTTCGCCTTCGCGAAGTCGCCGGCCTTGACCATGGTCATTTTCGCCGGGTCGATGCGGCGGCGCATCGCGGCGAGGACCTGTTCCCCGGTCAACGCCTGGATCCTGGCGTCGAGCTGCGCGTCCCACTCGAAGTTGCGGCCGAGATAGAGCTGCACCGCGAGCATGCGGGCGACGGACGCGTCCTGGGACCGCGTGATCTGCCGGGACTGGAGCCAGCCCGATTTGGCTTCCGCGATCTCTTTCGCCGGGAAGACTTCCCCGAGCACGCGCGCCAGCTCTTCGCGGAACGCCGCTTCGAGCCGGGCCGCGTTCTGCGGCGCGTAGATGGCGAACGCCGTGAACGCGCCGGAGGCGTCGAGCGGCGAAGCCGAAAGCTGCGATCCCACGCCGTAAGAGAGCCCTTCCTTCTCGCGGATCCGGACGTAGAGCCGCGCGGTATCCGAGACTCCGAGCATGAAGTTGCCGAAGATGAGGGCGGGGTAGTCCGGATCGTCGTCGCGGAGCTTGAGGTTCTGGCCGGCGACGAAGTAAGCGTTGGCCTTGTCCGGCGTCTCGAGCGACTCATTCGTCGGCGGCGACGTCCTGAAACTGTTGAGGAATGCGCTCGTAGTTCGCCGGGCTCTTCCAGTCGCCGAAGAGCTCGGCCGAGAGCTTCGAGACCTCGGCCTCGTCGAAGTCGCCGACGATCGCGAGCTGACCGTTCGAGCCTCCGAAGTAGTCGCCGTAGAACGTCCGGGCGTCGGCGAGGGTCGCCGTCTTGTAGCTTTCGAAGGACTCCTCGAACGTTTCGACGTACCGCACGTCCCCTTTCGGGTAGGGATTCATGTGACGGTCGTAGGCGTTCGAGCCGACGGCGTCGGGCTCGCTGCGCTGCGCCTCGATCGCCGCCAGGTTCTGCTGGCGGAGCTCCTCGAACTCCTTCTCGGGGAAGGCGGGTTCCCGCAGGATCTCGGCCGCGAGCCGCATCACGGCGGGCAGGTTCGGGCGAATCGTCTCGAAGGTCAGCGTCGCCTGGCCGACTCGACCGCCCACGCTCATGCGCGCCTTGAGGCGGTCGAGCTCGTCCTGGATCTGCTGGCGCGTCCGTTTCTGCGTTCCCCGCATGAGCATGTCGGCCGCGAGATCGGCCGAGACGGCCTTGCCCGCGAGGCTCGCCGGATCGCCGAAGCGGAGCGTGACGACGCCGACGGCCGTGGCGCCCCGCGTCTTCTTCGGGAGAAGCGCCATCTTCATGCCGCCCGGAAGATTCGAGCGCTTCGTGCGGGACTGGAGGTTGGCGGGCGAGGGGTCGAACGCTTCGCCGGCCGCGATCGCGGCGTCGCCCTTGTAGTCCTTGACGATCGCGGCGACGTCGGGCGGCGGC
Source organism: uncultured Acidobacteriota bacterium (assembly GCA_963804915.1). GTDB lineage: Bacteria > Acidobacteriota > Thermoanaerobaculia > UBA5066 > Gp7-AA6 > DAHUXD01. The sequence goes on from CAWDSI010000013.1 coordinate 160,545, forward strand.
GCGACCTCCGCGCGGTCGGGTTTCGCGGTCGGCAGGAAAACCCCGACCGTGCGGTTGGACGCCTTCAGATATGACGCCGCGGCCTTCCGCACGTCCTCGACGGTGGCCTGCCGCACGCGGTCCCGATTGAGGAAGAAGAGACGCCAGTCGCCCTGACCGATGTACTCCGAGAGCAGCATCCCGACGCGTTCGGCGTTGTTGAGCGTCAGCTCGATGTTCTTCAGGATCGACGCCCGGGCGCGATGGACTTCTTCCTCGGTGATCGGCTCCGGTCCCGCGGCGGCGTCGAGCGCCGTGAGCATCGCCGAGCGCGCGTCGGCGAGAGACTGGTCCTGTCGGACCTCGGCGTCGAACATCACGAAGCCCGGGTCGTGCAGGGCCATGAAGTAGCCGCCGACCGACGTCGCTTTCTTCGTCTCGACGAGAGCCTTGTAGAGCCGGCCGGAAGGCGTGTCCGTCAGGATCTCGGTGAGCAGGTCGATCGCCCCCGACTCCGGGCTCGACCCCGCGGGGACGTGGTACGCGGCGGCGATCGCCTGCACGTCGCCCACGCGCTCGAGCGTGACCTGCCGCTCGCCGTCCTGCGCCGGATCGAGCGTGTAGATCGCGGGAAGCTTCCGCGTCGGCTTCGGAATCGCTCCGAAGATGCGCTGGATGAGCGCCAGCGTCTTCGCCTCGTCGAACCGCCCGGCGACGAGCAGGACGGCGTTGTCGGGCTGGTAATAGGTCCGGTAGAAGGCCTGCAGCCGGTCGATCGGGACGTTCTCGAGGTCGGCCTTCGCGCCGATCGTGGACTTGCCGTAGTTGTGCCAGAGGAACGCGGTCGAGAGGACACGCTCCTGGAGGATCGAGGCCGGGTCGTTCTCGCCCATCTCGAACTCGTTGCGCACGACGGTCATCTCGGTGTCCAGGTCCTTCTTCGCGACGAAGGAGTGGATCATCCGGTCCGCTTCCATCTCGAGCGCCCACTTGAGGTTCTCGTCGCTGGCCTGGAGCGTTTCGAAGTAGTTCGTCCGGTCGTACCAGGTCGACGCGTTGGAGCGGGCGCCGTGCGCGGTCAGCTCCTGGTTGATGCTGAGGATGGTTCTTCGAGCCCTTGAAGAGGAGGTGCTCGAGCAGATGCGCCATGCCGGTCTCGCCGTAGTTCTCGTGGCGGGAGCCGACGCGGTACGTGACGTTGACCGTGACGGTCGGTTTGGTCGGATCGGGAAAGAGCAGGACGGAGAGTCCGTTTGCGAGACGGTACTCGGTGATGCCTTCGGCGGAGGCGACCTTAACGGCGCCGGCTCCGGGGCGACTTGATGGGGCCGGGGAGGCCTTCGCGGCCGCCGGAGAAGGCGCGGGCTTCGCGGCCTGCGCCGCGAGATCGCCGGCGGCGAGGATGAGAAGGGCGAGGGCGAGGACGCCCCGCCGCGGCGAGCCGATGGACATGCGGTTCCTCCTGAGGCCCGGCCGGAAGGACCGGGAAAGAGCGGAACGAATACCACGATCGGCGGATTCCCGGGCCGGGGACTTCGGGCCGCGCGCACTAGAATCACCCGAAAACGTGGGGAGGTTTTCCATGAAGAAGTGGCTCGTGGCCCTCGCGGCGGCGCTGCCGGCCGTTCTGGCCGCTCAGGATCCGCACGCCGACATGCCCGGGATGTCCCCGCCCAAGACGCCGGCGACGCTTCTCTCCGGCACCGGCTCGCATCGGCATCCCATCGCGACCGCAAGCCCGGAAGCCCAGAAGTTCTTCGACCAGGGCATGACGATGGCCTACGGCTTCAATCACGAGGAGGCCTACCGTTCGTTCGCGAAGGCCGCGGAGCTCGATTCGAAGGCGGCCATGCCGCACTGGGGCATGGCGTTCGTGCTGGGGTCCAACTACAACGATCCCGCGCCGGTCGAAGAGAGGCTCCGCAAGGCGCGAGCCGAGGTCGAGCAGGCCCTCGCGCTCTCGGCCGCCGGCCCCGAGAACGAGCGCGCCTACGTCGAAGCGCTCGCGATCCGGTATCCGGCGGATCCCTCCGCGGCGGACCAGGCGAAGGTCGCGAGCGATTACGCGGCCGCGATGAAGGCGCTCTCCGCCCGCTACCCGGACGATCTCGACGCCGCGACGTTCTACGCCGAGAGCCTGATGAACCTGACGCCCTGGAAGCTCTGGACGCCGGCGGGAGAGCCGGGTCCGAACACGCTCGAGATCGTCGCCGTGCTCGAGTCGGTGCTGAAGCGGAACCCCGACCATCCGGGCGCGAACCACTTCTACATCCACGCGACCGAGGCCTCGAAGAGCCCCGAGCGTGCGCTTCCCTCGGCCAAGCGCCTGGAGACGCTGGTGCCGGCGGCCGGCCATCTCGTGCACATGCCCGCGCACGTCTACGTCCGCACGGGGGACTACGTGGCCGCGGAGAAATCCAACACGATCGCCGCCGAAGTGGATCGCGCGTACATCCGGGAGACGGGAGCGCAGGGGATGTATCCCGTCATGTACTACAACCACAACGTCCACTTCGAGTCGTACGCCGCTTCGATGGCGGGGCGATACGCCGCCGCGAAGCGTTCCGGCGACCGCCTGTTCGACGAGGTCCTTCCGGTCGTCTCGATGGACCAGATGCTCGAGGGCTTCCTTCTCCAGCCGGCGTTCGTCGCGGTGCGCTTCCGGAAGTGGGACGACGTGCGGAAGATGCCGGACCCGGGGCCGAAACTGCCGCTTCTGAGGGCGGGATGGCTCTGGGCGCGCGCGATGGCCGCCGCGGCGCAGGGAGACGCTCCGCGCGCTTCGACCCTGCGCGAAGCGTTCGTCATCGCGCTCGAGGCCATTCCCGAAAAGAGCATGGCCGGTCCGCAGAATTCCGCCCAGGCCGTCCTCGCGGTGGCGGCCAACGTTCTCGACGCGCGTATCGCCGAAGCGAAGGGCGACGCGGCGGCCGCGATCGCGAGCTGGCGAAAGGCGGTGGAGGCCCAGGATCGTCTGGCCTACGACGAGCCGCCCGCCTGGTACTACCCGACGCGGGAATCGCTCGGCGCGGCGCTCCTGCGCGCCGGCCAGGCCGCGGAAGCCGAGGCGGTCTTCCGCGCGGACCTCGACCAGCATCCACGCAATGGCCGCTCGCTCTACGGTCTTTCGAAGAGCCTCGAAGCCCAGAAGAAGAACGTCGACGCCGCCTTCACCCGGGCCCAGTTCGACACGGCCTGGAAGGACGCCGATACGCCCGTCCGTCTCGAGGATTTGTAGAGAGAGGAGCTAGACCCGCAGCTCCTGCGACGCCATCGCGTTGCCTTCGACGCGCGCTTTGATCTTGGCAAACGCGGTGTCGCGCGAGGTCGACGTGTCGTCGCCGAACGGCGAGAAGCCGCAGTCGTCCGTCGAGCCGAGATTCGCCGGGTCGATGTACTTCGCCGCCTCCAGGATCCGGTCGCGCACCTCCGCCGGCGTCTCGACGCGCGGCGAGATCGGGTCCGTGACGCCGACGAAGATCCGGCGGCCGTTCTTCGCGTGCGCGCCCAGGATCTTCAGCACGCGCGGCCGGTCGCTCTCGCTGGCGAGCTGCACGAAGAAGTTCCCGACGTCGGTCCGAAAGAGGGCCGGCAAGAGCTCGGCGTAGTCGACGTCCGCACTGTGCGTCGAGTCCTGGTCGCCACCCGGGCAGGTGTGGATGCCGATGTGCTTCTTCTCCTCCGCGCTGAAGCCGTCGAGCACGCGGTTGTTCAGGTCGACGAAAGAATCGAGGAGCTTCTTCGAAGGATCGAGCTTGATGCAGAGGCGCCCCTCGGTGAAGTCGATCTGGACCGACGCGCCTGCGGCGAGGCAGCGGCGGATGTCGATCTGCGCCTCGCGGACGAGGTCGTCGAGGAACTCCTCGCGCGAATACGCGGGAATGCCGCCGCCGGGATAGAGCAGCGACAGCGCCGACGCGGCGATCACGGCCTCCTTCATCGGCCGGGTCGCGTACTTCTGCGCGCCCTCGAGGTAGCTCGCGGCGTAGGTCGTGTAGCGAAATGGCCCGGAGGTCAGAACGGGAAGCTGGCGGGTGTGGCCGTCCCGGAACGGGATCGTGACGCCGCCGGGCGCGAGGTTCGGCGCGCCGTGGATCGGGTAGGTCGCGAAGCTCGGCTTCCGCTGCTCGCCGTCGGTGACGACGGGAGAGCCCGTCTGCTCGAAGCGGCGAAGCGTGTCGCGCACCGCGCCGTCGAAGAGCGCCTCGAGCGCATCACGGGTGATCCGGCCCGCGCCGAACGCACCCATGCCTTCGATCAGCTCCTTGGGTCGTGGAATACTTCCGACGGGTTCGGTGGGCAGCGTCATGCCCGGTAATCTATCGAAGTTCGGAGGTCACGATGCGTCGAGTCTGGAGCGCGGTTCTCTGCCTGGCGGCGACTCTTTCCCCGGGTATCGCGCAGCCGCTCGATCCCGCGCTGTACGCCGATCTTCAGTGGCGACTCGTCGGTCCATTTCGCGGCGGCTGGGGAACGGTGGCCGAGGGCGTTCCGGACGATCCCGCCACCTACTATTTCGGTAACGCGGCCGGCGGTGTGTGGAAGACGGCAGGATGCGGGCCGCACGTGGTCGCCGATCTTCGACCGCGCGGGCTCGGCTTCGGTCGGAGCGCTCGCGGTGGCTCCATCGAACCCCGGAGTGATCTACGTCGGCACCGGCCAGATCCAGGCGCGATACGACATCGGCTCGGGCGACGGCATGTATCGCTCGGACGACGCCGGCGCCACATGGCGGCGCGTCGGACTCGCGGACTCGCGGGCGATCGGGCGGATCCTCGTCGACCCCAAAGACGCGAACGTGGCGCTCGTCGCGGCGCTCGGCCACATGTTCGGCCCGAACCGGGAGCGAGGCATCTTTCGCACCGAGGACGGCGGGAAGAGCTGGAAGCAGGTCCTCTTTCTCGACGAGAGCACCGGAGGCGCGGACCTGGCGGCCGATCCGGACAATCCCTCCACCGTCTACGCCTCGCTGTGGCAGGCGCGCAACTATCCCTGGCTCTCCTACTTCAAGCCGATGGTCGGTCCGGGCAGCGGGGTCTACAAGTCGACGGATGCGGGCCGCAGCTGGAAACGCCTCTCCGGCGGCGGCTGGCCGGCGGAGAGCCTCGGGCGCATCGGTCTCGGGGCCTCTTCCGGCGGGCGCGTGTGGGCGCTCGTGGATGCCTCCGACGCACCGGGCAAGCCCTCCGCGGCGGCCGGCCTCTGGCGCTCGGACGACGCCGGAGCCACGTGGACGCACGCCAACGCGACGCCCGGCCTGGGCTCGAGCTACATGAACCGGGTCACCGCGGATCCGCGCAATCGCGACGCGGTCTACGTGACGGGACAGTCCATCCGCCGTTCCGAGGATGCGGGAAAGACGTTGACCTTTTTCCGCGGCGCGCCCGGCGGCGACGACTACCACTTTCTCTGGATCAATCCGAAGAATCCGGAGTACATGGTCACGGCCGCGGATCAGGGGACGATCGTGACGGTGAACGGCGGGAAGTCGTGGAGCGACTGGTACAACCAGCCGACCGGGCAGTTCTACCACGTCGAAACCGACAACCGGTTTCCGTACCGGATCTACAGCGGACAGCAGGACTCCGGGACCGTCGGCGCCGCTTCTCGCAGCGACGACGGCGTCCTCACCTATCGCGACTGGCGGCCCGTCGGCGGGGAAGAGAGGGGTTGGGACGTTCCGGACCCGAGGGATCCGGACATCGTCTACGGCACCGGGCTCGGCGGGACGATCACGCGTTTCGACGCGAGGACGAGCCAGGTCCGGCACGTCTCGCCGGCGGCGGAGAGCACGTACGGCCGTCGGCCGGTGGCCGGGGCGTATCGCTGGGCCTGGGTCTTTCCGCTCGCGATCTCGCCCAAGCCTCCGCATGCGCTCTACGCGGGGTCGCAGTATCTGCTGCGCTCACTCGACGAGGGCGCGAGCTGGGAGAAGGCCAGTCCCGATCTTTCGGGAGCCGTGGCCGGCACGAAGGGCTGCGAAGGCGACGTCACGATCGCGGCCGCGCGGCCCTGCGGGTTCGGCACGATCTTCACGATCGAGCTCTCGCCGCGCGATCCCGACGAGATCTGGATCGGCACGGACGACGGCCTCGTGCAGCGCACCCTCGACGGCGGCAAGAGCTGGAAAAACGTGACGCCGAAGGGCCTGCCCGCCTGGAGCAAGATCTCGACGCTCGACGTCTCGCCGCTCGAGCCCGGCGTCGTCTATGCCGCGGTCGACGCGCACCGGCTGGACGACTTCACTCCGCACGCATACCGGACGCGCGACGGCGGCGAAAGCTGGCAGGAGATCACGGCCGGGCTGCCGCCCTCCGGCTTCGTCATGGCGGTGCGCGCCGACACCGTGCGTCGCGGCCTTCTCTATGCCGGGACCGACACGGGCGTGTTCGTGTCTTTCGACGACGGCAACCGATGGCAGCCCCTCCAGGCGAACCTCCCGGTCGCGTGGGTCTCGGACATCAAAGTCCATGGAAGCGATCTCGTGATCTCGACGCAGGGCCGGGGCCTGTGGGTTCTCGACGACGTGACGCCGCTGCGGCAGCTGACGCCGGAGGCATCTTCGACGGCCGCGACTCTCGTCGCGCCGGCCGAGACGATCCGCGTGCGTGCGAACCAGTACCGCGACACGCCGCTGCCGCCGGAGTTTCCGTTCGCCCACAATCCGCCTCCGGGCGCGGTCATCGACTACGCGCTCGGCATGCCGGCGAAGACGGTGCGCCTCCAGATCCTCGACGCGCAGGGAGCGACCGTGCGCGAGTTCTCGAGCAACGATCCGCCGCCGACGCTGAATGCGCGCCGCTACTTCACGGATCTCTATCTGCACCCGCCGGCGCCGCCCTCGGCGGCCCCCGGGCATCACCGTTTCGTCTGGGACCTGCGCTATACGAGGCCGAAGTCCGAGAAGTACGAATACATGATCTCGGCGGTGGCGGGTGAGAACACGCCCGTCGAGCCGCGGGGGCCGCTGGCGCTTCCCGGCCGCTACACAGTGCGGCTGACCGTCGACGGCGTGGTCCACGAGCAACCGCTCGTCTTGAAGATGGATCCCCGGGTGAAGGTCGAGACGGCCTCGCTCGAGGCGCAGCTCGCCCTGCAGCAGAAGCTGGTCGCGGCCATGGCGGAATCGTTCGCGGCGATGGAGAAGACCGCCGGCAAGCCCGCGTCCTCCAAGGCCTTCGGGGCCGTCAACGAGAAGCTGGGCACGATTCTCAACTCTCTGGATGGCGCCGACGCGGCGCCGACCTCGATCCAGACCGAGGCCTACTCACGGCTGCGAACGGATCTCGACCGGTTGCTCGCCGGCAAATCCGCGCGGTACTTAGAACTTTCCGAGGATTCGGGTGTGACCGAGCCTTAACCTCTCGCGCGTTTCGCCGTAAGAGGCAGGCGAGGGCCCGCATGGCGAACCGCAAGACGACTCCGCACGCGCCTCCGCCGCCCCGGCATCACGCCGGATTCATTCGCAAGTGCGACGAGGACGACTACCTCGGCCGGCACCTGCCGGTTCCGACACGCATCGTGTCGAACGAGGAATACGACCCGCCGGCGCAGACGCCCGCGCAGCGGCGCGTCGAGAGTCTCCTCCTCGAGACGGCGGGCGCTCTCGGGAAACGCCTGGGCATGGGAAGGCGCGAGTTCCTCCGCACCTCCTGCGGCATGGCGGCCGCGTTCGCGGCGATGAATACGGTCTTCGGCCGATACTTCCGCGTCGAGGCCGCGGAATTGACGGAGGCCGGGGCCACGGCCGCCGACCCGACGAAGTACTTCGTCTTCGACGTCCAGACGCACCACGTCGATCCGCGGCGGAACGCGCCGACCCCGGACCAGGATTTTCTCGACTACCTCGTGGCCGTGCGCGAGTACGGAGGGAAGTTCAACCCCAGGCTCGCCGGCAAGAAGGCCTCCCTCGAAGAGCTCTACCGCCTCAACTACATCAAGGAGGTCTTCCTCGACAGCGAGACGGCGGTCGCGGTCGTGAGCGGCCTGCCGCAGATGACCCGCGAGACGTACATCATCCGCCCCGAAGAGATCGTCAAGACACGGATGGAGGTCAACGAGCTGTCGGGCTCGCGCCGCGTCATCGCGCACGGCACGATGTCGCCGGAGCTCGGCGCCCGGGGCATCGACGCGATGCGGGCCCAGGCCGAGACGCTCAAGATCGAGGCGTGGAAGGGATATCCGGGCCAGCCGCTCGGTCCGAACGGAGCGGGTTGGTGGATGGACGACGAGAAAGTCGGCTACCCGGCCCTCGAGCTCTCGCGCAAGCTGAAGATCCGGAACATCTGCGCGCACAAGGGCCTGCCGGCGCCGGGCTTCTCCGCCGAGCACTGCCACCCGAAGGACATCATGAAGGCGGCGATCGACTTCCCGGACCTGAACTTCCTCGTCTATCACGCGGGATTCCGGGGCATCGACGAGGAGCTGCTCAAGGCGATGGAGTCCGGGTTCACCACCTCGTCCGCGGTGCCCTGGGTGACGGAGCTCTGCGAGTGGAAGAAGAAGAACCCGAAAGTGCAGAACGTCTACATGGAGCTCGGCGCGACGTTCGGCATGACCGTGATCACGTTCCCGCTGCTGACGGCGCACATGCTCGGCATGATGATCCGCGCGTTCGGCGCCGATCACGTTCTCTGGGGCACGGACTCCATCTGGTGGGGCTCGCCCCAGTGGCAGATCGAGGCCTTCAAGCGTCTCGAGATGCCCGAGCCGCTCGCGAAACGGTTCGGGTACGCGCCGCTGACGGCCGAAGTGAAGCGCCAGATCCTCGGCCTCAACGCCGCGCGCGTCTACGGCGTCGATCCCGCGGCCCTCGTCAAGCCCGTGCCCTCGGACTACGTCGATCGCCTGAGGAAGACATACAAGGAGTCCGGTCTCGCCGTTCCGAGTCACACCCAGTACGGCTGGGTGCGGCCGGGCGCAACGCGGGCTAACTTGAGCTCGATCGCTCGCGCCGCGCGGGGCGACTGCGTACGCCCGTAGGCGTAGATCAGGGTCCCGGCCGCGAGCGCGATCCCGCCCGCGACGAAGACCCGTCGCTCCACCGCGGCCAGCAGGAAGATGCAGACGAGCGAGGCCGCGACCGGAATGACCGGTCCGCCGGGCAGGCGCAGCGTCTTCGGAGTCGAGGGCAGCCGGCGGCGCAGGACGGGCACGGCGAGACAGGTCCCCAGATACGACACCAGCCGCGCGATGATGGAGATGAGGGCGAGCTCCTCAGCCACACCGAAGGCTCCCGGCTTGACCGCATGGACCACGGCGTCGGCCGCGATGAGGCCCAGCGCCAGAGCGCCCTGCGTCAGGATCGCGACGTAGGGCGTCCGGAAGCGAGGATGGATTCTCGCGAAGATCCGAGGGAGTCCGCCGCCCTCGGCGAGGGCGTACAGGAATCGCGGCCCCGAGAGGATCATTCCGTTGTTCGTGCCGAGCACGGAGATCGCGGCGCCCAGCGTGAGGAGCACGCCTCCCGCCGGGCCCATGAGAATGCGCCCCGCGTCGGAGAGCGGCGTCTTCGCCAGGCCGAGATCGGGCACGGTGCCGATGGCGACGAGCTGGACGAGCGTATAGAGGGCCGTCACCGTGACGAGCTGGATCATCAGCGCGAACGGAAGATTGCGCTGCGGGTCCTGGAACTCGCCGGCCGGGGCGGAGACGGTCTCGAAGCCGGAATAGGCGTAGAGGACGAGGAGGGCCGCCTGTCCGAAGTTGCGGGAGTCCGGAGCGGGCACGGGGAAGACGCCGTCCCACGAGATTTCCAGAAGGCCGGCTGCGACCAGCGCGAGGAGCGGCAGGAGCTTTCCGATCGTGAGGACGACCGTGGTGCGCGCTCCGGCTTTGACCCCGACGACGTTGATCCAGGTCAGGAGGCCGAGCTGGAGCAGGATCGTCAGCGCGAGCCCCGGTCCGCGGCCCGCGGCCGGCCAGAAATACGCCAGAACACGGCCGAAGAAGACGGTCAGGCTCGCCACGGCCGCGACGCGCGCGAGCCACGTCATCCAGCCGACCTGGAAGCCCGCGAAGTCTCCGAACGCGGCGCGCGCGTAGAGATAGGCGCCGCCGGGCTGGTCGAAACGGCTCCCCGCTTCCGCGAAGCACAGGACGATGAGGAGAACGACCAGTCCGCCGGCCGGGATGGCCCATACGCTCGCCGGCCCCAGCAACTGCGCGGTCGCCACGGGCAGGACGAGATACACGCCGCTTCCGACCACGCCGTTGATCGAGAGCGCGACGATCTCCCAGCGGGACACGGCTCGCAGGAAGCCCGGCGCGGGCGTCGGGGCGGTGAGAGCTCAAGCTGCCGAGATTCTAGAGGGAGAGACAAAGTGGCCTGCCCGGGGAGATTCGAACTCCCGACCTACGGCTTAGAAGGCCGTTGCTCTATCCGGGCTGAGCTACGGGCAGCTCGACTGAATTATCCGTCATGGCAGCGCGGCGAAAGCGCACCTCGAGTTACCGCCGGCCTGCGGCCGGCGTTGCCTACCGCTTCGAAGCTTGCCTCTGGTGGTCGGCTCGCTCTATCCGGGCTGAGCTACGGGCAGGTTGCCGAATTCGCATTGCTGCGTCGGCTATCCGGCAAATGGAGACGCGGGTTGACCTGCGTAACTCAGGGGCGTACAAGTGATTCGTATAGGCGAAGCGACCCGGCCCTCTTTCGAAGGAGGCGAGCCATGAGGACCTTGCCGAAGCTCTCGATCGTTCTCGTGCTGTGTCTGGCCGCCGTCCCGGTGGTCGCGCAGTCGTCCGCGGAGGATGAGAAGGACGTCCGCGCCATCGCTGCGCAGCTCCAGGAGGCGTGGAACAAGGCGGACGCGAAGATGCTCGCGGATCTGTTCCTGACCGACGGCGACTACGTGAGCTCGACCGGCAGGACCGCACGTGGCCGGCCGGAAGTCGAGAAGGCCTTCGCCGCGCAATGGGCGGGGATCTACAAGGGCACCCGGATCACTGCGACGACGACGACCGTGCGTTTCATTCGCAAGGACGTGGCGATTGCCGACGGAGCCTTCGACGTCACGGGCATGAAGGACCCCTCCGGCAAGTCGATCGGCCCGCGGAGCGGGCTCTCGACCGTGGTCGCGGTCAAGAAAGGGGACCGCTGGTACATCGCCGCGCTGCGCGGAATGGTCCCTTCCGTTCCCGAAGGGCTGGGAAGGTAGGCTCGCAGACATGAAACGCCTCATCCTGCTGCTGCCGCTCGCCGCACTCCTTTCCCTCGCCGCCTGCGCGACCGGCGGTGGAGGCGGCGGAGGCGGAATGGCCTACACGGACTGCTTCACCGACTACTGCGCCGACTACGACGACGGCGGTCTGCAGCGGCTGTACCTTCGCACGCCCGGAGTGACGCCGACCGGCCGCTCGAATGTCACGACGGCGACGGGGCGCGGCGGAACGCAGGTCGTGACCCGGGATCCGGGAACGACGGCGGCCGCGTCGGCCCGCATGAGTCCGATCCCGTCCGCTCGGACCTCCGGCGGCGGAGGCCGACGGCCATAGTCGAGTCCGCCGGGCCGCGACCGATGCTCCGTTGCCGGAGGATCGACTCGGAGGAGGCGGCGCGAAGCGTCTTCCACGTGACGGAGCCGGACTTGCCCGCCTCCGTGGAGAGCCTCGAGCGCGTGGCCCGCATCGCCGGGCTGCTTCTCCGCGAGAACGGCCTCGCCGGCCGCTTTCTCGTGGCCGGACCGGGGCTGCTCGCTCTCGAGCTTCCCGCGAGCGAAAGGACCTTCTTTCACAACGGGATCATTTTCGCGGCGCTGGACGCCTACAACGATCCCGTCCGGAATCCCACGCTCACGCTCTCGGCCGACTCCGACTAGTCCCCGCGTTCCCCGGAGACGCCGCGCGCCTCCGGAGGTGCGCGTAGAGAGAGTCGTAGAGAAAGGTCGCGCGCTCGAGGATCTCCGCATCGTCCGACGAGACGTCCGTAAATCCCTGACTGATCGCCCAGAGGCCCGCCGATTCGGGCGTGGCGTCGATCTCTTCGGGAAAGTCGGCGCCGTGGACGATCCGGGCCAGCGCTGCGAGCGCCGTGTCGTCGGGCCGCATGGCATCGACGAGCTGCTCGAAGGAACAGCGGCCGGCGGCGTCCTTGTGGGGATGGCGGGCGCCCGGCGCGTCGAAGCCGACGGCGCCCCGCGTCTCCTGGATCGAGGCGACGTCCTCCGGCTCCACGAACAGGATCTCGGCGGAGGGATCGAGGAATCTTCGGATGAGCCATCCCGTGGCGGTGCGATTGACGTGGATTCGCTTCCGTGTCACCCATTTCATGCGGTGTCCTCCGCGGCCGGCGGCGAGGCCGGCAGAAAGATGAGCGCCCACAACGTCCCGGCGACTCCGAGAGCGCCGGCGGCGAGGAACGTCCAGGCCGGACGGATCGTCCAGAGAAAGCCGCCGACGGCCGCGGCCCCGGCGACCGCGAAGCCGCGGATCGCGTAGTAGGTGCCGACCGTTCTCCCGCGCGCCGCCGGATCGGCCAGATCCACGATGAGAGCCTTGCGGGCCGGCTCGCCGATCTCGCGGAGCCCGCCGATCATGAACGCCGCGACGAGCGCTCCGAAGGATTTCGAGACCAGGACGGCCAGGGGAAAGAGCGTGAAGAAGACGTACGTCAGGATCACGAACGGCTTCTTTTCCGCACGCCCGGCGAGGCTCGCCGCCGGCACGTAGGACGCGATCGCCGTCGCCATGAGCACGGACGTCAGCAGTCCGAATCGCGCCGGGGACACTTTCACGATCTCGATCGCCCAGACCACGAGAAAGACGTCGGGAAGCCCTTCGCACAGCCGAATCAGGCAGTCGGCGACGAGGAGCTGGCGGAGTGCCGGCCTCAGGCGCACGCCGCCCCGCGCCGGAGCGGGGGATCCGGGTATCCCGGCGCCCTCCCCCGGGACGTCCCTCCGCAGGGCGCGCGCCAGAAAGATCAGCATGCCGATCGAGAGGACGATCGACACGGCGAACCCGATCTGCATTCCTCGTTCGAGCCCGAAGCGCTCGAGAAGGAGGCCGCCGAGAGGCGGCGCCAGCACGATCGGCACGCGTTTGAGGATGGACTGCACCGTGAACCCGACGACGCGGCCCGAACCGGCGAGCTCTTCGCCCACCAGCGAAAAGGTCGCCGGCAACCCGAGGGAGGCCCACGCCATCACGAAGAAGAGCCCGACGAAGACGGCCGCGGGCGAGACCCACAGAAACAACACCAGGAAGCCGGCCGTCGTCAGTCCGCCGAAGAGCAGCAGCGCATGGCGTGTGCCCAGCCGGTCGGAAAGGACGCCGCCCGGGTACGCGTAGGCCGCGTCGAGGAAATCTTTCAGTGTTCCGAACAGTCCGAGTCCGAAGGCGGTCATCCCGAACGACCGCAGGTACTCGGGAAGGTATCGGAACCACAGTTCTTCGCCGAATCCGAAGACGAACAGAGCGACCGCGAGCGCGGTCGCCCGGCGCGAGGCCATCCGCGGAATGTATCAACGGGAACGCGGCGGAGCGTGTCATGATCGCGGGCAATGTCGCCGAACATCACCCGGCCCCGGGCGCTTCGCGGCCCGCGCGCTACCGTCGCGTGACGCCGACGTCCGGCTCCGGGAGCTCCCGCCGGACCTGGTTCGGTCGGTTGCCCGCCGCGGTCGTCCGCTATCGCTGGGTGATCATCGCCGCCTGGTGCGTCCTGGCGGCGGTGGTCATTCCGATCTCGCGCAACGTCGAGAACCGGCTGGAGGTCGCCGCCCGCATGCCCGCGCGCCAGGCCTCGGCGGTGAGGACCGAGCTCGAGGAGCGATTCCGATCTCCCTTCACCGACCGCGTCCTCCTGGTCGTGCAGGGCATCCCCGGACCGCGCACGCGAGAGGGACGCGCCGCGCTGGAGGCCATCGTCGGAGGCATCCGCAACCTCCCCGGCGTCGCGGGCGCGCTGTCTTCGCTGGACACGAACAACCCCTTGTTCGTCGGCAAGGACGGCGGCTGCCTGGTCATCGTGGGCCTCGACGCCGGCTCGGCGCCGGTCGAGTCGCTGCTCCCGCGGCTGCGCCAGCGCACGGCGGAGCTCGCCGCCCAGCTCAAGAAGAAGTATCCCGACATCTGGCTGGGCTGGACGGGCGAGGCGCCCCTGAACGCGGACCTGCGGATCGCGAGCGCCGCCGACGCCCGGCTCGCCGAGGCCCGGGTCCTTCCCCTCTCCCTGGTGCTGCTGCTCTTTGCGTTCGGGAGCGTGATTGCGTCGATCCTGCCGATCTCGGTCGGCATCCTCGCGATCGTGTTTTCGATCGGTGTGGCCGGGTGGCTCGCCCAGTTCTTCACGATCTCGATCCTCATTCAGACACTGGCGTCCATGATCGGCCTGGGCCTCGGGATCGACTATGCCCTCCTGATGGTGAGTCGGTTCCGCGAGGCCCTCTCCTCCGGGATGACCACGGCGGCCGCGGCCGAGGAGTCGGCGCGGCGGGCGGGCTGGACGATCTTCCTCTCCGCGTTCCCGGTGTCGATCAGTTTCGCCGCGCTCCTGATGATTCCCCTCTCCGAGCAGCGATCCATCGGCGTGGCGGGGCTTCTCGTCACGTTGTTCGCCTGGGCCCTCTCGGTGACCCTGCTGCCGGCGGTGCTCTCGCTCCTTGGCCGGAACGTGGATCGCCTCCGAATCCGTCCCAACCGGCCGGGCCGGGCGGCCGAGGGCTCGGAAGGCTGGCGCCGCTGGGGGCACCGGGTGACGTCGCGGCCCCTCCTGTTTCTCATCGTGACGAGCGCTCCGCTTCTCCTGCTGGCGTGGCAGGGGCGCCGGCTGGACACGACGATGCCTCGCGGGGACTGGCTGCCACGGGGCACCGAGGCCGTCGAGGCCTACCACCGGCTCAAGGGGATGGGCCGGGCCAATCTCATTCACGCGATCCGCGTCATCCTGAACCTGCCCGCGGGCGTCTCGATCGAGAGCCCGGAGGGATGGTCGGCGGCGACGCGGCTCTACGACAAGCTGGCCTCCGACAAGAGCGTGGAGCGCGTGGAATGCCTCGTGTCGCTCGTGCGCGGACGCGACCCCAAGTACCTCGCGCTCGTTCCTCCCGGCGTGCGGGGCAGCCTCATGTCGGTCGACGGAAGGGCCGCGCTCTTCGAGGTGATCCCGGCGGCCGGCCTGGCTCCCGCCGAGCAGGTCGCACTCGCGCGAGTGATCCGGACCTGGAACGCCCCACTCGTGACCGGGCTTCCGGGCACGACGATGCGCGTGGGGGGGCAGCCCGCATTCGATGCCGACTACGAGGACGTCGTCTCCGAGTATTTCCGCATGGTCATCGGGCTGGTCGTGGGCTGCACCTTCATTGCGCTCTTCGTCGGATTCCGCTCGCTCATGATTGCGATCAAGGCCGTCGTGCTCAACCTGCTGTCCGTGGGGGCGGCGTTCGGCGCGCTCGTCCTCGTGTTCCAGGAGGGCTGGGGCGCGAGCCTGCTCGGCTTGAGCGCGCCCACCGAAAGCGTGTTCCCGATCATCCCCGTGATCGTGTTCTGCATCGTGTTCGGCCTCTCGATGGACTACGAAGTGATTCTCGTGGCCCGCGTGGCCGAGGCGCGGCGCGCCGGCTTCGACGAGTCGCCGGCCATCGCCGAGGGCCTCGCGCGCAGCGCCACCGTGATCACCAACGCCGCGGCGATCATGATCGTGGTCTTTGCCGGCTTCACGCTCGGCGCGTTCCTGCCCATCAAGATGGTGGGCTTCGCGCTGTCGGTCGCTGTCCTCGTCGACGCGGTCGCCGTGCGCATGGTCATCGGTCCGGCGCTCCTGCGGCTCGCGGGCCGCTGGAACTGGTGGCCGGGCGGGTTGCGATGACCTGGGATTCTCCGGAGCTCCGCCGAGCCGCCTGATGGGCGCGGCCGGCGCCGGCGACTCGAACCCCAACCCGGTCGGCGAGGACATCGCCCGCGTCGAAACGCTCGCCGTCCTGGCGCAGCCGCTCATCTGGGCGGGGATGGGACGGCGATTTCCCTGGGCGTTGATCGGCCTCGAGGCGGAGGCCCGGATCGGCTGGGGGATCGTCGCCGTGCTGGTGCTCGTCTTCGCGGTCCCCGCCGCGCGCTGGATCCGCGCGACGGCGGGGCGGCGAGAGGCGGTTCGGCGGTATGCCGTGATCCTGGTTCTGCTCTGTCCGCTGCTGACCGCGGGGTTCGACTTCCTCTCGAGCCGCCACTTCGCCCGCTTCGGGTACGCGCCGGCCGGGCCCCTGCTCGCGCTCGATGCGGCCGTGCTCCTCGGCCTCGCGTTGTGGGTCCGGTCGCCGGGCGAAAGCTTCCGGGCGGGGGGCGCCTGGCGCCCCCCGATCCCCCCGGCGGGACGGGGCGTCATGCTCGCCGCTCTCGCCGCCGCCGCGCATCGACTCGGCTCCGTGCTCCTGTATCCGCTCGACCCGCGCCGTTCCGACATGTTCGAGGTGATCGAGAAGGCGGTACGCGTTTTCGCGGCAGGGGGAGAGCCCTACGCCGACACGCTGTCGCAGGGGCTCAAATACCTTCCCGGGACGTTTCTCGCACACGTTCCGGCGGTTCTGCTGGGCATCGATCCGCGGATTCCAGGGGCGCTCATCCTTCTGGGAATCGGTCTGGCGCTCGCGCGCTCCCTGCGCCGAGCCGCCGCCGCCCGGCTCGGGCAGGCCTCGATCGCCGAGCTCCTCACGATGCTGGTCCTGCTCAACCCGTACCATGCGTTTCGCCACGAGCTCTACTTCGACGCGTTTCTCGCGCTGACCGCCGCCGTGTTTTTCCTCGCGACGCGCGGCGTTCCGACCCGACGCGGACTCGTCTCGATGGGTGTGCTCGTCGGGCTCGCTCTGGCGACGCGTCAGTGGGCCTGGGTCTACGGACCGTTCGCGCTGCTCGCCGCGGCGGCGTCGCCGGCGGAGCGCCGCGGGTTTCTCGGAAGACTCGGGGTGGCGGCAGGGATCGCCGCGCTGGTTGCAGCGGCGATCGCCGTCCCCTTTGTCCTGCAGGATCCGCCCGCATTCCGGAGGGCGGTGTTCGCCTTCGTCGGCGAGAACTTCAGCGAGGCCTGCCTCGGAGTCGCGGGGCTCGCGGCGGCGATCGGCATCGCGCGCCTCCTCCCGCTGCTGCAGGCCGTCGTCTGTGTTGCGGGATTCGGAAGAGCTCTCCGCCGTCCGGATGCGGCGATCGCGACGGGATGGCTCGTGTGGGCCGCGGTCGTGATGCTCAGCCCGTTTCTCGAGAATTACTTCTACCTGTCGCTCGGGTTCGCTGCGGCGGCCAGCGCCGTCGCCGCCGTCGGTACGCGCCGCCGCGTGTGATCGAACGCACATGATCTGACGCGCGACCGCGCCGGAGTCCGCGCGCAAAAAAGTGGCGCATCGCCGCGCGGCGCCGCGCAGTTTCCGTCAGCGCTTCGCGAATTTCCTCGGAAACTCGCGGTAATCCTCCATCTCCTTTGTGGCCCGTGCGTTGCAACCACGCCCGTCCGCATTGAATTCATTGGCGCTTGTGCGGTCGGAGTGTGCTTCGAGCGTCCCGGCGCCTCGAAAAGTGAAGGAGAGTCGATGAGCGTGAGGGGTGTGCCGATGAAACAGATCCTGGCTCTGGTTCTGGCCTTGCCGAGCCTCCTGCTCGGACAGGCGAACGACGATGTGTACCTGGAGAACTGGTCCGCTCCGCCGTACTGGCAGGCGCAGGCCGCGACGGCCGAGACCGGCAGCTCCTTCGCCGCGAAGTCGGCCGAAGGTGGCGTGAATCCGAATCCGGTTCCGTTCGTCTCGCTCGCGCCGTGCCGTCTCGCGGACACGCGTCCGGAGAACGGATTCCCGGCGCCCTACGGTCCGCCCGCGCTGTCGCCGCATGTCAACCGCGACTTCACGGTGGCGGGAGAGTGCGGCGTGCCGGTCGGAGCGGCGGCCGTGTCCTTCAACTTCACGGTCGTGCGCACGCAGGGCCTCGGCTATCTCGCGCTCTTTCCCGAGGGCGGAGTCTGGGGCGGCACTTCGACGTTGAACTACATCGCCAACCAGATCGTCGCGAATAACGCGATCGTTCCGCTTGGCACGAACGGCGGCATCACCGTCTTCGTCTCGGGCGCCCAGGCCGATCTCATCATCGACATCAACGGCTACTACGGCGGCGACCTCGTCACGAGCATCAACACCCTGGCCGGCGACGTCGTCATCACTCCGGGCGACAACATCTCGATCACGCCGAACGGGAACACGCTCACGGTGGCGTCGACGGTCCCGCAGGGTCCTCAGGGCCCCGAAGGTCCGCAGGGACAGCAGGGCATTCAGGGTGCGCAAGGTCCCCAGGGTGTCCAGGGCGCGCAGGGTCCGCAGGGTACTCAGGGCGACCTCGGTCCTCAGGGAACGCAGGGTCCGCAGGGACTTTCGTTGACCTATACCGGCGCCTGGGCTGGCGGCGATTCGTACGCCACGCTCGATTGGGTGACCTACAACGGCTCGGCGTGGGTCTCACTGGTCGACGGAAATACGGGCAACCAGCCCGACACGAGCCCGTCGGAGTGGGCACTCCTCGCGCAGAGAGGTGACAACGGCACCGACGGCGCGCAGGGTCCGCAGGGCGCGCAGGGTCCGCAGGGCACCACCGGCGCGACGGGTGCTCAGGGACCGCAGGGTGTCCAGGGCCCCCAGGGTCCGCAGGGCGACCTCGGTCCTCAGGGCCCCATCGGCCCGCTGGGTCCGCAGGGCCCCCAGGGTGATCAGGGTGCGCAGGGGCTTTCGATGAGCTTCCCGGGTGACTGGGCCGGCGGCACCACTTACGCCGCGCTCCAGGTCGTGACCTTCGGTGGATCGAGCTACGTGTCGCTGGCCGACGACAACACGGGCAACCAGCCCGACTCCAGCGCCGAGTGGGCGCTCATCGCCCAGAAGGGCGACACCGGAGACCAGGGTCCTCAGGGAGATCAGGGTGTGCAGGGCGTGCAGGGTGTGCAGGGCGACCCGGGTCCGCAGGGCACTCCCGGTGCGCAGGGCAACCCCGGTGCGCAGGGCAACCCGGGTCCGCAGGGCAACCCTGGTCCGCAGGGCGTTCCGGGTCCCCAAGGCTCTGGCAAGGGCATGGTGTTCGCCGCGTCGCACGACTTCGACTTCGTCAACGGGGGTGGGACGGCCTACTTCAGCCCGATCCACTCCGACGAAGCCAGCGGCCAGACCATGAACGTCGTCGGCGTCATCCCGGTGCCTTGCACGATGACGACGATCGCGGCCAAGGTCAGCGCCGGACTGGACGCGGGCGTCAACGCGACCTTCACGCTCCGCAAAGGCGCCACGCTCGCGGCGCTCGCCAACACGGCCCTCTCGTGCACGATCAATTCGGTCACGACGTTCTGCAACGACACCGACGCTGTGGCCATGAACGCGGGCGACCTCTTCGTCTTCCGCGTGCCTACACCAGCGGATCGACCGGCGGCGGAGACGTCTTCATCACGGACGCCGTCTGCCAGTAGTCGTCTCGAACCCATAAGTCCCTTCGGTGACCGCCGCCCTTCGGGGCGGCGGTTTTTTTTGGAGCCGCCGCAACCGATAGA